>NZ_JACHXI010000013.1 GCF_014191985.1 Azomonas macrocytogenes
TGTGGGGTTTCCCCATGTGAGAGTAGGTCATCGTCAAGCACCTATCCCGACCCCCTGGTACGCACGTGCCAGGGGGTTCGTTCGTCTGGATTCCAGAACAACAGCCGCTCGACAACTCCGCCTAATCACTTTTCCTATGTGCTACTGATTGATCTAATATGCTTCGTTTAAATTAGCGATTGATCTGATATGGCAGAGCTTGCTGATTCAGCGAAGACAGGTGGGTTGTCGCTTGACCAGTTGATAGGATGTCCAGAATGCGATTTGCTTATGGAGAAGCCTACGATCAGTGTTGGCGAAAAAGTCATCTGCCCTTGCTGCGGATATGAGCTTTATGCTCTGCATCATCAAGTTGTTGGGCGCAGTCTGGCACTTGTTATTGCTGCACTATTATTTTATGTCCCTGCAAATTTTCTACCAATCATGCACTTGAATCTTCTTGGACGAGTCAGTCATGAAACGGTATGGAGTGGAGTGCTGAGTCTTTATCGTAGTGATATGGCTGGCTTGGCGCTTATTGTCTTTCTATGCAGTATGGCTGTTCCTCTTCTCAAGTTGCTGTGTCAGCTTGCAGTCCTTCTGACGATTTTTACCGGTTATTTTAAAGGCTATGGCTTATGGTGGTATCGGAGCTATCACCATTTGAAGGAGTGGGGGATGCTGGAGGTTTATTTGCTTGGTATTCTCGTTTCGATCGTCAAGCTTGCTGGAATGGCTGATTTGGGGGTTGGCAGCGGGCTGATCTGTTTTATCGGTTTGCTTGTCGTGCAGATCCTGCTGGAATTGATAATGTCACCAGAGCAAATCTGGCAGGCATTGTCGGAATCTTCGTAATGCGGGCCATCAACGCAGGGTTGCTGTTATGCCCGGAATGCCACAAGCTGGATCGTATCCAACCTGGACAGCGCAAGCAGTTCTGTAAGCGTTGTGGCGCTCGTGTTTTTGTTCGGCGCCCTAACAGTCTTGCAAGAACTTGGGCCTTATTGATCGCGGCTACGGTCATGTATTTTCCGGCGAACCTGTTGCCAATCATGACAGTTCGAAACCTGGGGCAACACAGTCCGGATACCATCCTGTCAGGTATCGTGATGTTGTCCAAACAAGGTATGTTTGGCATCGCCATCGTTGTATTTCTTGCCAGTATTCTCGTCCCTACTCTGAAGCTTGCCGGAATTGCCCTGCTACTGTTCTCAGTGCAGCGGCATGTGCAATTATCGGCTCGGCAACGGGTTTTCATGTTTCGGTTTATTGAATGGATCGGTCGCTGGTCGATGCTGGATATTTTTGTCATTGCCGTATTGGTAGCAATCGTCAATTTTGGAAGTCTGGCCAATGTCGAGGCAGGTTTTGGGGCATTGGCTTTTGCTAGCGTGGTTGTACTGACAATGCTTGCCGCCCTCAGTTTTGACCCTCGCCTTATTTGGGACAATACGGGAGTAGAGCATGAGTGATTTGCCGAAGGCGAGCGTCCGTCCGGTTTCCAATTTGTCCGTGATCTGGATATTGCCTTTTCTGGCTCTAGCTATTGGCGCATGGCTGGCCTGGCAGGCTTATAACCAACGCGGTATCGAAGTGGATGTCGTCTTCGAAAGCGGAGAGGGTATCGAAGTCGGCAAAACTGCGGTTGTCTACAAAGGTATGTCGGTTGGCACAGTGCAGAATCTTCGTCTGACGGAGGATGGCTCGCGCCAGGTTGTCGTTGTCACGTTGGAAATGAAAAAAGAATTCCAAGACCATTTGCGTGAGCGAACGCGTTTCTGGCTAGTGAGGCCGAGCATTACCCTGGCCGGGATAAGTGGCCTGGAAACGTTGGTTTCTGGAAATTACATCGGTGTCAGTATTGGCGAAGGAGAAAAGGCTCGGCGTTTTTATGCATTGGCCGAAGAACCACCGATGCCTGACAGCCGTTTTGGGCTGCATTTGACTCTCGAAGCTGACACTTTGGGCTCTATTAGCCGAGGAAGCCCAGTGTTCTATCGTCAGATAGAGGTTGGCCAAGTGAAGAATTATCAACTGGCTGCTGATCAAAGTACTGTCGAGATAAAAGTTTTTATCAAGCCGGAGTACACGTCGCTGGTTCGTAAAAATACACGTTTCTGGAATGCTAGCGGTGTGAATGTCGAAGCGAATCTGACCGGCGTGAAACTCCATACGGAAAGCCTTGCCAGCATTGTTGCTGGTGGAATTGCTTTTTCCAGCCCGTCGAATACCACTGGAAATGAAGAGGCCGTTGATCCTTTACAGCCTTTTCGTCTATATGAAAATTTCGAGGCCGCCCAGATCGGTATTCGCGCGCAAGTTACTTTTGAGGATTATGAAGGCTTGGAGGCTGAGCATACGCCAGTAATGTACAAGGGCATGCGAGTGGGTGTGTTAAAGCATTTGAGTGTCGAGTCGGGATTTGCAAGTGCTGAAGCAGAGCTTTCCCTTGACCCATTGATCGAGCCATATTTGGTCGAGGGTACGGAGTTCTGGTTGGTCAAACCGTCCATTTCTCTCGCGGGGATTACGGGACTGGAAGCCTTGGTCAAAGGTAACTACATATCCATTCGACCTGGGGAAAAGGACGCCGCACCGAAACGCTCTTTCCAGGCGAGGGCAAAAGCTCCTCCTCTGGATATCAGTTCTCCTGGCCTGCATTTAGTGCTTTTTGCCGATACGTTGGGATCAGTCGATATAGGCAGTCCGATTCTTTATAAGCAGGTGAAAGTTGGCTCCGTACAAAGCTATCAATTCTCGCGTGATCAGAAGAGTGTCATTATCGGTGTCCATATCGAGCCTTCCTATGTCGGACTGGTCAATAGTTCCAGTCGTTTCTGGAATACCAGCGGAATTGCGTTAAATGCCAGCATTGCCGGTATACAGATGCGCAGTGAGTCTCTGCAAAGCATCTTGCTTGGCGGTATCTCTTTCGAGACACCAGACCGGAATGCTGCTGTCACTGGCAAGATCCAGCGCTTCCAGTTGTATAAGGATCGTGATGGGGCCCTGAAGCAGGGAGTACCTATTGAGATCAGCCTCCAGCGTGCCGACGGTTTGCATCCGGGAGTGCCCATTCGCTATCGAGGACTGGAAGTCGGGCGTATCGACTCGGTTGACTTGAGTGAGGACTTGCAGTCGGTTCGCCTCAAGGCTCTGATTACCGAGGCACAAGAGCAGATAGTTCGCGCAGGGTCAATATTTCGTGTTATCAGGCCTGAGCTTGGTCTGTTGAAGACAGCCAATCTGGATACGCTGGTATTTGGCCCTTATATCGAGGTTCAGCCTGCAAAGGGGAGCGCGGCCAAACAAACGCGCTTCGTTGGTCTGGAAGGCCCGCAAGCTCCTCTGGCAGACGAAGGATTATCTTTGGTTCTCAGCGCTCCTCGTCTTGGCTCGATAAAGCCAGGTAATCCGGTTACTTACCGGGAAATAGTGGTAGGGCGTGTGGTCGATTACGAGTTGGGTCCCAATGCTGATCGAGTCTTGATCAAGGTGCGTATCGAGCCTCGCTTTTCGCCTCTGGTTCATACCGGTAGCCGCTTTTGGGAAAGCAGCGGTCTCGACATGGATTTCGATTTGCTCAAAGGTGCTCGTATCCGTAGTGAATCCCTTGAAACGTTGCTGCAGGGTGGAATTGCCTTTGCCACTCCTGCTGGCGAAAAAATGGGACGTTCAGCACTTCCCGGACAAACCTTCGTTCTTTTCAAGTCACCACAGGACGAGTGGTTGGAGTGGGCACCGAAAATTGCCCTGGACAAAAAAAAGTAGTCAGGCCTCTTTTATGATGAGTGATGCACGGCGGCGCGCTTATCTGAATGCCATGCAGGTTGATAGCTGGGTTTCCCGGCTGCAGTTGCCTTTTGCTGCCCCCTTGCGTCCGGGGGCAATTGCCGAGCCTGAGCCCCTTCCTGAAAGCAAGAGCCAGATCGTCGTCGCAAAGAGTCTGGTCACCGAGATGGTTCGAAAAGAGGCTCCTGGGCCGCTGGCTCGGAAACCTGCGTCCCCAGTGCCGGTACCTGTCAAGCGAATCGATCAGAAGTCGGTGGAGCCCACGCCGCATTTCACTTTACAGTTGCTGCGCGCCGGCAGTTGCCTACTGGCCGTGACACTACCTACTGGTGGATCTTTTCAGAATCGTGATCCAGCCTATCTTTTGCTCAAGGATCTGCTGCGTGCTGCTCGATTACCGGACAAACCGCAACTGATTGGTGATGGTGAGCCCATCCGCTGGCCGCTATGGCAAGGGGGCGATTTTGGCCAGGGGGCAGAAGATGCGCGCGATTACGTCCAGGGAGTGATACTTTCCGAGCGAGATAATATGGGTTACTCCTGTTTGTGGCTGGTAGGTCGACCTGCCTGGCGCTTTGCTGGTGGAGTGAGTATAGAAGTCGGCAACAGCATTGAAATCCAGACGGATTTGCTCGGAATGGCCCTGGCTATTCCTGGTTTGGAGGAATTGATGGAAAAGCCGGTGCTCAAGGCCGAATTATGGCGAGCTTTGTGTCGCAACATACCGATCTGGACGGGCGAAGCATGAGCGAAGCCATCCATTTTCGTCCCATGATCGAAGCTGATCTGGATGCGGTATTGAAAATCGAATATGCCGCTTTCAGCCATCCCTGGACTCGCGGTATTTTTCTGGATGGCCTGAACAACTACGAATGCTGGTTGATGTTCGAAGGTTCCCAGCAGGTTGGCCATGGCGTGATTCAGGTGATTGCCGGCGAAGCGCATTTGCTCAATATAACCGTGAAGCCGCAAAACCAGGGCAGGGGACTGGGGTTGCATTTGCTGGAGCACCTGATGGTTCGGGCAAAAGCGAGACAGGCCACGGAGTGCTTTCTTGAAGTACGTGCCGGCAATACTTCTGCCTACCGGCTATATGAGCGTTACGGATTCAACGAAATCGGTCGTCGGCGTGGTTACTATCCCGCTACCGACGGCCGTGAAGATGCGTTGGTTATGGCCTGTACCCTGGTCGATTAATTTGCGGTTCAATCGTGCCGGTTGGGCTGGTTCGCCATGAAAACAGCCAGCGAAGCCGCCCAGTCCGACAACTGGATATCTCGTTTGCCAAAAGTTTACCGGCGAGGCTTTTTATAGCGGCCTGAATCCAGCGGAGCATCGCCTTCGAGCTCTTCATCCGATAAGGGATCCTCACCCTTTGTGTGCCATGGCTTGCCGTCAAGAGGGTCCACTTGTGCCTGCTCTGCTTCATCCAGCCCGCCCCCGGCGCCGATGCGGTCTGCCGAGGTTATGCTCAGATCCTTATCCATAGGCCCGCCATGACCTCGCTCGGTCGGGGAGCGTGCGCCATCCTCCTGGATAAGCGTTTCTGGGGTCAGATCATCCATGGTGGTATGGCCGTCAGGCATTTCTCCGGATGTCCTGCCTGCTTCCTGGACACGTTCAGGCGGAAAATCATCATCCAGCTCGTTTTTCGAATGCACATCGCCGACATTTTCCTGCCGTTCGTCTGTTTCCTGGTCGAAATTCAGCGGTGTGACAGAGCCCATCCGGTCTTCGATATTATCGATTTCTGCTGGAGTGCGTGACTTGCGCTTGGCCTTGTTCATAGGGCTTCTCCTGCTTCAGGGATTCGATTTCTCCCTATGGTGGACCCGGTTCTGACGGAATGATTCGAGTATTTATTTGTGGTAAGACAAGCGTAGGAATATTGCAATGTTGAGAACCTAAAGGGGCGAGCATGAGTCTGATGAGCATGACAGACCATGACGCTAAAGATGCGCTGGACCTGCAGCGCTGTAGTTTCTTCTTCGATCTGGACGGAACGCTGGCTGAACTTCAGCCTCGACCGGAACAGGTTTTCATCCCCTCCGCTACGCTTCTGGCCTTGGCTCGCTTCCAGGCTGAAGGCATACCCGTTGCGGTGGTATCCGGACGGCAATTGCAGGATATCGACCGCTTGCTTGCGCCCTTGCAACTACCCGCTGCCGGGGTACATGGCGCAGAACGTCGCCACGGTGACGGACAGATTTCACGCTTGGCCATCGATCCGCAGGTTTTCCAGGAAATCCAGGAAGCCTTGATTGCGGCATGTCGGAACTATCCGGGTGCCTATCTGGAAAACAAAGGTATGGCATTTGCCTTGCACTACCGGCAGGCGCCCGATTTGCAGGAGCCATTGCGAGCGCTGGCGGAAGATTTCGTCAATCGCCATGCCGATCATCTGATGCTGCAGCCGGGTAAGTGTGTATACGAATTGAAGCCCCGGGGTGCCAGTAAAGGCGAGGCAATCAAGGCTTTCATGCAGGAGCTGCCGTTTCTTGGGCGGCAGCCGGTCTTCCTTGGCGACGATCTTACCGACGAGGCTGGTTTCAAGGTAGTGAACCAGTGTGGTGGACTTTCGATAAAAATCGGTTCGGGAGAAACCGAAGCTTGTCAGCGACTGGATTCGGTGGCCGATGTATCCAAATGGCTGACCGGATTGCTTGTGCTTCTCGATGAGAGGCCGCTTTCTTTTTCCTATAAGAAATAAGGGGATCGCCATGAGCCGTCTAGTGGTAGTTTCGAACCGAGTCGCCCCGATCAAAGAGGGCAAAATTGCGGCAGGTGGCCTGGCTGTCGGTGTTTACGATGCCTTGCGCCAGTCAGGAGGTATTTGGTTCGGCTGGAATGGAGAGGTCAACAAGAACCCCCAGATGCGTACCGAGACGGTCGGCAATGTCGATTACGTCACAATGGCGCTGAACAAGACTGATTACGACCAGTATTACCGAGGGTTTTCCAACGCGACACTGTGGCCGATCTTTCACTATCGCGTCGATCTGGCTCGTTATAACCGAGAGGAATACGAAGGTTATCGTCGTGTCAACGCCATGATGGTGGAAAAACTCAAACCGCTGCTGCGGCCTGACGACACCATCTGGATTCATGACTATCATCTCATTCCTTTTGCCGAAGCCTGCCGCATGAGCGGTATTCGCAATCGGATCGGCTTCTTTCTACACATCCCTTTCCCTGCGCCGGGAATTATCACGGTTATCCCGCCGCACAACGAATTGCTCAAGACGCTTTGCTATTACGACCTGGTCGGCTTTCAGACCGAGTGTGACCGCCTGGCTTTCCAGGACTACATCACTCGTGAAGTTCGCGGTGTAATCGAGCGGGATGGCAGCCTCACAGCCTACGGGCGTAATTTTCATACAGGGGTCTATCCCATTGGCGTCGTACCGGACAATGTCCGCCAGTTGGCAAACTCCTATCGGGAGCGTCGTCATCTGGTCGGATATAACAGCGATGGCCGTCGCCGCAAGACCATTGTTAGCGTCGATCGACTGGATTACTCCAAGGGTCTGGTTGAGCGATTCCGTGCTTATGCTGCTTTTCTGGAGAATTTTCCCGAACATCGCCGCAAGGTCGAGTTCATTCAGATTGCACCAACTTCGCGTTCGGATGTGAAAACCTATCAGACCATCCGCCGGCAACTGGAAAGCGAGGCCGGCCATATCAATGGCCGTTTGTCCGATCTGGACTGGACTCCATTGCACTATCTCAACAAGAGCCATGATCGTCGGGTATTGATGGGGTTGTTCAGCCGGGCTGAAGTTGGCTTCGTCACACCACTGCGCGATGGCATGAACCTGGTCGCCAAGGAATACGTCGCCGCGCAGAATCCGGATGATCCAGGCGTCCTCATTCTGTCGCGTTTTGCCGGGGCGGCGCAGGAATTGAGCTCGGCCCTGATCGTCAATCCCTACGATTGTATCGGCATGGCCGAGGCGCTGGATCGGGCCCTGCGCATGCCGCTGGCCGAGCGCAAGGACCGCTACGAACATATGATGCAAGCGATTCGCGCGGCAGATCTTGATACCTGGCGAGACGATTTCCTGCGTGATCTGCAATCTTTCACGATTCATCAAGCGGTTGAAGCTGAAAAAGGCAAGTCGGTGAATGAGGCTGTGTTCGTTTCCTGAATGACGGATCGATGAGGCTGCAGGAGCGACCATCACTGTGATGATTCTCGCTGCATCAGGAATTTTTTCTTGGCCGGCGGCTGGCCTGAGGTAGAATTCCAGGCCATCCCGAACGAATCAATTAAAGGAGTTACCCATGGCTAGAGGGGTGAACAAGGTCATTCTGGTCGGCAATGTCGGCGGTGATCCGGAAACCCGCTACCTGCCTAACGGCAATGCGGTAACCAACATCACACTGGCGACCTCCGATAGCTGGAAAGACAAACAGACCGGGCAGTTGCAGGAGCGTACGGAATGGCATCGTGTAGTGTTTTTCGGCAAGGTTGCCGAGATTGCCGGCGAGTATCTGCGTAAAGGTTCGCAGGTCTATGTCGAGGGCCGGCTCCAGACGCGCAAATGGCAGGACCAGAGTGGGCAGGACCGCTACACTACTGAAATCGTCGTGGATCTGGGCGGTAGCATGCAGCTTTTGGGCAGCCGTAATAACGGCGACGATGCTGGCATGCGTCAACCACCTCCGGCTCAGCCGCGCCCGCAGCGAGACCCGCAACAGCAGGCTGCCGCCACACCTAGACAGCAAGCCGCTGTACCTCACCAGCAAGCACCCGCACCGGCCGCGCAGCAGCCGGCTCCGGACTACGATAATTTTGATGACGATATACCGTTTTAGCACCTGTTGAGGTTTTGCTACGCGCGGCGGAGTTTCGTTTGGCGCAGGCTGGCGTTATTCGTCGTGCATTTGGAATAGCCAAGCTTCTTTTGGGTTCATCGCATTTTCCCGGGGAATGCAGCCAACCTGTCAGGAGCCAGCGCTGCCCAGGCTGAGCGCTGGCGTGGCTATGCTGAAATGCCTTTCCTATTTAAAGTCGGCTGCGTGCAAGTGCGCGTTTCGGTGCGGTAGTGCCGCTATGGCCGATAGTCGAATCGTGTGTGTCCAAGCCGCAAGCTCATAGCCAGGTCGGGAATAAGTTACTTGACTTGCTTATCCCGTTCAGCTCACGGTTTTTCCTTCATCCTGGTAGACCGGTGGTGAGAGACTCTCGCCTGATAGCGGCCAGTGCCGCACTTCGAAACAATCAACGCGATGCAGCGCACTCCTGAGCATCAGTGCTATTTATCTTGATCTGCATGTGAGTGTCGGCCAACTGACAGACAGAGGCTGGCTGGCTTCGATATGGTTCCTTTCAACCCACCTTGGAAAGGAGAGTCCCCTCTCTATGAGAAGGTATCGACCTGCATTCTGGAAACTTATATGAAACGGCCCTGCCTGCCCTTGCTGCCAGTGGCGTACGAGTGATGATCCGGACACACGCTTGAGAAGACGTGATGAGCCGCATCTGCGAGAAAGCTGCCGATGCGTAAAGATGTTGCGCCGAGCTTTCGTTGTTACCGCGAAACCGGGTGGGCAAAGGTGAGTCAAGTATGAATGGAGAAGACTGTGTCTAAAACCATCTTCACCGTGGTCGAGAATTGTGTCGCCTGCAAATCCTGCGAAATCGCCTGCGCGGTCGAACATTCCTGCTCGAAAACCCTGGCGGGAGCCATTCTGGAGACGCCGCTTCCACAGCGACGGATCACCGTGGAAGGCGTCGGCGCCTACAGCTATCCATCCCGCTGCCAGCATTGCAGCGATGCCTCCTGCATCACTGCCTGCCCGACTGGCGCGATGCAGCGCGATGGCAATACCGACGCGGTCTTTTCCGATCACGATCGTTGCATCGGTTGCTGGATGTGCGTCGTCGTCTGTCCGTTTGGCGGGGTGACTGCCGATCCGGTCAACAAAAAAGCCTTGAAATGCGACCGTTGCCCTGAGCGTACGGCCAAGGGCGAGGCACCTGCGTGCGTATCGGCCTGTCCGACTGGCGCGCTCTTGTTCCTGACGCCAGAAGAATTCGCGGCGCAGCGTCGGCAAGCAACGGCTCATGCTGCTGTTTGCGGTGAATCGACGACCAAGCTCAACGGCATGGACATCCTACGATCCTTGAAAGGGGCCAACTGATATGGACGCTACTATCCTGCCTGTTATCGAAACGGCTCTTCTTCAGGTTTCCGCCGATAAAGGACTGGCCACCGCTCGCGACCGCCTGGAAGTCATGAGTCCGCAGTGTGGGTTTGGGGAGTTGGGGACCTGTTGCCGAATTTGCTATATGGGGCCGTGCCGTATCGATCCGTTCGGCAATGGCCCGAAAACCGGCGTGTGTGGTCTGACTCCCGACGCCATGGTAGCCCGTAACCTGTTGCGCGATACCGTAGGCGGCACCGCCTCGCATGTCGGCCATGCTCGCCATGTGCTGTTGACGCTGCGTGACACCCTGAAAGGCAAGGCGCCTTATCAGATCAAGGGGGTGTCCAAGGTAATGTCGCTGGCCAAAACCTTCGATGTTCCAACCGAAGGCCGGGAGGTGAATGACATCTGCCGCGATCTGGTGAATATCGCTCTGGAAGATTTTGGCCGCCAGGACGATGAACAGCCCAACAATTGGCTCAGCAAACGCGCTCCAGTGGCCGAGCAGGCACTCTGGAGCAAGTTGGGGCTGATGTATTCCAATCCGCATAACGAAATCGAAACGGCGATGCATGCCTCTTCCATGGGTAACGACGCCGATCCGTTATCGCTGATGATGCGGGTGCTGAAAATGAGCCTGATCGACGGTTGGACCGGCCTGGCCCTGTGCGTCGATCTGCAGGACATCCTGTTCGGCGTGCCGGAAATCGCGGTGACCGAAGCGGCCGTTGGCGTACTGGAGGAAAACAGCGTCAATATTGCGGCCCATGGGCATAACCCGGTGCTATCGGAAAAGATTCTCGAATGGGCCGAAAAGCTGGAAGGCGAGGCGCTGGCCGCCGGTTCCGACGGAATCAATGTGGTCGGCGTGTGCTGCACCGGCAATGAATTGAGCATGCGCCACGGCGTCAAATTGGCGGCGCACAACTCGCAAACCGAGCTGATTCTCGCCACCGGCGCTGTCGATGCCATGGTGGTGGATATCCAGTGTATCTGGCCGCAACTGGCGCAGGTGGCCAAGTGCTTTGATACGGCGTTCATCACTACCGATGCCATGGTCCGGATTCCCGATGCCCGGCATATTCCATTCGAGCCACACCATGCCGACGAAAGCGCTCGTGAGATCGTCCAGACCGCCATCGAAGCCTTCCGCCGCCGGCGTGGCAAACCGGTAGATATTCCCCAGCTCAAAAGTACTGCGGTCGCTGGCCTGTCAGTCGAAGCCATCATCGATTTGTTGTCCCGGCTGGATGCCGAAGACCCGCTGAAGCCGG
The DNA here is from genome assembly GCF_014191985.1 of Azomonas macrocytogenes. GTDB lineage: Bacteria > Pseudomonadota > Gammaproteobacteria > Pseudomonadales > Pseudomonadaceae > Azomonas > Azomonas macrocytogenes. The sequence goes on from NZ_JACHXI010000013.1 coordinate 11,199, forward strand.
TGCTCGATCAGGTGGCCAATGGCAATATCTTCGGCTTCGTCGGGGTGGTCGGCTGTTCCAGCATCAAATTCCGCGACAACGCCATGACCGAGGAGATGGTCAAGCATCTCTTGCGGCAGAACGTTCTGGTGCTGACTACCGGTTGCACTGCGCATATCTGCGCTCAGGATGGGCTGATGACCAGTGAGGCGACCTACCGCTATTGCGGCGAGGGCCTCAGAAGCGTGCTTGAGATTCTGGGCGAGGCAGCCGGACTCGGCGGCCCGCTGCCACCGGTGTGGCACATGGGGGCTTGTGTCGATAACTCGCGTATCGTCGATCTGATGGTCGTGCTGGCCGAGCGACTGGGCGTCAAGGTCGGCCAGCTTCCCGCCGTGGGGTCGGCACCTGAGTTAGTGCAGGAAAAAGCGGTTTCCATCGGCGGTTCGTTCCTGGCAATGGGGGTTTCCTGTCACATCGCGCCGGCGCCAAAAGTGCTGGGCGGGCCAATGGTCACCAAGCTGCTCACCGAGGATTTGCAGGATCTGCTCGGCGCGGTGGTCCGGGTCGAGCTGCAGCCCAAGGCCGCAGCAGACTGGATGGTGGCGCATATCGGCGAAAAGCGTGCGGCGCTCGGCATATGAAGATTGTCATCATTGGCAACGGCCCGGCGGCAATAGCCGCTGCCGAGACTATTCGCGGGCAGGACAGGAGCTGCGAGATCGTCATGCTCTCCAGGGAGAGCGTGCCATTTTATTCACCCTGTCCTCTCGCCGAATATGTGGAAGGTAGCGTACCGAAGGATCATCTCTTTCTGCGTGATCCGGCTTTCTACAGCCGCAGCGGGATCGATATTCGCTACGGTCGTCCGGTCATACGCATAGAGCCACAAACCCGACAGGTATGGCTGGCAGGAAATGAAGCCGTCGCATATGACCAGTTACTGATTGCTTCTGGCTCCAAGGCATTCGTTCCACCGATTCCCGGCCTTGCCACCGCCAAAGGCGTTTTCGAACTGAAAACCCTGGATGATGCCGAAGGCATTCTGGAGCGCATCAAGACCGCTCGGCGCGCGGTGGTGATCGGTTCCGGTTTCATTGGGCTGGAAGCTGTTCAGGCGCTGATCCGGCAAGGGCTTGACGTTACATTGCTGGAAGCTCAGGCGCAGGTTCTGCCAGCCATGCTGGACCGTGAAATGGCGGCCATCGTCCAGCAACGCCTCACTGCGCACGGTGTGCAGGTTCATACCGGTTGCGGTGCTGAACGGATTCTCGAAAATGAAAACGGTGTGCGGGCCGTCATGGCGGGTGGCTGTGAAATTCCTTGCGAACTGGTCATCTGCGCCGCTGGCGTCAGGGCGGATCTTTCAATCCTTGAAGGCAGCGGCATCGCCAGCAATCGGGGCATTCTGGTCAATGACCACATGCAAACCAATGTCGATGGTGTTTTCGCTGCTGGCGATATCATCGAGCGCCCCGACGTGCCGGAAAAATACCGGGTCTTGCCCATCTGGCCGAATGCGGTATCCACTGGCCGAATTGCGGCGTGGAACATGCTAGGGATCGCCACACGTCACCCGGGGCTGGAAGCGGTCAATGTGGTACGAGTCTTCGATACGCCAATCGCTTCGTTCGGGACGCAGACGGCTGAAGACTGCTTGCGCTGGCAAGATGGTAACGGCGCGGTACGCAAGGTTCTGTTGCAAGAGGGACGAGTGATCGGTGGCCAGTTGATTGGTGAAATCAATGGCACCGGCGTGCTGCATGAAATGATGAAAAAAGGCATCGCTGCCGAGCGATTCGGTGAGGCACTGGCTCATCCCGGCTTTAGTTATGCTCACTTTATGCAACCATCGAGGGCAGTCAAATGGGCCTGAAAATCGCCATCAGCGGCAAGGGCGGCGTCGGCAAGACGACGCTGACCGGCTTGCTCGCCCACCATTACGCCAGGCAAGGCCGCCGGGTCCTGGCTATCGATGCCGATCCGTCGCCTTGCCTCGGGCCGGCCCTGGGCTTCGCCGATTCCGCGCTGTACGACCTCTCGCCGATCTCTGAAATGACGGATCTGATCGCCGAACGTACCGGAAGCGATCCGCGCTCCGGTGGCGGCGGGATGTTCAAGCTGAATCCCAAGGTTGCCGACATTCCCGATCGCTTCTCCGCCAGTCTGGGAAATATCCGCTTATTGCTGTTGGGGGCCGTGCAAAAAGGCGGGTCGGGCTGTATCTGTCCGGCCAGTACCTTGCTGAAGCAACTGGTCCGGCATGTCCTGCTGGACCGCGACGAGGTGGTTCTGCTCGACCTCTATGCTGGCGTCGAGCATCTTGGACGGGGGACGGCTGAAGCTGTGGATGTCATGCTGGCGGTCGCCGAGCCAACCAATCGCAGCATGCGCACCGTCCGGCAAGTACAGGTCCTGGCCCGTGATATCGGCATCGACAAGCTCATGCTGGTCGGCAACAAGCTGGCCGGCCCCGAAGATCGGGCCTTCTTTCAGGACGCCTCTGGAAATATCCCGCTGGCGGGATGCCTGGAGCTGTCACCGGCAGCCGTGACGGCCGACCGTTCCGGTGAGCCTTTGTATGACCTGTCAGCCGAACTGGCCCGGGAGGTCGCCTCCATTGCCGGGGCCATCGAGCGGTTGGCCGAAACACGCGAGCTTGTAAAGGAGTAAACGACCATGTGCGAGAACTGTAATTGCAGCGCTACATCCTCTGCCGCCAATACCGTGAAGCGACCAGACCCCGAACGTGACTATGAGTACGTGCGCGTGGACGGGACGGTGCATCGCCATTCCTATGTGTTGCATGAGGCTGCTCATCACCCTCATCTGCATCCCCACGATGAAGTTGATAAAGCCAAGTGACGGGGTAGTTATCTATCCCAGGGGCGCGGCGTTGATGTCTTTCCTCGCCTGAGGCGAGTCGATGGAAAGGCGCAAACTCGTATTGTTGTGGTTTCTATACTGGAACAAATGAGTTTGCTCTTTTCTACTTTATGCCAGCCATGGGGCGGATCATCGGTATTGACTGCCCTGGCAAAAATGTCTCGCCAAAGCCCCGGTCACACTATTGATCAGGGCGATTTTTGCGGATATCTCAGCCGTGGATTGCCGCTGCTGCCTGTTGTTTTCCCAGAAGCAGGGCTTCATAGGGCTCGGCCATCGATTTGATCTGCTCTGCCAGCTCCGGCGGCAGCCATACCATGACCGGCACCAGGCTTTGCCCCTCGCTTCGATTTTCATTGAAGATTTCGCGTACCTGCTTTGCCGCTGCCTGGACGGCTTGCAAGGATGGTCCGAAATCGTCAACCAGTTCGAGCGGCCGGCGACCTTCGACCAGAATGGCATACGCCGCTTCGACGGTACCGATGGGCAAGCTTCGCAAGGCGGGTGAGAGTTGTTCCCACTGTTCGACGGTATATTCAGGGTGCATGTGAATCGTCTCCAGAATATCGAGTGTCTGTGAACCGAAATGCTGAAATGCTTCGATTACAGCTGACAGCCTACAAATCGAGGGCGTTCCGTGCTGTTCGTCAATAGTCGAATGCCGGTCATGACGCCTGATGTGGCATGGCAATACCCGCTGCGGACAAGGGGTGATTAACTGGCGCGAGCGGCTTCTTTGGGCTCGCCAGCTTCTGTTGCAAGCGGAGCTTGATCGGTACGGCTGCCCAGATACCAGCCCAGCAGCCCCCAGACAGCGGCACAGGCGGCACCGACCAGTGCCGCCAGCCAGGCCCCCTGGCCCAGCATGTCCAGCAGGTTCTTGGCCCAGCCGCTGATGGCATCGCCAGCGCGGTAGATCACCGTATCGATGAAATTCTTCGCCTTGTATTTGGTTTCCGCATCCAGGGGAGCGAACAGCATTTCCCGGCCTGGACGCACAAAGGCGTATTCGCCGATACGCCGGACGATCATGAGCGCCGCCAGTACACTGAAGGTCGGGAGCAGCGCGAGGGCCAGGAAACCCAGGCACATCAACGCAGGTACGCAGGCCAGTAATACGTGTACCCCCAGACGCTGGGCAATGCGGCCGGTAATGAATATCTGTGAGAGCAGCGCGCCGGCCTGCACCACGAAATCGATCAGGCCAAACACGCGAACCTGCTGGTTACGGTCTGGAAACAGCTCCGACACCAGACGTGCCTGCTCGAAATAGAGGAAAGTGCTGACTGTCGCCAGCAGGATCACGAAAACCCCGACGCCGATCAGATAAGGCGAACGCAGCACGCGGGTCAGGCCACTGAACGGATTGCCCGGGACCGGGCTACGCGGATTTTCGGAATGCGCAGCGCCAGGGCGACCGGCCCCCTGGATATCGCGCCAGTGCATCAGGTAATGCTTGATCGCAATCGCCACCGCCAGTAGGACGGCGGAGATCACCATCAGGCCGGATTGCCCGACTGCTTCCACCAATAGAGTGCTCAAGGCCGGCCCGGTCAAGCCGCCGACACTGGCGCCGGCAGCGATGAAGGCGAACAGGCGCTTGGCCTGCGGTGCATCGAATACATCGGCCATGAGGCTCCAGGCCACCGAGACGACGAACAGGTTGTAGACCGAAATCCAGACGTAGAACACCCGGGCCAGCCAGACGCTTTCGCCAAAGTTGCCGAAAAAGCTGGCGAACAGCAGCAGGTTGAGACAGAAAAAGCCATACACCCAATCGATGAAATAGGTTCGCGGTACGCTGGAGTTGAGCCAGGCGAACAGCGGCACGGCCAGCAGCATCACCACGAAGGTGGCAGTAAACAGCCATTGCAGGTTTTCCACGCCCCCCATGATGCCCATGGATTCGCGAATCGGCCGCAGCATGAAATAGCCAGCGAACAGGCAGAAGAACAGCGCAAAACCGGACCATGTTGCCAGCAGCTCGCCAGGTTCGGCATTGATCAGGTTAGCCAGGCGCCTGGGCAATGGTTGCTGGGTCGAAGACATGCGAACTCCTCTTGGCAAGGCATGACATGCGTGGTCGCCGCTCTCTCTGGATCAACTGAACAGCTTGACGATCTGCTCACGCTGTTCGGCATCCGGTAGCGGACCACGTCCGGCGAGCAGGTTATCGGCCATATAGCGCGGATTGGCGGTGGCCGGAATTACCGTGGTCACTGCCGGATTGGCGATCACGAATTTGAGCAGTAATTGAGCCCAGGAGGTTGCCTGAAGTTCTTTGGCCAAGGGTGGCAGCGGCTTGTCCTTGACGTTGGTCAGCAGATTGCCCTGCATGTAGGCCCGGTTGACCAATGTGGCGATGCCATGGTCGGCGCAGTAGGGCAGCAAGCGGTTCTCGGCATTGCGTGCGCCGACCGAGTAATTGAATTGGACGAAGTCGACCTTTTCCTTTTGCAGCACTTCCAGCAAATCGTCATGGGAGGACTCCACGTAGTGGGTGATGCCGATGTAGCGTACCTTGCCCATCTCCTTCATTTCGCGCAGCAGAGCCAACTGGGTCCGGGTATCGAGCAGGTTGTGCACTTGGATCAGGTCGATACGCTCGGTCTGCAGGGCTTTGAAACTGGCCTGGATCTGCTTGCGCCCGGCATCGCGGCCGACCGAAGAAACCTTGGTCGCCAGAAACAGTTTGTCCCGGGCTCCAAGCCGATGGATCAGTTCACCCGTGATCTGTTCGGCGCGGCCATAGCTCGGCGCGGTATCGATCAGGGTGGCGCCACCCTCGACGAAGGTCTGCAATACCGCTTCCAGAGGCGCCATTGCCGTATTGTCTGCGGCAGCGACATCGAACGTGCGTGACGTGCCCAGGCCGATCACCGGCAATTCTTCGCCGCTGGACGGAATCTTGCGCTTGATCAGCCCTTCGGCAGCCAGAACTGACGCTGGCAGCCATGGGGCCAGGGTTGCCATGGCCGCGAGCGTGGTCGAGCTTTTGATGAATTGTCGGCGTGTCTGCATGGGTCTTCCTCTGGTGGCGAACAGGGTCTTCGATCAAGCACTGCATCCAGACAGATGCTTCGAAGAAGTAGTGCGGCAGTCTCCATTTTTTTCGTCGACGTAGAAAACATTTATAAAGCGACTTGCAATAACCGTTGAAAATTCATCATGGACAGTTTTCGCCTGTCGATTTTCTGCGTAACGGGAATGATTATCCGAGCGGATCTTGAAAATACTGCAGCATTTATCCGCCAAGGCAGTAATTGCCACACTGTTGCAGCCAGTACCGGTGGCGTTGTTCCTGCTTGATGGTATTGTCGATCCCTTCCTCGGTAAGGTGGAAGACCTTGGCGATTCAAACAAATACCCAGTTCCTTCCGGCAGCAGGCTGCAGACTGGCCACCTTGAGCATTTTGGTTGTTGCAAAATGCTTTTAAGCTAAAGACAGATAGTTGCTGATTAGGTGGTCGCAAGGCCGCTACAACTGAAAGGATATGTCATGAAAAAGAACGTGGTGATATTCAGCCGAGCCTCGTCCGAGGCGGTGATGGAGGATCTGCGCGAGCGTTACAACCTGAGTGTGTTTCTCGACCCGCTGGGGAACGACCGTGAGGCTTTCATGGCGGCGCTGGCTGAAGCCGATGGCATGCTCGGCGCCAACCTGAAGCTGGGCGAGGAGATTCTCAAGCACGCGCCCAGGCTGAAAGTGATTTCCAGTATCTCTGCCGGCTACGACAACTATGATCTGGAATACCTGCAGTCACGGGGCATCCAGCTCACCAATACGCCGGATGCGGTGACCGAGACCACTGCCGATACTGGCTTCATGCTGCTGATGATGACCGCGCGCCGCGCGGTCGAACTGGCCGAGCATATAAAGACCGGACAATGGACTGCCAGCATCGGCGCTGCCCATTTCGGTGTCGATGTGCATGGCAAGCGCCTGGGCATCATCGGCCTCGGACGTATCGGGGCAGCCCTGGCGCGGCGTGCGCATTTCGGTTTCGAAATGTCGATTCTCTATTGTGGCAACAGCGACAAGCCGCAATATGAAGCCGAATTCGGCGCCAAACGGCTGGAAATGGACGAGTTGCTCGGCGAGGCGGATTTCATTTGCGTCTGCGTACCCTTGTCGGAGCAGACTCGCCATCTGATCGGCGCCCGGGAGTTTGCCCTGATGCGTCCGGACACCCTCTTCATCAATATCGCCAGGGGGCCGGTGGTCGACGAGGCTGCCTTGATCGAAGCACTCCGAGCCGGGCAGCTACACGGCGCTGGTCTCGATGTATTCGAGCAGGAGCCGCTACCGACTGATTCCCCCTTGCTTGCCATGCCGAATGTCGTGGCTCTGCCACATATCGGTTCGGCTACCGTCGAGGCCCGCGAACTGATGGCGCGAACCGCCGCGAACAACCTGATTGCCGTACTCGACGGCGAGACCCCGGCTTATCCGATACTTATTTTCTGATGCTTGCCTTGTCCGGTTCCGGATGGTGCGGGCGAACATCGTTCCGTTTCCGGTGCCGGCCGCACGTCGCGCCTACAGCTCAAACCGAACTTTCGCGCTGTCTTGCCGCTCTCTGCTGGCTGATGTTGTCGTTGCCCGTGCTTTCTCTTTACACTGGTCGGCCTTGTTGATTTCGAGTCCCTGGCCGAGGTCAGGTAATGCAGTTTTCTTCTGGCGTCGCTGCGAGCTTCAGGCAGGGCGCGAAAGCGTCTTTATATGAACCACTTTCTGACAGGACTTTTCCAGCGATGCGCATGCGCCTGATGCTGTTGGGTGGCGGTAATGCCCTGGGTCAGGCAATTGTCCGCCTTGGTGCCGAGGAAGACATAGAATTCTATGCGCCCCGGCCACCACTGGGCGGTTGGGATGCACCGAGCCTGACCCGGCTACTCGATGAGAACCGTCCCGACGCGGTGATCAACCTGGCCTACTACTATGATTGGTTCCAGGCCGGCCAGGTTGACGAATGCCGTTTCGTCGGCCAGGAGGCGGTCGTCGAGCACTTGGCGATACTTTGCCGGGAACTTGATCTGATTCTGCTGCAACCTTCTAGCTACCGCGTCTTCGATGGCATCCGTACCACGGCCTATACCGAAAAGGATGAGACAGCACCACTGGATTTCCGTGGTCGCCTGCTTTGCCGTACCGAGCAACTCGTGCGTGAGCTGAATCCGAGGCACATCCTGCTACGCTTTGGCTGGCTGCTCGATGACAGCTCGAAAGGTTTGATGGGGCGTTTCCTGCACCGGCTGGAGCAGGAGGACGAACTGCTGCTTGCCGATGACCGGCGTGGCAATCCTACGCCGGTCGAGGATGCGGCGCGGGTCATCATGGCTGTGCTCAAGCAACTCGATTGCCAGGCCGGGCTCTGGGGAACCTATCATTATGGTGGCCATGAAGCGGCCACGCCGATGGCGGTCTGCCAGTCGCTCATGGCTGAAGCGGCCGCGTTCCGCCGGCCGCGCCTGAAAGGGTTGGTGCCGATCGCCCATGCCAAGTGTGATGATGCGACCACTGAACCCCAGTACGGCGTGCTGGCCTGCAAGAAGATCTTCAATACCTTCGGCATCAAGCCGCGTCCCTGGCGTGCCGGCCTGTCGGGGCTTTTGCATAGCTATTACCGGCATGACTGATTCTCCTGTATTGATTACCGGTGGAGCTGGCTTCATCGGTTCCAATCTGGTCGATGCGCTGTTGGCGCGTGGGGTTGCTGTGCGTGTGCTGGACAATCTGTCGACCGGCAAGCAGGGCAACCTGCCACGCAACCCGCGTCTCGAATTGATCGTCGGCGATGTCGCCGATCCCGGCTGCGTGCGCAAGGCTGTACGCGGTTGCCGCGCGGTGGTGCACCTGGCAGCGGTCGCGTCGGTACAAGCCTCGGTGAACGATCCCGTCGGGACCCACAAGAGCAACCTGATCGGCACGCTGAACCTATGCGAAGCGATGCGTGAGGCCGGTGTGCATCGGGTCGTCTATGCTTCCAGCGCAGCGGTCTATGGCAACAATGGTGAAGGGGAATCGATTGGCGAAGACACGCCCAAGGCGCCACTGACACCCTATGCCGCGGACAAGCTGGCCAGCGAGCACTATCTGGATTTCTATCGTCGCCAGCATGGGTTGGAGCCGGTGATTTTTCGTTTCTTCAATGTCTACGGCCCACGCCAGGACCCGTCTTCTCCCTATTCGGGCGTAATCAGCATCTTTACCGAGCGGGCTCGCCAGGGCTTGCCGATCACGGTATTCGGTGACGGCGAGCAGACGCGGGATTTCATTTATATTGGCGATCTGGTCGATGTACTGGTGCGGGCATTGATGGCTGGGCAGGTGGAGTCGGGAGCGATGAATGTCGGCTTGAACCGGGCTACGACGCTCAACCAGTTGCTGGTTATCATCCAGGATCTGCTTGGCGGATTGCCGTCGGTCGAATACCAACCGGCGCGCTCTGGCGATATTCGTCATTCGCGCGCCGATAATTCACGCCTGTTGGCACGCTATCCATTGTCCGAGCCAACCGGCATGCGCGAAGGCTTGGCAAAGCTGATGGATTTGTCCTGAGGCTTGCCGCTATTGCAGAAAGCACAACGGCGCCTTCGGGCGCCGTCGTTGTGCTGGGTGGGGCGGGTTTCAGAAGCGATAGCCGACGCTGAACATGTAGACCATTGGATCGATGTTGACGTCCACATCCACTTTCTGGCCATTCAGTTTGGTCGTGGCCTGGGTGGAAATGTCGATATAGCGTACCTGGGCATTGACCAGGAACTGGTCGGTCAGCATGTAGTCGAGTCCGACCTGAGCCGCCAGACCGATAGAGTCATCGATCTGTAGCTGATGGAAACCATCCCGGTGGGCCGAGGTTCCCAGGCTTTCCTTGAAGAAAGCCGTGTAGTTGACCCCGACTCCGACATAGGGCTGGAAGCGATACAGGTCGCTCAACGGAAAATAGACCACGCTGAGGGTTGGCGGCAGGTATTTGGTGTCACCCAGACGACCATTCAGGCTGGAGTAAGGGCCAGGCATGCCTTTGAGCTTGACTTCCCCCAGGAACGGCGTGGCTGCCAGCAGTTCGACTCCGAAATGATCGGTCATCATGTAGGTGTAGTTGAGGCCCAGTTGGGTTTCACTGTCGAGACTGACCTTGCTGCCGGGGACTTTGCCGAGTGTGGCATGGTCGATTTCTTCGCTGCGTTCGTGAGGGTCGACCGTGACCAGGCCTGCGCGAAAAATCAGGTCACCTTGCTGATAAGCGTGAGTAATAGAGGGGGCCAGCAGACTGACTAAAACTGAAGCGGCGAGCAGAAATTTACGCATGGTGTAGCCCCACTATTGTCGCAAAGGTGACGTTTGTTACAAAACCTACAGTTGCAATGTTAGGGGTTCGAAACGAGCGAATCTTGACGTAACTCAATGGTTGAAAGGGGCTTGAATAGGGCCTTTGATCTGGCTCAAAAGATATGGTGAACCTGTGAGTCGAGCTTTGTCAGTGCTTGCCAGCCCGTTGTGCGAGGCGTAGTTTTGATCGATTTAGCTACTTTCAGACAAAGCGCTTCAGGTGTTTTCAGCCCAGCTTGCCGCCGCTGAAGTAGGGGATTTCGTTCTCTGCTACACACGATGGCGAAGTAAATGTCCGTTCGACTGACAAGACGGACCCCAATGAAAGAATTGCCAAGGGAGGAAAATGATGATCCGTATTCGTGGACGCGTAGGTGACTGGCCGGTGGATCTGGAAATCGAATTGGATGCCGCCGATTGGGCTGGGCTGGGACAAATCCTGCCGGAGGTTCAAACGATATCCAGCCCGGCGGTCAAGACACCAACTGCCGTGCCGGTGGATACCCTTTGGCAAGCCGCCCAGGATCTGCTGCGTCAGGCCGGAGAGATCAGCGGTCCTGAATTGCTCGGCCAGCTCGAGGCTTTGGCGGGTAACGTTCAAGCTGCCAAGCGTCTGGTCGTACGCTTGCGCCACTGTGTCCAGGTAGAGGTGAAAAACGGCGCGGATGCGCCGGTTTATCGCTGGATAGGGTAAGCGGCTGTAGATGGCAAGCCTATGGGTAAAAGTAGAAACAGCTTGCCGCCTGCCGTCAGTAGATCGCTTGGTACAGCTTCCGGCGATAAGTCGTTACCAAGGGGTGGTCGTTGCCCAGCAGTTCAAAGACTTGCAGCAGCGTCTTGTGCGGCTGGCCTTCTGCGTAGCTACGGTTGCGGATAAAAAGCCGGAGCAGGCCTTCCAGTGCGGGCTCGTATTGTTGGCGGGCGAGTTGCTGGATGCTTAATTGATAAAGCGCTTCGTCATCCTGGGCGTCCTGTGCCAGGCGGGATTTCAGCAAGGCGACTTCCGGCAGGTCGTTGGCCTGGCGCAGGAAGGTCAATTGTGCACGGGCTCCGGCCAGGGCTTGCTTGTGCTCATCGCCGCTGACGGCATCAAGGAGCGTTTCGGCTTCGCCAAGCTCACCGCGCTCGGCCAGGCAGCGGGCATAGAGAATCAGCGCGGCGCCGTTGGTGTTGTCTTCGCTGAGCAGTTGTTGCAGCAGGTTCTCTGCCTCACCGAAGCGAGCCGCATCGAACAGTGCCTGGGCGCTTTCCAGTGGATTGGCTGGGGGAACGGCAACCGGAGCCTGTACATGTGGCTCGAGCATGGCGAGGATCGCCGATTCCGGTTGCGCGCCACTGAAGCCGTCTACCGGCTGGCCGTCGCGAAACAGCACTATGGTAGGCAAACTGCGGATGCCGAGCTGCATCACGATCTGTTGTTCGATATCGCAGTTGACCTTGCCCAGCAGCAACTCGCCCTGATAGTCCTCTGCGATTTTTGCCAGTAACGGCATCAAGGCTTTGCAAGGGGCGCACCATTCGGCCCAGAAATCTACCAGAACAGGCTTATTGAAAGAGCTCTCGATGACCAGTTCGTTGAAGGTGGCATCGGTGACATCGAAGATATAGGGGCTTTGGCTCATCGTGGTTCTCTACATCGGCACATGCGGCGGAATATGACGTGCATGGTAAGTGGCCGGGCGCTCGACGGGAAGCGAGAGCCGGGCTTCAACCGGTAAGCGGCCAGCTTGCCAGGGGGCGGTAGTGGACGCCTTGCTCGGTGATTTGCGAAGCGTACAGGCCGAATTCGCGCACCGGCCAGGCGAATGCTGGGGTGTCAGGTAACGACGATCCGCGAGCCTCGCGTAGCAAGGTCACATGGGCACGGAACGGCTTGCTGTCGTCGAAGGCAATCCCGGCAGCGCTCAAGGAGTTGCGCAGGCGTTCGGCCAGTTCAAGCAGCGGTGCGGGAGCATCGCTCGGTTCGATCCAGACCAGCCCGTGACTGGCAATATGCAGGCGATCGAGGCGCAACTCGAAAGATGCAGGGGAGAGGGCGTTGCCCAGTTGCTTGAGCGTGGCCAGCGCTTCGGGCGGCTGGGCGCCCAGAAAGGCCAGGGTCATATGCAGGTTGGCTTTGGCCACTGGCCGGCCGGGTAGGTCGAGTGCGGCGCGCCAGGTGCACATTGCCGCGGATAATTCGGGGGGGCAGGGCAAGGCGAAGAACAGGCGCAGCGGGTCGGCAGGCATGAGGCTTTCTGCGAAGGTCGTTGTGGTTTGTATGCTGGAAACGCCAGCGAAAGACAAGCGCGGGGCGCTCAGTTTCGCGCAGCATGATAAAGATTCACCTGGCGGAATTCATCCGGCTCGGCGAGATCCGGCCAGGTGCAAGCCTCGAGCCTGGCGAGGCGTCGATAGCCTGGATAAGTGAAATCCTTCACACGTGAGTCGGCCACCAGCACCTCGCGACCATGATCGAGAAAATGCTCGAGCAGCGGCAGGTTGGCACGGTCGTAGAGTACGTCGGCGACGAGCACGAGATCGTAGCCGTCGTCTGCGGCAGGCAGCTCCGTCGCATAGCCCAGCCGCACGCCATTGAGTTCTGCATTGGCTCGGCACGCTGCCAGGGCCAGCGGATCGAGATCGCAGGCCACGACTTCGGCTGCTCCGGCCTTGGCGGCGGCGATGGCCGCGATGCCACTGCCTGCACCGAAATCCAGTACGCGCCTGCCGCGAACCCATTCGGGCCGTTCGGCCAGCCACCGTGCCAGCGCCAGGCCGCTGGCCCAGCAAAAGCACCAGTACGGTGGCTCAGCGAGAATGCAGCGGGTTTCTTCCGGGCTGAAGGCGCGTTCCATGTTGTGCGAGTCGATCAGCCAGAGGAGCAGTTCGGTACCGGGCAGGGATGCCGCGTGTAAACGGGCGTCCCCCAGCAGCCTGTGCAAGGTGTCTTGCAAAACGACAGGAGCAGTCAAGGCGCCGGAACCAGCTGTAACTGTCCCAGCGATTGATTGATTGCGCTACCGATGGTTCTGGGCGGTAGTTGCATGATCAACTGACCAGACTGGATAACACGCCCTCTGAGTTCCACGCGCCGGCTGGCATTGAAGATTTCCGGATTGAAATGCAGGAGAAATGGTAGCTCCTTGCCCAGGCTTTTCAGACGAGTGTTGCTCAACAGGCGCTCGGGTTTCTCACGCTCGTTCACCTCGAGCAGGGCCAGTTCGATTTCAGCACCGGCGGGGGCGCCGATCAGGCTGCCGCTGAGGGCGCGCATGTTTGGCGATCGCGGGTCGTACGCGGCCGGTGCCGAAGGCGCGAGCGGCGGTATTTCAGGATCTGTCGGCGCACTCGAGCAGCTGGCCAGCATGATCAGCAGGACGGGCAGGAGAAGGGGGCGAAAGGACACGCAGGAAACTCCTATCGACGACTGAAAACTCTATTGAATCAGGCACGCACTATAGGGGGGACATCTGGTTTTACCCAGGCTTTTCTATTGGGGAAGCTGTCGCTGGCAAGGCTGCATCGGGGCGGGACGGGTTTACCGAACGAGACAGGTGTCCGTTCGGCGCGTTCTTCTGTGATTTTCGTCGGGACAACTAGACTTTTATCACGTAAGGGCTCGACGGAGGGCTTCAACATGAACCACAGCAATGCAACCTATTACAAGTATGAGTTCGATGGGCAGAACAGAGGCGTATTTGCTGTTGATCTTCCTTATCCCGAAGATGAAAAGAATGTGGATGACTACACCGATCTGCTTACGGAAATAGGCCGTGATATCAGCAACAGAGAGCACTGCATCGTGTTGGTCGGAGGCAGGCGGATCGTCCCGGATTTCGACGATTTCCTGGAAGACGATGTCATCCAGTACAACAATGAAAAACTGCCGGTGTACTTGAGCTATGAAGAAGCCAGGAAGCATTGGCCGCTGGCGCTGATGGAAACGTTCGAAGTCAAGCGGATCGCAGAGCATTAGCCCTAGGCCTGTTGAGGCTACTGATACGGCAATGTGGCTCGCGACAACAGTAGTGGCAACAGGCCCTGGAGGTTATCCGGCAAGCAGGAACGGGCTTGGGCAAGGATCCGTTACTCGAGCTGTATGGATATGGCGATATTCCTTAGGTTGGATCCGTCGCGTGGATCGTCGCCCGGATCGATTGATGCCATGCCATGCGGTCGGCTGGGCGGATGCGCTACCATGCCCTGTCATTTCCGGGTCCATCCAGCCATGCATTGTCCTTTCTGTAGCGCGCACGATACCAAGGTCATCGATTCGCGCTTGGTCGCCGAAGGCGAACAGGTGCGGCGTCGGCGCGAATGCCTTGCCTGCGGCGAACGCTTTACGACCTTCGAGACCGCCGAGCTGGTGTTGCCGCGCCTGATCAAGCAGGATGGCAGCCGCCAGCCGTTCGATGAAGAAAAACTGCGCGCCGGCATGCAGCGTGCGCTGGAAAAACGCCCGGTGAGCGTCGAGCGGCTGGAGGCGGCCATCGCCCACATCAAACACCGGCTGCGGGCCACCGGCGAGCGCGAGGTCAAGTCACGGGTAGTCGGCGAACTGGTGATGGCTGAACTGCGCAAGCTCGATGAAGTGGCCTATATCCGCTTCGCTTCCGTATACCGGCGCTTCCAGGATCTCAGCGAATTCCGTGAAGAAATCGAGCGCTTGTCCCGCGATCCCCGTCAAGCTGATGAAAAAACCGATGAGCAATCCTGATCATGCCTGGATGGCCCGGGCGCTGCGCCTGGCCCGCCGCGGGCTGTATTCCACCCACCCCAATCCACGGGTCGGCTGCGTCATTGTCGCGGCTGGCGAGAGTGTCGGTGAAGGCTGGCATGTGCGGGCCGGCGAGCCGCACGCTGAGGTCCACGCGCTGTGCCAGGCTGGCGCACGGGCTCGTGGTGCCACTGCCTACGTGACATTGGAGCCCTGCAGCCATTTCGGCCGCACGCCACCCTGCGCCGAGGCGTTGGTCGCGGCCGGCGTCGACCGCGTCGTGGCGGCCATGCAGGACCCCAATCCGCAGGTGGCCGGGCGCGGCCTGGAGCGGCTGCGCAGCGCCGGTATCGACGTGCTTTGCGGCGTTCAGGAAGCCGCGGCGCGGGAACTGAACGTCGGCTTCATCAAGCGTATGGAAACGGGGTTGCCATTCGTCCGCGTCAAGCTGGCCATGAGCCTGGATGGGCGCACCGCCATGGCCAGCGGCGAGAGCCAGTGGATCACCGGCCCGGCTGCGCGGGCCGAAGTGCAGCGGTTGCGGGCTCGTTCCAGTGCAATCGTGACTGGCGCAGATACGCTGCTGATGGATCATGCACGGCTTACCGTGCGGGCTGAAGAGCTGGGGCTTGATGCTGAGCAGACGCGCTTGGCACTGGGGCGCCAGCCGCTGCGAGTGCTGGTGGATAGCCGTCTGCGCGTACCGCTCGCGGCGCCATTCTTCCAGGCTGGCCCGGCGTTGGTAGCAACGCTGGCCGGCGGGTCGGCACAGATCTATCGATCTGCCGGTCATGAGGTACTGGAGCTGCCGGCCAGCGCAGGCCAGGTGAATCTCGCGGCGTTGCTGCGCGAACTGGCCGCGCGTGGCGCCAATGAGGTGCTGGTGGAGGCCGGTCCGCGTCTGGCCGGTGCTTTCGCCCAGCACGGGCTGGTCGATGAATACCAGTTGTTCGTTGCGCCGAAGTTGCTTGGCTCATTGGCTCGTCCGCTTCTTGAGCTACCGCTGGACCGCATGAGCGAAGCGCGTGAGCTGCAGATCACGGATATCCGTGCGGTAGGCACTGACTGGCGGATCGTCGCCGTTCCCGGTAAAGCCGGCTAAACAGCGCTGCAGGCCGAAGGTTGGACAAAAAAGCTGAAAGCCTTGTCGATCCTGCCGTTCAGTTTTCCAGCTTTCTGCGCTTTTTATCGACTTTCGAAGTGTGGTACAAACGCGCCCGGGGTCTGGATCAGGCCCCTTCGTTCTCAGGGCGGGGTGTAATTCCCCTCCGGCGGTAATGGCGCCAGCGTCTAGCCCGCGAGCGCTTGCCCCATGGGCAAGGTCAGCAGACCCGGTGTGATTCCGGGGCCGACGGTCATAGTCCGGATGAGAGAGAGCGGGATGTTCCAGCGCGCGCCCCCTTGGGCTGTGCGTGCGATCCCTTTCGATCTGCATGCCCTGTTTTTCGCAAACAGGAGACGCTTTCATGCATCACTGCAATCGCTTTGCCGGGGAGGTTTCATGTTTACCGGCATAATCGAAGCAATCGGCACCATTCGCGCAATCACGCCCAAGAGCGGCGATGTTCGCGTGCTGGTCGAGACCGGCAAACTGGATCTGGCGGACGTCAAGCTGGGCGACAGTATTGCGGTCAACGGCACCTGCCTGACCGTCGTGGAGCTGCCCGGCAATGGCTTCTGGGCCGATGTCAGCCGCGAAACGCTGGCGCATACCATTTTCAGCGAGCTGAAGGCCGGCAGCCCGGTCAATCTGGAAAAGGCTCTGACTCCCAGCAGCCGCCTCGGCGGCCATCTGGTCAGCGGGCATGTGGACGGGGTCGGCGAGGTGATCGCCCGCGAAGACAACGCTCGTGCCGTGCAATTTCGTATCCGCGCCCCGCGCGAACTGGCCAAATACATCGCCCTGAAAGGCTCGATCACCGTCGATGGCACCAGCCTGACGGTGAACGGCGTCGAGGGTGCCGAGTTCGAGCTGACCATCGTGCCGCACACCCTGGCCGAGACCATCATGATCGACTATCGCCCGGGTCGCCGCGTTAACCTGGAGGTGGATCTGCTGGCGCGCTATCTGGAACGCCTGCTGCTTGGCGACAAGGCGAGCGAATCGCCGGCAGCAGGCAGCATCACCGAAGGATTTCTGGCCGAACACGGCTACCTGAAGCATTAAGGAGTGGCCGTATGAGCTTGAATACTATTGCTGAACTGATCGAAGACATTCGCGCCGGCAAGATGGTCATCCTGATGGATGACGAGGACCGGGAAAACGAAGGTGACCTGATCATGGCCGCCGAATGTGTACAGGCCGAGCACATCAACTTCATGGCGAAATACGCCCGTGGGTTGATTTGTATGCCGATGACCCGCGAGCGCTGCGAACTGCTCAAGCTGCCGTTGATGGCGCCGCGCAATGGCTCCGGCTTTGGCACCAAATTCACTGTTTCCATCGAAGCGGCCGAAGGTGTCACCACCGGCATCTCCGCCGGCGACCGCGCACGTACCGTGCAAGCGGCTGCAGCGGTCGACGCCAAGGCTGAGGATATCGTCAGTCCCGGGCATATCTTCCCGCTGATGGCCCAGGCCGGTGGCGTGCTGGCGCGCGCCGGGCATACCGAGGCGGCCTGCGATCTGGCGCGGATGGCCGGTTTCGAGCCGAGCGGAGTGATCTGCGAGGTGATGAACGACGATGGCAGCATGGCGCGTCGGCCGGAGCTGGAGGCGTTCGCCGAGCAGCACGGCATCAAGATCGGTACCATCGCCGAGCTGATCCATTACCGGCTGCTGCACGAACGCACCATCCATCGGGTCGCCGAGCAGCCGCTGGATACCGAGCAGGGCCAATTCAAGCTGGTGACCTACCGTGACTCGGTGGAGGGCGACGTGCACATGGCCTTGACCCTGGGGCGGATCGTTGCTGACCAGCCGACCCTGGTGCGGGTGCACAACATGGACCCGATGCGCGACCTGCTGATGGTCCGCCAACCCGGCCGCTGGAGCCTGCGCGCAGCCATGGCCAAGGTGGCCGAGGCCGGTTGCGGCGTGGTGCTGCTCCTGGGGAACGCGGTGAACCAGGAGGATCTGCTGGATCAGGTACGTGAAGGCACGGCGGGTCAGGCCAGCAAGAACCCGGGTACCTACAGCATGGTGGGCGCTGGCTCGCAGATCCTGCGCGATCTGGGGGTACGGCGGATGCGCCTGCTGAGTTCGCCGATGCGCTTCAACGCCATATCCGGCTTCGACCTGGAAGTTGTAGAATACCTGCCCGCCGAATGAGGTAAGGGCGCTGCTGCTGGTTCGCATGGTCGGCTCGCTCGACGGGCTTGTATCGTTACTGCGCTGTCTTGGTCATGTCTTTGGCAGCCGCGTCACGAATACAGGCCCTTCGAGTGAGCCCTTCCTGCGGGCCGCGAGCGGCGCCCTTGCTCTTTGAACAGATAGAGAATCGTTATGACCGTGAAGACCATCGAAGGAACTTTCATCGCCCCCAACGGAAAATTCGCCCTGGTGGTCGGCCGTTTCAACAGCTTTGTCGTCGAGAGTCTGGTCTCCGGCGCCATCGATGCCCTGGTTCGCCATGGCGTACAGGAAGAGAACATTACCGTCCTGCGCGTACCCGGTGCTTTCGAGCTGCCGTTGATTGCGCAGAAGATTGCCGAACAGGGCGAGTATGATGCGCTGATCGCCCTTGGCGCGGTAATTCGCGGTGGCACCCCACATTTCGATTATGTCGCCGGTGAATGCACCAAGGGCCTGGCTCAGGTATCGCTGGAGTTCGGTGTACCGGTGGCCTTCGGTGTGCTAACGGTCGATTCCATCGAACAGGCCATCGAGCGTTCCGGCACCAAGGCCGGCAACAAGGGCGCCGAAGCTGCGCTTTCCGCCCTGGAAATGGTGAGCCTGCTGGCGCAGTTGGAGGACAAGTGAGTCTCAATCGCGACGACGACACACCGCCAGCCCGGCCGGCCAAAGGCAAGAGCGCCACACGTCGCGCAGCGCGCAGCCTGGCAATGCAGGCGCTTTACCAATGGCACATGGCCGGGCAGTCGCTTAGCGAGATCGAGGCGCAATTCCGCGTTGATAACGATTTCATGCCAGTGGACGGCGCTTATTTCCATGAGCTTCTGCATGGCGTGGCACGCCAGAAGTCGGAGATCGACCAAGCCATCGAACCCTTGCTGGATCGTCCGCTGACCGAGCTGGACCCGGTGGAGCTGGCCATCCTGCGGCTCTCCACCTACGAGTTGATGCAGCGTCTCGATGTGCCTTACCGAGTGGTGATCAACGAAGGCATCGAATTGGCGAAAACCTTCGGTGCCACGGAGGGGCACAAGTTCGTCAACGGCGTACTGGACAAACTGGCGCCACGTCTGCGTGCCGCTGAGGCCGGTCGCGCCAGGCGCTGACCACCACTAACATGGGCGAGTTCGAGCTGATCCGCCGCTATTTCGCTGCCGCCGCCTGTGCCAGGCCCGGCGATGAACTGGCACTCGGTATCGGCGACGACTGCGCTCTGCTGGAGCTTCCGCCCGGGGAGCAGTTGGCGGTTTCGACCGATACGCTGGTAGCCGGCGGGCACTTTCCCGATCCCTGTGATCCGTTTCTCCTTGGCCAGCGCGCCCTGGCTGTATCGGTCAGCGACCTGGCGGCGATGGGCGCCATGCCTGTCGCTTTTACTCTGGCCTTGAGCCTGCCGGCTGCCGATCCGCAATGGCTGAATGCGTTTGCACGTGGCCTGGATGCCATGGCCCGGCAGTGTGGCATTCGCTTGGCCGGAGGTGATACCACACGCGGTCCGTTGTGTCTGACGCTGAGCGTATTTGGCCGGGTGCCCGTCGGCCAGGCCCTGACCCGCAGCGGTGCGCGACCGGGCGATCTATTGTGTGTCGGTGGTCGGCTCGGTGACGCCGCCGGAGCGCTGCCTCTGGTGCTTCAGCAGGAACAAGCCGACCCGGCGCTGGCCGAGCCTCTGCTCGCGCATTACTGGTCGCCGCCGCCGCAGTTGGCTCTGGGACTGGCCTTGCGCGGCAAGGCGACGGCGGCATTGGATATTTCCGATGGCCTGCTGGGTGATTGCGGACATATTGCGGCAGCATCCGGCGTCGCCTTGTTCGTCGAGCGTGAACGGCTGCCGCTTTCCCCGGCGCTGCTTGCCTTCGCCGGTCGGGAAAAAGCCCTGGAATGTGCGCTGGGCGGTGGCGATGACTACGTGCTGGCCTTTACCTTGCCACCTGGCGAACTGGCGGCTTTGCAGGCTGGTGCCGATGTGCATGTCGTCGGATGGGCAGAACAGGGCACGGGTGTACACCTATTGGACGCCCAGGGTAACGAGATCCTGGCTGGCCGGCGTGGTCATGTGCACTTCGGTGGTTGAACCGGGTCGAGCCGCTTGAGGATGAAAACAAGGACGAATACCGATGGATGGAATATCCACTTGCGTTGCTCCAGAGCGCTTCATCTTCGATTCCGGTCATGTGCTTGAAAAAAGCAAGGCGCGAACGCGCGGAAGCTTGCGCGTGTTCCGCATGGCATTTTCTGTGCTCCTGGCGTTGTTCTCGGTGAATGCGCTGGCGATCCAGGTTCAGGTTGTCGGCTTGTTTCCCGGCGCCGTGGTGCTCAATGTCGATGGTCAGCGCAAGTTGGTGAGGGTCGGCCAGAGCGGGCCGGGTGGCGTTACGGTGGTCAATGCCGACAACCGGGGAGCGCTGCTGCGCATCGATGACCGCGAGCGTTTCTACGAGCTCAGTCGCGATTACGGCCAGGCGGCGCCGGCGACCGGTCGCGAGCGCCTGAGCATCGCCCGAAGCGCCGGCGGACATTACCGCCAGGCCGGCTCGATCAATGGCCGGTCGGTACAGTTCTTGGTCGATACCGGTGCCACGTCCGTCGCCATGAATGAAATCCAGGGGCAGCGCTTGGGGCTCGATTATCGTCGCAAAGGGCAGCCGCTGCTGGTCGCGACCGCCAGCGGCAAGGTCAAGGCATGGAAGCTCCAGGCCAACAGCGTCAAGATCGGCGGCATCGAAGTATTGGGTGTCGATACCGTGGTGATCGAGGGAACGGCACCGGACGAGATTCTGCTCGGCATGAGTTTTCTCAGTCAGGTGCGCTGGGGCGAAGAGAACGGCATGCTGACGCTGGAAGCGAAATTCTAGCGGTCGTTGCGGTTTCGTCGTGGGCGGGCCAAAGCGAAATGCCAGGCCGATGTAGCCAATGGTTATAGACCTCTCGTTCGGTCCTGCCGCAAATCGGTGTGCAGCTAATGTTACACTGCCCGCTTTTCCGTCTTCTGGAGCTCCTCCGGTGTCTGTCGTGTTCGTCGCCGTTTCCCAATTACCGACGCCTTTCGGTGTATTCAGCATGCATGGCTTTCTCGATCAGGACACCGGCAAGGAGCATGTCGCGTTGACCATGGGCGAGGTCGGCAACGGCTTGCCGGTGCTCGGGCGCCTGCACTCGGAATGCCTGACCGGCGATGCGCTGTTCAGCATGCGCTGCGATTGCGGTTTCCAGCTGGAAGCCGCTTTGCAGGCGATCGCCACGGAAGGGCGCGGCGTGCTGCTCTATCTGCGCCAGGAAGGCCGGGGGATCGGCCTGCTCAACAAGATCCGCGCCTACGCCTTGCAGGATGCCGGTGCGGACACGGTCGAAGCCAACGAGCGCCTGGGGTTTGCGCCCGATCAGCGCGACTATGCGATCTGTAAGCCGATGCTGGAACATCTGGGGATCGCCGAACTCAATTTGATGACCAATAACCCGCGCAAGGTCAAGGCACTGGAGGAGTTCGGTATCCGTGTGGCCGAGCGTAAACCACTGCAAATCGCTGCCAATCCGCACAACCGCAAGTACCTGCTCACCAAGGCTGGCAAGCTGGGCCATCTGCTGGGTGATATTCACCAGGGCGAGGCCGAGCAGTCCTGAGTTCGTCTCGACGGAGCCCCGCATGTCCGCACCGCGCTTTCTTGATCGCAAGCTGTTCGATGGCCTGGCCGAGACGGCGCGGACGGTACCGCGCCGGCGCTACCACCATGGCTTCCATGCGCTGAGCGAGCCTTGCCATCGGATGGTGGTCGGATTGCAGCCGGACAGCTATATCGCGCCTCATTGCCATCTCGATCCGGACAAGTCGGAAAACCTGATCGTACTGCGTGGGCAATTGGGTTTGCTGCTGTTCACCGAAGGTGGCGCAGTGAGCGATACTCGGGTAATGGCTGCCGGAGGCGATTGCCTGGGCGTCGATCTGCCGCCGGGGACTTTCCATGCACTGGTAGTGCTGGCGCCGGACACCATGATGTTCGAGTGCAAGGCCGGCCCCTACCTCCCGTTGCGTGAAGACGAGCGCGCTGCCTGGGCGCCGGGCGAGGGCGGGGCCGGTGTGGCCGAGTATCTGGCGTGGATGCGCGGTCACTTCAGTTGACTCTGCCTGGCCGGCTGCAGCCGGTATTGCTGGTGCTGAGCGTTTGCTGTTGCGCTTCGGCAAAGGCGGTGGTTTTCAATATCGGCGCAATCGAGGCCCAGTTCGACTCTTCCCTGTCGTTCCAGACCCACTGGTCCATGGCTGGCCGTCACCGCTCGCTGGTCGGCTCGGCCAATGGTGGCAGCGGCGCATCGCAGGCCGGCGATGATGGGCGTCTGAATTTCAAGCAGGGCGAGATCTTCACCAAACGCCTGGAAGGTGTCCATGCTCTCGAACTGCATCAGGGCGACAGCGGATTATTTCTGCGCGGTCGTTACTGGTACGACTTCGAATTGATGGACGAGGGTCGGCTGCACAAGGACATCAGTGACGACAACCGCAAGACGGCAGCCAAATCTTCCGGTAGTCAGCTGCTGGATGCATTCTTTTATCGCAACTACCAGTGGCATGAGTTGCCGGGCACCCTGCGCTTGGGGCGGCAAACGGTGAGATGGGGAGAAAGCCTCTTCATCGGCGGCGGCATCGATGCGATCAATCCCCGCGATACCGCCAGGCTGCTGGGGCCGGGAACGGAGCTGCGTGACGGGGCCTTGCCGGTCAATCTATTCTACCTGTCCCAGAGCGTCAGCGACCGACTGTTGGTGGATGGTTTCTATCAACTGGATTGGGAGCAGGACATCCTGCCCAATTGCGGCACCTTTTTTTCTGCCTCCGACGCGATGGCCGATGGCTGCGGCGATTATGACGTGGGCAGTAACGCCTTGGCTGCTTCTGGACTGGCGGCTGCCAAGGCGATTCCCGCGGCCTACGGCCAGGGCTATCGAGTGGGCGCGGAAGGCGTGCGGGTAACCCGCGCGGGAGATCGTGATGCGCGCAATTCAGGTCAATTCGGCCTGGCCATGCACTGGTTGGGCGATAGCGCCGGGTTCGGCCTGTATTTTCTCAAGTACCACAGCCGCCAGGCCATGTTCGGGACCAAGGGGGCCGCGAACTCGACCTTTGCGGCGTTGCCGGCGATCCTGGCGGACACCTCGACGGCCTTGCAGTCGCTTGTAGCTCAAGATTCCATCCCGGCGCTATTGGCCGCCCAGGCGACGGGCGTATCGGTGGGCAATGGTCGCTATTTTCTCGAATATCCCAAAGATATCCGTCTTTATGGGCTTAGCTTTGCCACTTGGCTGCCGTCCGGTTCGCGCTGGAGCGGCGAGCTGAGCTACCGCCCGAACGCACCGGTGCAGCTCAATACGGGGGATCTGATCCAGCGCCTCGCCGATCCCGCTGCCGCCGGTATGGTGGATAAGGGCTATCGGCGCAAGGAAATCACCCAGGTGCAAACTGCGCTGACCCACGAATTCGATCATTTGCTGGGTGCCGATCTGGTCACCCTGGTCGGCGAAGCGGGGTATGTGCATGTCGGTGGTCTGGAACGTCATTCGCGCTATGGCCGCGATCCGGTGTTCGGGCGCTCAGGCCGCCATGGCTTCGTGACCAGCGATGCCTGGGGTTACCGGCTGCGCGGGGTTGCCGAATATCGCAACGTGCTGCCGCGTATCGTTGTGCGACCGAGCCTGGCCTTTTCCCATGATGTGGATGGCTACGGCCCGAACGGCTTGTTCAACCAGAACGCCAAATCCGTCAGGGTCGGGCTAGAAGCCGAATATATGGGGACTTACCGTGTCGGTCTTGCCTATACGGAGTTTTTCGGCGGGCAGTACAACACGCTGGTCGACCGCGATTTCCTGGGGATGAGTATCGGCGCGAAATTCTGAGCGATCCGGCCTGACCGGAATTGCTCCATTTTTTTGCGCGCTGGTAGGACGGCAAATGTTAATCGATCATTCAAGTTCGGTGCGGCAAGACCGATATCCCGGAAACAGAATTGCCTGAGATTGCGTCATGAGTCTGAAAGCCAAGGTGTTGCTTCTTGCTGTACTGCCCGTCGTGCTGTTCACGATGATTATCGGTGGCGTGTCTTATGTGACCTTGAGCCGGCAGGCGGTGAACGATATCGAAAACGCGCGTGCCCAGTTGCTGGAGCAAAGCAGGATGGCCTTACGCCAGCAGGTCGAGCTTGCCGTCACGATCATCAAGCCTCTCTACGATACGGCCCCTGCCGGCGATGCAACGGCACGCGCCGAGGCGATCCGCCTGCTGTCGGCAGCGTCTTTCGGCAAGGATGGTTACCTGTTCGGCTACGATTCGAATGTGGTTCGCCTGTTCAAGGGTACCGATCCGAGCGGGATAGGCCAGAGTTTCAGTGACAACAAGGACCCCAAGGGAATCTATCTCAATCGGGAACTGGTACGCGCGGGTAAGGATGGCAGCCACTTCGTGGAGTACAGCTCTTCCCTGCCGGGCAACCAGGATGGCTTGGTGCCCAAGCTGAGCTACACCGAATACCTCGCCAAGTGGGACATGATTGTCGGCTCGGCCGTGAACCTGGATGGTATCGACGCGCGGGTGGCTGTCATCGAAGCCGAGATTCGCGCAGGTACCTGGCAGCAACTGGTCATGATCCTGGGAATATCAGTAGTCGTTTCAATCCCCATCGCCCTGATAGGCCTGGTCTTTGCCGGGCGCATCCTGCAACCGTTGCTGCAGATGCGCCTCAATCTGGATGATATCGCCCAAGGCGAAGGCGACCTGACCCGGCGTCTGCCGGTCACCAGTCAGGATGAGCTGGGCCAGTTGGCGCAATCCTTCAACCGTTTCGTCGATAAAATCCAGGGCACCATTGTCGACGTGGTGGATATCACTCACCAACTGACCAGCCTGCTCGACGAGGTCGCGACCCAGGCGCAGCAGACCGAACGCTCCATGCAGCAGCAGCGTCAAGAGACGGATCAGGTAGCCACGGCCATCAATGAAATGTCGGCGGCCGCCCAGGAAGTCGCGAAAAGCGCCCAGCAGGCTGCCGAAGCTGCCCGGCAGACCGACGAGCAAGGCAGTCTGGCCAAGCAGGTCGTGGATGGCAGCATTTCCCAGATTCATTCGCTGGTAAAGGAAATGCAGCAAAGCAGCGGATCGCTGGATAGCCTGCAACGCGATGTGCACTCCATCGTCAGCGTGCTGGGTGTGATCCGCTCCATTGCCGAGCAGACCAACTTGCTGGCACTCAACGCCGCCATCGAGGCGGCCCGTGCCGGCGAGGCTGGGCGCGGATTCGCCGTGGTGGCCGACGAGGTGCGGGCGCTGGCCAGCCGTACCCAGCAGAGCACCCAGGAAATCCAGGGGATGATCGACCGGCTGCAGCAAGGCACCTCATCGGCAGTCGAATCCATGCGGCGCTCTGGAACGACCGGCGAAAGCACGACCGAGCACGCCAATCAGGCTGGCGTTTCGCTGCTGGAGATCAGCCGGCTGATTTCCACCATCAACGCCATGAATGCGCAGATCGCCAGTGCTGCCGAAGAACAGACGGCGGTTGCCGAGGAAATCAACCGCAGCGTGCACGCCATCGCCGATGCGGTCGAGGATATGGCGCAAGGCGCCGAGAGGAGTGCATCGACCAGCACCGGACTGGTTCTGCTGGGCGATCGCCTGAAGGGCCTGGTGGGGCAGTTCCGCGTTGCCTGATCAGCTCGCTTCGAGAAGAGACGGAAAGGTCAGCGCTTGCGGTCCACCTTGGACTTGCTGGCCAAACGCTCCAGGGCTGCGCGCAGCTTGGGGTCGGCAATACCCTGAGCGGTTGCCTTGAGGCTGTTGGCCGCGGTGGACGACAATTCCGGTGGTTTGGGCAAGGGCTTGTCTGTGGCAGATGGTCTTACCTTGAAGACAATTCTGCTCAGCCCCGCGAACTCCGGCGTCGCTTGCAGATTACGCCGCAGACGCCGTTCCAGATAGCGCAGGCGGGTAGCCCAGCCGCCATCGCTGACGATCAACAACAGGCAGCTGTTCCGCCAGGAAGCGACCTGGCAATGCGCCCGCGCGGCTGGCTGCAACTGCTGTTCCAACACGTGCTGCAGATGTGCCAGGCGTCGGGCCTCGCTGAACAGAGCCTGCAACGGCCTGGCTTCGCGCAGTAAGGCGGCGGGTGTGCGGGCTGGCAAGGGGCGGAGTGACATGACGGATGCCTCGATTCGAGTGGGTGATGATAGCAAGCCGACACACCTGGCGCCGAACGGGTGCTTTCATAGGATAGCGTTGTGTTCACCGAACCAAAGATGCATTGACATGAGGTATTTCTCGTCGCCTAGGGTGACATGCCCGGCTTTTATCCTGATCGTTTCTGAGTAGAATGCCTCCTTTGCGTGCAGCCCCGGTGATTCCGGAATCGTGCTGCCCTCCATCCCCAGAATGGAAACCCTTGCCGATATGCTCGCCCCTTTGTTTAAGATTTTCTTTGGTAGCAAGAACGACCGTGAGGTCAAGCGTATGCGCAGGGCGGTCAAGGCCGTCAACGCGTTTGAAGAACAGCTGCTCGGCTTGTCCGATGAGCAACTGCGTGGCAAGACCGAAGAGTTCCGGGAACGCCTCGGCAAGGGGGAAACGCTCGACCGCCTGCTCCCCGAGGCGTTCGCGGTATGCCGCGAGGCAGGCAAGCGCGTGATGGGCATGCGTCACTTCGACGTACAGCTGATCGGCGGTATGGCGCTGCATGAAGGTCGCATCGCCGAAATGCGTACCGGCGAGGGCAAGACCCTGGTTGGAACCCTGGCGGTCTACCTCAATGCGCTGGAAGGCAAGGGTGTACATGTGGTGACCGTGAACGATTACCTGGCTCGCCGCGATGCCAACTGGATGCGCCCGCTGTACGAAATGCTCGGTCTCACCGTTGGCGTGGTCACGCCGTTCCAACCACCGGAAGAAAAGCGCGCCGCCTACGCTGCCGATATCACCTATGGCACCAACAACGAGTTCGGCTTCGATTACCTGCGCGATAACATGGCTTTCAGCCAGGAAGACAAATTCCAGCGCGAACTCAATTTCGCGGTGATCGATGAAGTCGACTCCATTCTTATCGACGAAGCGCGTACGCCGCTGATCATCTCCGGCCAGGCTGAAGACAGTTCGCGCCTGTACCAGCAGATCAACGCGCTGATCCCGCAGCTCAAGCAGCATATCGAGGAAGAAGAGGGCGTGGTCGTTCAGGAAGGCCACTTCACGGTCGACGAGAAAACCCGCCAGGTCGAGCTCAACGAGCAGGGGCACCAGTTCGTCGAGGATCTGCTGACCGAGGTTGAGTTGCTCGCCGAGGGCGAAAGTCTCTATTCGGCCCACAACCTGTCGCTGCTGACCCACGTCTACGCCGGTCTGCGCGCCCATATACTGTTCCACCGCAACGTCGAGTACATCGTGCAGAACAAACAGGTGCTGCTGATCGATGAGCATACTGGCCGAACCATGCCGGGACGACGCCTGTCCGAAGGTCTGCACCAGGCCATCGAGGCCAAGGAAGGGCTGCAGATCCAGCCGGAAAGCCAGACTCTGGCCTCGACCACCTTCCAGAACTATTTTCGTCTCTATGGCAAGTTGTCCGGCATGACCGGAACGGCTGATACCGAGGCGTTCGAATTCCACCAGATCTACGGGCTGGATGTCGTGGTCATTCCGACCAACAAGCCGATTGCGCGCAAGGATTTCAACGACCTGGTCTATCTGACCCAGGAAGAAAAGTACGCCGCCATCATCGAAGATGTGAAGGACTGCCAGGCCAAGGGCCGTCCGGTACTGGTGGGTACCGCCTCCATCGAAAGCTCGGAGTACGTCTCGCAGCTGTTGCAGCGCGCCGGTATCGAACACAAGGTGCTCAACGCTAAGTATCACGACAAGGAAGCTGAAATCATCGCCCAGGCCGGTCGGCCGGGCGCCGTTACCATTGCCACCAACATGGCCGGTCGTGGTACCGACATCGTGCTCGGCGGTAACTGGGAAGTCGAAGTTGCCGCCTTGCAGGAGCCGAGCGCCGAGCAGGTCACCCAGCTCAAGGCCGACTGGCAGCTCCGCCACCAGCAGGTGATCGAGGCGGGTGGTCTGCATGTGATCGCCTCCGAACGCCACGAATCGCGCCGTATCGACAATCAGTTGCGCGGGCGTTCAGGCCGTCAGGGCGATCCGGGCTCCAGCCGTTTCTACCTGTCGCTGGAAGATAACCTGATGCGTATCTTCGCCTCCGACCGGGTGAAAGGCTTCATGAAAGCGCTGGGAATGGAATCCGGCGAAGCCATTGAGCATCGCATGGTGACTAACGCCATCGAAAAGGCCCAGCGCAAGGTAGAAGGCCGCAACTTCGACATGCGCAAGCAGTTGCTTGAATACGACGATGTATCCAACGAGCAGCGCAAGGTCATCTATCGTATGCGCGACAGTGTGCTGGATGCGGAGGATATCGGCGAAACCGTGGCGCAATTCCGCGAACAGGTGTTGAACGATGCCATCAGCCAGCATGTGCCGCCGAACTCGTTGCCGGAACAGTGGGAAATCCCGGCATTGGAGGCGGTTCTCTACGGTGATTTCGGCGTGCAGCTGCCGATCCAGCAATGGCTCGATGAGGACGACCGGTTCCACGAAGAGGCCCTGCGCGAGCGAATCCTGGAGGCGGCACTTGCAGCCTATCGCGAGAAGGAAGAAATAGTCGGCGCCGAAGCCCTGCGCTCGTTCGAGAAGCAGATCGTCCTGCGTGTGCTGGACGATCTGTGGAAGGAGCATCTGTCCACCATGGATCACCTGCGCCATGGCATTCACCTGCGCGGCTATGCGCAGAAGAATCCGAAACAGGAATACAAGCGCGAGTCCTTCAATCTCTTCCAGGAACTGCTGGAAAGCATCAAGCGTGACAGTATTCGCGTGCTGTCCCATGTGCAGGTGCGCCGCGAAGATCCGGCCGAGGAGGAAGCGCGCCTGCGGCGCGAAGCCGAGGCCCTGGCCCAACGTATGCAATTCCAGCATGACGAGGTATCGGCCCTGACTCAGCCTGATCCGGCGAGCAGCATTATCGAAACCATTGCTGAAACGACCGACGAAACGCCGGCCGTCGTTACGGCGCCCGCTGTTACCCAGGCGCGCAGCGAACCCAAGATCGGCCGCAACGAGCCTTGTCCCTGTGGTTCGGGCAGGAAATACAAGCATTGCCACGGCCAGATTGGCTGACTCCTTTGCCAAGCGCCTCGACCGGATCGCCCGGTCTGAGGATTCGGAGCAAGCGCGAGCCCTGAGCGTAATCAGGGCTTCATTTGAACGTACGAATCTGTTCCAGCGTTTTTCCTTCTTCAGGAGCATCTTCAATGGCTGTCGGTCTTGGTCCTCTACCTCGGTTGTATCCGGTCCCTGGTTTCGAACTGGGTATCGCTTCGGCAGGCATCAAGCGCCCTGGGCGCAAGGATGTGGTCGTGATGCGCTGTGCCGAAGGCTCGAGAGTTGCCGGTGTGTTCACCCTGAACGCGTTCTGTGCAGCCCCGGTAATTCTGGCCCGGCAGCGGGTCGCCGGAGCCGTGCGTTACCTGCTGACCAATACCGGCAACGCCAATGCCGGTACCGGTGAGCCCGGCCTGGCGTCGGCCCGAAAAACCTGTGCGCGTCTGGCGGAGCTGGCGAATGTCGAGGAAGGTGCAGTGCTACCGTTTTCCACCGGCGTGATCGGTGAGCCTCTGCCGGTCGAAAAGATCGAGGCCGCATTACCGGCCGCGCTGGCCGATCTCAACGCGGATAATTGGGCGGCCGCTGCCAGCGGCATCATGACCACCGATACCCTGCCCAAAGGTGCCAGCCGCCAGTTTCAGCACGCTGGCGTGACGGTTACCGTCACTGGTATCAGCAAGGGTGCCGGCATGATCAAGCCGAACATGGCGACGATGCTCGGTTATATCGCTACCGATGCCAAGGTCAGCGCCCTGGTGCTGCAGGATCTGTTGCGTGAGGCGGCGAACAGGTCGTTCAACCGTATTACCATCGATGGCGATACTTCGACCAACGATTGCTGCATGCTGGTGGCGACCGGCCAGGCTGCGTTACCCGAGATCGACCAGGCGGGTGGTGAACTGTTTGCCGCGCTGCAACAGGCGGTGCTGGAGGTTTCGATGGAGCTGGCCCAGGCCATCGTCCGTGACGGGGAAGGCGCCACCAAATTCGTTACGGTTCGGGTCAACGGCGGTGCGACCTATCAGGAATGCCTGGATGTCGGCTACGCAGTCGCCCATTCACCACTGATCAAGACTGCCTTGTTCGCTTCCGATCCGAACTGGGGGCGTATTCTTGCGGCAGTCGGCCGAGCGGGTGTACCGCAACTGGATGTCGGCAAGATTGATGTCTTTCTCGGCGCGGTCTGTATCGTCAGCCAGGGTGGTCGCGCAGCCAGCTACACCGAAGAGCAGGGCGCTGCGGTGATGGCGCAGGCGGAAATCGACATCCGTATCGAACTGGGGCGTGGCAACTGTAGCGAGATCATCTGGACTACGGATCTGTCGCATGAATATGTGAAGATCAATGCGGAATACCGGACTTGATGGCAGGCGAAAGCCTGAGCGGGCAGGTTTCAAGCGTTTGGAGAGGTCGATGAGTGAGTCCATCCATGTTGCCGCTGCCGTGATTCGTGCTACAGATGGCCGGGTACTGATCGCCAGACGGCCCGACGACAAGCCCCATGGCGGTTTATGGGAGTTTCCAGGCGGCAAGGTGGAAACGGGTGAAACGGTCGAGGCCGCTCTGGCACGCGAGCTGGATGAGGAGCTGGGGATTGCCGTGACGGTGGCGCGTCCGCTGATTCGGGTCACGCACGATTATTCCGGCAAGCGTGTACTGCTGGATGTATGGGAAGTGACTGGTTTTTCCGGCGCGCCTCGCGGTGCTGAAGGGCAATCCATTGTTTGGGTTGCGCCGCGTGCATTGACGGATTACGAATTCCCTGCCGCCAACCAACCGGTCGTTGCGGCGGCCCGCTTGCCGGATCGCTATCTGGTCACGCCGCAGGATTTGACTGCACAGCAGTTGCTGCAGGGAGTGCGAGCTGCCCTGGACAGCGGTATCCGCCTGATCCAACTGCGGGCACCGGACATGTTCAGTGCTGACTACCGGGATATGGCCGTCGATGCCATTGGCCTTTGTGCAGGACGTGCGCAGTTGATGCTCAAGGGCCCGTTCGAATGGTTGGGCGATTTTCCTGCAGCGGGCTGGCATCTCACTTCCACGCAGTTGCGCGAGCATGCTTGCAGGGGGCGTCCTTTCCCGGTTGGGCGCTGGCTGGCCGCTTCCTGCCACGATGCCGAAGAGCTGGCTCTGGCCACAGAAATGGAGGTGGATTTCGTCACTCTTTCGCCAATCCAGCCAACCCGGACTCACCCTGAGGCCGTTCCGCTCGGCTGGGCAGGAGCGGCAGCGCTGCTAGACAATTTCAACCGGCCGGCCTATCTGCTCGGCGGCATGACACCGGCTGACCTGCCCCAGGCCATGCAAGCCGGCGCCCAGGGGATTGCTTCCATTCGTGGTTTGTGGCGCGTTTGAACCTCGAAGCGAGGTTCCGGTCTTTGCCAAAGTTATGCCACCCTTTACCTCTACACTCTGACCCTGGTTATTATTGAATGAGTCAATTCATGTGATTTTTTCAATCAATTAACTATATAAGGGTGGTTGGAGTAAGGTAATCCCCAGTAAAGTTTGAACCCCCCAGTAACAGGAGAGAATTCAATGTCTCTGATCAACACCGAAGTCAAACCATTCAAATCCACCGCTTTCCACAATGGCAAATTCGTAGAAGTGACCGAAGCCGATCTGAAAGGCAAATGGTCCATCTTCTTCTTCTATCCGGCCGACTTCACCTTCGTCTGCCCCACCGAGCTGGGTGATCTGGCCGATAACTACGAGGCCTTCAAAAGCATCGGCGTGGAAATCTACGGTGTTTCCACCGATACCCACTTCACTCACAAAGCCTGGCACGACACTTCCGAGACTATCGGCAAGATCCAGTTCCCGCTGATCGGCGACCCGACCGCAGTCATTAGCCGCAACTTCGAAGTCCTGATCGAGTCAGCCGGCCTGGCCGACCGCGGTACCTTCGTGATCGATCCGGAAGGCAGGATCCAGATCATCGAAGTCAACGCTGGCGGTGTCGGTCGCGATGCCCTCGAACTGCTGCGCAAGGTCAAGGCCGCCCAGTACGTCGCTGCCCATCCGGGCGAAGTCTGCCCGGCCAAGTGGAAAGAAGGCGAAGCCACTCTGGCGCCTTCCCTGGATCTGGTTGGCAAGATCTAAGTTCAAGATTCCCGCGCAGGCCTTTCCAGGCCCCGCGCAGTAAACGCCCGGTGGCCCAAGCCCGGGCGTTTTGCTTTTCAGGCTGATACAAAGCCGATCGACTCGGGTTGGCAGGGATAGTTGACGAGCCAGGGATGTCCTAATTCCGATACTTCTTGGGAGTCGGATTGATGACGATAGCGAACTCAGCGATTGCACGCGGTGTGGTAGTGACCTATCCCAACCGAAAAAACGAACCCGAACACGAGAAAATCGTTCACCAGCAACTTGCCCGGCGCCTGGCTGTACTGACAGGGCGGGAGTTCGCTGGAGAATATGACCCAGCGGTGCATGATCGCGAGCATTGCTACTTCGTTCCCTCCGGCTCGATAGTCGGAGCCGAGCGGAGCCGTGATCTGGGCATAACCGGAGAGCAGGATCTGTTTGGCGGCGTCGTGCCGTATTCCTTTGTAGCTACCAAGGCCATAACCCATCCGTTGATTCGTGAGCACAGCCGTGCGCCAAAAGGCTGGTCACAGGCATTCTGTGAACAGGTTCGCGACGCCGTACTGCCAGGCTATACCGCCTTTTCTCTGGAGGACGCCCGGGAGGCCGGACTGCATCTGTTGCAGCAAGGGCCACTGCGCCTGAAGCCGGTGCTGGCCACGGCGGGCCGGGGCCAGGTCCGTATCGACGACCCTGTGGTCCTGGATCAGATGCTGGCCCAGGTGAATGGCGGGGAAATGAATGAGTGCGGTTTGGTATTGGAAGCGAACCTGGAGGATGTGACCACCATCAGCGTCGGCCAGGTTCGACTCGGGGGACGCATTATCAGTTATCACGGTACCCAGCGCTTGACCGTGGACAATCGCGGCGAGCAAGTCTATGGCGGCTCCGATCTGGTTGTTGTCGATGGCGATTTCGATACGCTACAGGCCCTGGATATGCCTGATGATATTCATCTGGCCATAGAGCAGGCGGCCGTCTACGACCAGGCAGCTTCTGCTTGTTTTCCGGATTTCTACGCGTCCAGGCGTAACTATGATATTGCCAGAGGAATCGGTCCCGGTGGTCATGCATGTTCCGGGGTGTTGGAGCAGTCATGGCGGATCGGTGGAGCCAGTAGCGCAGAAATAGCCGCGCTGGACGTTTTCACGCACAACGACGCACCTGCCGTAGTGCGTGCTTCGTCACTGGAGCTCTATGGCTACGGGCGGCAACTGCCGACCAATGCCACCGTACTGTTCAGCGGCGAAGATGCAGAGGTTGGGTATATCAGTAAAAGCGTAGTGGTGGAGGACTATGGCCGCACGTAGTGAAGCTCTGGAAATCGACGTTGAGGGCGAACAGATCGCCGGAACCTTTCTCGAGCCTTTGGCCAAGATGCCCGGTGTGCTGTTCGTGCATGGTTGGGGCGGCAGCCAGGAGTTCGATCTGACCAAGGCCAAGGATCTGGCCGGGCTCGGTTGTATCTGCCTGTCGTTCGATCTGCGTGGTCATGGCGAGACGCTCGCTCAGCAACAGACGGTGACGCGCGAACACAATCTCAAGGATCTGCTGGCGGCTTACGACCGCTTGGTCGAGCACCCGCATACGGATCGTTCGTCGATCGGTGTGGTAGGTACCAGTTATGGCGGGTATTTGTCGGCCATCCTTACTTCTCTGCGCCCCGTGAAGTGGCTGGCGCTGCGCGTGCCGGCGCTCTATCGGGATGAGGACTGGCATTTGCCCAAGCGCAAGCTGGATCGGGACGAGCTCAACCGTTATCGGAATTCCCGAGTGACCCCCAAGGAAAACCGAGCCCTGGCTGCCTGTGCGGCGTTTACCGGCGATGTTCTGATTGTCGAGTCCGAGCATGATGCCTTCGTGCCTCACGAAACGATCATGAACTATCGCGCGGCCCTGCAGAAAACCCATTCCCTGACCCACCGTATTATCGATGGTGCCGACCATGGCTTGAGCGAAGAGCATTCCCGTCAGGCCTGGAAGGACATTCTGGTGAGCTGGGCCGAGGAAATGGTCATCGGTGCACGGCTTGGCGAGCGCCGGGATCGCTATCTGTGAAGGCGATCTCTTGGCGCGTATTCAGACTGGCTGATCGACTGGAACCTGTGGCCCGACGAAATTGCTCCAATGTCGGTCTACGATTTGCTGCTTGAGGACTTCGATGATATCGACCAGCAGTTCTTCCAGTGCCAGATCCGTGTTGTCCTCCTGATGCAGCCAGGCTTCGAAGAATTGATCGGCGAGGTTGCGCGCCAGCGCCTGGAACGGTGCACTCTGTAACCCACTGACCGCGCCCTGCAGCAGGCGGCCCGCGATGTCCGTCAGGGCTTCGTCGATACCATCGGCCAGGCGTTCACCCAATGGCAGGCGGCGTAGGTTGTGCAGCTTCGGCGTATCGGTCAATGCCTGGTGAATCAGGCCGCTTACATAGTTTTCAATGGCACCGCGATTATTATGATAGCCACCTTCCAGCATGCCTTGCAGGCGGCGTGCAAGATCGTCCAGCAAGCGCTGTTTGCGAGGCCTGATGACTTCATGGATCAGGCGCTGGGCCAGATCGTCGCGGGCGCCGATCTCTTGCTGCAGGCGGGTGAATACCTTGATCATGACCCGGTCGGACACCTCTTCGAGCAGTAATTGATAATAACGATTGACGAATCCATAGATGGCCCAGCGGCGCATGTCGATCAACTGGAGCCGCTGCAGACGCAACAACAGCGCGAAGACCCGGAGGATGCGCAACCAGCGGAATCCGCCGAGGGGAATGCAGCCGAGTACGTCGTACCAGTGGGCGAACGGATAGTAATACCAACGCGCATAGCGTTTTTCCTGCAAGGCTACGGCCCAGCCGAACAGGACATCGAAAACGAAGAAGGCGATGAAAACCAGATCGATCTGCACGAGGTGCGCGTGTATCCGCTGGATATAAAACCCATGCAGTTGCGGTAGCCAGACAGCCAGCGTCTGGTCGATCGGTGCAAGCATGAACAGACTATCGAACAAAAGCAGCCCCAGGTTCAGGCAGACCAATGTAACGATGAAGGTTTCCCATAGCGCGTGCAGGCGGTCGCGTTCAGGCGTATATCGCGGGTGCTCAGCCATGCCGGTTCGCTCCGCAAGCCTGCCAGAGAACTTCTGACCGTCCCTGACGTCGGGCGATCAGGCGGGCCGCAACAAACAGGGCATCGGAAAGCCGGTTCAGATACGCCAGGCAGACCGGCCGCAGCGGTTCGTCAGTATGCAGTGCCAGACAGCGACGCTCCGCCGTACGGGCCGCGCTACGGCACAGGTGCGCCTGGGCGATCAGTCGTGAGCCGCCCGGCAGGATGAAATCTTCGAGCGGCCCAAGCTCCTGGTTCCACCGATCAATGGCCTGCTCCAGACGGGTGATTTGCGTTTCATCCAGCGCCTGATAGTCCGGCATGGCCAGCTCGCCGCCTAGATCGAACAGGCGATGCTGACAAGGGGCGAGCAGGTCACGAAGTTCACTGAGGGTTGGCCAGTTCGCCATGGCTTCGTCCAGTTCGGCAAGCAGCAGGCCGAGCTGGCAATTCAAGGTATCTACCTCGCCGATCGCCTCTATGCGTGGATGATTTTTGGCTACGCGCCGACCATCGGCCAGGCCAGTTTCACCAGTATCGCCAGTGCGGGTGTAGATCCTGGATAAGCGGTTGCCCATGTGTGGCTCCGGGTCAGGCCGATACTCTCTGGCGAGGCGATACCAGCGGCAGGCGCAGGGTGAAGATGGTTCCCTGACCGGGTCGGGACTGTACTTCCATCTGGCCTTTGTGATTGTTGGTGATGATGAAATACGAGACGGAAAGACCCAGTCCGGTTCCCTGACCGACCTCCTTGGTGGTGAAGAACGGCTCGAAAATCCGCTGGCGAATGTGCTCCGGCATGCCACTGCCATTGTCTTCCACCTGGATTTCCACCCATGGTGGACTGAGCCGGGTGCGCAGGATGATCCGGCCAGGTGTCCGTTCACCTTTCTGGTGAATGGCCTGGGCAGCATTTTTCAACAGGTTGAGCAGAACCTGTTCCAACTCGTTGCCGATACAGGGAACCCGATCAATTCGTGGGTCGAAATGTTTGATGATCTTGATGGCGCGAAAATCGAACCCTTCGGCCAGATCAAAATCGTTATCGGCAATTTCCAATGCCTGTTCGATCAGGCTCGGCAATTGGCACTCGTCCAACTGACGGTTGCTCATGCGGCTGAAGCTGAGCATATGACTGACGATGCGAGCGGCACGCTTGCTGGCTTGCTGGATGCCATCGAGCAACTGGGGGATCTGGCGTGCCTGCAGGTAAAGATTGATGGCATCGAGCTTGACGCCGGTTTCCCGGGCGACTTCCTGGTTTCTTTCCAACTCGGGCGAGAGCCGGCGGCGGATGTTTTGTGCATTGTGCATGACGGCGCCGAGCGGGTTGTTGATTTCGTGAGCCATGCCGGCTGCGAGGCTGCCGACCGAACGCATCTTTTCGGATTGCACCATGATTTCTTCCAGGGCGATGCGCTCGGTGATGTCGTCGATCCGGATCACCGCACCAAGGCCACCGCCACCTACCAGCGGATAGAAGGTCAATTCATAGGTACGCGGCTCTTCACCGCGTAGCCAGGTAATTCGCTCGATCTTCTCCATTTCCTGCTGGGCGGCGACGCTACGAATCTGATCAAGAAACGGATCGAGTGCGGCGAAGGCGGACAGCAGTGGCTGACCGATCGCATCGTCAAGGGAGGTTCCAGAAAGTATGCTGGCCTGCTGGTTCCACTGGGTAACGCTAAGATCTTCGTCGACTGCGATCAGCGCCGAAGGCATGGAGTCGATGATATTGTTGAGGTAGCGCTGGAAGCCGGTGAGCTTTTTCTCGATCTTGCTGCGGACCTGGACTTCCAGCTCCAATTGGCGATGCGAGCGGCGCGTTTGCTCGGCCATGGCTTGGGATTGATCGAGCGCGACCTGCGTATCGTCGCGGGCGCGCCTGAGCTGGCTTTCGCGGGACTCCATACGTGCAAGCATGGTATTGAACGCATCGGCAAGATGACCGATCTCGTCTGCAGCCTTGGGCGTTGCACGCAGCGAGTAGTTTTCTTCGCGGGTCACGCGCCGGGACAGTTCCTCCAGGCGCCGGATCGGCCTGGTAATCAGTCGTCTGATCTGTCTCGAGACCAGTACCCAGAACAGCAGGCTCACCAGCAGGATGCCCAGGCTGGCGCTCAGTGTGCCGGTATAGAAAGCGCCAGGCAGCTCGCTGGTGGCTACCAGCAGCAAGTGGCCAGGCGGTCCTTCGGGCTGGGGCAGTTCGGCCAGCAGCGTGGCGCGAAATTCGCCCAACCTCCAGCTATCGAGCTCGCGGATATCGCGAGGAATATCCAGGTGCTGTCCCTTGTAAAGTGTTGCGAGGATGTTGCCCTGGGCGTCGTAGATGATTGCAGCGCGCAGTTGCGAGTAGTTGTCCAGGCGCAGCAGCAAGGCCTTGGCCGATTCTTGCGAGACCAGGGCACTGCGGCTCAGTTCCGGCGAAGCGAGCAGCTCGGCGATGCTCTGCATGGCCTGGGGCGCTACGCTCTGGCGCGAAATCCAGTAGACGGCGCTGATGAATGCCAGGTTTGCGGTCAGCAATACCGCGGTGAGCAGGACCAGCATGGCCACCAGCAGCTTGCGGCCGACCGGAAGGTTTTCAAGGCGCTGGCGCAAAGTCATTCACCCTCCGGGACAGGTGAGGCGGATGGCCACTCAGTTATTAGGCAGGCCATTGGCAATGAGTCGTTCGCCAAGGCGATGCCGAAGCTCTTTCAAGTGGGGTAGGTGCAGGTCGAGCTGACGGGCATGGGTCAGAGCATAATCGAGTAGGTAAGCAATTTCGGTACGCCGGCCGTTGGCGACATCCTGATGCATGGAAGAGTAGTTGCCGCTGGTTGCCTGGATTACCCGCAGGACTTCTTCTTCCAGGTTTTCGGCGGCTTCGCTTTGGTTGCACGTTCGCAATAGGCCAATCAATTCGGCACAGAGCACGCTCAGCGTATTGCGGTGCTGCAGCAGGTCGCCATTGTGACAGTCGAGCAGCACGGTCAGTGGATTGATCGCGCAGTTCAGCGCTAGCTTGCGCCATAGCCGGGCCATGATGTCTGTCGTCCAGCAACAGGGAATCTTTGCTGCAGCGAGTTCGGCGAGCCAGGCGGGTGCTGGGCCGTTCTGGCGGTCGCCCAGCCAGGTCTGGCCGCAGCCGGCAAACACCACGCGAAAATCGGCCTCGCGATAGGCTCCTTCAGTACTGGAGAGAAACAGGCAGCGCTGCTGCGGCAGTTGTGCTGCCACTGCCTGCTGGCTCCCCAGGCCGTTCTGCAACAGCAGGATTTGCGCGCTGCTGCTCAGGCGTGGGGTTACGCTGGCAACGGCCGCTTCGGCATCGTAGGCCTTGCAGGCCACCAATAGTCGCTCGATGGGTAAGTGCTCGGCCGGCAGCTCGGCAGCGAGCGGATAATGCTGGGCCTGGCCGTCTTCGATCAGGATGAGACCGCCGGCCTGGCGGTAGGCTGCAAGCCGAGCCGGGTTGCGCAGAATCAGCCGGACAGGCTGGCCGTTGCGGGCCAGGCGTGCCGCCCATAACGTGGCCAGGCTTCCGGCGCCGAGGATATGCCAGGTCATGCGCCTATCTGCATGGGGACTATTCGGCCTGCCGCGCTGGCGGTCGGCAGCAGCTTGTCGGCCTGCTCCATAATGCGTAGCGGGTCGGTCGGCAGGGCGCGCGCATCCAGGCAGGCCATGACGATAGCGGCCTTGAGATCGAGCACGCCTGCAGCGGTATCGAAGGCTTTCGTGTTCAGGTTCTCGTGCAGACGTTTGAACGAATCGGGTGTGCAGCCGTCTGCTTCGTCGAGCAGGATCAGTATGGCGAAATGGCCGTTGTCCAGGCGGAACAGGCTGTCCAGCGGGCGTATCGATTGTTGCAGGCGATTTGCGATATCGCGCTGCAGGTCCAGGTAGATACTGTGGTCGTACTGGCACCGTAGTGCCTCGGCTTCGGGCAGGCCTATCAGCAGGTAGCATAGGGCTCCACCACGTGCTTCGATCAGCTTCAGCGTATCGGGCAGGCGTTGCCGGAGGCAGCGGAGATTGCCAAGCCCGGTCAGGGCGTCGACCGTGCTTTGCCGTTGGATATGGTCCAGTTCCTTGGACAACCGGCGCGTTTCATCCAGCAGGTTTCGCAGTGTGTCGCACAGGCGTCCGGCAGCCAGGATTCGTGGAATCAGCTGTTCGCTGATCTCGGCTTTGCCGATGAAGTCATCGACGCCTTTTTCGAAAGCCCTGGCCAGCGCCGGCTCTTGCTCATGTCCGGTGAGAAGCACGATATAGCTATAGTGACCGGTACCCCGGTCGTGTTGGCGGATTTGTTCGGTAAGCTCCAGGCCGCTGGTTTGCGGCATCATCCAGTCGGCGATCACCAGGCTGGCCGCGCGCTCGTTCAGTTGCCGCAGCGCATCCTCGGCACTTTGTGCATGGCGTATGTCGCGATAGCCAGCCTTTGCCAGTAGACGGCGGATCATGGCGATCGAAAATGTCGTATCGTCGACTATGAGAATGCTGAGTTCGTTGTCGAGCATGATTCCGATCCTGCCAATCAAGGACGAGACTTGCTTGTCCAACCGTTATAATGATCGTTCCTTTCAACCCATCGAAAAGCCGGGTACGCCAGGTTCCGTCCTGTCACACCCCGCTCTGGAGAGATTCCATGCCTTCGTTCGACGTGGTGTCCGAACTGGACAAGCACGAAGTCACCAACGCAGTGGACAATGCCGCCAAGGAGCTTGACCGCCGTTACGACCTGCGTGGCAAGGGCAGCTTCGAGCTGAAGGAGCTGACCGTCAGTCTGACTGCCGAAGCCGACTTCATGCTGGAGCAGATGCTCGATATCCTGCGCAACAACCTGGTCAAGCGCAAGGTCGATATCCAATGCCTGGAATGCAAGGACTCGTATGCTTCAGGCAAAGTAGTCAAACAGGAAGTGACCTTGCGTGAAGGTATCGACAAGGACCTGGCGAAAAAGATCGTCGCTTACATCAAGGATACCAAGCTGAAGGTCCAGGCAGCGATCCAGGGTGAGCAGGTGCGAGTGACTGGCAAGAAGCGTGACGATTTGCAGGAAGCCATCGCCGCACTGCGCGCCAGGGATTTCGAGATGCCGCTACAGTTCAACAACTTCCGCGATTGATGCCATGCCTGGCCGGCTGCGCAGGCCAGGCACAAGCGGCCGGATCAGGGGTCGGTTTCTCCAGCCAATACCTGTTCACCGCGCTTGTCCAAGGGTTTTGGCCCCCAACCCCATTGCCAGGCGATCAGTAGTAGCGTCGGTACCCCGAGCAGGGTGGTGAGCAGAAAAAACTCCTTGTAGCCGAGCGCTTCCACCATCACGCCCGAATACCCGCCCAGCAGCCGGGGCAACAGCATCATCAGCGAGCTGAGCAGGGCATATTGGCTGGCCGAGAACTTCAGGTTGGTCAGGCTCGACAGATAGGCGATGAATGCCGTGGAGGCGAGTCCGGCGCTGAAATTGTCGAACGAGATGGTCATGATCAGCATCTGCAGGTTGGCACCCATGTCCACCAGCAGGAGGAACAGCAGGTTCGTCGCTGCCGAGGCGGCGCCGCCGAGGAACAGGATCGGCAGGATGTGGAAGCGCACGATCAGCACACCGCCTGCACCGGCACCGAGCAGCGTCATGATCAGGCCGAACACCTTGCTCACGCTGGCAATCTGTTCCTTGGTGAAGCCCTGGTCGATATAGAACACATTGGCCATTACCCCCATGACCGTGTCAGACATCCGATAGGTGGCGATCAATCCCAGCAGCAGAGTCGCCTGCCAGCGATAGCGCAGCATGAATTCGGTGATTGGTGACATCACCGGCCCCATCAGGATACGGCCGGGAGCCGACAGGCAGATGGCGCAGATCAGCAGGTACATGAGGCCGCGCGGCCAATAACCGCCATAAAACGCCTGGGTCATGCCGGTGAACGAGATCAGCAGAATAATCAGCACGATCACCGAGACACCCTGATGCGCGAAGTCCGTGTGTTCGGGGCCGGAACACTGGCGCTGGCGCCGACGCGCATCTTTCAGAATGTGCCGTACCGGCACCAGCAAACTGCGGCCGTTGCTGGACAGCGAGCCGGCAATGAACAGCGCGTAGAGTGTAGCTCGTGGCCAGGCCTGATCCATCAAGGCATTGACCATCGCCGGAAAGGAAATCAGCAGGATCAGCAGCAGGCCGATAGCGGCCAACTGGTGGTTGAAGCTGTAGAACGTAGCTCCAGGGGGCAGGGGATCGGCCTTCGGCTCGCGGATCACCAGGCTGGTGACCAGGCCCGGTAGAATCAGCAGGGCGAAGGCGAGGTAGGTCATGGTCCAGGCGGCTTGATCGTAGACCAGGTCACTCGACCCCAACCAGTCGGCGATGAAGAGTGCACCGGCGCTGGCTAGCAGCATGGCGACCCGGTAACCAGTCATGTAGCAGGCAGCCAGGGTGGCTTGCAGCCGATCTTCGGCGATTTCCAGCCGATAAGCGTCGATGGCGATATCCTGGGTGGCTGATGAAAAAGACACCATGACGGCAAAGGCAATCAGTAGAGCCAGGTTGTGTTGCGGGTTGCACAGCGCCATGCCTGCCAGGCCGATGGCGATCAGCGCTTGCGACAAAACCAGCCAGGAACGGCGTCGGCCCAAGCTGCCGATCCAGGGCAGGCGCCACTGGTCGAGCATGGGCGACCAGACCCATTTGAAGGCATAAGCCAGGCTGATCCAGCTGGCATAGCCAATGGTTTCCCGTGAAACGCCAGCCTCGCGCAGCCAGACCGAAAGTGTGGAAAAAACCAGTACTGCAGGGAGGCCAGCGGCAAAACCCAGTAGCAGCAGGGTCAATGAGGCAGGACTGGCATAGACAGCCAGTGCTTCGCGCCAGGATCTAACGGACATAGGGCCAGAGCAGGTCGGTTGGAATAAACGTACACTCTAACCGGTGCGATCCATGGAATGCCAGCAGTGGTTGCACGTACCGCGGATAATCTGGCTGTCTGGATTTTTTAGTAAAATCAGTATGTTAAAGATATTTTTGGGAAATTTCTTTTAAATCAAATGGTTGGTTGTATGACACAGCTGCTTGAATATTCACCTGTACAAGCATCGGCGATGTAGGCAATGGTCGGCTTGAAAGCGGGCTCTTTAGCCGTCACCATTAATGACTTGAGCGAATCATCCGGTTACAGCCGTTTTCAATTCAGGGGCTTGAATTCGCTGCGGCTTGTCGTCACTTAGCGTAGACCGGAAGCTGCTCTTCCGAGGAATCAACGATGCAGATCCTTTTTCTCTTCCTCCTTTTTCCGCTGGCCGAACTGGCACTGCTGATCAGGGTTGGTAGTTCGATCGGGGTACTGCCCACCTTGCTGCTGCTGGTGTTGAGTGGGGTGGTTGGTATTCTGTTGATGCGTCTGGCCGGCTTCGCCACGGCCTGGCGTGCCCGTGAAAGCCTCGCCCGTGGACAATTGCCCGAGCGTGAAATGCTGCAAGGAGTCGTCATCGCGGTGGCGGGCGGGTTGTTGTTGCTGCCTGGTTTTCTGAGTGACCTGCTGGCCTTGCTGGTACTTTTTCCGCCGTCTCGTCGGCTTATGCTGACGTTCTTGCAGAGGCGTATCGAAGCCAAAATGCAACGCCAGCCACCGTTCGACAAGCAGACAAATTCCCCACCGGGCGCCGAGCATCATCGTCCCGAGGTAATCGAGGGCGAATGGGAGCGCAAGGACAAGTAATTGT
Organism: Azomonas macrocytogenes; assembly: GCF_014191985.1. GTDB lineage: Bacteria > Pseudomonadota > Gammaproteobacteria > Pseudomonadales > Pseudomonadaceae > Azomonas > Azomonas macrocytogenes. The sequence continues at coordinate 54,488 of NZ_JACHXI010000013.1, forward strand.
TCTCTGCCGTATTGATCCTGGAACCGGCATGCTTGGCATGCCGGTTCTGTTTTGGATAGCAAAAAAAACCTGAGCGCCCCTTGAAATAACTCTTGCAGCCCGCATGTAGCGGTCACCGAAAGGTCGCTGTCAAAAAACGACAGTCCGTAATCACGCGGTTCGCCCTGCGAGCCGCGACCGGCCAGGCCGGATTTGCCAACCAGCCGATGGAGTGGCCATCGGTATGAAACCCTTCAGTAAGGAGAGATCGACAATGAAGCTTCGTCCTCTGCATGACCGCGTCGTGATCCGTCGCAGCGAAGAAGAAACCAAGACCGCTGGCGGTATCGTCCTGCCGGGTTCCGCAGCCGAGAAGCCCAACCGTGGTGAAATCGTGGCGGTCGGTACTGGTCGCGTGCTGGACAATGGCGAAGTGCGTCAGTTGGCCGTCAAGGTCGGTGACAAAGTGGTATTCGGCCCATACTCCGGCAGCAATACCGTCAAGGTCGACGGCGAAGACCTGCTGGTCATGGGCGAGAGTGAAATTCTCGCAGTCATCGAAGCCTGATATCCGGCGAATCTCCATAAACAAGATTGAGGAACGATCAAAATGGCAGCAAAAGAAGTCAAGTTCGGTGATTCCGCCCGCAAGAAAATGCTGACTGGCGTGAATGTCCTGGCCGATGCAGTCAAGGCCACCCTCGGCCCGAAAGGTCGCAATGTCATCCTGGAAAAGAGCTTCGGTGCTCCGACCATCACCAAGGACGGCGTCTCGGTCGCCAAGGAAATCGAGCTGAAGGACCGCTTCGAGAACATGGGCGCCCAGTTGGTCAAGGACGTTGCTTCCAAGGCCAACGATGCTGCCGGTGACGGCACTACCACCGCTACTGTACTGGCCCAGTCTATCGTCAACGAAGGCCTGAAGGCTGTTGCCGCCGGCATGAACCCGATGGACCTCAAGCGCGGTATCGACAAGGCCACCATCGCCATCGTCGCCGAGCTGAAGAACCTGGCCAAGCCGTGTGCCGACTCCAAGGCCATCGCCCAGGTCGGCACCATCTCCGCCAACTCCGACTCCTCGATCGGCGACATCATTGCCGAAGCGATGGAAAAAGTCGGTAAAGAAGGCGTGATCACCGTCGAGGAAGGTTCCGGCCTGGAAAACGAACTCTCTGTCGTCGAAGGCATGCAGTTCGATCGCGGCTACCTGTCTCCTTATTTCATCAACAAGCCAGACACCATGGTGGCCGAGCTGGATGGCCCGCTGCTGCTGCTGGTCGACAAGAAGATCTCCAACATTCGCGAACTGCTGCCGGTGCTGGAAAGCGTCGCCAAGGCCGGTCGCCCGTTGCTGATCGTCGCCGAGGACGTGGAAGGCGAAGCCCTGGCCACGCTGGTGGTCAACAATATGCGTGGCATCGTCAAGGTCGCTGCCGTCAAGGCTCCAGGCTTCGGTGATCGCCGCAAGGCCATGCTGCAGGATATCGCTATCCTGACCGGCGGCACTGTCATTTCCGAAGAAGTCGGCCTGTCCCTGGAAACCGCTACCCTGGAGCACCTGGGTAATGCCAAGCGCGTGGTCCTGAACAAGGAAAACACCACCATCATCGACGGCGCCGGTTCCCAGATCGACATCGAAGCCCGCGTTTCCCAGATCCGCGTGCAGATCGAAGAAACTTCGTCCGACTACGACAAGGAAAAACTGCAAGAGCGTCTGGCCAAGCTGGCTGGCGGTGTTGCCGTGATCAAGGTCGGTGCGGCTACTGAAGTCGAAATGAAAGAGAAAAAAGCCCGCGTCGAAGATGCTCTGCACGCTACCCGTGCGGCAGTGGAAGAGGGCGTGGTTCCTGGCGGTGGTGTAGCTCTGGTGCGCGCACTGCAAGCTATCGCCAATCTGAAGGGCGACAATGAAGACCAGGACGTTGGTATCGCGCTGCTGCGCCGTGCCGTCGAATCTCCGCTGCGTCAGATCGTGGCCAACTCCGGCGACGAACCAAGCGTAGTGGTCGACAAGGTCAAGGGTGGCCAGGGCAACTACGGCTTCAATGCTGCCACCGGTGAGTACGGCGATATGATCGAGATGGGTATCCTCGATCCCGCCAAGGTGACCCGCTCCGCGCTGCAGGCTGCGGCCTCCATCGGCGGTTTGATGGTTACCACCGAAGCCATGGTTGGCGAGATTCCGGAAGACAAGCCTGCTGGTGGCATGCCGGACATGGGTGGTATGGGTGGAATGGGCGGCATGATGTAAGCCGGTTCATTCTCCGAGATGAAAAAAGCCCCGTTCGCGGGGCTTTTTTTTCGAGCGCTTGCCAGCCGTTGGTGCATGCCTGCAGAGTAAGTCAGCTCGGTGGTCCAAAAGGCATTTCGGTCGCATTCCCCGCTCGGCCTAAATAAAAAATCAAGTAATGCAGATGCTTAAGTTCATCTGAAGGCAAGCTGTCCTGCGTAGGTGAGCACAGGAGGAAAATATGCGAATTCTTCTCGTTGAGGATAACAAAGATATCCTTGCCAATCTCGTCGACTATCTGGAGCTCAAGGGTTACACGGTGGATTGTGCGCAGGATGGTTTGAATGGGCTGCATCTGGCAGCGACCCAGCATTTTGACTTGATCGTCCTGGATGTGATGTTGCCTGGCCTGGATGGCTACAGCCTATGCCAGCGTTTGCGCGAAGAGGCGCGCAAGGACACACCGATCATCATGCTGACAGCGCGCGATGCCCTGGATGATCGCTTGCTCGGCTTCAAATCGGGGGCGGACGATTACCTGCTCAAGCCATTCGCCCTCTCGGAGCTGGCTGCCCGTATTGAGGCTATTATTCGTCGCTCTCAAGGAGGCGGCAAACGTCTGCTTTCGGTGGCCGATTTGACCTACGATCTGGAGACCCTGGAAGTTACCCGTGCCGGCCGCGCCCTGAAAATCAACCCCATCGGTCTGAAACTGCTGGCACTGCTCATGCAAAAAAGCCCACATCTGGTACGGCGCGAAGTACTCGAAGAGGCATTATGGGGTGATGATTGCCCTGACAGTGACAGTCTGCGTAGTCATGTTCATCAGTTGCGTCAGGTAGTGGATAAACCCTTTCCGAGTGTTTTATTGCATACGGTGCACGGTCTCGGATACCGGTTGGCAGAGCAGTGACAGAATATAAGTCGAGCCTGGCACAACGGATCGTCATCGCTTTCGTGGTGATGGCTGTTCTTGTGGCCGGGGCTTTCGCCGTGGGGATCGTAACTGCTGTCCATTTGGTCGAGGAACGGCTGATTTCTGCAGAATTGGAAAGCGATCTGGATCTGTTGCTGAAGGCCAGGGACCCCAAGGAGTTGCATCTGGCAACCCGTGCCAATCAGTTCTTTTATTTCTCCGGGGGAGAAGGAAGATTTGCGATTCCCGACGATCTCGCAGAGCTGGGCGAGGGTTTTCATGAGGTGCTGCGGGAGCCTTTTTTCTACCATGTCATGGTGAAGAAGGTCGGTGATCGTCGTTATGTCCTGATTCAGGATCAGAGCGATTTCGAGCGGCGTGAGCAAGTCATGTACGCCATCGTTCTGATCGGCTTTTTATTGTGCGTATTGCTGGCGACTATGCTGGGCTGGCTATTGGGCCGCAAGGTTCTGGAGCCGGTGGCGCGACTGGCGCGACAGGTGCGCCATCGTGATCAGTTGCTGGCCCTGGCACCACCCCTGGCACTCGATTATGCGCCGGACGAGGTTGGTCAACTGGCTGCTGCCTTCGACGAAACCTTGACTCAGTTGCGTCAGGCGCTACAGCGCGAGCAATTGTTCACCAGCGATGTCAGCCATGAGCTGCGAACGCCTTTGATGGTGCTGGCCAGTTCCTGCGAGTTGTTACTGGTCAATCCGATACTGGATGAGCGTGCCCGCAAGCAAGTGGAACGTATCTCCCGGGCCAGCGCCAATATGCAGAAACTGGTCGAAACCTTCCTCCAGCTGGCACGCGCCGAAAGCGGACAAACCAATGGCGTGTCGAAGGTTTCCTTGCAGGAAGTCGCCGACGAACTGGTGCTGGAATGGCGCGCGGCCATCGAAGCCAAAGGGCTGTGCCTGGAATATATTTCCAGCGACTATACGTCGGGTTTGTATAACGGGTCGTTTCTCCGCTCGATTCTCGGCAATCTCCTACGCAATGCCCTGCATTACTGTGACAGCGGCTATATCCGCCTGACCCTGCAGGCAGACGGTTTTGTCGTGGAGGATAGTGGTGCCGGCATTCCGCAGGATTTGCACGAGACGGTATTCGACTCTTTTGTGCGCGGCAATCGTGAGCGTGGCGATGGGCTGGGACTGGGCTTGTCGCTGGTGCGGCGGATTTGCCTACATGAAGGCTGGCATATCCAGCTGACGCCGGTTGTGCCGCATGGTTGCCGGTTCGCAGTCGATTTGCACGGCAAGCGTGCGGCTCGCTCCTGAGTGGCGTTGGCTGTTCCGGTTTACTCTGCATTCATTGACGGATTCTTCACACAGGCTTGACCGGTGTATCACAATCGCTGTGCTCGAATCAGCCCATTGATGGATTCAGGCCGCCGCAGCTGTTTTGTGCCGTTACGGGGCGCTCAATCTCGCGTATACGGCGATAGAATGAACGTTTTGCGAATCCCTCTTATAGCAAAGAGGGTCCCTCTACTGCGCAAGGTACGAGTAATGGGCAAGGCACCAACGACTGCTGGTCAACTCCTGCACATCAGCCCTTTCGATCAATGGTTGACGATTCCTGGAGAATGGGTCGAGCCGCCGAACGTGAAACGTGGCGGCGTGAGCGGTGTGCAGCGGCTGCACTGTAGCGATGGGCGTTTGCTGTATTCCAAGCAACAGACCAATTATTGCTATCGAAGTCTGCGTCACCCGCTGGGTGAACCGACCATTCTGCGTGAAAACCGGGCGCTGCTGGCTTTTGCCGCACTGGGTATCGGTGTTCCCCAGGTCGTTTACTGCGGCGTTCGCTTGATCGAGAAACACCGGGATGCCTTGCTGATCACTGTGGCCCTGGAGGGATTCGACAGTTTGAAAGCCTGTTACGAGCGGGGCGATCAACTGCAGTGGAGCGCGGCTCTGAAGGAGCATATCTTTCGCCAGCTTGGCCGAATGCTGTCCCGTTTGCATCGGGCGCGCTGGCAACATGGCGCCTTGTACGACAACCATGTTTTTCTGCGGGTTCGCCCTGACCAAAGCATAGAGCTGGCGCTGCTCGACCTGGAAAAAAGTCGCCGTCGCTTGTCACGTCGTCTTGCCGAGCGACATGACATGAGCAAGTTGCGGCGGCATTCCGCCTGGGGTGAAGATGAATGGCGCTGGTTGTGGCAGGGCTACCGGGAAACCGTTACTGCGGAACTGGAAACAAGAGAGCGGACAACATGCGCACCTTATTCAATATGCGAAAATTCTGCTTCGTCACACTATTCGGCTTCATCGCCATCGTCAGTGCTACCGCCGCAGAACGGCACAGTCCAGTTGTCACCGTCATTCCCGCCAGTGCATCCACCTACCGGCCACCCATCGCAAAAGCCTTATCAAAGGCAAGCGACGAAGTCGATTCACGGCGGCTGGTAACCTTGTTTCGTCTGGTGCAGAGTGTCGGCAGCCTCTGATTTGCAAGGCTGCCTATCGGTGCGCGGTCAGCCTTTGGTGGTGGCAGCGTCGGGATAGCGGCTCCGTCGTATCAGTTTGGTCATCGCTTCGGCAGACAACGGCTTGCTGTAGTAGTAACCCTGGGCTTCGTGGCAACCTTGCTGGATGAGATAACGTTCTTGCTCGATGCATTCCACGCCTTCGGCAATAACCCGCATGCCCAAGCTGGTGCCAAGCTGGATAATGGCCCGGACGATACTGGCGTTATCCTCGTCTTCCGCCAGATCGCGGACGAAGCTTGCATCGATCTTGATCTTGTCCACCGGCAGGCTTTTCAGGTAGCTAAGCGATGAATAGCCGGTGCCGAAGTCGTCGATAGCGATCAGTGCGCCACTTTCGCGCAGCTTATGAAGGATTTTCGCCGCACTGTCGATGTCTTCCATCAGGACGGTTTCGGTGACTTCCACCTCGATGCTTTCCGGCGGCAGTTCATAGCGCCGCATCAGGCTTTCGATCAGCACCGGCGTGCTGTCATGGTAGAGCTGCACGGTGGAAAGGTTGATCCCCATGCGAAAATTCCCGAATCCCCGCTCATGCCACTGATGCAACTGGCTACAGGCCTGCTCCATCACCCATTTGCCGATTTCGACGATGCTGCCGCTTTCTTCCGCCAGAGGGATGAACAGCATCGGTGAGATATATCCATGCTGCGGGTGCTGCCAGCGCAGCAAGGCTTCAGCACCGAAGATCCGTTGCCGCTGCAGGTCGATCAGCGGCTGGTAGAGCAGATGAAATTCGTGCTGCTCCAGCGCTTCACGCAAATTCTCCTGCAACTCGCGGCGCTGGCGGATCTTGCAGTCAAGGCTGGCCACGTAGAATTGGTAGCGGTTGCGTGAGCGCTGCTTGGCCAGGGTCATGGTCTGTTCGGCCTTCTGCAAGAGCTTTTCGGCATGATCGCCGTCTTCTGGGTACAGGGTAATGCCGATAGTGCCGCGTAAGCGTACGGAATGCCCGTCAAGCAGGAACGGAGCCTCCAGGTTCTGGAGAATGCGATCGGCCAGTTCGGCTGTTTCGTAGGGGTGTTGCATGTTCGTCTGGATCAAGGCGAATGCGTCGCCACTCAGTCGCGCCAGAGTGCCATGGGACGCGTCCAGGCCGCGCAGGCGCTCGGCCAAGGCTACCAGTAATTGATCACCGAGCTGGTAACCGAAACGCTCGTTGATTCCCTTGAAATCGTCCAGGCCGATACAAAGCACGGCGATGCACTGCTGTATGTGCTTGATGCCGCTCATGAGGAGTTCGAGCTGGTTCTGTAACTGCTGACGGTTCGGCAGGCCGGTCAGCATGTCGTATTGGGCCATGCGCTGTAGCGTGGTTTCGGCCTCCATGCGCAGGTTCTTGTTGTGTTCGATAGCGGCGAGCAGTCCGTTGGCAGTCTTGACCCACAGCCCCAGTTCATTCTGCTCATGGCCCTTTATCTGCGGCAGCTTATGTTCGCAGGAATGCTCCGGGTTGATACGGGCCAGGTAGTGAATCCGATTCGTCAATGGCCGGGTGAGCAGCCATTGATAGATGAGATAAAGCACGAGCGCCAGAATCAGGGCATTCGTAATATCCAGGATAAAAATTATGCTGGAGTCATCGAGGAATTCCGCACCGTACAAAGCGGTATCCAACTGAATGCTCAGGCTGCCGTAATACTCGTTCCGGGGGGGATCTCCCGCCAGCTCAATAGAGAATTCACGGGTTTGGCCAAAAAGAGCATCGGTCAGCCAACGGGGCGGCAGGTTTATCAGCGGACGTTCCCGGTGTGCCAATAGCGGCCTGTCAGGAGTGGTCAGGGTTGCTTGCTGGACCGCTTCGTGCTGAATCAGCACGCTCATGATTCGAACGCTTAGTTCCTGATCCTGGCTATCCAGGGCATGGGTGGCCAGGGTGCGAGTAGTGTGCAGGATTTGCTGCGCTTCAGTTTCGATGCGCGTCCAGGTCTGGTAGGCGTTGAAAGTGGTCTGGGTGATGCTGAGTACAAGACCGACGGCCAATGCTGTCAACAGCACAAAGCGCAACAGCTTTAGCGATAAGCGTTTTCGCAATGCTTCCTTCATTGCCGGGTAATCCTTGATCAAAGCCCTATACGCAGCTATCTATAGTAAAAAGGTAGATATTTCCTTGCTCTCGTATGGTCAAGCTTTGGTTCTGTGAAATCCCGCAAAAAAAACCAGTGATAATAAAAATGCCCACGTCATAAGACATGGGCATCGATCGATGGACGGCTCGAAAGCCGCCCGGCGAAAAGCAGGATTTCAGCCGGCGAAATTCTTCGCGGCGAAGTCCCAGTTCACCAGATTCCAGAATGCCTCGATGAATTTCGGGCGGGCATTGCGGTAGTCGATGTAGTAAGCATGCTCCCAGACATCGAGGGTGAGTAGCGGCTTGTCTTCGGTAGTCAAGGGGGTGCCGGCGTTGGAGGTGCTGGTCAGGGCAAGCTTGCCATCGGGCTTCTTGACCAGCCAGGCCCAGCCGGAACCGAAGGTGCCGATGGCGACCTTGGTGAATTCTTCCTTGAACTTGTCGAAAGAGCCAAAGGAAGCATTGATGGCATCGGCCAGCGCCCCGCTGGGCTGGCCACCGCCATTGGGCTTCAGGCTGTTCCAGAAGAAAGTGTGGTTCCAGACCTGGGCAGCGTTGTTGAACAGGCCGCCAGAGGCTGTCTTGATGATGGTTTCCAGATCCTTGCCTTCGAATTCGGTGCCTGGAACCAGGTTGTTCAGGTTGGTGACATAGGTCTGGTGATGCTTGCCATAGTGGTAATCGAGGGTCTCGGAAGAGATCTCGGGTTCAAGGGCGTTTTTTTCGTAAGGCAGCGGTGGTAGTTCGAAAGCCATGGTTATTCTCCTACTGACGAAAATCGATTCGATTGGCTTGAGCGAAGGCAATGCGCATCGTTGGAATGACTCCGATATGCGGAACGGACCGAGCAAACACTACCCGAAACCATTCGGTTTGCCTCCTAGGATTCGCGCTCGATATCTGCGCGGTTTTGGCCGTCACGGTCGGCCGGAATAGGCGGCTGGGGTTGTTCGGCCCCAGATTCGCAGCTTCTGGATCATAGCACCGGGCCTGCAGCAAAACTACGAACTGCCCTGTACGATGAGTCCAGACCTGGGTTACTCCCGGTCTTCATGCCAGAGTTACAGTTTCTGTGGACCATGCGCTGGCTGGCCCGTTCCCGGATTTGCTGCGAAGTGTTGTGCCGGTAAAAATTCGGGGCAGATCCTGCCAGGCTGCTTGGTGGTCTTCCTCCCCGGTATACTCGAAACTTTCCTCCAGCGCCGAGGGCATGCCATGCGCAACGATTCTCACGATGATCCGGAAGATGTCCCGAGCCTGACCGTCGAGCGCGACGAACCTAGCCTACCGGCTAGGTCGGACGGCATCTCTGCCCACGCTCTTCGAGAATCGGTCGAGCGCACTGAGCGCGGCTTCGGTACCGGGTTGTTATGGCTGCTGGTTCTGGCCTTGGGTGCTGGGCTCGGTTTGCTTGGCTGGTGGAGTTACACGCAGATCGATTTGCTGGAGCGCCAGTTGATTGCGACCCAGGAAAGCTTTGCACGCATCAGTGAGGATGCCGCCGGTCGCCTGCAGGATATTTCCGGCCAGTTGGTGGCCAGCGAATCCACTGTCACCACCGATAGCGAAGCGATAAAGCTGCTTTTGAAGCAGCTCGAGCGGCAAGTCGTCGACCTGGGGCGGCAGCAACAATTATCCGAAAGCCAGCAACAGGCTTTGGAAGACCGTCAGAATGGCCAGGCCAGGCGTTTCGATGAGCAGAACGGCCTGCTGGCGCAACTGGCCGGCGACCTGCAAGGGCAGCAGGAAGCCTCAGCGAAGCTGGTCGAGCGCAGTGACGTCGTCGCCGCAGAGCAGGCCAGATTCGAAGCTGCCCTGGTCGAGCAGAAGACTCAACAGGCGAGCCTCGGCAAACAGGTCGAATCACTCAAGCAGAATGACCCAAGCAAGGACATAGTCCGGCTGGAGCAGGATTTACTGATAGTACGCAGCCAGCTCGATAAACTCGACAGTCGAATCGCTCCGCGAGGCAATACGGCGGAGTTCGATGCATTCCGTAGCCAGACGAAACGAGCAATCACGGCCGTTCAGAATCAGATTGCCAATCTTCAATCGCAGATCGATAGCCGATGATTGGGTGCCCGAGGCTCGGATACTGGGTGGTCACTCCTGGCCATAGTCCGGCTATGACGCGACATCGCTCGTCAGAGCGCCGGGCATAAAAAAGCGGAGGCATATAGCCCCCGCTTTTCTACAGACAACTATACCGAATTAGCTGCTGCGGCCACCTTTATGGCTGGTCTGGCCGCCTTTACGGCCGGCTTCGGAAGCCTTTTCGCGATCGTTGGCGAAGTTGCCACCGCTGTTGTGGCCGCCTTTACGGCCCGCTTCGGAGGCTTTCTCTCGATCATTGGCGAAGTTGCCTGGGTTGTTATTTGCCATGTTTTTTCTCCTCTTTCGCTTGCGAATCTCGATGGTAGAGACGAGGGTGCTACGAACGAATTCTCATAGCCTGCGTATTTTCAGAGGACCGCTTTGTGGGCGAGTTCAGGGATATTTGCAAACAACGACGAGTGGTTTTCCCGCCTGTTCTTATTCAAGAGCCGAATCTCCGGTTGCTGCTGGTTGCAGGCTACCTGCGCCTGGAGAATGCCCGAGCTGCACGATCCTCACCTGGGCGATACTGGCCCGGTTGACAGGACCGCCTGTTCCGCCACTACCGGAATAAAGGGTATTCGACTTCAGGTAGCTCATATTGAAGTAATCGCTGAATACGAAGCGGTAGGTGCCGGCTTTCAGTTGGACGACCATTTCCGTGGATCTCCTCAAAGGATGCTCACCATTACGAGGATCGACATTCGGCATCTGCACGATGCCACGCGCTACTGCCTGGTTGCGGCCAGCCAGCACGTCGATCTGCTTCACGGCGTTGGTGACCCCGCTACTGATGTCATGCTGATGATTGTTGTAGACCAGTTCGATGGCATAGCGGCCGGGTTTGGTGATCGCGATATCGCGGACTTCCAGTGTATCGGTGGGTGCACCCCAGTCACGCAGGGTGGGTTCGGCGATGCCATCGGAGGGCGGCGTTACTGCAAGATTGCTGAGTACGCGGGCATCGGTCACGGGAATGGCCTGGACCGCTGTCTCCTCGGCGCAGAACGGTGCTGAATGATGCGAGTGGTGGCCACTACCGCTAAAGATCGCCTGTACCGCGTAGCAGGTACGGGATTCGGCAGGTGCTTTCCGGCGGTCGCTCCAACTCGTCTGAGTCAGTCGGTCGGCGACCAGTTCGCCGTCCCGGAAAATGCGATAAAACACCGTGTCACCGGAAACATCGGCATTACCACTATCTGTAAAGTTGATCCGGTACTTGCCGCTTTCTTGCACGATGGAGGTGATCTTCGGTTCGACAGGCGCAAAGACACGTGGGTCCCGATGATCGTCCGGATCGACCATTGGTACCATGGTGATGCGCGTATCGCCAGCATGCAGGGCTCCGAAATCGACTTCGATAACGTTCGCTGCGTTATTCAACTGGTCTTCCTTAATGCTGCCGGTAACGGGCGATCCGTTCAGGCGTACTTCCTTGGGCAGGTAGTAGCCGGTCCCGGATGTCGCTTCCGGCAGATTCAGTACTACATCGAGGGCATGCTCCTTGTAGTGAAGCCCGGAAAGCCGTGCGCGAGGCGAATTGCCGAACAAGTGTCGCGCTTTGGCAGTCAGGAATGGCTCGATCGTGATTCCAGACTGGTTGACCTGGTAACCGAATAGCGTTCCGATGGCCATGTTCAGATAGCCCGCAACGGACCATAGCTGGCGTCGGGAATTGATCACTGGGCCATCGTCATGGAAAGGCTTGCCGGTCAGCCACTCCAGGTTTTCCATGTTGGATAGATTCAAGGCCGCGCCCCGCACAAGGGATTGGATCGCATTGTCCGCAACCGCTGGGTTACGGACTCTGGCAGCCGCCTGTAGCTCATAAGCCGTAACAAAAGGCCATAACGCACGGTTGTGATAAACCGGTATGTCCGGTTGCTGCGGGTAATACACCGGAACCCCCAACTGGCCATGTGGATAGTTGGCCAAAACTTCCGCAGCTCGGCGCGGTGGTGCGATCCCGCTCAGGATAGCCAGGGCCGAGCCGAGCATGTCGAATTTTTCCACGGGTGCCTGATCGCCGGCGGCGCTCGTCAGGCTCGCGTACAGGCCAGCCTCCTTGATCCAGAAGTGCCGGTTGATCCGTTCCTTCAAGGCATCCCCCCACTCCGTGTAACGACGCACCAACTGTACCTCGCCATGCTCACGAGCCAGGCGTGCGGTCAGACGCAGCGCCTGGTAATGAACGACATTGGTCGACAGGGCCTTGGACTCGGCCATATGACTCAGGTTGTCGACGATCCAGCCTGCGTAGGTTTGCGTGCGCCAATCGAGATAGGATTGTTCGCCGCCATATAGGCCAAGGATTGGATCGAATGCCGCTTGGCGATCGGCTTCGACGGTACCGCGCAAGGCCGCGTAGGCGTAATCCGAGAATGTGTCGTAGGTCTCGCCGGACAGGTTGTCGAGGGTGCTTTCGGCCGCCAGTGCCCAGGTCACACGGTCCGTGCTTACCGGCCAGCTGCCGCCGGAGCCAGTATCCTGGATGATCTGCAGGGCGCTGCTGGGGAGGCCTGCAGGTGGCTGGACCCCTTCACGCATGCCGTTGGTCTTGAAGAGCAGGGAATTGGCGACGCGTGCCGGATTAAGCGAGGCCAGGCCGAGCTGGGCTGCGTAGGAGAGATCGCGCGTCCAAACATATGTCCATTTTTCGCCTGTCTGTAGGCAGTGACAGGCAATGGGGTCGCCACCGTTGTAGTTGTCGTCACGAATCTCGCTGACACTCAGCAGTTTCAAGTCGTCCAGGGCCATGGCAAACAGGCCGTCGAAGAACAGGCTGCCGCTGCGCAGCAGCGGTTGTGCGGTGTCTTCGGTGAAAACTCGTTGTTGCTGGACATCGTCGCGCAACTTCATGGTCGTGTTGAACGTATAGGTGCGCTGCTGCGCTTGCTGGTTCTCCACCGAAACGCTGACCGTTTCATCTCGACCATTGGGCTCGAGTGGATAGGGCGGGTAGGTCACCGAGTTGGGGGTTTCCTGCGCTACGCTGCGAGTGGCCTGGGAATCGGCCGCGTGGATGCTGTCAGGAAGCGATATCATGGATAAAGCCGCAATGGTGATAACGGTATCGCTCCAGGAGATCCCGAACAGGTTCCTGCGATTCGGTGGGGGAGACAGTAGCAACTGGGCAGGGGCTGGATTCGGTTTTTTCCTGACCCTGAAAATCTGGCCCGTGACGAACTTTCCTGAAAACGTGTGACGAAACATGCGAGCTTCCTATTATTGGAATTATTAATAAGCAACTTGTTCGCCTCCTTGCTGATTACGCGTTATTTCCTGTGGCTGTTTAACCCTAGACCAGCAAATGATGTTGGTATTGATAAAGATAGAAAAAGGGTCACTGCAGCGGAGATATTGACGAACCTGGGTCGTCGTTGAGCCTTGCGAGTGGCTTGGGTTGGCGTTTCTATCAGTGCTTGTTCGTCGACTCTTTGGGGGAGGGCCGCTCAAGCCTCTTCTGGTGCACAAGAATCGTCAAAAGCGGCATTCAGTGGTGATTTTCTAGCGCTTGTACTGGCCGATAAAGATCGACGGATCGATTCGTACATCATTGAGGCTGATATTCCAGTGCAGGTGCGAGCCGGTGGCGCGACCGGTGGAGCCGACCCGGCCAAGTGCATCGCCGCGCAGGATGGCGTCGCCGACCTTTACCTCGATTTTCGACAAATGACAGAACATGCTGACCAACCCTTGGCCGTGGTCGATAAATATCGTGTTGCCGTTGAAGAAATAATTACCGGTCAGCATCACACGGCCATCCGCTGGCGCCTTGACAACGGTTCCGGCCGGCACGGCAAAATCCAGACCCGAATGCGGATTGCGCTCCTGGCCATTGAAGAAGCGACGCAGGCCGAAGGGACTGGAAAGCGGGCCGTTCACCGGTTTATCGAACAGCAGATTGCTCGGCTGGCTCTCGCTGAACTGGCGATAGGCTGCAGTCTGCTCGTCCAGTTCACGCTCGATGCGCTTGAGATCCTCGGGATTGGGGTCGACCTGGCGCTGATTCTTCAGGGTGATGCGCTGCTCGCGATACTTCCTCGATGAAATCTGGAAATCCTGCGTGCGTGGCGCGCCATTACGTTCGACGGTCACCGTTTGCACACCCGGCTCTACCGTCAAGGGAATGCCGACGATGGCGATCCAGCGCTTGCCGTCTTCCTTGACCACCAGCACTGGTTTGTCTCGATACCGCACCCTGGGTGCCGGTCCTTGCATCCCCAGATCGAGTACCGCGACGCCGCCCGGTACCGGCTTGTTCAGCAGGCGAGTGATAAACCCCTCGGCTTGTGCAGGCAGGGCAAGGGCGAGCAGTAGCAACAGGATGAGGCGGTGCATGGAAACTCCGAGATGGGAAAACACGCCGGGCACTATAGCAACGCTTTCGGTCATATCAGGAGTCACGAGATGACTGTGTTTATTTCTCAATTGAAATTGATTCTCAATATGGTAGAGTGATTTCCCTAAGCGCTGCGGCAAGACTCGAGGACAACCCTCGAGTGCAGGAGAAATCCAATCGATCTGGAGCGATACACACCATGAGCGTAACCATCGTCTATGGGTCCGATGGCGGATGCACCAGAAAAATTGCGAAGCGGATCGCCAGTCAGATCGACGCCCGGCTGCTGGATATCAAGCAGGCCCGGCGTGCGGATTTGCAGCGGTGTCCGCTGCTGATCCTCGGTTGCCCAGCTCATGATGACGGCGCCCGGCAAAGCGATTGGAAACAATGCCTGGAAGTCCTGGAAGATACTGAACTCGATGGCAAGACGGTCGCCCTGTTTGGTTCCTGTGGGCGGCACAATTGTTCGGCCAACTTCCTCGATGCGCTTGGTGCGCTCTACGAAATCGTGGCAGAGAAGGGGGCCAGCGTGGTCGGTTTTACCGATACCGAAGGCTACGATTTTTCCGAACCAACTGTTGTACGTAACGGCCGCTTCGCCGACCTGGCCTCGGATGAAGATAACCAGTTCTCCGCAACCAACGCACGGATCAACGCATGGCTCAATCAACTTATCAAGTAAAGCCGCCGGCAGTCGCCTGCTTTGGCCAGTATCTCTACGAATACCGCAAGGGTGTACGCCAGTTGTTCATGCTCACCATGTCGCCGAACGAGGCGCAGGGTATGAAAAAGCGCCTGGAACGGGAATCGATCGACTGCCATATCCAGGAAATCTGCCCGACCAAGGTAAATCTGTATTTCGGTCGTACCTCCTGTGTCGAAGTGGTGCGCGCCATTGTCAACAAGCCGTTGTACGAGTTGACCTCGGAAGAGGATTTCATTCTCGGCACGTTGCTCGGCTACGACATCCAGCAGCAATGCCTGCGCTTTTTGACTCGCACTGGCCGGCAGAGCCAGGAGCGGATGGTCATTCACTGACGGGACGGCGCTCGCGATATCACCCGCACCAGGGAATGATGTGACCAAGGATGACGGTGAGAGCAGGATTGCTGCAGTAGTACTACACCGATAACCCCAGGCGAGAGAGAACTCGCCTGGTCGCGCCGGTAGGCCAGGCAGCTGGCTGCAATGAGCTGTCTGTTAGCCACCCAAGAAGCTTCATTGCTTCTGTTGAAGCTTCATTGCTTCTGTTCTGGCAGGCTTGCGAGAGGCAGCCAGATTTCCAATTTGGTATGGGCCCCGGGTCTGCGGGCGACCTTGATCGATCAAAAGCTAGCCAGTCGGTCAATACCGAACTAAGGAAACTCCGAACAAGTCTCTTTCACAAGCAAGGGAATTGCTGCAAGCCGTGTCGTCAATGGCAGCGGATTTCTTGTGATAATGAAGAATCCAACTTAACTCTCGGAATTTCCTCAATATCTATGGTTGAGCTAGCAGCTACCAGTCAGAGACAGGCTGTCCCGGAGGGCTCATGGCAGAGCTCACGTTAGGAAAAAAAATAACCAGGATTGGGCATGGAACCGTTGCGCAGGCTGTCGCTATTGGCGTGGCTGCGCTTATCGCGATTGTGTCGAGCTCTGCCCAGGCGGAGACGCTCACCGTCCCGCCCATTCCGGCACTGTCCACCCTGCCACCCTGGGCTCAAGTCCAGACTCAGCCGGTCAAGCGTGCCTTGGTTATCGGAATCCATGAATATCAATATGCTGCGAAACTCCCAACGCCCGCATTCGACGAAGAATTGGTCGTGACCGCTTTGCAGAACCTTGATCCAAATTTCGTTATAACGAGAGTGTCTCCAGAGCAAATGACTCGGGCAGGACTGCTCAAGGCCATCGAGGATTTCACCAAATCGCTGAACACCGGCGAGAGCGCTTTCGTTTTCTTCAGCGGGCACGGCTTGGAGAGTCAGGGCGTGAACTATCTGCTGGCGGCAGATGCACAGCCCGCCGAGGCAGGCCAGGAAGGAACTGCCTACATCAGCGTCCCTTACCTGATCGAGCGGATCCAGAATACCGGAGCAGCCATGACTGCCATCATCCTGGATGCCTGTCATGTCGACCCGTTCGCAAGCTACGACGCAGACAGCGACATCCTGGATGCGTCTGCTGCAGATCGTCCCGGGCAGGCCCGGCCCGACCATTCCGCCGCTGCCGGATTAAGCCGCATGACGACTCCGCAAGGCTTCCTTGTCGCATACGCTGCTGAGCCAGGCAAAGCGTCGTATAGCCTGTTTCGCGACGATTCGCCCGACCAGGGAAGTATCTTCACACGCCGTTTCGTCAGCCATCTGGCAACGCTGAACAGGCCTATTCAAACTATTCTCACGCTTACCGCAGGCGATGTCTCTTCCCTTACGGGCGGTAGACAGAAACCTTTCGTCAATGCTTCCAGCATCGGTGAAATGCGCCTGCACCGTAGCGCCAGGGTCGAGCAGGACGAGCTTGAAAGCTGGACAAGAACGGTTGCCGATTCACCAACTGACCAACAATTCTTCGGGCTGCGTGAGTTCGTCAGCCTTTATCCCGCCAGCCATTTTTCCAGCGCGGCGCGGTCGCGAATGGCGAGTCTGAAGCGCAGTAACGCTCCCTCGGTATTCGCACAAACCGACCAGGCCGAACCACTCAACGTGGGTATTCTGTTCGGAGCCTTGCAAACGCCAGGGCTGGTGAACACGCTCAGCAATGTCGCTTTTGCCGGGCACGACGTCTTTGTCCGGGAGCGGCCGTATGCCAATACCCCCAAAGTGATTGCAAGTCTGTGGCAGGGGGATGAAGTCCGGGTACTGGATGGCTCGGTTCGACCGGGATGGGCAAAGATCGTCCTGGAAAACGGCACTGTGGGGTATGTTGGCAGCGTCAACGAACAGCCGCTGCAAAAGCCTGAGACAACGTCAGTCCTTGAACTCGTTGGCGATGAAACCCTGAACGAGCTTCAGGTTCATTCCATCCGCCCATGGAATGCCATGCAGCTGGATTCAGCCACGGCACTCATCAAGGTGGGGCCGGTTGCCGACAAGGACCCGCGCAAGGCCCGCCAGACCGCCTATCTTCGGGCACTTCGCCTGCGTGCAGCACTGGTCGCTCAAGGTGTGAGCAACAAGCGCATTATCATGATCCTTGAAAAGGATAAGGATCGCAGTAGCAGTGATTCCGCAAGCGTCACGCTGCTTCACTAAAGCCGGCCATGAACATCGGATTCCACCCGCACGCTTAGCTCGCCTTCACCCAGTCGGGCCCTGAGCCGCTGGCCTGGCCTGGTCTGGTCTGCCGCGCGGATCGCCCGGCCATTTTCATCCAGCAGAATGCTGTAGCCACGGCTCAGCGTGGCCAGTGGGCTGACGACTTGCAGGGTTTGGGCAAGTGACTGCAGTTGTTGTCGCTGGCGCCTGAGATTTTCCTGCATGGCACGTGGCAAGCGGCTGCCCAGGTATTCCAGGCGCTGGCTTAACGCATTCAGGGTGCGCTCCGGATGCTGTGCCGTCAGGCGTGTATCGAGCCGGGCCAGTCGCTCCTGCCCGTTACGCAGCCGCTGCTGGATCGCACGCAACAGCCGCTGTTCCAGGTCGTCGACGCGCTGCGCCTGTTGCTGCAGTCGCTCGCCGGGATGGCGCAGGCGCTTGGTCAAGCCTTCCAGGCGCATGCCTGCACGTTGCAAGCGTTCCTGCATGCGCAGCAACAGGCGGCGCTGCAGGTTTTCCAGGCGCTGGACCAGATCGCCCGTGTGCGGCGCCAGTAGTTCGGCGGCGGCAGAAGGAGTCGGCGCGCGGACGTCGGCGACGAAATCGGCGATGGATACATCGGTTTCATGGCCGACGGCACTGACGATAGGCGTTGCACAGTTGGCCACGGCACGCGCTACAGCCTCTTCGTTGAAGCACCACAGATCCTCCAGCGAACCGCCACCCCGGGCCAGGATCAAGGCATCAAAACCCTGGGCGTCGGCCAGTTCCAGTGCTCGGACGATTTGCAGCGTCGCCTCGCGACCCTGTACGGCAGTGGGCACCAGCACCAACTCCACTTGCGGCGCGCGGCGGCCGAATACGCTGATGATGTCGCGAATCACCGCGCCGCTGGGCGAGGTGACAATGCCGATGCGGCGCGGATGCGCGGGCAGCGCCTGCTTGCGCGCGGCGGCGAACAGCCCTTCGGTGGCCAGCTTTTCCTTCAAGGCCTCGAAGGCCAGGCGCAGTGCACCGTCACCAGCTGGTTCGAGGGTTTCGAGGATCAGCTGATAATCGCCGCGTGCTTCGAATACGGAAACCCGTCCGCGTACCCGCACCGCCAGCCCGTCACGCAAGGCTTCGCGCACGCGCACGGCATTCTGGCGGAACAGCGCGCAGCGCACTTGGGCGTTCTGGTCCTTGAGGGTGAAATAGACATGCCCCGAGGCCGGGCGCGCCAGATTGGAAATCTCGCCCTCGACCCAGATGCGGGCAAACACATCCTCCAGCAGTAACCGGGCGCGGCTATTGAGCTGGGAGACGCTGAGCACCTCGCGGTCGAGATCGAGACGTTGGAAGGGATCGGTAGGCATGCCCGGCATGATAAGCCGAAATGCAGAAGGGGCGCACCGGACGGTACGCCCCGCAGTGCTCAACGCTGGATATTGCCCAGGCGCATGAAGCGGGTTTCGCCGCTGGAATCTTCGACGCCATCGTTGTCGGTGACTACGAAGAGCTGGCCGGTCTGATCCACCGCCGCGCCTTCGACCTTGTCGCGCACCCAGCCGTGAGTGGCCTTCAGGTCCGGCAGCAGGTCGCGCTCCAGGGTCTTCTGCAGAACCGGGAAAGAGCCACCTTCGGCCACCGACTGCAGGTTGGCCAGCGAGAGGCGATAGAGCTTCTTGATCTGTGCGGCCGGACCTTGCTGGTTGTCGCGCTCGATGACCAGCAACTCGCGGTCGTTGAGCGCGGTGAGTTCGGACAGGCCGACCCAGGCGCCTTGCGTCGTACTATCCAGCGGATAATGGAAAAATGCCCACTCGCCGGTGGTCGGATTGAAGACTCCGATCCGCGCATATCCTGCCGGATCGTTCTTCCATTCGCGCTGGAAGGCGACATAGACACGTTCCTGAGCGCCCTGGCCGATCACCGCAACGCCTTCGAAGCCATAGTTGCTCGCCTGGCTGGCGACTTCAGCGGGCAGTGGATATTCATGCAGCACTTCGCCCTGGGCATTGGTGCGGATCAGCAGGTTCGGCTGCTGCTTGCCGTCGCCTTCGGAGGCCAGCCAGAAATCGCCATTGACTGCCTGGGCGATGCCTTCCAGATCGTAGTCGACGGTCGTGCCGGCCTTGTGCAGTTCGATCTGCCCATCGATGATGGCGGGCGTCTGGCGGGTGTCCACCGTGAAGATGCGCGAGGCTTTGTAATAGCTATCCGGCACGGCATAGAGACGATGCGGCGCGCTGCGATCCGCCACCATGCCGCTCAGTGTCCCCCACGGAATCAAAGCCTTTTCGGTGGACTGGATTTCCGGGTAGGGCGCGTCCTTGGCGCCCAGGCGATAGATCGACAGGGTAGAGCGATAGCCTTTTTCGGCCGCATCCTCCTCGCTGCTGACCACGAACAGGTTGCGCGAAGGAATCGCCAGCAAGCCTTCCGGTCCCATGCCGGCGGGCAACAGTTGCCGCAGGCGCGGCTGCCATGGCCTGGCCACGTCATAGACGGCGACCACGTTGGCGCGCTCGCTGCCGACGAACAGGAAATTGTTGCGCCCGTACTCGGCGTAGGCGATACCTTCCGGCTCGATGCCCTTGTTCTCCGAACGGCTTTCCGGGTAGTGGCCGGCGCGGATGATGGCGTGCTCCAGGCTATTGCCCGCGTCATGCCAGACGTTGCCCAGCGGGTCGAACAGGGTGAAGCCCCGGCTACCACCTTCGACACCGTTGGCATCCTTGTAATCGCCTTCGTTGGCGGTCGCCAGCAGTGGCCCAACCCAGCCGATGGCATCCGGTTCGCGGCGGCGGTTTTCCTGCGTGTTCAGCGGCAGGATGCGACCATCTTCCTGCGTATCGACTTCCGTCAGGTTTACCATTCCGGCGCTGAAATCGGTAATGATCTTGCCCCGGCGCAGGTTCACCAGCACCACATGATTGTTCTCCTGCAGGGTCACTGCGGCGATGTCGAGGGCATTGATGCTGACGTACTCGGGTTCCGGATCTTCCGGCGCGATGGCCGACAGCCCGCTGAGCGGCACCTCCTGGACCGACCAGCGCTCCGGCTTGCCCTTGAGCGTCACCACGCTCAGATGGCCGGGTGGCAGTTGCGGGATCAGGCCGTCGTTCAGCTTCTCGTCACGCTCGTTCTCAATGGCGACGGCGGCATAATTGCCGGTCGGGCTGACCGCCACGGAATCCGGCTGGCCGTTCATGGGCAGGCTGGCCACCCGCTGCGGCTGGCCTGGATCGCGGATATCGAACACCGCCAGAACGCCGCTTGGCTGGCTGAAACTCAGAGACGTATTCACCGCCACCAGCGCGTAGTTCTCATGCACGGCCACCGAGGTGGGTTCGCCCTCCAGTGCTACGAATCCGCTCGGTTGCGGGTTGGCCGGATCACGGATATCCACCAGCCCGATGCGCTTGCCAGGGCTGTCGGTATAGATCAGCGTTTGGCCATCGCGGCTGACCGCGGTGATTTCCGCAACCGTCTGCGTGGCCGGATCTTCCGTCGTGGCCAGGTTGCGGTACACCGCAAAGGTCGCGATGCGTTCGAAGTAATTGCCGTTGCCGGCTCGGGCCGCGGTCACCACATCGGGCGCGGCGACCGCCAGTGGCAGGGCAAGGGAAAACACGGCACAGGCGAGCGGCAGCCGTTTGATGGGTTGAAACAAGGGCGTCATGAAAGCCTCCAGTCCTGCCAGGGTTCGATGAGCGAGCCCGGTAACGCTAGACGGAAGGTCTTACAAGGGTATGACGGTGCGCTTGCCTTGTTTTGCGGAACATGTCAAGAAGCTGCACAGCCACTCAAGCGGCAGAATCTCGGTGCGGTGATGAGGAACGACTGCGAGACGAGCAGCGCGTTCAGCCGTTCCAGCATCGGATTCACCTCATGCTGCACTTCAGCTCGGGACTACATACATAAGGCATGAAGGCTTGATGGCGACCCCTTTAGGTTTAGCCTGCGCGATTACACGAAGACCCGGAACCGCTTCGCGTCGTCGATAAAGGGTTTCTCGCCGAAACTGCCTTTGCTGGAGCCAAACGGCAGTTGCGCGCGCAGCGTCCAACTGGCCGGTAGATTCCATTCGGCAGCAACAGCCGCGTCGGGCAGTGGGTTGTAGTGCTGAAGGCTCGCGCCGATACCGGCATTGGCCAGTGCTGTCCATACGGCAAACTGGGCAATGCCGCTGGCCTGTTCGGACCAAATGGGGAAGTTCTTGGCATACGCAGCGAACTGTTTCTGCAAACCGTCAACGACTTCCTGGTCTTCATAAAACAAGACGGTACCTGCGCCTGCAGCGAAGCTATCGATCTTGTCTGAGGTGGTGGCAAAAGAATCGGCAGGTACGAGCTTGCGCAGTTCTTCTTTCACGAAACCCCAAAATCTGTCGCTCTGGGTCCCATACAGGATTACGGCACGCGAACTTTGGGAGTTGAATGCAGATGGCGAGAGCTTGATCGCTTCCTGGATCAACTCAGTGACATTCTGCTGCGAAAGCGGCAATTCTTTCCCCAGGGCGTACTGGCTGCGGCGGATTTTTATTGTGTCGATGAACGGATTGCTCATGCTGTTGATTCCTATGTGGAAAGCTCAGGTTTAAGCCAGGCGCTGTATCAGTGGTATGTCACGCAGTCAGCGGAACAGCTACTGCACCATGTGTTTGTGTGTGGCTATTTTTGATCCGTTTGGAAACAATCAAAATAGGAAAAAAAGAATAGTATTCTTTCCAGTTTTGAGGTTTCCCGGCTTGCGATTGGGCAGTGAGAGAGGGGGATGTCGGTGTCGGCCCTGGAGGTACGCTTGTGCTGGCGCAGGTGCTCGGTCCAGGACTTGATCTGGAACCATTCCAGCATCGACCGTCGCTACTCAGAGAATGGCGAACAGCCTTTGCCGCAAGGGGGCGAAACCGCTGGATGGCAAATCCCAGGAGCGTTCGTTCATGGTTCGTTCCCTCTTTGTCAGTCACGGGGGGCGCGATGGCGGGGGAGCCAGCCCGCGATGGCGCCGGCTCTTGGTACCGGTGGCGCTACGAACCTAGACTGCCCAGCAGGAGCAGCCCAGCGCACCGAAGAAGCCCTTCAGGTCCGAAGTCGGCACGCTCGAAGCCCAGGCCCGTGCATGGTCGTGCCCGTGCAGGCCGCAACCGCTGGCGCAACCGCAGGTGGCCGCGGCCTGCCGGCGCACGGGGGCCAGCGAATTGCGCCCCGCGCCGTCCGGCTCGCCCCAGGCGCCGTAGCCCTTGAAGGTGCGCGTCGGCGACCAGTCGGGCAGCGCCGGCGGCAGCGGGTTGTCGTCCAGCGGCGCGAACTCGCCGGCACCGTAGACGATACGGCCGCCCACTACAGTCAAATCCGAGGTGAGGAAGGAGATTTCATCCTCGGGGATGGTGAAGTAGTCCTTGTTCGGCACGATCAGATCGGCAAACTGGCTCGGCTCGATGCGTCCACGCTGGCCTTCCTCGTTGGAGAACCAGGCGACGTTCTCGGTCCACAGGCGCAGCGCCGTTTCGCGATCCAGCAGGTTGTGCGGCGGGTATAGGTTAAGGCCGCCGAGAGTCTTGCCGGTGACCATCCAGGCCAGCGACACCCAGGGGTTGTAGGAGGCCACGCGGGTGGCATCGGTACCGGCCGAGACTTTCACACCCTTTTCCAGGATGCGCTTGACCGGCGGCGTCGCCTCGGCCGCCCTGGCGCCGTAGCGCTCGACGAAGTACTCGCCCTGGTAAGCCATGCGGTGCTGCACGGCGATACCGCCGCCCAGTGCCGCGATGCGGTCGATGGACTTGTCGGAGATGGTTTCGGCGTGATCGAAGAACCAGTTGATGCCTTGCAGCGGAATGTCCTGGTTGACCTTCTCGAACACGTCCAGCGCGCGCGTGATGGTCTCGTCATAGGTCGCATGCAGGCGCCAGGGCCACTTGTTCTGCGCCAGTACGCGCACCACTTCCTCCAACTCGCCTTCCATTTGCGATGGCATGTCCGGCCGTTCGACGCGGAAATCCTCGAAGTCCGCGGCCGAGTACACCAGCATCTCGCCGGCGCCGTTGTGGCGGAAATAGTCGTTGCCCTGCTTGTACTTGACCGAGGACGTCCATTTGAGGAAGTCCTCCTTTTCCTGCTTGGGCTTCTGCGTGAACAGGTTATAGGCGATACGCACGGTGATCTGGCCGTCGTCGGCCAGTTTCTGGATCACCGCGTAGTCGTCGGGGTAGTTCTGAAAACCGCCACCGGCATCGATCACGCCGGTCACGCCCAGACGGTTGAGCTCGCGCATGAAGTGGCGCGTGGAGTTGACCTGATACTCGAATGGCAGCTTCGGTCCCTTGGCCAGGGTGGCGTAGAGAATCATTGCATTGGGCTTGGCCAGCAGCAGGCCGGTGGGGTTGCCGTTGGCGTCGCGGGTGATCTGGCCGCCCGGCGGCTCGGGCGTGTCCCTGGTGTAGCCCACGGCGCGCAGCGCGGCGCCATTGAGCAGGGCTCGGTCGTACAGATGCAGCAGGAACACCGGCGTATCGGGCGCGATGGCGTTGATCTCGGCGAGGGTCGGCAGGCGCTTCTCGACGAACTGATGTTCGGTGAAGCCACCGACCACGCGCACCCATTGCGGTGCCGGGGTGATGGCGACCTGGCGCTTGAGCATGTCCAGCGCGTCGGCCAGCGAGCGCACACCATCCCAGCGTAGTTCCAGGTTGTAGTTGAGGCCGCCGCGTACCACGTGGGTGTGATTGTCGAACAGGCCGGGTAGCACGCGCTTGCGCTGGAGATTAATAAGCTGGGTGCCGGAGCCAGCCAGGGCCAGGATCTCCGGGGCCGCGCCTACGGCCAGGAAGCGGCCATCCTTGATCGCCACGGCACTGGCGACAGGGTTGCGGCGATCCAGCGTAGTGATCTGGCCATTGTGAAAAATGATGTCGGGAGTGGAATCGGACACGGTGGATGCTCCTTTGCTGACGGCTTCGGCGGCGGTGTTGCGACCCAACAAGCTGTTCAGCGCCAGCGTAGATGCCAGCGTCGTCGCAATGCCAAGGACTGTTCGGCGGGATGTCATGGGTTTGCCCTCACATGATGGTTTCGAGTGCACCCGTCCACCCAGTTTCTGGCTCTACCACGATGTCCGGGCACCACGAATCGTCACGACGCTGTTCTCAGGTCCGTTTTGCTGCGGACGTCTGGCCTGCCGTATGCCGGCCAGCAAGCCGGCGCCCAAGGACAAGGCATGGAGTTTGATGGTTCACCTCGATTCGGAGACGGTGGTTGCGCGCCGCCTCCAGGGTCACGTCATTGACTTCGACCTTGCCTTTGGCCGGTACCAGGTAGCTATGGCGGCTGGCGTCGGCGAAGCGGTATTCCACTGTTTCTCCGACCTTGATCGCGGCGCCCAGCACCTGTGCATCGGTACGGATCGGCAGTGCCCTCCAATGCACGCGCGCCGGATCGTGGTATTCAGCGAAGGAAAAACGGTGCTTGGCGTCGAGCCAGCCGTGGTAGGCTCCGCCGAGGCTGTCGAAGGAGCGACGTTCGATCATGGCGTACTCCTTGTGAGGATCTGATTACGATGGCACCAGTCTAGGTTTCGTAATCGTCTGCGAGAATGCGAGAAACGCAATTCCATCCTTTCCGTTTTTCATGGGATCTCGGAAATACTTTTTTCGTCATCAAGCGTAAACCCTCCAGGGTGGCGCGCTTCCCGCCCGGCAAATTTCGGGTGTTCAATGATTTCCGGGTGAGGGATGTTCAGAATTTCGCCTGAAAGGTTAATTCAAGATAGCCAATATCACTGGATGGGCCAGTCTCTCGAATAAAGCGGCTGGGCAGGAACCGCGAGTGGATCGCGGCCAAGGCCGACCTGTTGCTGATCCGTTTTTGATGGGTTCTTAGTCGGGTTCCTGTGGCAAAAAGACGAAATGTCTGTCAATGATCTGTTTCGATTGTTTCCAAAATAGCCATGAAAAAACTACCAGACCTAGAAGCTTGGGCCATCTTCGCCAAAGTCGCGGAGACAGGTTCCTTTGCCCGGACCGCCGCCGAATTTTCCTTGTCGCAAGCCACTGTGTCCAAGGCCATCACACGCCTGGAAGCACGCATGAAAACCATGCTGTTCCACCGCACGTCGCGCCGCATATCGCTGACCGATAGCGGCTACGCTGCCCTGGAGCGTGCCTCGCGCATCCTCGAAGATGGCAAGGCGGTGGAGGCCGAAGTGGTGGAACAGTCCAACAGCCTGCGTGGATTGGTCCGGGTCTCGGCTCCGATGTCGTTCGGCATTGCACGTCTGGCGCCGGTCCTGCCGGATTTCATGAAGGCCCATCCCGACGTGGAACTGGACGTGCAGTTCAACGACAAGCAGGTGGACCTGGTGGCCGAGCGATTCGACCTGGCGTTGCGCATCGCCAACCTTGTCGATTCCAGCTTGCTGGCCCGCCGCTTGTGCAAAGTACGCATCCTGCTGGTCGGCTCGCCGGCCTATTTCGAGCGCCACGGCAAGCCACGTCATCCCCGTGATCTCATCAACTACAAGGCACTGCAGTACACCTACGCGCGCAACGGAACGAGCTGGCGTTTCCGGCACAAGCAGCACGGCGAATTCACCCAGGCCATGCCGGTCCACCTGCATGCCAACAATGCCGAGGCGCTGACGCCGGCCCTGTTGGCAGGGCTGGGCCTGGCGCTCCAGCCGGAGTTTCTGGTCTGGCAGGATTTGCAGTCTGGGACGCTGGAGACCGTGATGGACGATTGGGAAGTGGAGCCGATCGCACTGCACATCGTGACCCCGCCGGGCCGTAACCGGCCGGCGCGCGTTCAAGCCTTTATCGAGTACCTGGCCGGGCGCTTTGTTCATGAACCATGGGCGCATAAGGGCTGATCTTGACTGCCGGTAACTGCATCGATTCATCGTTGCCGAATGTGGCTTGAAGCGATTGATGATGGTCTTCGGCATGCCCGTCACAAAGGGTGAGCCCGACAAGAAGGATCGGAAACGCGTCAACGAGCTATGGGGTCGCTATGAAACCTATCGCTCGGGTCATGTCTCGGGCGTTCGCTATGCATTGGGTGCAGACGCCTTTACCGACTGGAATGCCCCCAGCACTACGCCCATCGCCGCCATTTCGACCAGGCCCGCGTACAAGCCCACCGCAGCGGCACCGACAGCATCCGCAAGCTGATCAGGCAAGCGGAGGATGGTCGGCGGCAATGCACCCTATGATATCTGGCGTGGCGTCGTGGCCCGTTGGCTCGCGAACATGGTCGGCGAGCCTGTTCCGGAAAATACCTGGAGCGAGACCGTCGCCTGGGCCAAGGCCAATCCCGAGCCGCTCGCCAGGCTGATCCAGCACGCCAACGGAGCCTTCCAGAACGAGCAGTGTTTTGGCTTGATCGGCTTCGATGCGCTGGACCGCACCAGCAGCGACTGGGCCAGAATGGATGGCATCGTACGCGACTTGCCCAAGGTCGTGCTCTGGTTGAAGCCTTACTCGAATCTGCATGCCAAGGCTTTTCTCCGCGAAGACCAGTCGGATCGCCGCTACGCCAGCATCTACGCCAGGCCAACTCAAGGGGGGGCATGGTCTCCCGACCTGCGAGGGGAATGTTTGATACTGACCTGAATGCTTCGGCTGCGCTATTAGGCGTTATTCAGGCCAACTATGTGATAGCGGGCACCCACTGCTTCGGCAATAACTGTTACCGTGCCGACGGTAAAGTGCGCCGCTTCATGCTGCCGATCAAATGGAATTGTTAATGCCCCTGCCTGCCCATCGACCGTGGGCCGATCCCTTTCATCTTGTACGCGGTGCAGGTATTTAACGCTGCGCTGACGTTT
Organism: Azomonas macrocytogenes; assembly: GCF_014191985.1. Taxonomy (GTDB): domain Bacteria; phylum Pseudomonadota; class Gammaproteobacteria; order Pseudomonadales; family Pseudomonadaceae; genus Azomonas; species Azomonas macrocytogenes. The sequence continues at coordinate 81,665 of NZ_JACHXI010000013.1, forward strand.
CCCCTATTGCTGACAGATAAACCATGCTGACGCTTAAACGCTTTTATTCGCTGGTGGCCCCGTTCTGGCTTACCACACGGGCCGCGATGTTGTGGCTGCTCCTGCTGTTGATCATGGGGCTGACTCTGTCGGTGGTGTGGATCAGCGTTCAGTACAACAGTTGGAGCAAGGAGTTCTACGATGCGCTGGCAGACTACTTTCAGCATGCCTCTGTCAGCACCATGGCGTGGCGCTACCTGGCTTATACGGCGCTGTTCGTGCTGGTTATTATCTGTGGTAACTGGCTCAAAAAACGCCTGATCATTCGTTGGCGCGATGCGATGACGTGCCAGTTCGAGCAGGACTGGCTGCGGCATCACGCCTATTACCGCCTTGACACTCAGCCGGATAACCCCGATCAACGGATTGCCGATGATGTCCGGCTGCTGGTAGAGCAAAGCCTGGAGTTGCTGCTTTCGTTGCTGAAAAACAGTGCTCGCCTGCTTTCCTTTATCGTCATTCTTTGGCAGCTCTCGGGCGTGCAGACGTTCACGCTGGCGGGCTACAACGTGACGGTGCATGGCTATCTGGTCTGGATTGCCCTTGCCTATGCGGTAGTTGCCAGTCTGGTCACGCATGTTTTGGGCCATCGCCTGCATACGCTGAACATTGAACGCCAGCGGGTGGAGGCAGATTATCGCGCCACGTTGCTGCGGGTGCGGGACAACAGTGAGCAAATCGCCTTTTATCAGGGGGCCGGTGCCGAACGGCAACGCATGCGCCAGCGCTTTCGGCCAATCGTCGACAACTGGCGACGGCTGATGGGACGAGAGTTTCGTCTGGAAAGCTTTACCACCAGCTATTTTCGCTTGAGCCTGATTATTCCGGTCTTCGCCGTACTGCCACTGTATCTGTCGCGCAGTATCACGCTGGGCGCAGTCATGCAGGCCACCGCCGCGTTCGGCTACGTGCTGGATGCTTTCGGCTGGTTCATCGATGCCTACCGTCAGTTGGTGGCCTGGTCCGCCACCATTGAACGGCTATGGGAATTTCAACACAGCCTGCGGCAACTGCCAGCTCTGAAGGTACCTCCCCGCGAAGGCGACGCCTTGCACATTACGGCGCTCACCGTGCATCACCCCGACGGCAGTCCCCTGTTTGCGCCGCTGACCGCCAACCTGAAGGCGGGTGAGTGGGCTGTCCTGTCGGCTGCAAGCGGCAGCGGAAAAACAACGCTGCTGCGTGCGCTTGCCGGGCTATGGCCTGCCGTACAGGGGCAATGGCAACTGCCGGCAGGCAAAGCGCTGTTTTTGCCGCAAAAACCCTATCTGCCGCAGGATACCTTGCGCCATGTGCTTTGCTATCCGTTGACCCAGACACCGGATACGGCCTCGCTGTGCCAAGTGCTGAAACAGGTCGGCCTGGCAGCGCTTGGCGATAGGCTGGAGGAATCGTCCAACTGGAGCCGGGAATTATCCGGCGGCGAGCAACAACGTCTGTCGCTGGCCCGTGTCTTGCTGCTGCGTCCTGCGCTTCTGTGTCTGGATGAAGCAACCAGCCAGTTGGATGATGCCGCCGCCATCCAACTGCTCGCGCAGATAAGGCAAGCATTGCCGGAGATGATTGTATTGGCCGTCAGCCATCAGCCTGCGGTCAGTGCCTGGTTTGGGCATCCGTTGCCGCTGACACCCTGCCGCCATCAGGCAGACAACGCCACCGTGACGGCGAGTCGCCCGCCCACGGACGCCATTGCCTTGCCAGAAGACAATCTCTTGTTGCCAACGCCTTAGAGCCTGTTCACGATCCGCTGCGCGTCGGCCAAACGGCGTTGAAAATGGCCTGGATCGCCAACCCGGTCGGAATGCTCATTTACTCCTTGTAAACTCGCACGCGAGCCCGGTCCGCTTCCTCAGCTATTTTCGCCTTGTCTGGCCTTAGCTCGCGAGGCTTTGAACAGGCTCTTAGTTCCCTGGTTCGGGCACCGCCGGTATCGATGGGGCGACCGCGCTGGTGCAGAGTCCGCCCTTGCGTCATGGTGTCTTATCTGATCATTTGAGAGGGGGCAGGCTCATCGGGTAGGCCATCTGGTCTCCCTGTCGCGCCGGTATGACGCTCATCCGGGCGATACACAAGCAGAGCGCTGTCCATCCCACAGCTTGTGAAGTCCGGCGGCGCGATTGTTTCCTGTATGACGAAAGAGCTTGAAACGATTCGGAGCATTCCGTGGTCGTGGATAGAGGCACACTGTCGTTCCTGCGTTTTCTGTGCGGCTCTGGGCCGCCTGTTGAAACATGAATCCGAATAACAAGGGGTATTCGCATGGCAATCAGTCTGGCCAAGAACCAAACCATTTCCCTGGAGAAAACTGCCGGTGGCGGCTTGCAGCAGGTCCGCATGGGGTTGGGTTGGGACCCCGTGAAGGCCAAGGGTTTCCTCGGGCGGCTGTTGGGCGGTAATGGCGAGGTGGATCTCGATGCTTCCTGCATTGTGCTGGATGGCGAAAAGAAGCCGCTGGAGATGGTGTGGTTCCGCCAGTTGGAGTCCGGCGACGGTTTCATCCGGCATTCCGGCGATAACCGTACCGGCGAGGGCGCTGGCGATGACGAAACGATCCAGGTGGATCTGCAGCACCTGCCTGCCGCTGCCACGTATCTGGTGTTCACCGTGAACTCCTTTACCGGGCAGAGTTTCGAATCGGTGGCCAATGCTTATTGCCGCCTCATCGACCAACCGTCCGGCAACGAGCTGGCGCGTTTCGATCTGGCGGAGAAGGGTGGGCATACCGGTGTGATCATGGCTTACCTGAGCCGCAGTGGCGGCAGCTGGGATTTCACGGCGGTCGGCACGGCCACGAATGGGCGCACTGTCGAGGATCTGATCGGCGCGGCGGCGCAGGCGGTGCGCGGATGACGACGCTGACTCCCGGGGCGAATGCGCCGGTAACTGCCGGGCAGGTGACGGTGACTGTCGCTTTCTCGCCGCTGCCGGGGGCGGAGATCGATGTGTCCGCCTTTGTGCTGGATGCGGGCGGCAAGGTGCGTGGCGATGACGATATGTGCTTCTTCGGCCAGCGCAACGTGAATGGTGGGTTGGTGCGGATGACCGAAGCGGCGGCCGGGCAGGTCGTGTTCGCGCTGGATCTGGCGCAGTTGGACAGCGTGGTCGAGAAGGTCGCCCTGACCGCCACGATCTACGAGAACCAGGCGAGCTTCGCGGCAGTCACGCAATTGGCCGTGACGCTGGATTGCGGGATCGAAGCGCCGATTGCGACAGCCGGCATGCAGGAAACGGCGTTGATCCTCGGCGAATTCTATCGTCGCCAGGGCGCGTGGAAATTCCGGTGCGTGGCGCAGGGCTTTGCCGGTGGCCTGGAGCCTTTGGCCCGGCATTTCGGTGTCGAGGTCGCGGCCAAGGCCCCGAGCCCGGTTCCGGTTCCACCGCCCGCCCCGGCGCCCGCTCCTGTGCCGGTGGCCAAGCCGATCAATCTGAACAAGATCACCCTGGACAAGAGCCGTTCGAGCATCAGCCTGGAAAAGACCGGCAGCGATTTCGGCGAGATCCGGATCAACCTGAACTGGAATCAGGGCAACGCGTCGGGTGGCGGCGGCTTGTTCGCGTCCTTCAAGAAGTCCAATGCCATCGATCTGGACGTGGGTTGCCTGTTCGAGCTGCAGAATGGCCGTAAAGGTGCGGTACAGGCGCTGGGCAAGTCGTTCGGGGCTTTCGATCAGGAGCCGTATATCCAGCTCAAGGGCGATGACCGTACCGGCGCGGTCAGCGATGGCGAATGGCTGCATATCAATGGCCGGCACTGGCAGAAGATCCGGCGGGTGCTGGTGTTTGCCTTCATCTATCGGGGGGTGCCGAACTGGAGCGCGACCGATGGCGTGGTGACGCTGTATGTTCCCGGCCAGCCGCCGATCGAGGTGCGAGTCAGCGAGGAGGGCGGTAGCAAGGGCATGTGCGCCATCGCCCTGCTGGAGAACGATAACGGCGCGGTCAAGGTGTCGCGGCGGGTCGATTTCTTCAACGGCCATCGGGAAGTGGATGAGGCTTACCGTTGGGGAATGCGCTGGACTGCCGGTTCCAAATGAGCGGGCAGCATTGCAAAACACCGGCCTTGCCCCCATTGGGGCAGGCATGCGCCTGGGGCTTCCGGGCGCGCATATTCGTTCCACCCATCACTACTGAAAAAGGAATCTGGAAATGGCTGTGAATCTGAGCAAAGGCGGTAACGTTTCCCTGTCCAAAGAAGCTCCCGGCCTCACCGAAGTGACGGTTGGCCTGGGTTGGGACGCGCGCGTCACCGACGGCGCCGATTTTGACCTCGATGCCTCCGTTTTCATCCTTGGCGAAAGCGGCAAGGTCCTGGATGACAACAGCTTTATCTTCTACAACAACAAGGTGTCCACCGACGGTAATGTCGAGCACCTGGGCGATAACCGTTCCGGCGAAGGGGCCGGTGACGACGAGCAGGTCAACGTCAAGCTGAACGCGCTGACGCCGGCGGCGAAGAAGCTGGTCTTCGCCGTGACCATCCATGAGGCCGATGCGCGCAAGCAGAGCTTCGGTCAGGTTTCCAATGCCTATATCCGCGTGCTGAACAAGGCGGATGGCAAGGAAATCGCTCGTTATGACCTGTCCGAAGATGCCTCCACCGAGACCGCGATGGTTTTCGGCGAGCTGTATCGCCACAACGACGAGTGGAAGTTCAAGGCCATCGGCCAGGGCTTCGCCGGTGGCCTGAAGCCGCTGGCCCTGGCACATGGGGTCAGCGTCGGCTGATGATTCGCCAGGCGCGCCTGAAAAGCGCCCTCTCCCCAGCCCTCTCCCATAAATGGGAGAGGGTGTGGCCGGCAGTCGTAGGGTGGATGGCGCTTTGTCCATCCACCTGCGTGGGGTTGTGCTGGACGAAAGAAAAAAGCGTCATCCACCGTATCGTCACGCAATGATATGGGCCGCCTTGGCAGCCTTGAGCCAGCCGGGGAATTCTTCCATCAACAGCTCGTATAACCGCTCTTCCGAGACATCGTCCAGGTCGTCCAGCGCGAAGAAGTTGCAGTTGTCCACCTGGCGACCGGCCATGTCGTCGAGCTTGGCGAGGATGCCGTAGTCGCGACCACCGAGGCCAACGAACTGCCAGAAGATGGGTAGCGCCGCCGCTTCGGCCATCAGTCTGGTAATGGCGCGATTTTCATGCACGCCACCGTCGCTGATGAACAGCACGTAGATGGGTGTCCGTTCGCCGGAGTCTTTATAGAAGTCGATGACCTGGCGCATCACGGCCGGTTCATTGTTGACGCGGCTGCCCACCGCCCAACGTTTCCAGCCACCCTGTTCGGTGAGGATGTAGTCCTTGTGGTTGGCCAGATCGATATCGGCCAGTTGCACGGGGCTGGAACCGAACGCCCAGCAATCCAGCGCGCCGTTGTCATCGAAATGCACGGCGAGCGGCAGCATCCGGTTCACCACTTCCTGCACCCGACCACGGCTGTACTGGGCATTCATCGAACCGGATACATCCAGCACCAGTCCGACGCGGGCCTTGACCTGACTCAGGTTGGCCTTTTCCAGGCTCACGGTGGCTTTCTTCGCCAGACTGACCAGATGGGGGGCGGCGGCGGCGATTTTCTTTTCCAGGGAAACGTTGGCCACCGGTGCGGGCGGCGCCTCCATGACCGCGCCCCCAAAGTGCTCCACCAGCGCCGCAAGGCCGGCATTGAAGCCCTGCAAGTTGGCGGCGATACGCCATTCGCCGTTTTTGCGGTACAGCTCGGCCAGCATGACAGCCTTCTCATCGGCGAAGTTCGTGCCGGAAAAGGTGCAGCGGGCAACTTCGTGGCCGTTCTCGCGGATGGCGAAGTGGCCCGTGCCAATAGCGTGCAGGCTCCCGGCTCCGTCGATGGCAGCGGTGAAGACCAGTCGGTCGATGGTTGGCGGCAAGCTGGCAAGCTCGATCCTGAATTCGCCAGCGTGCTTCAACTCGATACTGTTGCACGGTGTCGTCGGCTGATTGAAGAAGACCATGTAGCGGTCGTCGGAGAGCTTGCCCTGGGCATCCACGCCAAAGCAGGCGTAGTCGATGGTCTGGCTGGTTGAAATGTCGTTGGTGAGCGTGAATGCGGAACCTCGAACGAAGCTGGACAAGGGCGTTCGCTGGCCTTGGGTGAGTTGCATGAGTGGTCCTTGGTAATTGAATCGAATAGCGGTTTCGGCACGGCCATCGCATTGCAGGATCGCGGCCTTCCCTGTAGGTATCGTCCAGGAGCCCGGCATGGGCTCAATTGAGTTCGGTCTTTTCGCTCAGGATAAAGCTTTCGAAGACGCCGAGTTAATTCCGCTGCAGCGACTCATAGTAGCGTGCCAGATCCTCCATCTGGATGTCGTTCATACGCTGCGTGCTGTGTTGCATCAGATGGGCGTATTGCGTACCGCCGCGTTGATCGGTGCTGAACAGTTTGAGCTGCGCGGTGAGGTAGGTGGCGTACTGGCCGGCCAGATCGGGATAGAACGGATTGCGCACCGTAGCGGTCGGGCCGTGGCATTCCAGGCAGGAGGGCGTGCCTTGTTCGGGGCGTCCCTGTGCCGCCAGGGTGCGGCCGCGGGCGATGGCTTGTTCGTCCCGCGCCGCTTCGGCCGACGGCGGCAGACTGGCGTAGTGCCTGGCCAAGGCTTGCATGGTCGCCTCGTCCAGTGCGACGGCGACCGGCTGCATGATGCCGCTGTGGCGCTCGCCGCGGGCATAGGCTTGCAGGCTGGCCAGCAGGTAGGCTTCGCTCTGGCCGGCCAGTTTCGGCACCAGCGGTTCTGTGATGGCCTGATCCGGCAGGCCGGTGTTGCGGCCATTGCCGTCGCTGCCGTGACAGCGAGCGCAATCGGCCAGCACCGCCTCCTGCGGGCCGGCCATCGCCTGCAAGGGGTTGATAGCGGATTTCGCATCCGTTCCGTTGGCCAGCCAGGCATAGCTCGCCGGATCGAGCTCTGGCAGCGTGCGCAGGAATGCCACCATCGCCCAGATTTCGTCGTCGCGCTCCTGGGCTGGCCAGGCGGGCATGGCAGTGAACTTGACGCCATGCTTGACGATCCAGAACAGCTCCTCGGGCTGCCACTCCTTGATGCGCGGCGCCAGCAGGGGCGGTGGCGGGGTCATGTACTGTACCACCAGCGACTGCGCCTCTCCCGGTGCGCCGTGGCAGGCGGTGCAGGCGCTCGCGTAATGGCCGGCACCCTTGAGCACCAGGGCCGGGTCGTCCAGATCCGGCGCACTGATCCCCAGCGACTGGGTGCGCACGGCGCTGCGCATGGCGAAGTGCAGGAACCAGTCGGTGATGGGCCAGTGTCCCGAACTGGCGGCGATGGGGATGACCCCCGACCAGGCGACCAGCAGGCCACCGATGGCCAGCGCCAGGCCCAGCAGCAGCCAGCGCAAGGCGCGCAGCGGGCCGCTGGCCGGGGTGAGGAATCGCTCAACGAAGCGGGGCAGCATCCGGTTTCTCGCGCAGTAGAGTGGCCAGCAGGTAGAGGCCGCCAGCCAGATAGGTGGAACCGCCGAAGACCAGCATCAGCACACCGCCGATCTGCTGGTCCTGCAACGGAGTGAGTTCGCCACCGGCCAGTGGCGCATGCGGATACAGGGGCCGGTCGGCCAGGGCCAGCAAAACGCCGAGCAGGGTCATGTGCATCGAGGTCAGCAACAGCCCGGCAATGCCGGCGGCGCTGCGCTCGCGCATCTGCCGACGTTCACCGCCGAAGGCCGAGAACCACACCAGCAGGCCGACGGCCAGGTAGCTGGCCTGTTCGAGCAGCAGCATCGGCAGGCTGTGCCGGGCGGCGTGGTGCAGGGCCGGTGCGTGCCAGATCCACACCACCACCAGTTCGACGACCGAGGCCGGAACGGGCGCGAACAGGGCCGGCAGCCGGCGCGCCGGGTCGCAACGCCCGCCGGCCAGACCGATGGCGATCAGCGGCGCGGCAGCGGCCACCACCAGCACATGCATGCCCATATGCGCGGCGAAGGCGTGGCGGGCCAGTCGTGGCAACGGCCCGATCCAGGCCGCGGCGAGCAGCAGCAGGCCAAGGATGAGGAGCACCCGGCGTGTCACTGGCAGGTCCCGATGAAGACGACCGACAGCGCGACATAGGCCGTCGCCACGAAGCTCAATCCGCACAGCAGCAGCGTGGAAAAACCGAGGAAGCGATGACGGTCGCCGGAGCTGGCTTCGCTATGCGTCGAGGAGTCGTCGCCGAAGCTGTGCTGGCGGTAGCCGAACCAGCCGGTCAGGACGATGCCGGCCAGCGCTACCAGCGTGAGGATGCCGATGATCGACCGCAGCCCGTCCAGCGAGCCATCGCGCCCGACCACCTTGGCGCACCAGACGGCAGCGGTGCAGTAGGCGATCAGAAAATGCAGGGCCCAGATTGTCGGCCCGACGGTCAGCAACCACAGGCTGTGCCAGCGTGCCGCCGGCGCCCGGTCATCGTGTTCATGCGGTTTCGTCATGCTTATGCCACCTCAGGGAATCCGCCGATCACCGCGGCGGTGACCGCCACCGTGATCGCCAGAAAGTGCCAGTACAGCCCAACGTTCTGCATGTCGATATCGTGCTCGGCGGTCATGCGCCCGGCCAGCCGCCGCGCCAGGCAATACACCTGCATGACCAGCCCCAGGGCGAGATGCAGCGTCCCCCAGACCACCAGCACCCAGACCGTGGCCGGATAGACGTTGCTGGTCGGCTCCAGGTCACTCAGGTACGGGCCGGCCAGCAGCGCCAGGGTGCCCCCCAGGGTGAACAGGATGGCCAGGGTCAGCGCCAGGTAGAAACCGTGCGCTCGATCCTGCCGGTTGTAGCGCCTGGCCAGCAGCGTCAGGCCCCAGGCCGCGAGTACCAACGCCGCCGAAAGAACCGGCCAGAATAGCCCGGGGCCGGGTGCCGGATTGGGCGGGAAGTCTGTATGCACGGTCCAGAAAAAGAAGTAGCCAAAGACCAGACTGGCGAAGGCGGTCATGTCGGCGACCATGGTGATGAACATCGCCCACCAGCCGACCGAGGCCGAACCGGAGGCATAGAGCGGTACGCTGACGCCGAGACCAATGTCCTTGTTGGGCTTTTCCGGGATCACGGCAGTGTCGGTCCATAGCCAGATGAGAATAGTGACGAAGGCCAGGGCGGCACTGATAAGGGCCACGGTGTACCAGGCGTAGGTCGCGAAGATGAACAGGCCGCCCGTGAAGACCGCCGCCCAGAAACTCTTGAAAGTAGAATTGGGCACGCGCAGGCATTGGGCCGGTCGAGCATCGATGGTGCTGGTGATCAGCGTCTCGCGTTTGCCTTCCTCGGCATCGGGCAGGTAGCAGCGTCCCTCGTCGACATCGCGCATCAGATTGGGCTGGTCCCACAAGGGATAGCGGCTTTTGATCAAGGGAATCGAACGAACGCCCCAGGATTTGGCCGGCATCTCGCCCAACCATTCCAGCGTACCGGCGTTCCAGGGATTGCGTGGCGAATACGGCTGGTTTCTGCGGGGGCGCAGGGTATCGTAGAACAGCAAGGCCAGGCCGCTGGCGAAAATGAAGGCACCGATGCTCGACACCAGATTAAGCGTGTCGAAGCCGATTCCCGCGGCATAGGTGTAGACCCGTCGCGGCATCCCCAGCAGGCCGGTGAAATGCATGGGCAGAAAGGCGATGTTGAAACCGATGAACATTACCCAGAAAACAATGCGGCCAAGGCGCTCCGACAACTGCTTGCCGACCACCATGGGGTAGAAGTAGTAGATACCCGCCGCCACCGGAAACAGCATGCCGCCGATCAACACATAGTGCAGGTGCGCGACGATGAAATAGCTGTCGTGGGCCTGGAAATCGAAGGGAGCGATGGCCACCATCACCCCGGTCAGCCCGCCCAGGATGAAGATCGCCAGCGCGCCGGAAACGAACAGCATCGGCACCGAGGGGGCGAAGCGCCCGGCCAGGATGGTGGCGAGGAAGCAGAAAATCTGCACCCCTGTAGGAATCGCCACCGCTTCCGAAGCAGCCGAAAAGAAGGCCAGCGAGATCGCCGGCATGCCGGTGGTGAACATGTGGTGCACCCACAGGCCGAAGCTCAGAAAGCCGGTGCCGACCGCCGCCAGCACGATCCAGCCGTAGCCGACGATGGGGCGCTGGGCTGCGGTCGGGACGATCATCGCCACCAGGGCGATGGCTGGTAGGAAAATGATGTAGACCTCGGGATGGCCGAAGATCCAGAACAGATGCTGCCAAAGCAGCGGATCGCCACCGCGGGTCGAGTCGAAGAACGGCCAGTCGAAGGCTCGCTCCAGCTCGAACAGCAGATCGCCGGCGATCAGCGGCGGAAAGGCGAACAGAATCATTCCGCCCACCACCAGGATGTACCAGGCGTACAACGGCATCAGATTGATACGCATGCCCGGCGGGCGCGTCTTCAGCACCCCGACGATGAGTTCGACGGCGGCGGCGATCGAGGCAATCTCGATGAACGACAGTCCCAGCAACCAGATATCGGAGCCCAGGCCATCCTGATAAGCGGTGGTCAGCGGCGGATACATGAACCAGCCGCCCGCCGGCGCCACGCCGAAGAACAGCGACCCGCAGACGAACACGCCACCGATCAGAAAGCACCAGAAACCATAGGCGGACAGGCGCGGGAAGGGCAGGTCGCGGGCACCCAGCATCTGCGGCAGGATCAGGATCGAGAATGCCTCGAAGATCGGCACGGCGAACAGGAACATCATCACCGAGCCATGCATGGTCATGACTTGGTTGTAGGTCTGCGCCGACAGAAAATCGTTTTCTGGAACCGCCAGTTGCGTGCGCATCAGCAAGGCCAGCACGACGGCGAACAGGAAGAAGGCGAACGTCACGACGGTGTACCAGCGGCCCACCTCGGTATTGTTCACCGCCGACCAGTAGCGCCAGCCCGGCGGCGAATTCCAGATCCTGGTGAGTCTGGCTTCCTGGCCGGCGGTGATCTCGGCTCGGTTGTCTTGTACGCTATCGGTCATTCGAGTTCGCTCAGGTAGCGGGCCATCGCGGCCAACTGGTCCGCGGGAAGCATGCCGAAGGCGGGCATGCGGACATCCGGCTTGAGCTGGTCGGTATGGCCGATCCAGCGGGAAAACGTCTCGGCATTGGTGGGCAGCGTGCCAGCACCGAGGCTCAGGCGACTGCCAGCATGGGTAAGGTCCGGCCCTACCTGGCCCCTGGCCTCCGTGCCGCGGACGCTATGGCAGGCGCCACAGCCGTTGGCCAGAAACGCCTGCAAGCCTTGTTGCGCCGTCGCGTCTTGCGGTGGCTTGGCGGGCGCGGCCTGGCGTTCGAGCCATTCGGCGAAGGCTGCTTTTTCCATCACTACCACATCGAATTTCATCAGCGCATGGGCGCTGCCGCAGTATTCGGCGCAGGCGCCGAGATAGGTGCCGGGCTTGGTGGGTTCGAGGATCATCTGGGTCGTGCGGCCTGGAATCATGTCGACCTTGCCGCCCAGCGAAGGAATCCAGAAGGCATGGATCACATCCGGGCTGGACAGCTCGAAGGCGACGCGCTCGCCCACCGGCAGGCGGATTTCGTTGGCCAGCTCCACCATCGAGCCATCTTCACGCGCATACCGCACACGCCACCACCACTGCTCGCCGGAAACGGCGATCTTCAGTGTCGTGCCGGAAAAGTCCCGCAATTGCGCCATGAGGATCAGCCCGTAGACCAGCAGTGCCGCCAGCACCACGGTCGGGAAGATGATGCCGCCGCCGAGGATCAGCCAGCGGGTTCTCCGAACCGAGTGCTCCTTGTGGCGGCGAATATGGGTGGCATAGATGAAAAGCCCCATCACGACCAGCCAGATCAGAATCCCCCCGCCGGTCATCCACCAGAACAGCGCCGCGACTCGCTCGGCTTCAATGCCGGCCGGTTGCAGCGCCGATTGTGGGCCGTTGCAGCCGCTGAGCAGCGGAAACAGGAGGATGGCCGGGCGGGAACTTCGCCACATTGCACGGAGTTGGAGTAGGCGGGTCACGGGAAGGGTTGCAGTCCTCGATATAGTTAATGTCTGGACTGTTCATATGCCGAAAAAGTTGAGCCGAATTTATCCTTACTTACAAAACTTTCGAGCACTGCCTGATTAGTGCCTTACCTGACAGCAACACCCACAGTCTTGCTAACCCTGTCAAAAATTACCCATCGGATTGTTATATGCATTCAGCGCAGTGAGGAATCTGCCACGTTAACAATTAGAAATGTTAACTCGGTTGTAGATATGTATGTATATGGCATCAAATGAGATTGCATATCATTTGAATATGCAGGCTTGTCGCTTTTCGGGTGCGTATATCTGGACTGCCCTATGGGTAACGTCCAGGCCTGGTAAAGCCTTGCTATATGCCCGCTTTACAACTGGAGAGATTTATGAGCATTGGATATAAAAAGAAAATCAGCGAGAAGCCTCCATACCCAGCCTTCGCGTCAGCCATCAGCCTGGCCATGGTGTCCTGGGTTGACACGAGTCTGGCTGAAACCAGTGGCACCGACTCGAACCGGGTTCTGCTGGACAACCTGACCATCAGCGGGGAGCAGGCCCGGGGCTACAAGGTCGACCACATGTCCTCGCCCAAGCAGACCGCGCCATTGCTGGATACGCCACAAACCATCAATGTCATTCCCGAAACCCTGTACCGGGAACAGGCAGCGCGCACCCTGACCGAAGTCCTGAAGAACACCCCTGGAATCAGCTTCAATGCCGGCGAGAACGGTTTCGCTACCAGCTCCAACAACTTCCAGATGCGCGGCTTCGATACCAGCGGTAACATCTTCATCAACGGCTCGCGCGACTCCGGCAGCTACACGCGGGACGTGTTCAACGTCGAGCAGGTCGAGGTCGTCAAGGGGCCGGCCGCGGACAACGGCCGTGGCGGCGCCGGCGGCTATATCAACATGGTGACCAAGGTACCGACCCTGGACAGTTTCATCGGTGGTGTCGTCAACTACGGTTTCGATCAATACCGTTCCGAGGACCGCAAGCGCGCCACTCTGGATATCAACCAGGCACTCACCAGCCACACCGCCGCGCGCCTGAACCTGATGCTGGAAAACAGCGGGATACCCGGCCGTGAGCATACCGAGAAAAACGGCTGGGGCCTGGCGCCCTCGCTGGCTTTGGGCCTTGGTACCAAGACCCGGGCCATCTTCGCTTTCGACTACGTGGAACAGAACGACCGGCCCGACTGGGGCGTGCCCGGCGCTACGGTACGCTACATGGATCGGCATCACCCCAGCGCCGGCAGCGGTGATCGCGACGAGTTCTACGGCCTGGACTCCGACTACGACGACACCACCAGCTACTCCATCATGACCCGTTTCGAGCATGACCTGTCGGACAGCCTGAATCTCAGCAACCAGACCCGCTGGTCGCGGGTCAGTCGCGACGCCCGCTACACCATACCGACCGGTTACGTTCCGGCCACCCGCCAGGCCACCACGCAGACCCAGTTCTACGATCGGGACAACTACACCTTCAGCAACCTGACCAATCTGTCGGCGCGCTTTCTCACCGGCTCGGTGAAACACAACCTGGCCGCCGGCCTCGAATTCACCCTGGAGAAATCGGAGTCCAACGGCTATCCCACGGTGAATGGCGGCAACACGACCATCAATGAGCCTGATCGCAACCGGCCTAGCCTCGCCACGCCGCCGAAGGCCAACGACAGCAAGGTCAAGATCGACACGGTGGCGCTGTATGCCTATGACACCGCCGAATTCAACGAGCACTGGCAACTCACCGGTGGCGTGCGCCTAGAGAACTATCGGGTGAGGATCGACAGCAAGCTGGCGAACGGCACGCGCATGGATGTCGATGGCTACGACAACTCCGAATTCACCCTGGGCGGCAAACTGGGTGTTGTCTACAAGCCGGCCAAGAACGGCAGCATCTACGCCGCCTTCGGGGTTTCGCACCAGCCGCCGGGGTCCTATCTGTCCAACCCGGATATTTCCCGTCCGGATGCCAACGTATTCCCCGGTTTCGTCGAAGGCGCCGACCCGGTCGTGTCGTATAACTACGAAATCGGCACCAAATGGGATCTCTTCAAGGATCGCTTGTCCACCACGGCAGCCCTGTTCTATACGGAAAAGAAAGATGTACCGATCACCGGTCGCGACCTGGGCGAGACCCGGGATACCCAAAAGGGCGACGGCAAGCAGGTCGTCTATGGCCTCGAACTGAGTGCGACCGGCAAGGTGACCGACAACTGGAATGTCTTTGGCGGCCTCATGCTGATGCAAAGCGAGCGCCGTCACAGTGCTCGCATGGATCGGGTGCGCCGTAACGCCAACTCCGCCGATTACGGCACTCACACACGCACCGACGGCGATGACCTGGCTTTCACGCCGGAAGTCACCGCCAACCTGTGGACCACCTATCGCTTGCCTTTTGGAGTAACCATCGGCGGCGGTTTGCAGCATGTCGGCTCGTCCTACCTGGGGCGCCCGGACGACGCCAACCGCATCGTTGCCAACGGCCTGTACGGTAAGCTGCCCAGCTACACCATCTATAACCTGATGGCTTCGTACGATATCTCCCCGAATATCGGCCTACGCCTGAACATCGACAATCTGACCAACGAAGAATACCCGGCCTCCGCCAACTGGAACGGAACACGCGTGGCCTGGGGACCGCCCCGTGTCACTCAGATCAGCACCGACTTCAAGTTCTAGATCGGCCTTCGAGGCTTTCACGACAACCCGGGAGTCTTATTTCCCCGGGTTTCCGTTTCCGGTGGATTACTCTACCGAACCCTACCCATGAAGGTATTCGACAATGATGCTGGCAATTCCCGACGTCCTGTCAGCGGAGCAGGTGCGCCAATGCCGTGAAGCGCTGGAGCGGGCAACCTGGCACGATGGCCGACACACGGCCGGGCATATGGCGATTCACGTCAAGGCCAATCTACAACTGGCTCAGGACGATCCGCTGGCCACGCAACTGGGCGAATTCATCCTCGAACGTCTCAGCGCTACCCCACGCTTCCTGGCTGCGGCCCTGCCACTGAAGGTGCTGCCGCCGCGCTTCAATTGCTATACCGGAGGCGGCGCCTACGGCAACCACACCGACAATGCCATTTTCACCTTGCCGGGCACGTCCCTGCGTATTCGCAGCGACCTCTCGGCCACCCTGTTTTTCTGCGACCCGGACGCTTACGATGGCGGCGAACTGGTCATCGAGGACACCTACGGCAGCCAGCGCGTCAAACTGCCTGCCGGGCACATGGCCCTTTATCCCAGCACCAGCCTGCACCAGGTGACTCCCGTTACTCGCGGCGCCCGTCTGGCAGCCTTCTTCTGGATCCAGAGCCTGGTGCGCGAAGACCACCAGCGCGCCATGCTGCTGGAGCTGGATGATGCCATTCAGAGCCTGGCCACAGATGTGCCGGAAAACCCGGCGCTGGCCCGCCTGACCGGGGTCTACCACAACCTGTTACGGCATTGGGCCGATACCTGAGACGCGAAACCGATGACTAGCCCTCTGAGCAAATTGCAGCAAATCCCGCCGGACATCGCCGCTGTCGCCGATTACGAGCCCTTTGCCCGTCAGCGCATGAGCGAACAGGCCTGGGCCTATATGGCGGGTGGCGCCGCGGATGAATTCACCCTGCACGAAAACTGTGCCGCCTTCCAACGCTGGCGGATACGCAGCCGCGTCTTGCGGGATTTGAGCGCGGGGCATACCCGCCTGGAACTGTTCGGCCAGACTTTCGACTGCCCGATTTTCCTGGCCCCGGTGGCCTACCAGAAAATGGTCCATCCCGAAGGAGAACTGGCCAGCGTGCTGGCCGCCTCGGCGGTGCGCACCGGCATGGTGGTCAGCACCCAGGCCAGCGCGTCGCTGGAGGACATCGCCCGCCAGACCCAGGTCCCCTTGTGGTTTCAGTTGTATATCCAGCCGGATCGCGAATTCACCCGCGAACTGATCCGGCGGGCCGAGGCCGCCGGCTACCAGGCGCTGGTGGTGACGGTGGACGCGCCGGTCAACGGCGTACGCAACCGCGAGCAGCGCGCCGGCTTCGTCCTGCCGGACGGCATCGAAGCGGTCAACCTGCGCGGTATGCGGGTGCCGCCCCAGCCGGCCAGCCGGATCGGTGACAACGTATTGCTGGGCGGCCCCTTGCTGGCGGCGGCGCCCACCTGGCGGGATCTGCAATGGCTGCGCAGCCTGACCCGCCTGCCGATCCTGATCAAGGGCGTGATGCATGCCGAGGACGCCAGCCGGGCCGTGGCCGAGGGTATCAATGGAATCATCGTCTCCAACCATGGCGGCCGTACCCTGGACACCCAGCCGGCCACCATCGATGTCCTGGCGGAGATCGCCCAGGCTGTCGAAGGACGTGTACCGCTGCTGCTGGACGGCGGCATCCGCCGCGGCACGGACATCCTCAAGGCACTGGCCCTGGGCGCTGAAGCGGTCCTGGTCGGACGTCCCTACCTCTTCGGCCTGGCCACCGCCGGCGCGGTCGGCGTTGCCCACGTTATGCACCTTCTGCGCGCCGAACTGGAAGCGGCCATGGCCTTGACCGGCTGCCGCACCCTGGATGATATCGGCCCCTCGCTGGTCAGCCGCTGAGGCAGCCGGGATGTGAGTGAGGGTGAGTAACAGCCGCCAGACCATACGCTCCTTTTCGAGCAACTCGGCGAGCGCGCCTCACTGTCCTGGTAGGGAAACCCGAGGGCCGGTGTACCTTACAATCCAGATGCCCTGGTTCTTATGCGAAACGTAGGCGTAGCCGCGCCGATCGACCAGCACGTCCTCGGCTTGCAGGACCAGTTTTCCATGGGGCAGATAACCGATCCTCTCGGTTGGCTCCGGTGCCATGAAAAAGCCGACTTCACGTGGCAGGCGCGGGTTCGAGATATCGTAGGCCCTGAGTCCGGCATTGAAATGGGCGACGTAGAGAAGGTCCTGCTGCTTTTCTACATCGGGGTTGTGCTGGAGGTGGTTGATATTGTGCGGACCTCGCCAGCCGCCTTTCTCGAAGAAGTCCTTGTAAGGCGCGCCCTTCGGCGGAACGGGTTCGGGCAAGAGCCCCAGCAGCGTCGGTTTCAGCGGATTTGAAATATCCACCAGCGACGAATGGTGCAGAGGTCCCTTCTCGTACGTGACGCTTTCGGAATTCGCGTAAGCCAGCGTTTCGCCTTTGAAAGGCAGGACGCTGTGAACACCGAACTTGCTGTTGAAAGGTGGGCTGAAATCAAGCCTTCCAAGCTGCCGCGGCTTTTTGACGTTGCCGATATCCAGAATGACCAGCCCGGCCGAACCATAAGGGAGATAGGCCCTGTCGCCGACGATATAAGGAGGGCCATGCAGCGAGATGTCGGCATCCGTTGCGCACAGCCCGTGATCGTGGGGATTTTCATGGCCATGGTTCACCGGATCGGAGTCGGCGCCCAGACCCAGTGTTTCACCCCCGGCTTCATGCTGTCCTTTCACCCACCACCTGCCTGCTTCGACAGGGTTCGCCGGATCGCTGATATCCACGATGACGTAGATATTGCCTTTATACCCCGGCATTCCGGCGGCAAGGTGCATGTACCTGCCGCCGGCGTAGAAGTTGCGGTGGGTTCCGGTGCCGCCGGTTTCGAATTGCCCCAGACGCCTGGGGTTTTCCGGGTCCTGGATATCCCAGATGACCACGCCCTCCTTGAACGGCTTGCCTTCCGCTCGTGGGTCCAGAAAGTTCTTTTCGAGCGAGGTAATCAGAATGTCATTGGCCTGATCGACCTGGAGCGTGAAGGTGCTCTCATCCTCCGGCAGAAAGCGAATCGGACGAGGGTGCCAGGGATCGGTGACGTCAAGTACCGTAAGGCCAGAATGAAAAATATGGGCGGCGAAGAGGTACCAGCGCCCATTCTTTTCCTTGATCGTCATTTTGAAGGCGGGCCTGCCATCCACGTCCGTGTAGCCAACCGGTTCGAAATGTTCGGCTTGCCAGCCCGGCGGAAGAGGGCTCGATGGGGTCTCGCTAAGCCCCGGAGCAGGAATGCCGAGGAGCAGCAGCGTGACGCAGCAAAGTGAAATAAAGGGTTCTTTCATTGCCAGTGCCTCGATTCATGATGAATCCCACAAATGGCGAAGGAGGCGCTTTCTCGTGTTCACGTGCCTGCCACGAATTTCACCGTCAAGGCATGGCCGTAGTGGTGAACGATGTCTTGCAGAAAGTGGCTGTGCTGGCCGCCGCCGCCCGTATGGTTACCATAGTAGCCAACAGGAGCCAGCGGACCCTGTTTGTGCTGGATAAGTTGATTTTTTGTTTAACTTATTGATTTTAATTTGTTTTTTATGAATTGTGGCAAGCCGGCTGGCCGGCCTGCGCGGCCCGACCTGCGCGGCCCGACCAGAGTCGCTGCAGCCCTTTACGCCTCGCCGTACCAGGCGTCGAACAGCTCGCCGGTTTCGACTCGGGCGACTTCCGGGCGTTTTTCCAACCAGGCACTTACGGCCTGGCGATCTTCTTCGGTCGGGGAAGCGTAGCGTCTGGCGGTCATGATGGTGCCTTCCAGCCATTTGGCATCGATGCCGCCAATATAGTCGAGCTGGCGAGCTTCAACGGCGTCGATGAAATCTTCCAGGAAGGTCATCAGGGCTTCTTCTTCCAGGGCTTGCTTGAAATCGATCTTGAGTTCGAAGGCATGTTCCTGGAATTCGCCGAGATAGCGCTTCTTGCGCAGACGGCGTTTCATGGTGCGCAGACGTTCTTCAGTGATGGGTTTGAGCATGGGGATTCGCTTTTGGAGGGTGTAGAGAGGACACAGCCATGGCTGCGTCGTGGGGACGCATCATCCTCGTCGGTGATGATTCAGTCCACCGCGTATTTCATTGTTTAAGCTCCGCCAGGCCTTTGAGCAGGGCCGCGTGGAAGCGCTCGGGAGCCTGGATCTGCGGGGCGTGGCCGAGGTCGTCGAACTCCACCAGGGTCGCACCGGGAATGGCCTTGGCAGTGCGCTTGCCCAGCTCGGCGTAGTTGCCCAGTTGTGGACGCAGGGCTTCGGGCGCGGCGTCCTTGCCGATGGCGGTGTTGTCCTTGAGGCCGACCAGCAAAAGCGTCGGTGGCTTGAGCTGGCCGAATTCGTAGACCACCGGCTGGGTGAAGATCATGTCGTAGAGCAGCGCCGAGTTCCAGGCCACGGTTTCCTTGCCAGGGCCGTTGAACAGACCGGCGAGCATGTTCACCCAACGGTCATAGGCGGGCTGCCATTCACCGGCGTAATAGGTGCCTTGCTCGTACTTGCGAATGCTCTGGGCCGATGTTTTCAACTCGCGCTCGTACCACTGATCGATGGTCCGATAGGGCACGCCGATGGCTTTCCAATCTTCCAGGCCAATAGGGTTGACCAGCACCAGTTGTTCCACTTGCTCGGGATAGAGCAGGGTGTAGCGGGTGGCGAGCATGCCGCCGGTGGAGTGACCGAGGATGGTGGCCTGGTCCACGCCGAGGTGTTCGAGCAGCGCGTGGGTATTGCTTGCCAGTTGCTGGAAACTGTACTGGTAATGTGCGGGTTTGCTGGACTTGCAGAAGCCGATCTGGTCTGGCGCGATGACCCGGTAACCGGCCTGACCGAGTGCTTGGATGCTGGCTTCCCAGGTGCCGGCGCAGAAATTCTTGCCATGCAGCAACACCACCGTGCGGCCGTTGGGGGTTTGCGGCTGCACATCGAGATAGGCCATGTGCCGGCGTTCACGCTGAGATTCGAAGTCGAAGCGACCGACCGGATAGGGATAGTCGAAGCCTTCCAGTTCCGGGCCGTAGGTCGAAGGTTCCGCCGCCAGCAGCGGTGCGGCGACAGCCAGTAGCAGGGCAGGTAGCCAGTGTTGCAGCATGGGGAATCGCTCCTTGATGCAGTCATGTTTTTATCGTGAACAGGTTCTCAGGTGCGTTCGAGTACTTCGGGATTGGCCAGGTTCTGCGGCTGGCCGGCAAAGAAGGCTGCAACGTTGGCAAAGGCATCGCCGAAATACAGCTCGTAGCTCTGCTTTTCCACGTAACCCAGGTGCGGTGTGCAGAGCACGCGCGGATGAGTCAGTAGCGGATGGCGGGGGTCGAAGATCGGTTCTTCTTCGTACACATCCAGTGCGGCGGAGCCGGGGCGGCCGCTGTCGAGCGCCGCAAGCAGCGCGCCGGGTGCGATCAGGCCGGCACGGCTGCCGTTGACCAGCAGGGCATCCGGTTTCATCCGTTGCAGATCGCCGAGGGTGACGATGTGGCGGGTCTGGTCCGAGAAGCGCAGGTTCAGGCTGAGAATATCGGCCTCGGCGAAAAACGCCTCGCGCGATGGCGCCGCCCGATGCCCGTCCGTCGCGGCCGCTTGCCGGGATTGCGCGCTACCCCAGACCAGTACCGGCATTTCGAACGCTTTGGCGTAATGAGCCAGGCGTCGGCCGATCTTGCCGTAGCCCCAGATCCCCAGGGTCTGGCCTTGCAGGCAATGGCCCAGGTTGATCTGCCACTGGCCCCGGTGGAATGCCTCGATGGCCGGGACCAGTTGACGCCGGGCATTGATGATCAATGCCCAGATCAGTTCGGCCGGTGCCACCGGCGAGCCGCGTCCTTCGGTCACCGCAACGCCCTGGGCGGTGCAGGCGGGCAGATCCAGATGACTGGAAACCTTGCCGGTCTGGCTGATCAGCTTGAGTGTGGGCAGACGCTCCAGCAGCGCGGCATCGATGCGCGTGCGCTCGCGGGTCAGCACCAGTGCATCGGCATTGGCGAAGCGCGCGGCGAGGAGATCGAGATCCGTAGCGCTGTCGTGGTAGAGGCTGACCTGATGGCCGCTCAGGCGAGTGAAGCAGTCGAGCGACTCGATGACCTGCTGGTAGTCGTCGGGAATCACGATATGCATGGGTATTTCCTTTATCTTGTGATCGACGGACAGTTTCGTGAAGTATGAACGCGACAGTTGTGCGTTGAGCGTAAAACCCGCGGCGGCTATAATGCCGCGCTTCCTTTTTCCCGCCTGGGAGCCCCGCCATGCTGCGCATCAGCCAAGAAGCCCTGACTTTCGACGACGTTCTCCTCATCCCCGGCTATTCCGATGTATTGCCCAAGGATGTCAGCCTCAAAACCCGGCTGACTCGCGGCATCGAACTGAACATTCCGCTGCTGTCCGCCGCGATGGATACCGTTACCGAATCACGCCTGGCGATTGCCATGGCCCAGGAAGGCGGCATCGGTATCATCCACAAGAACATGACCGCCGAACAGCAGGCGTTCGAAGTGCGCAAGGTCAAGCGTCACGAAACGGCCATCGTCCACGATCCGGTAACGGTCACGCCGAATACCAAGATCATCGAACTCCTGGAGAAAGTCCGCGAGCTGGGCTTTTCCGGCTTCCCGGTGCTGGCTGACAACGAGCTGGTCGGCATCGTCACCGGCCGCGACCTGCGCGTACAGCCGAACGCCGGCGATACCGTGGCGGCGATCATGACGCCCCGGGAAAAGCTGATCACCGTCGAGGAAGGCACACCGCTGGAAGTGATCAAGGCCAGGCTCCATGAGCACCGTATCGAGAAGATGCTGGTGGTGGGCAAGGGTTTCCAGCTACGCGGCCTGGTGACTTTCCGCGATATCGAGAAGGCCAAGAGCTATCCGCTGGCCTCCAAGGACGGGCAGGGACGCCTGCGGGTCGGTGCCGCCGTGGGGACCGGTACCGATACCGAGGATCGTGTGGAAGCGTTGGTGTCGGCAGGTGTCGACGTGATTGTGGTGGACACCGCTCACGGCCATTCCAAAGGCGTGATCGACCGAGTGCGCTGGGTCAAGGAGAACTTTCCAGATGTGCAGGTGATCGGCGGCAATATCGCCACCGCCGAAGCGGCGCTGGCACTGGTGGAGGCCGGTGCGGATGCGGTCAAGGTCGGCATCGGGCCGGGATCGATCTGCACCACCCGGATCGTCGCCGGAGTCGGCGTGCCGCAGATCAGCGCCATCGCCAACGTATCCGCCGCACTGGCCGGCACCGGCGTGCCGATGATCGCTGATGGTGGCATCCGCTTCTCCGGCGATCTGTCCAAGGCCGTCGTGGCCGGGGCCAACTCGGTGATGCTGGGCTCGATGTTCGCCGGGACCGAAGAGGCGCCGGGCGAAGTCGAGCTGTTCCAGGGGCGTTCCTACAAAGCCTATCGCGGCATGGGCTCGCTGGGCGCCATGTCCCAGGCGCAAGGCTCGTCCGACCGTTACTTCCAGGACTCTTCCGCAGGTGCCGAGAAGCTAGTACCGGAAGGCATCGAAGGCCGCGTCCCCTACAAAGGCGCGCTGTCGGTGATCCTCCATCAGTTGATGGGCGGCCTGCGCGCCTCCATGGGCTACACTGGTTGCGCCACCATCGACGAGATGCGCACTAAGCCACAGTTCGTCCGCATCACCGGTGCCGGCATGGCTGAATCGCATGTGCACGATGTACAGATCACCAAGGAAGCGCCGAATTACCGGGTCGGCTAAGAGCCTGTTCACGATCTGCTGCGCGTCGGCTAAACGGCGTTGAAATCGACTTTGGAATGCTCATTTACCACTCGTAAACTCGCACGCGAGCCCGGTCCGCTTCCTCAGCCGTTTTCGCCACCGTTTAGCTCTAGCTCGCGAAATCGTGAACAGGCTCTAAGCAGCCTGCTTTATAAAAGACGCTGGAGCGGGACGCCGGAGGCCGGAAGCGATTGACTTCCGGCTTCTGCTTTCAGCTTCTGGCTTTCAGCTTCATGCTCCTTCCCAAGGAAAGCCCCATGGCTCATCACGACATCCACGCCCACCGCATCCTGATCCTGGATTTCGGCTCCCAGTACACGCAACTGATCGCCCGCCGTGTGCGCGAAATCGGCGTTTATTGCGAGTTACACCCGTTCGATATGAGCGACGAGGATATTCGCGCCTTCGCCCCGCGCGGGATCATCCTCGCGGGCGGGCCGGAATCGGTACATGCAGCCGACAGCCCGCGCGCGCCCAAGGCCGTGTTCGATCTGGGCGTGCCCCTGCTCGGTATCTGCTACGGTATGCAGACCATGGCCGAACAGCTTGGCGGCAAGGTCGAAGGCTCGCCGATCCGCGAATTCGGCTACGCCAAGGTCGATCTGGTCGGCAAGAGCCGTTTGCTCGATGGCATCGAAGATCACGTGGATGCCGATGGCGTGCTCGGCCTCGATGTCTGGATGAGCCACGGTGACAAGGTTGCCCAACTGCCGACCGGCTTTCATATCCTTGCCAGTACCGGTAGCTGCGCCATCGCCGCCATGGGTGACGAGAAGCGCCACTGGTACGGCGTGCAGTTCCACCCGGAAGTGACCCATACCAAGCAGGGCGAGCGTATTCTCGCGCGTTTTCTACGGGAGATTTGCGGCTGCGAGGCACTGTGGACGCCAACCCATATCGTCGAGGACGCCATCGCCCAGGTGCGTGCCCAGGTCGGTCGTTCCAACGTGTTGCTCGGCTTGTCCGGCGGAGTCGATTCCTCGGTGGTCGCCGCGCTGTTGCATCGGGCCATCGGCGACCAACTGACCTGTGTCTTTGTCGACAACGGCCTGCTGCGCTACCAGGAAGGCGACCAAGTGATGGCCATGTTCGCCGAAAACATGGGCGTCAAGGTCATCCGCGTCGATGCCGAGGCACAGTTTCTTACCAACCTTGAAGACGAGGCCGATCCGGAGAAGAAGCGCAAGATCATCGGTCGTACCTTCATCGATGTGTTCGACGCCGAGGCCAGCAAGCTCAAGAACATCAAATTCCTCGCCCAGGGCACCATCTACCCGGACGTGATCGAATCGGCCGGTGCCAAGACCGGCAAGGCCCACGTCATCAAGTCGCACCACAACGTCGGCGGCCTGCCGGAGGAAATGAACCTCGCCCTGATCGAGCCATTGCGCGAGCTGTTCAAGGATGAAGTGCGCAAAATCGGTCTGGAACTGGGCCTGCCCCACGATATGGTCTATCGCCATCCGTTCCCGGGGCCCGGCCTTGGCGTGCGTATCCTCGGCGAAGTGAAAAAGGAATACGCCGACCTGCTGCGCCTGGCCGACCACATCTTCATCGAAGAACTGCGCCAAGCCGACTGGTATCATAAGGTCAGCCAGGCCTTCGTGGTCTTCCAGCCGGTGAAATCCGTCGGCGTGGTCGGCGATGGCCGCCGCTACGCCTGGGTCGTCGCCTTGCGCGCGGTGGAAACCATCGACTTCATGACCGCCCGCTGGGCACACTTGCCCTACGAACTACTGGAAAAAGTCTCCAACCGCATCATCAACGAGATCGAAGGCATCTCGCGCGTCACCTACGATGTATCGAGCAAGCCGCCGGCGACGATCGAATGGGAGTGAAACCGGGTTTTCAGAGGCTATCGCCAGTACTCTAAAAATCGCCTTGAATTGCCGACTCAACGCCCGCATGGTCGACAGCACGCGCGCCATGCGCAAGAGCAGCATTGATCTCTATGCCTTGGTGGCGTGCCTGACTGGGGTGTGCTGCGACGAAATCTTGGTGGGCATTGGCCGGCAGGGGCGGCTTGCGCTGGAATTCACTCTTCGATCAGAGCTCGTCCTGAGCATCAATCGGATCATTGCAAACGCGCAGGGTTATCGGTGCGGGAGCCCCCATTTCATGCGGTTGCATCTATAGAACGCTATTACCTAAGCTGCTGGTGCGATATGCCTGCTACGGGCACATCTGACCATCACTGAACAATCTCTCGAAAGCGATCCCGCCTATTTCACTAAGGTGTTGTCAAGGGCTCGCAGATTTGTTGAGAAGTGCTGCGATGAATAGCAACGAAATGACGAAAGGACCTTCTTTATGGCCAACTCGACAGCGGAGCTCCAGGAGCTTCTCATGCAGCGGTCGTTGACCGACCCGCAGCTTCAGGCGGCGGCAGTGACGGCTGCAGACTTCCGGATTCTGCCGGACGCAACAGTGCTCAAGATCGGCGGACAGAGCGTCATCGATCGTGGCCGCGCGGCGCTCTACCCGCTGGTGGATGAGATCGTTGCCGCCCGCAAGAACCACAAGCTGCTGATTGGTACCGGCGCAGGCACCCGGGCTCGGCACCTGTACTCGATCGCGGCCAGGCTTGGTCTGCCGGCAGGCGTACTCGCGCAGCTCGGCTCCTCGGTGGCCGATCAGAACGCCGCCATGTTGGGGCAACTCCTGGCGAAGCACGGTATCCCCGTGGTCGAGGGTGCCGGTTTGTCAGCGGTGCCGCTGTCCCTCTCCCAGGTAAACGCTGTTGTCTTCAGCGGCATGCCACCCTACAAGCTGTGGATGCGCCCCGCTGCCGAAGGTGTGATCCCGCCTTACCGCACCGACGCTGGATGTTTCCTCCTTGCCGAGCAGTTCGGCTGCAAGCAGATGATCTTCGTCAAGGATGAGGACGGCCTCTACACCGCCAACCCGAAGACCTCGAAGGACGCCACCTTCATCCCGAAGATTTCGGTCGACGAAATGAAGGCGAAAGGGCTGCATGACTCGATCCTCGAGTTCCCGCTGCTCGACTTCATCCAGGCGGCTCAGCACGTCCGCCAGGTGCAGATCGTGAACGGCCTCGTCCCCGGCAATGTGACCCGCGCGCTTGCCGGCGAGCACGTCGGCACCATCATCACCGCGAACTGAGGCCCATCACCATGACTGACACCACCAACAGCATCAAGCACGTTGCCTCGCCACTCGCGCGCCAGACTCTCCAGGACGGTGATCTCACCCGTCCGGTCGCGGGCGTACGCCCGATCCGGCTGCTTCCCTGGCTGCAGATCGTCAAGATCGGCGGGCGCTCCATCATGGACCGCGGCCCCGATGCGATCCTCCCGATCGTCGAAGAGCTGCGCAAGCTGCTGCCCGAGCACCGTCTGTTGATCCTGACCGGCGCCGGCATCCGTGCCCGCCATCTCTACAGCGTCGGCCTCGACCTCGGCCTGCCGGTCGGGTCGCTGGCTCCGCTCGCCGCGAGCGAGGCGGGCCAGAACGGCCACATCCTTGCCTCGCTGCTCGCCTCGGAGGGCGTCTCCTATGTCGAGCATCCCACTATCGAAAGCCAGCTCGCCGTCCACCTTTCTGCCGCTCGCGCGGTCGTGGGGAGTGCTTTCCCGCCGTACCACCATCACGAGTTTCCGGGCTCCCGCATCCCGCCTCACCGGGCTGACACGGGCGCGTTCCTGCTCGCTGATGCGCTCGGCGCGGCGGGCCTGACGATTGTCGAGGACGTGGACGGGGTATACACCTCCGACCCCAATGGCCCCGACGGGCAGCAGGCACAGTTCCTGTCCGAGACGAGTGCCGCCGATCTCGCGAAGTTCGAAGGCACGCTGCCGTTCGACCGCGCACTCCTCGATGTCATGGCAACCGCCCGCCACATCGAGCGTGTGCAGGTGGTGAACGGGCTCGTGCCGGGTCGACTCACCGCCGCGCTGCGCGGCGAGCATGTCGGGACGATTGTCCGTACCGGCGCGGCCTGAGCGCCTGCTCCCCCAGCTCCTGACGCGCGTGCCTCAGAGTCTATTCACGCTCTGCTGCGCGTCGGCTAAACGGTGTTGAAATCGGCCTGGATCGCCAGCCCGGTCCGCTTCCTCAGCCGTTTTCGTCACTGTTTAGCTCTAGCTCGCGAAGATGAAGTTGGATCGTGAGCTGGAGCGACTGAGTGTCAATGAGAGCAAGAGTGCAGTGGCGAGTGCGTTTGGCCGCACGTTCGTCGCAGATGGCGCAACAGCCATCTGGAACTGAATAGGGTGTTGACCCTTGCCTGGTTCGATAGCCTGGGACTAGCACGACTCTCATAACCTCAATTTCTCGAACCGCCCGGTGCGGACCCGCATGCCGGGTGGTGTGGCAGGGGCGCGGCCTATGAGGGCTGCTCCCTATGCCGATGGGCTTCCACCCTGTTATCTCCTGCCAAACAAGTCTGCTGTTTGCCTTTGGATGATTGCAAGTTGCATGTGCTTTTTGCGCTCAACTTGCATAGTGCAATTAAAGAACTTTTTTATTTATCTATAACACATTGATTTAAAAGTTTAATTTTTTATTCTGGAGTTGGTGCGTGTATTGCACCCTAGTAGTCTAGGGCTGCAGCGGGTTCGATGCTGCAGATTCAAGTAAAAGAGGAGCAACACCACTATGAAAATTACCCGAACCTCCCTGACTGCCGCTGTAGTCGTTACTGCTCTAGGCCTGCCGATGGCTGGTTCCGCTCTGGCTGATACTTCTCCTGCTTTCGCGTCAGCTCCGATCATGCTGGCGGCTAACGAAAGCACCCATAACGCTGGGGAAGCCGTATCCGATACATGGATCACCACCAAGGTCAAGTCCGCCTTGCTAGCGGAAGACTCTACTCCTGGCTTGGATATCAAGGTCGAAACCAAAGACGGTGTCGTATCGCTGTCGGGTACGGTTCCAACCGAGGCGCAACGTGAAGCGGCCATTGCTGAAACCAAGAGCATCAAGGGTGTTCGCCAAGTGCTGGCTGATGGCCTCAAAACCGTCGAATAAGCCGGATTCTATTTTAGGCACGGTCCGCGGCTCAATGCGGCAGACCGTGCCTGATTTGCAAAGCAATGGTTTTTATCGATTTCCTCGCCGACTATCGACCTGCTTCAGCCTGTTTCCTTCGAAACGAAGGAAATGGTACATGCCATGCTCAGGGCCATAGATCCACTCTTCGACCCGCACTTCATACCTGAATCCATAGTTGTCCAGGGTTTCCCTGGAGCCGATTTGTAGCCGGTCGGCTGGCTCGCCACATTTTTCCAGAACTTCGTTCGTTGTGGCTTCGGAGCTGACTAGCTGGCGATTGCAACGATAAGTATCGGCTTGAGCCTGGTATGTGATTAATACCAGCACAGCACCTATTATCGGAGTCGAAATTCGATTGGGCATGTCAGCGGCCGCGGCGGGTTTCGATGTTGACCAGCCGATTACCTTCGAAGCGGAGAATGCCCAACATGCCGTTAGCTGGCCCATAAACCCATTCTTCAACCACTGTTTCATAGCGCTCGTAGCGACCCAGGGTATAACCCACCAGTTCACGGTGGGCTGGTGGGCCGCATTTCTGTTCCACCTCGAAGGCTCGATCGCCGGTACTGACGAGCTGGCTACCGCAGCGAAAGGTATCCGCCTGGACAACCAGGGTGGTGACAGAGCCAGACAAGAGCAAGCTTATTGCCAGATAGGGGCTCGTTCGGTTCATTCGCTGTTCAGGTGCAGTGCCGATGCGACGCGGCCATTATCTTCAGGTTCGACGATATTGGTGTCGATCAGGTAAATGCGCTGGTCGGCAAGTCCCCGGCTTACCAGATAATCCTTGATGGCCGCTGCTCGAGCCTGTCCCAGGCGACGCTGCAGGCCTGGATTGCTGCTCCAGGAATCAATGACTGCCTGGCGCATTTTTTCCGTGCGCACCTGCTTGTCTAGTTTTTTCCAGTCGGCAGGGGGTTGCTGTTTCAGACGAGCACGATAGATGCCTTCCAACAGCGTGGCTTTGTCTTTTTCGTTTACCTTCAATTGACTGGCCTCGGCCGGTACCTTGTCGCCGCGTCGTTGCAGGATGCGATACCAGGTATCGCGGTATTCCTGCTCCAGGCGCTGTTGAGCGAGTATCGGGCCGTCGTTTGCCGAGGCTGTTCCTTCGATTTCAAGTGTCAGGCCGGGTCGTTCCTTGAGTGCGGCTATTAGTTTATCCAGCGAGCTCCTGGCTTCGCTTTCCAGTTCTGTGGTACCGGGTGCGAAGTCAACCTGACTGAGATCCGACGATTCGCCAGAACCGAGTAATCCGCCGATCAGCTTGAAGGGGGCCTGCACTGTCTTGACCAGCAGGTTACGCAAGACTTTGCCGATGATCGGCAGGATGCTGAATTGCGGGTCGTTCAGGTTGCCTTCTACTGGAAGTTCGAGGGTGATGACTCCCTTGCTGTCTTTCAGCAGCGCTATTGCCAGGCGTATCGGAAGGTCGACGGCATTCTCGCTATCCACTTTCTCGCCCAGCTGTAGCTGATCGATGACGACCTTGTTCTCGGCGTTCAGTTGTCCTTTCTGGATTCGATAATGCAGGTCGAGATCCATGCGCCCTTTGCGGATGCGATAACCGGCAAATTTCCCTGAATAGGGGGTCAGGGTAGTCAATTCCACTTGATGAAAGCTCGTTGCAATATCCAGGCTCTGTAGCGGATCGAAGGGATTCAAGTGGCCCTTGATGGTAACCGGGGCATATTTGTTGACTTTGCCCTTGATATCGACCTTGGCGGATTGGTATCGAGCGTTGCGATTGTCGAGCGTGCCGATTTGTCCGTTCAGATTTTGGATAGCCGTGATGAAGTTAGGGCGCAGACTGAGATCGGCAAAGTCGCCGGAACCATCAACGATCTTGATCCCACCGATATGGATGCCCATCGGCTTTTCCTGCGGGGATTTTGCGGATGCCGGTACTGGAGGTGTTTTGGTTTTGCTGGCTTTCGTCACTCGCTGATTTTTATTCGAAGCGCTGTCCGGTGACGACTGAACCATCAGTTCGTTGATGTTGGTGGTCATGCCCGGATTGATGATGAAACGTGCGTAAGGACGGGTCAGGTTGATACTGGCGATGTTCAAGCTGTCCTGGTGGCGATAATCGATTCCTTCCAGTAGCAGGCTCCGCCATTTCAGGAGGTCTCGTTCCTTCTGGGTATCCAAGGTATGCAACTGGGTTACTTCAGCTCGACCGGTAACCGAGAGGGCAAGAGGCTCGGTTCCCTTCAGATCAATGTTGAGGTCGCTGCTCAGCATGCCACTCCGTAGTTCGATCTGTACGAAAGGCGTCAGGTAGGCTTGCGCGACGCGTAAGTCTATATTACGAGTGGTGACTTGTAGTTTGCCGGTGGCTGGCGTGAGCTGTAGCTGACCCTTGGCCTTGAGCTGGCCTTGCTTGCCGATGGTGCTGTCCAGTGCCAGCTGGAAGGGTGTCTTGCCCAGACTGTCGAAATTCTGGATGTCTACATTCAGCGGCCCGAGATCGAGGCTGACGGGTTCCTTATTGGTGCGGTCAGTAAGGTGAACCAGGTAGTCGCGCAGTTGTACGTTGCGCAGGATGACTTGCCATGGCGCTGTATTTGATTCACCTGAATCCTTCTTCCCGGGTTTTTTCTCTTCGCTTGCCTTGATTGCTTCAGGCTTGGCCGCCTGACCAGCAGGCTTGGGCTGGTTGGCTGGCCCGGTTTTGGCATTCGTGGCGAAAAGTTTCTGCCAGTCCAGCTCTCCATCCGCTTCCCTGGCTGCCCAGGTTTCCAGTTTGTGGCTACTCAGTTGGCCGATGACGACTTGCTGTTTGGCCAGGTCCACTGAGGATTTACTGGCTTGCAAATCAGCTAACCGGATCAGCGAGCGTCCATCATTGCTATTGATTGAAATCGAGGTCAGCTTTAAAGCGGTATCGTCGAGGTTAAGGGTAAATGCCTTGTCCATACCCATTTTATAATTCGAACTCAGGGTCAGCTTGCCTTCCTGGATCGCCAGGGGGACGGCATCGTTCACATAGGGACGGATTGCCTTGAGATCCAGTTCATCAAGTTGCAGTTGGCCATTGGAGCGAAATACCGGAGCCAACTGTAGCTGGCCCTGCCACTGTAGGCGCCCGCCGGTTTTGCTGGTGGCGACCAGTTTGGCCTGGGAGGTCTTGTCGGGTTGGGTGGAGAACTGTTGCAAGGACAGATTCAGCCCATCGTAGGCAAGATCGATAGGTTCTTTCTTGCTCTGGTCCTGGAAGCGTAGCTGGCCTTGGACTAATTGAATATCGTCGATAACGATGGGGAAAAGCCCGCTATCGGGGTCTTTCTTGTCGCTGCTTTCTGGAATGCGGAACCATTTGGTCAGATTCAGTGTGCCGTCCTTGGCCAGCCTGATTTGGGTCTGCGGTTGCTCGAGCTGAACTTTGGCCAGGTGCAGTACGCCTTGCCAGATGCTGTTCCATTCGAGATCGGCATAAAGGCGGCTCAGCGCCATTTCCTTACGCTCGCCTTCGCCGAGGCTGAAGCCATACAGCGTTAATTCCAGGGTAAAGGGATTGAGCTCGATACGCTCCAGTTTCGCCGGGACAGTGGCGTATTGCTTCAATTGTTCGTTGGCAATGTAGAGGGCGGCTTTGGGCAGGATGAGAAAGCCAAGCAGGCTGTGGATCGCCAGGGCCAGAAGGATTGCGATGAAGGTGCGCTTCAAGGGTTTTGGCATGGGAGGCCTGTCAGAACCGGTGATTGATCGCAGTATGGCATGACTGCTTTCCGTGAAATATGTAAGCCTGACGGCTTTTCCAAACAGATCGCAAAATATCCGGCCACTTTGTCAATTGGCAGGTTTTGCGTCAGCTCCATACGTCACTGGTTTTGCTGCAAGGATTTGTTGCGTATAGCCACAGTAATAAACAAGACAGCTTTGCCATTTATCGTGTTTCGACAGCCCGATTCCTGAGCAGGTTTCCAGGTAGCGCGAGCTTTTCCTCTGCCCAGGCAAGTAATGGGGCGGTTTCATCCATATAGAGAATGGCACCGGATCGCAGAGCAATCCGGTGCTGCATATTGCTCAGCCGCGGTGCCGACCGCGGAAATGATCGATCAGCCCCTGGGTCGAGGAATCCTCGGCCGGCTCTGCCTCGTAGCTGGTCAGGCGGTTGTAGACGTTCTTGCCCAGCTCCTT
>NZ_JACHXI010000014.1 GCF_014191985.1 Azomonas macrocytogenes
TCGGTGTAGCGACGACGGGTAATACGTTGCATGGGAACCTCCAGGTTGCGATCAAAGTATCGCTTCCTGGCGTCCGCTCTGGTGGGGCAGGTTCAAACTGCTGGGAAGCATGGGATTCGGCTCTCCAATGGAATCGGGGGCTGTCGCGACAGACTGTCGCTTAAGGGTAATCCCGAGCAGCCCTTCGATTCAGTGAGCTATTCCCCGATTTCGCCCTTGCCGGCAGGGCGTGAGTCCTATAAGCGCTTTTTCACTCTTAAAGGCATGCCTTTCAACGTCTTTTCCCCGCGCCCTTGATGACCCGATCGGTGGAAACATGGGAGCTGGCAATGGAGTCACTGACATAGCCGGCGTTAGGTCGCCCAGTCTTGGGCCCACGTTTGCTGGTGGTCAACTGCTTGGGACTGAGGCGGGCGGCCAGCGCCAGCAAGCGTTGCAGCAGGCGTTGCGGATCAGAGTCGGCACAGGGCAGATGCTCGGGCGGCACGCTCGCGATCATGCCCTCATAGGTGCTGTTGATCTCCACCGTGAGGTGGTAGGTGGACACATCACTTGCGGATGCGTTGTCCGATGGGTCTGCTCGATCACGGCCTTGAGCAGCGACAGCACGTTTATACGCCAGCACCGCCACGGCAAAGCCCAGCAGGGCCGCGCGCGGATGGCCCAGCGTCTTGGATCTCACTGTGCAACAGCGACTCCAGCCGCCCGAACAGGCCCTCGATGCGCCAGCGTTTGCGATATAGCCGCGCGATGGTGGCCGCGTCGATGGCCGCCGGCAGGTTGCTCCACAGGGCCATGATCTGGTCGCCCGATTCGGTGGGCCTAGTGAGCTGGATTTCGATGCGCCGCCAGGGCGGCGCCCGGCCAGCAGCCCCTTTTCTCTTGAACCCCGGTGATGTCGATAAGCTGCAAGGCTGGCTGCGCATGGGGTCGCTGCCTCAGCGCATCGGCCAGCGAGCCAGAATTCTGTTGCTGCTGGCCAATAGCCTCACGCCCAAGGAGATCAGCGAGCAGTTGCACGTCTGCGCGCCAGTGATCTTCAAATGGTGCAAGCGCTATCAGAAGGCTGGCCTTGAGGGACTGAGTGATCTGCGGCGCAGCGGAGCACCGCGCAAGCTCGACGCGGCGAAGATCAAGGAAATCCTGACGCTGACGACCCAGCGGATGCCGCGCGAGGCTACCCATTGGAGCCTGCGATTGATGATCAGATACGCTGGGGTCAGCATCTGGCAAGTCGCACAGGTGTGGGCGGCTGCCGATCTTAAGCCACACCGGTTGAAAACCTTCAAGATCAGTAACGATCCGCACTTTGCAGACAAAGTGGTCGATGTCGTCGGGCTGTACTTGAATCCGCCCGACAACCCAGCGCCTCATGGCTGAACGCCGTGGAGGGCTGGTTCGCTCAGCTGGAAAGACGGGCGCTTTATCGTGACGCCTTCAACAGCGTGACTGATCTGAGAGCGGCTATTCGTCGGTTCATTGAGGCTCATAACGAACATTCGGCCAAGCCGTTCCGCTGGAACAAAACGGCTGAGTCGATTATCGGTTCAGTGCATCGAGCAAAGCTGGCAGTTATTCGGAATGAGTTATTGGATTAACCAGACAGGCCACTAGGTGCGCTCCTCAACAGTCGTGTGCTGCTCCGTCAGCCTCCATGTGCCTTGTGCCTCCAGGTCCAGGCGGTGAGTGTGGAAGTTGGCCAAGGTGGCGCGGTGGCCGACGCTGACCAACATGGTGTCGCCCATCGCGTTGCGCAGCAGGGAGTAGAGGGCGTGCTCCAGACCTTCGTCCATGGCTGAGGTAGATTCGTCGAGAAAGACGATCTGCGGCCGGTTGAACAGCACTCTGGCGAAGGCCAGGCGCTGCTGCTCGCCGATTGAGAGGATGCGCGACCAGTCGTTGGGCAGGTCCAGCCGGTCCACTAGGTGGGCCAGGTTGACCTGGCGCAGCGCCTGCTGCAGACGCGGCTCGTCATCCGGCCCGCTGGCGGCGGGATAGGCGATGGCGGTGCGCAGGTCGCCCAGGGGCAGGTAGGGGCGCTGAGAAAGGAACAGCGCCGCGGTGCCGCCGGGACGTTGTACCTCGCCCTCGGCGTAGGGCCAGAGGCCGGCCAGGGCGCGTAGCAGGGTGGTCTTGCCGCTGCCCGAAGGGCCCTTGATCAGCAGCGCCTGCCCCGGTTTCAGGCTAAGGTTGAGATTCCTCAGCAGTCGGTGGCCGTCGGGGCGCAGTACCTGCATGTCGCGAATTTCCAGGGTCTGGTCGTGGTCAACCCGGCTCACTCGCGGTAGCTCGTGGGCCTGGCGGTTGGCGTCGAGGAAACCGGTGAGGCGGTCGAGGGTGGCACGGTACTGGGCGAAGGTATCGTAGGAGGAGCGGAAGAACGACAGCGAGTCCTGCACCTGGCCGAAGGCCTGGGAGGTCTGCATCACATCGCCCAGCTTGATGGCGCCGCTGAAGAAGCGCGGCGCCTGGAGGATGAAGGGAAAGACCACCGCCACCTGGCTGACGGCGAGGTTGAAGCCATCGAACTTCAGGCCTCGGAAAACCAGCGCCCAGACGTTGCTGATCAGCGCGGCGAAGCGGCCCAGCAGGGTGTTCCGCTCGATCGCGGTACCTTGGTAGAAGGCTACGTTCTCCGCGTATTCGCGCAGGCGCATCAGTGCATAGCGGAAGTTCGCGGTGAGCTTCTCGTTGAGGAAGTTTAGGCGGATCAGTGGGCGGCCGAGGCGGAAGGCGATCCAGGTGGCGATGATCACGTAAATGTACACCGCGAACACCATGGCCCGGGGGATCTCCACACTGGCGACTTGCAACGGCGCCGAGAGCCCCCAGAGAATGGCAGTGAAGGCCACCAGCGAAACCAGTGCGCTGACTGCACCGAGGACGAGGCTTACCGAGCCGGTGACGAAGGAATTCACATCCAACTCGATGCGTTGGTCGGGGTTGTCCACCGGCTCGTCGAGGAACTGCCCGCGGTAGTAAGCGTCGCCTTCCATCCAGTCGCGGGTCAGGCGGTCGGTGAGCCAGATCCTCCAGCGGATACTGAACGCCTGGGTCAGGTAGTAGTTGAACAGCGCGCGCAACACATGGATGGTGGCTAGCACCGCGAACACCCCGAGCAGGTACCAGAAGACCTTCTGATCCAGCTCCTGCAGGGCGCTGTAGAAGCCGTTGTACCAGAACGAGAAGAGCACGTTCATGCGTACTGAGAACAGCGCCAGCACCAGCAGCAGGGCGAACACCAGCAGCGGATGCCAGCTGTGCTTCGGGCTGAGGTAGGAGCCGGCGATCTGCCAGAATTGGCTACCCCAGCGGGTGAAGCGTACCGCCAGGACCGCCGCGGCGGCGCAGGACGCGAGGGTAATGAGCGATGCGCCGGCGAGCCAGTGCAGGCTATCTTGCAACGCCTGATGCCAATCCATTTCCATGATGATTATTCGGGGGCCGTGTGAGGGGTGATTTGTCCAGGGTGTCGAGTGTCGTGCTCGATGGCGGATCGACTGGCTAGAGGCTTAGGTGGGGGCGCTGGACCTAGCGTCGGAGCCACGATAGTAGCATCGCGTCTGGGCTTGCTCATGCTGTGTTGGTTCACCGTTCGACTTCCGGTTGGGGGAAGCCATGACGGTTTCAAACGCTTTGGCTCTCCTTCATTTTTGCCAAGAGTGTGCCCTGTGGTGGTCTGGTCCTGAAGTGCTGATGCAGGCCCTCGAAGATAGCGTTGGCCACTTTCTGTTGATGACGTGGGTCAACCAGCTTCTTGCAGTCACCCGTGTTGGACATGAAACCAGTTTCCACTAGCACCGAGGGGATATCCGGTGACTTGAGGACAGCGAAACCGGCCTGTTCGACGCGTTTCTGGTGCGAGCCGGCAACGCTCTGCAGGCTACTGAGGATGTTCTTGCCGAGGTCGAGGCTGGTGGATATGGTTGCCGTCATCGACATGTCCAGGATGACTCCTGCAAGCACCGGGTCCTTGCCTTTTAGGGACAGCAAGTGCTGTGAGCCGAGTAAGTCGACGCGATTCTCACGCTCCGCAAGCCAGCGTGCTGTGGTTGAAGTAGCACCGCCTTGCGATAGAGCAAAAACCGATGCTCCGGATGCGCTACGGCGTGGCGCAGCATCAGCATGTACGGAGATGAACATGTCGGCATTGTAGCGACGGGCCACCTCGACACGCTTGCGCAGAGGTACGAAAACGTCTCCGTTGCGCACCTGGCGGGCCCTGAATCCACGCTGGTCATTGACCTTCTTCACCAGCAGGCGGGCAATGGCCTGCGCCACCACTTTTTCCTGCTCGCCTTTAAGACCTACTGCACCGGGATCCTTGCCGCCATGACCGGCGTCGATCACCACGACGATATCCCGTTGCCCGCTGCTGGCAGGAGAGGCGGGGACGACGAGATCGGCCAAGAGCGATGGTGTGCGCGGTTGGAAGTCCAGCACCAGGCGATGCCCTTTCCCTTCGGAAGGTGACAATAGAAAGCTGGTCATCTGGACGGGAGTGTTCAGATCGAACACCAGTCGTGTATTGGCTTCCTGCGACCCGCTACGCACTGACCGAATAGGGCTGTGAGCGAGTGGTAGTTCAGCGAGGTTGGTGTTCAGGCGTGTGTTATCCAGATCAACGATCACCCGCTGTGGCGCGGCCAGTTCGAAGGTCTGGTGCTTGACCGGGCCACTGAGATCCAACACCAGACGCAGCCTGTCGGAGCTGCGCCAACCCCGGACGCTAATGATTTGCTGGACTGCGTGAGCAGGGCCGGAAAAAGGCAATGCAAGGCCGACAAACAAGAGCCTCAGCAAATGACGTCGGTGCATGGGGCGGCTCCATCATTGGAAGAAAATGGATTACTATATATTTGTTATAACATAACATTTATCTTGTCCGGCCATAACTTATGTGATCTTGTGTAGGCGCCTTAAGTGAGGGGCAAGCAATTGGAGTCGCTGCTGCACAGCGAGATCCAAGGCGCTGGGCCATCCGCGCG
The DNA here is from genome assembly GCF_014191985.1 of Azomonas macrocytogenes. Classification (GTDB taxonomy): domain Bacteria; phylum Pseudomonadota; class Gammaproteobacteria; order Pseudomonadales; family Pseudomonadaceae; genus Azomonas; species Azomonas macrocytogenes. The sequence goes on from NZ_JACHXI010000014.1 coordinate 4,989, forward strand.
CGGCCCTGCTGGGCTTTGCCGTGGCGGTGCTGGCGTATAACGTGCTGTCGCTGCTCAAGGCCGTGATCGAGCAGACCCATCGGACAACGCATCCGCAAGTGATGTGTCCACCTACCACCTCACGGTGGAGATCAACAGCACCTACGAGGGCATGATCGCGAGCGTGCCGCCCGAGCATCGTAAACTCGCACGCGAGCCCGGTCCGCTTCCTCAGCCATTTTCGCCTTGTCTGGCCTTAGCTCGCGATACTTTGAACAGGCTCTTAGACCAGTCCGCTGGCGAGACATTGTGGTCATCGCATTGACGCAGAAAGGGGCGCCATGCGCCCCTTCTGTATAAGTGCTCCGTTCATTCATTGTCGGGATTGCGTTGGCTCGTCAGTTGCCAGAGCCAGTTTTTCCTCTTCGTCGCTGTTGATCTGAATTTGCCTTGGTTTGGCTTCTTCCGGCACGACCTGTTCAAGGTCGATATGCAGCAGTCCATTGACCATTCCCGCATTGCGGACTTCGATATGGTCGGCCAGGCGGAACGAGAGCTTGAAAGCGCGCTGGGCGATACCTTGATGCAGGTAGGTCGCATCCTGCGTTTCGCTTTCCTGCCTGCTGCCGCTGACGGTGAGCACGCCGCGCTCGACCTCCAGGTTCAGATCCGCGCTATCGAAACCGGCTGCCGCAATCACGATACGGTACAGGTTATCGCCACGTTTCTCGACATTGTAGGGCGGGTAGGTACTGCCTGTCTCATTGCGCAGCGCGGATTCGAACAGATCATTGAACCGGTCGAAACCGATGGATTGGCGAAACAGTGGAGCCATGGAAAACGTGTTCATTTTCGATCTCCTGAATATCAGCGAGTTCAGTTATCGCGGGACCCAGATCTCGGCATCCCGTGTTTCATACATAGGGATGCTGCCAGGGGTTTCAAGAGAGAATTTTCCGGCCGGGAGACGGACGGTCATGGTTGCTCAAGCTGCAGGCGAGATGCTGCGGCCCTGAGAGATATTCAATCGATTCTCACGATTCGAACCGGGGCTGTGCCGTCTTCCAGCAGGTCGATTTTCTTCGCCGCTGCACGCGAGAGGTCGATGATCCGGCCTCGTTTGAAGGGGCCGCGGTCATTGATGCGCACGGTTACGGCCTTGTTGTTTTGCAGGTTGGTCACCTGCACTTTGCTGCCGAGAGGGAGCGTTTTGTGGGCCGCGACCAGCTTGTTGTTATTGAAGATTTCACCGCTGGCCGTTTCTTGGCCATGGAGGTTGCGAGCGTAGTAGGAGGCCTCGCCTCGCTGTCGGAATACGGATTTTTCACTGGCCAGTGCGTCCGGGTGGACAGTGCAACCGATCATCAGGACAAACAGGGCAGGGATGTTCAGCCATTTATTGATTCGCATGCTTCAATCCTCTTCACTACCATTGCCGTGGACGCGGGAAGATCGATTCGAATAGGTGTTTGCTGTCGCTTTTATCTGCTGTCTTCCGGCGTGCATTGATTTTTGGAGCTTTTTTTCCAGCGTATTGTTCACTCAAACGCTGGTGCGGTTCTTTCAGGATATTGCAAGGGGGCGAAGTTTGCGGTTTTTGGCGATTGATCGCCACCTATTCGTGTTTTCGGGGTCGTGGCGAGGATGCGGAATGTCGTGCATTTATAGCGTCCAGCTCACCAATACTGCGCATTCCAGCAGTTCCACCAGCGCGCCGGCGGTGTCGCCGGTCGTACCGCCCAGGCGTGACAGCAGGCTGCGCCGGATGAGCAGGAACACCAGGCTGGCGACCAGCAGCGACTTCAGGCCCTGTCCGCCAGCGGCCAGCAGCACGCCAACGGCGGTTACCAGCAGGATGAGCACGGCACTTCGGCGCGGCAGGTGTTCGGCCAGCGCCTGGCCGAGGCCTCCGGGACGGACGTAGGGTGTCCCGGCAAATAACGCTGGAAGCGCCGCGCGGCCCAGTAATGGAACGACCAGCAGGGCCTGGAGCTGGCCGGCTTCGAGCAGTGCCACGAGCGCCGCGAACTTGAGCAGCAGAACCAGCAGCAGCACCACCACGGCGATGGGACCGCTGCGTGGATCCTGCATGATGGCGAGGGTCCGTTCGCGATCTCCCAGGCCGCCCAGCCAGGCGTCGGCGCTGTCGGCCAGACCATCCAGATGCAGCGCGCCGCTCAGGGCTACCCACAAGGTCAGCAGCAGAGCGGCCTGCAGCAAGGTCGGCGTGCCATGGAGCAGCAGGGCCGTCAGCCACAAAAGATTTCCCAGCAGCAGGCCGACCAGCGGGTAATATAGCAGTGAACGGCCAATATCCCGGGGTTCCGGCAGGCCGGGTAGCTGGACTGGCAGGCTGGTAAGAAATTGCAGGGCGATCAGGAAGGGGTACATGGGCATTCTTCCAGATGCAGCACCTCTTGCAGGCTGACGTGCAGCCGGAACAGCGCGGCGTGTTTGACCTCCACCTGCAACAGGCAGTGGCGTTGCAACTGGCGGGCGCGGGCGAGCAGCAGGCGAATCACTCCGGCATGAGTGACCAGCAGCAGGTGTTCACCGGCGTGTTGCGCGGCCAGCCGCTGGAGCGCGCCGAGTACGCGGGCCTCGAAGGCCGATAGCGGTTCGCCCTGTGGCGGCGTGAAACTGTAGGGATCGCTCCAGAAATGCCCCAGCTCGATACTATGGGTCTCCATCAGCGCGGCAGGCGTGAGGCCTTCCCAGGCACCGAATTCCAGTTCGCGCAGATTTCGCTCCAGGCTCAGCGGCAGCTGTCTTTGCTCGGCCAATTCGGCGGCGAAGGCAGCGCAGCGTTGCAGGGGCGAGCTGATAATCCGTGTCCAGGGGGCATGATTATTCACGGCTGCGCGTAGCTGAGCCCAACCGATGGCGCTCAACGGGTCATCCAGGCTACCGCGAAAACCGGGAGCGGTGCCGGTATCGCCGTGGCGCAGCAAGTCCAAGGTCAGGCTCATCTCGGGCGCTCCGAAACCGCGGCTTCGGCAAAGGTGGCCATGCCGTTGTGCAGGGCGCAGGCCTGCCGGAGCAGCGGTACTGCCAGCGCCGCGCCGCTGCCTTCGCCCAGGCGCAGGTCGAGATCCAGCAACGGCTCGGCTGCCAGCCGGCTCAGTACCGCCTGATGACCGAGTTCGGCGGAGCGGTGGGCGAAGATCAGCCAGGGGCGACACGTGGGGTTGAGCTGCACGGCGCAAAGCGCGGCCACGCTGCAGATGAAGCCATCGACTAAGGCTGGCACCCCGTGTTGGGCGCAAGCGAGATAGGCACCGGCGAGCGCCGCCAGTTCGAAGCCGCCGAGTCGGCGCAGGGTTTCCAGGACGTCGCGGCAGTGGGCTTGATGTAACGTCAAGGCCCGTTCGATCACCTGTGCCTTGTGCTGCACGCCCTGCATATCGAGCCCGGTGCCGGGACCGCTCAGGCCCTGCGGCGGCAGTTCCAGCAGCACGCAGGCGAGCGCGCTGGCGGCCGTGGTATTGCCGATGCCCATCTCGCCGCCGATGTAGAGCTGGGTGTTGGCTGCCAGCGCGCGCGCGACGCTGGCGCGACCGGCTGCCAGCGCCTGTTGGCACTGCGCGGGTGTCATGGCCGGTTCGTGGGTGAAGTTGGCCGTGCCGGCGCCGAGCTTCAGGTGCTGCACGCCCGGCAGTTGCAGCGGCGTCACGGTGCCGAGATCGATTACCTCCAGGGTGGCGCCCAGTTGCCGTGCCAGTACGCTGATTGCCGCGCCGCCGCGTACAAAGTTACGCAGCATTTCGCCGGTTACCGCCTGCGGATAGGCCGAGACGCCTTCTGCCACTACGCCATGATCGCCCGCGAAGACGGCGATCCAGGTGCGATCGACGGTCGGTGTGGCTGAATCTTGCAAGCTGGCCAGGCGGATGGCGAGTGCTTCCAGGCGGCCCAGCGCGCCACGGGGTTTGGTCAATTCATCCTGGCGTGCTTGCGCCGCTTGCCGTGTTTGTTCGTTCGGCAGGCGGCAGGATGTTTGCCACCAGTCATTCGGTGCGCTCATGACCGTTCCCCCTTGAGCAGCAGCGGCAAACCCGCCACGGTCAAGGTGACGCGCCCGGCCTGTGCGGCGATGGCCTGATGCAGCCAGCCGGCTTCGTCGACGTAGCGGCGGGTCAGCTCGCCCAGCGGCACGACGCCCAACCCCGTCTCGTTGCTGACCAGAATGATGTGTCCCGGCAGTTCGGCCAGCGCATCGAGCAGGGCCGCACGCTCGTCATCCAGGCGCTGCGGGTCGTCCAGCATCAGCAAGTTGCTCAGCCAGAGGGTCAGGCAATCCACCAGCAGGCAGTGTGCGTGGCTGGCGTGTTCACGCAGGACGCGCGCCAGTGCCATGGGCTCTTCCACCAGCGCCCAGGTGGCCGGGCGCCGGGCACGGTGGGTCGCGATGCGCGTCTGCATTTCTGCATCCAGCGGCTGGCTGGTGGCGATATAGGTGACGGCCAGGCCACTTTCCTTGGCCAACTGTTCCGCCAGCCGGCTCTTGCCGGAGCGGGCGCCGCCCAGAATCAGTTCGATCATCTTCAGTTCTACTCGTTGGTGTCTGGTCCGGCAGGCCGGAAAATCAAAGGCCGCAAAGCTGCCGCAAGCGTTCGGTATCCAGATGTTGCTCGACCAGATCGGCCAGTCGTTCGATATCCCGTTCGCGCAGGGCGCCGTAGTCGAAGGGCTGCACGTTCTGCAAGCCGGCCCAGCGCAGCAAGGCACTGCAGGCGGCGGGGGTTTCGAACAGGCCGTGCAGGTAGGTGCCCAAAATCTGGCCGTCCGCGCTCTGCGCACCGTCCTGGCGGCCGTCCGCCAAGTGTACGGCGGCACGTCGCAGCGCCGGCCCTTGGCTGACGCCCGCATGGATTTCATAGCCGGTCACTGCCGCCTGTTCCAGGCAGAGCTGTCCGCTGACGTTGCGTAGCTGCTTTTGCGCGGCCAGTTCGGTCGAGAAATCCAGCCAGCCAAAGCCGGTGCTGCTGCCGGCCGGACCTTCAAGGCCCAGTGGGTCGCTGATGCGAGTACCGAGCATTTGCAGCCCGCCGCAGATCCCCAGTAGCTTGCCGCCATAGCGCAGATGCTGCTGGATCGCCGCTTCCCAGCCGTGCTCGCGCAGCCGGGCGAGATCGGCGCGCACGCTTTTCGAGCCGGGTAGGATGATCAGGTCGGCCGGAGGAATGCTCTGGCCCGGGCTGACGAAATGCAGATCCACCTGTGGATGCATGCGCAAGGGATCGAAGTCGGTGTGGTTGCTGATGCGCGGCAGTACCGGGACGATGACCTTGAGCCGCTGCCCGTCCTTGGCGCTCTGGCGGACGTCGATGGCATCCTCGGCGTCCAGATGCAGGTCCAGCAGATAGGGCAGCACGCCCAGCACGGGTTTGCCGGTGCGTTGCTCCAGCCAGTCCAGCCCCGGTTGCAGCAGGGCGATATCGCCGCGAAAGCGGTTGATGATGAAGCCCTGTACCCGCGCCTGCTCGCTTGCCGAGAGCAGTGCCAGGGTGCCGACCAGATGAGCGAACACACCGCCCTTGTCGATATCGGCGATCAGCAGCACCGGGCAGTCCACCGTCTCGGCGAAGCCCATGTTGGCGATATCGTTCTCACGCAGATTGATTTCGGCGGGCGAGCCAGCGCCTTCCACCATCACCACCGCGAACGCCGCACTGAGCCGTTGATGCGATTGCAGCACGGCGTCGCGAGCCACGCGCTTGTAGTCGTGATAACGGCGCGCATCCATATTGCCCCGCGCCTGGCCATGGATAATCACCTGGGCACCCACATCGGTGTTGGGCTTGAGCAGTACCGGGTTCATGTCGGTATGCGGGGCGAGACCGGCCGCTTGCGCCTGCAGGGCCTGGGAGCGGCCGATTTCGCCGCCATCGACGGTGACCGCACTGTTCAACGCCATGTTCTGCGGCTTGAACGGCACCACGCGCACGCCCTGGCGCGCCAGCCAGCGGCACAGGGCGGTGACCAGTGTGCTTTTGCCGGCATCGGAAGTGGTGCCTTGCACCATCAGGGTGGTCATGCCGCTTTCCAGCCGGTAAGCGCCTGCTCCAGACGCGCCCAGCCTGCGACATCGGGCGGCAGGCCGAGGCGCAGGCTGGATGGTGCGTGGAACAGGCGGGTGAGAATGCCCTGGCGGGCCAGCGTGGCATGCAGCTCGGCTGCCTGGGGATGGCGCAGCCACTGGAACAGGGCGCAGCCGCCCGCCGGTGGCAGAGCATGTTGGGTCAGCAGGTCCGCGAGGCGCTGACCGTCGCTGTGCAAGCGTTCACGCTGCCGGTGTTGACCCACGGCATCTTGCAACTGGGCACAGGCAATCACGCGCGTCGGGCCGGCAATGGGCCAGGGACCGAGTTGTTCGTTCAGGGCTTCGAGCAGGCTTTTTTCGCCCAGCACGAAGCCGAGGCGCGCGCCCGCCATGCCGAAGAATTTGCCGAAGGAGCGCAGCACGATCAGGCCGGGCAGACCGGTTTGCCTTGCCAGGCTGGCTTGCGGTGTGCAGTCCATGAAGGCTTCATCGACGATCAGCCAGCCACCGCGCCGAGCGAGCCACGCTTGCCATTCCAATAGCCGTTCGGGAGCAAGCAAGCGGCCGCTGGGATTATTCGGGTTGACCACGAGCAGCACGTCCAACGTGTCCAGCGCTGCGGGCAGGTTCTGTTCATCGAGTTGAATCAATTCATGCCCCGCACGCTGCCAAGCCTGTGCATGTTCGGCGTAGCAGGGTGCCAGGATGCCGACCCGTGACGGGGCGCGCAGCCGCGGCAGTGCCTGGATCGCCGTCTGCGAACCGGCCACCGGCAGCAGCGAAGCGGCGTTGTAATAGGAACGGGCAGCGGCTTCCAGTTCATCGTCCGGCTCCGGCAGGCGCGCCCAGGCCGTCAGGGGAATGTCCGGCAACGCCAGGCTGTAGGGCGCAATGCCGGTGGACAGATCGAGCCAGTCCGCCCGCGTGATCCCGTAGCGCCGCGCCGCCTGGTGCAGGCGTCCGCCATGTTCAAGCATGCAGGATGCTCCCGGCGAGGGCGATCAGCAGCCACAGGCCGACCCCCTTGTGGACCAGACGCAGGGCCCGGCCGATATCGCGTGCGGTGGGCGCCAGTCCGTCGCCCAGCAGTGGACGTTCATGCCGTTCGCCATGGTAGATCGCCGGACCGCCGAGGCTTACCCCCAGCGCGCCGGCCCCGGCTGCCATCACCGGGCCGGCGTTGGGGCTGTCCCACAAGGGTGCCTGCCGGCGCCAGCAATGCAGGGCCAGACGAGGGCGGCGACCGAGCAGGACATAGGTCAGGGCGGTCAGGCGGGCCGGAATATAATTGAGCGCATCGTCGAGTCGCGCCGCCGCCCAGCCAAAGCGCTCGAAACGCGGCGTGCGATAGCCCCACATGGCATCCAGGGTATTGGCCAGGCGGTGCAGCACCACGCCCGGCGCGCCGGCCACGGCGAACCAGAACAGGCTGGCGAACACCGCGTCGGCGCCGTTTTCCAGGGTGGATTCGGTCGCCGCGCGCGCCACGCCGGCCGCATCCAGCTCGCGAGTGTCGCGGCTGACCAGACGGCCGACGCGCAGCCGCGCTTGCGGCAGATCGTTCTGGCGTAGCGCCTGGGCCACCGGCCGCACATGCTCGTCCAGACTGTGCAGGCCGAGCGCGGCGTAGAGCAGGAGAATTTCCCAGAGCCAGCCAAGGTACGGCACCTGGCTTGCCAGCCAGGCGAGAAAAGTCAACGGCAGGACGGCGAGACACCAGCAGAGGAGGCCGTACAGGCGGGCCGCCGACTGTGCGGGGGCGCGATTGCCACGCCGCTCGAGGGCATTTGCCAGCCGGCCGAAAGCGACCAATGGATGTCCGCGCTGTGGTTCGCCAAGCACGGCATCGAGCGCCACGCCAGCGCAGAGAATCAGACCTAGGGTGATCATGTTTTCCAGTGATCCTCGAATAACAGGTCGCCCAGCGGGCGCGGGCGAATCCAGCCTTCCAGCTCCAGCATCGGCGCCGGATAGAAGCCATCGACCGGGCCCAGGCAAAGGATCGCCAGTGGCTTGGCACCGGGCGGCATCTGCAGGAGCTCGGCCAGCGCGATGGGATCGAACAGCGAGACCCAGCCCAGGCCAAGCCCTTCGGCGCGAGCGGCCAGCCAGAGGTTCTGGATGGCGCAGGACAACGAGGCGACGTCCATTTCCGGCAGGGTGCGCCGGCCGAAGATGTGTTGTTCGCGGCCATCCATCAGCGCGGCGACCAGCAGTTCGGCACAGTCGTGGATGCCCTGCACCTTCAGCCGCATGAATTCTTCACGCCGCTCACCCAAAGCGTCGGCGGTCTGGCAGCGTTCTTCTTCTACCAGTGCATGAATGCTGGCGCGCAGCTCGGGCGCGCGGATGCGGATGAAGCGCCAGGGTTGCATGAGGCCGACGCTGGGGGCCTGATGCGCCGCTTCCAGCAGGCGGGCGAGCAGTTCCGGCGCGACGTCGCCCCCCGAGAAGTGGCGCATGTCGCGGCGCTCGGCGATGGCCCGGTAGACCGCTGCCCGTTCTTCGGCACTGAAGGCGCGATCGTTCATGGTGCGAGCAAGGCGGCCGCCGCCTGGGGGTTGGCGGGCAGATAGAGATGGATATAGGTGGCGGTCAGCCGGCCCTGGCGGTAGACAGCCTCGGCCGTGCCCCGGCCATTGGGGCATTCGGCCCGGGCCAGCGGCTGCAGCCCGGTTTCCAGGCGCGAATGATGGAAGGTATGGCCGCGCAGGCGACCTTCGGGCAGTTCCACTGCTTGCAGCGCCAGCGCAGTGAGGCGCGGCTGCATGCAGGCTTCGCCGGGCAGCAAGCCGAGTAATTCCGTGCGTTGGCCCTGGTGATCGGTCAGCGCATCGAGCAAGTAGAGCATGCCGCCGCATTCGGCAAGAATCGGTTTATTGGCCGCGTGGTGCGCGCGAATCGCCTGAGCCAGCGGCTGGTTGGCCGCCAGTTCGGGCAGATGCAATTCCGGGTAGCCGCCCGGTAGATAAAGGCTGTCCACGGCTGGCAGGCACGGGTCTCGCAACGGCGAGAAGAAATGCAGGCTGGTGCCGAGGCTGCGTAGCAAATCCAGATTGGCCTGATAGAGAAAGGCGAAGGCGGCGTCCCGCGCCACACCGATACGCAAGCCTTGCAACGGCGTATTCGCTGGCGTTGGCACGGGGGCATCGAATTGCACCATTGCCGGCAGGCGCGCATCGGCACTGCTCGCCAGGGCGTCGGCCGCCCGATCCAGGCGTTGTTCGAGATCGGCCAGTTCCTGCGCCTGAACCAGGCCCAGGTGGCGGCTGGGCAGTTCGATCTCGGCGCTGCGCGGCAGGCTGCCATACCAGGGCAGCGTCGGCGGCAGGCTCTCGCGCAAGAGTTCGGCATGGCGGCTGCCGCCGGTACGGTTGGCCAGCACCCCGGCGAACGGCAGCCCCTCCTGGAAGGTTGCCAGGCCGTGGGCCAGAGCGGCGAAGGTCTGGGCCATGGCCGAGGTGTCGATCACCGCCAGTACCGGCACACCGAAATGCCGGGCGAGATCGGCGGCAGACGGTGCGCCATCGAACAGTCCCATTACCCCTTCGATCAGGATCAAATCGGCTGCAGCAGCGGCTTCCCACAAGAGGCGGCGGGATTCCTCGACACCGACCATCCACAGATCCACCTGATACACCGGCTGACCGGAGGCGCAGGCGAGCAGCATCGGATCGAGGAAGTCCGGCCCGCACTTGAATACCCGTACCCGCTTGCCCTGCCGGGCATGCAGGCGCGCCAGGGCGGCGGTGACCGTGGTCTTGCCCTGGCCGGAGGCCGGTGCGGCGATCAGCAGGGCGGGGCAAGAGCGAGGGGCAGTCATGGATGAGACTCTTGGGGTAGGGTGAGTAATCGACTGTGCCATCTTGTATTAGTGCGGCTAACTAAGCACCAATTGATCGATAAAATCCTAGCAAAATATTCTTTCTTGGACTTGGTTAAATTAAAAGTTTCTCACGACTTAGTGTTGTTTAATGTGCTAACTATTAAGAAATAATAAGATTGGTTTTCATGGTAAAATATTCGAATTAGTAAAGCCAGTAGCTTTCAGATAGACATGAGTTATAAAATTTTTCCCTTATTTTATCTGGAGTAAGACTTTTATATTCATGGAACATTTTTTCTATCATTTGCCCGCTTCTTATACTGCCCACTGTCAATTGAGCTACTGATGACTCTGGTATTCCTTCATCTCTCATAATGGCCGCACTCTGCATCATTTCTGCTTTGCTTTTACAATTATCCGGTGTATTAGTAATTCCGTTTTCATTAAAAGACATTATTTGGCATGCTTGCAGACTAATTATTCCTAGAGTTATAGTAAATTTAATTTTCATACGATTCGTTTGTGTTGGTTAAAGATAACAGAATCTCATGCATTACATACAATTTTGAGCTGACCCTTTCATCAATACAGAGGCATGGATCTGGCGTCCGTCTTTATCTGGTTGGCGTATTCGTACAATTAATCGAGATACAAATAGCAGTCCTGATTGGTGCAGAAAACATCTGTCAATTATCGCTCCATTAGATGGTATAAGGCGGCCTTATCAAATAATGACAACCCAGAGCGGAGTAGCATGGTACTTTCCTTGTTCAATGCTAAAGTACGCAAAAAAATTTAGTAAAATTGTAGTCTGCTCCTAATTTTTACTTAAGTCATTTTGTTTCCCGATGCATCACTAGTTACTACGAATATCTCGATCAAGGCCCATAGAGTAAAAACTATAAGAGCGATTAGAGAAAAGGCTGAATAGAATCCAGTTGTTGCGTCAAGGAAAAAAACTACCATCAGAACCCCGAATTTTATACCTCCTAAAAGATAGTATCCTGCGTAAAAATTATGAAACCCTAGTCCGCCAAAAAGTATTCCGAGGATTATATATATGCCTCGGCTTTTTGATAAATGTACTAATGACGTTGAGTTTATAGGCGCTGAGTTGTTGGTGGTTTGTGAAGACGCTACTGCGATCAGACTTGGTTGGGAAATTGGACAGCCACAAGATGGACAGCTCGCGGCTTTATCTGAAACTTGCGTTGAACATTCAGGACATTTTATAAGGGCCATTTCATTTCCTTGAGAGGTACTGCTGTTAAAATATTAATTTTTTAGAAGGGCGTTCTCAAGGAGTAAATACAACAGTTTATACTGCACTTGCTCCTTGAGAACGTCCACTTTTGTTAGGAGGGTTACGCCAATCCCTAGAATGATGTCTGTAGGAGAGCTTTTTGGTTACTTTTTCTTGTGCACACAAGAAAAAGTGAGTCGCTGTGCGCTGTGCAAGGCGAAACCTGTTGCCTACCTCCCGGAAAGTGCACCGATCTAGCCCCACACCCCATCACACAAAAAAATATCAAAATTCGATTCCCGCCTGCGCCTTCACTCCCGCCTGAAAAGCATGCTTGATCAACTGCATGTCGGTCACGGTATCCGCTGCGTCGAGCAGGCCGGGCAGGGCGCCGCGACCTGTGACGATGACATGTTGGCGGCGCGGACGGGCCTGGATATCGGCCAGGACGTCGTCCAGGGTCAGGTAACCGTGTTTCAGCGCGATATTGAGTTCGTCGAGCAGCACCAGGGCGATGTCCTCGCGTCCGAGCAATTCGCGCGCCACGGCCCAGGCTTCACGTGCCTTGGCGATATCGCGTTGGCGATCCTGGGTTTCCCAGGTAAACCCCTCGCCCATCACGTGGTAGCTCACGAGGTCGGGAAAGCGGCGGAAAAACACTTCTTCGCCGGTCGTGGCGGCACCCTTGATGAATTGCACCACGCCGGCTTTCAGGCCGTGCCCCAAGGTGCGGGCGAGCATGCCGAAAGCGGCGCTGCTCTTGCCCTTGCCGTTGCCGGTATGCACCAGTAACAGGCCATGTTCGTCCTGCGCCTGGGCGATGCGTGCGTCGATCACGGCCTTCTTGCGCTGCATGCGCGCCAGATGCCGGATATCGCGGCCCGCATCGGTCACGCGCGAAAGCCGTGACGTTGCTGGATGCTGCTCCAGATGCGGATGCTGATGTAGACCAGCGTGGCCAGACCGACATAAAACGCCAGGCTGCCCAGATAGCCCGGATAGTAAGTGGCGATGCGCTCGCCCAGCATGGCCAGGGTCGGTTCGGGATAGCGGCCGGAGAAGAACAGGAAGCCACCGCCGGAGAACAGGTAGCAGATGAAGGCGCTGACGCTCATGCAGACGACCAGCGTCGCCAGGCTGCTTGGCTGGTCACGATGCCATTTGCCATAGAGCCGGCCACCCAGCCACAGCGAACCATAGGCCGGCACCAGCATCCAGTAGGCCGGTGATACGCACCAGTCGCTGACGCCTTGCCAGTGGATGGCGGCAAAATCGAGCAGCGAGGCCTCGATGAACAGGGCCGGGAACACCCAGCGCGGCGCGAGCAGCAGGCCGGCGAGGAAGAATACCGCCCAGGACGCGCCCGGCAGGTTGATGCCGTCAAAGTGGTGGCCACGGCTAATGGCCATCAGCGCGGCGAGGGCGAGGCCGGCGCACAGCTGGCTGCGGGGGGAAAGGTTCATCGGTAAGCGTCTCCTGCACAATGCTTCAAAGGGCCTGGTAGCGTAGGGTCAGATACACCGCTTGCCCAGGCTGGTTGTAGCCGGCGGCGGTCTCGTAGTCTTTGTTGAACAGGTTAGCCACCCGCGCCTGCAGGCGCCAGCCCGGGCTGACATGATACTCGCCGCGCAGATCGAGGGTCGCGAATCCGGCCAGTCTGGTCTGGTTTTCCAGATCGTCATAGCTATGGTTCTGGGCATGCAGGGTGGCGCCGATATCGAAGGCGCCGAAGCTGCGGTCCAGGTCCAGATTGAGCATCTGCGACGGCCGCCGGTTCAGATCCTTGCCGTAATAGCGAATGCCGCCACGGCTGCTGCGCTTGGAGCGGTTTTCCGCATCCATGGCCGTGTAGTTGGCATTCCAGGCCCAGCCCCACAGTTCGCTGCCGAGCGTCAGTTCCAGTCCGCGGATACGCGCCTTGTCGACGCCTTCGCTCTGGCTGCGGCCGTTGACGGTAATGGTCGAGATCAGGTCGATGATCCGGGTGCGATAGAGATTGAGCGACCAGTGCCCCCAGTCGTGCTGACCGTTGAAGCCGGCTTCGATCGTGCGCGATTTTTCCGGCTTGAGATCGGGGTTGCCGAAGTTGGGGTAGTACAGCTGGTTGAACGTGGGGGCCTTGAAGGCCGTGCCCCAACTGAGGAAGGTGCGCACGCTGTCGGTCAGTGCATAGCCCCAGGCCGCACTGCCGGTCTTGTGGCTGCCGAACTCTTCGTCATCGTCATGCCGGGCGGCCAGTTGCAGGTCATGGCGGCCAAAACGGCCAACGTACTGGAGGAATGCGCCGTCGTCGGTGCGGCTATCTTCCCGGTAATTGGTGGAGCCATTGACCTCGTCGCGCTGGTGATCCGCGCCTAGGGTCAGGGTATGGCCTTCGGCGAGGGTGAAGTCGTTCTGCCAACTGATATGGTCGCGGCGGGTATCGAAGCGCGAATAGAATTTGCCGTCCTGGTAGGCGTCGGATTTGTCTTCGCTACGGCCAAACTGCAGGGTGGTCTGCCAGGGATCGAGCGGGGCGAAGCGAATCCGCCCGCTCACCAGATTCTGTTTGTTATCGGCATTGGCGTTCTTGCCGGTCTTGCCATACAACGAGTCGTAATCATTGTGCGCGCTGGTGCGCATCACGGTACCGTCGAGTTCCAGGCCATTGTCGAAACGGTAACCGGCGCGCAACGTGCCGCCCAGGTTGCGGTAGCCGTCGGCGTCGTTCTCGTAGCCGCTGGAGCCTGGGTCCTTCGCTTCGATGCCATCGGTATCCATGGCATTGAACGCCAGGGTGAACCAGCCGTGGCCGTTGCCGCCGCTGACGCCGCCGCTGGTTTCATAGGTATCGTGCGTGCCGTAGCCGGCGGCAAAGAACGGCTTCAAACCGCCATCCTGCGCGCCTTTGCGGGTGAAGATCTGGATGACGCCACCGATGGCTTCCGAGCCGTACAACGTCGAGCGCGGCCCGCGGACCACTTCGATCCGCTCGATCAGTTCCACTGGCAGGTCCTGATAGGCCGTCTGACCCGAGGTAATGGAGCCGACCTTGACCCCGTCGATCATGACCAATACGTGGTTGGAGTTGGTGCCGCGCATGAACAGTGAGGTGGTCTTGCCGGGCCCACCGGTGTTGGAGAGCGAAATACCCGGTACCTTTTTGAATACGTCGGTAAGCGACTGCGCCTGGCTGCGCTCGATCTCCTCACGGTCGATCACGGTCACGGCGGCCAGGCTCTTGCTGGCTTTTTCTTCCAGGCGCGAGGCGGTCACGATCTGCTCGTCGAGGTTGAGGGTGTCTTCGGCAGCTTGGCCGACAGGCGTGAAAAAAGGCGGTGCGCCCAGCAGCGCGAAGGCTGCCAGCCGGCTGGAAAAAGTACGATTCACAATGTTTGCTCCATCGCGCGCCCCGCGCGACAAGTAGGGCGAACGGCAGGCGCAGGGCCGGTTTCCTGGGGCCTGCTGCACTGCCAGCGATTGCTACAGGCCGGTCTCCGGGCTTACGAGTGGAATGCGCCATTCCCGTAACCACGCCTTCCCATGCGCAAGCGGCACAGTGGCTGTGTGTGGTTACTCGACTCGTTTACCGTTGCGGGGGCAGCGCCGGCCTTGCTGCGCGAGGATCGCGACAAGCGCACCGGCTTCCCAGTTTCACCCCCGGCGTGGCGGGGGCACCTGAAGCAAGGCGGGGAGGGTAGTGGCAGGCGGGGCGGGCGTCAATTTCCTTTTCTGAGAGGCTTCGATAAGTGTGATTCATGCTCACCGGCTGACTCAGGTCCACTACCGGGCAATCAGCGCCGATTGCCCGGGAGAGTCAGCAACGCCGGTACGTGGCAGAGGGGGTCTCCAGGGAGCGAGGCGGGCAAGGTGAGTCCAGAACTGTCACATCGTGTGGCTAAAATCCGCAGCGGATGCCGTATTTCAGGTGCCAGTCGGAAAATCCATTGAAGGATTCGCTCATGCATAGCAACAATTTTGTCAGTGCGCTGATCATCTCCAGCGTGCTTTTCGCCCCCGCTGCCTTTGCGCGTGGGCCGCTCGCGCCGGCACAGATAGCACCGCTTGCCGATACGGTTACTGCCGCCAATCCGGCAGACAGTTACCAGGCTCTTCTGGAGGCGGAACGCAAGGGGCTTGTGGCGGCGCTCGGCGCGGGTGCAGGTGGCACGATCACGCAGGACGCCATCGACAAGGCCAAGCAGGAGGTCCCCTTCGCGGATACCGGCTGGCTCAAGGCCAGCGGCTACGATTTCACCGTGAAGAACAATCAGGATGCAGGGATCAAGGTGCTGTCCTCCTTCATCACCCTGCCACGCTGGCAGCTCGAACGCAGCCTGATGACCGTGGCCGAGATCAACCACGGGGCCACGCCCGCACAGCAGCAGCATGCCATCGTCGATGCTCAGGGGCAGTCCTTCCTCTATTTCCTGCCCGAGGCGCTCGGCCCGCGGCTCGGCGCAGCTTTCCTGCGCGTGTATGAGATGGGTGAAATCGGCAAGGCCGTTGCGCTGATCAAGGCGAGCGAGATCAGCACCGGTGCCGCGAAGTCTTATTTCAACTATCCGCGCCCGTTCCTGATCGACGGCAATTCGATCGGCAAGGTGCCGGACAATTCGGTGGTACAGGATGGATCCCCGTATAAGGCCACCGGCGGGTCTTATCCGAGTGGCCATACCAACACCGGCTACACCGATGCGCTGTTGCTGGCCGAGATGCTGCCGGAGCGGTTCGTCCCGTTGCTGAATCGGGCGGCGGGCTACGGCTATTCGCGCGTCGTGCTCGGTGTGCATTATCCGCTCGACGTGATCGGTAGCCGCATGGTGGTGGAGCGCAACGTCGCGCATTTCCTTAACGATCCAGCCTACAAGACGCTGTTCGATACGGCGCGCGACGAGTTGCGCGCGGCGCTGGAAAAGGAATGCGGTGTCTCGATCACGGAATGCGCCAGGGTGACGGACTCCGCCTCGGACCCCTGGGCGACTCTGCAACTGCAGGATTTCTACCGCTTCACGATGACCTACGACCTGCCGCAGAGCGGCGCACCGGGCGTCGTGATGCAGGTGCCCGAGGGTGCGCAAGTTCTGCTGGGGACGCTGCTACCGAACCTGTCGGCGGAGCAGCGCAAGGATCTTCTTGCGCGCACGGCGATCGACTCGGGCTATCCGCTCGACTCCCAGGATGCGCAGTCCGGTTTCTGGCAGCGCATCGATCTGCACGCAGCGGCGCTCGCGGCCCATTCGAACTGATAAAAGGCAGGATCAGGGCACCATCGGAAATCACCTCGCGCCGTTCGTTCAGAAGAAGCCCTATCTGATGGACGGTCGCGCCAGCGCTGTACAGGCGCTGGATCAATGGGCGCAGCAGGCTCTGGAATCGTGATTTCAATGGGTAGATGGAGGGTATTTCGGTATCTGTGCGGCCATGGAACGGGTTGAATCGGAGTGGATGTCGATGCCAAAACGCCGGCTTTTCCAACTCGAATGGGCAAACGCCGGGAAATCGGTTTGTCCGAGCTTGCTCGAACTTATCCAAGCGAGACTGGTCTAGTGGAAGCCAGCCACCCTGTCGGCGCTGGCTAACTGGTCAATAAGTAGTAAAGAAACTTCTCGCGGCGATTCGCTGGCTAGGGACAAGCTATGAACAGGTATGAAGAATTGCCGGAAGAAGCCTGGTATCTGGTGCAGTGCAAGCCTCGCCAGGAGGCTCGGGCGCTGGAACACCTCGATCGCCAGGGCTTCGAATGCTTCTACCCATCCGTAGGGATCGAAACGACGCTCAAGGCTGGTAAGACCAGGCATCAGGAGCAGCCGCTGTTTCCCGGTTATCTATTTATTCATCTGGGCCTGCACGATAACTGGAGCACGCTGCGTTCCACGCGTGGCGTAAACCGGATCGTCGGTTTCTGCAATCGACCGTGCCGTGTCAACGACTCCATTATCGAGCACCTTCGGCAGCGCTGCGCCCTTGGCGGGAGCGCCGGTATAGCGCGCGATGATGAAAAAGGAATCCAGACCAAGGCCGGTCCGCTGGCCGAAATGGATGCGATCTTCCTATCCATGGATGGTGAAAAGCGGGTCATGCTGCTACTGAATATGCTCGACCGCGAGCAGCAAGCTCAGGTCCGCCTGGCCAGTTTGCGTGTGAACGGCGTGAAAAGCGCCGCGTAGTTGCTTCTACAAAAAAGCGCTTTGGCGCTCGCTGCAGCATGGTCCCGGACAGAGTATCCCGGGTTCGTAGGTTCTTGATTCGCTACAACTGGTTGCTGTCACCTACAGGGATGAATGAGGCCCCTGGGGCGGTAGCGTGCCTGGGCGGAGCATGCCGTTTCGCCATAGGGTTTTCGGCTGTTTCCGGAATATCCCGCAAGCCTTGCAGGCAAGCCATGGATAATAGTGCAGCGCACACCGGATAGCGCCGTTGGCGGACTCTCGCATGCAGTGCTGCCGAATTACGTTCGAATCAAGGATCCAGTCATGAATATTACTGTCGTCGGGACCGGCTATGTGGGGCTCGTCATGGGCGCGTGCATCGCGGAAATGGGCAACGTCGTTTTCTGTGTCGACATGGATTCGCGGAAAATCGAAACCCTGAAACAAGGCATTCTGCCGATTCATGAGCCGGGGCTGGAGAATATCGTCACCGAGAATCATGCTTGCGCACGCCTGCACTTCACCACGTCGCTGGCCGAGGCGATGGCCGACTCTGCCGTGATCTTCATTGCCGTGGGCACCCCGCCGGGAGAGGACGGTTCCGCCGATCTTGGCCATGTGCTGGAAGTGGCGCGCCAGATTGGCAGCCTGATGGACCGGCCGACGATGGTGGTGAACAAATCTACCGTGCCGGTGGGCAGCGCCGACCGGGTTCGTGCGGTCATCGAGCAACAGCTTCAGCAGCGCGCAGTGGACGTGGAATTCGATGTGGTGTCCAACCCGGAGTTTTTGAAAGAAGGCGCGGCGGTCAACGATTTCATGCAGCCCGATCGCGTCATCGTCGGGACCGACAGCGAACATGTCCGGCAGTTGATGACCGAGTTGTATGCCCCCTTCATGCGTAACCACCCGCGCATCCTGTTCATGGGGGTTCGCGATGCGGAAATGACCAAATACGCGGCTAACGCCATGCTGGCCACCAAGATTTCGTTCATGAACGAGATTGCCAGCCTCTGCGAGCGACTGGAAGTGGATGTCGAAAATGTGCGCCTGGGGATCGGTTCCGACCAGCGCATCGGCTACCACTTCATTTACGCCGGTTGCGGTTACGGCGGCTCTTGTTTCCCGAAAGACGTGAAAGCCTTGATTCGGATCGCCCAGCAGAGCGAGTTCGAGCCGCGGTTGCTGCAGGCAGTGGACGCGCGCAACGAGCTGCAAAAACAGTCACTGTTCGAAAAGCTTGTGGCTCGTTTTGGCAGCGATCTGAGCGACTGCACCTTCGCTGTCTGGGGGCTGGCGTTCAAGCCGGGCACCGACGATATGCGCGAAGCTCCCAGCGTGGCGCTGATTAACAGTCTGGTCGGTGCGGGCGCCAGGGTTCGGGCGTTCGATCCGGTTGCTGGCCAGGCCGCTCGGCGCGAATTTCCCGAACGCTGGTTCGCCGAGGAACGCCTGGCCATCGTCGAGGGTCAGTACGAGGCGACTATCGATGCCGATGCACTGGTGCTGGTCACGGAGTGGAAGCCTTTCCGGCATCCGGACTTCAAGGCGCTGAAACGCTTATTGAGAAATCCGCTGATTCTCGATGGCCGCAACCAGTACGACCCGGCCCAGGTCAGCCGTGAAGGTTTCGAATACTGCGGCATCGGTCGCAGAGCGATCCGGGCAGGGGAACAAAAGGTCTTGTAAAGGCAGGCGATACACCCGTTTTCCGGCCTGCCGGAAAACCGGCCGCTACTCGATAGCGCCAGGTCTGCTGGGCTGGTGCTATCGAGTAGCGACAATTTCGACACATGTTTACGTTTTGGACATAGCAGGTACCACACAATGGAAAGAAAGAAAGCGCTGATCACAGGAGTCACAGGACAAGACGGCTCTTATTTGGCCGAGCTGCTCCTGGAAAAGGGCTATGAAGTCCACGGCATCAAGCGCCGGGCCTCGCTGTTCAACACCCAGCGGATCGATCACATCTACCAGGACGCGCATGTCCAGAACCAGAACTTCTTCCTGCACTACGGCGATCTGAGCGATTCGTCCAACCTGACGCGCATCCTCAAGGAAGTGCAGCCTGATGAGGTCTACAACCTGGGTGCGCAATCGCACGTGGCCGTAAGCTTCGAAGCGCCGGAATACACCGCCGACGTGGATGCGATGGGCACGCTTCGCCTGCTCGAAGCGATCCGCTTCCTGGGCCTGGAAAAGAAAACCCGCTTCTACCAAGCCTCGACCTCCGAGCTGTATGGCCTGGTGCAAGAGATTCCGCAGAAGGAAACCACCCCCTTCTACCCGCGCTCGCCCTATGCGGTAGCCAAGCTCTATGCCTACTGGATCACGGTGAACTACCGCGAGTCCTACGGCATCTATGCCTGCAACGGCATCCTGTTCAACCACGAATCCCCGCGCCGTGGCGAAACCTTCGTGACGCGCAAGATCACCCGAGGCCTGGCGAACATCGCCCAGGGCCTGGAAACCAGCCTGCACATGGGCAACATCGATTCGTTGCGCGACTGGGGCCATGCCAAGGACTACGTGCGGATGCAGTGGATGATGCTGCAGCAGGAGCAGCCGGAAGACTTCGTGATCGCCACGGGCAAGCAGTACACCGTGCGCGAATTCATCACCTGGTCGGCGGCGGAACTGGGCGTGAAACTGCGCTTCGAAGGCAGCGGCGTGGACGAGCGCGGCATCGTCGAGCAGATCGACGGCGACAAGGCTCCGGCGCTGAACGTGGGTGATGTGATCGTGCGGATCGACCCGCGTTACTTCCGTCCGGCGGAAGTGGACACCCTGCTGGGCGATCCGGCCAAGGCCAAGCAGCGTCTGGGCTGGGTACCGGAAATCACCGCGCAGGAAATGTGCGCCGAGATGGTTCGCGAGGACCTGAAGGTTGCCCGTCGCCATGCGTTGCTGAAGGAACACGGCTACGACGTGCCGGTTTCCCTGGAAAATTAAGGATGAGTCGAAGCCTGCGGGAAAAGTACTCGATCTTTCCTTGCAGGCTTTCATTCGTCTTCAAAGTCAAAATACCGACATCTCCTTACGTTTTGGACATAGCAGGTACCACACAATGGCAAGAAAGAAAGCGTTGATCACAGGAGTCACAGGACAAGACGGCTCTTATTTGGCCGAGCTGCTCCTGGAAAAGGGCTATGAAGTCCACGGCATCAAGCGCCGGGCCTCGCTGTTCAACACCCAGCGGATCGATCACATCTACCAGGACGCGCATGTCCAGAACCAGAACTTCTTCCTGCACTACGGCGATCTGAGCGATTCGTCCAACCTGACGCGCATCCTCAAGGAAGTGCAGCCTGACGAGGTCTACAACCTGGGTGCGCAATCGCACGTGGCCGTAAGCTTCGAAGCGCCGGAATACACCGCCGACGTGGATGCGATGGGCACGCTGCGCCTGCTCGAAGCGATCCGCTTCCTGGGTCTGGAAAAGAAAACCCGCTTCTACCAAGCCTCGACCTCCGAGCTGTACGGCCTGGTGCAAGAGATTCCGCAGAAGGAAACCACCCCCTTCTACCCGCGCTCGCCCTATGCGGTAGCCAAGCTCTATGCCTACTGGATCACGGTGAACTACCGCGAGTCCTACGGCATCTATGCCTGCAACGGCATCCTGTTCAACCACGAATCCCCGCGCCGTGGCGAAACCTTCGTGACGCGCAAGATCACCCGAGGCCTGGCGAACATCGCCCAGGGTCTGGAAACCAGCCTGCACATGGGCAACATCGATTCATTGCGCGACTGGGGCCATGCCAAGGACTACGTGCGGATGCAGTGGATGATGCTGCAGCAGGAGCAGCCGGAAGACTTCGTGATCGCCACGGGCAAGCAGTACACCGTGCGCGAATTCATCACCTGGTCGGCGGCGGAACTGGGCGTGAAACTGCGCTTCGAAGGCAGCGGCGTGGACGAGCGCGGCATCGTCGAGCAGATCGACGGCGACAAGGCTCCGGCGCTGAACGTGGGTGATGTGATCGTGCGGATCGACCCGCGTTACTTCCGTCCGGCGGAAGTGGACACCCTGCTGGGCGATCCGGCCAAGGCCAAGCAGCGTCTGGGCTGGGTGCCGGAAATCACCGCGCAGGAAATGTGCGCCGAGATGGTTCGCGAGGACCTGAAGGTTGCCCGTCGCCATGCGCTGCTGAAGGAACACGGCTACGACGTGCCGGTTTCCCTGGAAAATTAAGTGTCACCCGGACGGCGGGCAGCGATGCCCGCTTTGTCCAGTCCTGCCTGCCGGGCTCCATTCATGCGCAGCTCACGCCTCTGAGCCTGTTTCTGCGTTCCACAACCCACTGCTTCACGTGGCTTACAGAAGTGGAGCCGGAATCGGCCGAATTCGTTCCGCTCCTTCATTGCGTACATTACCCACGCCTTTATCGACCGGATACCACTCGAATGCGGTCACCGGTAACGCATGTTGTAATGCCAGCTCTTCTGCCTGCGCCGCTGGCAGATCATGGTCGAGCCATTCTCTCGCTGCTTCCGGCGTCAGTACCAGTGGTCGCCGATCATGAATCTCGGCCATTCCCGCAGCGCTGGCCATCGTGACGATCACGAAGCCATCTCCCTCCCGTTCCTCGGCACCACCCTCACGGGCGAACTGCCCAAGCGCGGCAAAGAACAGTGGCTCACCTTGCTTGAGCCTGATGAAATAAGGCTGCTTGCGCTTGGCATCGTGCGGGTCCTTCTTCCACTCATACCAGCCATCCGCGCCAACCAGTGCTCGATCACCCCTTTGCCAGATGGTGTGAAAGAAGCGACTGCTGGCCATTGTTTCGACGCGAGCATTGATCGCCGGGGGCTTTTTTCCACGCGCCCAAGACGGTGCATAACCCCAGGTGACTGGATCGAAGCACAGCCCGCTTTCGTTGCGATACAACAACTGCACCTTCGAACGTGGCGCGACGTTGTAGCGCCCGATCGGTTCTGGTTCGAGCCCTCTGGCCAGCGGAACGGCGTCGCCCAGCGCTTCGAGGTAGTCGATCATCGCCCGATACTGACTGAATCGTCCGCACATGGCAGTTCTTCCGTAAAGGGTCTTATCCGTAAGACCATTGGCAAGCCAAAAAGCATGAAGAAAAACAGCGCAGGCGGTGTTCAGCTATTCCGGGTGCGTCATGGCAGGCCCATGCTCTAGCGGCGTGGCCCCCATCTGAAATCCCGCCCATTTTCACGATGATCCCGATCATGGCCGCGGTGATCGTAGTGCCGTTCTTTGTCATCGTGCCGGTCGTTATCGCGGTGATGATGGGCACAGCTGGTAATTGCCAGCAATACGCTTACCAGTGCAGCAGCTTTTACCAATTTACTTTTCATGGCCTGTCTCCTGCTCGAGGTTCCGTTACACCATGAGACGCCATGACCACGTAAAGAGAGGTCAGAGGACAGTAAACGTAAGGTAAACAGAGATACCGAGCTTCAAGCCCGATGTCCGATAGTGTGGAGAGAGAGGAACAGTATCGATGCTTGGAGGCGTTGGTTGTCTTTCCATCCCTGGAAAGATCACGCTCAAGCAAGGTAAAGATGGTTTGGGGATATGCACGACAAGCCGC
Organism: Azomonas macrocytogenes; assembly: GCF_014191985.1. Taxonomy (GTDB): domain Bacteria; phylum Pseudomonadota; class Gammaproteobacteria; order Pseudomonadales; family Pseudomonadaceae; genus Azomonas; species Azomonas macrocytogenes. The sequence continues at coordinate 27,772 of NZ_JACHXI010000014.1, forward strand.
TTACAGCTTCATGCCTATCTGCGCCAGGTTTGCCAGCTTGTCTTGGGGATCATGCAGTTCATCAGTTTCTTACGGTTCGACAGATTTTTATCCTGCTTCAAAAGCTTTAAAAGATTAGCGATGACAGTCCGCCAATTGGATTTTCCGGTGTTTTTCATCATCGAGCTTTCCTCCCGTTTGGATATCGTGTCTTCCCGACTGGCTACCTGATGAGACAAGCCAGAAGTGGCAACTGGAGACATTTCGACAACCTTGAAAGCGAGTGTCTCTGGTTTCTTGCCGACGCCAAATTTTTCTCTGAGCAACGTCATGAGAGTCCCTCTTTTTTATGGTTATGAGGTTACGACTCCATATTGGCCGAATTCATTCCGCTTCAAAAGCTCCATTAAGCGGATCGGAAAAACCGGACGAGAGATAGATAACGCTCCACGGATCCTGGAACACAGCCAGACGGGTGTTTTTGTCTGTGTCGAATTCTTCTCGAAGGCTCATGGTGTTATTTGCGCTCCAAAGCATGGTCGTGGGCTCGGCAGGTCACTGCCGAAAGCGCCAACCATGTCTCCGCATACCTGTCACCTATGTGTCCGGTCTGTGCGGGCGGTTGCCACAGATACCCCGAGGGATACATGGTGCTCGGGTATAAAGGGATATAGCAGGAGACAGCCAGAAACAACAAAGCCCGCACGGGGCGGGCTTTTGAGGGGGGGTTGTAGACTGTTAGAGGCTTAAAGATACAAAGGATGGGAATGTCGGATTCCATGCAGACGCGGTTTCTCTTGGTCAAATGCGTCACATTGCCGTCGATTTCGATGACCGTACCGGGCCACCTCGTGCCCCAGCACCATCGGTTGATCGACGCTGAAATGACCGATCCGACCATGGGTGTAGTAATGAACATCGCTACCGCACACGCCTACGGTATGGATGCGGATACGTACATCGTCCCGCCCCAGGCTCATGGGCATGTCGATATCACGGATCTTCAGGTCGTGTTGCTTTTTCAGAACGAGAGCTTTCATGAAGAGGCCTCCTACTTATATTGCTTCGCCGACTTCCGAGCGCTTCGAAATATCGAGACTTGGCATCACCTTGTACTCAAGTCCAGGTTGGTCAACATGGATGAAATAAGTCAGCACTATCCCCACGACATAAAGCAAGGCGTAGACCCAGACGATGCCTTCTACACCTATCGTGGAGATGCCCAAGGTGGCGATGGCCGGTCCCATGAAGCTGGAGAGCCCGGCAGCCAGATTATGTGCGGAGATGGCAGCCCCTTTATGCTCTGGGGCCATAGCCGGAAAAATCGCTCCCATGGGGACAAAGGCGGAGACAAAAACGCCTAGAGCAACTGCTCCCACCAAGGCTGCCAAAAAGCTACCGTTGTATGTAAGTGGCAAATAGTAAAAAGCCAATGTAGCGAGTGCACATCCGCCACAGCCGAACCAGCGCATCTGGAAGACCCAGCCGATCCGGTCGCCAATCAACCCCCACATCACATTGGTGAAAATGGTAACGATGAACAGGGCACCCCAGATACGCAGCCATTGTTCCATCGTGAAGCCCGCCTCGGGAGAGGTGAAGAACAAGGGCATAATAACGGGAAAACCGAACAGTGTTAGATTACAAATAATCCGCACAATCGCAGTAATGAGAATACTGCGATTTTCAAACAAGATAGTGGCACCACGGCTCAACTCATGGAGGCGCTCGGTAAGCGTCGGATTAGCGTCAGCACGAGTAGCTGCCACTTGCCACTCTCTTACCAAGAATATGACCATGGCGCCCGCTACCGCCACCCAAGCGACAGCCATCCATAGAGTGCCCATGAAACCAATATAGGGAATGCTGAAACTGGGCAGGTAAGTTCCCAAGAAGCCGATACCGATCGAATACATCGTCCAATACCAGCCCATGGCCGAGGCCTGCCGCTCGCGCGGGGCCACCTGTGCTACCCAGACCAGGAAGGAATAGATGAACAAAGGATAGGCCAAGCCGCGTATGCCATAGAACAAGACCATCAAGGCATAGTTCTTTTCACTCAAGCCGAAGAGCAGAAAAAGAACATGAAATACGATCCAGGCAATCACACCGATGCGCATGATCCGGCGAGGCCCAAAGACTTCAGCCAATACGCCAGAACTCCAACTGGAAAGAGCTGCCAGTAATCCATAGATCGTGAAGAGAAACGATGCTTGTGTAGCTGAGAAACCAAGGTCGACGATATAACGAGAGAGAAAAGCCAGCTCGATGCCGTCTCCCGTCATGAATAAGGCAATAGCGATATAACCCCAAATCAGGGACAAAGGCATGCCAAATAGCAGTCCTCGTGACTCTACACGCTGAATCATAATGGTTTTCCTTTATTGTATTTGTAATTTAAGAGTCGAATAGATAATTGCTGCCAGCTTCTGATTGGCTATTTTAAATAGCCCGCTCATATTTAAATGAAAGCTGCAAAGTTCTTTTCGTCTGTTTCGATTCCTTTCGCCATCGTCAACTCAAGTGCAGTGCGCACACCCAATGTTTGCAGACGCTCAAGCTGCAGGCGGAAGGTTGTCACGAATGCTGCGGAAGCCGAAATCTTGTTCCCGAACACCTCTTCGAGTCCCAGGAAATTCTCAACCAGACGCTCCTTGGCGCATGCAGCCTCCTGTAGCGAGACGGCACGCGGATCGAGAATCGGATAGGTTTCACCTTGCTCGTCGAAGCCACGCAGATAGTGGCACCAAGCGGCAATGATCAGCACGGTGCGCCGCATGTCAGCTCCAGACTCAATCTGACCAAGCAGGGTCGGCAGGACAAACTTCGGAAGTTTGGATGAACCATCGGAACAAAGCCGGCTGATCTGGTCGTAGATTGCGCTGTTGGAAAAGCGTTTGATCAGCGTGCTCTTGTATTTCTCCAGATCAATGCCGGGCACTTCGGCCAGCAGCGGCGCGACATCCCGATCCATGTAGGCGCGGACAAATTCCTGCAACTGCGGATCCTGCATCGCCTCGTGCGCATAGCGGTGACCCAGCAACGCGCCGAGGTAGGCCATCGCCATATGGCTACCGTTGAGAAGGCGAATCTTCATCTCCTCATAGGGTGTGACATCGTCGGTGAACTGCACGCCGACCTCCTCCCAAGACGGGCGGCCGTTGCAGAACTTATCCTCCACCACCCACTGCAGGAAAGGCTCGGCCACCACCGGCCAGGCATCCTCGATGCCGGTTTCCTCATACAACTGCGAGCGATGCGCGTCGCTGGTCATCGGTGTGATCCGATCAACCATTGCATTCGGAAAGCTGACGTTGGCGGCGATCCAGTCATGGAGCCCGGCGTCACGCAACCTGGAAAAACTCAAGAGGGCATTGCGAGCCACTTGACCATTGTGCGGCAGGTTATCGCAGGACATCACGGTAAACGGCTTGATGCCGGCCGCACGACGGCGGGCCAGGGCCTCGCTCAGAAAGCCGAATATCGTCTCGGGCTGCTGTGGATTGGCCAGGTCATGGCGAATCTGCGGTAGATTGGCATTGAACTGGCCGGTACTGTCGTCGGTGCAGTAGCCGCCCTCGGTAATGGTCAGCGATACGATCCGGGTTTCGGGATCAGCCAGCTTGCGAATCAGCGCTTCGGAGCCGTCCTCGGCGAGCAGAAAATCACCCAGGACGCCGACGACCTGGATCTGCGTGTTGTCGCTGTTGCCCAACTCATAGAGGGTATAGAGATAGTCTTGGGACGCCAGGGCTTCCTGCATGGCTCGATCTTCCGAACGCAGCCCCACCCCGCAAATGCCCCACTCGCGGGCTTTGCCCCGGTTGAGTAGCCTCTCGGTGTAGATCGCCTGATGGGCACGATGGAAACCACCGACACCGATATGCACGATTCCCTGCTTGACCTGCTTACGATCATATAGAGGGCGCTGGACACACTCAGGGAGTTGAGACAGATTTTTGGTATCAAGTTTCACGTTTTGCTACCTCTGGATTGCTCAGGTTTGTCTGGGCTCGGCGGAGCTCTGCCTTTCGTCAGGCAAAAAAATCCCAACGCGCCTGAAACACGCTTCAAGAAAAGAGCACAAAGTAAAAAGTTGTGTTGGGAGAGAATCAGTCCGTTTTGGCCGATGCCCCTGACGTAGGCAAGGTCATAGATACGTCATTTCTGGCGGACCAATAAAACCGGCGACGAATTGTTTTGCTGATGGGTAATAAAACTCGAGCAGGCTGAGGCTGCCCGGTCGGGCTTAATAAGTATTTCATTATTATTCACTCCACTGCCGATCACATGATCAGCTTATTTTTATCTTTCTTATTAGCCTCCTCCACGAATAATGGAGCATTCGATGGAGGATTCAGGATGGAGGGAATTACACCGGGCATTCACGACCAAGGCAAACTCATAATTGCCCAAAAACATATACTTTTTTGCACAAAAAAATAGCGATCCAGCTAGGAAATATTTCATGAAAATAAAGAAACCAATAAAAACCAATGAGTTAATATTGAGCACTTATTTGCAGTAATCAGGAACTGTACAAGATTTTTTTCTTTATATATGTTTGCAGCACATGCGTTCTGACAAGATCCAGGCTCAAAATAATGAACAAGCAAGCCACAACACGTCAGTCATCCCCTTCCTACGAGCTGATTCCCCCCAAGGAGCACAGTTCGATTCTTTATCGAAAGCATGGTTTTCCCGACCATCTGGTCCGCTGGCACTACCACAGGGAATACGAACTACACTTGATTACCCACAGTAGTGGCAAAGTATTCATCGGAGATTATATCGGTAACTTTTATCCCGGTACTCTGTTCCTGGTTGGTCCCAATCTTCCCCATAACTGGATCAGTCATACGGAGGAACAGAAAATCTACCCGGAGCGGGACCAGGTTGTCGTATTCACCGATGACATGATCCAGGCCGCACGCAATGTTCTTCCGGAGCTCACTGAACTGACTGGTTTACTACAGCGAGCCAGCTTCGGCATCGAGTTCGAAGACACTGTTACGATCAGTGAAGCACAGAGCCTAATGGAGAAAATAGCGACCTCCAACGGATTGGAATCCCTTGCTCACTTCTTTTCCATCATGGGGCTTCTTGCCAAGGCAGATAAGTACCAACTACTTTCCAGCGGACATTCTCTGACCATCAGTGGTGAAAAGAACCAGCAGCGTGTAAATCAGGCGGTCAATTATATTTTCAATCATTACCAAGAGAATATAAGTTTGGAGGAAGTTGCCGAAGAACTCGGCATGCAAGTCACTTACTTCTCAAAGTTTTTTCGACAAGCCACTGGGCGGCGCTTTGTAGAGTTCGTCAACAGCCTACGTATCACCCGAGCTTGTGATCTACTGGTACACAGTGACCTGCCGGTTACAGATATCTGTTTCGAAGTAGGTTTTACCAATATATCCAATTTCAATCGCCACTTTATGGCATTCAAGGAAATGACTCCATCCCACTATCGTAAGCTGGCGAGTATTGCTGGCTAGCTTGCTTATAGTTAGGTATACGATGCTCACTGTCGTGGCCGTAGGCGCCATCGCATTCTCTTTACCCTTACCCTGCAACGTTCGACCGCGCCGACTTCCGCGACGTCTAGTCTTTTGTGCCTAGCGAGCGTCGGTGGTGCCATCCTGCCGCTAATCTTCGCCAAAATCGAAGCAATGACAGGTTCCAAGTCGATCGCCTTCATCGCACCACTGATTTGCTGGGTTTATGTTCTGTGGTTTGCTTTAGCTGCGAGAAAGACTCCGACCCACGCTATTAAGGCCAACTGGCCGGACAGACTCGAGTGGCAAGTGAGTCACGAAACGATCTATACCTTTCCCCGTGGAGAGCTCAAGGGCCAGCTCATCGGCTACCTGCGCTAGGGCAAGCAATGCCCGTATACCCGCAATGCCAGCCGGCGCGAGCGTTATCCGGCCCCTGGCAGCGTAGCAGTAACGAGAATACCGATGGCCTGCTGTTTTGTGCAAAAAAATACATATTTTTGAATGAAAATGAGTTTGTTTCTTTAGCGAGTATCGAATGTAATCCTTCTCGCTCTGGATCTCGTCGAATGCCCATTCATTCGTGAGAATTATAATTAAAACAAAGATAAAATCAGACTGATCAAGCGATCAGCGAAGGAATAATAATGAATTATCCACTAAATCCGACCGCGCTTTCGCTTTCCATTACACTTCTATCTCGCAAATATCCAAAAAATTTATTCCAACTTTTCTAATGGATAATGGGATTAAACCCTTCAAGGCTGATTAAGCCTGCTTGGCAGAAGGCGTGGCCATGATCCAGTCGTTCAGGTTATGTCACCGCACTACAACTCATGGCGACGCCCCCTGCTTAAGTGGGTAGCCTGGAGATATATCTTCGTTCTTTAGCTTTCTTATAGCCAGCCCGTTCTGGAAAGCCTCTAAAATCAAAATCTTGAAGAAAATCGTATTACGCAAAAGAATGCGCACATTGCTTACCCATAATCCCAACAATAGGAAGCTTGTATGTTTCGTCGTAAATTTCTCGGTACTACTGTTATGACCGCTATGGCGCTGTCTTTGGCGTCAAGTACATTTGCTGCCACTCCTATAGCAATACAGACTGGAGGGAATTGGGCGCGCGATTCAGTAATCTATCAAATTTATCCACGTTCTTTCGCCGACAACGATGGTGACGGTATTGGTGATATGCCAGGAATTATCTCGCGCCTGTCCTATCTGGACCAGTTGGGTGTAGATGCGATCTGGCTGTCGCCCTTCTACAAATCGCCTCAGGCCGACGCCGGCTACGACGTAGCCGACTACCGACTGGTCGACCCGATGTTCGGCAACAACGAGGACTTCGAGCGCCTGCTAAAGGAGGCTCACGCACGAGGTATCAAGGTGATCGTCGACCTGGTGCCCAACCACACTTCCGATGAGCATGCCTGGTTCCAGGCCGCGCTGAAGTCGCCGCCCGGCAGCCCCGAGCGCGCCCGTTACATCTTCCGTGACGGCAAGGGCAAAGACGGTGAGCTGCCGCCCAACAACTGGCCAAGCATCTTCGGCAAATCTGCCTGGGATCGGGTACCGGGCGAGAAGCAGTGGTACCTGCACCTGTTCGACAGCAAGCAACCCGACCTTAATTGGGACAACCCGGAAGTGCGCGCCGAATTCGAGAAAGTGCTGCGCTTCTGGCTGGACCGCGGTGTGGACGGCTTCCGGGTCGACGTAGCACAAAGCCTGATCAAGGAGAAAGGACTACCTGATATAGACGAAAGCCAATATACGAACGAAGGTGCAATGGTCGGCCCCATGTGGAATCAGCCTCCCGTGCACGAAATCTACCGTTCCTGGCGCAAGATTCTGGACAGCTATCCCGGCAAGCGCATCATGGTGGCCGAGGCCTTCGTCAATCCGCGCGAACAGTTGGCCGACTACATCCGCCCCGACGAGATGGACCAGGCGTTCAACTTCGAATACCTGATGACCAAATGGGACGCGAGCGCCTATAGGAGCATCATCGACAGCTCGATGGCCTTGCCCGCTTCGGTGGGAGCACCGACCACTTGGGTGACCTCCAACCACGACATCGTGCGCGCGCCTTCGCGCCTCGGCCTGAAGGAGCTGGGCAGGCATGCCTTTCCGGGCAACGGCATCGACGCCAGCATGCCTCAACCGGACGAGGTGCTGGGTTTGCGCCGGGCTCGTGCCCTGGCCATGCTGACTCTGGGTCTGCCCGGCTCGGCCTACATCTACCAGGGTGAGGAATTGGGCTTGCCTGAACACACCACCATGGAAGGCAAGTACCGTCAGGACCCCATGTTCTTGCGTGCCAAAGGCAAGGGTCTCGGCATCGGCCGCGACGGCTGCCGCGTACCGTTGCCCTGGAAGGTAGACGCCCCGTCCTTCGGCTTCGGCCCGAGTGACAAGACCTGGCTGCCGCAGCCGGCCTCGTACGCGCGTTATGCCGTGGACCGCCAGGAGGACGCCGCCGACTCCACGCTGAACCTGTACCGCAAGGTTCTGGAGTTGCGCCATGACTACAAGCTTGGCGACGGTAAGCTGCAGTGGGTTGACGCTGGCAAGGACGTGCTGGCCTTCGACAACGGTGACCTTCGGGTTGTGATCAACATGGGTGAGCAGGCCACCGCGCTGCCGGAAGGTAGTCAAGTGCTGCTGTCCAGCGAGCCACTGCAGGAAGCGGGCAAATTGCCGGGTAACACCGCAGTCTGGTTGAAGCGTTCATAAACCTTCTCCAGTTGAAGCGCCGCTGTATCCGGAGCTTCAACTGGCCAGAGCTATGAAAGAAGGGCTGGCCACTACCCCTTACTTCCACATGCCTGGCCTGGAGATGTCCTGATGTTTCTTATTCATCCACAGGCTCGTACCACTCCGGCTATTCGTGCTGAAATCACTCGCTCCAATGCACCTATGGTGCGTTTGACTGTGCTGAGCTCCCAGCCTGGTAGGCGTATCTCGATCCACTCTCTGGCCAGTAGCTCGAACGTGCTATTGGCGACCAGCAGCTGCGCCTGCTTGCGAGCCTGCTTGGTTTCGATGGGGTTGGCTCCAACCGATGATTCTGTTCTCAGCTCTGCTGCTTTCTGCCGTGCCAATGCTCCACTCATTTCAGGGTAGGAACCAAGGCCAAGCCAGCTCCATTTGCCGTCAGGTTTTTGTAACGGTAGTTCCAGGACTTCTGCCCATTGGTCTGCGCTTTATGTCTTTACTGCGCATTGTGTGTACACCTGGGTTCGATTTTTAAGCTGGTGTACACGGTAGTCAAGGATAGGGGTAGACAAGTAGAGACAGCCAGAGACAACAAAGCCCGCACGGGGCGGGCTTTTGAGGGTGTTTCGTAGACTGTTGGAGACAGCTGGAAACAGGTAGCTGGCGCATCTGGCGGGATTCGAACCCACGACCCCTGCCTTCGGAGGGCAGTACTCTATCCAGCTGAGCTACAGATGCGTATCGACACCGGTATTACCTGAGCGCTATCCAATCATTGCAATCTCTGATGGGTGGCTCGCGTCGCGGGCGCCATGATACGCATGTCATGGGCTGTCGTCCATGTCGTCGGCTGATTGGTGATGATGGTTCAAACGTGAAAAGGGCAGGCTGGTGTCGCGCCTGCCTATGTTTCTGTTCGGCGTGGGCCGGGTTATTCCGGTGCCGAGCTGCGGATCAGGTGATCGAAGGCCGACAGCGAGGCTTTGGCGCCTTCGCCGACGGCAATAACGATCTGTTTGTACGGTACGGTGGTTACATCGCCGGCTGCGAATATGCCAGGCAGCGATGTTTGTCCACGATCGTCGATGATGATTTCGCCACGCGGGCTCAGTTCCACGGTGCCTTTCAGCCACTCGGTGTTGGGGAGCAGGCCGATTTGCACGAAGACGCCTTCGAGGTCGATGGTGTGAAACTCGTTGGATGAGCGATCCTTGTAGGACAGGCCGTTGACTTTCTTGCCGTCGCCTTTCACTTCGCTGATCTGAGCATTAAGGATCACGTCGACGTTCGGCAGGCTGTGCAGCTTGCGTTGCAGCACGGCATCGGCGCGCAGGGTGTTGTGGGTCAGCAACGTGACATGGGCGACTACGCCAGCCAGGTCGATGGCTGCTTCCACGCCGGAGTTGCCTCCACCGACCACGGCCACGCGCTTGCCCTTGAACAGTGGGCCGTCGCAGTGCGGGCAGTAGGCTACGCCGCGGGTGCGGTATTCGGTTTCGCCCGGAACGTTCAGCTCGCGGTAGCGGGCGCCGGTCGCCAGAATGATGGTCTTGGATTTGAGTACGGCGCCGGAGGCGAAATGTACTTGATGGAGACCGCCTTTGGTGTTCGGCACCAACTGGGTGGCGCGCTGTAGGTTGGTGATATCCACTTCGTACTGGCGGATGTGTTCTTCCAGTGCGGTGGCCAGTTTCGGGCCTTCGGTCTCTTGTACGGAGATGAAGTTCTCAATGGCCATGGTATCCAGTACCTGTCCACCGAAGCGTTCGGCTGCAATGCCGGTGCGGATGCCTTTGCGCGCGGCGTAGATGGCGGCTGAGGCGCCAGCCGGGCCACCACCGACGATCAGGACGTCAAAGGCTTCCTTGGCGTTGAGTTTTTCCGCTTCGCGGGCGGAGGCATTGGTGTCGAGCTTGGCAAGGAATTCTTCCAGGCCCATGCGGCCTTGGCCGAATACCTCGCCGTTCAGGTAGATGGTCGGTACTGCCATGATCTGGCGTTTCTCGACTTCGTCCTGGAACAGGGCGCCGTCGATGGCGACGTGGCGGATGTTCGGGTTCAGCACGGCCATCAGGTTCAAGGCCTGGACCACGTCGGGGCAGTTCTGGCAGGACAGCGAGAAGTAGGTTTCGAAGTTGTATTCACCTTCGATGGCGCGAATCTGTTCGATGGTTTCGGCGCTGGTCTTGGATGGGTGGCCGCCAACTTGCAGTAGTGCCAGTATCAGGGAGGTGAACTCGTGGCCCATGGGCAGGCCGGCGAAGCGCAGGCTGATGTCACCGCCGGGGCGATTTAGGGAAAAGGAGGGCTTGCGCTCGTTGTCGCCGTCGGTTTTCAGCGTGATCTTGTCCGAAAGACTGGCGATGTCTTGCAGCAGTCCCAGCATTTCCTGGGCTTTCGCGCTGTCGTTGAGCGAGGCGACGATTTCTATCGGCTGGGTGACTTTGTCCAGGTAGGCTTTCAATTGGGTCTTGAGATTGGCGTCCAGCATCGTGGCGATTACTCCGTTGTCAAAATGGATGCCCGTTGATTCGGGGCGCAGAAGGTGGAAAGTTTCAATGAAGTTACTTTAAGGCAACGGCTGGTTTATGCGTAAATTGAATAAACCACTTGCGTCGATTCGGTTTCGCTATTTTTTCGGACGAGTCTAGGTGTCCGTGCCCGCACTCAAGCTTCTTCAATACAGCGTTGCCACTGCCCACCATGGCCTTGCTATGCGTCGTCGCGAAAACGCTGCTTATCCTAACTTGAGTTAACCAATCAACCGTACCGAGCAGCAGCATCGAAAGCCGGTTTTCGCTGGAAGGCGTAGCGGCCGCTTTCCAAGGAACGGCCGAATTTGGCCTGGCGTGGGGTTCAAGGATTGTCTTCGGTGATCAGGCGCAGACTGGCGGCATTTATTACGTAGGCGGCGTCGGCCAGTTCATTGCTGGTTTTTTCGATGGCGAGACGGCCTTCGACCTGTAGAGGTGCATAGATATCTTCCAGCGCGAAACCCTTGGGGTAGCGCACCAGCACGATCTGGTTCGGCGGTGGCGGTGGAACGTGAATGCAGGCGCCAGGGTAGGGGACGAGAAAGAAGGCCGTGCTGCGGCCTTTGGCATCGTTTTCCAGCGGTACGGGATAGCCGGCGAGGCGAATCCGCTTGCCGTTCAGCTCGGGTACGGTTCGCGTGGAATACATGACGTCGGGCAGGCCGCTGCCTTGCCTTAGCCCGCCCTTGTCGCTGAAACCGGTATTTTCCGGGGAGTCATGGGTAATTTCCGGCATTTCCTCAAGAGCCTTGCGGTCGCTGGCGGGCATCAGTTCGAGCCAGTCGAGCTCCGGTGTGGCCGCCTGGGCGAGCAGGGCAAAGCAGATGAGAAGGAGTGCAGAGAGTGATCGCATGGAAAACGAGGGTCTTGGATAAAGTCGTGGCGGATCATGCCGGAAAAGGTTCGTAAAGCGAAGGCATGGATAACGAGGACGTTCGATTGCGGCGGTCGAGTTCGCCCGTTTCCGACATGGCGCCGTATTCTGCGATGAATGTGCAGGGCCATATGAAACGGCCCTGCTGGAGAACTGCCTGGTTCAATCTCGGCGGCTGCCGACCTTGGCGAATATCAGCAATAGAAGGACCGCGCCAATCACTGCACCGATAAAGCCTGCCGGTTCGCCGGCACGGTAGATGCCCAGTGCCTGGCCGCCGTAGGTGGCCAGCAGAGAGCCACCGATACCGAGCAGGATAGTCATGATCCAGCCCATGGTGTCGCTGCCGGGCTTTAGAAAGCGTGCAACCAGGCCCACGATCAGGCCGATGATGATGGTGCCGATAATGCTCATGGATAACTCTCCTACGGTCTCGTTTTGCTATGGGGTGTAGCAGTGGACCGGAAGGGAGAAAAGCAGTTCGCGCCGTTGCGTCAAACGGTGCGCTTGGCCGGAGATTCAGCTCCGGTTTGGCTCGATCAGCGCCTGGACAGCCGTGATGGCGCGCTCCAGGGCTGGTCGATCAGCGCAACGCAGCGTGGCATGGCCGACCTTGCGGCCGGCCTTGAATGCCTTGCCATAGTGGTGCAGGTGGCAATCGTCGATGGCGATGATCCGGTTCGGTGCAGGAACTTCGCCAATGAGGTTGAGCATGGCGCTTTCGCCGACCTTGGCCGTTGAGCCCAGCGGCAAGCCGGTGACTGCGCGCAGGTGGTTTTCGAACTGGCTGCATTGCGCGCCTTCGATGCTCCAGTGCCCGGAGTTATGGACGCGCGGCGCGATTTCGTTGGCTTTCAGGCCACCATCCACTTCGAAGAACTCGAACGCCAGGACACCGACGTAATGGAGTTTTTCCAGCACGCGACCGACATAGTCTTCGGCCATGGTTTGCAGCGGATGGTCGGTGCTGGGCACTGACAGGCGCAGGATGCCGTTTTCGTGGGTGTTGTGCACCAGCGGATAGAAACGGGTCTGGCCGTCGCGGGCCCGTACAGCCACCAGGGATACTTCGCCAGTGAAAGCTACGAAGCCTTCGAGGATGCAGGGCACACTGCCCAGTTCGGCAAATGCATCCTGCACATCGGCCTGGCTGCGCAGGACTTTCTGGCCTTTGCCGTCGTAGCCCAGGGTACGGGTCTTGAGTACGGCGGGCAGGCCGATCTCGGCGACGGCGGTATCCAGGTCGTCCTGGGACAGCACGTTGGCGAAGGTGGGCGTAGGAATGCCCAGTTCGCGGAACATGGATTTCTCGAACCAGCGGTCGCGGGCGATGCGTAGTGATTCGGCAGACGGGTAAACCGGGACGAACTGGGAGAGAAAGGCCACGGTTTCAGCCGGTACGCTCTCGAATTCGAAGGTGACCAGATCCACTTCGTCGGCCAGCTGGCGCAGGTGATCCTGATCGCCGTAGTCGGCGCGGATGTGCTCGCCCAGCGCGGCGGCGCAGGCATCCGGGGCTGGATCGAGAAAAGCGAAGCTCATGCCCAGCGGCGTTCCTGCCAGGGCCAGCATACGACCGAGTTGGCCGCCACCGATCACACCGATTTTCATGTATTTACATCTCCAGATTCGACCGCATCGCTGCTCCTGGCGGCCGGTTTGCGGCAATCAGGCTTTACGCGGGTCAGGATTGTCCAGGACGCTGCGAGTCTGCTCTTCGCGGAATTTCTTCAGTGTGGCGCGGTATTCAGGGAATTCATGGCCGACGATGCTCGCCGCCAGCAGGGCGGCATTGACTGCACCTGCCTTGCCGATGGCCAACGTGGCGACCGGTACGCCCGCCGGCATCTGCACGATGGAAAGCAGCGAGTCGACGCCCGAGAGCATGGATGACTGTACCGGCACGCCCAGGATCGGCAGGTGGGTCTTGGCCGCGCACATGCCGGGCAGGTGTGCCGCACCACCGGCGCCGGCGATGATCACGCGCAGCCCCCGGTCGGCAGCCTGTTCGGCGTAACTGAACAGCAGATCCGGCGTGCGATGCGCCGAGACGACCGTGACTTCGTGGGGAATCCCCAGTTTTTCCAGCATCTCGGCGGTATGGCTCATGGTGGACCAGTCGGACTTGGAGCCCATGATCACGCCTACCAGTGCACTCATCGTCGTGCTTCTCCAGAACCTGCGCCGTGGCGCAAAAGCGAAGAGCCACGCAATGGCGTGGCTCGTAATGTCATGATCGGCTTGTCTCGGCCGATCTCGGAACGGAACAGTATATCGCAAAGCGAAAAGTGTCGCCGTTGCGAATGGTTGATGGAAGTCTCAATCGTCGGATAGATAGCGCTGCTGCAGCGCTTCCAGCGCGTCGAAGCGGCCGATCAGGATTTCCACCAGTCGCGGGTCGAAGTGCCGGCCGGCTTGTTCGCGAATGAAGGACTGGACTTTTTCTGCCACCCAGGGTGTCTTGTAGCGGCGCTTCGAGCGTAGGGCATCATAGACGTCGCATAACGCGACGATGCGCGCGGCCAGTGGAATTTGCTCCCCTTCGAGTCCCTGCGGATAGCCGCTGCCATCCCATTTTTCGTGGTGATGCAGGGCGATTTCGGCGGCCATCCTCAGCATCGGCGAGTGCTGGTAGTCGTTCAGGATATCGTAGCCGATCTGGGGATGGCTGTTCATGATCTGGCGTTCGGTGGGGCTGAGCTGGCTGGGCTTGGCGAGAATGTGGTCGGGGATGCCGATCTTGCCGATGTCGTGCATGGAGGCAGCGATGCGGATGTTCTCGATCCACTCCGGCGCTTGATCGAGGTCGCTGGCAAGCAGCGCGGCCGATTCGCCGATACGCACGATGTGATTGCCAGTCTCGTTATCCTTGAACCTGGCCGCCCGGCACAGGCTGCGGACTACTGCCTGGTGGCTTTCGCTCAGTTGCTGGGTACGGATCTGTATCTTCTGCTCCAGGTCGTCGCGCTGATGCTGCAGGCTGCGAGTAGCATGGCTGAGCTGCAGCATGTTGCGTACGCGCAACAGCAGTTCGGGCAGGTCGAATGGTTTGCAAATGTAATCGTTGGCGCCCAGTTCGAGCCCACGCCGGCGATCCCCGGCCTCGGTGTAGGCGGTGACCAGAATCACCGGCGAATGCGGCCTGCCGGCCTTGCCCAGGTGCTGGAGCACTTCGAAGCCATTGGGTGAGGGCATATCCAGGTCGAGCAGCAGCAGATCCCAGGGATTGTCCTGCAACCAAGCGAGCCCTTGTCTGGAATCGCTGAAGGTCTTGATAGCGTGCAGGCCGAACCCCCTCAGGCTGGATTCGAGCAGGCGCAGGTTCACGATGACATCATCGATCAACACTACCTGCGAATGGCGCAAGGCTTCAGGGAGCATAAGCGGGTTGCCTCTGATGCTGGAAACGGCCAGGCGATGTCGCCAACTGCGCCTGGTGGCGCATGGCAGAGTTCGCACGGCCGACGATCCTGTGAGGTGGTGCTATTGGGTATTAGCCGAAATTGGCGTCTGCCATCTGAAATGTATCGGAAAACCGGATGATTGGTACGAGATCCGGCGATTACCGGCTGCCATTCGCCGGATATTCCGGGTAGGTAGTGGGTCGGTTCGAACGCTGGCAGCGCTCTTGAGCTCGACATTTCATACTGAAATGAAACGTGTAGAGGTATCGCTGTTTACCCATTCGCTTTGTACAGATGCAAGACACCACCATGTTGCTCCACATGGCGGCGTCCGTTATTTTTTCAAGCCTCGATTTCGATCAGCACTTCACCTGGATTGATCCGATCGCCTTTGGCGACATGGATGGCTTTGATCGTTCCGGTCAATGGCGCCTGTATTTCGGTTTCCATCTTCATCGCTTCGGTGATCAACAGTGCCTGGCCGGCCTTGACCGTGTCGCCTGGCTTGACCAGCACCTCGACGATATTGCCTGGCATGTTGGTGCTGACGTCGCCCGGAGCGCTGGACTGGCGACGTTTGCCGTCGCTGCCCGCGATGTAGTTGTTCAAGGGTTCGAACACCACTTCTTCCGGCATGCCGTCGATGGATAGGTAGAAGTGGCGCTTGCCCTCGCCCTTGATGCCGACTCCGGTGATATCGACCCGGTAGCTTTCGCCGTGTACGTCGATGACGAACTCGGTCGGCACACCGGCACCACCAGCAGAGGGGCTGTTGGCATCGGGAATCGGCAGTAGCGCTTCTGGCTGTAGCGTGCCGGCTTCCCGTTCTTCCAGAAACTTGCGGCCGATATCCGGGAACATGGCGTAGGTCAGTACATCTTCCTCGGATCTGGCCAGTGCGCTGATTTCGCCACGGAGCTTGTCCAGTTCGGGTTTGAGCAGATCGGCCGGGCGCACTTCGATCAACTCCTCGCCGCCGATGGCCTGGCGCCGCAGTTTTTCATCGACCTTGCCGGGGGCCTTGCCGTAGCGGCCCTGCAGGTAGAATTTCACTTCATTGGTGATGGTCTTGTAGCGCTCGCCCGCCAGCACATTGAAGAACGCCTGGGTGCCGACGATCTGCGACGTTGGCGTGACCAGCGGCGGGAAGCCCAGGTCTTCACGTACCCGCGGGATTTCCGCCAGCACATCGCTCATCCGCTCCAGTGCGCCCTGTTCTTTCAACTGGTTGGCCAGGTTGGAGATCATGCCGCCCGGTACTTGGTTGACTTGCACGCGAGTATCGACGCCCGTGAATTCGCTTTCGAACTGGTGATACTTCTTGCGCACGGCATGGAAGTACAGGCCGATTTCCTGCAGCAGGGCCAGGTCCAGGCCGGTATCGAACGGGGTATCGCGTAGCGCGGCGACCATGGATTCGGTACCCGGATGGCTGGTGCCCCAGGCCATGGAGGAAATCGCCGTATCGATGCGGTCGGCACCGTTTTCGATGGCTTTGAGCTGGCACATGGTGGCGACGCCGGCAGTGTCGTGGGCGTGAATCGCCACCTCCAGCGGTAGCGCGTCTTTCAAGGCCTTGACCAGCTCACCGGTAGCGTAGGGGGTAAGCAGACCGGCCATATCCTTGATCGCCAGCGAGTCGATCCCCATGGCGGCCAT
The DNA here is from genome assembly GCF_014191985.1 of Azomonas macrocytogenes. Classification (GTDB taxonomy): domain Bacteria; phylum Pseudomonadota; class Gammaproteobacteria; order Pseudomonadales; family Pseudomonadaceae; genus Azomonas; species Azomonas macrocytogenes. The sequence goes on from NZ_JACHXI010000014.1 coordinate 44,435, forward strand.
TGTCTTGGCTTGTTCGACAAAGGCTCCGATAGTGTGTACAGGGCTGGTGGTATAGCAGAGGGTGCCCTGGGCGTGCTTGCCGCTTTTCTTGACGGCCCTGATGGCGGTTTCCAGGTTACGCACATCATTCATCGCATCGAAGATACGGAATACATCGATGCCGTTTTCGGCGGATCTGGCGATGAATGCTTCGACCACATCATCGCTGTAGTGGCGATAACCGAGCAGGTTCTGGCCGCGCACCAGCATTTGCAGGCGTGTATTGGGCAGGGCCTTGCGCAGTGCCCGCAGGCGCTCCCACGGATCTTCCTTGAGAAAGCGCACGCAGGCATCGAAAGTGGCACCGCCCCAGACTTCCAGCGACCAATAGCCGACTCTGTCGAGTTTGGCGCAGATCGGTAGCATGTCCTCGGTGCGCATGCGGGTGGCTAGCAGCGACTGATGCGCGTCGCGCAGGATGGTATCGGTGACTTGGATTTTTTTGCTCATTTCTCAGAATCCTTGTTGCGCTGGATGCCGCAGGCAAAAGCGCTTCACTTTCCAGCTTTCTTATAAACCTGCATGGGCTGCAATCGCCGTGGATATCGCCAGGGCCAGCTCGCCCGGCTTGCGCTTGATCGAGTAGTCCAGCAGTTGCGGATGACTGTCGACGAAACTGGTGTTGAACTGGCCGCTGCGAAACTCCGGGTTGGCGAGGATTTGCTGGTAATAGGTCGCCGTGGTCTTCACGCCTTGTACGTGCATGTCATCCAGTGCTCGCAGGCCGCGCGCCAGCGCCTCTTCCCAGGTCAATGCCCAGACGATCAGCTTCAGGCACATGGAGTCGTAGAATGGCGGAATGGTGTAGCCGGTATAGATCGCTGTGTCAGTGCGCACGCCAGGGCCGCCGGGAGCGTAGTAGCGAGTGATCTTGCCGAAGCTGGGCAGGAAATTATTGCGCGGGTCTTCTGCATTGATGCGAAATTGCAGGGCGAAACCACGGTATTGGATGTCTTCCTGCTTGACTGACAGCGGCAGGCCGGAAGCGATGCGAATCTGCTCGCGAACGATGTCGATGCCGGTGATTTCCTCGGTGATGGTGTGCTCTACCTGCACTCGCGTATTCATTTCCATGAAGTACACATGCTCGTCAGTGAGCAAAAACTCCACGGTGCCGGCATTCTCGTAGCCCACTGCCTGCGCCGCACGCACCGCCAGATCGCCGATGTAGGCGCGTTGTTCCGGGGTGAGTTGCGGACTGGGCGCAATCTCGATGAGCTTCTGGTTGCGCCGCTGGATCGAGCAATCGCGCTCGAACAGATGCACTGTGTTACCGAAGCTGTCGGCCAGTATCTGAGCTTCGATGTGCTTCGGATTGACGATGCACTTTTCGAGGAAGACCTGCGCATTGCCGAAGGCCTTGGTCGCTTCGGAAATCACCCGCGGATAGGCTTGTTGCAGTTCTTCCTGCGAATCGCAGCGGCGAATACCGCGCCCGCCACCGCCGGAAGTGGCCTTGAGCATCACCGGGTAGCCGATGCGTTCGGCTTCGCGCAGCGCTTCGGCCAGATCGGCGACGTTGCCTTCGGTGCCGGGCGTACACGGCACGTCAGCCGCGATCATGCTGCGCCTTGCCTCGGTCTTGTCGCCCATGCGGCGAATGACTTCGGCCGAAGGACCGATGAACTTGACTCCACGCTCGGCGCAGATCTCCGCCAGTTCGGCGTTTTCCGAAAGAAACCCATAGCCGGGATGCAGGGCGTCGCAGCCGGTTTCCACTGCCAGGTTGACCAGCTTGCGCGGGTTCAGATAGCCGGCCAGCGGGTCTTCGCCGATGAAATGTGCTTCGTCGGCACGTTTGACGTGCAAGGCATGGCGGTCGGCTTCGGAATAGACCGCTACCGAACGGATATTCATTTCCGCGCAAGCACGCACGATCCGTACGGCAATCTCACCGCGGTTGGCGATCAGGATTTTCTTGATCACGAGTCTCAGCCCTCGCTCAAGTGAACAGATGACCGGCAGATACCGGCCTGGATATGACCGCCGGGTGTCCGGCAGTCAGGCGCTCACCCTACGCTGGAGGTGGAAATTATCTCTAATTAATAATTGTTGGGTAATATATTTGCAAAACCTTATAGCTGTCTTTTTGGTCAGAAATACACAGGGAGAATTACTTGCGTAAATCATTGATGCGAATGACATTACGCCAGATGCAGGTATTTCGTGCGGTATGCGATAGCCGTTCCTATAGTCGGGCCGCGGAAGAGATGGCGTTGACCCAGCCGGCGGTCAGCCTGCAGATCCGCCAGCTTGAGGCGCTGGTCGGTCAGCCGCTGTTCGAATATATTGGCAAGACGCTTTACCTGACCGAGGCCGCCGAGGCGCTGATGCGTGCCAGCCGGGATATTTTTGGCCGGCTGGAGAGCTTGGATATGCAGCTTTCCGATTTACAAGGGTCACTGCAGGGGCAACTGAATCTGGCAATCGAGTCAAGTGCCAAATATTTCACGCCACACCTGTTCGCGGCTTTTCGCCAGAGGTATCCCGACGTCAGTCTGCAATTGGTAGTGGTCAACCATGGCCTGGCACTCAAGCGCCTTGGCGCCAGTCGTGACGATCTGTTGATCATGTCCATGCTGCCGGCGGATATGGCGCTGGAATTTTTGCCATTTCTGAATAATCCGATCGTTGCGGTCGCGCCGCCGGAACACCCCTTGTTCGATAAGGGGTTGCTTGCCCTGGAGGATCTTTGCGCGTGGCCGCTATTGGTTCGCGAGTCCGGTTCCGGTACGCGCAAGGCTTGCGAGGAGTTCTGCCACCAGAAGCGTGCGCATTTTTCCCGGATATTGGAAATCGGCTCGGCAGAAGCACAGTGCGAGGCGGTCATTGCCGGGCTCGGCCTGGCGCTGATGCCGCGCCATGCGGTCTATCGCGAACTGGAAAGCGGAGCGCTGGTGGAGTTGCCGGTGGCCGAGCTGCCCTTGATGCGCAGCTGGTGTGTGGTGCATGCGCGTGGTAAACGCCTGAGTCCGGTAGCCCAAGCGTTTTTTGATTTTATCCGCGAGCAGCGTGGGTCGATCAACGCATTGGCTGCACGCTTCGCAAAAGCGCCGCCCGTCCAGCCAGTAGGCCATTGATTTCGCCCAGTTCAGGGTAGTCCACCAGTTGTTCCTGCAGGCGGAGCGACTCTTCGTAGTGCTCGATGGCTCGACGGAAACGCATGCGTCGCTCATCCTGCAGTTTGCGGCGGGCCTTGGCGTCGAGGATGCGGGGTGCTTCAACATATAGGGACATGCGGATCTCCCGGAACGAGAACGAGTTGGCAGGTGCCAGCATCGAACCTGGAGATTAAGATCTGACGACAGCGCCGTGACAGGCCGGTGATTCCTGTTGGCTTGAAGGGGGTCAGCTGCGGTTGTTGTCCGGCGTGGTGTTCTTCAGGGTTTTGGGTGACAGGCGCAGGCTGCGCAGGCTGCGCTTGACGCTTTTGAGGTGATTGACCAGGTCTGGTCCGCGCGCCATGGCCACACCCATGGCCAGTACGTCGATCACGACCAGGTGGGCGATGCGCGAAGTCAGTGGCGTATAGATCTCGGTATCTTCGTGTACGTCGATGGCCAGGTTGACCTGCGCCAGATCGGCCAGGGGGGTCTGGCTTGGGCAGAGCGCGATCAGGGTGGCACCAGACTCGCGGACCACATTGGCGGTGATCAGCAAGTCCTTGGAGCGGCCGGATTGGGAAATGCAGATCGCCACGTCCTGAGGTTTCAGCGTGACGGCCGACATTGCCTGCATGTGCGGGTCGGAATAGGCAGCGGCATTGAGCAGCAGGCGGAAGAACTTGTGCTGCGCATCGGCCGCCACTACGCCGGAAGCGCCAAAACCGTAGAATTCCACGCGCTCGGCTCGGGCAATGGTATCGATGGCCTTCTGCAACGCCGTGGGATCAAGTTTTTCCCGCACTTCTATCAGGGTGTGCAAGGTGGTGTCGAAAATCTTCTGGCTGATATCCAGCACCGAATCCTCTTCACCGATGGAGAATTGGCCGAAACTGGCGCCGGCGGCCAGGCTCTGGGCCAGCTTCAGCTTGAGATCCTGGAAGCCGATGCAGCCGATGGCACGGCAGAAGCGTATGATGGTCGGCTCGCTGATTCCGACCACATGGGCCAGCTCGGCCATCGAACTGTGCATCACCGAGGCCGGGTCCAGCAAGACATAGTCGGCCACTTTAAGTTCGGATTTGCGCAGTATGTTTCTCGATTGGGCGATATGTTGCAGCAGATTCACGGTCGGGGCTCGCTATGGGCGGGGACGGCTTGACGAAACGGCTGTCCAATGGATCGTAAGCGTTTGTAGTTATACTACATGAAGCGCAGTTGCGCCCAGTCAACTTCGAGGAGGACTCCAGTGTCCGTTTCCTGCGACATGCTCGTGTTTGGCGGTACGGGCGATCTGACCCTGCACAAACTCATCCCGGCGCTGTATCACTTGCACCGAGAGGAGCGCTTGCATCCCGATGTGCGGATCATCGCCCTGGCTCGCCGGGAGCTCGATCGTGAAGCCTATCTGGCAACGGCCGAGCATCATTGCAAGGCCCAGGTCGCCCACAGCGATTTCCGGCCGGAGATCTGGCAAAGCTTTGCCAAGCGGCTCGACTACTTCTCCATGGATGCCAGCCAGCGTGACGATTTTGTCCGGCTGGCCCATTACCTCGGGTATGCCGAAGGGCGAGTACGAGTCTATTACCTGGCTACCGCGCCGAATCTTTTCGAGATGATCGCCCTCAACCTGGAGGCCACCGGGCTCGCCGGGCAACAGACGCGCATCGTGCTGGAAAAACCCATCGGGCATTCCCTCGAATCGGCCCTGGACATCAATCTGAAGATCGGCCGGGTGTTCGCCGAGTCGCGTATCTACCGGATCGATCACTACCTGGGCAAGGAGACGGTGCAGAACCTCATGGCCCTGCGTTTCGCCAATGCCCTGTTCGAGCCTATCTGGCGCGCTGGCCATGTCGATCATGTGCAGATCACGGTTGCCGAGACGCTGGGCGTGGAAAGTCGTGGTGGCTATTACGACAAGGCTGGCGCCATGCGCGATATGCTGCAGAATCACCTGTTGCAACTGCTCTGCCTGGTCGCCATGGAGGCTCCGGTGCACTTTGATGCCGACTCGGTGCATAACGAGAAGGTCAAGGTGCTCAAGTCGCTCAAGCCGATCGTCGGCCAAGAGGTATTGGACAAGACCGTGCGTGGCCAGTATATCGGCGGAGCGGTCGGCGAGCAGGGCGTACCGGCCTACCGTTTCGAACCCAATGTCGATAGTGACAGCGATACGGAAACCTTCGTCGCCGTTCAGGCCGAGCTGGATAGCTGGCGCTGGGCCGGGGTGCCTTTCTACCTGTGCACCGGCAAGCGCATGGCCCGCAAGTGCTCGGAGATCGTCATCAGCTTTCGGCAGGTACCGCACATGCTGTTCGGCAGCAATAGCCAGGTCAATCGCCTGGTGATTCGCCTGCAGCCGGAGGAAGGGGTCAGTTTGCAACTGATGGCCAAGTCACCCGGCAAGGGGATGGTGCTGGAGCCGGTCGAGCTGGATCTGAACCTGGCCAATGTCTTCCAGCAACGACGCCGCTGGGATGCCTACGAAAGGCTGCTGCTGGATGTGATCGAGGGTGATTCGACATTGTTCATGCGCCACGACGAAGTGGAAGCGGCCTGGCGTTGGGTCGATCTCATTCTTGCTGGTTGGCAGAGTTACTATCGCAAGCCAAGCCTGTATCCGGCCGGTACCAACGGCCCCGAACAGGCACGGCAGTTGCTAGCGGGCGAAGGTCGTCGCTGGACTGTATAGGCTGGAAAATACTGACCGGAACAGCTGTTCCGGTCCGCATGAACGCCGAGTGTTGTCCAGGAAGCGAGCGCTTGCGCATCCTGGATTTTCCATTAATCGCGGCGAGTGAAGCTCAGGCCTTTGAGCAGGTTGAGGGCCTGACCGAGCTGGTAGTCGTCGTCCTGCGGACGTGTCGAATCGCTTGCCGCCTGGATGTTGCTGGGCCGCTCCGTGCCGCCGTTGCCGTTGCCCAGGTGACCGAGCAGATCGGCTTCCCGGACGGTTTCGTTGCTGGTGTCGCGGGTCAGTCTGGCCCGCGACACTTCGATATCCGGTTCGATGCCCTGGGCCTGGATGGAGCGCCCCTTGGGGGTGAAGTAGAGCGCTGTGGTCAGTTTCAGCGCGCGGTCGTTGTTCAGCGGCAGGATCGTCTGGACCGAACCCTTGCCAAAGCTTTCGGTACCCATGATCACGCCGCGCTTCTGATCCTGCAGCGCTCCGGCGACGATTTCCGCTGCCGAGGCGCTGCCGCTGTTGATGAGGACGACCAGCGGAACCCGCTCGCTGGCGTCGGCCGCATCGGCGGAAAAGCTCAGTTCGGAGTTGGCGATCCGGCCCTTGGTATAGACGATCAGGCCACTGGTCAGGAAATGGTCAGCGACCTCGACCGCCGATTGCAGCACGCCACCTGGATTGTTGCGCAGATCCAGCACCAGTCCTTCCAGCTTCTTGCCCTTGTTGTCTTTCTTCATGCGAGCCAGCGCCTTGCTGACCTCTTCGCCGGTATTCATCTGGAACTGAGTGACGCGCAAGTAGCCGTAGCCTGGCTCAAGTAGCTGGGATTTGACGCTCTTGACCTTGATCACGGCGCGCTTGAGCTTCAAGTCGAATGGCTGGCGGCCCTCGCGAACCAGGGTCAGGGTAATGGGGCTGCCGGATTTACCGCGCATCCTTTCTATCGCTTCGTTCAGCGAAATACCCTTGGTGGGGTGGCCATCGATCTTGACGATCAAATCGCCCGCCTCGATACCGGCTTTCGACGCCGGCGTGTCGTCGATGGGCGAGACGACCTTGATGAAGCTGTCTTCGATGCCTACTTCGATGCCCAGTCCGCCGAATTCGCCACTGGTGGTTTCCTGCAAGTCGCTGAAAGCCTGGGGTTCGAGATAGGCCGAGTGCGGATCGAGATTGCTGAGCATGCCCTTGATGGCGTTTTCCAGCAGGGTTTTATCGTCGATGGGTTCCACATAGGCGGATTTGATTCGGTCCAGTACTTCGACGAAGGTACGCAACTCGTCCAGGGGCAGCGGCGCCTTCTGGGAGGCTGTGGTGGTTTCGGTTGCCGGTTGCTGAGCCCAGGCACTACCGCCCAGGAGCATGGACAGGGCAAGAATCGGGAAACAGGCGAGATGGCGCGGGTGCAGCATGTCTGACTCCAAGTATGAAGAGGGTGCGCTATCCTTGGGCGCGACACCATTGCGCCGGATCGCTCGGGCGACCGTTTTGACGAATGGCAAAATACAGAGCGGCGCTCTCCTGGCCACCGCTATTGCCGACGGTTGCGATGGGCTCGCCGGCCTTGACAATTTCTCCGGCATTGCGCAGCAGGCTTTGATTATGCCCGTACAGGCTGAGATAGCCGTTGCCGTGGTCGAGAATTACCAGCAATCCGGCGCCGCGCAGCCAGTCGGCAAACACTACCCGGCCACCATGCACGGCGCGTACCGTTGTTCCCGCCGCTGCGCCAATCATCACCCCATCCCAGGTGCTGCGCTCATCGGTGCCGCGTGGCGTACCGTAATGGGCAAGCAGACGACCGTTCACCGGCCAGGGTAGCCTGCCCCTGGCCTGCTGGAAGGCACCCTCGAATCCGCTTCCGGCGGAAGACACCAATTGGGATGGCTGTGCGACGATCGGCGACCGAGTCGTAGGTGGTGACACGACTGCTTTTTCGGCTTCTTTTGGTGCAGCGTTGGCCAGGGCCTTGCGTCTGGCTTCTTCTTCCTCGCGGGCGCGCTGCTCGCGCAGGCGCGCTTCGGCGAGGGCACGTTGGCGGGCTTGCTCGGCCTCACGGGCCTGGCGAGCCAGGGTTTCCTCGATGGTCTTGAGGACCTTTTCCAGTTGGGCCTGTTCTTCGCGTCGGGTCTTGAGCTTCTGCTCGCGAGTGGATTCTTCCTTCTCCAGCTTGGCCAGGGCGTCACGCCGCTCCTTGCGCACTTCAACGAGCTTGATATGGCGCTCGTCCAGATCCACTTGCTGGGTACGCAGTTGCTTCTGCTGGGTATCGATTTTCTCACCGACGCTGGCCAGCTCGTGCAGTGTCTTGTCGAGCGCGGCAATCTGCTCGAAGCGGGCTTTGCTCAGATAATCGTAGTAGGTCAGGGTACGGCTGAGTTTTTCCGGGCTCTGCTGGTTGAGTACGAGCTTCAGGTATTCCTCGCGGCCGTTCTGGTAAGTGAGCCTGGCTTGTAGCGCCACCAGTTTCTGCTGTTCCAGGCGAGCGCCTTCAAGCATGGTTTTCTTTTCATCCAGCTGTTGCAGTTCGGTTTGGCTGTTCTTGATTTCCTGCTGCAGCTTGTCGATCTGTTCTTCCAGTTGGCCAATCTGGCTTTCGGTTGCCTTGAGCTTATTTTGCGCCCCGCTTTTTTCCTGATCGATCTGCTTGAGCAGTTTCTGCAGTTCGGCGATGTCCTGGCGAGCAGTTTCTATCTGCTGCCTGGTGGCAGAGGTCTCGTCTGCCTGTGCGGTACCAAGCAGGCAAAAAAGAACGAAGACAAGGAGTATGCGTGGCATGAGGGCGAGGCTACGGAAATCGCGACCGCCGTAGTATGCCTAAAAATCTGGCGACAGGCTGTGGCAAAAGGCCCGACTGTCACGCGAAATGCCATCAGGGGCTGAACGGAAAAGCGAAAGGTTCCTGCAAGGCCGCTTTTCCGTTCATTTCATCAGCGTTCTGCGTTTTAGGCAGTTCCCGGAATTACTGCTCAATCTCGATGATGGATTTTCCGGTCATTTCCTCCGGCTTTTTCATTCCGAGCAGGGTGAGCATCGTCGGTGCCACGTCGGCCAGTACGCCACCTTCGCGCATTTTCAGCTTGCGTTTGCCAATGTAGATGAATGGCACCGGTTCGGTGGTATGGGCGGTATGTGCCTGGCCGGTGGAGTCATCTTCCATCTGTTCCACGTTGCCGTGGTCAGCCGTGATCAGCGCCTCGCCACCGACTTTGTCCAGCGCAGTCGTAATGCGGCCCAGGCATTCATCCAGGCATTCCACCGCCTTTACGGCTGCATCGAATATCCCGGTATGCCCGACCATGTCGCCGTTGGCATAGTTGGCGATGATGACATCGAAGCGCTGCTGTTCGATGGCTTCGACGATCTTGTCGGTGACTTCCGGGGCGCTCATCTGGGGTTGCAGGTCATAGGTCGCGACCTTGGGCGAGGGAATCAGGATGCGCTCTTCGCCCTTGAATGGTTCTTCGCGGCCACCGGAAAAGAAGAAGGTGACATGGGCATATTTTTCCGTTTCGGCGATACGCAACTGGGTCTTGCCATTGTTTGCCAGATATTCGCCCAGCACGTTGTGCAACTCCGATGGGGGAAAGGCGCTGGGTGTCGGAATGCTTGCCGAATACTGGGTCAGCATGACGAAATGGGTCTGTGGCTGGCGGTTGCGCTTGAATCCGTCGAAATCTGTTTCGACGAAGGCGCGAGTCAGTTCGCGGGCGCGGTCGGCGCGGAAGTTCATGAAGATCACCGCATCGCCGTCTTCGACTTTCGCGGGTTCGCCGATAGCCGTGGCCTTGACGAATTCGTCGTTTTCGTCGTGTTCGTAGGCCGCGTTCAGCCCGGCGACTGCCGAGTCGACATGGCGTTCGGCTTTACCGTCGGTGATCAGGTCGAATGCCGCCTGGACACGATCCCAGCGGTTATCGCGATCAAGGGCGAAGTAGCGGCCGATCACGCTGGCGATGCGGCCTTTGCCTAGCTTGGCAAAAACAGCGTCCATTTGCTCCAGGAACGGTTGCGCGCTTTTGGGCGGCGTATCGCGGCCATCGAGAAAGGCGTGCAGGTAGATTTTCTCGGCACCGCGCCGGACGGCCATTTCAGCCATGGCCGCGATATGGTCCTGGTGGCTGTGCACGCCGCCATCGGAGAGCAGGCCCAGGATATGCACCGCCTTGCCAGCGGCTACAGCCTTGTCCACGGCGGCACCGATGATCGGGTTGTCGAAGAACTCGCCATCGCGGATAGCCTTGGTCACGCGGGTGAAATCCTGATAGACGACACGGCCGGCACCGAGGTTCATATGGCCGACTTCGGAGTTGCCCATTTGTCCGTCAGGCAGGCCGACGTCCATGCCGCTGCCGGAAATCAGGCCATGCGGGTAGCTGGCGTTGAGGCGGTCGAGCACGGGGGTCTTGGCCGCATATACGGCATTGTATTTGGGGCTTTCACTGTGGCCGAAGCCGTCGAGGATGATCAGTACCAGAGGTTTAGGCGCGGCGTGCATGATTTCCGGCTCCTTTAATTACGCAAGGTAATCAATCTTGGAATTTTTCGAGTAGGCGCCAGCCAGTCTAACGTGCTGGCCGGATCCAAGTCACGATTCGTCGGGTCGTCAGGGTTCAGCCGGTTGAGGGGGGTGTGTATACTGCGGCCATTTTCTCGCCCGGATACACACCTCGATGCTCTCCAAGCTGATCGAATTCGCGTCTCATCACTATGTGCTGGTCCTTCTTTTCATCGTTCTGCTGGCTTTGCTGCTCATGCACGAATTGCGCAAGGGCGGCAAAAGCCTCAGTAACCGTGAGCTGACCACGGCGGTCAACAGTGGCGAAGGCATTGTGTTGGACGTTCGTGACAAAAAGGAGTTCTCCGCCGGGCATATTGTCGACGCCTTGAACATTCCTCACGACAAGCTGGCCAGCCGGATAGCAGAGCTGGAAAAGCATCGGGGCAAGACTTTGATCGTGGTCGATGCCATGGGTCAGCATGCCGGAGCGGCTTGTCTGGAATTGCAAAAAGCCGGTTTCACGACTGCCAGGCTGTCTGGGGGAATGGGCAACTGGCGTGGCGAGAATCTGCCCGTGGTGAAGTGATATGACGCAAAAAATAGTCATCTATACGAGCGCCTGGTGTCCCTACTGCATCAGGGCCAAAGGACTGCTGGAGAAAAAAGGCGTCGCCTTCGAGGAAATCGATGTCGACGGCAAGCCTGCCGTACGGGCGGAAATGTCCCACAAGGCCGGCAGAACCTCGGTCCCACAAATCTGGATCGGCGAGCATCATATCGGCGGCTGCGACGATCTCTTTGCCCTGGAGCGGGCCGGCAGGCTGGATGAGCTTCTACAAGCCTGAGCCTTGCTCTTTACCCGTATTCACTTATCGAAGCCATTTACCCACAAGGTCTGGATATCATGATTGAGCAATCCTCCAACGACGCCATGGCAGATCAGAGCGCACAAGGACCGCAGTTCGCCTTGCAGCGCGTTTACGTGCGCGATCTTTCCTTTGAAGCACCGAAGAGCCCGGAAATCTTCCGTCAGGACTGGACGCCTGGCATCTCTCTGGATATCAACACTCGGCAGAACAACCTGGAAGGCGACTTCTACGAAGTGGTGCTGACCTTGTCGGTTACGGTCAAAAATGGCGAAGACGTGGCTTTCATTGCCGAAGTCCAGCAGGCTGGTATCTTCCTGATCAAGGGGTTGGACGCTCCGAGCATGAGCCATACCCTGGGTGCTTTCTGTCCGAACATCCTGTTCCCCTATGCGCGGGAAACGCTGGATAGCCTGGTGATTCGCGGCACGTTCCCGGCATTGATGCTGGCTCCGGTCAACTTCGATGCCCTCTATGCCCAGGAGTTGAGCCGCCAGCAGAATGTCGGCAGCGATAGTATTCAGTAAGGAATGATCCGGCGCTCTCGTCGCAAGGGTGCCTATACAGTTGCGCGATCTCTGTGGCATAACCCGCCAAATCGAATAGCGGAGGATGAATATGGATGCCCATATGCAAGCAGCCATCGAGGAAGCGCAACTGGGCCTGCAGGAAGGTGGTATCCCCATCGGCTCGGTAATCGTACACAAGGGACGTGTCATCGGCCGCGGTCATAACCGCCGGATTCAGCAGGGCAGCGCCATCCTGCACGGTGAAATGGATGCCTTGGAGAAGGCTGGTCGTCAGCCTGCCGCTGTCTATCGCGAATCCGTTCTCTATACCACGCTCTCGCCTTGCTCCATGTGTACTGGAGCGATTCTCCTGTACGGCATTCCGAAAGTGATTGTCGGTGAAAACCAGACCTTCATGGGAGAAGAGGATCTGTTGCGCTCCCGTGGCGTCGAGGTCGAAGTACTGCAGGATTCCACTTGCATCGAGATGATGCGCGATTTCATTGCCAAACGGCCCGAGCTATGGAACGAGGATATCGGCGAAGTGGCACCCTGCGAGCACTGATCGCCGTTCCTGCTTCGGTTCATTCCAGCCTGAAGCCCAGTTGTCGCCAGCCTTCGTAGACGGCCACGGCCACCGTATTGGATAGATTCAGGCTGCGGCTATCGACTCGCATGGGAAGCCGCACGCGTTGCCCTTCTGGTAGCGCATCGCGAATCGTTGCGGGTAATCCCCGGCTTTCAGGGCCGAACAGCAAGGCATCGCCATGGCGGTACTCGACTTCGTGAAAGGGCTGCGAGCCTTTGGTCGTAAAGGCATAGAGGCGTGGTTGATCGTGCTGCGGCCGCTGCTGCTGCAGGCTGGCGTCTACCATCGAGGTTTGCTCCGGTATGGCGATACGCAGTTTGGCCAGACAACTGGCCAGGTCGGGATGCCGTTGCAGCGTGGCGTATTCATGATAATCGAGCCCGGCGCGGCGCAAGCGTTTGTCGTCCAGCTCGAACCCTAGCGGTTCGATCAGATGCAGCATGCAACCGGTATTGGCGCAGAGTCGAATGATGTTGCCGGTATTGGGCGGAATTTCAGGCTCAAAGAGGATCACGTGAAACATGCGGGACACCGAGGCGAAAGACGACGCCCATTCTACTGCGCCAACGGCCCGACAGCGCCTGTGGCCGCGCTTTCTCGGCTCGCTGATACTGCTCGGTTTGCTGTCAGGGCTGATGCTTGGGCGCTTGACCGCGCCTGGCGAGGTGCGTCTGCTGACCATCGAGCCGCAAACGGCGGGGCTGACTTTATGGTTTGATCGTGCGCCGGAGATTTTCGCTGAATCCCGCGACGGGACCTATGCCTTGCGAATCGCCGCACGGGGCCAATCGGAACAAGGCCAGCTACGTCTTGGCCAGGCGCTGATCAATTGGCGGTTGCGACCGGTGGACCGCTATCTGCTGTTGGGGTTTGTTGCGGCTCGTCCACTGTCGGCCGCTTGGCGCGCAGTGGCAGACGGGGAACGCTGGCGAGTGGATATCCGGCTCGCCATGCCCTGAATCGCCGCAGCCAGTTCGGCTTCAGCCTTCCTCACTCTCGTCGTCGTCTCCGCCGTCGATGCGCATATCCAGCTCCTTGATCTTGCGAGTCAGGGTGTTGCGTCCCCAACCGAGCAGCAGGGCTGCGTCGCGACGGCGACCGGCGGTGTGCTTGAGAGCCGTCTCGATCATGATTCGCTCGAATGCCGGGACCGCCTCGTCCAGCAGATTGCTCTGGCCGCGCGCCAGCGCCTGATCGGCCCAGTTGCGCAAACCCTGCTCCCAGGTGACGGCCGGTTGCGCGACGCCGGTCTGGTTCAGCAGTTCGGGCGGCAGATCCTCCACCAGCACTTCGCGACCCGAGGCCATGACAGTAATCCAGCGGCAGGTGTTTTCCAACTGGCGCACGTTGCCCGGCCAGGGCAAGCGACTCAGATAGTCTTCGGTCTCCGGCTTGAGGAACTTGGGGTCTACCGAGAGTTCCTGGGCTGCCCTGGCCAGGAAGTGGCGTGCCAGGGTGGGAATGTCCTCGCGGCGATCAGACAGGCGCGGGATATGGATACGGATGACGTTCAGCCGATGAAACAGGTCTTCGCGAAACTTGCCGGCCTGGACCAGTCCTTCCAGATCCTGATGCGTCGCGGCAATGATGCGCACGTCGACCTTGACCGGCGTATGGCCGCCGACGCGGTAGAATTCGCCGTCTGCCAGGACTCGTAGCAGGCGGGTCTGGGTCTCGGCCGGCATGTCGCCAATTTCGTCGAGAAACAGGGTGCCGCCGTCGGCCTGCTCGAAACGGCCCCGGCGTTGCGCCGCGGCACCGGTAAAGGCGCCTTTCTCGTGGCCGAACAGCTCGGACTCCATTAGGTCCTTGGGGATCGCCGCCATGTTCAGGGCTATGAAAGGCGAGGTCTTGCGCGGGCTGTGGCGGTGCAGGGCATGAGCGACCAGTTCCTTGCCGGTGCCCGATTCACCGTTGATCAGCACGGTGATATTCGAATGCGAGAGGCGGCCGATGGCGCGGAAGACTTCCTGCATCGCCGGGGCTTCGCCAATGATTTCCGGCGTACGCGGCTTTTCCTCGATGATCTTTACGCCTTGCTGCTCCTGGGCGTGCTGGTTGGCGCGTTTGACCAGCGAGACGGCTTCGTCCACATCGAACGGCTTGGGTAGGTATTCGAAAGCACCACCCTGGTAAGAAGCCACTGCGCTGTCGAGGTCGGAATGCGCGGTCATGATGATTACCGGCAGGCGCGGGTGCTGTTCGCGGATCTGTGCCAGCATTTCCAGCCCGCTGGCGCCGGGCATGCGGATGTCCGAGATGATCACGTCCGGTTGCTGGCGATTGAGGCGGCTGAGCACTCCGTCGGCATTCTCGAAGCTCTGGGTGTTCATTCCTTCCTGCTGCAGGGCTTTTTCCAGCACCCAGCGTATGGAACGGTCGTCGTCTACGATCCAGACGGTTTCGCTACGGCTCATGGGGACGTCGCTCCTTGTTCCAGGGGTAAATAGACCGAAAAGGCTGTGTGGCCCGGATGGCTTTCGCATTCGATCATGCCCTGATGTTGGCTGATGATGTTCTGCGTGATGGCCAGACCGAGGCCGGTACCATCCGGACGCCCGCTGACCATAGGATAGAACAGGGTGTGCTGCAGATCGGCCGGAATCCCGGGGCCGTTGTCGATGATGCTGATATGGATGACCAGCCGATGGCGGGTGTGTCCGATAATGAACTGGCGCAAGGTGCGAGTGCGTAGCGTGATACGTCCGCCTCTTGTTCCATTATGGGCAGCAAGGGCTTGCACGGCATTGCTGACAATGTTGAGGACTGCCTGGATCATCTGCTCGCGATCCATCAGAACTTCCGGGATGCTTGGGTCGTAGTCGCGCACCAGAATGACGCTGCCCTGGCTTTCCGCCTCGATCAGGCTGGCAACGCGCTCCAGTACTTCGTGAATATTGGTCAGCGCCAGCGACGGCAGTTTGTTCGAGCCAAGCATACGATCGACCAGATTGCGCAGGCGGTCGGCTTCCTCAATGATCACCTCGGTGTAGTCCTTGAGGTGTTCTTCGGGCAGCTCGCGGGCCAGCAATTGCGCCGCGCCACGGATGCCACCCAGCGGGTTCTTGATTTCATGAGCCAGTCCGCGCACCAGCATTCTGGTGGTTTCCTGCTTGGAGAGCTGCGCTTCTTCCTTGCTCATGCGCAAGAGTCGGTCGCGTTGTAATATTTCCAGCAGAATCAGTGTCTTGTGCCGAATCAGAATGGGCGAAACGATGTAGTCCACGATCAGGCCATGACCGTTTACCGAAGTCAGGATGGCTTCGCGCTTGGTGAAAGGATGCGCTTTTTCCACGGCTTGCCGTAACGAGCAGAGCGCTTCCGGGGATTCGGTGAACAGTTCACTGATGAAATGCCCGAGGCTGCGCTGGCCGCTGACGGCCAGCAGCATTTCCGCCGCTGGATTCATGTATTCCAGCCGTAGTTCCGAGTCAAGCAGCAGGGTTGCCGTAGTCAGATTCTCGAGCAGCGCGCGCTGCAGGGCTTCGTCGATCATGAGACTGGTCTGCATACGATGAATAGGATCCGAAAATGCAAGAAGCAAACCATTTGTGCGGCGCGACGCCGCAGAATGGTTTTGCTCGATGCTCGAAAAAGGGAATGTTCTGAAGTTGGCTGTGCAGCAGAAGAAAACGATCATGATGCACTTATTCAGTGCATTTTACTGCCCAAGGATCAGGCACGAAAGATTATTCTTCTTCCGGCTTGTCCTGCATCGGGCATTCGGGGCGGATGCCGTATTCGGGAGACCGGCAGGGCCTGGCGAGTTTGCGCTGGGACAGTGACATGCGCTTGATATGGATCGTCACGGTGAGGCTGCGAGTCAGGGAATTGCCCTGGCTGTCGACTATTTCTGCGGTGAGCCGATGGCTGCCGCGATCCAGATTGTGCAACAAGAATGGCGGAGTTTGCTGGGCATCGCCTGGTTTGCCATCGAGCCAGAGTACGTAGGTATGCCCTGGCTGCAAGGCCGGCTCACTTTCCAGGAATACTTCGACATTGCCAGTGTTGTCGCGCAGCGTTTCGTTCTGTAGCGGGTGGGTAATCCGCAGCCAGGCATAGAGTGGCTGCCGTTTGGGCGGTGGCTCAGTGGGTCGTGCCACTGACGTGATCGTCGGCAGGGAATTGAGAGACTGTCGGATTTCGACTGGTCTGGCTGTTTCATCACGAGGCTGGTCGGTGAAAAGAGGATTGCCGTTCGCGTCCTTATAACGGAACACCTCGGCATACGCTGGCGAAATCAGCGCATAAAGCAGTAGCCCGGACAGATAATGCAGGTATGCCATTATGGTGCAGGGCGCGGCCTCATTGCCGGGCTGGATGTATTCACCCGTTGCAGGGTGAAGGTATTCACCGGGCCGCTCTGGATCACCCGATTGCCGCTCAGCACTTCAAGCTGCAAGGAATGTTCGCCGCGCTCGATGCCGGACAGGTGGAAAACAGTATCCGAGCCGGCCGCTCCGACCGGTTGTCCGTCCAGCAGGAGCCGTAGGCTGTGGCCAGGCTGCAAGGCTGGCGTCAGACGGGCACTGACACTGAAGTTTCCATTGTTGGAGCGCAGGGCTTGTGCGTCGGGAATTCCGCTTAATTGGATGCTCGAATAGGCTTGGGCCGTGCTGTGGGCATTCGGCAATGTGGGTGATGGTGATGATGGTGATGATGGTGATGATGGTGATGATGGCGGGGATGCATCTAGCGTATTGGCTGGCGGCAATTCGACGGTTTCGGCCTTGATGCCCTCGGGCGGCTGGTTGGTAAAGACGGTATGGCCATCCTTGTCGGTATAGCGATAGATCTCTGCCATTGCCGAGGTATCAATACAGAGCATCAGCATCAGGCCGAATGGTGCGCAGCGCATAGGATGTCTCCGAAGGGGCGGTGGCGAAAGAGTTGCACCTGTTGCGGCTGCCGGCAAGCTTCCTTGCCCTGTGTTGATAACGATGTCCGAAAACGTTTTTACCGAAGCGGATTTTTGCAGGACTTTTCGCCAGGTAAAGAAAAACCCGCGCCGAGCATGCAGTTCGGCGCGGGTTTGTGTAAGAGCCTGATCAGACGCTGTAGTACAGATCGTACTCCAGCGGATGTACAAAGGTGCGTACTTTGATCTCTTCTGCGGCTTTCAGCTCGACATAGGCGTCGAGAAACTCGTTAGTGAATACGCCGCCTTTGGTCAGGAACTCGCGATCGGCATCCAGCGCTTCCAGGGCTTCCTTCAGGCTGCCGCAGACCTGCGGGATCTGCTTGGATTCTTCCGGCGGCAGATGGTACAGATCCTTGCTGGCAGCTTCGCCGGGATGGATCTTGTTCTGGATACCATCCAGGCCGGCCATCAGCAAAGCCGCGAAAGCCAGGTAGGGGTTGGCCGCTGGGTCCGGGAAGCGCGCTTCGATACGCCGGGCTTTCGGGCTGTTGACGTAGGGGATACGGATCGAGGCCGAGCGGTTGCGAGCAGAGTAGGCCAGCATGACCGGTGCTTCGAAGCCCGGAACCAGGCGCTTGTAGGAGTTGGTGGACGGGTTGGTCAGGGCGTTCAGTGCCTTGCCGTGCTTGATGATACCGCCGATGAAGAACAGCGCCTCTTCGGACAGGCCGGCATAGCCTTCGCCAGCGAAGGTGTTCTTGCCATCCTTGGAGATGGACATGTGCACGTGCATGCCCGAGCCGTTGTCGCCATACAGCGGCTTGGGCATGAAGGTCGCGGTCTTGCCGTAGGCATCGGCCACGTTGTGCACGCAGTACTTCAGGGTCTGGACTTCGTCGGCCTTGGCAACCAGCGTGTTGAAGCTCACCCCGATTTCGTTCTGGCCGGCGGTCGCCACTTCGTGGTGGTGAACTTCGACTTTCAGGCCGAACTCTTCCAGTGCGTTGCACATGGCGGTACGGATTTCGTGGTCGTGGTCGACCGGCGGAACGGGGAAGTAGCCACCCTTCACGCCGGGACGGTGGCCCTTGTTGCCGCTTTCGAAGTCGGCGTCGGTGTTCCAGGAAGCCTGCTCGGAGTAGATCTTGAACATCGAACCGGAGATGTCGGACTTGAATTTCACTTCGTCGAAGATGAAGAACTCGGGTTCCGGTCCGAAGAATGCAGTGTCACCGATGCCGGTGGACTTCAGGTATTGCTCGGCAGCGCGGGCGATGCTGCGAGGATCACGCTCGTAAGGCTGCATGGTGGCCGGTTCGATGATGTCACAGACCAGGATCAGGGTCGGTTCTTCAGTGAACGGGTCCAGCACTGCAGTGCTGTCGTCCGGTTTCAGGATCATGTCGGAGGCTTCGATGCCTTTCCAGCCGGCGATGGAAGAACCATCGAACATCTTGCCGTCGTTGAAGAAGTCTTCATCCTGAGCTTCACGGGCTGGAATGGTTACGTGCTGCTGTTTGCCTTTGGTATCGGTAAAGCGAAGATCGATCCATTTCACGTCATGTTCCTGGATCAATTGAAGCGACTTCGACATCGTGTTCTCCAATATTATAGAGGTTGCTGGCAGTGCATCCGAAAGATGAATCAAACCGGATCGACAATAATCAGCCCTGGCAAACCGCCTCACAAGAGAGCAAATCTTGTGCCAGCAGCCCACTATAGTGCTGGGTTACAGTAATCGGATGAGCAGCTTTTGG
The DNA here is from genome assembly GCF_014191985.1 of Azomonas macrocytogenes. Classification (GTDB taxonomy): domain Bacteria; phylum Pseudomonadota; class Gammaproteobacteria; order Pseudomonadales; family Pseudomonadaceae; genus Azomonas; species Azomonas macrocytogenes. The sequence continues at coordinate 63,347 of NZ_JACHXI010000014.1, forward strand.
GCATAAAGCGTCAATTATATGCACTTGTTCGAGGCTTTTGCTGGTTTATGCGCAAGTGCCGGTAAACAAGCTGTATTCAAATGTTAAACCGATCAATGGATGTCGATTTTCGTTATAATCCGCCACTTTGCCCATGATCATTGCAGCTGCTTGCCGGCTCGTTGTACCCATGAAATCGCGCCCATGAAACTGATCGTCAAGGTTTTTCCGGAAATCACCATCAAGAGTCGGCCGGTGCGCAAGCGCTTTATCCGTCAATTGGCCAGAAACATTCGCAATGTGCTGCATGACCTTGATCCCGGACTGCGTACCGAAGGTGAATGGGACAATCTGGAGCTGGACACTTCAGTCGATGATCCCAAGGTATTGCACGAGATGATCGAGCGATTGGCCTGCACGCCTGGGATCGCACACTTTCTCGAAGTGCATGAATACCCGCTGGGGGATTTCGACGATATCCTGGAGAAGTGCCGGCTGCACTTCGGCGAGCGGTTGCCCGGTAGGATCTTCGCCGTGCGCTGCAAGCGGGCCGGCAAACATCCGTTCGGCTCCATGGACGTGGAGCGCTATGTCGGTAGCCGGCTGCGCCAGGAATGCGGGGCAGCAGGCATTTCACTGAAGCAACCGGACGTCGAGGTGCGGATCGAGATTCGCGACCAGCGTCTGTTCGTGATCCATGCCCAGCACAAGGGGATTGGCGGCTATCCGCTAGGAGCGCTGGAGCAGACGCTGGTGCTGATGTCCGGTGGGTTCGATTCCACCGTGGCCGCCTGGCAGATGATGCGCCGAGGCCTGCTCACACATTTCTGCTTCTTCAATCTCGGTGGTCGCGCCCACGAGCTGGGTGTGATGGAAGTCGCCCATTATCTCTGGAAGAAATACGGTAGCTCGCATCGAGTACTGTTCATCAGCGTGCCGTTCGAAGAGGTGGTTGGCGAGATCCTGAAAAACGTCGACGATAGCCAGATGGGCGTAGTCCTCAAGCGCATGATGTTGCGCGCCGCCACGCGTATCGCCGAGCGCCTGCATATCGATGCCTTGGTGACCGGCGAGGCGATTTCTCAGGTGTCCAGTCAGACCTTGCCCAACCTCGGTGTGATCGACGCGGCCACCGACATGCTGGTGCTGCGCCCGCTGATTGCGACGCACAAGCAGGACATCATCGATACTGCCGAGAGCATCGGTACTGCCGCGTTCGCCCGGCACATGCCGGAGTACTGCGGAGTGATTTCAGTCAATCCTACGACCAGGGCCCGCCGTGGACGCATCGGGCACGAGGAAGAGCGTTTCGATATGCACGTGCTCGAACAGGCACTGGCCAATGCGCGGCAGGTTTCCATCGATCAGGTGATCGATGAAATGGGCCGTGATCTCAAGGTCGAGGAAGTCGATCAGGCTCTGGCAGGGCAGATTGTGCTGGATATTCGTCACCCGGACGCCAGCGAGGATGAGCCGCTGGAGTTACCTGGCATCGAGGTCCAGGCGTTGCCGTTCTATGCCATCAACAATCGTTTCAAGGATCTGGACGCCTCTCGTCAATATCTTCTGTATTGCGACAAAGGTGTCATGAGCCGTCTGCATGCTCATCATCTGTTGCATGAGGGGCATGTGAACGTGCGGGTCTATCGACCCGAGGCCGCAGGCGACAGGCCATGATCGAAGATACCTTGATCCGCAACCTCATCGAGCCGCAGCAATTGCGCCCTCCCGATGGCCTGTCAACGCCGTTTGCACAAACCGCCTGCAGCGTGAAGCCTGCAGTCTGAAGCTTTTTTCTTAGAGATAACATTGTGATCGAGAATCTTCGCAACATCGCCATCATCGCCCACGTCGACCATGGCAAGACCACTCTCGTGGACAAGCTGCTCAAGCTGTCCGGCACCCTTGACCGCAAGGAGGCCGAAGGCGAGCGCGTCATGGATTCCAACGACCAGGAGCGCGAACGTGGCATTACCATCCTGGCGAAGAACACCGCCATCAAATGGAATGGCTACGACATCAACATCGTCGATACCCCCGGACACGCCGATTTCGGCGGCGAGGTAGAGCGCGTGATGAGCATGGTCGATTCCGTGCTGCTCTTGGTCGACGCCCAGGACGGCCCCATGCCGCAGACCCGTTTCGTGACCCAGAAGGCATTCAAGGCCGGCCTGCGTCCGATCGTCGTGGTCAACAAGATCGACCGTCCCGGTGCTCGCCCGGACTGGGTCATCGACCAGATCTTCGACCTGTTCGACAACCTCGGGGCAACTGAAGAGCAGTTGGACTTCCCGATCATCTATGCCAGTGCCCTGAACGGTATCGCCGGTGACGATCCGGAAAACATGGCCGAGAACATGGACCCGCTGTTCCAGGCTATTGTCGATCATGTACCGGCCCCGGCTGTCGATATCGAAGGCCCGTTCCAGATGCAGATTTCCCAGCTGGACTACAACAGCTTCCTCGGCGTGATCGGCATCGGCCGCATCGCTCGCGGCAAGATCAAGGCCAACACCCCGGTCGTCGCTGTCAGCGCCGATGGCAGCAAACGCAATGGCCGAATTCTCAAGATCATGGGCCACTCGGGCCTGCAACGCGTTGAAGTGCCGGAAGCCCAGGCTGGCGATATCATTTGCATCAGCGGCTTCGATCAATTGTTCATTTCCGACACCCTGTGCGATCCTTTGAACGTCGAGGCATTACCGCCGTTGTCGGTGGATGAGCCGACCGTGAGCATGACCTTCCAGGTCAACGACTCGCCGTTCTGCGGCAAGGAAGGCAAATTCGTTACCAGCCGCAACATCAAGGAGCGTCTGGAGAAAGAGCTGCTGCACAACGTCGCGCTGCGTGTCGTACAGGGTGATGATGCCGACAAGTTCAAGGTTTCCGGCCGTGGCGAGCTGCACCTGTCGGTGCTGATCGAAAACATGCGCCGCGAAGGCTTTGAGCTGGCTATTTCCCGTCCGGAAGTGGTTATCAAGGAAGTCGACGGCGAGAAACAGGAGCCCTATGAAAACGTCACCATCGATATCGAGGAAGTCCATCAGGGTCCGGTGATGGAGCAGATGGGCCTGCGCAAGGGTGAATTGAGCAACATGGTGCCGGATGGCAAGGGCCGCCTGCGCCTCGAATACGTCATTCCGGCACGTGGCCTGATCGGCTTTCGCAACTCGTTCCTCACCATGACTTCCGGCAGCGGCATCCTCACCAGTACCTTCAGCCACTACGGGCCGATTAAGTCCGGCGAGGTAACTCACCGCCAGAACGGGGTGCTGGTCTCCATGGCCACCGGCAAGGCGCTATCCTACTCGCTGGAAACCCTGCAGGACCGTGGCAAGCTGTTCCTCGCTCCAGGCGATGAGATCTACGAAGGCCAACTGGCCGGCATCAACAGCCGCGACAACGATCTGGTGATCAACCCCACCAAAGGCAAGAAGCTCGACAACATGCGCGCTTCCGGCAAGGACGAGACCATCCAACTGGTTCCGCCGATCAGGTTCACCCTGGAGCAGGCGCTGGAATTCATCGACGATGACGAGTTGGTGGAAGTGACGCCAAAGTCCATCCGCTTGCGCAAGAAGTACCTCAACGAGAACGACCGCAAGCGCTACGAGCGCAGCAGCAAGATTTGATGCGCTGAGCGAGCGGTAAGGTAAGACAAAAGCCCTGCTGGAGTGATCTGGCGGGGCTTTTTGCTCTCTGAGCTGGAAAATGCATCGTTCTGACCCGCGGCGGGAAATATCCAGCTTTGAATCGTGTCACGGGCTTATGGCTCGGTGCAGCAGTGCATTTCGTGAAGAAAGCCAAAGTGGCTGGATAGCATTTGCGGGTTGCCAGGCTGCGGCGCAGGTCGACCATCACTGCGAAGCGTGTTGGCTTGCCACGCTGGGTCTGAGGAAAGAATAATCGGCAGGTCACGGAGAAATATGCATGTCCGATCTAGTCCTGCCTGGAACGCTTCAGCCCGATCAGCTTCGCGCCAGTTTGGGAATGCTCGATGAGTCTGTCGGGCTTTCCCATGAAGGACGTTACTACCAGGCTTTCTATGGCCTGGACCTGCCGCATCGTTCGAAAATCCAGAGCCGCCTGGGACGCGTGCAGGTCAAGGATTACGAGATTGTCGTACAGTGCTGGTGGCCGCCGGAGCCGAAGGGTACGCTGGTTTTCCTGCATGGTTACTATGACCACATGGGGCTGTATCGACATGTGGTGGATTGGGGGCTGGAACTGGGCCTGGCCGTGATTGCCTGTGATTTACCGGGGCATGGTCTTTCCAGTGGGCCACGGGCAAGCATCAACGAGTTCGACGAATACCAGCATGTGCTGAACGCATTGCTCAATGAGGCTCATCGACTCGATCTTCCGCAGCCCTGGCACTTGCTGGGGCAAAGCACCGGTGGGGCGATCCTGCTGGATTACCTGTTGCATCAGCCGGAAGACCCGGCACTGGGCCAGAGTATGTTGCTTGCGCCGCTGATCCGGCCGCAGGCCTGGGTGCGCTCAGCGCTCATCTATCGGCTGGTCCGACCGTTCGTCACGCAGATTCCGCGACGCTTCAGTGCCAACTCCAGTGACTCGGATTTCCTTGAGTTCATCCAAAAGCGCGACATGTTGCAGGCGAATATCCTGCCCGTTGCCTGGGTCGGTGCGCTGGATCGCTGGATTCAACGCATAGAAGCTGCTCCCGGTTGTTCGCGCCAAGCGCCGCTGATCGTGCAGGGCGAGCAGGATACGACGGTAGACTGGCAGTACAACCTGCCGGTGTTGGAAGAGAAATTTGTGAAACCGGAAATCCTTCGCTTGCCCACCGCCCGGCATCACTTGGTCAACGAGAGCCAGGAACTGCGCAAGGTGTATTTCGATTTTCTGCGGGAGAGAGTGGTGGGATAGAGGCTATGAGGGTATGGGGAATGATTGAGAACTACCCTCGGCCTTCCGGCCGGGATAGCTCGGTGGGTGAACCAGATGAACACCCGGATACTAGCCCATAGTATGGCCTGAGTGATCTTCCGGCACCTGGCCAACGACGGTGATGTCGGTGGAAGGTTCGGTCGTTCCAGGGTTCAGAACGATAACGTTCTGGGATTTTTCAACCGCTTCGTCGGATGAAACGAAAGCTAACGCGACATCGGCGCGGGAGATGCCGTTGGTCAACTGGCCTTCCCAGTAAGCCGCGCCGTCGGCATCAACTGTTCTGTGCAGGGCTTTCTCGTAGAGGGAACCGACGAACTGTGTATTGCTGGCATCGGTATTGGCTGCCTGGAATTCCTGCGAATTCAGAAAACCGTTGGCGATATCCAGAGGGTTGGCCCCCTGGTCGAGCTGATCGAGCCAGTACAGGGCGCCAGCCGCGTCCGGTGCACGATCGAGCAGCGCTTCGTACAGACGCATGGCGTTGCCGTCGTTCTGGTTATCGACAATCACTATGCTCTGGGAGCCGAAGCCGACGATCTCGACGTTCGACAACGTAGTGACGGCAGAGGTAGCCGTATTGGTGAACTGCAAGTGACCATCGCTTACTTGGTGGCTGTAGTCAGTGATCGCGCCGCTAAGCCGAACGGTATCGATACCGGCGCCGGCATCGATGATGTCGTTGCCTTTGCCTGATGCAATGATGTCGTTGCCAGTTCCGGTATGGATGATGTCATTGCCTTCGCCTCCTTCCACCATGCTGTCGCCATTGCCCCACAGGGTAATGGTGTCATTGCCGAGGCTGCCCACCACGATTCCACCAGCGTGATAGTTGACCACCTGATCAGGGTACGAAATGCTCCAGTCGATCTGCGCCTGGGGGGTGTAGGCGTTTTCGAATGCCAGCACTCGGCTACCGAGCAAGGCTGCATCGGGAATATTGCTGGCATCGGTGACCAATAACAAATCCGGGGTAACCCCAGCCGGGCTTTGCAGGGTCTGGCCATCCCAGTGAGCCACGTAGAACTCGCTGGTTCCTGCAGGTAGAAGGCTTCCGTGAATGGATCCTCTGATGGTGATGGGGGAAACCGACATGGTCGGGTGAAGGTTTTGGGCAACGGTATTGGGGCCGTCATATCGAAACGCCATAACGCTTTCTCCTTTTCGAGCCACCGGTAGTGGCTTGCAGGTTACGGGGAAGTGAAGGTTTTCGTGGTTGCAAGGGGAGCCCGGTAGATGCCGAAAGGGAAAAGATCCGGGCAAGCCTCAGGTTGCAGGGAGCGGTAACAGGCCGTGTGGGTCCGCAGGAAACAGACTTCTGGTCAGCATGGAAGATAGGCAGGAGAGCGCTATTGAACGCCACTCCTGGAAACTGGATCAGTTGCCCCTGTTGCCGAACGATATGGCTATGGAAACGTCCATTGGCCTGGGTGGACGAGCGAAGGGCATGCTGGCCGAGGCAGCCTTTAGAGCGCTCGCATCCAGCGCTGGATGGCCGCTGCTCCTTGCTATGCGCAGCGAGCCATGCTGAATGGCACCATCTGCCCCGAGGCTGAAACTGATGATGGGTATGCCTTCGGCTCCGCCTCTCCTGGCCTCGGGGGGGTAGATAAGGTTGCCCTGTACAACTCGCCTGATATTCCTCAGGTATTCCTTGATGAGATTCGTTTCCCGTTGCTCGTGGCTGATTGTTTGTTGCTGTTGCAAGGGGCCACCCCCAGTGCTGGCAGCGGCTTTGGCTGCCGTGGATGAGGGTGTCGCCTGCGCGGATTTTTCCAGCAATTTGTCGGGGAAGCGTTTCGGCGAGTGAACAATCTTTGGTGGGGGTTTTTGCTCGGCTGGCTTCACTGGCCTGGCTTTTCCTCGCGCTAGCGGGGGATCTGGTTTTACCTCTGGTGTCTCGCTGGTTCCCTGTGGCGGTTGTGAAGGTCGAGCGGAGGGTTGTACGGCCGCGCTGGCTGGTTTTGCTCCCGGCGAGATCTGTTCGAGTTGCCGTTCCGTAATCAATCCCTGGATTTCTATGACCAGTTTGTCTCGCTCCGGTGGTGTGGGCGGCCTGGAGTCGTTGGACAGCAAGATGAATGCTGGGCCTATATGCATGGTCATGGACAGGAGAAAACTCAGGCATATCCCGACCCTACTGTTGCCCATGGGCATTGGTTGAATCAGTGTTGAATATCGGTCGGTTTCCACAGTGGCTTCCGATATCGTCGCGTAGGAAGAGAGCGTCCGTTCGTATGGAAAGATGTCCGTTCATCCGCATGGTCCTTTTGCGTGGTGCCGGTCGAGGGCTTTCATCCTTGGTTTTGGCCTGTTACTCAGAAGCGCAGACCGAATTGCGCCAGCAGCCGACTCTGTGACTTACGCTCGCTGATGTTTTCCTGTGCTCCCAGGGTGTGGGCCAGCATCATTCTGCCGAACAGGTATTTGGAGCCGAGGTTGTAGCTGAGCCCGGCATCCTTCAGCTTTGTTCCGTTGTGTTCGGTGGTGTAGCCAGCGTTTTCCTGATAAACCCTGCCGATATCGAAGAACACTCCGAGCGAATGCTCGATACCCAGCAGGCCCGGCAATGCATGGCGCAATTCGCCATTGAACAGGTAGCCGCTGTCTGCGCTGATCCCTTCGGGATATGACTTGACTCCCGAGGTCCCGGAGATGCTCATTTGCTCGCTGCCATCCAGGTTACCGCTGAGCGATTTCTGCAGGGTCAGGGAAGCGAGTCCTGTCAATGCGTTGGTAAAGGCCATGCTGCCGTACCAGGACAGGTTGAGCTTGGAGAACTCCCCCAACGTATCGACACCCGCCCTGTTGAAGGCGCGATCCTCACGATTGTCGATATCCAGTCGACCGAAACTGACTCCGCCGGATACCGTGGTGACGATATTGAAGCCCAGCAGGTTGGTGAAACTGTCCTGCTGCAGGCCCAGTCGTGTCACTTTGATATTCCTGGAGGTCGAGGTGTCCAACTGCTTGATTTCGTCGCGCAGGCTTTTTCTGGCTAGGTTCAGCGACAGATAAAGGCTCTTTTGACGCGTCCTGATCAGTGGGTAAGAAAGCGTCGCTTCGAAGATTTCGGAAATACCCGAGGCGTCCAGGTCGGAATATTCTTCGCCGAGCTCATAACTCGTCCGTGACGCTGCCAATGTTGCCCGCAGACCATTGGACGAGAGTGGAAAGGAGTAAGCGAGCCGTCCGCTTTCCAGTCCCTGTGATTTCCGTTCCGAGCTCATGCCGCTGATGGACAGGCTGTCACCCCAGCCGAGTGGCGAAGCGATATCCAGGCCAAAGCTCATCCTGTTCTTGCCCGTATAGCGCGAGCCATGATTGTCATACAGCAGATAGCCATTAAGGCGCTTGGAGGATTCGACGTTCACGTCGAAGTCGGATGTTCCGAAATCTTCGCCGGGGGCGATGGTTACGGTGGGCATCTCGGCTCCAGGCAGGTCGTAGATCAACAGCATGGCGCGTTCGAGGCTGTCGCGAGTCAGGGCGGATGACTCCCTGGCCTGATCGAGGATGGCGTACAGTACGCGGTCATTCACCAAGGATTGGTTGTTCAACTGAAACTTGCCGTATTTGCCTACGATCACGCGGATCGATAGCACGCCATCCGATGCGTTTTGCCTTGGTACATAGGCTCTTGCCACCAGATAGCCATGGTTGCGGTAGTAGAGCGTGATTTGATTGGCCGCCTCGACGATTTCGGCCATGGACAAGTCCCTGTTTCGATAGGGGGCCAACAGCGCCAGGAGTTCGGCCTCGTCTACGAATTCAGCGCCTTCCAACCGAAAATCCCTGACGAAGAGCTTGCGGCCTTCAGGCAAGGTGAACGGTAGTTCTTCCTGCTGGATGATCTGTGGTTTGGGCGCTTCCTGCGGCAGGGGTGCCTTGGGGGGGGCCGAATCGCGAATGGCATCGGAAATGTCGTAATCAGGCAGGGCCTGGGCAAGGGCGTTTCTGGAAGAGAAATAGCCAATGGACAGGGCTGATATGACCAATACTCCCCGACAGGTCATATTCCACACAAATAGCCTGAATTGCTCGCTCACCGCTAGTTAGCCTCAGCCAAGATAGAAAGTTGTGTCAGCACTTCACCGGCATGGTTTTCCACCACGCTCAACTGCATGGATACCGGCACTCAGGCGCATGGAGTAAGCCGATACTTAACGTCTGCCTGATATCTTCTGGAGAGATATCAGGGGACGACCCTGGGTGAGTGCATGGCCGCCTATAACGGGGCTGTGGTCGTCTGGGGTTGCTGTGTTCGCTGGCAAGCAAGGCATGCTTCTTTCCTCATCCACTAAGGAGTACTGGAATGCACTGGTTCGGTCAGAGAGCATTCCAGCCATGTTGAATCAATGGCGTCAGCCTTAAGCAAAAAGAAAGCCATGTTTAACGTGGCCGTGGCTATCAGCCACTAATCAGGGTTAATGCCTCGCAATTTATTATGTATTTTGATTTATATGTTTTTCGGGGGTTTCCGACGTCGATCCGGATAGGTCGTACAGAGCGGTACATTTACTACATTATGTAGCTATGCATACAAAAATGTCGCAAACAAAACAGGGTATGGTTCGGGCGGCCAAATGGGGCTTTTACAGACAGGGACAGTGATCGGTTTTTGACGTATTTTTATATTTATATTGTTGTTTTAAGGTGTTTTTATTGATTTATGGCTGAGTGTTCCGTGTTTGTCTGGGTAGGTGACTCGCTTTGTATGGGGGCTTCTGCCATGTGACGATTCTATTTATATGAATATATTGTTAGTGATAGTGCTGTTCCGCTGTCTTCCATCGATAAATCAAATATTTATTATATGTAGATAGCTATATTGATTTATCTGGGGTTTCAGCTCTGATGCCTTGTTATACCGGTCTATGGTCCGTTTTTTGCCTGACGGGTTGCTGCTCTGCTTGACCGAAATTCTTGAGGAGTAAGGGAATACCATGGCTCGTTCTTTGCCCCAGCGGTGCTCGTTGTATCAGACCCTGCCTTTGCCTTTCTGTAGTGAGACGATCAATTGATGGCTCGCTCTGGATTGTGTCTGGTCATCTCGGCTGCGTTCTGGGCCTTGCCCCGCTTGCCGCTGGCTGCTCCAGTGATTGGTAACGGCGGAGTTTCCAGCGGCGCAGCAGTGATCAGTCAGTCAGGCGCGGTCACCACTGTCGATCAAGCCACTGCCAAGGCGACCATCAACTGGCAGAGTTTCGGTGTCGCTCCTTCCGAGACGGTCAATTTCAAGCAGCCGGATAGCTCCTCAATCACCCTCAACCGGGTCATCGGTAGTGAGAAGAGCGTGATCGACGGTGCGCTGAACGCCAATGGCCAAGTGTTTCTGATCAATTCCAATGGTGTGTTGTTCGGCCATGGTTCGCGAGTCAATACCGCTGGCTTGGTGGGTAGCACGCTGGATCTCAGCGATCAGGATTTCAATGCCGGCACCTATCGGTTCAAAGCCAATGGCACCAGAGGCAGTGTGGTCAACCAGGGCAGCCTGACCACTGGCGTGGGAGGGTATGTCGCCCTGCTGGGCAGCCAGGTCTCCAACCAGGGTGTGGTGACAGCCACCTGGGGGACGGTGGCATTGGCCAGTGGAGAGCGAATCAATCTGCGTTTCGACGGGAATTCGCTGTTGGGCCTCGATATTGAGCAAGGGGTTCTGGATGCCTTGGTAGAAAACCGCAAGGCCATCTACGCCGACGGCGGTACAGTGATCCTGACTGCCCAGGCGGCGGATGATTTGCTGACGGCCCAAGTGAACAATACCGGGCTTATTCAGGCGCAAAGTATCGACGATTTGCTGGGAGAGGTGCGTATCGATGCCCATGGTGGTACGACAACCCTCGATGGAACCCTGGATGTTTCTTCTACTACCGGCAGCGCCGGGCGTATCACGGCCCAGGCCGGACGTTTTGGCATCGCGCCGACTACCCGCTTGCTGGCAAGCGGGGCCGGGGGTCACCAGGATGGTCTGCTGGCATTGAGCAGTAGTGGTCCGTTCAGTATCGGCGATGGCAGTTCGACACTGGATGCGATAGCGCTGAACACCGCCCTGGCCCAGCTTTCGGTGGATCTGACCGCCGGCAGTGGCAACCTTGAGGTGAATGCTCCGGTCAACTGGTCTGCCCATACTTTCGGGCTGCATTCCAGTCAGGATATCAACATCAACGCAATTCTGACGGCCACTGGCGATGCCAGTTTCCTGGCCACCTGGGGCCAGTCCGTCAGGACTGCCGTTTCCGACTACGATGGCTACCGGGCCCTGGTGGATCCGCAGTTCGACGAGCGCCTCTACGGCATCAATATGGCTTTCGATACAGATGCGATGGGGCAGCACAACGATCGCTTTAAAGGCCGCATCGATTTCGACAGCCGCGGTACGGTCACCCTGGGACAGCCGGGCCAAGTACAGGCATACAAAGTAATCAATACTGCCAGTGAGTTGCAGGCGGTCGGTATGCAGGGAAACTATATCCTGGGACGTGATATCAATCTCAGCCAGGTTGGAAACTGGACGCCACTGGCCAGTGGCGGGGTCTTCAACGGCCATTTCAACGGGTTTGGCCATGTTATTGCCAATCTGAAATCCACTACTAATGGCTTGTTTCGTACGCTTGGCAGCACCCAATATGCCGGCAGCAACTGGAGAAGCTATCAGATCAGCGGGCCTTCGCTGGTGAACCTGGGGTTGACGGGGGTGGATATCCAGGTGGCGGATGCCGGCTATAACAGCATTGGAGCGCTGGTCGGAACTGCGGATGGAATCCTGAAGAATGTATTCGCCGCCGGTCATATCAACGCTACCCAGGCCCCCATGGAAAGTGGCTATGTAGGGGGGATGGCAGGTCGTATCCAGGGGCTTGCGCAAAACAGCTATGCCAGGGTCGAGGTGGCCAGCCATAACTATCTCTATTCCGGCGGTTTTGGCGGATGGATTGCAGGTAGTGCCCGCCTGGCTAACGATTATGCCGCTGGCAACGTGACGGTAACGGCCGATCCCGGCATGTTCACGTTGCGCAACGGATTGATGATGTCGGCCGGGGGATTTGTCGGAAGTTTCGATGGCGACACCATTACCAGCTCCTACGCGACTGGAAATGTCCAGGGCGGCTGGTATCTCGGTGGGTTCGTCGGCCAGATTTCCAGCACCGGGGCCATCTACCGCAGTTATGCCACCGGCAATGTCACGCTGGACGACCGGGTTTCTCCTCCGCTTTTGCCAGAAGGCAATCCGTTCAACGTGGAGTGGCGTAATACGGGAGCGGCTGGTGGCTTCGTCGGGTATAGCAATGGGACCATTGCTCGTTCCGCCTCTTCCGGTCGGGTAAGTGCCGTTTCGGGTAGTACAGTCGCCCTGGGTGGTTTCTCGGGCTATACGAATAGTCTGGATATTGCGTTTTCCATCAATAATTACTGGAATATAGAAACCAGTGGCATCAGTTTCATCGGCCGTGGCGAAGGCGTCGTTCCTGACCATAGCTCCCACCACGGCGAGGGATGGTCAAGTAGTGGTAGTGCCACCCCGGTTGCCGATGCCCTTGGCTTGACTCCTGAACAGCTGCATAGAGGTTCCCAGGGGTTGACCGCCGAGCAGTTTGCCAATGTGCAGCAGTATCAGAATGGCCCCATCGGACAATCGGTAGCCAATCAGACATCCGCTCAAGCGGCGGCCGAAGCAGCTGCGCAACAGGCCGCTGCTGAAGCTGCAGCCCAGCAGGTTGCCGCCCAAGTGGCTGCCGAGGCGGCTGCACAACAACAGGCCGCTGCCCAGGCTGCGGCTCAACAAGCCGCTGCTCAAGCCTCCGCCCAGCACACCGCTGCCCAGGCTGCGGTACCAGTCACTCGCCAGCAGAATCGCGCAGTACAGGCCCTCAGCGAGGCTACGCGTATCCGTGACCGCTACCAACAGGAGCTGGCCAAAACCTCGGCCGCGACACTGAAGGTCGCATCTTCTGGCATGCCTCTGGCTCCGCCGGTCGACGAGCACATCCATTTCAACGACGCTGGAAGTTTTTCCGCCAATATTCGTAGTATCTCGGTGGACGGCGTGCAATTCGATCTGGAAGATGAAGGTCAGGACGAAGGCGGGACGCAGGGAAAAGAAGCTCGATAATGCTCAAACAGGGATTGTCCCGTACAGGTGTCGGTGGCGAAAGGCTTCGTCCTGCGCAGGTATTCACGCGATGAGTGCATTGCTTTCCGATCATTGTGTGAGTATCGGACGGTTGAATGCCTTATCCATGTAGAGCCTTGGTAAACATCCTGGGAAGGAGGGCTGACCGAGGCTGCCCAATGTCGTCTCCGTTCCTGACAGGTGTTTCCAAATGAGCCGTCCCGTTTCTCCGTGTTCGGCTTCTAAACGGCGTCCTGCTGCGTCGATATTGCTCCCGTTACTCATCCTGTTGGTGGTTGTCATCACCCTGGTTGCCCTCGGAACAGGGCGCTATCCGGTCAGTATCCTGGATATTTTGCGATTTTCCGCTGGCCTCATCGGCTGGTCGCAACTGGAGCCGGCTCAATTCGATTTGATGTACAACCTGCTGGTCGAAATACGTCTTCCGCGCGTACTTGCTGCTCTTTTGCTGGGGGCAGCCCTGGCGGTATCCGGGGCGGCCTTTCAGGGGGTATTCCGCAATCCGCTGGTATCACCCAACCTGCTGGGGGTGCTTTCCGGTTCGGCCTTCGGTGCGGCGCTTGGTATGTTGCTGGGCGGTAACTGGTTGCTGATCCAGCTAGTGGCCTTTGCATGTGGGTTGGTGGCTGTCGGACTGGCGTTGGCGATTGCCCATGCCTTCGGTCAGGGATCGTTGATCATGCTGGTGCTCGGCGGAATTGTTTCTGGCGCTCTGTTTGCAGCACTGCTGTCGACGGTGAAATATGTCGCCGATCCCTACAATGAATTACCGGCAATCACCCTCTGGCTGATGGGTAGCCTGGCGTCGGTGGAGATCCGCGAGGTCCTCTGGGCAGCGATTCCCATGGGGGCAGCGATTGTCGCGTTGTGTGCCTCTGGTCGCTGGCTGGATGCCTTGGCAATGGGGGATGATGAGGCGCGTACGCTGGGCGTGCCGGTTGCTTTGGTGCGCTATGGGGTGATCGGTTGCGCTACCTTGCTTGGTGCGCTGACGGTCTCGCTGGCCGGCATGATTGGCTGGGTTGGCTTGATCGTACCGCATGTCGCGAGGCTGCTTTGCGGGCCCGGCCATAGCCGGTTGCTGCCGGTCTCGACATTGCTGGGGGCAAGCTTTCTGCTGATGGCCGACCTGCTGGCTCGCAGCCTGGCCGATAGTGAAATCCCTATCGGTATTGTCACCGAATTGCTGGGCATTCCGGTATTCCTGCTGGTGTTACGCCGTGTGCGCCGGGGATGGAACTGATGTCGATGGAGCCGGGAGTACTGCGTGCCTGTGGACTGCGCTTCGAGCGGGCCGGACGCACTGTGCTGGATGGCATCGACCTGAGCCTGGCATCTGGCGATATTCTCGCCTTGCTGGGCGTCAACGGTGCCGGCAAGACGACGTTGCTGCGCTGTCTGCTCGGCTTGCTACGACCTTGTGCTGGTCAGGTCAGTCTGGATGGTGCGCCACTGGCCAGTTTGTCGCGGCAGCGTCTGGCCTGTCGTCTGGCCTATGTTCCCCAAGCCCATGTCGCCCCGTTTCCTTTTAGTGTACGTGAGGTCGTTACCCTGGGACGGCTACCTTACCAGGGGCCGTTCGGGGCTGCGGGCGCAACCGATCTTGATGCGGTGGAAAGCGCGATCGACCAACTCGGGATCGGGGCCTTGGCCGAACGGCCCTATACCGAGTTGTCCGGTGGCGAACGCCAGCTCACCCTGATCGCCCGTGCCCTGGCGCAAGGAGCACGCCTTTTGATCATGGATGAGCCTGTAAGCGGCCTCGATTTTGGTCATCAGATACGCCTGCTCCGGCATCTCGAACGCCTTGCCGCAGATGGCTACGGCATCCTCAAGACAACCCATCATCCCGATCACGCCCTGGCCTGTGCCAGCCGCGTGGCAGTTCTGCATCAAGGGCGCATCGAGGTCGATGATGTGCCGGACAAAGTGCTGACGCCGGAACGAATCCGGCGCTTGTACCGGGTGGATGTGGAGGTGCTGCGGGTTTCCGGCGGACGCAGCGTAGTGATTTATTAGATGCAATCAATGGAGCCTGCCGTAAGTCGGCGTGAGCTGTCAGGTGGTAGGTATTTTCAAGGACTGTCAGAGGTTTTGGAGGCTGAGTGACCCTTCTTCATTGTTCGTGGCGTTCGTGGCGCCTGCCATGGGGTTCCGTATCCCGCCGATTATGCAACCTGCAGAATGGCTCTGTGGCCCGCCAGCGGACCTGGTTGGCATTGGGGATCGGCCTGGCCTTGTCACTGACCACCTTGGAGGCCATGGCCCGGCCAGTGACCGATATGCTCGGGCGTACTGTCGAGGTACCCGAACGTATCGACCGGGTAATCGGTGCCGCACCACCGGTCACGGCGCTGCTTTATGCGCTGGCGCCGGAGCACGTGGTGGGGCTGAATATGCCTTTCTTGCCTGGCGACGAGCGCTTCGTCGGAGCTCGGTTGCCCGCCTTGCCTGTCGTTGGCGGAATACTTGGCCACGGTCGGCGCATGCAGCCCGAGGCTATCCTGGAACTGCGTCCGGATATCGCCCTGTCCTGGGCTGGAGCCGCCGTTCCAGTGGCCAGTATCGACGAGACGATCCGTTTTTTCGAGCAGGTGGGGGTGCCGGTTCTGTTCGTGCGGCTCGATACGCTCACCGACTGGCCGGCGGCGTTCGAGTTCGTCGGGCGACTGCTGGGCCGCCAGCCGCGGGCTGCCGAGCTGGGTGCAGTCATTACCGATGCCCTGACCCGGGTCGGCCAGGCGGTGGCAGATGTTCCGCAGGCTGAGCGCAAGCGTGTTTACTACGCCGAGGGCGTGGATGGCCTGGCGACTGAATGCCATGGCTCCTTCCACGTCGAGCCCATCGATCTCGCCGGTGGCTATAACGTACACCGCTGCACGCCTAGCTCCTATGTGGGCATGGAAAAAGTGAGCCTGGAACAAGTATTGGCCTACGATCCCGAGGTGATTCTGGTTCAGGATGCCGGTTTTCTCTCCCGTCTCGATGAGCATGGCCCCTGGCGCCGGGTGCGTGCGGTACGCGACGGACAAGTCCTGCGGGTACCGCAGAGTCCGCTCAACTGGCTGGATCGACCACCATCCTTTATGCGCGCTCTGGGGATTCAGTGGCTTGCTCACGCGCTTTATCCGGAGCGCTTTCCCTTCGAGGTGCAAAGCGCTACTCGTGATTTCTACGCGCGCTTTTTCGGGGTTGCGCTCGATAATGCCGATCTTGAACGCCTGTTGGATGCCACCGCCTCACCTGGCCCCTCTCATCAGCATCATCACTGACTCCGAGCGGTGGGCAGCGCTTCAAATCCCTCCTTGCGATTGCAGTTCACCCGCTCCCTTGCCGACCGCCAGGCCCGCGCGTATGGCCTGGAGGGCGGCCTGGTAATAGGTCTGGCCTACATCGGACTGGGCGAAGGTCAGGTATTGCTCCAGTTCGGCATCGGACAGGTTGCGGTAGATGTGCAGCAGGGTGTTGTCCATGTCTGCGTCGATTTGCTGGATCAGACGCTGGCGCTGGCTATCCAGGAGGCTCAAGGCCTGCCCTCCAGACAACAGGCCGGGCATCATCTGGCTCAGGCTATCGGCTGCGACACCGGCCAGGGCCAGGCTGACTTCCGCACCGGCTGCGCTGGCTGGCAGGGCCTGGGCCAGATGACGAATCAGCAGTTGGCGGTTACTGCCGGCCTCGATCCGTGGCAAGCCATTGGCATACTTGGCCAATTGCCCACGCTGCGAGGCATGCACTTCGGCGGCCACGATCTTGCGGCCCAGCACGGACTGGTAGAAGTCGAGCGCCGGGTGAGGGTTCTTCAGGTTCGAGCGCAGGGATGTCACTGCGCGGCTGTCGACGGCCTGTGGCGCGAAGCGTTGGCTGCTGTTTTGCTGCAGTACCTGAAACAGTGCCGTGGGAAGTGTGGCCTTGTAGCGTTGCTGGGCTTGTTCCAGGGCATCCTGGAAATTGGCCCGCTGGTCGCTCCAGCCGGCAGTTTCGTAGAGTTTCTGGTAGGTATCGGCAACGCTGGGGAACGCGAAGGTCAACAGTAGGCAAGCAAGGACGGCACGCATGGCTGCTCCTGAATAGCGGGCCAGACTATTCTTGACGGCCTTGGGCCTCTTGTCGAGCTATGCCGCTGCCATTGTTCGGGCTTGTTTGCCGGCTGCCGATCAACGACGAAACCGCTACGTGCCGTTCGCGTCCACTATTGGTGGTTGCGCAGCCTGCGGCGAGCCGAATTTTTACGAATTTCGTGTGTGGCCAGGTGAAAAGCCCTGCACCAGGCTCTAGACTTGCTTACCTCTTGGCGGAGTTTCGACCCGTGCCCTTCCAATCCATCATCGACGATCTGGCTGAGCACGGCTGGTCGTTGCAGGAACACTTTCTTTGCGACGACCTGGCCCATGCCCTGGCAACCGAATGCCGCAAGCGGGAAGCGCGTGGAGATCTGGCGCCGGCCGGGGTCGGACGAGCCGACGCGCTGGCCGTACGCGAAGGTATCCGGGGCGACTTCATCCAGTGGCTGGAGCTTGGCCAGTCGGCTGTCGGCGACCGCTATCTCGAATCGATGGAGTCCTTGCGTCAGGCGTTGAACCGGGAATTTTTCCTCGGGCTGGATGAATTCGAGTGCCATTTCGCCTTCTATCCACCCGGTGCCTTCTACAAGCCCCATCTGGATCGCTTTCGCGACGATGACAGCCGCACTGTAACTGCCGTGGCTTATCTCAATCACGCCTGGCAGCCCGAGTACGGTGGCAGCATGCGCATGTATCTGGAGAACGATGAAACCCTGGATATCCCACCGTTGAGCGGCAGTCTGGTGGTCTTCATGTCCGGCGACATGCTTCATGAGGTCCTGCCGACTACCCAGGAGCGCCTGTCGCTTACCGGCTGGTTCCGTCGACGATCTGTGCAAGTACTCTAGCCCGGATGTAAATGCCGATAATTCGTTGACGCAAGCCGGGCGACTAACCACTCTTTCAGGGTCTTGTTGCGCCAAACCCATTCATGAAGGAGGTTCCTGTGGCGAGATTGCCGAGAATGATCGCTTTGTTTGCCCTGCTGGTCGCTGGCAACGCTTTAGCGCAGACGCTGGAGGTGGAACTCAGAGGCGTGCAGCACGAGCGTGGCAGTCTGCGGGTCGGGCTGTATGTCGATCCCAAAACCTTCCGCAAGGAAGTCCAGGCCTTCCAGGTCAAGCAGGTATCAGCCAGGCCGGGGACGGTCAAGGTCGAGTTCTCCGATCTCAAGCCCGGAACCTATGCCATCATGGCCTACCATGACGAGGATGGTAACGGCGAACTCAACCGCCGTCTCGGCATGTTCCCGACCGAAGGCTACGGGTTGTCGAAGAATCCCGAGATCATCGGCCCGCCGACGTTCGAGGAAAGCGAATTCAGGGTGGGCAGTGAAGCCGTGACCCGGATCGGCATCGACATGCGCTATTGATCCGGCATTTCTGCCAGATCGCTTTTGTCATCATCCTCTGGCAGTTCCGGCAGGGCGCGCAGGGCTTGCTCATAACGCTCGCGGTCGAACGGACGCTGTTCGCGCATCATCTGGCGGATTTCCCAGGCCAGGACCAGGGCCATCAAGCGCAAGGTATCTTCCCGTTCGTGGCCGACCAGGGTCAGTTTGTTGTAGACGGCCTGGGCCGTGGCTGGATCCCCGGATTCCAGCTGGTTCTCGATGGCCTGGATCAAGGCCGCTTCGGCAAAGCCTTCATCCTCGTCCCGTTCGTCATGCTCTTGCATCTTTACTTTTCCCGAATCGGTGGCAGTCTGCCGTGTTGATTTCGTCCTGCCGAAGCTTCGGCTTGGCGGTTTTGCGAACGACAGCAGCGTAGCGTTTAGTTAGAGGCAGTAATCGATAAATGATCATTTATTACCGGATCGACGACAAAGTCTTGCAGCGACAGGTCGCCGACAACCTGCAAAGCCTGCCGCCAAAAGTGCTGTGGATCGATATGTTACAGCCGAGCCAGGAAGAGGAGCGCTTCGTCGAGGCAGCCCTCGGTGTGGATATTCCGACGCGCGAGGAAATGACTGAAATCGAGGACTCATCGCGTTTCTATGAGAACGACGGCACGCTGTATATGACGCCGGTCGTGGTCAGCGGCATTGGCGAACAGCGGCCCGAAGTCAACGATGTGTTCTTCGTGTTCAACAAGGATCGCCTGGTCACTGTGCGCTATACGGAAACTTCGACCTTCCGTACTTTCCCCGGCAAGATCGCTCGTCAGCCGGAGCGACATCGGACCTGCGACATGATTCTTGCCTCGCTGATAGATGGCTTTGTCGATCGCATCGCCGACGTGCTGGAGGATCTGCAAGCGCAACTCGATGGCCTGTCCCGGCAGATTTTCGGTAACGCAGCGGTGCAGGCCAAGCAGGAAAAAGCCGATATGCAGCAAGTGATCAAATACCTGGGGCGACATAATTCACTGCTGGCCAAGCTGGACGACAGCCTGCTCAGTTTCTCCCGGTTGATTACCTACTTGCGCCAAGGTGCCCGCGACCGGATCAGCGAGCCGGCACGCAACTGGTTGAAGGCCGTGGAGCGTGACTTGCGCTCGCTTGGCGAATACCAGGCCAAGATGTCCGGGCAGATCACCTTCCTGCTCGATGCTACCCTGGGGCTGATCAATATCGAGCAGAACAGCATTATCAAGGTGTTCTCCATTGCCGCCGTACTGTTCCTGCCGCCGACCCTGGTCGGTACGGTATATGGCATGAACTTCAAGATCATGCCGGAGCTGGACTGGAGTTTCGGCTACCCATTGGCGCTGGGAATGATGGTGTTTTCGGCGCTGCTTTCCTACGTCTTGTTCAAGTACAAGGACTGGTTATAGGGTATTCAATGGACAGCACGGGTGGCGGCTGGAGAAGAAGCACTTTTCGTCCAGTTTCCACCCGTGCAAGCCTTTAGTCTTCAGCGGTTTTTCTGGCGCCCGGCCAGCAACTCGCGACCACGGACGACTGCCGCCCGTACCTGGCTTGGCGCAGTGCCGCCGATATGATCGCGGGCATTGACCGAGCCTTCCAGCGTCAGCACGGCGAATACATCCTCGCCAATCTGGTCGCTGAAGCGGCGCAGTTCGTCCAGGCTCATTTCGGCCAGATCCTTGCCGGATTCGACGCCATATTTCACTGCATGGCCGACGATCTCGTGGCAGTCGCGGAAGGGTAGGCCCTTGCGTACCAGGTAATCGGCCAGGTCAGTGGCGGTGGAAAAGCCGCGGCGGGCCGCTTCACGCATGATGTCGCGTCGCGGTTTGATCGCCGGGGCCATGTCGGCGAAGGCGCGTAGTGAGTCGCGCAAGGTGTCGACTGCGTCGAACAGCGGTTCCTTGTCTTCCTGGTTGTCCTTGTTGTAGGCCAGCGGCTGGCCCTTCATCAGGGTCAGCAGGCCGGTCAGGGCACCGAATACCCGACCGCTTTTGCCGCGTACCAGCTCGGGCACATCGGGATTTTTCTTCTGCGGCATGATGGAGGAGCCGGTGCAGAAGCGAT
Organism: Azomonas macrocytogenes; assembly: GCF_014191985.1. GTDB lineage: Bacteria > Pseudomonadota > Gammaproteobacteria > Pseudomonadales > Pseudomonadaceae > Azomonas > Azomonas macrocytogenes. The sequence continues at coordinate 83,870 of NZ_JACHXI010000014.1, forward strand.
CGGGCAGTTCTATGAACTGGAACTGCGCGCTGGTCCATAGCACCAGCTCTTCGGAAAAGCGCGAGAGGTGCATCATCGCCAGCGAAGCAGCCGCGCAGAATTCAATGGCGAAATCGCGGTCGGACACCCCATCCAGGGAGTTGCCGGAAACGGCGTCGAAACCCAGCAGCGCGCAGGTGATGCTGCGATCGATGGGGTAGGTGGTGCCGGCCAGCGCAGCGCTGCCCAGGGGCATGCGGTTGACGCGCCGGCGGCAATCGACCAGCCGCTCGTAATCGCGGGACAGCATCTCGAACCAGGCCAGCAGGTGGTGACCGAAGGTCACTGGTTGAGCGGTCTGCAAGTGGGTGAAGCCGGGCATGATGGTGTCGGCCTCCGCTTCAGCGAGCCCCAACAGGCCCTGTTGCAGGCGCGTGAGCTCGCCAAGGATGGTGTCGATCTCGTCGCGCAGCCAAAGGCGGATGTCGGTCGCTACCTGGTCGTTACGCGAACGACCGGTGTGCAATTTTTTGCCGGTAATGCCGATGCGGTCGGTCAACCGTGCCTCGATGTTCATGTGCACGTCTTCCAACTCGACGCGCCAGTCGAAACTGCCGGTTTCGATTTCCTTCTGGATTTCCTGCAGGCCGGCAGTGATGGCGTCGCGCTCGGCTTCGCTCAGCACGCCGACTTTCGCCAGCATGCCGGCATGGGCGATGGAGCCCATGATGTCGTGGCGATAGAGACGCTTGTCAAACTCGACGGAGGCAGTGAAACGGGCGACGAAGGCGTCGACGGGCTCGCTGAAGCGGCCGCCCCAGGACTGGTTGGTCTTGTCGGTGCTCATGAATGCGCTCGCTTGAATCGTGCGTGGCTACGGAAGGGTGCGAATGATAGCAGGCTCGCTACGTTCGGAGTCGTGCCAGGGAAAAGTCGTGAGCTGCTCGCCAGCATGGTTCGCAGCACCGCATTACTGCTGCCGGATACCCTGAAAAACAGGCGTGTGGATGCGGAATTAGTTCTGTTTCGTTCCGTCAAATTATTGAACATGGCTCAATCTGACGGTGCGATCAGTGGCACTTTTCGGTTCGCTGCCGAGTCTGACCCTGGAACGGTGATCAAAGATCACCACTCAATTGTGCTTTCGCCGCTGACGGCGAAGCAAGCGCAGGAAGCCGGATACCTATGAATGTCCTGATTGTCGATGACGAACCTCTGGCCCGCGAGCGCCTCAGCCGACTGGTAGGTGAGCTCGACGGTTATCGTTCTCTGGAGCCCGCTGCCAGCAACGGTGAAGAAGCGCTCGATCTGATCGATGAAATGCACCCGGATATCGTCTTGCTGGATATCTGCATGCCTGGCCTCGATGGATTACAGGTGGCGGCCAGACTTTGCGAGCGCGACACGTCGCCGGCAGTGGTGTTCTGTACCGCAGGCGATGAATTCGCCCTGGAAGCTTTCCAGGAAAGTGCGGTTGGCTATGTGGTCAAACCAGTGCGCAAGGAAAACCTGCAGGAAGCGCTCAAGAACGCCGAGCGGCCCAACCGGATGCAACTGGCCGCGCTGACCCGTCCGACTGCTATCGCCGGCAATGGTCCGCGTACCCATATAAGTGCCCGTACCCGCAAGGGTATCGAGCTGATACCGCTGGATAAGGTGCTGTATTTCATTGCCGACCACAAATACGTCACTCTGCGCCACGAAGGTGGCGAGGTTCTGCTGGATGAACCGCTCAAGGCACTGGAAGATGAATTTGGCGACCGGTTCTTCCGCATTCATCGCAACGCGCTGGTGGTTCGCGACCGAATCGAGCGACTGCAACGCACTCCGCTTGGGCATTTCCAGCTCTATCTCAGAGGGCTGGAAGAGGGGCTCACGGTAAGTCGCCGCCATGTGCCGGGAGTGCGCAAGCTGATGCAGAATCTTTGACTGCGCTGGAACGACTGCACCCTTGAATCCTTACCCTGTTCGCGGCTCCAGCCAATAGTGGCGCATTGATTCCGACCGTAGGGGCTGCTTTGACGCGTAGCTGTTACCTTTCCTCGATCCTGCCAATCCGCCCAGGCAAGACCCTGCTATCATGCGCGGCAATTCAGCTCCCGGAATTCTCCTATGACCTGCGAGATTCGTATCGCTACCCGCAAAAGTGCCCTGGCTCTTTGGCAGGCGGAATATGTCAAGGCGCGTCTGGAAGCGACTCATGCAGGGCTTGTGGTGACTCTGGTGCCGATGGTCAGCCGTGGCGACAAGTTGCTTGATGCGCCGCTGGCGAAGATTGGCGGCAAGGGGCTGTTCGTCAAGGAACTGGAGACGGCCCTGCTGGAAAACGAAGCCGATATCGCGGTGCATTCCATGAAGGATGTACCCATGGAATTTCCGGCAGGACTCGGTCTTTACTGCATCTGCGAGCGCGAAGATCCGCGCGATGCCTTTGTGTCCAATCAGCATGCCAGTCTTGCTGCCTTGCCCCCCGGCAGTGTGATTGGCACATCCAGTCTCCGTCGCCAGGCTCAACTGTTGGCCCGGCGACCGGATCTGCAGATTCGTTTCCTGCGCGGCAACGTGAACACCCGCCTGGCTAAACTGGATGCCGGTGAATACGATGCCATCATCCTGGCCGCAGCCGGTCTGATTCGCCTGGGGTTTGCCGATCGCATCCGCTCCAGCGTCGCGGTAGAAGACAGCTTGCCGGCTGGTGGTCAAGGTGCGGTAGGTATTGAATGCCGGAGTGCCGATACCTCGATTCACGCTCTGCTGGCTCCTTTGAACGATCCCCGGACAGCACTGCGGGTAACCGCCGAACGCGCGTTGAACAAACGTCTGAACGGTGGCTGTCAGGTACCCATCGCTTGCTATGCCGAACTGGAGGGTGATCAGCTCTGGCTGCGTGGACTGGTCGGCGAACCGAATGGCAGTCTTCTCCTGCGTGCCGAGCGGCGCGCTCCAGCTGCGGATGCCGAAGCCTTGGGGATTCTCGTGGCTGAAGAACTGCTGGCCAAGGGGGCCGGAAAAATCCTCGAATCCGTTTATAGTGCCACCGGAGCCGGTGAATGACCGGTTGGCGCCTCCTGCTGACGCGTCCGGCCGATGAATGCAAAGTGCTGGCCGGCATGCTTGCCGAGCAAGGTATACATAGCAGTAGCCTGCCCCTGCTGGCCATCGAGCCGCTGGTGGAAACACCGGAGCAGCGAAGCCTGATCATGGAGCTGGATCGCTATCCCGCGGTGATTGCCATCAGCAAGCCGGCGGCAAGATTGGGCCTGGAGCTGCTGGATCGCTACTGGCCGCAGCCGCCATACCGTCAGGTCTGGTTCACGCCAGGTTCGGCCAGTGGCGCGATCCTGGCCGACTATGGACTCGCTGTCTGCTGGCCGGAAGATGGCGACGACAGTGAATCCCTGCTCGAAATGCCGCATTTGGCGGAAGCGCTGGCCCAACCGGACCCGCGTGTGTTACTGATTAAGGGCGAGGGCGGGCGTGAGTTGCTTGCCGATACCTTGCGGGCACGTGGCGTTCAGGTCGATACCCTGATCCTGTACCGCCGCCGCCTACCCGAATACCCTTCGGACATACTCTTGCAGACCATCCAGGCCGAGCGCTTGAATGGCCTGGCAATTAGCAGTGGTCAAGGCTTGCAGTACCTACAAGAGCTGGCGGCCAGTACTTGGCCGGTTTTGAATCGACTGACCTTTTTCGTACCCAGCTCCCGCGTCGCCGACATGGCGCGCCAGAAGGGAGTAGGGAATGTTGTGGCCTGTCGCGGTGCCGGAACTCCGGCCTTGCTAGCGGCGTTGCGGGAAACTCCCGTACCAGCCGTTTCCTGATGCAAAGGATGGAAACATGAGCGAAGCAGACACTCAAAATAAACTGCAGAAAGACCCAGCGGTCGGCAACCCCGCGCCACCGCCACCGCCGCTGCGAAACAGCAAGGGCAGGCCGTCTTCGAACGGTTCCAATGGAGGCCCTGGCCATTCCGGTAGTGGCGGCAAAGTCTTGGCCTCGCTGGCGATTCTGATTGGGCTGGCCGGTGCCGGAGCGGCTGGATACACCTTCTGGCTGCAACAGGGGCAACTCAAGCGCATCAATGCGCAGCAGGAGCAGATCCAGAAACTGCAGGGGATTTCCCAACAGGCTCAGCAATTGGCCAGCCAGGAACGCCAACTGACCTCGCGCCTGGATCGCTTCCCGTCGGTCGAGGAACTCGATGAGCGTCGCCGCCTGCTGGCCACGCTGCAGAGCGAGCAGCAGCGGCTTTCCACCCGTGTGGAGCGTGTCCTGGGGGCGAGTCGTGAAGACTGGCGCCTGGCCGAGGCCGAGCATCTGTTGCGTATGGCCATGCTGCGACTGTCGGCCATGCAGGATGTGAAAAGCGCCATCGCCTTGCTCAACGAATCCGACCTGATCCTGCAGAAACAGGACGACCCAGGTGCCTACGCTGCACGCGAAAAGCTGATGGATAGCCTGGAAGCTCTGCGCAGCCTGCCGAACCTGGACCGCACTGGATTGTTCCTGCAACTGGGCGCGCTGCGCGGCCTGAGCAGCCAGCTGACGGCCATGGCTCCGCAATTCCACCTGACCGAGGCCAAGGCCGAACCGGCGGACGAAACCCGCTGGCAGCATTGGCTGAACGAAGTGGCCCGCTACGTGCGTATCGATCTCGACGCGGTGAATAACGTCAAACCCTTGCTGGCGGGACAGAGCCTGGGTCAAGTACGCCTTGCCCTGGCGCTGGCGATCGAGCAGGCGCAGTGGGCCGTACTCAACGGCAATACAGAAGTCTATCAGCAATCCCTGGGCCAGGCCCATGCGCTGCTAGCGGATTATTTCAATGCCGACGACCTGGAGAGCAAAGCGCTTGCCGAGCGTATCCAGGCGTTATCCGAGCGCCAGATTACTGCCACGATGCCCGACCTGACGCCTTCGCTGCGAGCACTCGAAGCCTATATCGCCGAGCGCGAGAAAGCTGCCAAGGGTGTGAAGCCGGAAGAAGGTGAGAAGAAACCCAAAGCGCCAGTAACGTCATCGACCCGGGAAAGCAGGCAGGACAAACAAGTCGCCAGGATGCCCAAGCAGGCTCTGCTAAAAGAGGGTGCACGGACATGAAGCGCCTGGCGTTCTACCTGATCCTTCTCGTCGCCATTGCAGCCGGTCTCGTCTGGGCGCTCATGCGCAGTCCCGGTTATGTTCTGCTGACCTACGATCACTTCCGCTACGAATCGACCCTGTGGATATTCGTCGGGTTACTCTTCGCGCTCTGGCTGATCATGGTACTAGTGCGTCGCTCGCTGGGGTTGATGCTGTTTTCGAGCTCGTTCTTCAACCCCTGGTCGCGCCGTTTTCGCGAACGGCGGCTGGTGAAGGCTTCGCTTCACGGTCAGCGCGAGCTTGCCGAAGGGCGTTGGGATCGTGCATTGGGCCATTTGCGTGTGGCTGCCGATTACGACCAGCGGCCTCTGGTACATTACCTCGGAGCGGCCCGTGCGGCCAACGAAATGCGTCAATACGAGCAATGCGACGAATTGCTGGTCAAGGCTCTGAAGCGTGAGCCCGCCGCGACCCTGGCCGTCGGCCTGAGCAAGGCTCAATTGCTGATGGAGCGGGGCGACCACAGCGAGGCGCGCAAGACCCTGGATGATCTGCATCTGCAATTTCCACGACAGTCACAGGTCATGCTGCTGTTGCAGCAATTGCATGTCCAGTTGAAGGAGTGGGGGCCGCTTTGCCATCTGTTACCTGATCTACGCAAGCAACGCATTCTGCCGAGCGCCCGGCAGGACGAACTGGAGCGTCTGGCCTGGACTGCGGAACTGGAGCGGACTGCGCATGAGCCCGCTGATCGCGAGGAAGTGCTGCGCAAATTGCAGCAACGCTGGCAGGACATGCCTTCCTCCTTGCGCGGTGAAACGCTCCTGATTGCATCCTATGCCAATGGCCTCTACGTGCTGGGTGCCGAGGAAAAGGCTCGGGAGCTGCTATACGAGTCCATTCGACGCCACTACGAACCGGTCCTGGTCGACCTGTTCGGACGTGTCAAGGGCATCGATCCAGCCCAGCAACAGGCTCAGGCCGAGGGCTGGTTGAAGACTCATGCGGACGATCCCGTACTGCTGTTGGCCCTCGGGCGCTTGAGTCTACGCAATGGGCAACTGGACAAGGCCCGCGATTATTTCGAGCAAAGCCTGCGTATTACCCATCGTCCCGAGACTTGCATTGAGCTGGCTTGCCTGTTCGCGCGGCAGGGCGATATCGAACGCAGCAACAAATTGTTCCAAGAAAGCCTCGAACCGGCAGATCGGAGCCTGCCTGCTCCTGTGCGGTAAAGAATCCGAGGCCGTCATGTCGTCCAGTTTGGACACGGCGGCCTCGGTGTGGCGTACCCGGTTCTTGCCAGGTTTTTCCGCTTTCTCTACCGTAGCGATTTTTCGTGCCAATGCGGAGCTTTCATGAGCCTGGGCAGCCCTCGTTCGATTTTCCTTATCGCTTTCCTTGGATGTGCGCTGAGCATGGCCGCGGCTCTTTATCTCGAGCACGTCGTCGGCCTTGCGCCATGCCCTCTGTGTATCGTCCAGCGTGTCTGTGTGATCGGCGCCGGCCTGATCTGCCTGCTGGGGGCTATCCAGAATCCGGCACGTACCGGTCGCCGGGTGTATTCGACCCTGGCCTTACTCTTTGCCCTGCTCGGTAGTATTGCCGCGTTGCGGCAGATCTGGCTGCAGGGCATCCCGCCGGAAGAGTTGCCGAGCTGTCTGCCCAGTCTGGAATACATGCTGGAAGCACTGCCGTTCCAGGAAATCATCCGCCTTGTTCTGCATGGCACCGCCGACTGCGCCGATGTCGGCTGGAGCTTTCTGGGGTTGACGCTGCCTGAATGGTGCCTGATCTTTTTCATCGGCTTGATCACACTGGGCAGTTGGCAGTTTTCCCGGACCGATTGAACCTGCTGCGGACTCCCGTTGCGCTTTTGCGGTCAGTGGATAGCCGGTGCTGCGGCATCCTGTCTTTACCGCTGGGGAAATTGTCATCAATATCAGGTTGCCGCTGCCGCTCAGGCAGAATAGCCTGACCCAATGGCGTCCATGGAGTGTCAGCGTCGCTTCTCATCAAGGCTTATGTCTGTACGACGACGGGAAAACCATCTCGGAAGGATTTGCTGAAACCAATAATTAGGGAGGTGATGTCATCATGCTCGAGATCTGTCGAAATGCTCAGGAACGCTGGGGAGGCGTGCATCTTCTGATCGATCGCTGGTTGCAGGATCGCTATGAGCTCATCAGAACCTATGTCGCACTGCAAGACGACCCAGGCAATGCAGGGCCTCAGCCGCTGCAGGAGTTCTGCGAATTGCTGCTGGACTATTGCTCGGCCGGTCACTTCGAAATCTATGAACACCTGATCAAGGAAGCCGAGGCCTTCGATGATCGGCGTGCCCTCGAACTGGCCAGCCAGATCTATCCACGCATCCAGGTCATCACCAGGATGGTTCTTTCCTTCAACGATCACTGCACTAATGGCGATTGCTGCAGCCGCCCGACGCTGACCGAGGATTTCCGGCGCCTTGGCCAGCATTTGCTCGAGCGCTTCGAGCTGGAAGACTGCCTGATCGAAGTGCTTCACACCGCTCACGAGCAGCCAGTGACGGCCGCCTGATTCCAGGCCATGGCTTTATGGTAACGGCGGGCTTGCAGATTTTATATCTGCAGGCCTGCAGTCAGCCGATCTAATCTTGTAGACGTCACCCTTCTCACCCACCAGGTTTGCACAATGTCCAGTAAGAGAGCTTCGTCCGTGTCTCCCCTGAATCTGCTTCAGCAAATGTCTGCCAGCCTCGTCGAGCATCTGGAAAAGGCTTGTGCAAAGGCTGATAAGCAAGCCAGCATCTTGCTCGGTGACTTGGAGAAGGAAAGAGGTAAAGTCCAGAAAAAATTATCCAAGGCGCGCACTCGGCTGGATGAGGCAGCGGCTGCGGGCAAATCCAAGGCCCACGCCAAAGCGCAACTGCTCTTCGATGAGCTGGATGAGTCGTTGCACTTGTTGCAATACCGCCAGAACGAGCTATTGGCCTATGTGGACAAACTCAAATCGGATTCCGCGCGGAGCCTGGAACTGGCCAAGGGTATTAGCGATGTGGAGCGTGCTGCCCATGAGGCCTTGACCGCATCCAAACGTCCGCCCGTGGTGAAGGCACCGTCTCGCAAGGCCCAGGCGGCGACTCCGGGCAAGACCCGGCCGACGACTGCGCGTATCTCCCGGTCCAAGGCTGTCGAGGCTCCAGTCGAGAAAATCGAAGTTCAAGTGCCCACCGAGCCGACCAAGCCAGTGCGTTCGCGAAGCCGATCCGGCACGTCCCCGATCAACTCCCGGCGCGTGGCCAAACCGAAAGCAACTCCGCCTCAGGACAGCCCGAGCGAATAACTGCCTGCTGCTCACCATCGGCAAGACCACTGACCACCGGCTGGAAGGTTTTTCCATGCAGATCGTATGGAGCGAACGGGTGAGCTGGTAAACTTCGCGGCCATATGATCCGACTTCAGAATCTCACCCTGCAACGTGGCCCGCAGCGCCTGCTCGAAGGCGCCGAGCTGACTATCCATCCCGGCCAGAAAGTTGGCCTGATCGGTGCCAATGGTGCTGGCAAATCCACGCTGTTCGCCTTGCTGCGCGGCGAGCTGGGGCCGGATGCCGGTGATTGTCTGCTGCCCGCCGACTGGCGTATCGCCCACATGCAGCAGGAAGTCGCTACGCTCGACCGGCTGGCAGTGGATTACGTGCTCGATGGCGACCAGCAGCTACGCCGCATCCAGTCCGAATTGATTGCTGCAGAAGCAGCCCAGGACGGTACGGCCGTCGCCCGTCTGCACATCGAGCTGGACAATGCCGACGGCTACAGTGCCGCTGCGCGAGCGCGCAAGCTATTGGCTGGCCTGGGTTTTTCTACAGAACAGATGGAGCGGCGCGTAGGCGATTTTTCCGGTGGCTGGCGAATGCGCCTGAACCTGGCCCAGGCGCTCATGTGTCCTTCCGAGCTGCTGTTACTGGACGAGCCGACCAACCACCTCGATCTGGATGCGATCCTCTGGCTTGAGGATTGGCTGAAAGGTTATCCCGGCACCCTGCTACTGATCTCCCACGACCGCGATTTCCTCGATTCGGTGGTCGATCATGTGGTGCACCTGGAACAGTGCAAACTGACGCTGTATCGCGGCGGCTACTCGGCCTTCGAGCGCACTCGTGCCGAACGCCTGGCGCAACAGCAGCAGGCCTACGAAAAGCAGCAGACGCAACGTGCGCATATGGAAAGCTTCATCCGCCGGTTCAAGGCCCAGGCGACCAAGGCTCGCCAGGCACAGAGCAGGATCAAGGCACTGGAACGGCTTGAGGAACTGGCTCCGGCACATGTGGATTCGCCGTTCGATTTCAGTTTTCGTGACGCTGACAAGGTATCCAGCCCGTTGCTGGATCTTGCCGAAGGGCATTTGGGGTATGCCGGCAAGACCGTTCTGCAACAGGTCAAACTGCAACTGGTGCCCGGTGCGCGGATTGGTTTGCTTGGCCCCAACGGCGCTGGCAAATCCACGCTGATCAAGACACTGGCCGGTGAACTGCAACCACTTGGCGGATACCTGACGCGAGGAGAAAACCTGGTGGTTGGCTATTTCGCCCAGCATCAACTGGATGCACTCGATGCTGCCGCCAGCCCCTTGTTGCACTTGCAGCGTATCGCCGCGACCGAGCGCGAACAGGTACTGCGCGATTTTCTGGGTGGCTTCGATTTTCGAGGCAACCGCTGTGACGAGCCGGTAGGCAATTTTTCTGGTGGCGAGAAGGCGCGCCTGGCGCTGGCTCTGATCGCCTGGGGCAAGCCTAATCTACTGTTGCTGGACGAGCCGACCAACCATCTCGATCTGGAAATGCGTTTGGCCCTGACCATGGCCTTGCAGGATTTTGCCGGTGCCGTGCTGGTGGTTTCCCATGACCGGCACTTGCTCAAGAGCACTACCGACGAGTTCCTGTTGGTTTCGGCTGGCCGGGTTCAACCTTTCGCCGGCGATCTTGACGACTATGCCCGCTGGCTGGTGGATTACCGTGCGCAACAAGCCGCGCCTGCCGCCACGGCAGGCGGCGCTCCAGTAGCCGACAAGCGTGCCCAGCGTCAGGCTGCCGCTGCGCTACGTCAACAACTGGCCCCGCACAAGCGGCAAGCTGAGAAGCTGGAAAAAGAGCTGGGTAGCCTGCAAGAAAAGCTTGCTGCGCTGGAAAATCGCCTGGGTGATGCTGTGTTGTACGAAGCTGCCAGAAAGGGCGAGTTGCGTGAGCTGCTTGCCGAGCAGGCTACCTGCAAAGGGCGCGAGGCCGAGCTGGAAGAGGCCTGGCTGGAAGCTCTGGAGGCGCTGGAAAGGTTGCAGAGCGAGCTGGGCTCGGAAGCCTGAGCCTTTGATCACTGCCTCGCCGCTCTCCCGGTCTTTGCGGTTTTTGCGGCTCTGAGAAGCTGGTGGTTCTTGCCATGATCGATCAATCGAAGGGGCGTATTGCCCATGAATTCAGATTCAAGAGGCGGACAGACCATGCGTGTGTGGATCGATGCCGATGCTTGTCCGCGCGGAGCAAAGGATCAACTAATCAAGTTTGCACTCAAGCGTAAGTTCGAGGTGGTACTGGTGGCAGGGCAAAGCCAGGTCAAGCCTGCTTTCGCCTGCGTCCGTCTGGTTATTGTGCCGAGCGGGCCGGACGCAGCGGACGATTATCTGGTCGAGAATGCCATGCCCGGTGAACTGGTCATCTGCAGCGATGTTCCGCTGGCCGACCGACTGGTCAAAAAAGGCGTGTCTGCGCTGGATCCGCGTGGCCGGGAATTCGATGAACGCAACATGGGCGAGCGTCTGGCGGTACGCAATCTTTTCACGGATCTGCGCGAACAGGGGCAAGTAGGGGGTGGCCAGGCTGCCTATGGCGAGCGGGACAGGCAGATCTTCGCCAATAGCCTGGATCGAATACTCGCCAGATTGATGCGTAACTGACTGTAGAAAGAATGTCCTGCTGCCGGGAGGTAGGTATGCCTCCCGGCGAGCAATCGTGAAGAAACGAAGGTCCATCATCATCCAGGCGGAACTGCTCAGCTCAGTGGCGATGGCCATGCCAGGTGGGGCGATCCGCAAATGACGCCGAAGTCATCAATCTCCCGATAATCCGGTATTACTGGGGAGTAGCCGCAAGCTCCGGCTTGTCGCGGGATGGCTCCTCTGCACCCAGGGCTCGTGCAACAAGACCGCCGATAATGCCACCGGCAATGGGAGCCAGCCAGAATAGCCAGAGCTGCTCTATATAAGCGCCTCCTGCAAACAGAGCGGGACCTGTGCTGCGGGCCGGGTTGACGGAAGTATTGGTTACCGGGATCGCAATCAGATGGATCAGCGTCAGAGCCAGCCCGATGGCAATCGGAGCAAAGCCCCCTGGAGCACGAGGAGATGTGGCCCCCATGATAACGATGAGAAAAAAGAACGTGGCGACCACTTCAATGATCAGGCTGGCCGACAATCCGTAGTGTCCCGGGCTGAGATCGCCATAACCATTGGAGGCAAAACCGCCAATGACAAAATCGGGCTTACCGATGGCAATTGAGTAAAGCACGGCAGAAGCGACGATAGCGCCGGCGACTTGAGCAACGATATACGGCGTAATGTAACTGGCAGGAATACGCCCGCCCGCCCACAGTCCTAGCGTTACGGCTGGATTGAAATGTCCACCTGAAATGTGGCCGACGGCATAGGCCATCGTCAGGACCGTCAAACCAAAAGCCAGGGCAACACCCGCAAAGCCAATGCCGAGCGTTGGAAATGCAGCAGCTAGAACCGCAGATCCGCATCCCCCGAATGTCAACCAGAAGGTTCCAAGAAATTCCGCTAGAACTTTTTTAAACATAAACATCTTCTCCATGATGAATATTGCGTTCTTAAGCGTAGCCAAGGGTGGGAGAGTTGCTTGCCATCTTTATCAAGATCAGCGGGCTGTATTGATAAAGATGATGCGGTGGACGGGAAGGAGGTTTTGTTGCCGCATGGGGAGCCTGCCCTTGAGGACTGTTTGTGTCGGACCTCTGATCGGTGCGCCAACAAACCCTGGAGTATTTTCACCAAAACAGGCTTAGGGATCGGCTTTCAGTTGGAGGGCTGCAAGGATGGCTTTTCATCCAACCTCCAACCTCCAACCTTTAGCGGCTTGCGGAGTTGCCAGGCATGCGCTGAAGGAGAGTGAAAGCGCTCTAGCTCAATAGCTCTGCTGGTATATTGCCGCCGTTTTCGGCCAGCTTCTGCATAACCGTCTTATGCAGCCATATATTCATTTGCGCCGAATCTGCCAGTTTGTCTTGCGGGCAATGCAGTTCGGTGGCCAGTTCCTTACGGGCTGACAGACTGCTATCGAGACCCAGAAGCTTTAAAAGATCGACGATAGAGGTGCGCCAGTTGAGCTTTTCAGGATTGTTTGCCGCCAGTCCTTCCAGTTTGGCAACTACGTCCACCTGGCTGATTGCCTGAGGCGCAGGCGCTGTATCCGAAGCCGTTGTACCGGTTTCCGTTACTGGGGTTCCCGGTGCTGCCTGGGGAGATGTTGTTTCTGTTTTCTTGCCGAGACCGAGTTTCTCTTTTATCAGACTGAACAGACTCATGACGTTACCTCTCTTTGATGTGGGTTTCATGTATGGGTTGGATTCAATTCGCTCCAATAAAGCGATAACCGATCCAACGAAAGCCAGGCCAGAGGGTCAGGGCTGCAAAGCCCCCTATGCCTGCTTGTTAAGCCCTTGCAACAGCTCGATGGGCAGCGGGAAGATGATGGTCGAGTTCTTGTCCACGGCGATATTGCTCAATGTCTGCATGTAGCGCAGTTGCATGGCACCGGACTGACGATTGAGAACTTCGGCGGCCTGCATGAGTTTCTCCGAGGCCTGCAGTTCGCCTTCGGCGTGGATCACCTTGGCGCGCCGTTCCCGTTCGGCTTCGGCCTGTTTAGCGATGGCGCGGACCATCGACTCATCGAGATCGACGTGCTTGATCTCAACGTTCGCTACCTTGATACCCCAGGCGTCGGTCTGCGCATCCAGCACTTGCCGGATATCACTATTGAGCCGCTCGCGTTCGGCGAGCATCTCGTCCAGCTCATGCTTGCCGAGTACCGCGCGCAGGGTGGTCTGCGCCAGTTGGCTGGTGGCGGCGAAGTAGTCTTCGACCTGGATGATCGCCTTCTGCGGGTCGATCACGCGGAAGTACACCACCGCATTGACCTTGACCGAGACGTTGTCGCGGGAGATCACATCCTGGGTGGGCACGTCCAGAACGATGGTCCGCAGGTCGACGCGCACCATCTGTTGCAAGCCCGGAATGAGGATGACCAGCCCCGGTCCCTTGACCCGCCAGAAACGCCCGAGCTGGAACACCACGCCACGCTGATATTCGCGCAGGATGCGGAAGGCCGACAGCAACAGGCCGATCAGCAGGACCACCAGAACAATAAAACTCAGTTCGAAATGCATCACGGATCTCCTTGCGGCGGTGTTTTCTCGGCCGCGATGACGTTGAGCTGCAACCCCTTGCGTGCCAGTACCCGCACTTGTTGACCGGGTTGCAAGGGCGTCTGGCTGAGCACTTGCCAGTTTTCTCCCTGCAGCGATACCCAACCATTCAACCGGTTGTCTGGTTGCACGGCGTCGATCCGCGCCAGGCTGCCGATCAGCTCGGTGTCACCGCCGACCAGCGGGCGTCGTCTGGCGCGCAAGGCCAGGCTGGTGATGGCAAAGATTGCCAGGGCGCTGATAAAGCCCAGGGTCACGATCAGCGACAGCGGAATGCCGAAACCAGGCACATCGGTATCGATCAAAATCAGGGCACCGAAGATGAACGCCACCACACCGCCGATACCGAGCATGCCGAAGCTCGGCAGAAAAGCTTCGGCAGTCATGAAGGCAAGACCGAGCAGGATCAAGGCGATTCCAGCATAGCTCACCGGCAGCAGCTGCAAGGCGTACAGCGCGAGGATCAGGCAGATGCCGCCGAGCACACCACCGATACCACTGCCCGGATTGGAAAACTCGAAGATCAGGCCATAGACGCCGATCATCATCAGCAGCAGGGCGATACTGGGGTTGGTGATCACTGCCAGGAACTGCGTACGCCAGTCCGGCGCATGGCTGATCACTGTCGCGCCGGCAGTCTGCAGGGTCACCTCGGCACCGCCCGCCGTGAGAGTCTTGCCGTCCAATTGCCGGAGCAGATCGGCCGTGTCATTGGCCAGGTAATCGATCACCTTGAGTTCGCGGGCTTCGCTGGCAGTCAGACTGACCGCCTCGCGCACCGCCTGTTCGGCCCACTCGGCGTTGCGTCCACGCAATACCGCCAGACCGCGGATGTAGGCAGCGGCATCGTTGATCTGCTTCCGGCTCAGGGCATCCTCCGTACGCGGTTCGCTTTCACTGTCGGCAGGCTTGCTGTCCTCCTGCCTGGCGGGTTTGTCCGCCGGCGCTGGAGAGCCGGGTGGACCGCCGATCTGTACCGGCGTGGCCGCGCCTAGGTTGGTGCCGGGTGTCATCGCCGCGATATGGCTGGCATAGAGGATATAAGTGCCAGCACTGGCCGCTCGGGCACCGCCCGGAGTCACAAAGCTGGCGACCGGTATCGGGCTGGCGAGAATCGCCTTGATGATCGTGCGCATCGACGTGTCCAGGCCGCCTGGGGTGTCCATGCCGATCACCACCAGCTGTGCCCCTTCGTCCACGGCGCGAGCCATGCCGCGTACCAGATAATCGGCGCTGGCCGGACCGATCGCACCATCGACACGCAACTCCACCACCACAGCCGGCGCCGCCGTCAGCCCTGCAGACAGCAGCGACAACAGCAGCGCAAGGAACCAGCGGCGTATCAGCGAAGCATCCACGGCCTCCTCCCCGGTAGCCGTCAGGGTTGTTTCAACCTGCGGTAAGGACGGCTACCTACTTAGATATAGCGTAGACAATGGTTTTCGCTGGTCCGTGCGTCTTCACCTGCATCTACGTGTGACTGGCAGCAGACTGCGCTATCCGTAAACCGGTGAGATATGCCGGTATAGAGGTAAATCCACCGAGACTGCCACTGGATGGCTGGTGACAACTGTCATGCCATATTTCTGCAAAGAAAGGCGACCAGGCTGTGCAACGAGTACGCGTTGCTTGGTGAGCGCATCCCCCAAATACCTTGCTTGCTGCCCTGGAGGCGCCATGGCAAAGCTGCTGTATATAGCAAGGACTAAAAAAGCATGTTTATTTAGAAAAAATTAGTCGAAAGACGACATAAAAAAATTCACATTATTCGGATAGCACCAACATAAAAAAAACAACTATCTGAAAAATAAAGATTTTTTTTTGCAGGAAAGGCCGATTTAACAGGTACATAACTTGCACACACTCTCCTGACCGATTAGCCCCATAACAGGAGAAACTTCATCATGGCCTATAAAATCAACGGTTCCGAATGCACCGCCTGTGCTGCCTGTGAAGCCGACTGCCCGAACGATGCCATCTATGAAAAGAGTGGTGTCTACGCCATCAAGCCTGATCTGTGCACCGAATGCGTCGGCGAATACGACGAACCCCAGTGCGTAATCAACTGCCCGGTCGACTGCATCAAGGTTGACAAGAGCGTACCTCGCTATCAGGCCAACTGATCCTTCTTTGTTACTTTTGGAGCACCAATAAGCATGCATAGCGTCGTCTGCATCAAGCAGGTGCCGGACTCGGCCCAGATCCGGGTACATCCGGTCACCAACACCATCATGCGCCAGGGCGTCCCGGCCATTATCAACCCCTATGACCTGTTCGCGCTGGAAGAGGCCCTGCGTCTCAAGGACAAGTTCGGCGGTACGGTAACCGTGATCACCATGGGTCCGCCCATGGCCGAGGCGGCCCTGCGCAAGTGCCTCTCGTTTGGTGCCGACGACGCCATCCTGGTTTCGGACCGTGCTTTTGCCGGTTCCGATACCCTGGCTACTTCCTATGCGCTCAGCGCCACTATTCGCAAGATCATGGAAGACATGCCCGTCGACCTGATCTTCACCGGCAAGCAGACCATCGACGGCGATACCGCCCAGGTCGGGCCGGGCATCGCCAAGCGCCTGGACTTCCAACTCCTCACCTACGTCTCCAAGATCGTCGACGTGGATACCGAGAAAAAAGAAATTCTCGTGGAGCGCCGGGCCGAGGGCGGTGTGCAACTGCTCAAAACTTCCACGCCCAGCCTGATCACCATGCTCGAAGGCACCAACGAAATGCGTTTCGGTGACCTGGACGACCTGTTCCGCGCCTCCCGCCACGAACTCAAGGTGTGGAACCGCGAAGCGGCCGGCATCGATGCGGTGGAAATGATCGGCCTCAAGGGCAGCCCCACCGTGGTCAGCAAGGTCTTCGCCCCACGGCCGCGCAGCAAGCGGGCCGAAATGATCGAAGTACATGACAGCGAACCGAAGAACCTGGCCGTGACCCTGCTGGCCAAACTGTTCACCCAGCATCCCAAGCTGGAACAGGAAATCGCCAAGCGGGCGTAAGGACAACGAAATGAGCGAACAACCGAAAAAATCCGCGAAGAAAAAGGTCGAACTAGACCCGCGCTTCGTCAATTACCGCCACGTCTGGGTCTGCATCGAGAGCGAACGCGGCGAAGTCCATCCGGTTTCCTGGGAGCTGCTGGGCGAAGGCCGCAAACTGGCCGACGCCTTGGGCGTGGAACTGTGCGGCGTGGTCATCTGTGGCCCTGGTGAGCGCGGCAAGGCCATCTGCGGCGAAGCGTTCCAATACGGCGCCGACAAATGCTACCTGCTCCAGGATGACGTGCTCCAGGATTACCGCAACGAGCCCTACACCAAGGCGCTCACCGACCTGGTAAACACCTACCAGCCGGAAATCCTCATGCTCGGCGCCACCACGCTGGGCCGCGACCTGGCTGGCTCCGTAGCCACCACGCTGGGCACTGGCCTGGTGGCCGACTGCACCGAACTGGTGATCGATACGGAAACCCGCAACCTGGCGTCCACCCGTCCGACATTCGGCGGTTCCTTGCTGTGTACCATCATGACCCAGCGTCACCGGCCGCAAATGGCCACCGTGCGCCCACGCGTGATGGCCATGCCGGAACCTGAAGCCTCGCGCGGCGGCGAGATCATCGAGGTTCCCTTCTCCATGATCGAAGACAGCATCATCACCAAGGTGCTGGAGTTCATTGCCGACGATACCCGTGACAAGCCCAACCTGCCTTTCGCCGACATCATCGTCGCCGGTGGCCGCGGCCTGCGTACCCCGGAGAACTTCCAACTGGTCTGGGACCTGGCCAAGGTCCTGGGTGCCGAGGTGGGTGCCTCGCGTCCCGTAGTCCAGGCCGGCTGGGCCGAACTGGATCGCCAGGTGGGGCAGTCCGGCAAGACCGTGCGGCCCAAGCTCTACATTGCCGCCGGCATCTCCGGTGCCATCCAGCATCGCGTGGGCATGGACGGGGCGGACGTGATCATCGCCATCAACACCGACCCCCATGCGCCGATCTTCGAGTTTGCCCACTACGGTATCGTCGGCAACGCCACGACCATCCTTCCGGCGCTAACCGAAGCCTTCAAGGCCCATCTGTCCCAACTGAAAAAAGTCGGCTAAGCAGGAGAACATCATGGCTGAACAATTCGATGTGATCGTGGTCGGTGCCGGCATGGCCGGCAACGCGGCCGCCTATACGCTGGCCAAGGGCGGGCTCAAGGTATTGCAGATCGAGCGCGGTGAAACGCCCGGCTCGAAGAACGTGCAGGGCGCCATCCTCTATGCGGACGCCATCGAGAAGATCATTCCCGATTTCCGCGACGACGCACCCCTGGAGCGCCACCTGATCGAGCAACGGGTCTGGGTGATGGACGACACTTCCTACGTCGGTACTCACTACCGCTCGGAAGAGTTCAACAAGCCGCCCTACAACCGCTACACCATCATTCGCGTCCACTTTGACCAGTGGTTCAACAAGAAGGCTCGCGAAGCCGGCGCGCTGACCATCTGCGAAACCACCGTGACCGAACTCTTGATCGAGGAAGGCAAGGTGGTGGGCGTGCGTACCGACCGCCAGGGTGGGGAAGTCCGCGCCGACGCGGTGATCCTGGCCGACGGCGCCAACTCTCGCCTGGCCGTGAAGGCCGGTTTCCAGCCGGAAATCAAACCCGAGAACGTGGCCCTGGCGGTGAAGGAAATCCACTTCCTGCCCCAGGAAGTCATCGAGTCCCGCTTCAATATCGGCGAAGAGGAAGGCGTGGCCATCGAGATGGCCGGCACCATCAGCGCCGGCATGATGGGCACGGGATTCCTTTACACCAATAAGGAATCCATCACCCTCGGCGTGGGTTGCATGATCTCCGACTTCAAGGAGCAGAAGGTCACTCCCTACGACCTGCTGGACCGGATGAAGGCCCACCCTTCCATCGCACCCTTGATCGCCGGCAGCGAAATGAAGGAATACGCCGCCCACCTGATTCCCGAAGGTGGTTACAACGCCATACCCCAAGTCTATGGCGATGGCTGGATGATCGCCGGAGATGCCGGCCAGTTCGTTAACGGTCTCCACCGCGAAGGCTCCAACCTGGCCATGACCACCGGCATGCTGGCGGCCCAGACCCTGATCGAACTGAAGGCCGCGAACAAGCCCTTCACCGCTGCCAACCTGGCCGCGTACAAGGCCAAGCTGGACGACAGCTTCGTCATGAAGGACCTGAAAAAATACCGTCGTCTGCCGGAAGTCTTTCACCACAACAAACACTTCTTCACCCTGTATCCAGAGCTTCTCTCCAAGGCTGCACAGACCCTCATTCGGGTCGACGGCGTGGACAAGAAGACCAAGGAGAAGGAAATCAGGAAGAGCTTCATCGCTTCGCGCTCGATATTCGGGCTGATCGGTGACGCCTTCAAGTTCTGGCGTGCCGTCGAGTAAGGAGGACACCATGTCGAAGATCGAAGAAAAGCTGTTCCAGGATCGTTATCGGGTGGACTCTGGCCGTCCGCACATCAAAATCAAGGACCCCGACCACTGCACCGAGTGCCTCGAAAAGCAATGTACCGTCTGTTGCCCGGCTGGTTGCTATACTCGTGAGACCAGCGGCAAGGTGACGCTGGTTACCGACGGCTGCCTGGAGTGCGGCACCTGCCGCATCATCTGCCAGGACAGCGGCAATCTGGAGTGGGAATGGCCCAGAGGCGGGTTCGGTATTCTGTTCAAGTTCGGTTGAGGAGTAAGGCATGGACGATATTCAGCGTTTCCTGGCGCATGCTATCCAATTGGAGCATGAATCAGCCCGCCGCTATGAGGAGCTGACCGCCGCCATGCTCACTCAAGGCGACGCCAAGGTGGCAGAATTCTTCAAGCAGATGGCTCATTTTTCCCGTTTGCACTTGAAAGAAGCCATGGAGCGTGGAGGTTTTCACGACCTGCCGAACCTGGCTCCCGAGGAGTACGATTGGCCCGAAGGCACCAGCCCGGAAGCGGCTGCCTGGGCTGGGGTGGATGGCTTCATGGACGTTCCAGGTGCCATGGCATTGGCTCTGGACGGCGAACAGCGTAGCCACGACTACTACCGGACAATTGCCGAAACAGCCAACGATCCAGACGTAAAAAGCATGGCTGCCGAATTTGCCGAAGAAGAAGCAGATCATGTAGCTCAGTTACAAGTTTGGCAGGCCGACATAGCCAAGCGTTGAAAACTGACAAGTCTGGCCTATGACTGAAATCATAGGTCAGGCTTGTATCCCGACTCCTTATACTTCACTTCCTCTAGCGTCTGGCATCTGGCATTGGAGATCTGCATGTCCGCAATGGGCATTTGGATCCAGCTAGCCACGTATGCACCTATGCCTGGGGTAAATCTCCAGCCAAGATCCAGGATCGAGTGCCGATCCCGTTTGAGCTCGCCTGTGGAGCTCCTTCTCTACATCAACGACAAAACAAAACTGAAGGGCATGGCCACATGCTTATGCCCGGCACATGACTTCATACCATCCGCAACGTAGGCTTCGGTCCGAGCTGTGCACCAGACGCGAACGGATCGGGCAGCAGATGATCGGGGCAGGTGCGGATGAACTCATCCATAGCGGCAAAGTAGGCATTAAACAGCGGTCCATCCTTCCAACAGCCTGAGTAGTAAGCTCCATCTTCCAACCCTGCGACTATCAGCTCGCGTATGGTGCACCAACCTTCTCGGCGTGCGTGCTCTCGGTCTATCGCATTGATGCTGAGCGCGTCGCACAGTCCGTCAAAGCCCATTGCAGCGGAATAGCCTTCGCTGTCGTGGAACAGTGCCTGCCCATATCCAACCAGTATATGGTTGATGGCATCTAGATCATCAGCGCGATGCTCGCTGGCCTGCTGCTCCAACCTGGCAATGACGACCTTGGTGAATGGCAGGAATGTACGCTGCTTGCCAGCCTGGCGACGCAAGGCACGTCGTTCGGCCCAGATTTCATCCCGCTGCTCACATAGGCGGCGCAGCACGCGGCGGGCGACAATCAGGCTGTCGCGTTTGGTGGTGGTTGACTTCAATCCAATATCCGCAATGGCCTGAATCTTCACAGTTTCAACTCCTATGTACGCTGTTGGATTTACACCAGCAAAACAATTTTCTTGCAAAATTACGTCCAACGCGAGACCGATTGTCTGAGCGTTTAACTTTTCATCATAAGGTTAGAACCACCGGCTTCTAGCCGGTCAGCTTTAGCGCCACCCCGATTGATTGGAGTGCTATGGCATGGAGTACAGATATCTTCGCAGCATCGTAGCCGGCTGTACGCGCCGCATGCAGATCATCACTTGCTGGATCAGTGAGGGCTGGAATGGTCTGGAAGTCAGTGGCCGTCTTTGGTGTGAGAAGACATTTTTCGGTTGGCATATGCCAGGCCGCTTTCAGCGCTCGACTATCTGATAGCGGGTACTACGTCCTCCGCCGGGAAGCCGTTGCAGCAAGCCTTTTTCCAGCAGATCGGCCAGGTGCCTGGTAGCTGTCGCTTTGCTCACCTTGGCTGCTGCCTGGTACTGCGCAGCGACGCCCTGGTGACCACACTCCATGCATTGCCGATAATTGGTCATGATCATTTCAAGCAATCGGATAGAACGCGCCTGGGTCAAGATGAAAACGCTGGGCCAGGCGCTGGATATCCAGGCTGCTCAGGATGCGTTTGTTATTGAGGGTACGCGATACAACCGTTTTATCGCCGATTTCCGGCAGATCGGAGCCTGTAAGCCCGTTCTGCTTCATTAGAAATTTCAGTATATCTACCCCCTTAATCGCACTGACCCGCTCATTGATGTCGGTAAACTGGGGCGCGGTGTCTTCGTAACGCTTGATCGAGGCACACAACATATCGATCACCCGTTCGGTCGACTTGCTCCCATCGTCGGATTCGGTGAGTTCATCCAGCAAGGCCAGGGCTTTGTCGTACTCGGCCTCGTTGGTGATTTCCTGGATCAGGGTGCCGTTCATATGTTCCAAGGTCTGCTGTAGTTCTTTCAAGCGTACCGCCAGTTCGTGGATGGCATCGTGATTAATGGCTTCAGCAGCACTCATGGCATGACTCCTGTGTTCTTGGGGTTGCGATACCACTTGTTTGCCTTGTCGTATTCGGTGTGGTTGAAAATATGCTTCACATAGACCCGCTGTTTGGCAAAGTCGATAGCCGCAATCAGACAGATCTCATTGCCACCAATATCTATTACCCACCAACTACTGCAAGACGTGAAATTGTCCAGTGAGGCAAGGGTGGTCCTGAGCTCCAGGGGCGTTCTGGCGATTGAGTGATCAAGCACCTTGAAGACCTCCATGATGCTGGCAGCCTTAACGGGATACTGCTCGCATGCTTCGACAAAAGCCTTCTTCTTGAAGACGTGCATAAACGTCCCTGTTGATCTTTTAGCAACCTTATGAAGAGGTTGCTGTTTTGTCAACTTCTGAATCTGGCAGCTTCGACTCCAGCTCCAGACTGGTCGTGAACGACTCCGCCATAAAACTATGCCGCACATGACTGCCCGGCCAGACGATGGTGGCGATCTCGGTTTTGATGCCGGTGAGCGAGTAGGTCCGCTCCGGGATCAGATCCGGCCGACCCTTGGCGAAGGTATAGCTGAGCGAGGCGGTCCCGCGTTGGACGCGCTGCCAGTCGGCTTCGGCGGCTTTCTGGGCGCTGGCAAGGAAGGCAAAGCAGCGCAGCCAGTCGGTTTCCAGCTCGCCGGTTTTCACTCGGCAGCGGACACCGTCCGGGTCGACGGCAGTCACAATGCCGAGGCGGATCAGGTTATCGAGGCGGCGGGTCAGATCGGCTGAGGTCGTCATGGGCCAATGCTGGCCCGGCAGACGGGGTGTTGTCCTGTGGCGCAGTCGTTAAAAGAGAAGTCCTTTATTTACGCCACTGGTATCGCTTGGACAGCTTCTGTCAGTCATAGCAAAAGTCATAGTTTCGACACGGGGCTATTTCAATAGGATCTACGGGGGCAGGTTCATGAGCGAGAAGAGTATCTGATAGAGGGGACGTCCAAGGTTTACTACGGCTAGGTGTACTCTGAACCTGCCCCACCAGAGCGGACGCCAGGAAGCGATACTTTGATCGCAACCTGGAGGTTCCCATGCAACGTATTACCCGTCGTCGCTACACCGA
>NZ_JACHXI010000015.1 GCF_014191985.1 Azomonas macrocytogenes
CGGTGTAGCGACGACGGGTAATACGTTGCATGGGAACCTCCAGGTTGCGATCAAAGTATCGCTTCCTGGCGTCCGCTCTGGTGGGGCAGGTTCAGCTGCGCGCTACATCTTGTGGGACCAAATTGGGACCATAAGCAGTCCCTTGCAGTCCTAGCAAGTCCGCCTAGGCTGTGAGCAGTGCTGGAATATGGCGCCCTGCGGCGGACTATGCAGACATGTTTGAAGGTTCAAATCCCTATCTCTCCGCCATAATGCATTCCTAAAGCCTTGAAATTTATAGATTTTAGGGTTTTTTCATTTCTAGGCGACCAAATGT
The DNA here is from genome assembly GCF_014191985.1 of Azomonas macrocytogenes. Classification (GTDB taxonomy): domain Bacteria; phylum Pseudomonadota; class Gammaproteobacteria; order Pseudomonadales; family Pseudomonadaceae; genus Azomonas; species Azomonas macrocytogenes. Next base: position 317 of record NZ_JACHXI010000015.1, read on the forward strand.
CGAAGAAGTGTCGAAAATCCTTCACAGGGCTAAACGAAATAGCGTCTTGGAGATGCTCCGGCGACAGATGCGCATAACGTATTGTCATCGATAGCGACGAATGCCCAAGGATTCGCTGTAGCGTAACGACATTTCCCCCATTTATGACAATGTGTAGCGACTGCGCGAAATTTGGCGCAGTTTTGCGCGATAAATGACGAGTGCTAGATCTTTCAGTAGTGGCAATGGAATTTCATTTCTTCGGAGTCTTTCGAGAACTTGGGCCGTCCGTCTCTAAAATGTGCAATTGCGTCGCCGAGCGCTGATCATGCGATAGACTTCACCGCAACATCCTTGATACTGCCAGTGAATCCACTAGCGGCGGGCCTCAGCCTGACGGGGTCAAAGCCACTGCTTGCAATCACGACTAGGGTGGCGGTGCCGGCGACAGCCACATAATCGGTTGTAGCGACGACTACCGCACCGACGCTGTCGTAGAACTGGACGCCAACTGCGCCAGCACTTAAAACTGTCCGTGGAAATGGGGTAGAACTCCCACCCTAAAACAGGATGTAGAGCAAACAGGAAGTCAATAATCGCGCTTTTGATGTCGCCAACCCGTTAAAACGCTAGATTTTAAGAAAATCCATTCATCTAAAATCTTCCAAAAAAACGAACCTATTGTGTTTAAGGTAATTCTCATGATCACAGAGGTGACTTAAATAGTTTCCATCTTATTCTTTAGTTTTACTGCCAGAAATTTTTATTTTTAAAACAGTGATTTTTTGGAGGATTCCAAAAATGAATAAGAATGAGCAACGCATTAGAGAATTCGCCTATCAAATTTGGCAAATGGAAGGATGTCCAGATGGACAGGACATCTATCATTGGACGATGGCTTGCAAGCTCGCTGAGGCGGAAGGAAATAGTGATACCACTAATAATTCATTAGAAGATATGACTGATAAAAATAATTTCGAGAAGGATATGGTTGTAGCTGCTAATACTCCACCGCACCTTCGTGAAAATCGAAAACCTATAGTTCCCCCAAAATAAAAAAGGAAAACCTTAAGGCTTCCGAAGCCGGTCGCAAAGGCGGCCAACATAGTTATGGTAAAGATCGTAGCAAAGGTCTCTGTCTATCTGTAATGACCAACGGAAACCTGAGTAAGTCATTGCTCAGCGGTAGCTTAGTGTCCTATATCCTTTATTGGCTGTAACACTTGAGAAATCCGGGCATTGGAGCTCGATTCGGCATTATGGGCATGATTCCCCTCCATAAAGACTATTCGTACGTCCAGTATAGGCGTCGTCTAGTACCTGTAGGGTATGTGGCAGAGCTTTATTGCTAACCAAGATAGATAATGGATGCATGAACTATATTTAAAGATTGTGTAGATATTTAATAGAGGTATAACTATGAAAGTTATTTCAAAAATATGAGGCGACTTAAAATTTATCGCAGCTATATAATAATTAACTATAAATATTTCATAAGCTATTATATTAAATTAATTGCTATTCAAGAAGAGGCTAATCCAGCAAGGCTCATAAATAAACGTAATAGATAAGCCACTACCCCAAGCCCTGACACACTGATCAGCCAGATGCCCACTAACCATGCCAGCCGCCGCCATAAAGGTTTGCGGCTGACAGGAGAATATCGACGTTTCTCGTGCATTGGGTCGCTTCAATGATGGTAGCCATCGCCAGCCGTTACCTTGCCACGAAATACATAATAGCTCCAGGCGGTATAGGCCATGATGATAGGCACGATGAAAAGCGCTCCGACTAGAGCAAATCCCTGGCTTTGCGGTGGAGACGCAGCTTCCCAGATGGAAATATGTGGTGGAATGATATTAGGCCACAAGCTGATACCAAGACCGCTGTAACCGAGGAAAACGATTGCCAAGGTTAATAAAAATGGTGAATAGGTAGAGTACCTGTCAATAGCCTTCAGTAGTCTGTAACTGAAATACAGAACCAGAACCGGTACAGGCAAAAATAACAGCAGGTTGGGTAGCGAGAACCAACGCTCGGCAATATCGTCCTGAGCAAGGGGGGTCCACAAGCTAACGATGGCAATTACTAGCAACAAGACCCAGACCAATGGTCGCCCTAGACGATACATATGCCATTGCAGCTGCCCCTCAGTCTTCATCATCAACCACGTGCAGCCCAGCAGTAGATACGTCACGATCAAGGCAAGTCCGCAGAACAGGGCGAAAGGCGTCAACCAGTCCAGCGGACCTCCAGCATAAGCGCGATCGACGACGGGAATTCCTCGAATAAAGGCACCGAGTACTACGCCTTGGAAAAACGTAGCCACCAGCGATCCGCCTATGAAAGCCTTGTCCCAAACATGTTTCTTTTCCGCACTGGCCTTGAAACGGAATTCAAACGCTACCCCACGGAAAATCAGCCCCATGAGCATGAACATGATCGGCAGATAAAGCGCCGAAAGCACGACCGCATAAGCCAGAGGAAAAGCCGCAAAAAGTCCCGCTCCGCCAAGTATTAGCCAGGTTTCGTTACCGTCCCACACGGGAGCAACAGTATTCATCATCACATCGCGGTCGGTTTCACTTTTCATGAAAAAGAAAAGCAATCCTACACCCAGATCGAAACCGTCCATCACCACATACATCATAATGCCGAAGATGATAACGAGCGCCCAAAGAAAGGATGTATCGATACCCATGGTTCAATTCCTCTCACTCAGTTGATCTTTCTGCTCCGCCCGAATGTTTTCATCGGCAGCAGAGAGCGGTCTGGCGGGCGTGCGTAAGTGTCCTGGTCCACCAATACTGACCTCACGCCCCTCGCTGAGTACCGGGCCTTTACGTACAAGATGCAGCATATAAACCAGGCCGATACCGAATACCACAAAATAGATCAGCACAAACAGCACCAGCGTCAGACTCATCTGAGCCACTCCGTGCTTGGATACGGCTTCGCTGGTACGCATCACCCCGTAGACGACCCAGGGCTGCCGTCCGACTTCGGTCGTGAACCAGCCAGCCAGGATCGCCAATACACCGGATGGTCCCATCCACTGCAACACATGCAAGAAGGGGCGGGAACTGTACAGGGCACCTTTGCGCCGCAGCAAAGCGCTCCATACGCCGCAGGCGATCATCACCAGACCAAGCCCAACCATCAGTCGAAACGACCAGAATACGAGTGGCGAATAAGGGCGATCCTCAGGAGGAAAATCCTTCAATGCAGGAATGGGCTCGCTCAGGCTGTGACGCAGAATCAGGCTGCCGAGATAAGGAATTTCCACGGTATAGCGTGTCTGCTCACTCTGCATATCCGGCATGCCAAACAGAATCAAAGGCGTCGGACCGCCAGAAGAGTTATCCCAATGTCCTTCTATGGCCGCTATCTTGGCTGGCTGATACTTCAGCGTATTGAGTCCATGAAAATCTCCGATCAGCATCTGCACAGGAGCGACCAATAGCGCCATCCACATGGCCATCGACAACATTTTGCGGATCGCTGGATTGTCATTACCGCGCAGCAGATGCCAGGCAGCCGAGGCGCCGACGAAGAAAGCCGTGGCGAGAAAGGCTGCAGTCGCCATATGCAGCAACCGATAAGGGAAAGACGGATTGAAAATTACCGCTAACCAGTCGACTGGAATGATTCTGCCATCGACGATTTCATGACCTTGCGGTGTGTGCATCCAGCTATTGGAGGCAAGAATCCAAAAGGTCGAAATCAGGGTACCGATAGCAACCATCAGTGTGGCGAAAAAGTGCAGGCCTGGCCCAACCCGGTTCCAACCAAACAACATGACGCCGAGAAATCCCGCTTCGAGAAAGAACGCGGTCAGGACTTCATAAGCCAGCAAAGGGCCGGTAACGCTTCCGGCAAATTCGGAAAAGACGCTCCAGTTCGTACCGAACTGATAAGACATGACCAAGCCGGAAACGACGCCCATGCCGAAATTGACTGCAAAGATCTTCAACCAGAAATGATAGAGATCCCGATAGAGTTCCTTTCCTGTCTTGAGCCAAAGCCCTTCAAGTACGGCCAGGAAACTGGCCAAACCAATGGTGATAGCAGGAAAAATGATATGAAAGGAAACAGTAAAAGCGAACTGTACTCGCGCCAGATCGAGAGGCTCCAATCCAGACATCAACGATTCCTCATCAGTGATAACTAAAGACGGGCGCTGTTTTCGAGTATGTTCACGGAGTCATCCTGATCGAGGCGCCATCAGAACAATGACCGCATCAGGGTGAAATGATCCTGAATAATTTTCAGGTGGTACGGCTGGCTGGTTGAGAGGAAGAAGAGGTTGCCTCAGCTTGAGGCTGCATAGGCACAATGTTTTTGCTGGCATCCGCTATAGTGGAGCTGTGACTGCTTGTCGGTTTCGGAATGCCGAAAGAATGTTGCGCTCGACTAATGTTTTTACGCATTGCTCGGGAGCTGTCAGCCAGCGGGTGTCATGCCGCCGAAGTTCTCTTAGCTGCCGTCAATCGGTACTTCTCCCACTGCTTCTCATGCGCGAGGGGTTTGTCCTAGGCGATAGTGTGCAGACACGGAATGTTACGAAGCATTGCGAATTGATGCCAAACAGAATAATCCAGTTCATATCATTCTCATGTTTCGTCGAAGTTTATCCAGCCGAGCTCGATAAAGGCTTTGCAGCCAAGCTATCTAACATCGCTTTCTGATGCTGTTCTGGAATGCGAAGCAGCTTGGCAAAGCTTTCGCTCGGTTTGATTTCGCTAACGAACTTTGCGGCTTGGGTTGGCAACGCCTGCAGTAACTGTTCGAAATACCCCGTATTGCCTACTGGACCCAAGGTCTCAAAAACCGTATTGCAGGCTTTAAAGCCTCGTTGGGTTTGCCCTTCAATAATCAGCAGACAACCCAGCGAAAAGAGATCGCGCATTGCTGCGCCCATGTCAGGGTTGGGTAAGCGCTTGATAAGGCCAAGCAGAGGGATAACGCTAACGCAACTGTGCGTATCGACATCCATTTTGAAATCAATGGCCTTCGTGCTCTGCACCATGAACAGTCCATTAACAAAGAAGGGCATGGTTATTTCCCCGAACCATCAGTTCGTTGATTGAGACGATCTCTTCTGCCAGCACGATGTACTCGCCGATCAGGCTAGTAACGGTATTGAACTGGGTGGTAATCGTCGTGGATGGTGGATTGAAGTCATAGGGATTGCCATTGTTGGCATGCCACAGAGCGGTGGCCACCGAAACCGGATTGTCGGTTTTCTGCATCAGCGCATTGACTACTCTCCATTTGCGCATCGGGGTCTGCTGGAGGGCCAGCAATTTCTCCGAGGTGCTGAAATCCAGTTCGCAGGCGTTACCATTACTCGCCTGATAGCTCTGCCAACTCGAGGCATATTGAGTACCAAGGGCATTGGAGACATAGGATGGCGTGACCAGGCCATTGATGATATTGGCGTAATTGCTCTGGAAGATATTGACTGGATTTCCATTGAACGAACTGTTCCCATTAAAAATGGGAACGCTAGCTGTAATAAGGTTTATCGTCGTCTGATTTTGTACTTGGGTGCTTCCCGTCGCTACCTGGAAGTCATCAGGATTGCGCAGTTGATTGCTCCGTTGCCGGTAGTACAACAGGCTTGTCAGATTCGCCAAAAAATTCTGGGTCATGATTGTTCCGTTTTCCTTGGAAAAACTCATTGGCGATAGATTAATGCTGTTGGGCTAATGCTATAGAACTGTGATAATTCCTTACTCATCCTGCCCATCGTTCAGATCATCACTACACCGCTATCGCAAAGATCGGCGCACACCAGATGCGTTGTCGACGTAGTGGGCGGTAATGATCTTGCTATGGTCTAGTCGGTGATGAACGGCTTCATAGACAGACATCTCCATCTAAGGGCAAATCCTGTTCCAAAATTTTAATATATTGATTTATAAGCGTTTATCTATATTTTGTGTTTTTCTTGAGGAAAGGGTGGATGATTTCGTCCAGATTTGGTTTGGGAGCATGGACGAAAGCATCCACTCCTATGCCAGACCGTTCAATGGCGAGGTTGGTTTGGGTTGGTAAGTGCATGGCGCTGGGACAGAAGGAAGAACGCCCCCAAAGGGGGCGCAACAAGCTAGTACTGGAGGGATAGAGTGGCCGCCTGTTCTCCGGGCAGGCTACAAAGTCGTGATCTTGCTATATGTGAGCCGGCTGGGACGCAGCTTCATGCGCACCAGGGAGACCAGGAAGCCAAAGCCAGCTTGGTTCGGGTCGATGATCGGGACATAGGTGCCCAGGGTTTCCTCCAGCAGGGTGGCGACCCGGTCGGCCACGTTGACGAAGCCGGTGCAGCCCAGCAGCAGCGACTGCGCGCCGTCCTCGCGGACTGCCTTGAGGGCCTGTTCGAAGGTCCTGGCGACCACCACGTCGAGGTTGTCGAGGTCGGCCACGTTGCAGTCGACTGCGCGGATAGAGGCGAACGAATCCGCCAAGCCATAGGTCAGGACGTGGCCGCGCTGCATGGCCAACGTACTTTCTAGCACTGTGATAATGGAGAAGCGCTGACTCAGGGCCAAGGCGGTGAAGGCCGAGGTTGGAAAGCCGCCGACGATGGGAATATCGATGACCTCGCGAGCCGCCTCTACGCCGCACATGTCAAAGTCGGTCAGCCAGATACCGTCGAAACCCTCCTGCTCAATGCTGCGAGCCAGTTCCACCACCGGCATGCCGTTCTGCAGCCAGTTGGTACGATTTTCGATACAGGGATGGCCCTCGGTGATGTTGCGGATTTCTACCTGCACATCAGCGGGGATGACCGGGGCGATGGCTTGCATGATGTGCTCGTTGTAAGCGTCGGTCGCCGCCGGGGCCAGCACGCAGATGCGCAGAGAAGTGCTCATGCGACCACCTCCGTGGTGCCTTGCTGCAACTGGCTGACCGGGACGTAAGGCCCCAGATAGCCCATGCTGGCCAGCAATTGCTGGAAGGAGTCGAGGATCAGCCCGCCCGGTATGCGCAGCGCAGGGTCGGCCTGCCAGGCGAGCAGGGTGACGGTGCGCTGCTTGACTTCGGGGGCAAGCTCGCCGTTGGCTAGCACCAGGTCGCCGTTGGAATATACCGCTTGGCCCGGCCCCTCGACGAAATATGCAAGACTGTCGGGGGCTAGCAAGATGGGCTGGGGACGCGTGCTGTCCCAGGCCAGCAGCGACTCATTCTGGTAGACCACCGTGTAGCGGCGCCCTCCGGCCTGCAGGTAGACCTTGCCCAAATCGAAGCCGCCAGCGGTATCCAACTCAGCCGAAACCAGTTCGCCGGGCTGGGAGATCGCCCGGGCGACGATGCCGAACTGCCGGTCCAGGTAGTCGATCATGGCCGTTGCGCTGCCGATCTGCCCGGCCTGCAGAGCGCGACCAAGTTGCAGCGCGCGTGACAGGGTGGCGCGGATGGGCAGAGCGGTGGGCAATTGCGCCGGGGTCATGATCCACATGGCCAGGCCGCCAAACTCGCCAAACTGCGCAGCGGCGACAATCGGCCGGGTCATTTGCTCAACGATCACCGATACGTCCTGCTGGTGCGTCAGATCGCCGTTGGTGCTGCCGCGCGGCGTCACGTCCAGCTCTACGCACAGCTCGCCTTGGCTAACGAGGAAGGTCGGCCGCGGGCTGATCTCGGCAGCGGCATAAGTCAGCATCGGCAGCGACGGCACAGCGCGTCCGGCGCCATCGGCGTCAACCACCGCGAGCCCCAGCTTGGCCGCTACCAGACAAGCGACGACGAAGCCGAGGGCGCCGCTTTCCGGGGAGACCACATAGGCTAGCCGGCGGCCCTGGGTCGCCAGGCGCTCCTGCACTTGTCTGACCGCGGCTACGGGACCGATGGGATAGGAGGTGCTATTGATCGCTTCGGGGGCGCCCATGTAGGCGACCATCACGGTGTCTCCGTCACTGGCTTCCTCCACCGACACCACCCGCACGCGTTCGCTGGGGTAGTAATCGCCCTCGTGGAAGTTCGCCGCCAGGTGGCGGGCGGAGGTGATAGTGCCGCCGCCACCACTACCGAAGAAGGCCCCGCCCAGCAGCAGGGATTCCAGATCCTGGGGACCGAGTTCATACGCCATGTGTCACTCCTTGTCTTGCATAGTTGTGGTGATGTGTGGTCAATGCTCGGCGCCTAGTTCCGCGAGCAACTGCAGTGCCCGGATCAGGCTTGGCGGCGGCACCTCTAGGGCAACGCCGCGCAACGCCCGGGCGAGCACCTCGGCGGCCTGTCCGCAGCGGTGAGTCTGGCGTAGCAATTGGGCGAGCTGGGTGGCGGCGGCGATGCGCGCAGACACTGAATCCAACGCCATGGCGGTGGACAGGGCGCTGCGCAGCTCCTGTTCGGCACCGTCCGGGTCACCTTGCGCCCAGCGGGCCCGTGCCTTGACGGTCTGTAGCTCACTCAGATAGGTCCGCTCCTGATGCTCCAAGGCCAGGTCCAGCGCATGGGTCAGCAGGCTCTCGCAGTCGGCGGGACGATCGGCTTGCAGCAGCAGTTCGCCGCGCTGCCAGGCCTGGAAAGAATGGAACAAGCGGCCGCCGTGATTCAGCATATGGCTTTGGTAGCCCTCCAGCATGAAACGCTCGGCCTCGGCGAAAGCGCCAAGCGAGCCAATATGGCAGCCGCGGAAGACTTGGCCGATGCCCCGGTAGAAGGTGAAGCCGTGGGTCTCGGAGAGGGATTCCAGATCCGCCCCCAGGGGGCCTAATCGCTCCCTATCCTCGAACAGGCAGGCCAGCCAGGCAGCACCCTGCAAAGCCAGGGCGCGGTTGAATGGATGTGGGTTGTCTTTGCCACAGCGTAGCAGCAGACGCTGCATGGCCTGCCGTGCTTGGCTAAAGGCACCCAGCTGAAAAGCCGCCAGGCCCTCGAAGGTCAGCGCCAGGGCGTTCAGGTCGAAGCCCTGCAGGCCGCTGCGTTCGTCATTCTCGCCACCTTGTAGCAGTCCGCCGCGGGCCAGACAGGCGATGGCTTCTTCGCAGTCGCCCAGCCAGAACAGGGTATTGGCCATAGCCACATGGGCCTCGTCCAGAGCGGCCGGGCTACCAAGATCGTGGGCGCGCTGCAGCATGTTCTGCGCCGTGGCGCGAGCTTTACTCAGCTCCAGGGTCATCAGTTGGGTGGCCCAGATACCGAACTGCATGGAGGCCAGCTCGACACCGTCGCCCAGACCTTCTCCCGCCTGTAGAGCGGCCTCGTAGCAGGCGCAGGCCTCGGTGCACAGCCAGCCATTCACACTGCGCAGACTGACCCCAAGTAGTCGATAAGCCTCGAACTGCAGAATGCGGACATCATCTCGCTTGGGTAGCCTTTCCAGGCAGCGGCGCAGAAGGGGAATCGCCTGGCGGAATTCTGCCGCCTCGACACACTGACGGCCCTGCTCCAACAACGTTTCGGCTTCGCGGCTGTGGGCCTCGCGGGACTTCAAGCGGCGCTCAACGACCTTGCGATTCACGCCCAATAGCAGGGCGGCCGCGCTCTTGTTGCCGCCGCTGCGTTGCAGTGCCCGGTCGATCAGCAGGTTTTCAGCCGCCTGTAGTTTGTTGTCGCTCTCCAGTGCCAGCAAGGCGTCGGCTAGGCTATCTTGCCCGTCGTGACTGACCTCACTCGGTGCAAGGAACGGCTCCAACTGCTTGGCATCGATTTGCGTGGAGATGGCCAGCACCCCCAGCCGGTCAATCAGGTTGCGCAACTGGCGCACATGGCCCGGCCAGTCGGCCAGACTCAATCGCTTAAGCGATTCTGGCGAGAATGACAGCTGCCGCGACTGACGGGCGGCGAAATGCTTCACTAAGGCCGGGATGTCCTCCCGACGCTGCTCGAGGCCTGGCACTTCGAGCACGAATACCGCGAGGCGGTAGTACAGGTCCTCGCGGAAGCGGCCTTCCTGCACCATGGCGAGCAGGTCTCGATGGGTAGCCGCGACGACTCGACCTTCGAAACGTAGCGCTTCGTTCGAACCGATCGGGCGAAAGTTACGGGTCTCCAGCACCCGCAGCAGGCGGGTCTGCAGCGATAGCGGCAACTCGCCAATCTCGTCGAGAAACAACGTGCCCCTACCTACCTGTTGGAAGTAGCCGGGCCGCTGGCTGATGGCACCGGTGAAGGCCCCTCGAGCATGGCCGAACAATTCGGACTCAATGAGGTTTTCCGGGATTGCTCCGCAATTAACATCCACGAAAGGCTGTTCGGGGGATAGGCTGCAGGCATGTACTTGCCGCGCTACCACCTCCTTGCCCGAGCCGGTCGGGCCGCAGACAAGTAGGGTGTGATCGGTGGGCGCGACGCGCTCGATCAAGCTCTGTAGGGATCGAAAGGCGGGAGATTCGCCCACAATTTCCGTCAGCGCGCCGAATGAAGGGAAGTCGAGCATTAGTGCCTGTTCCTAGAGGAAGCAGTGCCGGAATAAAGCAAGAGCGGACGCAGCTTGAAGCGATGTTGGGCACAAGTTTAGTAGGTGATGTCATAAATCCGCAAGCTGTTTACAACACGTAAGCTCACGTTTTTCCTGAATAATTTCGCAAAGAATTAGCGATTCACGCTGCAAGGACCTGCTGCCCGGTCGTATGGGCCATATAGGAGTGACAGTCCGGGACCAAATCCCTAGTCAATCGTTTTGAATGATTGAACTATTCGTAGCATCTATTTTCAGTACAATAGTCGAAGTTGACAATATAACAGCCAGTTGTTTCGAAGCAGGGCTGATTAAGTTGTATAAGAGCTGATTGAGCCGCGTCCGGTTCTTCCGGACAAATACGTGCCCATAAAGGGGGTTACCCATGAGTACCTGGATCATCGCTTTTAATAAAGATGGCAACACATCTAGCATCAAGGTTGACTCCGGTCGCCAGCCAGATTTAGATGATGCTGTCGAATTGGTGACTCGAAAAGCAGAGCAGGATTATGAAGTCCTAAATTTCGAGCCTGATCTGAATGAAGAGCAAACTCCAGCCCTAAAACTAGCTGAACGGTATGGCATAACTATTACAGGCATTGCCCAGATCTGATTCTAAGTGAGGCAGCTTGTATATATAATAAATAGCCCGAAGAAAAGAGAGGGTATGTTTAAAGCGGAAGTCTTTTTATAGGGTAGACGTTCCGCCATATATCAAAATAAAAAACCCCGCATAGGCGGGGTTTTTTATTCAGCCAAATTAGGCTTCTACGACCGGAATTTTCGCATTTGCCGCAGTTTCACGGAATTGAGCGATTTGGTCGAAGCTCAGATAGCGATAGATATCGGCAGACATGCTGTCGATATTTTGCGCGTACTGCATGTACTCTTCTGTCGTTGGTAGCTTGCCAAGGATCGAGGCGACTGCTGCCAATTCAGCGGAAGCCAGGTACACGTTGGTAGCATCACCCAAGCGGTTCGGGAAGTTACGAGTGGAAGTGGAAACTACAGTAGAGCCTGTTTGCACCCGAGCTTGGTTGCCCATGCAAAGTGAGCACCCTGGCATTTCCATGCGTGCACCTGCTTTCCCGTAGATGCCGTAGTAGCCTTCTTCGGTAAGCTGATGCTGATCCATCTTGGTTGGTGGGGAGAGCCACAGTCGGGTAGGAATACCCCCTTTGACTTTCTCTAGTAGTTTACCTGCAGCGCGGAAGTGACCGATATTGGTCATACAAGAGCCAATAAACACTTCGTCGATTTTCTGGCCAGCTACGCTAGAGAGAAGGCGAGCATCATCTGGATCGTTGGGTGCGCAAAGAACTGGCTCCTTGACATCTGCCAGATCGATTTCGATAACGGCTGCGTATTCGGCATCTTTATCGGCTACGAGTAATTCTGGCTTGGCCAGCCACGCTTCCATTGCTTTGGCACGACGTTCCAGTGTACGCGGATCACCATAACCTTCGCCAATCATCCAGCGCAGTAGAGTGATGTTGGATTTCAGGTAGTCGGCAATCGGTTTTTCCGGAAGCTTGATGGTGCAACCAGCTGCAGAACGTTCGGCCGAAGCGTCGGAGAGTTCGAAAGCTTGTTCGACGGTCAGTTCGTTCAGGCCTTCGATTTCGAGGATACGGCCGGAGAAAATGTTCTTCTTGCCTTTCTTCTCGACAGTCAGCAGGCCTTGCTGAATAGCATAGTAAGGAATCGAATGAACTAGGTCGCGAAGGGTGATACCAGGTTGCATTTTGCCTTTAAAACGCACCAAGACCGATTCTGGCATGTCTAGTGGCATGACGCCTGTTGCTGCGGCGAACGCTACCAAGCCAGAGCCAGCCGGGAACGAGATGCCGATTGGGAAGCGGGTATGCGAGTCACCACCAGTACCTACGGTATCTGGCAGCAGCATACGGTTCAACCAGCTATGGATGATACCGTCGCCAGGACGCAGAGAGACACCACCGCGGGTCATGATGAAATCGGGCAGCGTATGGTGAGTTTTGACGTCGATAGGCTTCGGATAGGCAGCGGTGTGGCAGAAGGACTGCATGACCAGATCAGCAGAGAAGCCAAGGCACGCGAGGTCTTTAAGCTCGTCGCGGGTCATCGGGCCAGTAGTGTCCTGAGAGCCGACAGTGGTCATCTTCGGTTCGCAGTAGGTTCCCGGACGAACGCCTTTACCTTCTGGCAGACCGCAAGCACGACCAACCATTTTTTGAGCAAGGGTATAACCTTTGTCGGAATCCTGGGGCTGATCGGGTTGCTTGAATAGATCTGATGGACCCATTCCTAATTCGGCGCGGGCTTTTTCGGTTAGGCCACGTCCGATGATCAGCGGAATACGACCGCCAGCACGAACTTCGTCCAGCAAAACCGGAGTTTTCAACTCGAAAGTGGTAATAGCGTCATCGCTACCATGCTTGCAGACTTTGCCAGCATATGGATAAACGTCGATTACATCGCCCATGGCGAGGTTGGTGCAATCGAATTCGATTGGCAGAGCGCCAGCATCTTCCATGGTGTTGTAGAAGATGGGGGCGATCTTTGTACCGAAGCAGAAACCGCCAGCGCGCTTGTTGGGTACGTAAGGAATGTCGTCGCCAAAGAACCATAGTACGGAGTTAGTAGCGGACTTACGCGAAGAACCAGTACCGACAACGTCGCCCACGTAGGCAACCGGGAAGCCTTTGGCACGAACTTCTTCAATTTGCTTCAGCGGACCAACAGAACCTGGCTGCACTGGCTCGATGCCATCGCGAGCCATTTTCAGCATAGCCAGAGCATGCAGTGGAATGTCCGGGCGCGACCAGGCATCCGGAGCGGGCGACAAGTCGTCGGTATTGGTTTCGCCAGGAACCTTGAAGACAGTCAACGACAGTTTTTCAGGAACGGCAGGGTGGGCCTTGAACCATTCGCCTTCGGCCCAGGATTGCAGAACAGCTTTGGCATTGGCGTTGCCGGCCTTGCCTTTTTCTGCCACATCATGGAAAGCGTCGAACATCAGCAGGGTGTGTTTCAGTTGCTCGGCTGCAATGGTGGCCAAATCCGGGCTATCCAATAGCTCGACCAGAGTAGCGATGTTGTAGCCACCTTGCATGGTGCCGAGCAATTCGACTGCACGCTGCTTGGTGAGCAGTGGGGAAGCGATTTCGCCTTTGGCAATGGCAGAAAGGAAACCAGCTTTTACATAAGCAGCTTCATCTACACCCGGAGGAATACGATTGGTGATCAGATCAACGAGGAACTCTTCTTCGCCGGCCGGTGGATTCTTCAACAGTTCAACCAGAGCGGCTGCTTGCTCGGCATTCAACGGTTGGGGCACAACGCCCTGGGCGGCACGCTCTTCTACGTGTTTGCGATAGGCTTCAAGCACAGTTTTTCCCTCATCATTGTTCCCATGGAGTCATGGGATGCGCGTCCAGAAGCTGTTTTCAAAGTTTTACGATGAAAGACCCTGACCGGGGGGGCACCGGTACTGGGTCTATTAAGTCATCAACTGTGCTCGTGACGCTTTGAAAACAGCTTCATTACGGACATTAGCGCCTCAAAGGCAGTAGCGAGTGTACTGGAACAAAGCACCAAAGTTAAGCTGGGTAGTACTTTGGCATATATCTACTTTGGATCTCGTTGGTATTGTTGATTTTATGGGAGCCCAGTAACTGCGGGCTTTCCTGGGGTTTGCTGTTTTGAATGGATAAGCGTTTTGGACAAAAGTCTTATAACAATCGCCATGAGATCGGTTTGGGTGGCCGGATTGCTTCTTATTGGCGATAGGTTTGTAGAAAATTACCTATTCGGCGAATGGCCATTTCTAGATCGTCTATCCAGGGTAGGGTAACAACGCGGAAATGATCCGGCCATGGCCAATTGAATGCAGTTCCTTGAACAATAAGGAGTTTTTCTGAAAGTAACAGGTCAAGTGCAAACTTTTCGTCGTTGTGGATCGGGCAGGATTTTGGATCAATTCTGGGGAAAGCATAAAGTGCTCCCATAGGTTTGACGCAACTGATACCAGGAATATCGTTAAGCAGTTCCCAAGCGCGATTGCGCTGTTCCAACAGGCGCCCGCCCGGCAGAATGAGATCATTGACGCTCTGATAGCCACCCAGAGCAGTCTGGATTGCATGCTGAGAGGGTACGTTTGCACAGAGCCGCATTGAAGCAAGAATGTCCAAGCCTTCGATGTAGCTGTGAGCCTTGTGCTTTGGCCCTGAAATGGCTATCCAGCCGGAGCGAAAGCCTGCTACGCGATAGGATTTTGATAAGCCATTGAACGTAAGGCAGAGTACATCCGGAGCTAGAGATGCCGTAGAGATATGCTTGGCATCCTCGTAAAGAATTTTATCGTAGATCTCATCTGAAAAAAGCACCAGGTTATGTTGCCTGGCCAGTTCGATCATGCCTTCGAGTATTTCTTTTGGATAAACCGCCCCAGTAGGATTGTTTGGATTGATAAGCACTAATGCTTTGGTGTTTGAGCTGATTTTGCTCTTGATATCGTCAAGGTCGGGCCACCAATTGGCTTGCTCATCACATAGGTAATGCACCGGTTTACCGCCGGAGAGGCTTACAGATGCTGTCCAAAGTGGATAGTCAGGCGCTGGAATGAGTACTTCATCGTTGTTGTTGAGCAGCGCTTGAAGGGCCATGACAATCAATTCCGATACGCCGTTGCCCAAATAGATATCTTCGACACCGATACCCTCTACCTGCTTTTGCTGGTAGTACTGCATCACTGCCTTACGTGCGCTGAAAAGCCCTTTGGAATCACTATAGCCTTGTGCTGTAGGTAAATTACGAATGACGTCTTGCAGAATTTCATCCGGTGCTTCGAAACCGAACGGCGCTGGATTGCCGATATTCAGCTTGAGGATGCGGTGGCCTTCCTCTTCCAAGCGTTTGGCGTGCTTTAGCACTGGCCCACGAATGTCGTAACAAACATTGGCGAGCTTGTTCGATTTGCTTACCTGCATGATGGCAAATGTCTCAAATAGAAAAACATCGGGCTGGAAACAATGACGTGTAGCAAGTCAGCCTGGGATAAGCCACTGTCATAATTGGTCTTAACTTCAAAGGAATGCATCATAATACGCTTGGCTCCAAGCCATGGAAAAGGTTGCGGTAAGCCTTTTTTCCTCGTGAGGTCAATGATGAGCAAATTAGATAAATCCCTCGATTCCTGGCGTAATGAGCTTTCCAGCGAGCAGTTTCATGTTTGCCGGTTGGGAGGGACGGAACCTGCCTTTACCGGTAAGTATTATGCGACGAAGACTCCCGGGACCTATCACTGCACTTGTTGTGATGCACCCTTGTTCGATTCCAATGCCAAGTATGAATCAGGTAGTGGCTGGCCTAGCTATTTCCAGCCTATCGACGACTCGGCAGTATCTAGCAAGGACGATTACAGCTATGGAATGCATCGTATCGAAGTGAAGTGTGCCCGCTGCGATGCTCACCTTGGTCATGTATTTCCCGATGGTCCCAAGCCCACGGGTATGCGTTTCTGCATCAATTCGGCAGCTTTGCAGCTGAAGCCGCGGTAGAGATGGGGCTTCGATCATCGAAAGATAAAGGCGATGAAGCGAACTCCATCGTCTTGGATGGTATGTGCTCGGCAGTTGCCAGCATGTCAGTCCGGACGGCTGGCGATAGTCCGAAAGCCAGTGCTTCCCAGATAAAAAACATTGCTACCATCGGCACAGGGTAGGGCAGCACCAGTGCCACCACAGGCCAGCGACAACAGCATGCCGCGCAATGCGCGTTACCAGCCTGTCGACCAAGGGAGTCGACTGCCCTCGACTTCGCCTTCGGCGGGATGGGCCTGCCAGACCATCGCCAAGAGGCGTTTTTGCTTTTCAAGCCACTATGAAGTCCTGAATTAGTTTTTCCAGTAAACAGGGCAGGCTTCGATCAATCAATGAGTTGTGCCAGCATTCAACGAAAGCAGCTGTAGTTCCTGGCTCCAGTTAAAAGGCTCGCCATTGTTCTCCGCTTCGTAGCGGCGATCCTCCAGATTCTGGAACATGGCTATTTCTTCGTCAGGCATGAAGTGCAGGCAGTTGCCGCCAAAGAACCAAAGCAAGTCGCGTGGTACCAGATGTGCAATCTGTGGGTATCGTTGGAATACTTGGCAGATGAGATCCTGTCCCGAATGCCGTTCTTCCGGGAAGGCTGGCAGTTTCGCCAGCAGCTCATCGAAGCGTTCGAGAAAAAGCTGATGGCTTTCTTCGGAGATCTGCTCCGATTCGCCTATGGCGAGCAGTATGCTGCGTAGGTGAGTCAATAAAGCCAGGTTATGCTCGAAATAGGGGGTAGCCATGTTCAGCCTATATCTTCAGGTAACGTAAGAAGCCGTGAATTCTCGCACGAAGCGGGGTTATCCGGTCGCAGCAGTTTCCCGATTGTTTGAAGTACCCAGGAGGAGGTTTCTTCTCGCTGCGTTCGTTACCTTGGAGAGTGCTGTACGTCCATTGCAAGCCGACTCAATCGTTCCTGGCAAAATTCGGCAGGCTGCCTACGGGGCGACTGAAGCGGAATGGAACCGATATCATGCTTCCGGCGATTTCCTTCTGTACGACAAAATGTAGGTGTGGCCCAGTGCTGCGACCAGTATTTCCGGAGTTTCCCAGTAATGTACCGACCTTGACTCGTTGCCCTTCCTTGACTCTGAGTGAGCCACGACTGAGGTGCAGGTAAGCGGTATGGCTGCCATCGTCATGCTGGATACGCACGAAGTTACCTGCCGGATTGGGGCTTGGCCCGGGTTGCCCATCCTGGACTTCCAATATTACGCCGGCCCGGGCAGCAATGATCGGGGTCCCCACTGGCATGGCCACATCCACGGCATAGCGGCCCTTGGGAGTATCGTGGCTGAAGTCACCGCCGGCCCCTTGGGATACACGGAATGGCCCACCCACCCAGGGTAGTTCGTAGACTGAGCCGGTCATTTCCTTCAGGCTCTCGTTGGGTTTGTATGGTTGTGTTTTGTAGTTCACGGCATAGCTGAAGCTATGTTTGAACATCAGAGGATAGCGGTTATCCCGCTTGCGAATGGTCGCCAGGCGGACCGTACTGCCTGGGGGGATGCTTTTCTGGATGATGGTCTGGCCCATGCCTGATGCATTGACCATGCGTGACAGGCCGAGCACGGCATTGACTGGAACATTCAGGTTGTTGCGTACCTCGAAGGCTTGACCGGCGGAGGTACGTTGCACCAATAGCTGCACGCCCTTGGTGGTCGCTCCGGCCTTGCCGGTAAACCCGCCCAAGGCGAACGCCAGAGCGAGAGTGTAGAGCATCCCGATTCTTCTCATTATCAATCTTCGTCCTTAACCAGTTCGAAAAGCAGCAATGAACGAGCGTTGACAACAAATTCACTATTGAATTCATAGCGCTCCGGACGAGCGGTCGGGTTGCAGGTATCGATCAGGCGATTCCAGTGCATGCCTTGGGGGACTTCGGGAAGCACGAATATCAGTTCCTCGTGGTGTGCATTGACTATGAGCAGCAGGGTGGCATCCGAACCGGTACGGCGAATTCCGGTAGGTTGGGCGCGGCCATCGAGCAGCATGCCGAGACAGCGATTGTTGCCATCTTGCCACTGTTCGACAGTCATTTCCTCGGCGCTCGGGGCGAGCCAGGTAACGTCCTTGACGCCCAGTTCCTCATTATAGGCACCCACCAGGAAGCGGCCACGGCGCAGCATGGGGAAACGTTGGCGCAGGCGAATCAGCTTGCGCACGAACATCATCAGGAATTCGCCATTGTGGCCGAATTCCCAATTCACCCAGCCGATATCGCTGTCCTGACAATAGGCATTATTGTTGCCACGTTGGGTCCGGGCAAACTCATCGCCGGCCACGATCATCGGGGTACCCTGGGAGAACAGCAGAGTAGCAAAGAAATTGCGCATCTGGCGCAGGCGCAGGGCGAGGATTTCCGGGTCATCGGTCGGACCTTCCTCGCCATGGTTCCAGGACAGGTTGTTATCTGTGCCGTCCCGGTTGGCTTCATCGTTGGCTTCATTGTGCTTGTGGTCGTAGGAGACCAGGTCGTTCATGGTGAAGCCATCGTGTGCCGTGATGAAGTTGACTGAGCTGAAGGGCTTGCGGCCGCGCTCGTCGAAGAGGTCGGCGGAACCTGTCAAACGGCGGCCAAAGTCGGCCAGCTTGTCGCTGTCGCCTTTCCAGAATGCACGGATAGTATCGCGATACTGGTCGTTCCACTCTGCCCAGCCTGGTGGAAAACGTCCCACCTGATAACCGCCGGGACCGCAGTCCCAGGGTTCGGCGATCAGTTTGATCTTGGCCAGGACCGGGTCCTGCTGGCAGGCGACGAGAAAACCGTGGCGTTCGTCGAAGCCATCGTATTCGCGGCCGAGGATCGTCGCCAGATCGAAGCGAAAGCCATCCACATGCATTTCTTCGGCCCAGTAGCGCAAGGAGTCAGTAACCATCTGGACCACACGTGGATGGGTCATGTCCAGGGTGTTGCCGGTACCCGTGTCGTTGACGTAATAGCGATGATTGTCCTGCATCAGCCGGTAATAGGACGCGTTGTCGATACCGCGCATGGATAGCGTCGGGCCCATTTCATTGCCTTCGGCGGTGTGGTTGTAGACCACATCCAGCAGTACTTCAAGATTGGCATTGTGCAGGTATGCGACCATCTCCTTGAATTCAGCGATCCGTCCACTGGCCAGGTAGAGTGGGTTCGGTGCAAAAAAGGCGATGCTGTTGTAGCCCCAATAATTGCTCATGCCTTTTTCCAGCAGATGCTGATCCTGTACGAAGGCATGAATAGGCAAGAATTCGATGGAGGAAATACCCAGCTTGCGCAAATAATCGATGACTTCCGGCGTTTTCATGCCGGCGAAGGTGCCACGTACCTCTTTTGCCACTGCTGGATGCAGCATGGTGTAGCCGCGCACATGAGTCTCGTAAATGATGGTGTGATCCCAGGGAATCTGTACAGGGTGATCTCGGCCCCAGGTGAAGGCCGGGTCGATCACCTTGCATTTGGGTACGTAAGGAGAGCTGTCGCGTTCATCGAAACTGAGATCGGCATCACGATGACCAATGGTGTAGCCGAACAGTGCTTCCGACCAGCGCAGTTCACCGACCAGTTGCTTGGCGTAAGGGTCGATCAGCAGCTTGTTGTGGTTGAAACGATGCCCTGCTTCAGGATCATAAAGTCCGTAAACCCGATAAGCGTAAACCTGGCCTGGATGGGCATCGGGTAGATAGCCATGCCAGATTTCGTTGGTATATTCCGGTAATTCGATGCGCTCCAGTTCAGTCTTGCCATTGGTGTCGAACAAGCACAGTTCTACTTTGGCCGCATTGGCCGAGAAGATGGCGAAGTTGACGCCCAATCCATCCCAGGTGGCACCCAGTGGAAAGGGCAAGCCCTCGCGTATGCGAGACGGCGTCATCACGTAAGGAGCCTGGACAGCTTTGGCGGCTTTTTTAGGCATGAACGATTCCTTGGAGATCGATGACGAATAAGGTCGGTACGGCTTTGTCCTGCGTCAGCCCATGGACGGATTCATTTGTCTTCTTTACGTACTGTCCTGGGCGTGCGTGGCTTACGAATGGTTTGTACTGTTTCGCTTCCTGTTTCGGAAGGGCCGGCCTTGGCAGCGGCGCTGCGTGTGCGCGTTGCTTTTGATTCGCTCGGCGTGGCGTCAGTCGGTTTGGTTGTTGTCTTGCGAGTACGTCCGGTCGGTTTGATTGAGGCACCGTTTTCTTCGGCGTGGGCCAGTTTGCAAGCCATTTCCCAATGGCGGCCTTCTTCCCCATGTGGGCAGCCTTCCGACTGCCAGATCTGATAGGCCAGTTCCCGTATGCGTTGCTCGGTTGCAGTCATTATCTTGATTCTCCCGATTAGTCAGGCTTTTTTATAAAGAATAGCCAATGGCAGGCTTTTCAGAGCCAGTGCAGCGCCAAGGCTGGCCTGTTCGATGACCAGAGAAATATCTGCGAACAGTGAGTACAACGAAACACCGATCAGTTCTGCAGGTACATGGATGCGTGTATCGCTCCAGCGAGCCGCAGGTATCTGCAGGCTTGAACCGTCACCAAGCAGCGATGAGGTGAATCTCGGGGCCACGATCAGCGCCCAGTTGCCCCGGTGTTCGCGAGCAAAAGCCAGCAATTGGTCACGGTGCTCACCCTCTACAGCCAATGGTAGATAACGGCCTGCGGTGAATAAAAGGGGATAGGCTTGGCGAAGCTCCAGCGTACGAGCGATCAACCATTGTTTGATGTGTCCATCCTGCCAGCGTTCGATGAGTTCGAGTGGCTCGGATGACTCGGCCAGGGCGTGGCGGCGCGCGGCGAAATCCACGGGGCGGCGATTGTCTGGATCGACCAGGCTGAAATCCCAGAATTCGGCACCCTGGTACAAATCCGGCACACCCGGAGTCGTCATGCGCAACAAGGTTTGAACCAGACCATTGAGCGCACCGGCGGTAGCAAGCGTACCGGCCGCTGCAGCTATTTCGGTACGCAGGGTGTGGCCTTGCTCGCCCAAGAGTAGGCCTTCGGTATAAGCGCGGCAGGCACTTTCGTAGGCAGTATTCTGGGTGCTCCAGGACGTACGCAATTTGGCTTCGCGGATGGCTTTTTCCTGCCACTTGAGGGTGCGCTCGCAGTAAGCCTGCATCCCTGAAGCGTCATCTGCGGCAAGTTCCAATGGCCAACTGCCGAGCAGTGTCTGCACAAGCAACAGTTCATCGGCTGGGGAGGGTGCAGGGCCTTCTGGCTGATCCTGGCGCAATGCTGCCGCCAGCTCACGCCAGCGCTGGACCTTTTCCACGAACCAGGTGGCTCTTTCGCTGATCACAGCCAGACGCGCACGGGTATCTTCACCGCGTTTGTGGTCGTGGGTTGCAGTGGTCAGCAGATTGCGCGGAAAGCGTTCAGCCCGTTCCTGGCAGGCCTTGTGAAAGGCCTCGATCGGAGCACTGAATACTTGCGGATCGAATCCTACATCGTTGCGTGAGAGCAAGACCGCCGAGCGGTAACAGGCAGTGTCTTCGACGGCTTTGGCAGCCGCCGGCGAGGTGAGCTGCTGAAAGCGTGTGCAAGCGTAACGGCGGGCCTTGCGGGCTATACCCTTGGGCACTGAGCGCAGGTTTTCACCACCCAGCCAGCGCTGTAAGTGACTGAGCAGCGGCCAATCGGCTTCGCTCAAGGTACTGCGTGCACCTTCTATCGCTTGTTGCAGGAAAGGTTCATCTTCTTTCGCACGCCCGGCCGTACCGATGTAAGTGCGATAGATGGGGAAATGCACGATCAGCTCCAACAGGGCCCGCCGAATTGCGCCGAGAGTGATGTCGCGAGTCATCAGATCGCTGCGGGCTACTTGCAAAAGTGCTTGGGCTACGGTTTCGAAGTCGCCGGCGAGTGGGCCGGTCAAGATCAGTTGCCGGGCCTGGCGAGCTTCTTCGAGAAAATCCGGAGTACGGCCGGTGACTTCGCTCCAGAGCGAACGGAGTATTGGTTCGCCCGCCGGGTCGTGTTGCAGCAACGACACCTGGTTCATGAATTCGTAGCCGGTGGTACCGTCCACTCCCCAATCGCCATGTAGCTGTTCGCCCTGGCCGAGGATTTTCTCGACGTAGATCGGAAAATGTTCCAATACCGTGGAAGCAGGACGGATAGGGTTCAAGCGGTCGACACGCCGGCGCAGACGGCGGCAATAAGTCCGGGGATTAGCCAGACCGTCAACATGATCGATGCGCAGACCATCGACCAGCCCTTTGCCGATCAGCTCAAAGATTTTCGTATGGGTTTCTTCGAACACCAGCGGGCGCTCGACACGCAACCCGCCCAATTCGTTTATATCGAAAAAGCGCCGCCAGTTGATGTCGTCCGCTGCCGTGCGCCAACTGGCCAGGCGATAGTGCTGACGCTCGAGCAGGCTGTGCAGGCGCTTGAAACCTTCGGTTGTAGTGGAGTCGTAGCATTGCAGGCCGGATTCCAGTGCTTGGCGGGTTTGCGGATCTTCCAGCAGCCGGGCCAGTTCGGCACGCAGCTCCTGGGCGGCAGAATAGGGCGCTGGTGCGGTTTTCAACGCATCGAAGCGTTGCGCCAGGGATTTCAGCTGGGCGTCGTCGGCCGCACGCAGGATTTCCCCATAGCTTGGCGGTGTTATCGGGAAATGATGCTCGTAGTGCTCGGCATAAAGCTTGCCGGTGTCTGCGTCCAGGCGCAGGGTGATCTGGCCTTGCTGTAATACGTCACCATAATCGTTGCCTAGGAAGGGGACGAGCAATAATCCATCAAGCAACGGGTCGGGTGAATTCCATTCGATATCGAAAAATTGCGCATAAGGGCTGTTGCGTCCCCATTCCAGTACGTCCAGCCACCAGGCATTGCCGGTACCGCCGACTGCCATGTGGTTGGAAACAATATCAAGGATCAGGCCCATCTCGCGTTCGCGTAATGCATCGACCAGACGCTGCAAGGCCGATTCGCCGCCGAGCTCCGGATTGATATGGGTCGGATCGATCACATCATAGCCATGCAGCGAGCCGGGCCGGGCCGTCAGCAGGGGCGATGCATAGATATGGCTGATGCCCAGCCTCGCGAAATAATCGATGAGGCTGAGGGCATCATCCAGCGTGAAGTCGCGGTGAAATTGCAGGCGCAACGTGGAGGTCAGGGCCTTCATTGCGGTTTTCTCCGGCTGGCCTGGCGCCTGGCGTCGGCCAGCAAGGCCAGACGCTTGGCAGGGACCAATCCGTCGAGCAGAGTAGCGCTGTCGCCAGGGTAGCGGCGCCGCCAGTTAGGATGAGGAGCGGTATTGCCCGGCATGTTGGCTTGTTCGATCAAGCCCAGCGTATCTTCCAGTGGGAACAGCACCAGTGGAGCGGCAGTGCGGCCGAGGAAGGTTGCGCTGGCATCCAGTGCTTGTTCCGGGGTGAGCAACAGGCTTTCGTCCTGTTGCAGTTCACGGCGTAGCGAGGTGTTGATTGCCATGCGTTCCTGTTCGCGCCGAGCCACTGCCTCTTCGCGCTGTGCTGCTGGTTCCTGGCCGACGCGGATGCGCCAGTCGATGTCATAGCCTTGCCACCAGCCGGCGATGGTCGGGATGTCATGTGTCGCTGTGGTGGCCAGGGCTCCTGGCGACCAGTTGTCGGGGGGCGGCAGATGCCCCTCGGAATCGCCTTCGAATAGCATCACGCGCATGCCGAAGATGTTACGCGCCGCCAGCTTGTCACGCAGGCCATCGGGGATGGTGCCGAGGTCTTCGCCCAGGATGATCGCGGCGTGCCGCCAGGCTTCCAGGTTCAGCAGGCGCAGCATGTCTTCGAAGGGATAGTTCAAATAAGCACCATGGTTCGGATCGGCACCTTGCGGCATGACCCAGAGACGCTTGAGCCCCATGATATGGTCGATGCGAATGCCGCCGGCATGCGCAAGATTGGCGCGCAGCATCTCGATGAAGGCGCGAAAACCATTGTCGCGCAGCCCGTTCGGCGAGAAGGCGGAAATACCCCAGTTTTGCCCATGTTGGTTGAGAATATCGGGTGGTGCGCCGACGCTCAAAGACGCCAGCAGTTCGGCTTGGCGGCTCCAGGCCTGGCTGCCGCCACCGTCGGCACCGACCGCCAGGTCGGCGATCAGCCCAATGGTCATGCCGGCGCTGCGAGCAGTGATCTGGGCGCGCTCCAGTCCGCGGGCAATCAGCCACTGGCAAAACGCATAAAAACCGATTTCTTCAGTATGTTCCGCTGCAAATGTTTGTACGGCTGCACTATGGGGATCTTGATATTGCTCGGGCCATTCGCGCCAGTGGCAGGCATGCCCTTGCGGTCCTGCCAGGGCGGCATGCAGGGCTTCGAAGCGGCAATGATGCTCCAGGGCCTGCCCACCCGCTTCGCGGAAACTATCGAAATCCTGCTGTTGCGGGTTACCGCCCGTACGAAACTCATTGAACAGCTCGCGCAGCAGGTGTTGGCGGGCCTTGGTCACTGCGGGCCAGTCGAGCAACTCAAGCTGCTCCAGACGGTCAAGTTCTTCTGCCAGCCCCGTGCTTTCTATCGCTTGGCGCAGTGCCCGTTCACCCAGGATACTGCCCGGTGCGCTATGCAGAATATTGAAAAACAGACGGCTGGACGGCGAATACGGGCTGTATTGTTGGGGATAGGCATTGAACATGGCATGTACCGGGCTGATGCTCACCGCATCGGCACCGTGTGCAGCTGCATGCCGGATCAGCTCTTCCAGCGCCTGGGTATCGCCCAGGCCGCCATCGTCGGGACGACGCAGACCGTACAACTGGACGGTTAGTCCCCAGGCGGCACCGTTTCTGCCAGTCACTTCCGGACAGGCAGGCGGCGCTACCGCCAGGGTGACTTCGTGCGTGTCAATATGAAGCCTGTAATAGCCAGGTATATCGATGGCCGGCAGCTGAGCCTGAGCATCCAGATGACCTTCTGTGCGCTGGCCACTCTCTTGCGGTTCGAGCGAAAAGGGCTGGCCAGCTTTGAAGTAGGCCGATAATGCCAGGCGCGATCCCTGGTCCAGAGTCAGTAGCGGTGGAAGGCTTTCCTGACCCTTGTTCAGGTTGAGTTTTTCCAGACTGGCATCGATATCGCCAGCCGTTTGCGCGGGTAGCCCGAGCCCGGCAAGTACGGAGCGCAACACGTCTGGTGTCACCCGTTGCGGTCGTTCGTTGGCATCTACCCAATCGATGGAGAGGCCGGCGGCCTCTGCCAGGTGCAGCAGACGCTCATCGGACATTTGTATCCTCCAGGTAAACGAGTGCGGTGCGGGCTGGCAGTCGGTTGTGGCGGCGTTCCTGTTGTACGGCACTGCTGGCGAACAGCAATTTCGCCTCGGGCTCCTGTCCGATGCAAACCTCGTGATCGCCAAGGTTCAGTTCGAGGCGCAGTACGCTACCATCGCCCAGTTTCCAGCAGGCCAAGGCAGCGGCTTCACCCAGGGCACTGGCACCGAGAAAGCTGGATCCAGGCAGGCGTGGCACAATTTCGTTGTGTCGGATACTTAATAACTGGCGATGCAGGGCCAGCCATTCGCCATGGCGGGGTTCGTCTTTGCTGGTCGTATCCGGGCAGGAGGCTTCAAAGGTCGAAGCCGCATTCGGATCTGGAATACGCTGGCGAATCTTGGGATCGGCAAATTCGCTGAACTCGGCGAATTCGTTACGGCGTCCTTCGCGCACGGCATCGGCCAGTTCGCCATGGTGATCGGTGAAGAAGAAGAACGGCTTGCGCGAGCCCCATTCCTCACCCATGAATAGCATGGGGATCATCGGCGAAAGCAGCAGCAAGGCCATGGCGGCACGCAGTGTGTCCGGTTTTGCCAAACTTATCAGGCGCTCGCCAAATGCACGGTTACCGATCTGGTCGTGATTCTGCAGAAATAGCACGAAGGCAGTCGGTGGCAGGCCCTTGGTCGATTCGCCCCGGGATTCGCCGCGGCGGTTTTGCTGGCCCTGGTAGATGAATCCTTCACCGAGGAAACGCACCAGTTTCTGGGTAGTGTCCTGGCAGTAATCGGCGTAGTAGCCCTGGCATTCGCCTGTCATCAAGACATGCAGAATGTTGTGACCATCGTCGTTCCACTGTGCAACATAATCCTGTTGCAACAGGCTCGCTTGGTTGTGCTCGTTCTCCAACACCAAATGCACATGGCGGCCTGGTTCCACGGCAGCGCGTACCCGTTTGGAAAGCTCGGGCAGGAAGCTGCGGTCGGTAATGGCATGGACCGCATCCAGGCGCAGGCCGTCGAAGCGGTATTCCATCAACCACATCAGGGCATTATCGATAAAGAAATCGCGCACCTCCTGGCGGCGGAAATCAATGGCACCGCCCCAGGGAGTCTGTTGGTCTTCGCGGAAGAAATGCTTGGCGTAACGTCCCAGGTAATTGCCATCGGGGCCGAAGTGGTTGTAGACCACATCGAGAAATACCATCAGACCATGCCCGTGGGCAGTGTCGATCAGCTGTTTGAGAGCGTCCGGCGAGCCATAGCTGGCATCCGGGGCATAGGGCAAAACGCCGTCATAACCCCAGTTACAGGCACCGGGAAACTCGGCCAAGGGCATCAGCTCGATGGCGGTTATCCCGAGCTCTGCCAGGTCGCCAAGGCTGCTTTCGATGCCTCGATAGCCACCATATGCACCTACATGCAGCTCGTAAAGAACCGTTTCGTGCCATGGACGTCCATGCCAGTCGGTATTGCGCCACGTATAGGAATTAGGATCAACCACAAGACTGGCGCTGTGTACATCGCCGTCCTGCGCGCGTGACGCAGGATCGGGAACTACCAGTTCGTTGTCGATCAGAAAGCTATAACGGGTGCCGGCACCGCAGGCGGCTCGAAGGCTGTACCAGCCCTTGTCATCCACCTGCATCGGTATCGTTTCACCGCCTTCGAGTTGAAGTGCAACGATACGTGCATCCGGTGCCCAGAGGTTGAAGCGGGTTTCTTTGCTATTTAGCAGTGTCGCGCCGTGTTGCGTTGTCGTCGGGACGGGCTGCATACGCATGAAAAGTCCTCATCAGAAAGTGGCTTGCATTGCTTGTGCACCCAATAGCTGCTGAAAAAGCTGGTTGTATGGCTTAACCGATTGATGCCAGAAGAATTCGGTAGTCATGGCCTGGCTGCGCATGGCGTTGAGCAGCTCCGGATGGCGATAAGTGCCAAAGGCGCGCTGGATGGCTTGGTCGTAGCTGGCAGCATCTGGTTTGTCGAACAAAAAGCCACTGAGTCCATCTTCGATGGTGTCGGCCAGGCCTCCTGTGCGTCGAGCAATCGGTAAGGAGGCGAAACGCTGGGCATACATCTGGCTGAGTCCGCAGGGTTCGTAACGCGATGGCATCAACAAGAAGTCGCTGGCAGCGTATATGCGACGTGCCACGGTATCGTCGAAGCCGATTCGAATGCCGATATGTCCAGGGTAGCGTTCGGCAAGTTGGCATAGTTGCGCCTCGATCTGTGGCTCTCCCGAGCCAATGATCACAATCTGACCGCCACGGGCAATGATGTTGTCCGCTATTTCCAGGGTCAGATCCATCCCCTTCTGGTAAACCAGGCGCGAGACTACGGCGAACAGCGGGCCACTGGATTTGACCAGGCCGAACAGGCGCCGAACGTCCACAGCGTTGGCCGCCTTGCCGGCCCAGTTACGAACACCGAAGCCCTTGACTAGATGCGGATCAATGGTCGGCTCCCAGCTATCGTCGATGCCATTGCGTATACCTGTCAGCAGGCCCTGTGCGGCTTTCTTGCGCAAAAAGCCTTCCAGACCATAGCCGAATTCGGGAGTGGTGATTTCCTCGGCATAGGTGGCGCTGACTGTGGTCACATGGGTCGCATAGGCGATTCCGGCCTTGAGTGTGGAAAGCCGGCCATAGAATTCCATTTCTTCCATATGGCAGGCCGACTCGGGAATACCCAGACGCCGCCGCTGGCTCATCTCAATGGTGCCTTGGTAACCAAGGTTATGGATGGTAAAGATGCAAGGTGTGGCTATGTTGCGCCAACGTAGATAGGCCGGTACGAGACCGGTCGGCCAGTCGTGGGCATGCAATAGATCAGGCACCCAGCGGATACAAGCATTACCGGCAGCAATCTCGGCAGCGGCCAGGGACAGGCGGGCGAAGCGTATATCGTTATCTGACCAGCCATTGCCATGGGTATCGCAATAAGGGGTGCCTTCTCGTTCGTAGAGCTCGGGGCAGATCAGCACGTAAACGATAAGGCCGTCCGGCAAGTCCAGGCGACCGATGCGACAGGCAGGAATACCAGCGTGAGCCTCCAGGGTACCGACAGTGCGAATCGGCAGGTTCTGGTTCATGACCTGGGCATAGCCCGGAATCAGTACTCGCACATCGTGCTGCTCGCTCAGTGCACGAGGCAGTGCGCCGGAGTATTCGCCGAGCCCTCCTGTTTTGATCAGGTCAGACAGTTCGGGAGTAATGAATAAAATCTTTTTCTTATGTTCTTGTGTACTGCTGATATGCAGGCGTGGTTTGGTATCGAAGGCTATGTTCGCTGACTGTTGAGGCAGGTTCAGCGCCTTGGCGCTTTCGGCAACATTACTCATTATTAGAATTCCCCTAGCATTTCGGCTGTCAGGTGCTGGTGCCGAGATTGATTCCAAGCAGACATCCTCGCTGTTTTAGGCGAGTGCAAAAAACAAAAACCAAGAAAGACTATTTACGCTTCAAGCCCCATAGGCCGGGCGACTAAAGATGACCTCGACCTTAAGAAAATCGACCGGAGGCTCAGGGAAAGGTTCTAGCTTGACGGGCTAAAATCAGAGGATCGGTTGCACTTGCTGACAGCCGGTTAAACGGTGTGGAGAAACGAGATTTTCGGGTTGCTCAAGGACATGCGAACACTTGAAAAAGTCCCCACGAACCGACGAGTGAAGCGGGGTTGAGATAGCCGTACTCGATGTTGCACCGAGGCGATTCCGCAGAAACCTGGCGAATTCGAAGTCTGGTGTGCCTATCGGCCTGTCGGCGATACCGATAGCAACCATGCCAGGGTAGTTCACTGCTCTATCCTGACTTGTCAGGCAACAGACCGGGTAGCTGGTTCCGAATGGCGGATCCGTTAGGCAGGCTGAATCAGAGCGCCTGCTGTTCCTGCTCTATCGCGCTGCATTGCTCGTCTGTTTCAAACGAGCTTCGTGTGGCATCGAGTTCGATACGCAGTTCCTGGGCTAAGCGGATCAGGTTGGCGGCATCGCGGCACTGTTCAGCACTGATGCCTAGTGCGGTCATTTCATCAAGGCCATAGGTTTCCCGGTAGAGACGTACACTGAGTGAGTTGTCGCCTGCTGTCCTGCATTCGCAATGGTAGGGATGCAGGTGGTCGCGCAATATGGCTTCGATCTTGGCGGAAGTGAGACGCGTGCCCATGATGTCCTCCAGCATGTGAAGTGGATGAACTGTGTAGGTATTCGGTGTCAGACCCCCCGTTTGGCGCATTCGCCTTGATTGGAGTCGGTCTTGCGTGATTGGGAAATTTATGATCCGCGCTTTACGTTCGAACAGAGTAGCAGGCAGCGGCATGATTGTCGCGGAGGGGGGGCTGACAACATCGAAAACAGTCTGTCCTGTTGATAACGATCACGAATTGCAGTGTCTGCTGGGATAACCCGCACATTGATGTCTTTTTCGAAAGCGACCGGCATGCTCGCCCGTCGCTTCCGGATTCACGGGCGCATCGATTATTCAGAGCGATTACCTCGGCGGCTGTTGGCTCCTCCCTTGCGTCCGGCTTCCGCTGCTTTCTTCGGATCGTTCTTGAAGTTTCCACCACTCATTTGCCCACCTTTGCGTCCGGCTTCTGCTGCGCGTTGTGGGTCTTCTGCAAAATTGCCGCTACCACCGCGTCGAGTCGTCATTTCCGTTCTCCTGCAAACAATGAAGGGGGTCGCTTGTGTCCAGGACACCTTCGATAGAGGCCGGGTTTATGGGCCAAGTTCTGGATCTGGAATGACCTTCCATCGGTTGGCTTTTTTAGGAATATTTTGTAGAAAATGGCTGAAAGGTTATCGAGTGACCGGATTGGCCTGGCTTGGTGAGAAAGTTGGTTGTTTCCAGACGAGAAACGATGCTTGTCCAGCCAGGCTGTTTTTCAAAAGAGTCACGGCTTTTATTCTGTCTCCAGCGCGAATGATGGCACTTCTCTCTATTAGCGATCACGAGAGTTGCATTGCGCTCTTTGGAAATCCTCCGGCTGTCAGTGCTTCATAGGCATTGGCAGCTTTTTTTCGTCTCTCGTTCGCGAGAAGAGTTGCACCGAATGAAACGGGTGATGGGAATCGAATAAAACCCCTAACTGGTTGAGTTAGGAAGATTTTCCCGAGTGCCACACGCGACGTGGACTACTCGCTGGCCTAGTTTGAACCTCTTGTCAAAAATCCGCCGCTGAAAGCTGGGGCTTCAAAGCGCCTTACATCCATGTGTCTGTGGTCAACCATCGCCCCCCCTGTTAAACAGGAAGTGGGTTGCCTTCGAACCGGCGTTGACGCTCTTGCATCGCTCTCAGAATCTGTTCACGATCTGCTGCGCGTCGGCCAAACGGCATTGGAACCAGCCTGGATCGCCAGCCCGGTCGAAATGCTCATTTACCACTTGTAAACTCGCGCGCGAGCCCGGTCCGCTTCTCAGCCGTTTTCGCCACCGTTTAGCTCTAGCTCGCGAGATCGTGAACAGGCTCTCAGGGATCGCCCGCGAATAGCTGGGACAAGAACTCGATCACTGCGTGCACTTTTCTCGGAACATGAGGCGCGTTCGGATAGACGATCGAGACCACGCTCTCGGCCGGATGATAGGGTTCGAGGATCGGAACGAGCCTGCCGCTTTCCAGATCGGCTTCGGCAATGAACGTGCCCAGGATCGCGATGCCTTCGCCGGCTAGGGCCGCATGAAGCAACGCGACGATGTTGTCGGTTGCGAGGATCGGGTTGACATGCACGTCGATCTCGCCCCCCGATCCCTTCAATCGCCAGCTCGTGCCGCTCAGAAGCGGGGTGAAGTGCAAGGTCCGATGGTGTTGCAGATCCGAAGGGTGCGTCGGAGTGCCGTACCGGGCCAGGTAGGAAGGAGACGCACAAATGACCCGCCGGTTTTCCGCAAGCCGTCGAACGCGCAGATCATTCCCGTCTTCCAATGCGCCGATCCGCACAGCGGCGTCGAAACGATGGACGATCAGGTCCACAAAACCGTCCTGGAAGCTGATTTCCAGCCGAAGCTTGGGATAGCGGCGCATGAACTCCGGCAAGTGCGGCGCGATCCGGATCTGACCGAACAAGTTCGGTACGCTCAGCCGTAGTGTCCCTTCCGGCTCCGATGCGAAGCGCGAAACCTCTGCTTCGGCATCGTTGATGCGATCGAGAACATCCAGGGCGCGGGCCAGCAATGCCGATCCGGCTTCGGTGAGCGCGACGCTGCGCGTGTCGCGATCGAGCAGGCGGACGCCAAGCCGATCTTCTAGCCGGCGTATCCGCCGGCTGAGAACAGACGGGTGGAGCCGAAGATCGCCGGCGGCCCGCGCAAAATTCAGGTGGCGTGCGACCGTGACGAACTCGACAAGTGCCTCGGTCGAGAGCTGCCGGGCCAAGTGCTCCTCCATTATTGCTGATAAGGCAATAGTAGTTGCGATATTGCCATATTGTAAATCGTAGGAGCATCTATATCCTCTGAATTTTCTGGATGCCGGGCTGGGACTTTACGGGCGTCCTGGAACGCACGGCCGGCCCGAACCAAGAAAGCCAATGAACAAGCGAGGTAATTCATGACCGATCTCTCGCGCAGACATGCGCTCGGCGCCGGCTTTGCCGCGATCGCTGGCATAGCCGCCTCGATCACGCCCGCGACAGCGCAATCTTTCGATGACTCAGCGCGCCGCCGTTTTGCCGGAAAAGCCGTGGTCATCACTGGCGCCACCTCGGGAATCGGACGCGCGGCGGCTGAAGCCTTTGCCCGAGAAGGGGCAAGCATTGCCTTCTGTGGCCGTCGCGAGGTGCTCGGCCGCGAGGCGGAAGCGGGTCTGCGGTCGCTCGGAGCCCGGGACGCTTTCTATGTGCGAGCCGACGTGCGAAATCCTGACCAGCTCCGTCGCTTCATCGATGGGGCAGCAGAGCACTTTGGCGGCCTCGATATCGCGCTCAACAATGCCGGCGCGAACTGGTTCAAGCCGCTCCATGAAACCTCCCTTGATGAATGGGAGGAGATGACGCAGACGAACACGCGCGGCGTATTCTTGGCGATGAAGTACAAGGTCCCGCATATGATCCGTCGCGGCGGTGGCAAGATCGTCGTCACAGCGTCACAGCGTCACAGCGTCACAGCGTCACAGCGTCACAGCGTCACAGCGTCACAGCGTCGCTGCATGAGCATGCCACCCGCCCGGGCGGCGCGGCCTATGCCAGTTCCAAACGCGCCGTCATCGGCCTCGTCCAGGCCGCCGCCCTGGATTATGGTCAGCAGAACATCCGTGTAAACGCGATTAGCCCTGGGATCATCAGCACGCGGATGTTCACCGACCGGCTCCCGACCGAAGCCCAGCAACGTGAGGCGGCCGCAACGGTCGGTGGCTTGAAGCGTGTCGGCCAGCCTGACGAGATGGCCGGCGCCATCCTATTCCTGGCGTCGGATGAGTGTACCTACCTGACCGGCGCGAGCTTGCTCGCCGATGGCGGCCTGTTGGCGGGGATCTAAGCCATGACAGATCCTGCCAACCCACAGCGCCGCAGCCTGATCCTGGCCAGCGCCGTCGCGGTGACGGTTCCGGCGATGGCGAAAGCCCAGATCGCCATGTCATCGCCATCGAGCGCTCCCACCACGCCGCCCCTTCTGGATCAGCGCGCCCGCAGACTGCTCACGCGTCTCGATCCCTCGCTTCCGGATCGTCTGGCGCAATCGGCCGGCGCACTGAGCGGGGCGCTCGACCCGCGCGCACGCGCGCTGGTTGGCCTCGCCACCTTCGCGGCCATGGCGGACGCAGCAGAGCCGTATCAGACGCAGGTCCGTGCGGCGCTCGCCGCGGGCGTCCAGCCTGGCGAGGTCGTTGAGGTTGGTCTCCATGTTCTCGTCTATGCCGGTTTCCCCGCCGCGCAGGCCGCGATCCAACGCACCCAGGCCGTCTTCCAAGAGGACCGCGTGCCGTACCGCGCTGCATCGGGCCGCCCTCAAGGTAACGATCGCGCCCTCGGGCTCGCCAATCTTCGGCAGGCTGGCGGCGACGCCGCAGCTCGCACCTGGGCGATGAGCCCTTCCGAAGTCGCGCCGCTTACCGTCGGTTTCGCCCACGGAGAAATCTGGAACAGACCGGGTCTCTCCGTCCGTGACCGCGAGATCATCACCCTTGCGATGCTGATGGTTTCCGGCGACGAAGATGGCGGCTTGACCTTCCATGCGACCACTTGCCGTCGGCTCGGTTGGTCGCGCGAGGCGATCGTGGAGACACTGATCCAGACGGCGGGCGATGCGGGCCTAGCCCGGCTCCTGGCGGCGATCGAGCCCGTGTTGGACGGCCTCGACCGACCGATTGAAGCGGCGCCGGCCGTCGCCCAGCCGCGCCCCGAAGAAGCGGATCAGGCGCTCAGCGACGAGGCGCGCCAGCAACGCGGACAGGATGCACTCAACCGGATCAGCCAAGCTTCCGGCCAGTCGGTCGTCTCCAGCTTCGACGCCATCGCGCCTGATCTCGGCCGCTACATCCTCGAATTCTCCTATGGCGACATTTTCGCCCGGCCGGGCTTGGACCTGAAGGCGCGTGAGCTGGCGACCGTTGCGGCTCTGACCGCGACAGGCCGCACCGTGGACGAGATCCCGATTTCGGTTCACATCAACGCCGCCCTCAATGTCGGTGCCTCGCCGCGCGAGGTGACCGAAGCCATCTTGCACATGCTGCCCTATGTGGGCTTCCCGCGCGTGCAAAAGGCGATGACAGCCGCAAGCGATGTCTTCGCCGAACGCCGGCTCACGCTGGTGCCGATCGCGCCGGGCGGTCAGGCGCCCAACCTGACCATCATCGGCCGCCTGCGGGCCAAGCCTGGTCGCGGGGCCGAACTGCAGGAAGCGCTTCTGCCTGTCGTGGCCGCAAGCCGACAGGAAGCGGGCTGCATCAACTACGATTTGCATGTCGACGAGGCGAACCCGGATAGTTTCGTCCTCTACGAGAACTGGACGAACCAGGCGGCGCTCGACGCCCACTTCCAGCAGCCCCACTCGACGGCGCTGGCGGCGCGGTTGCCCGAGCTGCTTGAAATCCCGCTGACCATGGAGCGGCTGACCGAAGTGTCCGCCTGGATCGGCAGGAAGTCACCATGAGCGTCCGGGGCGAATCGCAGCGTCCTTGTGTCAGGCCGGCAGCCTCGTGGCGGCCCAACACTTCGCGGTGGATTGCCACCAAGCTCCGGCTCAAAGAAGATCTCTGATGCTAGCTCAGACTTCACGCCTCGCCCTAATGACTGTCGCCCTCACCGGGGCGGCCTGTGCCCAGGAAGCTTTTCGCGACTCGCCCTTCGCCGGCCTCGACGGCGACATTGTCGTCGCGATCGCCGATGGCGATTTCCGGGCCTCGACCTATGGCGATCAACTTCTCGCTTCGCCCGACCCAGCTCTGCAGGACCGCCTGCTCGTCTGGCGTCTGGGCACGGCCGATCCGACGCACATCCCAGTCACCAATTCAGTGACCAGCCCGCCGGAAATCCTCGCCGTGTCGCCCGATCGACGTTTCGCCTATGTGGTCGAGCGGCTCGGCCAACGCGGACCTGGCATCCTGCGTACCCCCGATCTGTCGCCGGGAGGACAGCTCAGCGCAGTGCCGTTGACCGGCGATCCCTCGCAGGGCAGGTCGACGGTCAGCCTCGGACCCAATCCCGAGGCGATCGATCTGAGAGCGGACGGGCGCATGCTCGCGTCGGTGTCCAATACCCCCGATCGCAGCCTCGTCCACCTCATCCCGGTAAACGGCGGGACGCTCAGTCCGCCGATCACCTTCGACCTCGCCGACCTTGGGATCACCGGCCAGTCTTCCGGTCCACGCGGAAGTGTCACCGCAACGTCCGTCTTCTGGCAACCCGGTGCCCAGGTGCTGGCGGTGACTATCAACACCCAGAACCGCGTCGCCTTCTTTCGTGTCGAAGGCGCCGGCGACGCTCTCCGCCTCACGCCGTGGGGGGCATCGATCGAGACCGGCCGCGATCCCTTCACCGGGCGATTCACGCCGGACGGACGTCACTTCCTCACGCTCGACTGGGGGCGCGATTTCGCGGCGACCAGCCTCGAAGGGCGTTTGCCCACCATGCTCTCGCGCATCAGCGTGATCCGCGTCGCCCACGCCGGCGACATAGCGGGCTCGCATCGGCGCATCGGCGATGCGGCAACCGATCTGTCGTCGGAGGGAATCGCCGTCAGTCCCGACGGGACGCTCGTCGCAGCCATCAACATGCGCCAGACGGCCCTTCCACGACAGGCGGCTCGCTACACGCCCAACGCCAGTGTCGTCCTGCTGCACTTTAACGATATGACCGGCGTGCTCACTCCGATCGATCGCGCTGAGTTCCCCGGCGTCCTGCCGGAGGGGGCCGCCTTCGACCGCAGCGGCCGCAAGCTGGTGGTGACAGCGTTCGAACGCCGCGATGCCTCCGGCGGCGCCTTGCATGTCTTTGGCATTGAGGGTTCCGGCACTGCAGCGCGTCTTGTCGATCAAGGCTTCGTAGAGACGCCGCACGGCGTCCATCACGTCGTCATTCGCTGAGCCTTACGCTAACGCGCCCATCGCGTGGCGATGGGTGCCGAGAATTGGAAAGACATGCCATCTGTAGGTGGATTCCGGTGGCCTTCACTGGACGACCGTCCGACGAAAAAGCCTTTGCTGATAGTGCCTTATGGAACCCCACGGAAGCTGAAGTGGAGCGGGTGATGGGAATCGAACCCACGCTATCTGCTTGGGAAGCAGAAGTTCTGCCATTGAACTACACCCGCAAGATAAATCCTGATATTTCAGTGGTTTATCTAAAATATCAGTGGTTAAATTGACCACTCAATTAGACCACTGATTGCCGGACCAGATTATCACTAATCACTAATCAAATATCCAGCGAGATAAGAGGTGTGTTAAGTACGCCGTAAGATCACAATAATATCGCTATCTTATTTATTTAAAATATCGTGCCAACCCGTTAGGATCAGCACATTGTATTTATTTATTGATTCACTTGTTCCAATAGCGCTTGACTGTAGTTAGTGACACATCGAGATTCTTTGATACCGCTGATTGACTCAGGCCGATGGCCTTAAGTTGTTGCAATTTGGCAAGGTCTATCACTGTCTTACGCCCCAGTGTTTTACCTTCTGATTTAGCACGTTCAAGACCAGCCATCGTTCTCTCTTTGATCCGGCTCTTCTCGAACTCAGCAAAGGCACTGAATATTTGTAGCATCAGTTTGCCTTCACTGCTTGAGAGATCGTGCTTACCAAGATCAAGACTAATGACGCCAATACCCTTACTTATAAGACTCTGTATCGTCTGCTGCACATCGATATTATCCCTACCCAAACGATCCAGCTTCAGCACTACCAGCACGTCTCCAGCTTCCAGTTTGTGCTGGACCATAGCTTTGAACGCCGGTCGTTCCATAGCCATAACTCCGCCACTAATGGTTTCTGTTATCACGCGGGCCTTAGGAACATCATAGCCAGCCTGTCTAATCGCAATGATTTGGTTCTCGGTAGTTTGATCAGAGGTGCTCACTCGGCAATAAGCAAATACACGGCTCATTTTAATATCCCGCTGGTGTCAAAAAGGTGTACCCATAATACAGATGGTACCAAAACTATGCAACCCTAATATTTGGCACCAGTACAGTCCAGCAAATACGTTGCGCTGAATTGGTGTCAAAATCGGTCGTTTATGGCACTGGGTGGGTATACAGGGTTCCCAGCGCAACGTAATTGCTGGACTCCATAATCTTATGGAAGCGAGCAGGGGGACAGGATGATTATCGACTGGCTATCCTCAAAAATGAGGACGGTTGCAAGACTGGTGTAAGGATGGATGGCTAATCACCTTCTCGTTCTAAGTTTTTAAAAATTTGAATGATAAAAGAGAGATTGGTGTTTAGTTCAAATAGAGGAATAAAGGGGAGATAGCACCAAATAACGATAAATAGCACCATTTTCGACGAAGATAGATGTAGCTTGAATAGTGAAAGTATTGCTGTAGTTGACGCTGGCTGACATGAACAGCGTCATCTAATATTATAGTGCTATTACTTGGTGTTATAATATAACAATATAAATGGGTATATTGGTTATTTTTTGATCAATTTAATGGATGCTTACGCTGATTAGCCAATACTTTCGCAAGAACGGCTTTCTCGTTTTCATCCAAATGGTCTGTATCAGCAGGGTCTAAAGTTGAACTCTCTAATTCTGGATATAATTTAGCCAGTTCCCGATCTACTGCCGCTTGAATACCAGTCTGCTTGGTCTGCTTGGTCTGCTTGGTCTGCGAAAATTTCGCACTCTGAATAAGAGCAAGAGCATCATCAATGATGCCTTGTTGTTCTTCTGAACGAACAGGCGGAATTTCGCCAGTATCCGGCGACCTTGGTTTGGCATTCTTTAGAGCTGCTCTAAATTCGTTAATCGGTGTTGCTGTCTCGAATGTAGCTGAGTTTTCAGCCGTGGTCTCGACCCGTTGTTTCTTACGTTTTAGTGCTTGTTCAAATCCATCAATATTGGCTGTCATTATTTATTCCCCTTACTTTCAAATTCTTAATTGCTTCTTGGCGGATACTCTCTTCAATAGCTGCTTCAGCTTCATGATGTTGTCGTTCGTATCCAGATTTGATTCGAGCTATCTCTAATTCAAGTTCACTTTCCTTCTGAGCCCGTAGATTGGCCGCTACAGCGTCTTTGTAGATAGTGGCCACCTTGGTATTGATTAATTGTTTCTCGCTCTCCTGTAGGCTCTGAGGCTTGTTTAAGAAGCCGCCGTAGGTAAAACCTACCTTAGACCGTGGTGAATGTTCAATTGTGTAGCCAAGAGCAAGATGCTTTTCCAATTCCATTAATAGCAATTGGCAAGAGACAGCTTGAACGACGATATGATAATGAATTAAGTCATAGACGGTATTAAACCGTCGCTGCAGCTCTTCTAATTCTTGAGCTGATTCTTCGGTTGAAGCGGTATTTATGACAATACTAAATTTATTAATATCGAAAGCTTGGTTTTGGTAAACGTAATTTTGGCTTGTTTCTTGATTAATCATTTCTATTTTTCCTTTAAATTTAATGTTTGAATAGTTTGAGTAAGTTGTGGCTACAATCCGTAGGGCTGGTTCATTCAGCGCAAGCGCTTCATTCCCCCCTTACCCCCCTATATACAGCCGCTCGGCTGCGAGCTATCGCTCTATTCTCGCTTCGCTCGAACCTGGGGTATATATAAGGTAAGTGCGACAAACCCGTCAGAGTGTCAGAGTTCTCATTGAAAACCCAGTAAATACGCGGGTTATAACCTGTTTTTATTGTTTTAACTCGTCAGAGAAGCGTCAGAGTTTTGATTATGTATAAAATTACTGAGAGCCTCGCGGCACTAGGGCTGGAGCTGTTTTTCAGAAATTCTGACGAGTTCGTGTCAGAGTGTCTGACTCTTGGATTAAAACGGTGGTTCAGCGGCCAATTCAGCATCTTTAACCCGTGTTTTTAGCTCTTTTGGGTTGATTTTATCAGCACCATTAGCAAGACCAAGTGGTGTTATATAAACTCTAACAGTATCTAATTTTCTCCTTTTACACCCCACCTTTACCAAGACATCTGCCACTGACACATCTGAAATATCTTTATGCACCATATTCCCGAATCTATCCTTAATAAGGCCGATGGTTATAACTTCCTTGTCTTTTAGATAATCGGGTAAAAGGTCTTCAAGCGTTTCAGAGGATGAAAAACCCATTAACTCGTACTTGCTATCGGTCATTGGTGGTAATGATGGATCAAAAGCGTCTAAGTCTACCGTCTCCAAGTAATCTCTAACCTTTTGAAAACCCTCGTCATTTTCCAACCACGGCTTCAATTGTTTATTGATGAACCTAGATGTGTCTGTCTGACTCACTTTATGTTTGATGAACTGTGGCACCCAGAACCTGCGATCTTGCTTTTCTAATGTGATCGGAACGTGGTCATTGCTACTCATAATAAAGTTGATATAGTTCTTAATGTTAATTTGCGGACGAAATTTGGGATTCACCGGAATGGTATAGTTGCCTTGAAACGACTTTAGAGCGTCAACCGTCTTCTTCTTCTGTTGGTAAATTTCATCAATTAAAACAACGACTTTACCTAATAGTTGTTCGTTATGATGCCCCAGTAGTCGCTGGATATCGCAGACTGACACAGCCTCTTCTCCTAATAAAGCAGGTAAAAGTGTCTCAGCAAGAAAGCCTTTTCCGACCCCATGGTCACTTCTGAGTAGGAGGGTTGTTACCAATCGTCGATTTGTTTTTCTTACAACGTGCGCAATCCACCAAACGAAATAATCTCGTTCAGCTTCAATCGGAAGCCATCGTTCAAGAAATTCAATGAACAGGGGAACATCTTCTGCGATTACCAAATTTCCACTTGGCTTGATAGTTGGTTGAATCCACAAATTGACCTTCTTCACACCATCAGCATCAGTAATAATACGGGGTGCTAAAGGAATAAATGTTTCACCGTCCACATAATTAAGAATTGCTAATACAGATTCAGGCTTCGTTTTACTATCACCACCATAGCCAAGCCAATGGTGATAAAGATGATCGACACTCGAGTGAGTGGTATCAGCGTATAGATCCCTGATTGCAGGGAATCCGTTCATTGATGGAACACGAACAAAACGATCTCTAATCTTGTTTCGAGCAACTTTAGTATCAGTCATGTTAATGATATCTGTCATATTTTCTCCTTATTTATCAATGTCTTAAATCGTTAGGTTCCTATTGGTTGATTCCAAAAGGGCGAATATTTTACAGATTCTGTAGGCATCTGCAATAGGGATTTTATAAATAAATTATAATGACCAGTGCCAGAGCCAGAGCCAGCAGGATGAAAGGCAACACCGACATAGCTGGTGCTGAGCACAGGGATAGCTGGCTCACATACATCAAGCAGCCATTCATGGTGCCAGTGCCCACTGATGCAGCAAGTCATTGATGATGTAATCAGGCACTAGCAGGCTACCGTCATCCCCAACTTGGTATTCATAGTTCCACATCAGCAGCACTGTCTTGAGCAGCGATGGTTTGATATGGATTATGTGCCTCTCTGTTCCACCCAGATTAACGATTGAACGTGAGGGTCGTGATAGGTTGGCAGTGACTATAACGCCGGTCAGAATTGATTCTAAGACGCCTGAAACATTTTGCTCGGGAGTAGATAGGAGATTGTTCCTTACCAAGTCCATCGTCGTTGCAGATAGATACACTCGGTACGGCATTCGATCCTTGATGGTGAGCTCATTCATTTTGAGAGCCTAGGGGTATTTGGCTTGAACGAGTATGGGGTAGGTCGAGCTCCTGCCGCCGTTCATATTCATTGATCAAGAGTTGATTAACGAGTTGGCTCATATTCAAAAACTGAGCTTCATCATCATCTTCAAAGACTGCTTTAACGAGGTTCGAGTTTAGAACTAGGTTGTATTTTGCGATCATTGTTTGGTTTCCTTTTGAAATAGGCTGGGGTCTGGCAAAAAAGAGGTGTTTTTAAGGGTAAACATGCCCGTGAAGGCACCAACGAGCTCGCTGGTGAAACGCTATTTTGGTAGCAGTAGGTTTGCTTGTCCGCAAAAGTGCGTTGCAGGAAGAGGTATTGTATAGCCTTACAGAGGCATATTCGAATATTTAACTAAATATGCTTTTGCTACAACTATACCCAAATTGAACTGTTCTGATAAACTCCAGTAATCAGTGCAAGGATGGTGCTCTATCCAATCAAAGATATCTAACTCATTTCGAGATATAGATAGATGTTTTCTGTGATCCTGGACATCTTCAAAAATCAAACTAACCAAACCATAATCATCAGAATAATCTTGCTGTTTCATCCAATTTTCAATTAAATTAGATCTAAGGTTAAGGACAAGATAGTTCTTTGTTTTTATTCTCTTTATTGTTGAATGGAATATAATCCATCTCTCTGATGAAATTAACGGTCTGTTCTAAATTGAAATTCAAACTCTTCTTTAATCTAAGCAATCTCATCCTGCACGTATTGCCACAACATAATTTATCGTGATGACTCGCTTCCATATCAGATCCACACATAATGCATGTTTTGATTGTTTTCATTTGGTATAGCTCTCTGTATTTAAAGAATAATTTGGGCAAAAAGAAACCGATGGCGTATAACCGCCAACGGCTATTGAATATAGCCACCATTAAGTTGATGGTGGTAAACAGGCTAATGCGAGACCTGTTTGGTATTAGCTGTTATCGGTCAACCTGGGTTAAAGAAACAAATAGCAGCTAATAGGGGTGGCAGAGCCAGTTAATAACTCAAATATGAGAAAAAGCTAATAACCAGCGAGCAATGGTGCCGTTCTGACAACCACCATTTTTATTACTCATATTAGGAAAGGAGATAGAACCTAATATCTGCCGAAACTGGGAGGGTAAGGGAATAAAAAACTTCTACTCTATAAGGAAATTATATCATTAATCTACGATTTTGTCAACAATTACTATTGACTGATGATTGCTGATTGTGTTAATGGCTGGTGCTACCGGAATTTTCGTAGATCGCCTACAAGCTCCTGTAAGCTGTTCTGGGAGATGTAAGAGTGTGATGGATACCAGTGTATTGGTAGGGTGGTGATCGTCGCTTGTACGAGTTTATAGGAGCCTAGAATTGATAATCTAACTTTTCTATAGCTTCCTTCATCTTTACCAGGGGCTCCGATTTAGCATATTTTTTGAATGTAAAACTGGTCCGTTCATGCCCGACTATGTGCTGAATGATCCGCTCGGGAATATCGAGATTAGCCAGAGCAGTGGCGAAGGTATGTCTAAATGAATGAAAACTCACTCTCTTATCAAAGCCTAAATCAATTTTCAGATCGCTAAAGCGCTTGCCATATAGTTTTGATCTTTCGCCTTTATTCGTTGATAAATTATTAAACAGGTATTCATTCTTTGACGCTGAGATTAGTTCATCAATCACTTGTTCTAATTGAGAGTGAATAGGGATGCATCTAATTCCTGCTACGGTTTTGGAATCTTTGATATCAATAACCCTAATACCATTTGTTATTTTGATGTTCTCTATCTTTAAATCGCATAATTCAGCAATACGTGCACCAGTGTAGAGAGCACATAGCATCAATGGCCGTAGTGAGATTGCTGCCGGTTTAGTAGAACTGAATAGAATCTGGAGCTGTTCGAGGGTGAACGATTCTTTACCCCTTGCTGCCATTTCCTTCTTTGATTCAGTCTTGATTTTAATATCAGCAAATACACTGGATGCTGCTGGTAGCCATAGAGCATATGTATTGAACGTTCTTAAATACTTATCCATCGATGCGGCAGTGCATTCAAGATTATCAAACCATTGTTGGACTTGTTGTTGGGTTGGATTAGAACCTAATTCCTTGAATAGTCTTATTAATCGTCGCTTGTCATTATCAGCAACGCCGCTGGTTATTCCAGTCTTCAACCGGTAGTCAGTGTATTTTCCAATCTGAGATGTTGATAGTAAGGTAGGGGTTGCTGGTGCTTTTGATAATTCAATATCCTTACTTAACCCGTTATCAAACAAGATTGTTGATATTCTGTCATTTTGAAGAGTGAAATAGAATTCAAACACTTCTTGGTATAAATCAATTAACTTGCCTTTTGATGGATACTCAGAATTATGCTTTTTGAATATGGCTGCAAGTTCGAGCAATCTATCTTCTTTTATGGCAGTTTCGGCGATCATCTTGAGAAATGTAGGAATGTTAGGTGGTCGACTTGGTGTTTCACCAGGAAAGGGATTGGGAAGTGATAGAATTTTATTAACTGTTATTTCATCGGCTTGTTTTATGGTCTCTGCTAATTCAGAACGGGTATAACGGATATCACTGATTAAATTAGCACCAGCATTCCTTGCTTTTTCAATTTCTTCTTTCCATCCAGCCACAATGGATAGGGCTCTATCACCTGCAATTCGGCTATCACTGGTGCCAGTGGTTTGCTTGAACACTGATTTACCTATGATGTGACGAACATCGATAGGCACAGTCAATTTAGCGTAGTAGGTAGATTCACCCTTTTTTCTGAAACAAAACCTAGGCATGAGAAGGCTCTTAAAGT
Source organism: Azomonas macrocytogenes (assembly GCF_014191985.1). GTDB lineage: Bacteria > Pseudomonadota > Gammaproteobacteria > Pseudomonadales > Pseudomonadaceae > Azomonas > Azomonas macrocytogenes. The sequence continues at coordinate 43,539 of NZ_JACHXI010000015.1, forward strand.
GGTACTTTGACCACTTAATTAGACCACTCAATCATGCTGAGAGCCACAAGATCCGTGGCTTATGGGAGGAGATGATAGTTATTCTTGTTCTGCCATTGAACTACACCCGCGCTCAGTGCGCTTGTTAAGAATTGGGGGATTGACTGGAAGAGTCAATAGCTTTTATTCATTCGAAGCAGGATCTGCTTGGGCACAGCAGCGACACAGACAAGCTTTGCCTCGTACACTTTCCGGTATTTTGCGCAGAGATTCTGCTTTGATGGTTACCGAAAAGCACCAGCACATTCGATTGCTTCCTGCGTCCTGATAAGCGCAATCGTTGGGTTTCCCGCAAACCGGACAAAGCGATGAGGTGGCGTTGCTATCGATCATGGGCGATCAGCTCCGATCCGGTCGTGTAATACTCTGTAATGGAGGGAAAACCTGCAAACAGTGTGAAAGGCTTTGTGGTGTGGTCTGATAAACCAGATAACAGGCGATTCATGCTGTGGAGGTACAGATGAAAATTCGCTTCATTGCTGTAGTGCTAGGCATATTGCTTTCGGGTCATGGGGTAGCTGACGGGCGCACCCATCATCATATTTCCAGCGATCATTCTGCCAATGGCCGGAATGATCTGGTTCGCTCATATCAGTACGACCCCAGAAGTCCGTACTCACAACATCAGGGCAGCCTCAACCGCCTACCACCGAGACAGCTGCAGCAGCATCACTATGATTCGCGCCGGGATGGGCATGTGCAGCGGTGGAACAAGCAAGGATACTATCGTGATGCACCACCGCCATCATTTCAGCAAAGGGGAAAGGGCTCTGAGTTTCGTTCACAGCCGGGTCATTACTATCGCTCCTATCAGCGCTGATTAGGCCAAGTCCGCCAGTGGATGCGTACCCGTCCAGGTCGGAAGGAAATGAGCTTGGATTATGGTCTGTGGCACTGTGTCGATATCCGGCCAGTGCCAATGGGGGCGATTATCTTTGTCTACCAGGCGGGCCCTTACTCCCTCGGAAAATTCCGGATATCGGCAGCAATTGAGTGTCATGGCGTATTCCATGCGCAAAGCTTGCGCCAGAGACATGAAGCGAGCACGCAGTAATTGTTCCCACAGCAAATGAACGGTCAATGGGCAGCCCTCTGTCATGGTTCGTGCTGCCTGTGCAAACAATGGATCGGCATCTTCTATCAGTGCGTTTAGTGCGTGCCAGGCCTGATTTGGCTCAACCATATCCAATAACTCATCGATGCGATTGCGGCGTGGCAGAATCTGCGCTTCAGGCAGGGATTCCCGGGATTCCCGGGCTTGCTGGCTCATGGCGTGCAGCAGACTGTGAAGTTGCACTGTGGCCTGGTGATCCCAATTGATCTGCATAAGCCCTTCGATCAACTCTTCTTGTTGATCGTCGTTCAGGCAGCGATCGGCAAGATCGAGATCCAAAGCGTCACGGGCGTTGATTTGCGTACCGGTAAGGCCAAGAAATAAACCGAGTTTTCCCGGAAGACGGGACAGAAACCAACTGGCACCGACATCCGGATATAGACCAATACTGACTTCTGGCATTGCCAGACGACTGTTAGGGGTGACGATGCGGATCGAGGCTCCTTGCAGCAGCCCCAAGCCGCCGCCCAGAACAAGGCCGTGCCCCCAGGTTATGACAGGTTTCGCAAAGGTATGCAGCAAGTGATCCAGACGGTATTCATCGGCGAAGAAGCGAGCTGCAAGATGCGGTACTTCACCTGGCTGCTCACGGCATGCTTGAGTCAGGCGCCGAACGTCTGCGCCAGCACAAAATGCCCGATTGCCATTACCTCGTAGCAAGACGCAGACGATGGCCGGGTCGGTTGCCCATTGCTTGAGATGATCGAGCATAGCCTCAACCATCGGTAACGTAAGGGCATTGAGCGTTTTTTCCGAATCCAGTGTGACGATCCCGATGCGAATACCGTGAGGGGCTGGTCGTTCTTCGAATATTACATTCATTGGGCTATCTCGATTTGTATTCGATAAGGCGGGACGTGCTAGAGATTTCTCCAGTTCGGCTCGCGTTGTTCCAGAAAAGCATTGATTCCTTCACGGGCATCTTCGGTATCGAAGAGGGCAACAAAGGCTTCGCGTTCGGCTGGTCCAGGATTTTCCCGGGCATTTGCATTGAGCAGCAGCTTGATGGCTTGTGTGGCCATGGGGCTTTGCCGAGCGATCCTGCCGGCCATGAGCAGTGCATGCCTGCGGGATTCACCGGGATCGACCTGTTGCTCGATCAACCCGATACGTACCGCCGTTTCAGCATCGATACGTTCACCACACAGCAGCATCCGCTTGGCCCAGCCTATGCCTACCAGTTGTGGCAATAAACGAATGCCGCCAGCGCAAGGCATCAAGCCATGCGCTGCTTCAGGAAATCCCAACTGGACCTGGCGTTCGGCTATTCGCACATCGCAAGCAAGCGCGCACTCGAGTCCTGCTCCTAGCGCAAAGCCGTTTATTGCTGCAATGGATATCCCACGAAAATCGCGAAGGGCCTCGAAAGCCTTGCCAAGCCGCTGCGCGATTTCCCAGGCATAGACACGATCTCCGTTTGCGAACAGCTTGGGGTCGATTCCCGCACTGAAGAATTTTTCGCCATGGCCCGAAATAACTAAGGCATAAACACCATCGTCACGATTCAAATGTTCGAGTACCTGCCTGAGGCCGATCAGAGAATCGTGATCCCAATTATTGGCAGGAGGCTGGTTGATGGTGATAAGTGCTGTATGGCCATGGGTCTCGACTGTCAATTTGTGAGGCAGGTCGAAGACACCAGCTTTATAGGGTTCGATCGCATGAGCCATGGCGAGCCGCCTCTATCTGGTAGGTGCTATGCGCATGATTGGTAGTTCTTTCTCAGAATGCTGCAAAGCGATAAGGTTGCAAGGCAGATTTCACCAGACACTATCCTGTGTCGATGATTTTTTGTTTCACGATGACTTCAGTACCGCAGTTCGTTGGTACGCGCCTTGATCATATATATTGGTTTTATCAATAATTTAGGATCGCCCATCATATGCCGGTGCTTTCCAAGCTTGACTCGGTTTTCCTCCGCTTGATTCCCATGCGACGCTTGGAAAACCGGGTTTTCCGAGGAGCACCGTAGTGCCTGGCTTCCTGGGCAAGATCACATTCGGTCAGCTTCGTGAACCGACCGGCCTCGACTCTGTTCGGCCTCGTGGGTTCCTAGCGAGGGCAAGTCATCGCACAATTCCTTAGCGTGATCGGCTAGTACATGTAGATATAGACGACCGGTCTAGTTGGTGCTACATTGGCCCCATGAACATTTTACGCACCCTTGAAACCAACGACGTCCGCGAGAGCATCCTTGCCAACGGCCAACGCATCATGGCCGGCAAGGGCTTCTCCGCCGTGGGCATCAACGAGGTCCTGACCGCTGCGGGCGTGCCGAAGGGTTCGTTCTACCACTACTTCGGCTCAAAGGACGCTTTCGGCGAAGCCCTGCTCGAAAGTTACTTCGAGGACTACCTGGCCGAGCTCGACGCCACCTTGGGCGCACCGGGTCTGAACATGGCGCAGCGCCTGATGAACTACTGGAAGTACTGGCAGGACAACCAACTGTTCTATGAATGCCAAGGCAAGTGCCTGGCGGTGAAGCTGGGCGCGGAGGTGGCCGACCTGTCCGAAGCCATGCGCCTTGCGCTCAGGCGCGGGACCGCCGGCATCATCGACCGCCTGGCAGGTGCCATCGAGGCCGGCGTGGCGGAAGGTTCGCTGTCCGTAGAGGGTACGCCGCACGAGGTCGCCCAAAGCCTCTACCAACTATGGTTGGGCGCCAGCCTGATGGTGAAGATCGTCCGCACCCCACAGCCTTTTGAGACGGCCATGATGGCCACTCGCAAGATTCTGCATCTTTCCTCCTGACCGAGGGCGGATGCAGCCGCGCTTCTGCGGGAGTGTTTTTTTACATCTCTCATCAAGACGACCGGTCTAATAATTCACTGTCAACGTGGAGAACGACATGAAAGTTCTGATGGTTCTGACTTCGCACGACCAACTCGGCAACACCGGCCGCAAGACCGGTTTCTGGCTCGAGGAGCTCGCCGCTCCCTACTACGTGTTCAAGGAGGTCGGCTACGAGATCACGCTCGCCTCGCCGAACGGCGGCCAGCCGCCGCTCGACCCGAAGAGCGCCGAGCCCGACTTCCAGACCAATGCGACCCGCCGCTTTGAAGCCGACGCCGAAGCGAGCAAGGCACTGGCGAGCACAGTGAAGCTCGCCGACGTCTTCGCGGCCGACTTCGACACGGTGTTCTATCCGGGCGGCCACGGCCCGCTGTGGGATCTGGCCGAGGACAAGCATTCGATCGCGCTGATCGAATCCTTCCTCGCTGCGCGCAAGCCGGTTGCGCTAGTCTGCCACGCGCCAGGTGTACTGCGTCACGTCGAGACGATCGACGGCCGTCCGCTGGTCGAAGGCAAGAAAGTCACCGGCTTCACCAACACCGAGGAAGCCGGCGTCGGCCTGACCGAGGTGGTGCCGTTCCTCGTCGAGGACGAGCTGAAGGCCGGGGGCGGCCTCTACTCGAGCGGCCCGGACTGGGGCGCCTATGTCGTGCAGGACGGTTTGCTGATCACCGGCCAGAACCCGGCCTCGTCGACGGCCGCCGCTCAGCGCCTGGTCGAAGCGCTCGAGGCGTCGGTATGACCGCCTATGTCGTCTTCGTCCGCGAAACGGTGACCGATTGCCAGGCCGCACGTCTCCATCGCCTGCAGGGCAGCACCGGCAGGGTGTACTTCGTCGAGGGAATCGACGCTCAGCCCGAGAGCAGGGGATAGCGTTACCGAAAGTGCGAGCCGTCGACCGCGCCAACGGCGACGGCTCGCCGAGCAGAGGCCGCACGTCGCGACCTCAACCCCTCGGGCCGGCGGAAAGGATTTTTCGACCCACCGCCGGCCCGAGATACCACAGGAGCCATAGTAATGAATGCGATTACCCCAGTCGATAAGACGGCAGCCACTGCCGATTTCTTCACCGGCCCTTTCCACCTCACCATCGCCGGCAAGCTGGTCGAAGCGAAAGACGGCTTCGACGTGATCAACCCGGCCACCGGCAAGGTCCTCGCGCAGGCGCCGTCCGCCAGCGCCGAGCAGCTCGATGAGGCGATCACCGTTGCCAAAGCCGCCTTCAAGAGCTGGTCGGCCCTCAGCTATGACCAACGTCAGGTCTATCTGGATCGCTATGCCGACGCGCTTCAGGAGAATCGCGACGATCTGGTCCGCCTGCTGACACTGGAGCAGGGCAAGCCGCTCGAGACGATGGCGGCTCCCGAGGTTGATCAGGCGATCTCGTATATCCGCCAGATCGCCGCGCGCCGCATTGCGGTCGAGATCGTCGAGGAAACCAACTCGCATATCGTCGAGCTTCACCATGTGCCCCTTGGCGTCGTCGGTGGCATCACGCCGTGGAACTTCCCGGTGCTGCTCTCGTTGTGGAAGGTGGCACCTGCTCTGATTACCGGCAATACCTTCGTGCTGAAGCCGACGCCGTTCACCCCGCTGACCGCGCTGCGCTTCGGCGAGATCGCTCAGCGCGTGCTGCCGGCAGGCGTGCTGTCGGTCGTGTCGGGTGGCGACGACCTCGGGCCGCAGCTCACCAACCATCCCGACATCGCCAAGATCAGCTTCACCGGATCGACCGAGACCGGCAAGCACGTCCTGCGTGCGGCGGCGGGAACGGTCAAGCGCGTGACGCTGGAACTGGGTGGCAACGATGCGGCGATCGTGCTGCCCGATGCCGACTACAAAGCGATCATCCCGCAGCTCTTCTGGGGTGCGTTCGGCCATCAGGGCCAGTGGTGCGTGGGCATCAAGCGCCTCTACGTCCACCGCTCGTTCCATGCCGACTTCGTGAAGGCGTTCGTCGATTATGCGAAGACGGTGAAGGTGGGCGACGGTCTTGATCCCGACGTCGGCGTCGGACCGGTCCAGAACAAGATGCAGTTCGACAAACTCAAGACCTTCCTCGACGACATCAAGGCCAATGGCCAGAAAATCGTCCTCGGCGGCGAGATCGACGAGAGCCAGTCGGGCTATTTCTTCCCGATCACCGTCGTCAACAACCCGCCCGAGGACAGCAAGATCGTCCAGGAGGAGCAGTTCGGCCCGATCGTCCCGATCCTCGCCTATGACGATGTGGACGATGCGGTGGACCGCGCGAACGCTTCGATCTACGGCCTGGGCGCGTCGGTCTGGGGGCGCGACACCAACGCCGCGGTCGCCGTCGCCAATCGGCTCGAAGCCGGCATGGTCTGGGTCAACGAGATCCACACCCAGGGCGTCGACATTCCCTTCGGCGGTGTCAAGCAGTCGGGTCTTGGAACGGAGCACGGCCGCGAAGGTCGCGAGCTCTTCACCAATGCGAAGACGGTGCTGATCCACAAGTAAGCTAAGCGTCGGCCCGGGACGGCTCCACGTCGGAGCCGTCCCGGCGGGGCGAACAGCCCGCAACCTGCAGCCATTAGAAATCAACTGCTTCCGTGCCCTCCATGGCCGGAACCTGGGACGCCGCATGCCGTGCGTCCGGAGAAACGAGATGACAAGCAACCAGATCTACTTCAACCCGCTGCGGCTCGGCCGCCATACGCTGCGCAACCGCATCGTGCTGCCACCACTGACCCGTCAGCGCGCCGCCCAGCCAGGCGATATCGCGACGAACCTCATGGCCGAATACTACCGTCAGCGTGCAAGCGCCGGCTTCATGGTGACGGAGGGTACGCAGATCGAGCCGCGTGGCCAGGGCTATGCCTGGACGCCGGGCTGGCGGACATAATCGCGTTCGAGCGCACTTTTATCGCCAATCCGGATCTGCCCGCGCGCATCGCCAACGGTTGGCCGCTGAATCCGCTCGACGCATCCACGCTCTACGGTGGCGCCGAGAAGGGCTTCACCGATTATCCGGCCTACGAGGCCCGGGCGCTGGAAGTCGTCGCCGAGTAGCTCGGCGGATCCGTGGCGGCTACCGCCCCAAAGCTCTCAAAGGCTGATGCTGGATCGGAAGGGACGCCTCCGGCTTCTTCCGGGCCCTCCATGCCACAGCCCCGCAAAACGGCCAAAAGTAGAGCTAACCCCATGTTCCGTATAAGATTTGAGCCACTGGTGATTTTCACTAGGGGCTTGACACTGGCCCTTTTTTGAACGCATACCCTGCGGTTTGTTTGGCTCAGGCAATAAGGGCATTGTCTGGCTTGTCGAAACGTATTGTTGATTCATGTTGGCGGAATGCAGGGTGAGTAGTAATTTCCGCGTTGCTTTCTTGGCCGCATGCAGGCTTTTCAATTTTTGCCGATTGACACGAGTCACTTTCTTTAACTTGGCATCGTTATTCGAGGTACCCATGATTCAAGAGGATCGCATCAAGCTTGAGCCCGGCTGGAAGGCCGTTTTGCTGAAAGAATTTCAGCAACCTTACATGCAAGCGCTGAGCGATTTTCTAAGACAGGAAAAAGCTGCAGGAAAAGTGATCTATCCGCCGGGCCCGCTGATTTTCAATGCTCTGGACTCTACACCTCTAGACAAGGTGAAAGTCGTCATCCTTGGGCAAGACCCTTACCATGGGCCAGGCCAGGCGCATGGGCTGTGCTTTTCTGTCCAGCCGGGCGTGCCGGCACCGCCATCGCTCCAGAATATTTACAAGGAGCTCAAGCGTGATCTGAATATAGATATACCACGGCATGGTTATCTGCAACATTGGGCCGAACAAGGTGTGTTGTTGTTGAACACCTCGCTGACAGTAGAGCAGGGGCGGCCTGGTTCGCATGCGCAAGCCGGCTGGCAACGTTTTACCGATCGCATTATTGAAATTGTCTCGAATGAGCGGCCACACCTGGTTTTCATGCTCTGGGGCGCGCATGCTCAAGGTAAAGCAAGACTGATTGATCCGACCAGGCATCTGCTGCTTAAATCAGCCCATCCTTCACCGCTATCGGCCCATCGAGGGTTCCTGGGAAATGGCCACTTCGGACGAGCCAACCAGTTTCTGGAACAGCATGGCATGCAGCCGATCGATTGGTCCTTGCCAGAACAGGTTTGATGCGTTTCAAGAAAGCAAGAAGTTGGATGTGGCGGACAGGACATGCGTGGACCCTGTCTCGGCGAAGCAAGTCGCTGGTGACGAGATTTGCTGTTTTTATATCACTGAAACATGCTCATGGCTGCTTCCATGGTTGCCGATAACTCTTCATCCGGTTCTCTCAAGGTTTCGCAAGCAATTCCAAGTTTGGCAAACGCTGGTATTTGCTTCCAGTCGAGCAGGGCATAAGGATGGGTACTGCCGAGATAGCTATACAGCGTAGCAATCTGAACGATATCGGCATAATCCGCCTTGGTATTGGCGGAGTTTCGTGAAAAGTCGGTATGAAGTGCCGGTATTGACGCAATTGGTTCAGAAAATTGCCACGTGTGCAGAATTTTCTCGCCGATACGAGGATGTATTGCGTTGATGATCCGTTCCAGGCCGAAAGGGTCTGCCATCAGCTCACTGTATTCCTCCGCATAGGTCAGAATAGGGAGCACTCCTATCAGATGTACCAGCCCGGCAAGCGTGGCTTGATCCGGCATCAGGCGTGTGTAATGGCGGCATAGCACGTGGCTGATTGCAGCAATTTTCGTGCTTCTACTCCAGATTTCGCGCATTTTTTGGTCAACGGTATCCGATGTCGCCTGAAACATCTGTTCCATGGCCAGGCCGGTTGCCAGAGTACAGGTACTGTTCATTCCCAGTCGGCTGATAGCTGCCTGCAGATCGTTGATATCCTTATTGCTCCTCATCAACGGGCTGTTCACGATCTTGATGATTCGCGCAGCCAAGGCTGCGTCCTCGCCGATGACTTTGCTCAACATTGAAATACTGATATTTGGATCTTCAGCTGTTTCCCTTACCCGCAGGGCAACTTCGGGTAGGGTCGGCAAGATCAGCTCATCGTTCTCGATGGCTTGGATCAATTCTTGTTGGAGTCTTTCGACGAGGGCACTCATTGTCGTTTTGTCGTTCCTGGCCAGTTGAACGCTCTGCTTTATTAGCGTTGGAGATCGCGTTGGCTATCCAGCTCGTAAGGAAGGTCGAGCAAAGTCAGGGCAGGTCCATCAAGCGAGGTCAGATTCAGTCTGCCATCAGCGATGGCATCCTCTTGTACTACGGCAAGCAACTCCGTATTTCGATCTGTACTGGCTGCAAGAACCACTTCACCCACACTGCTTGAATGCACGGGGGAAAAGAGTTCGACTCCTGGAGCAGGCAAATTGTCAGTTAATTCTTGCGTGTTCAAACGGTAGAGGCGTCGTTTGAGTTTGCCCTGATATTGCATACGGGCAACGATTTCCTGACCGGTGTAACAGCCTTTTTTGAAACTCACGCCACCAAGTGCCTGCAGATTGAGCATTTGTGGAATGAATAATTCGCGAGTTGTACCAAATACTTGACCTACTCCGGCCCTGATCTGAGCCAGAAGCCAGGCATTGAGCGATGCTTTGTCGAGCTGCCCGGCCAGTTCGCTTTCCACTTGCTCGGCCTTTTCGGCTTTTACCCACAATTCAGCCCGGTCGCCTGGCAAGCGGATGGCAATCAGATTGTCAGTGCGGACGAATTGATCGGTATCGTTGGGGAGTGTCAGGCCCAGGGAGAGTATGGCGTCATCGCCCTTATACAAGCCAAAGCGCAGCCAATGGGTGCTTTCATCGTTCAAGGCAGACTTGGAAAACGCTGCATATTTTTTCAGATCGGTTATCTGTGGTTCCAGCAAGTCACCAGCCATGGCCAGTAGATAACCGTCGCCATCGGCAAGAATTCTGAAGCTGGATTGCATGCGTCCTTTCGGCGTGCAGCGAGCGCCAAGGCTGGAGCGTTCGCTGGTCAGATATTTCATGTTGCACGTCAGCTGCCCTTGCAGAAAGTTGCTGGCATCCAGGCCGCGGACAGCAAGGATTCCTTCATGCGATAGAATGCAGAAAAAGGCTTTTTCGGTCATGGTCGACTGCCTTGTGGATTTTTGAAAAAATCATCATAGCAGGCTGCCGAATAAACGAGTCGATCGATACCGGTTCGTCGAGGCATCGCTATACTATGCGCCTTGTGAATAGGGAGTTGCCGCATGACTGATCAAACCGAACTCAATCGTCTGTTCTGGCATAGCCGTCGCGGCATGCTTGAACTGGATGTCCTGCTGGTACCTTTCGTTCAGGAAGTCTATGCGACTCTTGATCCTGAAGATCAACGTCGCTATTGCAAGCTCCTTGAATGCGAAGATCAAGATCTGTTCGGTTGGTTCATGGAGCGTGAAATCCCAGAAGATGCAGATATTTACCGTATGGTTCGCATGATCCTGGATCGTGTCCAGCCGAAGTGAGCCTCTCGAATGCCGCTGGCAGGTATCGCACCTGCTACTGGTCTTCTATCTCGTTGCTCAATTTCTGGCATTGCTGGCAATCACTGTTTCGGCTGCTCCGGGATACTTGAAGGCTGGGGTGTTGCTTTTCTGTGTTCTTCACGCTGTCTGGGTTTTGCCCGGAAATATCTTGCTGACCACTAAGCAGGCCGTTCGGGGGCTGCGTCACGATGACTGTGGTTGGTGGCTTTGGAGCGAGGCACATGGCTGGCAAGCGATACAGCTACGCCCGGATAGCATGGCCTGGCCAGCACTGATCATCCTGCGCTACCGTCTACCCGGACAATGGCGGTCTCGCGGAGTCTGTATTCCACGAGATGCCTTGCCAAGACATATGCATCGCCGTTTGAGAGTGCGCCTGAAGTTCAGTCGTCGGCGCTGGGTGGCACCAGAATAGTGTCAAATGCCACTGGTAACTGGCGAGGATGATCGAGTGTGTAGTGCAGGGCGCGGCTTTCCTTGCGTTGCATGGCTGATTGGATCATCAGTTCAGCTACCTGAGCCAGGTTGCGTAGTTCTATAAGGTCTCTACTAACTTTATAGTTGCTATAGAACTCGTCAATTTCGGCGAATAGCAAGCGTACTCGGTGTTTTGCCCGCATAAGACGTTTGGTTGTGCGTACGATACCCACGTAGTCCCACATGAAGCGCCTCAACTCGTCCCAGTTATGAGCAATGATCACATCTTCATCGGAATTGGTAACCTGACTGGCATCCCAGCTCGGTAGATCGTCCGGCATTGCAACCAACGGTAGTTGCTCGACGATGTCTCGCGCAGCCGAGCGCCCGTAGACGAAGCATTCGAGAAGCGAATTGCTGGCCATGCGATTCGCACCATGCAACCCTGTGAAGCTGGTTTCGCCGATTGCATAAAGCCCAGGTAAATCTGTGCGTCCGGCTTTATCGACGACTATGCCGCCGCAGGTGTAATGCGCTGCAGGAACCACAGGAATCGGTTCTTTGGTGATGTCGATGCCATACTCAAGGCAGCGCTCGTAGACGGTGGGGAAGTGCGAACGAATAAAGTCGGCTGGTTTGTGGCTGATGTCCAAATAGACACAGTCGATACCCAGTCGCTTCATTTCATAGTCTATGGCCCGGGCAACAATATCCCGTGGTGCTAATTCTTCACGCTCGTCGAAGCGAGGCATGAAGCGTTCACCGTTGGGCAGGGTCAGGATAGCGCCTTCTCCGCGCAAGGCTTCGGTGAGCAAAAAACTCTTGGCTTGCGGGTGATAGAGGCAGGTGGGGTGGAATTGATTGAATTCGAGGTTGCCGACTCGGCAGCCTGCTCGCCAGGCCATGGCTATACCGTCGCCGCAGGTACCATCCGGATTGCTGGTGTATAGATAGACCTTGGCTGCTCCACCGGTAGCCAGCACGATAAAGCGGGCTCTAAAGGTATCCACTTCGCCTGTGCAACGATCCAGAACATAGGCACCAAGACAGCGATCGCCGGACCTGCCGAGTTTTTGTTCAGTAATAAGATCGATTGCAACACGCTGTGCCAATAGCTCGATGTTGTTCCTCTTTTGAGCGCAGGCGAGCAAGGTATTGAAGATGGCAGCGCCGGTCGAATCGGCTGCATGAATGATGCGTCGGCGGCTATGCCCACCTTCTCGAGTCAGATGGAATTCGAAGCCGCTACCTTCAGAAGCACTATCATCCCGGGTAAAGGGGACTCCTTCGTCGATCAGCCACTGAATGGCTTCGCGGCTACGTTCGACCGTAAAGCGGACAGCATCTTCACGGCATAATCCACCACCTGCAACCAGCGTATCCGCGACATGTGATTCCACTGTATCTGTATTGTCCAGAACCGCCGCCACGCCTCCCTGAGCCCAGAAAGTCGAACAGTTGGATAGCTTGTCCTTGCTGATGACTGCGATACGTAGGCTGTCAGGAAGATTGAGGGCAAGGGTCAAGCCAGCGGCTCCGCTGCCTATGATCAGGACGTCATGCGAGTAGTATTGGCTCATATCGAATCCGCTGTAGATCTGAAAAGTTCTTTTTATTGGTGGCTTTTGCCATGTTTTACATCGATTAAGATAGGTGCTGCCTCTTTATGTTACAGCTGGCTTTGTCATTCGAGCCGCTCGGCTAAATGCTGCCGCATTGTGTTGTTCCTCGTATCATCACGCAAGACTGTGGCTTGCTTGGCCAAACATTTGCCTCGTTTTACACAATAAACTTGGCTGAGAATGATTGAAATTTATATTGCACTAGTTAATGCGTTTGCTTATCACAAGCAATATGTGAGTTTTCAAATCAGGTAGATAATAAAAATACACTTGTGAAAGTACTTGCATCACCGTGTAATTTGCTTGCTGGCAATTTACTGAGGTGTAGCTTGGCAGGATCCACCAAGGCGAAAGCACTAGAGATGGCCGCTGATTTACTAGAGCCGATATCCATTGGCGTTGGTGGAGAGTAGCTGACTCCCGGGTAGGGAACTATCCAGTGCCTCTGGCATCAACACAAGGCTGTAGTGCTAAAAGCTTCACTCTTCCGTATAGGCGTATTTTTGTAATGTAGCCATACAAGTGATAGCGTTTGGGTTCGTGAGGATAGGTCAAGTTTTGTGACCGGTTTCCCAAAAGCTTGTAATGGGGGAGAACTTTTGAGCGCGGCTTGTGTCTTTTTAAATGCAAGTTGGCTCGCTGGAAAAGGCAGTATCCCCTTGGGGTTTAACGAGGAGTGTTCATGCTAACCCAGGAGCAAGACCAGCAGTTGGTCGAACGAGTACAGCGTGGCGATAAGCGGGCTTTCGATCTGCTGGTCATGAAATACCAGCACAAGATCCTTGGATTGATTGTGCGCTTTGTCCATGATTCTCATGAGGCCCAGGATGTTGCTCAGGAAGCCTTCATAAAAGCCTATCGAGCACTTAGTAATTTTCGTGGTGATAGCGCTTTTTACACTTGGTTGTATCGCATTGCGATCAACACAGCGAAAAACCATCTGGTAGCGCGTGGAAGACGGCCACCAGATAACGATGTAAGTTCTGAAGATGCCGAATTCTACGAAGGCGATCACGCGCTCAAGGATATCGAATCTCCAGAGAGGTCGTTGCTTAGGGATGAGATCGAAGGAACTGTTCATAGAACCATTCAGCAGTTGCCTGAAGATTTGCGTACGGCCCTGACTTTGCGTGAGTTCGACGGTCTGAGTTACGAGGACATTGCCAATGTCATGCAATGCCCGGTTGGTACGGTGCGATCCCGAATCTTTCGGGCGCGTGAAGCAATTGATAAAGCGCTGCAACCCTTGTTGCATGAGTCCTGAGACAGCGGCCTATCCGTTATAGAGAGAGAGGAATTAGCATGAGTTGTGAAACCCTGCATGAATCGCTGTCCGCAGTGATGGATAACGAAGCGGACGAACTGGAGTTGCGTCGCGTACTTGCCACAACCAGTGAATCTGAAACACGATCGACTTGGCTACGCTATCAAATTGCGCGCGCAGCTATGCACAAGGAGTTGGAACCAGTTGATTTTCATCTGGACATTTCTTCTGCTGTTGCTGCTGCTATCGCAGCAGAAGATGCCCTGCAAGCCCCTATGGTAGCCCCTGCGAAGAAAGGTTTCTCGTTGCGAGGCTTTGGGCGGGTCGCTATAGCTGCCTCGGTTACGCTAGCGGTATTGGCCGGTGTTCGTTTGTATAATCAAAACGATACTGCTGACATGATGGCTGCACAACAGACCATGCAACCTTCTTTGAATGTCTCGCAGCAACAGGTTCAGGCTCCGGCTGTAACGGTTGGCTATAGTGAACCATATGATAAGGCTCAGGTAGCAGGTGAAGCAGGCAAAGATGAGTGGCATGAGCAAAGATTGCCGTCCTATATTCGTCAGCATGCGCAACAGGCTACCGGTATGGAAAAATGATCAATAAGGGAAAGCATGCGTGTCATTTTGCTGTACGTAGTATTTTTCGGAGGCTGGCTGTCAGCGTCAGCCTTTGCTTCTTCTGATGCAAATGCTTGGTTGAATCGACTCGTTGTAGCAGCACAACAAAAAAGCTTTCAGGGTAATTTCGTTTTCGAACGAGCCGGAGTTTTTTCCAGTTATACGGTATGGCATGAAGCCAGCGGTAATTCCGTTCGGGAACGTTATCTTCGCTTGGATGGCCCTGCCGCAGAAATTTTGAAAATCGCTGATCGCCTGCAATGTGCAACGGATGACTTCATGCTTCAGGTTGCAGGTAACAAAAGCTGGAAAAATCCGGATCTTGATATTCAAGCCATTGAAAAGCTGTATGAATTACACTTGATTGGTGATTCTCGAATTGCCGGGTATCCGGCTACGGCTTTTGCCATGATGCCTCGTGATCAACACCGATACGGTTTCGAATTCCACGTCGATAAGAATACTGCCTTACCACTCAAGGTCTTGATGCTCAGTGAAAAAGGGCAGTTACTTGAGCGTTTCCAATTTATCTCTCTTAATGTGGGGCCTGTCACTTCCACTGATTTGAAGCCTACAGTGGATTGCCCAGTGACAACTCAGTCGTCATCCAGTACAGCTGATGTTTCCTCCCATAAATCAGAAGAAACCACTTGGCATTCCGATTGGTTGCCTACAGGTTTTCGCCTGATTGATTCTGGTGTTCGTAAAAGTCCTGTTTCGACTGAGTCAGTGACTTGGCTGGTATACAGCGATGGAATTGCTAATTTTTCTGTTTTTCTTGAGCCGTTGGATAACCCAACAGCTAAAGATGAGCGAAATCAGATGGGACCTACCGCTGCTATTTCCAAGCGCATAACGGTGGCTGGTGGTCGCGATGTGATGATTACTGTGGTTGGCGAGATCCCTATCGGAACGGCTGAGCGAATTGGGCTTTCGATGCGAAACAGCGCTAACTAAATAGCTGAATAAAGGATGTCTTGACGCGACGAAGTTCATCAACTGTAGGAATCGTTTGCCAATCGATATAGAAGGTAAAAACGTGTACTGCTTGTCAGTATAGATTGCGTGTGCTTGGCGAGTCAGCCACACAGCTTTAGCATCGTAGGCCGATTGAGTGAGGAGCCGAACGATGCGCGCAAAACTTGAGGCTTGTCTGTCCACTGCTAATCAGGTGTTTCTAGGTAAGGAAAAGCAAGTGCGATTGGCTGTCGCTTGTCTTCTGGCTCGTGGACATTTGCTACTGGAAGATTTGCCCGGAATGGGCAAAACGACGCTGAGCCATACCTTGGCCAAGGTCATGGGGCTTGATTTTCAGCGTATCCAATTCACCTCCGACCTGTTGCCCGGCGATATTCTTGGTACTTCGATATTTGACAAGGATGTTGGCCGGTTCGTTTTCCATTCTGGGCCGATTTTCGCCGAACTGATCCTGGCCGATGAAATCAATCGGGCAACACCCAAGACCCAGAGCGCCTTGCTTGAAGCGATGGAAGAAGGGCAGGTGACTATTGAAGGTGCGACCCGGGCATTACCTGAGCCGTTTTTCGTGATTGCTACACAAAACCCGGCTAGTCAGAGTGGTACGTTTGTTCTCCCGGAATCCCAGTTGGATCGTTTTCTGATGCGGCTTTCGCTTGGATATCCGGCACGTGCTGCCGAGAAAGCCCTGTTGCTGGGAGAGTCGCGCCGCGATTTGCTGCCTTGTCTGGAGCCGGTTTTTGATCACGCTGGACTCGCAGCGATCCAGGAGGAGGTAGCGGCGGTCAACGTTAGCGACGCCTTGGCTGATTATCTATTGCGACTGGTTGAAGCCACACGTACCCACCCACAGTTCGCTTGGGGTATTTCGCCGCGAGGCAGTCTTGCCTTGATAGCCGCAACTCGTTCCTGGGCTTATATGGCCGGGCGGGATTATGCCATTCCTGAAGATGTACAAGTTGTTCTGCCGGCAGTGGCAGGACATCGTTTGCGTGAGCGCGCGGATTATTCCGGTAGCGGTGATAGCTCCCTGGTGCAGTGGTTGCTGCGCGAAGTTCCAGTACTTTGAGCATGATCGGTTTTCTGCAAGGGTTGGGAGAGCGTCACAGGTATCTTGGCTACTGGCTTGCTCGACGTACACCGCGTGCATCCAGAATCCGCTTGGATCGGCGTCTCATCTTCATTATGCCAACCAGGGTGGGACTGTTTTTTTTCATGGCTCAACTGCTGATGTTGCTGGCAGCCATTAACTATCAGAATAGCCTGGCCTATGCGGTAACCTTTTTGCTGTTATCTCTATCAATCGTCACGATTTTGCATACTTGGCGCAATCTGGTCGGATTGGAGCTGCAAGCGGCCAACGTAGCGCCGGTTTTCGTGGGTGGGCAAGCAATGCTTGGCTTGCGACTGGAAAGCACAAAATATGCGCATCGGGCGATTGCACTGGGTTGGTCGGGCAGCGAGATGCAACTGCAAGAGGTGGCGGCTTGCTCGATAAGCAATGCCGAGTTACAGCTACCGGCACTTGCTCGGGGTTGGCTGCAACCAGGCCGGTTGCGTGTGGAAAGTCGCTTCCCGCTGGGGATCTTTATGGCTTGGAGCTGGGTTGACCTCGAGATATCGGCACTGGTTTATCCGCGTCCGTTATCAGGTGAGCTACCTTGTTTATCCGGAAAGGATCATGAAGATGAAACTGATGGGTCCCGTGCCGAGCAAGCGGGTGTCGATGATTATCGTGGTCTGCGGCCCTGGCAGCCAGGCGATGCAATCCGGCGCCTGGACTGGAAAGCTTACTCTCGTGGGAGAGGATTGCTGGTCAAAGACTTTGTTGCCTTGACTGGTACCGAATTGGTATTGGATTTCGGCAAACTAAGCGGCGATATAGAAGCGCGCCTGTCCCTGCTTTGCCACTGGGTTCTGGAGCTGGATTCCGTTGGCCAAATCTTCACGCTAGTTCTTCCAGGCCAAACCATAGGCCCGAATGCCGGTCAGTTGCATCGTGAAGTTTGTTTGCGTGCCTTGGCGTTATTTGGTTCGGGCAAGAAGGAGGGGCAGGCTTGAAAGCTGCCGAAGTCATTCCGCGCAACAGTCTTTTCTGGCTGTTGATCGTTCAGTTCCTGGTTATCCTGCCTCATCTGCAATATTTACCGCCATGGATCATCGTGCTTTGGCTAGGTTGTACCTGGTGGCGGTTACGGATCTTTCGTATGTGTGCCGCTTATCCTAATGGCTGGGTCAAGGCACTGCTAATGTTGTCGACCGGCCTTGCCATATATGTGTCGCATGGCACGCTGATCGGGCTCGATGCCGGTGCAGTCTTGCTGATGACGGCTTTCATCCTGAAAACCTTGGAAATGCGCAATCGTCGCGACGCGTTGATCGTTATTTTCCTGGGTTTCTTTGCCGTAGTGACCGGTTATCTTTTCGACAGTGGTGTACTGGCTGCGGTTTATAGCCTGTTACCGATCACTGCATTACTGGCTGGAATGATTGGGCTTTATCAGAACGATTCGGCTGGCTACCGAGCACCTCTACGCCTGGCTGGCAGTCTACTGCTGCAAGCATTACCACTGATGTTAGTACTGTTCGTATTCTTTCCCCGCCTGGCACCGTTATGGGGGATGCCGCAGCCGGCCGAGCAAGCCGTTAGTGGATTGGCAGAAAGCATGTCGCCTGGCGAAATGGTGGAGCTCAGTCAATCCTCGGAGCTGGCTTTCCGGGTCACTTTCGACGGACAGCTTCCTGCGCACGAAAACCTGTATTGGCGGGCTATTACTTTCGAGCGTTTCGATGGACAGCGTTGGGCACGTTCATCCAATTCCTATCTGGCACAAGAACCCAAGTGGGAACCACAAGGTGAGCCTTTATCTTATAACATCATAATTCAACCCAATGGCCGCTCTTGGCTATTTTCCTTGGATGTACCCAAGATTCAGGCAGACGATGCTCGAATGATGGCCGATTTCCATCTCGAGCGGCGGCGACCTGTCGATAGAGCACTGATGTACCGTACCGTCTCCTGGCCGGATTCCCGGCGAGAGCCCTCAGCTACTTCAGCTTCTCTGGCAGCTTCCTTGCAATTGCCGCGACAGGGCAATCCACGCACTCGTATCTGGGCTGAAGAGCTGCGCCGCAGTGAACCCGATCCGGAGCGTCTTGTGCAGGTATTGCTTCGGCATTTCAACCAGCAGCCCTACGTCTATACGCTTAAACCACTACCGGTTGGCGAAAATATTGTCGATGACTTTTTATTCCAGACTCGCAGTGGGTTTTGTATCCATTATGCAGGGGCCATGACTTTTATTTTGCGCGCTGCTGGTATACCGGCTCGAGTCGTAGGTGGCTATCAAGGTGGTGAGCTGAACCCGGCCGGTAATTACCTCTCGATTCACCAGTTCGATGCCCATGCCTGGGTGGAATACTGGTTACCGGAGCGGGGTTGGATAAGTATCGACCCCACGTTCCAGGTCGCACCCGAGCGTATTCGAACTGGTCTTCAGCAAGCTATGGTGCAGGAGCAGAGCTTTCTTGAAGGCGATCCTCTGGCACTGCACCGCTACAGTGGTATCAACTGGCTGAACGAGCTGCGTATGGCTTGGGATAATGTAAATTATGGCTGGCAGCGCTGGGTTTTGAATTATCAAGGTGACGAGCAGAAACAGATCCTGCAAAAGTGGTTGGGTAGTTTCGAGTTGCGTTGGGATTGGCTGGGAATTGGGCTGGTGTTAGTTCTGGCTGTGCTGTCGGGAAGTCTGGCACTGCTGTTGTTCAAGCCCTGGCGCAGCACTCCTGACCTCGTTCAACGTCTTTTTTTGCGATACGAAAAGCTGCTGGCTGGGCAAGGTATTGTGCGGCAGAAACACGAAGGTGCCCGCGCTTTTGCCGAACGCGCTGCACAGGTGCTGCCGGATCAGGCACAGGCTATCCGGCAATTTACAGGTATCTATGAGTGTACGCGCTACTCGGGTGAACCTGCTTCGCCAAGAGAAATGCAGCAGGCATTCAAGGCCTTACGCGATGCATTATTCTCGCGCAATCATGCCAAAGATCGAATTCATTGAAAGCTACACTTTCAACTGACGAATCGCTTTCGGGCAGGTGTGCTTCAGTCAAGTGTAGGAAGGATGAAAAAAGCGCGAGCACATTCAGTGGTGTGGTGTGCCAGGTCTGCAATGCTTTCTCCACGATGACGAGCAACTTCGGCCAGTATATGAACCAGATAGGAGGGCTCGTTACGATTGTTCTTGGGGCGGGGCTGCAAGTTGCGTGGCAACAGGTAAGGAGCATCGCTTTCAAGCATCAGCCGGCCACATGGAATATTCCGCACCAGTGGGTGCAAGTGAGCTCCACGCCGCTCGTCGCAAATCCATCCAGTTATGCCGATATGCAAATCCAAGTCGAGATAGGCGTATAAAGCCTGCTTTTCACCAGTGAAGCAATGCACCACAGCTGCGCGTAGACGATCTCGAAACGGCTTCACTATATCCAATAGTCTGCCGGATGCATCACGTTCATGCAGAAACACTGGCAGGCCGGTTTCCACTGCCAGCTCCAGTTGTTCTTCCAGTACGCGTTCTTGCTGTATCCGAGGAGAAAAATCGCGATTGAAATCCAGTCCGCATTCACCGACTGCCCGTACTTCCGGTTGTCGCAGAAGTTCAAGTAATTCAATCCGAGTCGTACTTTGCCAGTGGCTAGCATTGTGTGGATGAATTCCTGCGGTACAGAACAAATGGCGTCGTTTTTCATCCATTTTCTGGCAGAGAAGTACGGCATTGATGCTCTTTTGCAGACTGGTACCAGTCACCAACATCTGGGTTACACCGGCAGCATAAGCACTTTCGAGAATAGCGCGACAATCCACGGCAAAAGAGGGATGCGTCATGTTGACGCCAATATCGACGAGTTCCATATAAATTGATCTGCTAAAATTTGAGTTTTTAAGAATCGGCAAGTTGTAACGCAGAATGCGCTAATCGGGTCCGCTCACTTTGTTCGCTCTAGGATCAGGGTATTCGCATCTTTAAATTGTGGTCTGGTTGCGCTCGGGCTATTTCGTCTGCAAGCAGGCTGGAATCATGCAGATGGTATCTACATGTTGCGATTATCGATCATGCTTGTCTGCCTATTGGCACTTTTTCCTGAACTGGCAACTGCACGTTTTGCCGGACCGCCAGAAACGTGGCAGAAGCTTGCTACAGTACGCGATCTGGCTGATATACGTCAGAGTGGCGAGTTGCGTGTGCTGATCAACCAGAGTCGGAACAGCTCTGGTGCTGTAAAGGGGCAGGCCATCGGTAGTGAATATGTTCGTCTGCATGCCTTTATCGACTATCTCAATCGTGAACCCCGCAAGGGCCAGGCGATTACACTGAAGCTGATACCGAAAGCAAAGGATCAACTGCTGGGGGCACTTGAGCGTGGCGAGGGCGATATGGTAGCGCCTGGTGAACTGCTCGATAATGGCAATGCATCGCATATCGTTGCCAGCCGCCCGGTCCTTGTCAGTGTTCCTATGGTGCTGGTCACTCGCAAAGGCAGCCGGACTTATCGAAACCCTGCGCAGCTTTCCGGACATACCTTGGTTTTGCCGCCGGGAAGCGTGGCAGGCGCAGAATTGGCTCAACTGAATCGGCAACTGGAACAGAAGAAACGCTCACCTGTTTCCATCGAATGGGTCGACCCATCCCTCGCAGTGGAAGATGTACTGGACATGGTACAGGCTGGTATCTATCCGGCAACCGTAGTCGAAAAACACATTGCGGAACGCTGGGCCATGGTCATGCCAAAATTGCAGTTGGAGCCTGATGTACATTTGGGTGAGCCAGGCGATATGCACTGGTTTTTCCTGAGCGATGCCGACAAGTTGCAAGCAAGTGCCAACAGCTTCCTCACAAGCTATCGTGCTCCGGCAGATCTGGATGCTGCCTTTGGGCGGGTCTACCGCAATTTGTACAAGGTTCATTATCCGCTGGATTCCACGGGACGTCAGCGTTTGGAAAAGGTACGTCCAACGCTGCAGCGTTATGCTAATAAACATGCAATGGACTGGTTGGGGTTGGCAGCTTTGGCGTTCAAGGAGTCTACGTTGAATCCCGAGGCCCGTGGATCATCCGGAGGTGTCGGTTTGATGCAGGTGACACCCAATACGGCGGACAGCGTAGGGGTGAAAAATATTTCCCGCCTGGATAACAATGTACAAGCGAGTGCTCGCTACCTTGACCAGATCCAGCATAAGTTCTTCGCCAGCCCGCGGCTCAATGAGCGTGAGCGCATGGCTTTTACGCTGGCGGCCTATAATCTGGGGCCACAGCGAGTCCAGGCATTACGAAGCGAAGCCCGCCGGCGTGGCCTTAATCCGGATCAATGGTTTTTTCAGGTAGAGCGGATCGCCATGGAACGTGTGGGTATGGGCGTCGTCAGCTATGTCAACAGCGTCAACAAGTATTTCCTGGCCTATGCCAGAGAGCGCTATCGTTTGGAGTTCAATCAGGTTAGTGCCAAGTACTGAGCGACTTTTCGACGATTGAAATATCTGAGCTGGTCGATATCACGAAAACGACAATGGAGCTCACGGATAGTCGATGGCCACGATGTATCTGGTCTGTATGCCGGCAGGAGTTTGCACATTGATTTCCGTATCGAGTGTTTTGCCTATCAGTTCTCTTGCCAGTGGTGAGTCAATGCTGATCAGACCTTGCTTCAGGTCTAGTTCATCGGGGCCGACTATGCGATAACGGGTTTCGGTCCCATTCTCATCTTCCAGAGTGACCCAGGCGCCAAAGTACACTTTATTCGGGTCTGTGGGGCGTTCTTCAATAATCTTCAGTTTTTCCAAGCGCTTGCTCAAAAAGCGGACGCGGCTATCGATTTCGCGCAACATCTTTTTCCCGTAGGTGTACTCGGCATTTTCCGAGCGGTCGCCTTGAGCTGCTGCTTCGCTCACTGCCTGTGTCACCTGTGGGCGCTTGACATGCCAAAGTTCATGAAGCTCCGCCCGCAAGCGTGCTTCACCTTCTGGGGTAATCAATGGTGTTCCGACAGGTCGGGGTGGGCGATAACGGCTCATGATGATTTCGACACGTATTCAGTTTTCGCGTAACACGATCAATGGGCTGACTTTTAATGCTTTATTCGTCCCCAATATTCCCGCGCTGCCTACCAGCAAGGCACCGATCACAGGCATCGCCAGTAGCCATGGGTGAGGATGCCAGTGAATATCGAAGATGAAGCGATAGAGCAAGGCGCTGATCAATTCGCACCCCAAGGCGGCAAGTATGCCACTGGAGGCTCCCAACAAGGCGAACTCGATACCTCTGGCCCGTTGCAATATCTGGCGCCGGGCTCCCAAGGCTCGCAACAGAGCACCTTGGCGAATGCGTTCATCCAAGGTTGCTTGCAGGCCGGCAAACAGCACGGCAAATCCTGCAGCCAATACGAATAACAAAACATATTCCACTGCCAGCGAAACCTGCGCCAGGATATCGCGTAGTTGAGCCAGCAACGCGTCGATTTGCAGCAAGGTTACGGCAGGGAAGTCACGGGCCAATTGAATCAGATCATGCTCCTTGCCAGGAGCGAGATGGAAGCTGGTCAGGAAGGTGGTAGGCATGCCTGTGAGGGCACCAGGTTCGAAAATCATAAAAAAGTTGGGCTGAAAGCTATTCCAGTTGACCTGCCGAAAACTGCTGACCCGAGCATCAAGATTGGTACCACCGATGTTGAACGTTAGTTTATCGCCAAGTTTGAGTCCGAAGTTTTCTGCCAGTTCCGCTTCGATCGAAACTCCAGGCAAGTCGCTTTGTTCTTTCTCATTCCACCATTGGCCTACGACCAGATGGTTATCACTAGGTAGTTCGGTAGCCCAGGTCAAATTGAGGTCCCGGCGTGTCGCCCTGTCGCCTTGCGTACCTTGGGCGACTAGATCATGGGCTGGTGTCTCGTTGATGGTTATCAGTCGCCCTGGAATGACAGGGTAGAGCGGGGCTGAAAAATCAGTGATTCCGGCGACACGGGTCTTGAAGGCATCCAGCTCGGCAGGGAGCACGTTGAGTGCAAAATAATTCGGCGCGTTCTTGGGGAGCTGGTCTCGCCAAGTGTCCAGCAATTCGGTGCGCAAGAGCGCAACCAGTGCCATCGCCAGCAGAATCAGGCCGAATGCGAGCGATTGGCCGGCTGCCGATAGTGGATGCCGTAGTAGCTGGCCAAGACCAAGGCGCCAAGGCAACGAAGTATTTGTCAGTAATTTGCGTAATTTCTGCAGGCCAAGCAGTAATGCGCTGCCTAGAGCCAGCGATACGAGCAAACCGCCGCCCAGCAAGGCCAGGGTGATAGTCAGATCCAGCGTCAGGCGCCACATGATTGTCGCCAACGCGGCGATCGCAGCGCCATAGACCAGCCAACTGCTGAGAGGCACAGGAAGGATGTCCCGACGCAATACCCGTAATGGAGGGACACGCCCCAGGGCTGCCAGCGGCGGCAGGGCAAATCCGGCCAAGGCAACCATACCGGTAGCAATGCCGGTAAGCATGGGCCAAAGATTCGTCTCGGACACCTGGCTGGACAGCAGATTGCGCAGTAAAAAGAATAGCCCTTGTTGCGCGAGCCAGCCCAATAAGGCACCAGCGAAGCTAGCCAGCAGGCCGAGTATGCCTAATTGAAGGGTGTAAAGTTGCAGCGTTTCGCGTTGAGAAAGGCCAAGGCAGCGTAGCAGTGCGCTGTTGTCGAGGCGCCGGTTGGCAAAACGGGTTGCCGATAGTGCCACGGCAACACCGGCCAACAGAATTGCCGCAAGACTGGCCAGATTCAGATAGCGTTCGGCGCGTTCCAGCGCGCCGCCTATCTGACGATTTTCATCCTTGACTGTCTCGATACTCTGGTTTGCTGCCAATCCGGGTTCAATGGCTTTTTGATAGCTTTCCAGGCTTTCGCCTGGGCCACTCCAAAGCTCCCGATAGCGAACCCGGCTGCCTGGCTGAATCACTCCGGTCGCTGTCAGATCGTCCATATGAATCAGGACTCTTGGAGTCAAACTATAGAGATCGCCGGCCCGATCCGGTTCATAGGTGAGCACACGGCTCAAGCGAAGCGGCTGGCGACCGACTTCGATGGTATCGCCAATCTTGAGGTCCAGAGCCGCGAGCAAACGAGCTTCTGCCCACGCTTCACCAGGTTGTGGACCTGAGCCTGGTTGTTCGGGGCCATAAAGTGCCTCCGAGCTACGGAGCTCGCCGCGAAGTGGATAGGCGCTATCGACAGCCTTGATACTGGAAAGCTGGATCTGCTCATCGGTAGCAATAACACTGGAAAATTCCACTACCTGGGCGTGGGCCAGGCCGAGATCAAGACCAGTGTTGGTCTGGGTTTGCGTGGCAGGCGCGGAGCCATTGAGTACCAGGTCAGCGCCAAGAAATTCACTGGCATGAGATTGCATGGTCAGATTCAGACGATGACCGAAATAACCGATTGCGGTGCTCGCCGCCACAGCGATGAGCAGGGCGCAAAACAGTACTTTCAGCTCGCCAGTGCGCGCTTCGCGCAACAGTTGGCGAATAGCGAGAGAAACAAGACGGGGAAAAGGCATGCTGATTATCCGGCCGCTCTGTATTCGATTTGTCGACCACCTTCGAGTCTGAGCAATTTCTGGCAGCGGCCGGCCAGACGCTCATCGTGGGTAACAAGGATCAATGTGGTACCGCGCTCGCGGTTGAGCTCGAACAGTAATTCGGTAATGTGAGCACCGGTATTGCTATCGAGGTTACCAGTAGGTTCGTCGGCGAAAAGAATTTTTGGTTCGGCGGCAAAGGCCCGGGCTAGAGCTACGCGCTGTTGCTCGCCCCCCGACAGTTGGCGAGGGTAATGATGCAGGCGAGCAGCCAGACCGACACGCTCCAGAAGCGCTTGAGCCTTTGCGGATGCATCCTGGCGTCCTTCGAGTTCGAGGGGAAGCATGACATTTTCCAGCGCGTTGAGAGTATCCAGCAGCTGGAAGGACTGAAAGACGAAACCGACATGCTCGGCTCTAACCCTGGCGCGGCGATCTTCGTCGAGTCGATTGAGAACGTGTCCGGCCAGTTCGACCTCTCCCGAGGTGGGTAGATCAAGGCCGGCAAGCAGGCCGAGCAATGTCGACTTTCCCGAGCCAGATGTACCGACGATCGCTAGTACATCACCTTTATGCAGTTCCAGCGACAGGTCATCGAGGATGCGGAGCGAGCCTTCCGCGCTGGATACCACTTTGCTAAGGTGCCGGGCAGTGAGAATGCTGGCGTTCATGGGGGATCCGATGCGTAGATGGTTGATAGGAGGAGTCCTGGCTTCGCTGCTTTGGGCTCAGCAAGCCCTGGCCGGGACAGTACTGATCGTTGGGGATAGTATCAGCGCTGCTTTCGGACTGGAAACCAGTCAGGGCTGGGTTCATTTGTTACAGAACCGACTAGCCGAACGAGGAGAGGGTCATCAAGTCGTGAATGCCTCGGTCAGTGGCGATACGACTGCCGGAGGACTTGCCCGCCTGCCAGCGCTACTCGACGAGCATCGTCCCAATGTCGTCATTCTGGAGCTTGGTGGCAACGATGGCCTACGCGGCCAGCAGCCTGCACAAATGAAACAGAATCTTTCTGCAATGATCGATCAATCCCGTGCAGCGGGGGCGGAAGTCCTGTTGCTTGGCATGCGTATGCCACCCAACTTGGGGCAGCGATATACCACTGCATATGCCGAGGCTTTCGATTCGCTTGCTGAAGAAAAGAAAGTGGCTTATGTACCCTTTTTTCTTGAAGGGATCGGTGGTGTGACAGACATGATGCAAGCCGACCGTGTACATCCGGCAGCCCAGGCCCAGGAGCGGCTACTGGATAATGCCTGGCAGAAGCTGGAATCCCTTCTTTAAGAACCTGTTCACGATCTGCTGCGCGTCGGCCAAACGGTGTTGAAACCGGCTTCGAAATGCTCATTTACCACTCGTAAACTCGCGCGCGAGCCTGGTCCGCTTCCTCAGCCGTTTTCGCTACCGTTTAGCTCTAGCTCGCGAGATCGTGAACAGGCTTTAAGAAGATCCTAAAGGATCTTCGTCAAGCTGAGTCGTTTTGATTCGCTTTATAATTCCTGGCAACCACTCCTTCATCTGTAATCAAAGGTTACGCCAGTGTGTTGGAGGCCCAGGCAGTGGTTATCAAAAAAATTGAGAATCTTTCAGGAGAAAGCTGATGAACGATGCGGTTTCGACTTACGCAGAGCCGAAGCTCAAACGCAGTGCTTTGTATCGGATGGGCAAAAAGCTGCGTCCCTGGTTTAACAGGTTTCTATCCAAGAATTCTTTGGTAGGTGACCCTGCGTTTTTCGATAAGCAGCTTTTTCCCTGGACTGCAGAGCTGGAACGTAACTGGGAAACCATTCGTGGCGAGGTCCAGCAATTATTGGATGATGGCGTTTCCATTCCTGCCCTCAGGGAAATTTCTCCTGATCATCGGCGTATTGCTATAGATAACGGCTGGCGCTCTTTCTTCCTGCATGGTTATGGGTACAAGATCGAAGAAAACTGTAAGCTTTGCCCGCGTACTGCAGAGATTCTTTCGGTGGTGCCAAATCTTAATAGCGCCTTTTTCTCGATTCTACGACCGGGTGGCCATATCCCCTTGCATACGGGAGTGACCAAACGAATCATTACTTGCCACCTGGCTTTGATGAGTCCGACGCCGAATGAAAAATGCCGTATCCAGGTAGCCGATCAGACCGAAGCGTGGTACGACGGCAACTGCATGGTGTTCGATGATACCTATCCACATGAAGTCTGGAACGATACGGATCAGACTCGCGTGGTTTTGCTGATTCAATTCAAGCGTCCGTTGCGTCTGCCGGGCCGTTTGCTCGGTGATCTGTTTCTCGCTGCCATCCGGCGTAGCCCTTTCGTACAGGAAGCCAGAACCAATCTCGATGCGTGGGAAGAAGCTCACAAGCAACTGGATCAGTGATCTGTTCTGACAAAAAACCGTGACTCCCTGGCGTTGTGCAAGTCCAGGGAGTTATCGTTTTACTACTCCAGACCGCGTTCCCAGGCCTTGTGATTTTTTCGGGCATCCTGAATGTATGGTGACCAGCAGATCAGCTTGAGGATCAGCTGATTGAACCATGATCCCGGCCAGGCAAGCGGTCGGCGGATGTCCAGGAACAGGACGACTCGAACGCCATCAGTATCATTCCAGACCTGATGCTTATAGGTATCGTCAAAAACCATGCATTGACCGGCTTCCCAATGGTGCGTTTCGTTACTGACCTGGATGCGGCACTGTTCTTTGGGTTCAGGCACGATCAGGGGAAGGTGGGCACGCAGCAGGCCGTTGTAGGGACCTCTGTGTATGGGAATATGCTTGCCTGGTTCAAGAATCGAGAAGAAAGCGGTGAACATTCCCGGAATGGATTCAGCAATTTTGGTGGTTTCCGGGCATTGCGCGCAGTTGCCATCCATCTTGTAGCCATAGCCATATAGAAAAAAGGTTTTCCAGCGATCATCCTGGGTCAGGTTGGTCTGATCCTTGGAAATATCCTGGAAATTGGGAATGCGCTCTTTATTGCGCAGCACCTGTTCCAGTTCCTTGCGGATCACTTCGTAGTTGGCTTGCAGTAATGGAGTCCAGGAAAACTGCGCAGGATCGAGAAATGGCGTGGTTGGCACTGTCGAATAATGTCGGATTACCTTTTCCACTCGTTTGATGATCCACAAACCGATTGCGACGCTGGGGCGATGTTTCTTGCGCTTGGGTTTTTGGGCGAGATTGGTATCGACGTCTTTAGTCAGGTTTTCCACCGTTTGCCTCTTGCTGGATATGATGTGAAGGTTGAAGAGATTTCATCTATCCGGATTATCGCAGATGACGCTCTTTTAATAATCGCCACAGTATCGGCCAACAGAAAATCAATGGGTAACGGCGTAAACGTGGAGTGATCTCCAGCACCTGACCGGTGTGTCGCTCCAGCTTCCATGCGACGTAATCCACACCATTGTCGAAAGTGAAAACCGATTTCACCAGGCGCAACACATTCAGAAGTCGTCCCTGAGTGCGCCGTAGCTTCCACTCTCGCTGGCTTTTCAGGTAGTCGGGGTTTGCTGAAAGGTTACGATAACCATCTATCTTGTCAGCATTGCGCTTTACTCCATCTAACATCGGCAGCGCAGCCAGGAACAAATGGTGATAGTAATTTCTGTCGTATTCGAGTAGCTCAGTTGGTCGTCTCGCTGCTTCGGGGCGCAATTCGGTGCCATAGCTGAGGCTTAGCGCCCGATGCCAGAGAGTATCGGCGGTGAAGTATTCAGGTAGGCAGGGAATGGTTCGGGACAGCAAAGTCAGGACCGCTCGTGCGAGGGCTGCATGAATTCGCTGCGCAACGAATGCATCCTTGCTTCGCACAAGCCGGGATGGTTGGGCGAAGCGCCCCCATAAGTAGCTTTGGAACCAGCAAGCAGTGCCACGTTCGAAATCTTCCAACGTCAGCAGGGCGCACTTTGCCTGTAAGATTTTCCCGTCATCGGTATGTGCCTGCAGCAGATAAACATTGGGTGGCAGGCAGATATTGGCCCAACGCAATAGAAGGTTGGGGTGAGCGCGGGCATAGTCATCGACGATCAAATAGAGATCTACCAGACCTTCGCTTGGATTGCCGCTACGCAGGCAGGAACCGTAGAAAAGAACCGCTATGACTGCTTCACCGAAGCGGGCACTTGCCTGGTCGGCGAGTGCGTTCAGTTCCGGTAATACGGGACGGCCGACTTGCATTGCCACTTCGGCAAGTAGCGCAGCAGGTGGTTGGACAAGGGAAACAGCCTTTTTCATCGATCTGCTCAATAAATCAGAAAGCGGAGCGGGGCCGTTGCCGAAATCCGGATAGCACCGCTGGCCTGATATTGCTCGCCGTCCAGGATATAGTCACCCATTGTGTCAAGGATCAGGTTGTCGAGATTGTGACTGATATAGCCGTCCTGTTCTTGAACAACCTTGGCGCCTTTGCCGCATAACAGAAAAGGCAATACCCGGGCGAAACGACGAGGTGAGTGGGTAATGGCTGTGAAATGCACCGGAGCCGGTTCACTCCCCCAGTAAGGGCGACAGCCGACAAGTAGCTTATCCAGTGTGGAAGCCAGGGTGAATAACCAATTACCTTCCCAAACCATGCCATTCCCACTCAACCTTGTAGAGGTAATGGGCAGCAATGAGCTGCTCTTGCCCGTGAGCGATGAGAGCAGTAGTCGACCGAAGGCCAGTGCTGGCCCTAAGGCTCCACGGATTCCGTTTGGCTTTATCTGGCTATGAAAGTAGCGGACGCCACTGGCTATGGCTCCAGTGCCGAAGAACATGCCAAAGTGTGGGCCAGAGGAAATGCCATCTTCGATGCGCAGAACGGCTTTTTCCACTTGTCTGGGAGGCTTTCCTTCCGCTTGCAACCATGCTGACAAGGCGCGTAGTGCAGCTTCGGGGTTCAAACGAGTCCCGAGAGCGCCAGCACTCATGTTGGTAGTACCGCCCGGCACTATCAGCAAGGCGGGAATTTTATCGGTGCTTCGCAATAGTTCCGTCAGTGTGGCTTGTAGAGTTCCGTCACCACCAATTATGACCAACACATCGGAAGGATCAGCCGGTAATAGCTTCAGCGCGTGTGCGATTTCTCCTGGTGAGGCTACTTCCAGAACGGTTGCATCCGGTACCGAAACCAGGATTTCGCGCAACTGCTGAAGCCGGCGGCGGGTTCGTCCGCTGTGCGGATTCAGAAGGATTCCTACCCGGCAGGGTGAGCACGCTTCAGGCATCTGCCAACCCGGAGCGGGGAGCGAACAGCCGGACGACCGGGCGATGACCGTCGGCTTGCGGGTCGATCTGGCTTAGCCATGATTGCAACTGGGTACCACGCTGTTTCAGCACCAGCGCCCAGCCAAGACGCACTGCCAGCACCAGTGTGGAAATGACTGTCCATGCCGCAACCAGCACCAGTCCAATATCCTCGCGACTAGCGAAACAGGCCAGTGTCAGCAGTAGAAGATTTGGATTACGCCGCGCTGTAATCAGGCGATTGAGCGAATCGAAGGGTTGCCAGAGAAACATCGAGAAGGGTGCGGCGAACTTGAATGCGCCTTCGCAGAGGCGTCCGGCCAGATAGCCAATGAAAATCACCCAGATAACGGCAGTCAGCGATATATCGAATGGCCAGGTTGCTGCGAGCCCCATGCCCCAGGCCAGATACCAGATCGGCGGATGTACGATATCCAGAGCATGGTCGAAGATATTGCCGAAGCGGGTAGACGTGACGGTGACTCGAGCCAGTTTGCCATCCACTGTATCGAGGAAGGTCATGATCCAGCCCGCTATCAAGCCCAGACCATAGTTTCCTTCCCAGAAAAGCCAACTGGCCAGAATGGCGAGTACGTAGCTGGCTGTGGTGACATGGTTCGGACTCAGTCCCAGCTTGACGCACTTGTGCGTGACCCAGCGTGCAGGTACTGGCCAGACACCCCGGGTAATGAAATCCGTGACACCTTTATAAGCGCCATTGAATAGCGATTTTTCCAGATGCTGGCGATTGGTTTGCGAAACACGCGCAACCCAGGGCTGGTCGAATTTGCGCAGTTGCGTTATCAAACCCGAGGCAATGGTATCCGGCTGTACCAGACGCAGATTCTCAATGGCTTGGCTTTCCAGCTGAGCCATGCCACCAAGCAGCTCGGTTGAAACATGGGCAGCAATAACGGTTCCGTCGCGTGGATCCTGCAACGCAACATCTGCGGTTTTCAGCAATCCATTCAATACTCGGTCATCGTATAGATAATCTTCTCGCAACAGCAGGATCTTCCCAGCGGTTGGCAAATGAGCATCGGCTGCGGCCAACTGTGCCTCGGGATACTTCTTAAGGGTTCGCTTGAGTCTTTCCCGGGACGTTATTCCCCAGAGAGGAATAGTGCAGTTACCTACGAGATAGATCTGGATTGTCATGTCTCATGCCTTGAATTCGGTATAAAGGCAATGAAAACGCATCTTTTTCATTGCCGTCTGCGCGTATGAAATATTTTAAGGAAGCCGTTACTCAAACTTGGTAAACAGAGAGTGCAGCGCCGGCTTGATTACGGTGCTGCAGTCTTTAAGGAAAAAATTAAGTATTGCTTAATAAGCTAATGAATTTTCAGAATTTACTGCTGATTATCGGGAGTTCATCAATATTTTCCAGTATCGAAGCGGGTAACCGCTAGCATCGCTATACCAAACATGATAATGGCTGGCAGTGTACCTACCAGAACTGGATTGATTTTGAACAGGATACCGAGACTGGCAATGATATTGTTAGTCATGTAGACCAGCAGGCCAAGCATGGCGCCAAGCGAAAGTTTAGCACCGAGTCCTGTGGATCTTACTTGGCTGAAAGCGAAAGGCACTGCGAAAAGAATCATCGCAAGCGCCAGGATCGGGGTACCTACCTTTTGCCATAGAGCTACTGAATATTGAGCCGATGGCTGGCCCGTTTCGTGAAGAAATTTTATATAGCGATAAAGTTGCTGCGATGAAAAGCTCTCCGGGGGGAAATTCACTTCGTTCAGGCGTGTTTCCGGAAAGATCGATTGCCATGGCAGCTCATCGAAATGTTCAGAGGTTTCTTCGGAGCCGTTTTGCTTCTTCACTCGTACATCATGTAATAACCAGGATTTGCCGGATTGAATATCCGCATATTCGGCGTAGATGTATTCCTTGAGCTGTTTGTTTTCGTCGAAGCCGAATATTTCCAGGTGAGTGGGGATATGGTTGGCGCTCAATCTATCAATCCGGGCATAGTAATTGCTTTTGCGGGCCCAGATACTATCGTCCTTAGGACTGTCCTTGTCTGTTAGGGCTATGGCCTGGGTGCGTATCTGCAGGGCTTTTTGCTGCAATGGCGAAGCAGCGAACTCATCGATCATACCGATCAGGCCAGCCAGGATCAGGCCAGCCAGCAGGGTCGTCATACTGATCCGTGTTGCGGAAATACCGGCTGCTCGCAGAACGCTCAATTCCTGAGTCTGGGCGAGTTGGCCCAGTGCTGCGATTCCTCCCAGCAGAGCGATGAATGGCCCCAGTTCAACGATTCGGCGGGGAAGCGTCATCATGACGACTTCCACTGCTTGTATCAGGCGATATCCGCCTTGCTTGACGTCGTCGAGCTCATTAACCAAATCCAGCGCGCTGAATAGCGGGAGCAGCAGGGCGGCGGCTGCGACAAAGCCGAGAAACATGTTTCGCAGCAGGTATCTATCGACGATTTTCATGCGAGACGAATCCGTGAACTTCCGATGTCGCGTTTCAACAGAATGAGTATGGCAAGTCCCATGATGAGCGGAATAATCCACATTCCGGGCATGAGCGGCAGCGCATTGTTGCCAACCATGTCCTTGCAGATACTGCCTGCATAAAAGATGACGGCATAAACGAGAGTGACTGGCAGCATCTTGGCAAAACGGCCGCGCCGGGGAGCCGTCTTGCTGAGCGGGACAGCAAGCAGCGCCAGCAGCAGGGTACTTATGCCGCGTGACTGGCGCCACTGTAATTCCGCCAGATCGGAAAGTTTACCAGTTGCTTTTAGTTCGGCATTGGAAGCAGCCTTGCGCTTGTAATTGTCTTTCAGTTCGATAGGCGAAAAATGCATTTTCATTTCACTGAAGCGAGTCGTTTGATCCTCTGTTTCATGGTAATGAAGCGCATAGGCGTCGCCTGCCCTCATCTCCAGAATGGGGTCACTGGGTGTAGGGTCGGCAATCCAGGCTTCTTCGGAACGCAGCAAGTGACTCTTGCGATTGCCCACATCGTAAATGAGTACGTCATGAAGATGGCCATTGCTGTAATCGATGTGCTGAGCCAGGATCATCCGGCCGTTTTCCTGGTTGATATTGAAGCGTTCAGGTTGCAGATGCGTCACGTCCAACTCGGTTTTTGCCATCCGTTCCAGTTGATAGGCACTGTCATACGCCCAGGGGCGCCCATACATGGATAACAGGCTTACAGCTATGGAAATTGGAATCGCCAGAATGGCGACTGCCAGGTAAATTCGTGCAGGACTGATCCCGGAGGCGGAGATCGCCGTCATTTCGCTATCGTTGTACAGACGCCCCAGACTGAGCACGGCTGAGACATAAAGTGCAACGGGAATCAGCATCTCCAAAGCGACCAGGACCCTGTAATACACAAGATCCATTACGACACCTAGCGCCATGGTGCCGTTGGTAGACTCTGCCAAGTAGCGCTTGGATGAGTACATGGCAAAGATGAAAGCAAGTACTCCTACCATGGTCAGAAAAGGGCGGCGAACCTCGGAAATGATATATCGCTCTATTAAAAACATGAGGTTGAAAACCCTTCTCTAAAATCTCGCCGATCAATTCAGCATGCGAGTGTATGTCCGCCCGGCCTGCGGATTGGCCCGTGCAATATTCGCTATCGGGCAAGAGGCCATCTCAGGGCTGGCACTATAGCGAAACTGCCTGAATAAATGTGCTCGGCCGGCTGGGATACCGGCCAAAGGCGATATCGCTTGATTCGACAATAAGGGTTCGGCTCAGGCAAATATTTGATTTTCTTTAGATCGTGTTTGACAAGCCGTGCTTACCCTGTAGAATGCCGCCTCACAGACGCGGGATGGAGCAGTCTGGTAGCTCGTCGGGCTCATAACCCGAAGGTCGTCGGTTCAAATCCGGCTCCCGCAACCAGTGTTATCATCATAGGCCCCGACTGCCATGCGCAGTTCGGGGCTTGTGTGTATCTGGGCCCATACTTCCGGGCCGCGCAGTTCTATGTTCACTTCCTCAAAGATATCCTTCAGTACCGCACGGCTTTGGGTGGTATTGCGGCTGAGTGCTTCGGTCAAATTAATCAGCAGGCGGCTGAACATACCTCAAATATCGAGTGATGCGTTCTCCGCTGCAGCTATTCGTGGATCTGCCTGGCGATGCTATCGCGCTCGCGTTCAGCTCTTTTCAGGCGTTCAGCGAGTGAGGCTGATATACCGACCGTGGCAATGCCCTCGATTAGATTCTTGATCTGCTGATCCAGCTCATCCGCACGCTGTAATAGGGCCGCATGGCGATTTTCTGCCCCGACCTTACCGCGTAACTGCAGGTGGAAAGCCCGCTCGAATTCAGTTGCGGCCATTGATGGTCGCGCCCTCGGTGGCGACGCGGAAGAACTTGAAGTGGAATTTCTTCATGGGGGATGTCCTCAATTCGGATGAGTGCGACTGCAGGTAGCGATGAGGGTATGGTCAGGAACGGAAGCGGCGCGAACAACGAGCCGGAGATGTAGGGAGCGTTCTTACAAATCGAACTGCTATGGCGAATGAGATCGGGCGGATAACGTCGAGCGCATCGGCGGCGCCCTGGAGGCCCGGCTGGTTCAGTTGATGCTGAAAGAGCAAAAGACCGACGGCGACTTCAAGGAAATCGATCTGCAGCACCGCCAACTCGAACGCCAGGTGCGCATTCAGCGTTTCCAGAGCGGCGGCAGCGATGCACTGACGATCGGGTGCAATCATAGCAATATTGTTTTTTCACTAAATTCTTGAATAACAGGTTGACGGGTTATTTAAGTGCCAATAAAATGCGCGCCACTTCCGATGCGGAACTCAAAAGGTAAAGTAAACGGAAGGCGGAAAAACAGCAAAGCTGCTAAGTTCCGGGCTACGTCCCCTTCGTCTAGTGGCCTAGGACACCGCCCTTTCACGGCGGTAACAGGGGTTCGAGTCCCCTAGGGGACGCCAATGCGGGAATAGCTCAGTTGGTAGAGCACGACCTTGCCAAGGTCGGGGTCGCGAGTTCGAGTCTCGTTTCCCGCTCCAATACATGATTTACAGAGTTCTGTGTGGTTCTGTAAATCTTTGAAAACAGGGACTAAAGTCCCTGTTTTTATTTCAGTGAGCATCATTGGAATATCCCGCATCCAGGACTTTTCAGTCCATAGATTCAGGTGCACGCGCTTCCCTATTCTTGCTGGGAGCGAGCGGTAGGCGGAACCGGCATCTAGCTCAAACTCTAACGTCAGTTAAGATCTTGAACGATGACATTCTCTAAGATGGCGGTTCGCTAGGCTAAAGCAACTGACCGGCACAGTATCGAAGCTGGACTGCACATTGGCCATGGTGTCCTCGTCCGTGCCTTACCCTGTTTCGCTCGCCTTCACTATTCATGATCCTTGGTTGCGGCACCGCTGTTGGCAGGACTGACTGGTGAGCCGTAAAGCTACTCAAGCCGGCGTCAGTCGGCTGCTGGAGCCGATGCACATTCAGTGTCGCGCTCAGATCAAGCAACGTGGCAATCAAAAAATAGCGCTCCTCGCTCTAAATGCCAACAATCCCTAAATTGTGTTTTTGGTTGCTTTGCGGCGGAAACGAAAAAGCCCTGCGCTTGGCAGGGCTTCGGGAAGCTTTGGTAGTGGGGTATTTGGTGTGCCTAACCCACTAATGGCACTACTTTTTACTCTTGATTACGGTCTCTTTAGGTACACCACTTGTGTCGCAAGGCGTTCCTTCTTTATCAAGTATCACATTTGTGTCTTGCTTGACTGATTTCTGCTTCTTTTCTGAAACAGTATTCTGGCGAAGAATCTCTTTTGACGGTATGCCGCTGTGATCGATCATTTCATGTCCCTCCTTTTGTTTTTATAAGTGAGATGTACTTATTTTGTTTGGTGAAGCCAACTGGCCGGAGTTCACAAAATGTGAAGGCATCAGATCGACGGAGATGCAACGTGAATATTGCCTTAATTAAAATTTTACAAGCGCCTGAATAACCATCGAAGCCGCCTAAGCTCCACATCCGGTGAACGAGCCCCCTAAACACTGGACACCGTTTCCCCTTGGATCATGTGCCGGCTCCTGGCTGAGCGGCAGACAACGACAGGGGTGCCAATTGCCCGCCTAGGCCAAGTTCCTTCAGTATGTCATGAGAGGCAGTTGTACGGCTGTTTTGCAACTCGACGGGCTCAAGCTTGGAATATTTCGTCAGTGCGACTAAAGTCCAGTCCGCGCTCATCCAGAGTCTTGGCCGCTTTGACAGAGTTGAATTCGATTTCCATAACTACTTCTGTAACTACAGAAATAGTTATGATGATATTGTTTGCCTGATTCAATGTATCTAAATACTACAGTTGTATTTTCGCCTTTACTTTATATGAGCATACCTTGCTCTGACCTAATGCCTTCTGCGCACGTGACCAGGTCATTCGTGTCGGAGTAGGGCGGTTATGCAGGATTGATAGGGAGAGATTTGGGTGCCCGGATCGACCGGATTGCCGTTGAGGGTGTAAAAAAACTTCGTCCATGGCCTACTTCTAACGGTAAATTCGACAGTTCGAGACAACCGAGATTGCCCATGTCTTACTACAAGCCCCAAGAGCGCAACGGCCTGTGCTGTCCGAGCAGATCGTGCCGGGCAGCTTCGCCTTCGCACGGGACTATCTGGTCGATCACGAACTCGATCTGAGCGAACTGGACGCGCGAGGCATTCCCGCGCTGATCGCCGAAAAGCCGATGCGCAAGCGTGACGAGCGCCTTCGAGTTCCGCGAGGACGGCACCTGCCTCTGTCCGGCGGGCAAGACACTGGTGAGTAATGGCAGCACCTACATTGGTGGATAAGGGGAGGGGCTGCATCGCCAGGACTACAAGGCCAGTCCGGACGACTGTGGCCCTTGTGAACTTCGAGCGAAGTGCCTGCGCTATCCGGATCGAACACCGGCGCGCAAGGCCTATCTGTTCGGCGAGCGCAGTCCTGACTGGATGGAACCCAAAGTAGTTGTCAAACGCGACGATGCGATCACGCACATGCACACTGCCATCGACTCGCCATAAGGTCGCAGGTGCTACGGCCGGCGCATCGGCACGGTCGAACCGGTGTTCGGCAACCTGCGCCATAACAAGCGACTGGCGCGCTTCAACCTACACGGGCACGGCAAAGTCAACACACAATGGCACCTGTTGTACTGCATGATGCACAACATCGAGAAGCTGGCGGACAGTGAATGGCGGGTGTGAGAAGCAGGAGCCGCAGCAAGCCCATTGCATGCGCCTTGCGCTCACGTTGGCACGCGTTAGCTGTGTAAACCCAGTAGGTTGTTCAGTGAAGCAAGCCGGCTGATTGGAGGCAGGTAATCGAGGCTAGCGTGTGGCCGATGCCAGTTGTACTGATGCAGCCACGCGGGTAAATGCTCGATGCGGCCCCTTAAAGCTCACCTCCACGGGTAACTGCAACAGCGCGTCCTTCGCCTCATCTGCCTGCGGAAAATGAAGCTGCAACAGGGCATTGATTTCACGTCGATCCACTGCCCGCAACTTGATCTGTTCCAGTGAATCGATCAGGGCCGGTGCGCCCACCTGCAGCGATTGCAGCGCCGCCGCCGGATGGCTCCGCAACAGTTCGGTCAGCGTCTCAATCAGTTGCTGGGTCAGCGTATCCATCGCTCGGCTCATGGGGCTCCTCCTATCCACCCCATCTCATCCTGCTTTAGAACCTCCAGGCCTCGGGCCTGATCGATACGCTCGGCCATGATGATGGCCGCTCCCAGCTCGTCACAGTTGAATTCGTTCATCAGGCGGTAACGCTCGTTCTTCTCTTCAGGTTCGGTCATCGCCAGGGCGAGATACAGGCTCGGCGGAACGGTGCGGAACAGAATTTCCATCGACTTGGAGAGGATGATGCCCTCGGCAAATTTGTGTTTCTCCTTGCGTGCCGAGAGCATCAGTGTGCGCTGCGAGTCGTTCAGTTCGCGGAATTTGGCGATCTTGGCCACTTCATCCGGCGGCATGGACAAGCAGATCCACCACTCGATCATGTTGAGCATGGGCGCGGCTTCAGGCGGTAAGTCATCGACGTTCTGCGTCGCCAGCCAGAATCACGCGCCCAATTTACGCCACATCTTGGTGATCTTGACCACATAGGGCGAGAGCAGGGGGTTCTTGGTGATGATGTGACCCTCATCGGTGATGTTGATGATGGGCCGGCCCAGGTACTGATCGCGCTCGGCGATGTTGTTGACGGTGTTGATCAAGGAGATATAGGCAATCGAGAGCTGGGCGTTGTAGCCCTCGCGGGCATAGGTGGCCAAGTCGACGATGGTGATATCGGCTTCCGGCCAGGGGGTGCCGTCACGGTTGAAGACATCGCCATCGGCGCCTTGGCAGAACATATCCATGGCATCGGCCATTTCCAGCAGGCGGTTACGCCGGGATTCAGGCAGGCTGTCATCCCCCCCCGGCCGCACGCAGGGCATCCCGAACATGCCCGCTCAGCACGGTACAGTTCTGGGCTTCGCACGCCAGTGCGGCGTTGATGATGCACTGGCGGATCATGCTGCGATCGGCGCGGGTCATGCGGTTTTCTTCTTTCACCTCGCCCCCGGTGATCATCAGGCGCGCCGTGATCTCCAGCGCGCCGAGGATGTCGCGCTCGTCATCCTCGGCGGCCGCCGCTTGCGGCGCGTCGTCATCGAGCTACTCGATCTTCAGTGTCTTGAATTTGTCAGGAGCCACCAGCCGCCGCGCATCGGCAAAGGGGGCCAGGCTGACCCCGGAGCCCGGGGCCAGGCGCACCCGGTTGACTGTCAAGCCCAGCCGCCGGGCAAATTCACTGAGCAGGCCAAAGGAGTTACCAGCCTCCACGATAAACAGGCGAGGGCGGTACATCGCAATGGCCTGGCTGATCAGGTAATTCAACGTGGCCGACTTACCCGAACCCGGCCCCGCCGCCCTTGTTGATCATCGGGATGAATTCATCGCCCATCAGTTCGTTAAATTCATCGGCATGCACGTTGATCGGGATCTTGTTGCCGGCTTCGCCTCCCGGCAGGCCATCGTCAACGCCATGCTTGTAGATATGCCCCGCGACCGAGACCAGGTCGGAGAACATCGAGTTGCCGACCGCTCCCGCGACCTCCGGATCTGACAGCGCATCCAGCCCCACATAGACGATGCCGCGCTTACGAATGATCTGCATCCAGTCAAAGATCGGACGCGGGTCGTTGAGGTCGTTGTAATCGGGCGAAATCAGCTCGGCCATGCGCCCGGTGGTGAGCTTTTCCAGCAGCGGCAGCAGCGAGGCCACGATCTTGTCGAAATAGGTCTTGTCGTAGCGTACGGCACTGCGCAGCCCGTCCATCACCGGATCATCGACCCGAATCTGCGACAGGTATTGATCAATTGCCACAATCCGCACGGGCCGGCCTCGCATGTTGAAGGGAATGTTCTTGTCGTTCAGCTTGCCCTCGATCTCGACGATCTTCTCCCAGGCCCGTGGATCGTATTGACTGAAGAAATACTGGCTGTACTCCAGAAACAGCCCTTCGATATTGATGACGTGCCGCTGGATCTTCAGATAATCCGGGCGCTGACCCAGCTCATTCAAGGCACGGGCAATGATGTTGACGAAACGCCAGGCAAACTCGCGAAACGCCGCGCTGTTGCCTTCCCCGGAGAGCTGCCCGGCAATCCGACTGGCCACCTCGCTGATCCGTCCAAAGCGCCCCACCGCGTTGTAACGGGCGGAGTGATCCGGCCAGCCCAGATGGAAGATATAGAACTCGCCCTCTCGCCCGGCGCGCTTGGCTTCCACGTACATGCGCTTCAAGAGATCCGCATCGCCCTTGGGGTCGAAGACAATGGTGACTTCGCCCCGGCGAATATCCTGGGTCACGAACAGCTCGGCCAGCCGGGTCTTGCCGACCCGCGTCGTGCCCAGCACGATGGAATGCCCAACCCGCTCTCCCAAGGGCAGGGAGACCGGTACCTCGTCCGGCTCGATACCATGCAGCCGTGGCGTACCGCCTACTGGCGGCAACGGTCGTACCGGGTTGAGCCAGGTATCCAAGCTCGTCAGGCGTGGAATCAAGCCCAGCGGGAAGGAAGCCTGCTCCAGGCGTTCTTCGAGCCGCCGGGCATAGACGTAGGAGGCCTTGGGTTCCACGTAGGCGCGATACTCGGCCCGGTAGGTCTGCAAGAGCCGCTGGGTATGCTTTTGCCCCCACTTGAAGCCCAGCCCGATAAAAAGCCGCTGATGGCTGACCGGCACCTGGCGACTGGTCATGACATAGCGCGGCAGACGGCGCAAATTACGCTGATAGCGCAGCACCGTCATGCCCTGGCGGAACCGCAACCCTCCAAAGAACAGAAAAAACCCCGCCGAGGCATAGCCAAATTCGGGAGACAGGGCGATGGACCAGGGAGCGACGAGGCTCAGAAACGCCCCGCAGAGACAGACGAAGACCGTATAGAGCTCGACCGGAGGCCGCAGCAAGGCCTCGATTGCATGATGTTTGACCGTCATGGTTATTGCTCGATGCTGGTTGCAGTAATCAACACGGGGTAGTGCTCAAGCGCGAGGCGAGCCGCCACATCGTCACCGGCAATGGGCAGCAGGTTGAGCGTGGGTA
Organism: Azomonas macrocytogenes; assembly: GCF_014191985.1. Classification (GTDB taxonomy): domain Bacteria; phylum Pseudomonadota; class Gammaproteobacteria; order Pseudomonadales; family Pseudomonadaceae; genus Azomonas; species Azomonas macrocytogenes. The sequence continues at coordinate 84,263 of NZ_JACHXI010000015.1, forward strand.
CCAGACGGCGCAGGTCCGCCAGCTGCTCGGCCGACGCCACCTGAACCACCATGCCCATCGCGCCCATGGCCTCCAGCGCCGCGGCGCGCTCGACCAGCCACTGCTGCGACATATCATCGGCGCCGACCATAAAGAAGGGCCGCAGGCCGGGGGCCTGGATTGCTCGGCGGGCTACCCGACCTGGGGTCAGGTTCTGCGTCTGGACCGGCAGCATGTCGGCATCGGTGACGCGCCGTGAGGGGGGCGGGATGACGGGGGAGGCGTCTGCCTCGGGCTGGATGCTCAGCGCCTGGTAGTAGGGTTCAGTACCCGACGAAGGCAACGCGCTTTGAATGGGCTGACACCCTTGGAAAGGCTCCAACAACGGTTGGGTTCTGATCTTGGATTAACCAAGCTGAAGCCGCTCATGAATCATGTCGATGATGACGTCTCGCAACCTCACAACTAAGACAAACCGTGGCCTTACTGCGGCAGATCCACAATAGAACCACTTCTGTTTTGCTTCTATGCAAATAGGAAAGACACACCAAATGCAGGTAGCTGGAGTGCCTGCGCGTTTAGCCTGGCTTCAGGCGAAACCTCTTCGCAGAGTTTGTAGCAACTGTTGGCGTCAGGCAGCGTGCTTAGATCCAGAGTTGCAGGTTCGGGAGCGAAATTGTAGATGCATAGAATGCGGTTCTCGCCATCACCGCGTTCGAAAATAAGCACGTTGCCCTGAGGTGAAAACAGCTTGGTTTCGCCGCCACGCAGAGCTGGCATATGGCGACGCCAGAGGAGCATACGTCGATAGGTATTAAGCAGCGAGCCGGCTTCGCCTTGCTGACGGTCAACGGCTAGCGGCAGGTGTTCGGCTGGCATCGGCAGCCAACTGCTGCGGGCTTGGCTGAAACCGCCATGCGGTAATGTTGCTTGCCAGGGCATCGGTGTGCGGCAACCATCGCGACCATGGAGGTTCGGCCAATTGGCGATACCGTAAGGATCGCGTAAATCCTCGAAAGTAAGTTGCGCTTGAGTCAGACCGAGTTCGTCGCCTTGGTAGATGCAACAGGCTCCGGGAAGGCCGACCAAGAGCGAGATAAGCAATACGTCGAGGCGTTGTTCGAGAATCGCCTCATGCTGACTGGATCTTATCCAGCGGCCTTTAAGTCGCGGAAAGTCGTGAGTGCCGAAAGTCCAGCACAGCTGATGATGTGGGAACAGTTCGAGCGTACGGGTCAACAAGTTGTGCAAGCCGATAGCGGTGAATGGCTCGTCACTGATCAGCGACGCATTATAAGCCAGGTGCAGGCGGCCATCACGAACGTAATCGGCAGCATCGGCCAGGCTGTCTTCAGCCGAAGAGATTTCGCCCAATAGCACAGTACCGGGATAGTCGTCCGCCATCTGGCGGATGTCACCGAGCATCTCTAACGTTTCCGGACGGCACACGGTGCCTCGGTTGATCCGTTCGAAATAAGGGTCAGTGTGCCCGGCTCCGGCAGGCCGCGGCACATCGGGTGGGCGCTCGGGATTGTCAGCGAGCGAACGGTCATAGGCAAGAAAGTTGATGACGTCGAGGCGGAAACCATCCACGCCACGATCCAGCCAGAAGCGTCCAACTTGCAGAATGGCCTGGCGTACTTGCGGGTTATACCAATTCAGGTCCGGCTGTGAATCGAGAAAGTTGTGCAGATAGTACTGACGTCGAATGTCATCGAATTGCCAAGCGCTACCACCGAAAGTAGCCCGCCAATTGTTCGGTGGCCCACCGTCAAGTGCAGGGTCTTGCCAGACGTACCAGTCGGCCTTGGGATTGTCACGGTTTTCCCGACTTTCACGAAACCAGGGATGCTGATCGGAAGTATGGTTCCAGACCTGATCCATCAGTACTTTGAGGCCGAGTTCATGGGCATCGGCCAGCAGCGCATCGAAAACGGTGAGATCACCGAACATTGGCTCGATGGCACAGTAATCCTCCACGTCATAACCAAAGTCTTTCATCGGTGAACGAACAAAAGGGCTGATCCAGATTGCATCGACACCCAGCGAGGCGACATAGGGCAACCGCTCGCGAATACCTTGCAGGTCGCCAATGCCATCGCCGTTGGAATCCTGAAAGCTGCGTGGATAGATCTGGTAAATGGCGGCATCGCGTCGCCAATCCTGAGTCATGGTGAATCCTCACGTTGTAGAGTGGGACCGATCAGCGTTTTTCGGACGGAACTGGCATATCGGCCAGCACAACATCCCAGGGTGCCAGTTCGGCAATTGAGTCGAGCTGCTTGCGGTAGCCGATACCCTGCACGGGGAGCAGCGGGCCGAATTCGCGCAGGTCTACGCTGACGGTTTGATCGGAAAGGTTGAAGATGCATAGCAGGCGCTGCTCGCTTTCCTCGCGCAGCAAAGCGAAGACGTGTTCGTTCAGATCCAGCAGTCGGGCGCTACCGCTCTGCAGCGCTGGCTGGGTCATGCGCCAGTGCAGCAGGCTGCGCCAGTGGTTGAGCAGCGAATCCGGAGTGGATTGCTGAGCCGCAACGGAACACTCGAAATGCGTCCTGGAAATTGGTAACCAGGGCGTGCCCGTGGTGAATCCGGCGTTCGGCTCTTCGCTGGTCCAAGACATTGGCGTGCGCGAACCATCCCGGCCTTTAAGTTTGGGGTACATCAGCCGGCCGAACGGATCACGCAGTTGTTCGGGTGAGATATCCTCGGGAATCCGTGCCTCATTGAAGCCCAGTTCATCACCCTGCCAGAGGCAAAAAGCGCCGGGTAGCACTAGCAGCAGCACGGCCATCATCAGATAAAATTCGCGCGGATATGGCTCATTGGCTGCATTCCACTGCGAATGCAGACGACCAAAATCATGGTTGCCGACGATCCAGCAGGCACCACCGTTGGCGAATTCTTCCAGCGCCTGCCCGACTACTTCGCGCAATCGTCTGGCACTCATCCGCTCTTTAAACAATAGGCCGCCATGATAGGCTAAATGCAGACGTTGATCGCCAGCAGTATATTGCGCGGCGAGACGGATCGAGTCATCTGCCTCTATCACTTCACCCAATAACATCACGCCGGGATACTGATTCACCAATCGACGCAACGGCGCTAGCATGTCGAGAGTTTCCGGACGGCAGAAGCTGTTGCAGAAGCGCTGTTTGGCCAGAGGATTGTCAGGGTCTATGCCGTGCGGCAGCGGATCGTTCTGACCACGGATGGGATTGTCATTCAGTTGTGGATCATGGCAGAAAAAATTCACAGCATCCAAGCGCATGCCGTCGATGCCCAGATCCAGCCAGAAGCGTGCACAGTTCAGCACTTGGGCGCGAACCTCAGCGTTGAACCAGTTGAGGTCCGGCTGACTAGCCAGAAAATTGGCCAAGTAATACTGTTGGCGTATTTCGTCAAAGTGCCAGGCGCTGTCACCGGAAAACGATGACAGCCAATTATTGGGCGGCCCACCGTTCTTACCCGGATCGGCCCAGACATACCAGTCAGCCTTGGGGTTATTACGGTCCTGACGGCTTTGCTGGAACCACTCGTGCTGGTTCGACGTATGGTTCCAGACCATATCCAGCACCACGCGTAGACCACGCTTGTGAGCCAACTCCAGCAAGCATTTGAAGTCGTCCATGCTGCCGAACAAGGGCGAAACCTGATGGTGGTCGGTAATATCGTAGCCCAGATCGTCCATCGGTGAGACGAAGATCGGGGTCAACCAGATGGCATCGACACCCAGTGAACCGATGTAGTCCAACCGTTCAATGATGCCCTGCAGGTCTCCGATGCCATCACCATCGCTGTCTTTGTAACTCCATGGCAAAACTTGGTAGATCACCGCGTTTTCCCACCATTCTTCCTTCCAGCGGGTTTCGCCGGGCGGAGCCATGATCGAGGCGCGGCGGTTGATTTGTGCATCGCGCCACCAGGGTCTCGCTGTCACTAGCATCGTAAAACCTGCTCTGTTTACGAGATCGTACTGGCGCATCATGTCGCTATTGATTGCGGTTCCAGTGAGTAAGCGAGCTGCTTCGCCCGAACCAATCTCTTTATTCAAGGTGTAAGACGTTGGTCTGACTGTTCACTGGCAAGTTCAATGTTGTCTTTACGCAGCTAAAACAGGTGGCGTTTCGCCATGAAAGCATGGAAGTTAGATATTCAGCCCTGGCCTTCCACCAGTCGAGCGCTGGATACCATGCGGGCTTCAATAGATCACCAGAACGAAGAAGCAGCGCGCAAGCTCAAAGCGTTGACCGCGCCTTGCAGATGCCTTGAGGGAAGTGGAGCAACTCAGCGCTGCTTACAATTCGTGTCGGAGCAGGGTGGTTATGCAGGATTGATAGTGAGGGATTTGGTTGCCCAGGACGGGCGAGGTTTATTAATTGCGGAAAAGAATAAATATTGCGGAAAAATCTGACGGTATTATTTTAATTTACCGTCAGACATAACCTGCTGATTTACAAGTGGTGCCCGGAGCCGGGATCGAACCGGCACGATGTTGCCATCGAGGGATTTTAAGCCAGAGCATGGCATCCGCACCGGGCTAACGCTGGACTTGGATGTGGCTTGCTGTAGCAGGTTTTCCGCCAGACCAATGCCTTCGATCATATCCCGGTGCGCGATGCAAACCGCCCCGGTTCTCCTCCGCCTGGCTCCTAGCCGGCCCCTGGAATCGGGGCCTTTCAGGAGCACCTCATGGCAAAGATCAAACTCACCAAGTCCGTCGTTGACACGGCGCAGGCGCAGACCTGCGACGTGGAACTCCGGGATACGCTCGTTCCGGGCTTCTTGTGCAAGGTTACACCAACCGGCCGCAAGGTATTCATGGTTCAGTACCGCACGAACTCCGGCGTGCGGCGCAAGCCGGCAATCGGCCAGATCGGCGAGCTGACGGTCGAACAGGCCCGATCGCTGGCACAAGACTGGCTGGCCGAAGTCCGGCGCGGAGGCGATCCCGGACTCGACAAGGCCGAAGCCCGCAAGGCGCCGACGGTCAAGGAGCTGTGCGGCCGGTTCATGGACGACCACTCCAAGCCGCACAACAAGCCCAGCACGCAGGCCGGCTACCAGTACCAGATTGACAGCTTCGTCATCCCGGCCTTCGGCAGCAAGAAGGTTCATGAGGTCACGCGCAACGACATCACCGCGCTGATGAAGCGCATGGAGAAGTCGCCCACCCAGGCCAACCGCGTGCTGTCGCTCGTCCGCAAGATGTTCAACCTGGCCGAGCTGTGGGGCTACCGGCCCGATGGCTCCAATCCCTGCCGCCACGTTCCCAAGTACCCGGAGAAGGGTTCGACCCGGCTCATTACCGACGACCAGATGACCAAGCTGTTCGCCTATCTGGAGAAGGCCGAGGCCGAGGGCTTGGAACATCCCATCCACCTGCTGGCCGTCCGGCTGCAATTCGAGTTCGCGGCGCGCATGTCGGAAATCCTGCTGTTGCAATGGGATTGGCTCGACCTGCCCAACGGCCGGGTGGTCTGGCCGGACAGCAAGACCGGCGATATGTCCAAGCCCCTAAGCGCCGAGGCTCGCCGCCTGTTGGAGAGTGCCCCCCACTATGGCGATTCGCCCTACGTTTGCCCCGCGATCCTCGATCACAAGAAGCCGCTAAGCCCCCACTCCTACTATCAGGCGTGGCGGCGCATCCTTGACCGTGCCGGTGTGCCGAAGGTCGGCACCCACGGCATCCGCCACCGCTCGGCGACGGACATTGCCAATTCGGGCGTACCGCTCAAGGTCGGCATGGCGCTGACAGCGCACAAGACCGTGGCGATGTTCATGCGCTATGTCCACACCGAGGACGATCCTGTGCGCCAGGCGGCCGAGCTGGTGGCGACCCGGCGCCAGACCATCACGAAGGCGCGGCAACGCCAGCCCCAGGAGGCCACGGCATGAGCGCCCGGACGCCCAAAGCAGTAAAAGGCGCTGCCGTGCCTGCCGGCTACGCCGGCATCCACGGCGGCATCGTGGAACTGCTCGATGCCGCCCGCCAAGCGGCGGCGCGCAGCGTCAATGCGCTGATGACGGCCAGCTATTGGGAGATTGGCCGCCGCATCGTGGAGGCCGAGCAACAGGGCAAGCGGCGCGCAGGGTACGGCGAACAGTTGATTGCCCGGCTGTCCGCCGACCTGACTGCGCGCTTCGGGCGCGGGTTCAGCCCGGACAACCTGGAGAACATGCGGCGGTTCTTCGCCGCCTATCCCCGGCCGGTGATTTCCGAGGCACTGTCTCGGAAATCGGGGGACGGACTGCCTGCCGAGAAATCCGAGACAGTGTCTCGGAAATTGGCCTTGGGCGAGCTGGCGCAGGTGCTCACGCTGCCGTGGTCGGCCTACGTGCGGCTGCTGTCGGTCAAGGACGAGAACGCCCGCCGGTTCTACGAGGCGGAGGCGCTGCGCGGCGGCTGGAGCGTGCGTCAGCTTGACCGGCAGATCGGCAGCCAGTTCTACGAGCGCACCGCCTTGTCGAAGGACAAGGCGGCGATGCTGGTCAAGGGCGCTGCGCCCAGGCCGGAGGATGCCGTCAGGCCGGACGATGCGATCAAAGACCCGTATGTGCTGGAGTTCCTGAACCTCAAGGATGAGTATTCGGAATCCGACCTCGAAGCGGCCCTGATCCAGCGGCTGGAGGATTTTCTGCTGGAGCTGGGCGAAGGGTTCACCTTCGTCGGGCGGCAGCGGCGCTTGCGCATCGACCAGACGTGGTATCGGGTGGATCTGCTGTTCTTCCACCGGCGGCTGCGCTGCCTGGTCATCATCGACTTGAAGCTGGGTAGCCTGACCCATGCGGACGTGGGCCAGATGCATATGTATTGCAACTATGCCAAGGAGCATTGGGCCTATCCCGATGAAAACCCGCCCGTAGGCTTGATCTTGTGCGCCGACAAGGGCCATGCCCTGGCGCGGTATGCCTTGGAGGGCTTGCCGACGAAGGTGATGGCGGCGAACTACCGCACCGTCCTGCCGGATGCCGAGCTGTTGCAGAAGGAGCTGGAAACCACACGGCGCCTGCTGGAGTCGCGCGCAGCGAAGCAGCCCAGGAAGCTCCCGCAATAGCAGGCGTCCCGGCGTGCCGGCGTCGGGTTCGCGGGCTGCGCCAGCCTGCGCTACAGATAAATCGGCCGCCTAAGCAACGCTGCGCTGGCAGGACACAAGCTCGCAGCCTGCCGCGTCGCCAGCACCGAAGCAGGTGCGCTTGTGCGCTCCACCGGCTTGAAGCCCGCGCGCTCGAAGAACGGCGCTGCCGTCGTGGTCAGCAGCCAGGCGTCGCGCCCGCCTTCGTCGAAGGCACGGCGTAGCAGCAGCGCGACGATGCCGCCTCCAATGCCGCGCTGGCGTGCGTTCGGTAGCACGACCAAGGAGCGCACCAGCACATCCCGGCCCATGCGCTCGAAGCCGCCATAGCCCACGCGCTCGCCTGTCACCGTGGAATAGGCGAAGAAGCTGCGCCCCGGCTCGGTCAGATCGTCCGAGGGCAGTCCGGCCTCCTGCAAAGCCGTGATGAGGCCCGTGTCACTGCCCGCGATCGGCGTATCCACCAGCAGCGGCGTACCGTCTTCCTTGCGAATCTCGCCCGCCGGCCGCTGTGGCAGCAGTTCGATCACCATGTCCGAGGGGCGGCACAGGCGCACGCCCAGGGGCGAAACCACGATGGGTCGATTGATGAGGATCGGGTGCGCCAGCATCTGGTCGATCAATTCGTCGTCGCTCCAATGGACGGCATCCAGCCCGAGTTCCTTGTAAGGCGTGCCCTTGACGCGCAGCACGTCCCGCACGTGCATGCCCATCCGTGCGATCAGCGCCTTTAGGGTTTCGCGGTCGGGCGGCGTCTTCAGATACTCGATGACCGTGGGCGCGATGCCGCTGGCGCGGATCAGCGCCAGCGTATTGCGCGACGTGCCGCAATCCGGGTTGTGGTAGATCGTGATGTCACTCATGCCAGCATCTTCTGAACCGTGATGGAAGAATCGTTCGCTTGCGCCGCATCACCAAATGGCAAAACCAGCACGGGCGCGAACCCGCCGCCGGGCGTCCGCAAGTTGGTGGTCTGGCCGGCATAGGTGCGTGCCGCCAGCAGCAGGACACGTCCCCGATAGGCATAGGCCCGCATGTCCACTTTGAGCCGCATCGGCACATCATCGACTGTGACCATGCGCTCGCTGGGCGGCACCAGCGCCTGGGCGACGAAGCCGCCGGCAGTGATGTGCTCCCATGTCTTGCGCGTCAGCTTGTCGCCCCGATAGGCGGCCTTGCCCCCGTAGCCCGCCATCGGCTTGAAGAACCATTGACGCCGCTCGCGCCAGAGGACTTCCGCATTGGCCGGCAGGACAGCTTGGGCGGCGGGAACCACCGCGCGCAGCACGGCACGGTCGGCCTCGCCGGCACCCCAGCGGGCCATCTGTACGTCATCCCCCAGCCAGATCAGATTGCGCTTGTCTGCGTGCATAGCGTGCGCTCGTGGGTGCGGCGTCAGCACCACCGCGCCCACCTGATAGGCGCTGCGCAGCGCCGCATGCGAAGACTCCGACAAGTCGAAGTCGGTGAGCCGGTTGTAAACCATGTCGATTGGCAAATCGGCGGGAAGCGCCGGGTGCCACAAGGCACCGTCGCGCCATTGGAGTTCGCGCGGGTCGGCCACGATAGCCCGGACGCCATGATGCTCGAACAGCCGCCGGACAAGCTCGAACTCGGGGGCGAGGTACTGCTGCTGCGGATCGTCATCGACCACGACCGCCGTGCGCCAGGACTGCACACCCCGCTGTGCCCGCCATTCGGCGCGGAACATGTCGATGAAGGCTTGCGTGAGGTTGGCACGGCCCAGCCACTGCTCCATCGCCGCGCAGCAGGTGTTCTGCGCCCCGGCCAGCGCGGCACTAAGCAGCGCGCCGCCCGCATTGGTGTTGATCTCGATGAGACGCGGGCCGTCCGCTCCCAGGTGGAAGTCGTACCCCATGAACACGCCAGATGGGCCGAAGTCCGGCGCCAGCGTGTCCGTGCCGTGCGCGCGTTCCACCACCGCCTGCCGATAGCCCGGCAGGCAGGTGACACGCTCCAGCGTCGCCACGGCCTGGGCGATGGCGTTGCGGGTTGGCATGTCGATGAACACCGCCGTTTCCGAAAACAAGTGGGGATGGCTGTCGGCCAGCGACGTGGGCAGGCTTTGGTGCAGCCGTGTTGCATCGAGCGTGCGACATGCACAGGAAAGATTGAGCTGTTCGGCGAGGTTCATGGCCGCTTTCATCGTGCCGCGGACTGCTCGCGTTCATACCAACCGCGCGATCGGTTGACCACGCGCACGACCAGCAGCATCACCGGCACCTCGATCAGCACTCCGACCACGGTGGCCAGCGCCGCGCCGGAATGGAAGCCGAACAGGCTGATAGCCGCCGCCACGGCCAGCTCGAAGAAGTTGCTCGCGCCGATCAGCGCCGAAGGACAGGCGATGTTGTGCTTCTCGCCCACCTTGCGGTTGAGCCAGTAAGCCAGGCCAGAATTGAAGAACACTTGGATCAGAATGGGCACCGCCAACATGGCGATGACCAGCGGCTGTTGCAGGATGGCCTGGCCCTGGAAAGCGAACAGCAATACCAGCGTCAGCAGCAGCGCCGCAATGGACAGCGGGCCGATGCGCTCCAAGGCCCGATCGAACGCGGCCTGGCCCCGGCGCAGAAGCGCGCGGCGCCAGAGCTGCGCGATGATGACCGGGATGACGATGTAGAGCACCACCGACACCAGCAGCGTGTCCCACGGCACCGTGATGGCCGACAGGCCCAGCAGCAGGCCGACGATGGGCGCGAAGGCGAAAACCATGATGGTGTCGTTCAAGGCCACTTGCGACAGCGTGAACACCGGATCGCCGCCAGTCAGCCGGCTCCAGACGAACACCATCGCCGTGCAGGGCGCGGCGGCCAGCAGGATCAGGCCGGCCACGTAGCTGTCGAGCTGGTCGGCCGGCAGCCATTCGGCGAAGAGCTGACGGATGAATATCCACGCCAGCAGCGCCATCGAGAACGGCTTGACCGCCCAATTGACGAACAGCGTGACGCCGATGCCGCGCCAATGCTGCCTGACCTGGCCCAGCGCGCCGAAGTCCACCTTGAGCAGCATCGGAATCACCATGATCCAGATCAGCAGGCCCACCGGCAGATTGACCTGGGCCACTTCCATGCGGCCGATGGCCTGGAACACGCCGGGCGCAAGCTGGCCCAGGGCGATGCCGGCGACGATGCATAGCAGCACCCACACGGTCAGGTAACGCTCGAAGACGCTCATGGCGGGCGCCACCGGCGCGCGGCCGGCGGTATCGGTTCCTGCGGTCATCGCGCGGGCCTCACTGGTGGCCAATGTCGCGCAGCTCGCGCTGCAAGGACATGGCATCAAGGCTTTTCAGGGGCAGCGACAGGAACAGCTCGATGCGCCGGCGCAGGGTGATCGCGGCGTCCGTGAACGCCTTGCGCTGCTGTTCCTCCGTGCCGTCGACGGCCGCCGGGTCGGGCACGCCCCAATGGGCCGATACCGGCTTACCCGGCCACAGCGGGCAAGCCTCGCCGGCGGCGTTGTCGCAGACGGTGAAGATGAAGTCGAACACCGGCGCGTCGGGCTTCACGAACTCGTCCCAGCTCTTGCTGCGGTAGCCGGTCGCCGGCAGGTGCAGGCGCTCCAGCGTGGCGAGCGCCAAGGGATGCACTTCGCCTTTCGGATGACTGCCCGCCGAATAGGCGCGAAAGCGCCCTTGGCCCAAGGCGTTGAGGATGCCTTCGGCGAGGATCGACCGGGCCGAATTGCCCGTGCAGAGGAACAAGGCGTTGTAGGTAGGTTCTGTCGTCATATGCGCCTCGCGTCAGCAGCAGGAAGTAGTCGATTTCGCAGCGCGTGGCGCGCAGCACGCCGCAGCGGCACCGGGTACGGGCTGGGGTGCTTCGTTGAAGACGGGGATGTTGCCCAGCGTGTGGAAGTGTTCCCAAGCCACGCCCTGCGGGTCGGTGATCCAGTGCTTCTCGCTGCGCGCGTAGCAGCAAGTCGTAGTGCCTTCGTCCAGCAGCGTCATGTCGGCGGCCTGCGCACGGGCCTTCAGCGCAGCCAGTTCCTCGGCATCGTCGGTCTGGATGCCCAAGTGGTCGATGCCTGGCTTGCTGCCGCGCGTGGAGACAGCGAAGTTGACTGGCGGGTCTTCAAGCATCCACTTCGCGTAGTCGTCTTCGATGCGCGTGGGTTGTGCAGCGAACAGTTGGGAGTAGAAGCCGATGCTGCGGTTCAGGTCATCGACGTGGAGGTGGACGTGAAAGCGTTTCATGGGGATTTCCTTTCAGCAGGACTTGCAGGCGGAGGAGGACTCGGTGACTTCGCAGGCGCTGCCCTGGCAGCAGTGCTCGGTCATATAGCCGAGCAGGCTGTTCATCTGCGCGAAGTCGGCGCGGTAGATCAGGTTGCGGCCCTGTTGCTCGATGGTGACGAGGCCGGCATGGGCCAGCTCCTTCAAGTGGAAGGACAAGGAGTTGCGGGCCACGTCGAGCTGGTCGGCGAGGACGCTGGGCGTCAGCCCTTCGGGGCCGGCGACGACCAGGGCGCGGAACACGCGCAGCCGCTGGGTGTGGGCCAAGGCGCCAAGGGCGGAAACGGCTTGATCTTCGTTCATTGTTCGATAATACAACATTTATTGAATCATTGTGCAAGGAGCCAGCAAACAGAACCTCATGGCGTCCCGGCGTCCCGGCGTGCCGCCGTCGGGTTCGCGGGCTGCGCCCCGCGCTTCGTGCCGAATCGCGGCCATTCGGCTTTGACCCCTGACGCCTCCGGCCCTCTCGGGCCTGCGCGCTCCGCTTGCCCCCAAAGCCGACTGTGTGCAGTGGGCGGGTGTGGGCGGTCTTGCTGTTCCCTTCACCGTATCACGGCGTTCTCGCCGTCAAGGGCGGCGCGCGCCATGCGCGCTTGCGTCCTCGCGGCCGTCTAGCGACCCCTGACTGCTTGCGCTGCGCCGTGCTGGCGCCGGTTCCGGGCAATTCCGCCCGAGCAACCGGAGCACGATCATGTCGCAACTGACCCTCTCTCTCGATACACCGCTGATGGTGCGCGATGGCCGTGGGCGCTATCGGCCGGCAGACGCCGACCAGATTCTGGAAGCCGCGCGCCAGGTCATCGAACAGAAGATGCAGCGTGGTGCCGAGTTCACTTCGCCGGTGGTGGTCAAGGACTACCTGCGCGCCAAGCTGGCCGGCTTCGAGCACGAAGTCTTCGCGGTGCTGTTCCTCGACACGCGCCATCGGCTGATCGACTACGTGGAGATGTTCCACGGCACGATCGACGCCGCCGAGGTACATCCGCGCGAGGTGGTCAAGCTGGCGCTGCGGCTCAATGCAGCGGCGGTCATCGTGTCGCACAACCATCCGAGCGGGAATCCCGAGCCGAGCGCGGCCGACAAGGCGATGACCGCGCAGCTTCGGCAGGCGCTGGCGCTGGTGGACGTTCGCACGCTGGATCACATCATCGTCGCCGGGAGCCGTACCACATCATTCGCCGAACACGGCCTGATTTGACCCTTGGGGGCTTCGGCCCCCTTTTTTGCTGCGCCTGGCTGCGCAACTCCGGCCCTCGCGGGCCTGCGCGTGCTGCGCACTTGCCCAAAACAGGTGTGGTGGTGTCGGGTTGGGGGCGGTCTTGCTGTGTCCCTTCACCGTATCACGGCGTTCTCGCCGTCAAGGGCGGCGCGTGCCAGCACGCTTGCGGCCCGTGGCCGTCTGCGACCCCTGACTGCTGCGCTGCGCCGTGCTGGCGGCGGTTCCGGGCAATTCCGCCCGTGCAACCGGAGATCGTCATGAACGACAAATCACACGTTTCCCTCGAACAGCATGTTTGCCTTGTTTGCGGCACTGCGTTCGACACCGGCGCGATCCTACTGGACAAGCGCCTGCGCGCGAGCATGGAGCGCCATACGGCGACCGACTGGGGCCTGTGCCCCGAGCATCAGAAGCTGTCCGACGATGGTTTCGTCGCGCTGGTCGAATGCGATCCGCAGCGCAGCGGCTCGCAGGCTGGCGGGCGCATGAAGCCCGAACAGGCATACCGGACGGGCCGGCTGGCCCATCTGCGGCGCACGGTGTTCGCGCAGATGTTCAACGTGCCGATCGCGGACGAGCAGGCTTGCGTGTTCGTTGAGCCTGGTGTGATCGAGCAGTTGCAGTCGATGACGGCACCAGCGGCGAGCTGATCGCGCCGCGCTGTCTTCAGTGCGTCGTTCCTTTGGGAGCGGCGCACCTTTCTTTTTGCTGCGCCCGGTGCCGGTATCTCCGCGCCTACGGCGCTGCGCGCTTCGCTTGCCTCCAGGGGAAAGCCCTGCGGGCTATCCCCGCCCCGCGATGCTTGGCGCCCCTCAAAGACCGCCGAACCGGCTGCGCCGGATCGGCCAGACCACGGCAGTCGCTGTCGAACCTGTTTCCCGATGACCGGCGCATGAGCTTGTGCATCGAGCATTGAAGGCTGTGCGTCCCCGGCCAAGAAACATGGCCGGTCGCGCTGTCGTGCGCGTAGCGCATCGAGCCGCCTGCGGCGTCTCGCCCCTGACGGGCTTCCATCGTTCCCTCGCTCCGCTCGGCTGACGCCTCCGGCCCGGATTCCTAGATCCGGGCCTGCGCGCTTCGCTTGCCGTGCGGTCGGCGTGTTGAGGGGCCGTTGCCATGTCCAGCCGTCTTCCCTGACTTCATCACCTTGTCCGCGACTGTAGCCCGCGCCCGTGTGCCGTCAAGGCGCGCAGGGCCGTGTCCTCGCTTCGCTGCGGGCCGCACCAACCCTGCGCTTGTCTCCTTGACGGCACCCGTTCGCGCGCTCCTGACCGTCGCGGGCGATGAACTCAGGAAAGACGGTGGCAACAGGGCCAACCGGGTTCCTCGTGCCGGCCGCACCGAACAGCCGAAAGGCTGGGCTTCCGAATCTAGGAATCCGGTGTGCGGTGAACAGCAAACCCTTTTTTCATTGTCAGGAGAAATGCCATGCAACTCGCATCCCGCTTCGCTTCCCGTTCCCCGGTGCTGCGTTCGGAACGTCCCTTGTCCGACGACCAAATCCGGGCCGTGGCCCCGTCCATCTTCGCCGAGGCCCCGCACGAAAGCCGCTCCGAGCGGTACAGCTACATCCCCACCGCGACCGTGCTGCAAGAACTGCGCGAGGAAGGCTTCGAGCCTTTCATGGTGACGCAAACCCGCGTGCGCCACGACGACCGCCGCGACTACACCAAGCACATGATCCGGCTGCGCCACGCCAGCCAGATCAACGGCCGCGAGGCCAACGAAATCATCCTGCTGAACTCCCATGACGGCACCAGCAGCTATCAGATGCTGGCCGGAATGTTCCGCTTCGTTTGCAGCAATGGCCTTGTCTGCGGCGACACCGTGGCCGATGTGCGCGTGCCGCACAAAGGCGACGTAGCCGGGCACGTCATCGAAGGCGCTTACGAAGTCCTGCACGGCTTCAAACGGGCGCAGGAATCCCGCGATGCCATGCGCGCCATCACGCTCGACGCCGGGGAATCGGAAGTGTTCGCCCGCGCTGCGCTGGCGTTGAAGTACGACGAGGACAAGCCCGCGCCCATCACGGAATCGCAAATCCTGATGCCGCGCCGCCATGACGACGACCGCCGCGACCTGTGGAGCGTGTTCAACCGCACGCAGGAGAACTTGACCATGGGCGGGCTGTCCGGGCGAAGCGCCAACGGACGCCGCCAGCAAACCCGCCCCGTTCAAGGCATTGACCAAAACGTGCGCCTGAACCGCTCCCTGTGGCTGCTGGCCGATGGCCTGCGCCAGTTGAAAGCCTGAATCCCCACGCGGCAGGGGCAGGCAGCAGCCCTTGCCGCTTCTCTCGCCGCTGCATCCTTGAACCGATAGGAGTTATCACCATGAACGCCGTCCTGAAAACCGAGATCGCCGCCATCGAAACCGCCGCACCGCTGGAAATGGCCGACCCGTCCAAGAACCTGATTCTGGTTCCGCTCTCGCAGTTGCTGCCGCGCCGCTCCAAGCGCAACGCCCGCAAGATGCCGCGCCTGTCCATCCCCGAACTGGCCGCGAGCATTGCCCGCATCGGCCTGCTGCAAAACCTGATCGTCATCCTTTGCGCCGATGGCGAGGCTTACGAGGTGGTGGCCGGTGATCGCCGCTTGACCGCCTTGAAGCTGCTGGCGAAGAAGAACCGCATCCCCGCCGACTACGAAGTGCCGTGCCTGCTGGTGCCCGATGCTTCGGCCCGCACTGTCAGCCTCGCGGAAAACCTGATGCGCGAGCAGATGCACCCCGCCGACCAGTTCGAGGCGTTCGCCGCGCTGGTCAAGGAAGGCCGGCCCATCGAGGACATTGCCGCCGACTTCGGCGTGTCCCCGCTGGTGGTGCAGCGCCGCTTGAAGCTCGCCCACATCGCGCCGCGCCTGATGACCGATTACCGCGCCGGAACCGTCACGCTGGAACAGTTGATGGCCTTGACCATCACTGACGACCACGCCGCGCAGGAAGCCGCGTTCTACGCTGCGCCGGACTGGCAGCGCAGCCCGTCCAAGTTGCGCGAGCGCCTGACCGAGCGCGAAATCGACGCCACGCACGCGCTGGTGCGCTTTGTCGGGCTGGACACCTACCGGCAGGCAGGCGGCGGCATCCGCCGCGACCTGTTCGCCGAAGGCGATGCCGGAACCTACCTCACCGATACCGCAGTGCTGGAAACGCTGGTGCGCGACAAGCTGGCAACGCTGGCCGAGGACGTGCGCGCCGAAGGATGGGCATGGGTGGAGGCCGTGCCGCATCTGGCCTACGAGGAACGGCAGGCGTTCCAGAACGCCCCGCGCCACCGCCGCGAGCCGACCACCCGCGAGGCACGCCGCATCGCCTCGCTGGAAACCCGCCTCGAAAAGATCGACGCCGAACTGGAAGAAGCCTGCGACGCCGAGGACGAGGCCAAGGCCGAGAAACTGGAACAGCGGCGCGATCAGGTGGTCGGCGAACTGCAAGACGCGGAGGACGTCTTACAAGGCTATGCCCCCGAGGTGCGCGAGGTGGCCGGTGCCATCGTCACCATCGACCGCAACGGCGAGGCCGTCATTCATCGCGGCCTGCTGCAGGAAGCCGAGGCCAAGGCGCTGCGCACGCTGGAAAAGCTGCGGCGCGGTTTCGGCAGCACCGAAGTCGAAGCCACCAACGACGAGCACGAGGACGCCGACGACGCGCCCAAGGCCGCGAGCGTGTCCGACCGGCTGGCACAGCGATTGAGCGCCCACCGCACCGCCGCGCTGCAAATCGAAGTGGCCCGGCATCCACACGTCGCGCTGGCCGCGCTGGTGCATGGCATGGTGCAGACCGTCTTGCAGGAAAGCCACTACGGCCACGACCTGCCGCTGGGCGTGAGCTTGAAACTGCAAGACCGGCTGGAAGGCATGGCCTCGGACTGGCCGGAATCGCCCGCCGCCGTGGCGCTGCGCGAGCTGCAACAGGTGGCGGGCGAAGCCTTGCCGGAGGACAGCGCCGAACTGTTCGCCGCACTGCTGGCGAAGTCGCAAGACGAACTGGTGCGCCTGCTGGCCGTGTGCGTGGCTTCCACGGTGGACGTGGTGACGCCTCGCGCCACGGTGCAGCAACCCGGCGAGGAACTGGCGCAGGCCGTCGGCCTCGACATGGCCGCATGGTGGAAGCCAACCGCAGAAGGCTACTTCAAGCACGTTTCCAAGGCCGTGATTCTGGATGCCGTGGGCGCGTTTGCACCGGAATCCGTCACCCGACTGGCGAAGCTCAAGAAGGCCGATATTGCCAGCGAAGCCGAGCGGCTGGCCGATGGCAAGGGCTGGATGCCCGCCATCTTCAAGGTTGAAGGCCCGCAGGATGCCGCGCAGGAGGCAGGCCCGGAGCAGGAAACCCCGGACGATACCGAAGCAATGGCGGATGAACCTGCCGAGGCACTGGCCGCTTGACCCGCGCCGAAGGCAAGCGCCCGGCCTCGACCGGGGCGCTTCGCTGCAAGGAGAAGCCCCCATGACCCGCACCACCACCAGCCGCCCACGCATGGCGGCGATCTACGCCCCCGGCACGGTACGCGCCCGTCGCTGGCACGGCGAAGGCGACGTGCGCGGCTACCGCCCGCCCTCGGGCTGGTCGGCCCGCGCAGACCTCACCGACATTCACCCCATCACGGGCCGCGCCTTGCCGCGTGCCGTGTGGTGGCTCATCGAGACGAAGGATTAACCGCGTTCAGTACCGCGCCCAGGCCGTTCCGTCCTGGGCGCGGTGAAACGCAAAAATCCGGGCGCGGCAGTGGCCGCGCCCGGTGTTCAAGGCCAACAGTCGAATCAGAACGCCGCCGCCTTCGCGGTGGCTCAGGCGGCGGCGTTGAAGGCATCGCTGTAGCGCGCGATGCCTTCCGGCGCTGGCCCATGCAGGGCCAGCGCAATAAAGTAGCCGGGCGGCACGCCCGGCAGTTGCAGGCCCGCATGGGCCTGAAAACCAAAGCGCCCGTAGTACGCGGGATCGCCCAGCAGCACACAACCAGCGGCCCGCATCGCCCGCAGTTCAGACAGCGCCTGTTCCATCAGGCGCGAGCCGATGCCGTGCCCTTGCCTTTGCGGCAAGACGGAGATCGGCCCCAACTCGTACCAGCCATCCGCCTTTCGCCCTTGGTCGTCGGTGATCGTGACGAGGGACAATGCGACGTGGCCGACGATCTGCCCATGTTCCTCGGCCACGATGGAAAGCGTCAGTTCATTGGCTGCACGCAAGGCACGCACGATGAATTGCTCGGTGTGGCTGGTGTGAGGCGCATCGGCGAAAGCGGCCGTCGTGACGGCTTCGATGGCAGCGATGTCGTCCGGGGCTTCGTGTCGTAGCTGGAGGGTCATGGGCTTGTCTTGGATTCCTTCCTGAAAATATAGAACGGCTTGGGCGTGTCGGCGCGCAGCGCCGCCGGGCTTTCGGGCTGCGCCCCGTGCTTCGTGCCGAATCACGGCCATTCGGCTTCAATCCCTTACGCCTTCGCGCCTGCGGCGCTGCGCGCTTCGCTTGCCTCCAAGGGAAAGCCCTGCGGGCTATCCCCGCCGCGCGCAGCTTGGCGCCCCTCGATGCGGCCGAACCGGCTGCGCCGGATCGGCCCGACCAGCGCCCCGCCGCGATGGGCGGGGCACTGGCGAACACGCTGGCGCTTGCTGCGACAGGTTGTGCAGGTGCGTGCCGTCCTCAACGCTGGCGGCTCCTGCCCATCACGTCACGAAGGACGGTTCACGGACAACCCGCCCGGCATCGCTATGGAGCTTCCACGCCACGCCTCAAGACCGGCACCGCAAGGTGCGGCAGGGGCGTTCTCGCCTGTCGTCGGGTGGTTGACCTGTCCCGCGTCAGGAAGCGCACCGGGGAAGCCTTCGGGCGGGGATGCCGAGTCGGCCCCATCTCCTTTCGGAGCGGTTCGGCCCAAGGCGTCCTTGTCTCGTTGTGAATCCTGGCGGGGGCGCGGCTGCGCCTCGGGCTTCATGGCTGCAACCGTCCGGCGAAAACAATTTCCCCGCCGCTGCGCGGCTTCCTCGCGCAGCAAATTCTTTTCGCCTTCCGGTTCTCCACTGCGTTGCGACCGCAAGCGGTGCAGCCCGCCCGTCCCTCGCCGGCCGGATCACAACAAGGACGCGATGGGCGCGAACCTTGTTCAACCGAAAGGAGAAAGCATCATGGCCAACATCGGCACCTTCACCACCGACAAAGAGGGCTTCACCGGCACGCTTCGCACCCTGACGCTCAACGTCAAGGTCAAGCTGGTTCCCAACGACAAGGGCAGCAGCGAGAACGCCCCCGACTTCCGCCTCCAGGCCGCCGGCCACGACATCGGCGCGGCGTGGAACAAGACCAGCGAGGCCGGGCGGGAATACAAGTCCGTGACCCTCGACGATCCTTCGTTCCCGGCTCCGGTCTATGCCCGCCTGATCGAAGGCGAGGACGGCACGCACGACCTGGTCTGGTCGCGCAGCAAGCCCCAGGCGGCGTAACCGCCGCAGCGCCCCGCCCATCGCGGCGGGGCACTGTGCTGCTGTTCGCAGCACATCACCACGTCACGCGCGCGGCTTCGCCGCGTCGCGTTCCTTCAACACCGCCTCCAGCTCCTGGCGCACCTGCGCCAGCAGCTCGTCGGCCTTGTGCGGGCTGTCGCCCGCGTAGGCGAGCGTCAGCAGCGTGAGCGGGTGAATCTCCATCACCTCGCACAGCTCGGCCAGCTTGTGCAGGGTCGGGCTTTTGAGGTCGCGTTCGAGGGTGCTCATATAGGTGCGGCTGTTCACGTAAGAGAAGGCATACTGGCTCCAGCAACGCGCCTATCTAAGTATCTACATCGCCTTAGCCAAGGACATCCAAGCCGACACCGA
>NZ_JACHXI010000016.1 GCF_014191985.1 Azomonas macrocytogenes
GTCAAGCACCTATCCCGACCCCCTGGTACGCACGTGCCAGGGGGTTCGTTCGTCTGGATTCCACAACACGACTCACTCGACTGGGCTCTCGCTTCGTCGGTAGCTTATTGAAAAGCTCACCCGCCTTGATCGTACTGGAAGCCACCGGCGGTTTTTGAAGTGACTACTTGGCGGGAGAGCTTACGAGATAATAAAGCGTCTATCGTGATTCAGTCCGGATTGGTAGGTGCCGAGGTCAGTTCCCTACGTCGACCACAGCATGAGCAGCGTATGGGTGATATCGTAGGCGTGAGCAATCGCTTTCAGGCTGCCTTCACCGCCATGAACTACTTTCTATTCAATGGCAAGGGGTCACTCCAAAGTGGGTCAATTTTGCATTGATACTGACAACCTTTTTATGCCGACTCAGTGGCTTGAGAAGCGCAGTATGGTTTCTTCCTGCAAGGTCTGACCCGGTTTCAGTACGGTGCTCGGGAACTTGGGCTGGTTGGGCGAATCAGGGAAATGTTCGGCCTCTAACGCGAAGGCGTCGCTCTGGCGGTAGGTTTTTCCAGTGCTACCGGCCACGCTGCCGTCCAAGAAGTTAGCGGTGTAGAACTGCAAGCCCGGCTGGGTGGTGTGAACCTCCAGCACGCGGCCGCTTTTCGGATCGATCACGCGGGCGGCGAAGCCGGGCTTGTCTTTGCCGCCGTTGTCCAGCACGAAGTTATGGTCGTAGCCGTGCCCCCAAAGCATCTGCTGATGCGAGGAGCGCAGGCTCTTGCCGATGGGTATTGGCTGGCGTAGGTCGAACGGTGTGCCGTCCACTGGGGCCAACTCGCCGGTGGGGATCGAGGTGGCGTCTGTGGGGGTGTAGCGCGAGGCGGCGATCTCGATAATCTGGTGCTCCACGCTGCCAGACCCTTCGCCGGCCAGGTTAAAGTAACTGTGGTTGGTAAGATTGACTACGGTGTCGCGGTCGGTAGTGGCGCTGTACTGGATGTGCAGTGCATCGCTGTCGTCGAGGATGTAGCGTACATGTGTGGTGAGCGTGCCTGGGAAGCCGTTCTCGCCGTCCTTGCTCACGTAGGTCAGCTCGGCACCGACGCCGTCGGGCACGTTGACTGGCTGTACCGACCACACTTTGGCATCGAAGCTGTCCGGGCCACCGTGCAGGGTATTAGGTGCGTTGTTGATCGGCAACTGATAGGTCTGGCCGTTCAGGGTGAAGCGGCCGGCGGCGATGCGGTTGGCGTAGCGACCGATCAGTGAGCCGAAGTGGATGCTACCGTTGTGTTGCTCGTAGTCCTTCAGTGAGCTGAAACCGAGCGCGATATTGGCTAGTTTGCCCTGGCGGTCGGGTGTATTGATATCGGTGAGGATTCCGCCGTAGCTGATAAACTTGACTACAATGCCGTGGGTGTTTTTTAGCGTGTACTGGCTGACTTCCTGCCCGTCGGTAGTGGTGCCATAGGGCGCCTGCTGCAAGGGTTCGGCCGCTTGGGACGGTAGAGTGCCCACGGCGCCGAAGCTGGTGAACAAGGCTGCAAGGATCTTGGCCCGGAAAACGACCGGACGGGAAACAGGAAAATCGGACATGAAATCGCTACTCCGCGAAAGGATTTATGGCGCCAGGGAGAGACTCGGGCTTTCTCTATCGCCGATGCCTATTGTGATTCCGTTATGCATGACATAAGGGCAGTTTGGGCAAACTGTCCATCAGTCGATGCCATTGAATGCCAGGTCAATAGTGCTCGGTTTCAGCTCACTGAAAATACTCTCCAGCTTAGTATCTATGAGGGTTTTAGTTATTTCCACGATCATGATATTACCTTGGCCCAATCGGAGTTTGGCCGCTGAGTTAATTCTGGATCAGGGGGGCTGTTTGGGCTGAATCGAAAAGCTACCCAGTATACGTTATCTATCGGTCAGCCTTTAAGCTTGGAATATTTATGGACAATTTGACCCGACTTGCCGAACAGCTAGGCCAATCTCTTGTTGCACGCTCTGCCAAGGTGAGTACCGCAGAGTCCTGTACCGGCGGTGGAATAGCCGAAGCCATCACTCGTATTGCGGGCAGTTCCGCCTGGTTCGAAGCAGGTTACGTTACCTATTCCAATGAACAAAAGACTCGGCAACTGGGTGTTCCAGCTATGTTGTTCGAACAGGTCGGGGCGGTTAGTCGGGAAGTGGTCGAAGCGATGGTCTGTGGCGCTCAGCGCAATAATGGCGCGCACTTTGTCGTAGCGGTAAGCGGCATTGCCGGACCTGGCGGCGGTTCACCGGAAAAGCCGGTGGGAACGGTTTGGCTGGGATGGGCGGCAGGCAATGCGCTATATGCTCGCTGCTATCACTTTAGCGGCGACCGTCTAGCTATACGCATGCAGGCGGTTGAGGCCGGGCTCAGCGGGTTGCTTGAGCTCTGCAATGGAGGAAATCCTGATACCAATTGCCGAGCAATTGCGTCTTGAATCTGTTGATGTTTTGTTTAGGCCATGACCATCACGCTTTCGGTATTTCCTTTCAATGAACTACGTTTATCCTCGGAATGGGCACTTGGCTACATTCGGTCTTCCTGATCTGTTCCCGTCTATGTCGCTCACGCTTGTTATAATGAAATCAAGTACTGACGTAGAATTTTCCAGCTTCGACTTGGGCTCGCCATTGAGTATTAATCAGTGTGTTGCTAACGCGCGCTCTTTCAATAGGCGATAATCACGACAATATACCCTTATTCTTTTTTATCGAATGATTACAGAAAGCGTCAATATTCCTGACAGCCCGAACATATCCGGATAAATTTTACCAACAAGTTAATGTTCGACCGCAGCCGTTAATCCCTTGATGTGCAGCGCGAAGAACGGAATAGCCCGGCCACTTGGCCGTCGACCAAGACGGATGCTCAATGAACCCGAATTTTCTCGATTTCGAACAGCCTATCGCCGATCTGCAAGCCAAGATCGAGGAACTGCGCCTTGTTGGCAGCGACAACTCCTTGAATATAAGCAATGAAATCGCCTTATTGCAGGAAAAGAGCAAGTCGCTCACTCAGAGTATTTTCGGCAATCTGACCAGTTGGCAGATTGCTCAACTGGCCCGTCACCCGAAGCGCCCTTATACGCTTGATTATGTCCGGCTGTTATGCACTGAATTCGAGGAGTTATATGGTGATCGGCATCTCGCCGATGATACTGCCATCGTGGGTGGGATTGCTCGTCTGGACGGGCAGCCTGTGATGATTATTGGTCACCAGAAAGGTCGCGATGTACGCGAAAAGGTTCGTCGTAATTTCGGTATGCCGCGCCCGGAAGGCTATCGCAAAGCCTGTCGGTTGATGGAAATGGCCGAGCGTTTCAAAATGCCAATTCTGACCTTTATCGACACTCCCGGTGCCTATCCTGGTATTGATGCTGAGGAGCGTAACCAGAGCGAGGCAATTGCCTGGAATCTACGAGTAATGTCGCGCCTGAAGACACCTATCATCGCGACCGTAGTCGGTGAAGGAGGCTCGGGCGGGGCACTGGCTATCGGCGTTTGTGATCGATTGAACATGCTCGAGTACTCGACCTATGCGGTCATTTCTCCGGAAGGCTGTGCCTCGATTCTCTGGCGAACAGCCGAAAAAGCACCGGAAGCGGCCGAAGCGATGGGGATTGTCGCAGCTCGGTTGAAGGAACTCGGTATTGTTGACAATGTAATCAGCGAGCCACTGGGGGGAGCCCATTGCAACCCCGAGGCGATGGCTGAAACCATGCGTGAGGAGTTGTTGGTACAGTTGGATGTCTTGAGGTCGCTGGATACCGAGACACTGCTGACTCAGCGCTATGAGCGGCTGATGAGCTATGGTATCGCCTGATGACAAGAGGGCTGTGAGCAGCCTTGGATGGGCGATGGGGTTTCTCGGTCGCTCGTCGATCTGAATGTCTGGTATGGTGCTGATCTATGTCTTTGTCGTCTCGCCTGCTCGCAGTGCTTGGTCGATGGCTCGGTGCACCTGCCTGGCATATCGGCTTTTCCGGCGGGCTGGATTCTACGGTTTTATTGCATTTGTTGGTCGGTCTGCGCGAGAAGCATGATTTGCCGCCTCTTTCAGCTATCCATGTCCATCATGGTCTGCAGCCGGCTGCAGACCATTGGCCTGAGCACTGTCGCGAAGTTTGTTGCAAGCTCGATATTGCGTTCAAACCGGTATGGGTAGCCGTAGCACCACAAGCAAGCCTCGAAGCTGCTGCCAGGACAGCCCGCTATGCGGCATTTGCCAATGCCCTCCAGGCCGGTGAGTTGCTACTGACTGCGCAGCATCGCGACGATCAGGCGGAAACCCTTCTCTTTCGCCTGTTGCGTGGAACTGGCGTGAAAGGATTGGCCGGTATGCCTGGCGAGCGGATGCTTGGTCAAGGCCGGCTGGTTCGGCCATTACTGTCGACAAGTCGGCAGGAATTGGAACTTTACGCCAGGAGTAAGAGGCTTCACTGGATTGAAGACCCCAGCAATGAAAACCTGGAGTTTTCCCGTAATTATCTTCGTCAACGAATAATTCCTGCTCTGCTGGCCCGTTGGCCGCAGACACAGGTCAGTCTAGCCCGTACTGCCAGCCATATGGCCGAGGCGCAGGAACTGCTTGGTGAATTGGCGCGGATTGATTTGCAGACGGTAAAGGCATCTTCGCGATTCGAGTGGCTGAGACTGCCTTCATTGAATTTCGCAGCACTGTTGGGCTTGTCTCCGGTTCGTCAGCGCAATCTGCTGCGTTACTGGCTGGCGGATTTTACCCTACTGCCCGAGACAGGCCATTGGGATGGTTGGGATAGTTTGCGTGATGCCGCCAGCGATGCCATGCCGCGCTGGCGTTTAGCAAGCGGAGAGTTAGTACGAGCCAATGATTTTTTATGGTTTTTACCAAAAAACTGGTTTGACTCGCTGGAGTTGAGAGCACAGCCCTGGGTGCATTCTCAACAGGCTCTGGATCTACCTGGCAATGGGCGTATCTGGCTTCAACAGGGGAGACCGGGCAAGGTATTGGAAATTCGTTATCGGCAAGGAGGGGAGGTCATATCTATCCCTGGCCGCGGGCGCCGCGATCTGAAGCGTTTGCTGAACGAAGCCGGCATCCCCTCTTTTGTGCGTTATCGCCTGCCGCTTCTTTATGCCGATAATGTACTTGTAGCGGTAGCCAACCTGCCGCATTGCTCGATGAACGGATATTCGATTGGCTGGGTGCCTCCAGGTTTGAGGTGAAAACCCCTTTCCGGTAGACTACGCTCCCGTCTCTACAGCAGCCGCAGCCTTCGGGTGGCGATACTCTTGCCATTCTGTCAGCAGTGTAGTCGCATCTTCGCTTTCCCCTGGCGGCGCCGGCCGCTTAACGCAGAATCTAGGGTTTTTCATGACGCGTTATATCTTCGTCACGGGCGGTGTCGTTTCTTCATTGGGGAAAGGCATTGCCTCAGCTTCCTTGGCAGCTATTCTTGAAGCACGGGGCCTGAAGGTCACCATGCTTAAACTGGATCCGTATATCAATGTTGATCCGGGCACCATGAGCCCTTTTCAGCATGGCGAGGTGTTCGTTACCCACGATGGCGCCGAAACTGACCTCGATCTGGGGCACTATGAGCGCTTCATCCGTACCACCATGACCCAGGATAATAATTTCACCACCGGTCGCGTCTACGAGCATGTGCTACGCAAGGAGCGCCGTGGCGACTATCTGGGGGCGACTATTCAAGTCATTCCCCATATCACCGACGAGATCAAACGACGCATAATCAAAGGTGCGGGCAATGCCGAGGTCGCTTTGGTTGAAGTGGGTGGCACCGTTGGCGATATCGAGTCGCAGCCGTTCCTCGAAGCGATTCGCCAACTGCGGGTAGAGGTTGGAGCCAGGCGCGCAATGCTGATGCATCTCACCTTAGTACCTTATATCGCCACTGCTGGTGAAACCAAGACTAAGCCGACCCAGCATTCCGTGAAGGAGTTGCGCTCTATCGGCTTGCAGCCCGATGTGCTGGTTTGCCGCTCCGATCATGCTATCGATCTGTCCTCGCGACGCAAGATCGCGCTCTTCACTAATGTGGAGGAGCGAGCAGTGATTAGTCTGCCGGATGTTGATACTATCTATAAAATTCCTGCTATCTTGCATGCTCAGGGTTTGGATGATTTTGTGGTGGAACGTTTCGGGCTGGACTGTGCCAGTGCCGATCTTTCCGAATGGGATCGGGTGGTGGATGCCAAGTTGCATCCGGAGCGAGAGGTAACCATTGCCATGGTTGGCAAGTACATGGAACTCCTCGATGCCTATAAATCTTTGATAGAGGCTGTGGGGCATGCTGGTATTCAGAGCCGAACGAAAGTGAACCTGCGATATATCGATTCCGAGGATATCGAGAATCAGGGGGCAGGCCTTCTGGGTGATGTCGATGCCATTCTGGTGCCTGGCGGCTTCGGGTTGCGCGGCGTGGAAGGTAAGATCGCTGCAGTCAGATATGCGCGTGAAAACAAGATCCCTTATCTGGGAATCTGTCTTGGTATGCAGGTCGCGGTGATTGAGTACGCCAGAAACGTTTTGGGCTGGACCAGCGCCAACTCCACCGAATTCGACCGAGACAGTAGTCATCCTGTCGTTGGCTTGATCACCGAATGGGCCGATGCCTCTGGTAATACTGAAATCCGTAGCGAGACCTCCGATCTGGGGGGAACCATGCGCCTGGGTGCGCAAGAATGCCTGTTGGAGAGCGGTTCGAAGGCTTTCGAGTGCTATGGCAAAGAGCGAATCGTCGAGCGCCATCGCCATCGCTATGAGGTAAACAACAACCTGTTGCCGAAGCTGCAGGAAGCCGGTCTGAAAATCACTGGTCGTTCGGAGGACGGTGCTCTTGTCGAGATGATCGAAGCGCCAGATCATCCCTGGTTCGTAGCCTGCCAGTTCCATCCAGAGTTCACTTCCACTCCCCGTGACGGACATCCTTTATTCAGTGGTTTCGTCGATGCTGCTCTGGCTCGGAAAGAGGGCAAGGCATGATTAATAAAATCATTCGTGTCGGCAGCATTGAACTGGCCAACGACAGACCTTTTGCGCTCTTCGGTGGCATCAATGTACTGGAATCTCGCGATCTGGCCCTTAAAGCTTGTGAGTATTACGTAAAAGTTACCGAAAAACTCGGTATTCCTTATGTGTTCAAAGCCAGCTTCGACAAGGCTAATCGCTCGTCCATAGCCTCTTTTCGTGGTCCGGGTCTGGATGAAGGCTTGAAAATCTTCGAAGAGATAAAAAGGACATTCGCCGTTCCGGTCATCACTGATGTTCACGAGCCTTATCAGGCCGCTCCGGTGGCAGAGGTCTGCGATATCATCCAGCTTCCAGCCTTTCTGTCCCGCCAGACTGATCTAGTGGTAGCCATGGCTAAAACAGGGGCGGTGATCAATATAAAGAAAGCCCAGTTTCTTGCTCCGCAAGAAATGCAACATATCCTGCGTAAGTGTGAGGAAGCGGGTAATGAACAACTGATTCTCTGCGAACGTGGATCATCCTTCGGCTACAACAATCTGGTGGTTGATATGCTGGGCTTCGGTGTCATGAAACAGCTGGGCTATCCGGTTTTCTTCGATGTTACGCATGCTCTGCAAATGCCAGGTGGCCGTACCGACTCCGCGGGTGGTCGTCGTGCCCAGGTAACCGATCTTGCCAAGGCAGGTATGAGCCAAGGGTTGGCCGGTCTTTTTCTGGAAGCACATCCTGATCCGAACAGCGCCAAGTGCGATGGTCCTTGTGCCTTGCCGCTGGACAAGCTTGAGCCTTTCCTTTGCCAGATCAAGCAACTGGACGATCTGGTCAAAAGTTTTCCGCCTATTGAAACCGCTTGAGGCGTGCCGCTCGAGCCCTTAATGGAGAGTGAATGACAATGACAATAGCAAAAATCGTTGAGATCAAAGGTCGCGAAGTTTTGGATTCTCGCGGAAATCCCACTGTAGAAGCCGATGTCATCCTGGACAATGGTGTTGTCGGTAGTGCATGTGCGCCTTCCGGTGCCTCTACCGGCTCTCGTGAAGCACTGGAATTGCGTGACGGCGATAAAAGCCGCTATCTGGGCAAAGGTGTGTTGAAAGCGGTAGCCAACATCAATGGTCCGATCCGTGATCTGTTGCTGGGCAAAGATGCAACCGATCAGAAAGGCCTCGATCACGCCATGATCGAGCTGGATGGTACCGAGAACAAATCCAAGCTTGGAGCCAATGCAATTCTTGCCGTTTCCCTGGCTGCGGCCAAGGCTGCAGCCAAGGCCAAGAATATACCGCTCTATGCCTATATCGCTGAACTGAACGGCACTCCTGGCCAATACTCCATGCCGGTACCGATGATGAATATCATCAACGGCGGTGAACACGCTGACAACAACATCGACATTCAAGAGTTCATGATTCAGCCGGTCGGTGCGAAAAATTTTGCCGAAGCGCTGCGGATGGGTGCTGAAATCTTCCATCATTTGAAAGCTGTGCTCAAAGGCCGTGGTCTGAATACTGCCGTTGGTGACGAAGGCGGTTTTGCCCCAAACCTGACTTCCAACGAAGATGCTTTGAGCGCTATTGCAGAAGCTGTCGAGAAGGCTGGTTACAAGCTGGGTACCGATGTAACTCTGGCTCTGGATTGCGCTTCCAGTGAGTTTTTCGAAAAAGGTCAGTACAACCTCGCTGGTGAAGGCAAGACCTTCGACGCTGCAGGTTTTGCCGACTACCTGGCGGGTCTGACTCAGCGCTACCCGATCATTTCTATCGAAGATGGCATGGATGAGTCCGACTGGACTGGTTGGAAAGGCCTGACTGATAAAATAGGTACCAAGATTCAACTGGTCGGCGATGACTTGTTCGTAACCAATACCAAGATCCTCAAGGAAGGTATCGACAAAGGCATCGGTAATTCCATTCTGATCAAATTCAATCAGATCGGTTCGTTGACTGAGACCTTGGAAGCCATTCAAATGGCCAAGGCCGCTGGTTATACGGCTGTGATCTCGCATCGCTCCGGTGAAACCGAAGATTCGACCATCGCTGATCTTGCGGTCGGAACCGCTGCTGGCCAGATTAAAACTGGTTCTCTGAGTCGTTCGGATCGTATTTCGAAATATAACCAGCTGCTACGTATCGAAGAACAACTTGGTGCGAAAGCTCCCTATAAAGGACGTGCCGAGTTTCGCGGCTAAGCGGATGTGACAAAAGGGCGGCTGCGAGGCTTGTATGAGCATAGCGAATGACGCAATGTTCACCAGCCCGTAGGCTGCCTTTTTCATGGAAGCTTGAAATGTTCAAAGCTCATTACTGGCTTTTTCTTTTGCTCGTTTTGTTGTTGGGTGGCTTGCAATATCGCCTCTGGGTAGGTGAAGGCAGTCTGGCCCAGATAGCTGAACTCAAAAAACAGATTTCCGATCAGCATGATGAAAACGAGCGTTTACTCGAGCGTAACCGTCTTCTTCAGGCCGAAGTGATGGAATTGAAACAGGGTATGGAAACCGTCGAAGAGCGCGCTCGTCACGAACTCGGCATGGTCAAGCAGGGGGAAACCCTGTACGAATTGGCTGAATGAACCGTGACCAATCAAACTTTTTGGGTTGTGATACCTGCAGCTGGTATTGGCAGCCGTATGCATGCCGACCGTCCCAAGCAATATCTGCTGTTGGGCGGGCGGACGATTCTTGAACATACGCTTGACTGCTTCCTCGACCATCCAGGTCTGCAGGCTCTGGTGATCAGCCTGGCTTCGGATGATCCTTACTGGGGAAAACTGTCCAGTAGCCGGAACCCTCGCATTCATCGTGTCGCAGGTGGTCAGGAACGTGCCGACTCGGTTCTGAATGCCTTGCTGGCGCTGGAAACCTATGGGGCGCGTATGAGCGACTGGGTGCTGGTCCACGATGCTGCCAGGCCAAATCTGATGCGTAGCGATCTTGATCGTTTGCTGCAGGAATTGACTGATGATCCGGTCGGTGGCCTTCTAGCTGTGCCTGCACGGGATACCTTGAAACGCTCCAGGGTTGATGGTCGAGTGGAGGCAACGGTGGATCGTTCGGTCATCTGGCAAGCCTACACGCCACAAATGTTTCGTCTCGGGATGCTGCAAAGCGCCCTGAGTTCTGCCTTGAGTGCTGGGGTTTCCATTACCGATGAAGCATCGGCGTTGGAGTGGGCTGGATATGCTCCGCGTTTGATTGAGGGGCGAGCAGATAACCTTAAGATAACGCGCCCCGAGGACCTGCAGTGGCTTGAAAAGCAGTGGAAGCAATAGCAGTACCACCATAAGTTACAGTTGGATTAGTAGGTTTTCGTATTGATTGCTCTCTGATCGGATCAAATTTGCAGGGTTTTCTGCCTGAGAATGTATATGCTGACCAGCACTGCACTAGTCAGCATGCCGATGCGAGCCCAAGTCAAAGTTACTAGCCAGAAAGATATGCTGATGCTTAGCCACATGAAGCCGATGCTATAGATTTTTCCTTTCAGCGGAATACCCGATCCATCCAGATAGCCGCGAAACCAGGGTCCAAGACGTGGATGCCCTACCAACCAGTCATAGAAGCGTTGTGAGCTGCGGGCGAAACAGGCCGCTGCAAGCAGCAGGAAAGGGGTAGTTGGCAGCAGAGGCAAAAATATGCCGACCACGCCAAGCGCAACGCTCAGCCAGCCCAAAAACAAAAAAAAGTAGCGGACCAGCGGGTTGCGGTACAAAGGGATTTCTCTGGTTGCCGTAGGCATGGTTAGTGGCAATCAGTGACGTTTAGGCTTGAGAAGTGCCGGCTTTTCCTCAGGAGCATGGCAAATGAGGTAAAGAGCCGTCAGCAACTCTGGGATTTGAGTAATCATTTCATGAACCAGATCCTGATCTTGGGCAATATCGGAAAACTCAGGCTGTTCGTCGAATAATCCAGACCCGACCATTATAGGTAGTAACAGTTCGCTGACTTCTTCTTCCGCTTCTTCGAACCAGATCGCCTCTCGCAAGAAGACACCTTCCATAAATCCGATACACCAGCCACGTAGTTCGGATTCGTCTGGATCTTTTCCCAAGTCTAGCTCACATGGCAATTCCATATTCTCGTCACTGGCCAGTTGGCGAGCAATGTGGGCTTTAAGCTGGGCGAGCGTCGCTTCTATTGCGTTTTGCTCTGTTGTGTCGATGTACTGCGGAGGTTCGGCAAATAGCGCATCGAGCCATTCTTCCTCCGGCACCTGTTCTGGACAAATACACAGCGCGGTCAAATAACCGTGAGCGGCTATGAAATCCAAGGCTTCCTCGTGCAGATCATCGGCATCTAGGAAAACTTGCAGACGGGCCAGTTGCTCGGCAAAAGACATCAGAGGTTACCTTGGGATTTAAAGGTATCGATTTTAGACGAGCTGCTTGGCTCAGGCTACCTGTGCGTAGAGTAGAGTTTCGTCAAGCCTTGAGGTTCCGGAAGCTTTTCAAGCCCTGGATCAAAGGGAATTTATTTTCATTATGCTTTGGCTGGTGGCGTTACAGTGTGTTCAACACTCTCACGTATACTTGAATCGCTCGACGTTTCGTTACCGCGGCAATGGAATGTCGATACACTCCAGGCCTCCGCTATCAGAGATAGGCATGCTTGACCAGGCACATCACATCCTCAAGGATATTTTCGGTTATGACTCGTTTCGTGGTAACCAAGCCGCGGTCATCGAATGCGTAGCGGCTGGCAGCGATGCGCTTGTACTCATGCCCACTGGTGGCGGCAAGTCCTTGTGCTACCAGGTGCCGGCTCTGTTGCGCGATGGTTTGGCCGTTGTGGTTTCACCACTGATTGCGTTGATGGACGATCAAGTCGCTACCCTTGATGAACTGGGTGTTTCCTCTGTAGCGCTTAATTCAACGCTAGGCCCGGACGAGCAGAGAAACATTGCCGAAAGGCTCAAGCGTGGCGAAATAAAGCTTTTATATCTCGCTCCCGAGCGTTTGGTTCAACCTCGGATGCTGGCCTTTTTGCAAAAGCTGCCCATTGCTCTGTTCGCTATTGATGAAGCTCATTGTGTGTCGCAATGGGGACATGATTTCCGGCCTGAATATCTGCAGCTAGGACAACTTGCCGAGCTGTTTCCCCTTGTTCCACGCATAGCATTGACCGCTACTGCAGATAAACGTACTCGTGAAGAAATCGCTGTACGTCTGCAGTTGGAGAATGCAGGGTGTTTTCTGTCGAGTTTCGATCGGCCAAATATTTTTTATCGCATCGTGCCGAAAGATCAGCCTCGTAAACAGTTGCTGAGTTTTCTTGCCGAGCATAAAGGTGATGCCGGTATTGTCTACTGCCTGTCACGCAAGAAAGTTGAAGAAATAGCTGGCTTCTTGAGTCAGCAGGGCTTTCCTGCTCTGCCTTACCATGCGGGGTTGCCTAGTGAGCTACGTGCCGCCAACCAGAAACGTTTCCTCAACGAGGAAGGGTTGGTCATGGTCGCAACTATTGCCTTTGGCATGGGGATCGACAAACCCAATGTGCGCTTTGTCGCTCATCTTGATCTGCCGAAATCGCTAGAAGCCTACTATCAGGAAACGGGCAGGGCGGGGCGTGATGGACTGCCATCCGATGCCTGGATGGCATACGGTCTGCAAGACATGATTTTTCTCAAACAAATGCTGGCAAATTCAGAAGGCGACGAGCGGCACAAACGGGTCGAACAGCACAAACTGGAAGCCATGCTGGCTCTATGCGAGGAGACGCGTTGTCGGCGACAGGCACTCCTGGCCTATTTCGATGAGGATCTGCCGCAACCTTGTGGGCATTGCGATATTTGTGTCGATGGGGTGGAAACCTGGAATGCTACAGAGGCTGCTCGTCTGGCGCTGTCGACGATTTATCGCAGTGGGCAGCGGTATGGCGTCGGCCATCTAGTGGATATCTTATTAGGGCGCGCAAACGATAAAGTGAAAGGGCTTGGGCACCACCACTTATCCGTATTCGGGCTTGGCAAGCAGCATTCCGAAGGCGAATGGCGTTCATTGTTTCGACAGTTGATCGCACGCGGTCTGGTTGATATCGATCTGGATGGCTATGGGGGCTTGCGACTTTCCGAGAGTTGCCGGCCACTATTGCGTGGCGAGGTATCTTTGCAGTTACGTCGTGATATTGGCTCCACCTTGCCGAAAAAGCCGTCGGCCAGTGCCGCCAGCCAATTGGTCCGCACTGAAGAAAGGCAACAATGGGAAGTGTTGCGTTCGTTACGTCGCAAGCTTGCAGAAGAACATGGCGTGCCGCCCTATGTCATTTTTCCCGATGCGACACTCCTGCAAATGTTGCGCAGTAAACCAAGCAACCTGCAGGAAATGGCGCGAATCAATGGTGTTGGTGGACGTAAATTAGAGCGTTACGGCGAGTCGTTTCTGGCAGTTCTACAAGGCAATTCTTCAATACAAAAGCCTGCTGCCGATCTTCGACATGAACTGATCAGCTTGGCGTGCGCTGGGATGACGCCTGCGCAGATCGCCAATCGATTAGGCTGTACGGAAAAAAATATTTATAGCTTGCTGGCCGAAGCGATTGGGCGCCGGCAGCTTTCTCTCGAGCAAGCGGTGGATGTACCGGAAGATTTATTGGGTACCATCCAGGATGCTTTTTTGGATGGTGAAGGAGAATTGCCCTCCTCAGCCGTAGTAGCAGAGCAATTGGGAAAGGAGGTGCCAATTGGTGTGTTACATTGCGTGAGAGCTGCATTACTGGCTGAATTTGGTGAATAACCATTAAAATATGATTTTCTGCTTTAGTTGAATGTGCTTTTTGTAGCAATAGGCCTTATGATTAGCGGCCTAATAATAAGCCTGCATGGAATGTGTGTAGTAATGCCACCAGAAGCCCCTCCTGTCAGATTTGGAATGTTGCTAACCCTGCTGGCTCGCTCTTGGAGAGCCGAGCTGGATCGGCGGCTGGCGCATCTTGGTTTATCTCAAGCGCGCTGGGTCGTGCTTCTGCACATTTCGCGTATACCTGAGGCGCCTACGCAACGAGAACTGGCGCAAAGCGTGGGTGTGGAAGGGCCTACCTTGGCACGACTCCTGGATAGCCTGGAAAATCAGGGTTTTGTGAAGCGCCTGATGGTTCCGGAGGATCGCCGGGCGAAAAAAATCGTGTTGACTGACAAGGCAGAGCCCTTGATTCGTCAAATAGAAGCCATTTCTTCGCAAATGCATCAAGATCTCATCTCTGGCATCGATGAAGAAGAGTTACAGAGTTGCCTGAAAGTGCATCAGACTATTCTCAAGAATCTTAACCGCTCTTGAGCAGATAACTTCTGCAAGACTTATCTGCAGATAGTTCTTGCAAGCGGTAGTTTTGTGACTTTTTCACATGGCCTGCTCCTTTAGTCTGCTTCCCTTCTGCGAATCATGACGTGCTTGTCATGCAGTTTTAGCGTGATCCACCGTAGACAATTCCAGCAAATAGGAGCTTGGTGGCTGGCAAGAACCGAGCCCCAAATTGGAGTTCTGTGTGTTGGCGACACCAAATTCGGTAATCGAGTCGACCTTTGTCAGACCCCTATTGGAACTTCCTTATTTGCATGGATATTGAGAATAGCTCTCAAAAATACTAAAGTCTGCCGCTGGACCCCATGTCGGTGGGTTGGGAAGTGCGAGGAACGCCAGTTCATGTCTACGGAGCGCGAACGTCTGCTGTCCGCCTTCATCGAGCATCGTGATGCTTTGCTCGGCTACCTTCGCCACCGCTTCGGCAGCCCGAGTCTGGCCGAGGACCTGGCTCAGGAAACCTGGCTGCGTCTGGCCAGGCATACGCCAGAACAGAATGTCGTCAATCCTCGCGCCTATCTGTTTCGTATTGCCACCAACCTGGGTACAGACCATCAACGGCATCAAGGCATGGATATCGAAGTGCAACTGGAGGACGAGCTGGTTGCCCAAATACCGGCGCAAGGAGTGGACCCAGCATGGGAAGTGCAGTCGCGTGATGAGCTTGAACACCTATTACATGTCGTTGACAGCCTGCCACCCCGTTGTCGAGAAATCTTCATCCTGTGCCGGGTCGATGGCCTGAGCCATGCGCAAATCGCCGAGCGTCTGAACATCTCCAAAAGCACGGTGGTTGCGCAAATGGTCAAGGCCTTGAGATCGGGCACGTTTTGCTGCCTGGCTGGAACAAGGTGAGCCGCAACAGCTGGCCTAGCAACGGGCCGGAGAGGTCTGGCGGCGACTCGACCCGGTGGCAGAGAGCCTGGCAGCCAGTCGAGCCGCTATTACCGAGATCTCTGTATCCCCCAAAAACCAGTCAGAACAGCCAATGGCTAAAGCCCGCCGAAAGCAAACCTGGCTGCTTCGTAGCATGGCCGCCATGCTATTGCTTGGCCTGGGATTAAGCTGGTGTTACGACCCAGCCTGGCTGGCGGACTACCGCACAGCGATTGCTGAACAGCGGCAATGGCATCTGGAGGACGGCTCGCTGATTCATGCGGCTCCCGATAGCGCACTGGATGTAAATTACAGTGACCATCAGCGGTATGTCCGTCTTTATCGTAGTGAAGCCTGGTTTCAGGTAGTGCCCGATGCGCAGCGGCCTTTTATTGTCGAGGCTGCCAAAGGCAACACCCAGGCTCTAGGGTCGCTCCTTCCATGGTGCTTGCACTCGGCCTTCTGAAAGGGGACATTGGCGCCGCTTTTAGCTCTGTGAAAACCCAAAAAATACCGATCGTTTCCACGCTAAAACAAAAACGATCAGCTTGATAGTGAGGCTAAAGAGCGTATTCCAGCCGGGAAGGTGCGTAAAAACGATCAAAATGAGAATTGCTGAGAGCGTGCCATTCAATCGACTTTCGCATCAAAGCTATCGGCCCTGGCCATTTTCCACATGCGGGCGTGCAGGTGCAGGCGGTCGCCATCCTGGCTGACCAGCAGTTCCCCTGGCTTGAGGAAGATATGCTGCTGGGAGAAGAGTTTGATTTCCGTTGCGGAAACGCGCCGCACCAGATGCTTGGGATCCAGCTCCGAAGGATGTCGAAGACCGGCGGCGGCGAGCATTTCGGCCAGTGCGGCGAGAGTGTTGCGGTGGAAATTGTAGACTTGCTGGGCTTTGTCTTCGACCACTACAGCCCTTTGGCGCAGCGGGTCTTGGGTGGCGATGCCAGTGGGGCAGCGATTGGTCTGGCAGGATTGTGACTGGATGCAGCCGAGCGCGAACATGAAACCGCGCGCCGAGTTGGCCCAGTCGGCACCGATGGCCAGTACGCTGAGGATGTCGAAGGCGCTGACAATCTTGCCGCTGGTGCCGATCTTGATCTTGTCGCGCAGGTTGGTGCCAACCAGGGTGTTATGTACAAACAGCAGCGCTTCGCGCATGGGAACACCGATATGGTCCGCGAACTCCAGAGGGGCTGCACCGGTGCCACCTTCCTTGCCGTCAACCACGATGAAATCGGGCAGGATGCCCGTTTCCAGCATGGCTTTGACGATGCTCATGAATTCCCAGAGATGACCCAGGCAGAATTTGAAGCCGACCGGTTTGCCGCCGGACAGCTCGCGTAGCTGGGCGATGAACTGCATCAGTTCGATCGGTGTGGAAAAAGCACTGTGGCGAGCTGGCGAGACGCAATCCTCGGTCATGATCACGCCGCGAGTGATGGAGATTTCTTCGGTAATCTTGTCCTTCGGCAGAATACCGCCGTGGCCCGGTTTGGCGCCTTGACTGAGCTTGATTTCGATCATCCGTACTTGCGGTAACTTGGCCTGGGCGGCGAAGCGTTCGGGGTCGAAACGGCCGTCGCTGGTGCGACAGCCAAAATAGCCGCTGCCGATTTCCCAGACCAGGTCGCCATCATGCTCGCGATGATAGCTGCTGATGCCGCCTTCTCCGCTGTCATGATAGAAATTGCCAAGCTTGGCACCCTTGTTCAAGGCGCGTACGGCATTGGCGCTAAGAGCGCCGAAACTCATCGCCGAGATGTTGAACAGCGAGGCGGAATAGGGCTGGGTGCATTGCGGTCCGCCAATGTCGACACGGAAACTGTCGGGGCTGGCCAATGGCGCCGGACGCATGGAGTGCCCGATGAATTCGAAGCCATCCTCGTACACATCTACCAATGTACCGAAAGGTTTATCCGCGCCCCTGTTCTGTGCACGTGCGTAGATCAACAGACGTTGGGTGCGCGAAAAAGGTAGTCGGTCATTGTCCCCTTCGATCAGGTACTGGCGGATTTCCGGACGAATACTTTCGATGAGATAGCGCAGATTGCCGAGCACCGGGTAATTGCGGCGTACTGAATAGCGTTTTTGCACAATGTCGGCGATACCAAGCAGGCTCAGAGCGGCGGTGACGAGGGTGAACGGTCGCAGCCATTCGTGTTCCCAAAAAGGCAGTGTGACCAAGGTGAACAGCACGCAGAAGGCAAAGAACGCGTACCGGCTCAGCAATGAAAGATTCATGAGCGAGTTCATGCAAGGCTCCGGAATATATTTAATAACTTATGCGCATTATCCTGCATTTTTTTTGCATAGATTTCTATGCGCTTGGTGCTTATTACTACGGATTGCGCCGGAACAATGCTGCTCGAATTCGCATCACAATCCATGCCAGGGTCGACCCTGCAAGGAGTTGAACATGAGCGAAAGTCCATTCACGGCAAGAATCGTGCAAAATCTGCTGGATACCGATTTTTATAAGCTCACCATGATGCAGGCCGTTCTGCACAATTATCCGAATGCCGAAGTCGAGTGGGAATTTCACTCTCGCAACGATGAGGATCTGCGGCCTTATTTCAGCGAGATTCGCCAGCAGTTGGAGCTATTGAGTGAAATGGCCATCAGCAGCGATCAGTTGGCCTTTCTCGAACGGATTTCTTGCTTGAAGCCGGATTTCCTGCGTTTTCTCGGCTTGTTTCGCTTCGATCTTGCTTACCTGCATGTGGGTATCGAGGATGATCGGTTATTCATCCGTCTGCGTGGGCCCTGGCTGCATGTGATTCTCTTCGAGGTGCCGTTACTGGCCATTATCAGCGAAGTGCGCAATCGTCAGCGCTACGGCTTGGCGACTCTGGAGCAGGTTCGCGAACGGCTTTACTACAAGCTGGAATGGCTTGTGCAGGAGGCTTCCGCCGAGGAGTTGGATGGTTTCAAACTGGCTGATTTCGGTACACGCCGGCGTTTTTCCTACGGTGTGCATGCCGAAGTAGTCGATATCCTGGTCCACGATTTCCCCGGTCGTTTCGTCGGGACCAGCAACTTGCATCTGGCGCGGGAGTATCAGCTCAAACCTATGGGTACCATGGCTCATGAGTGGCTGATGGCACACCAGCAGCTAGGCTCCCGGTTGATCGACAGCCAGAGCGCTGCCTTGGATTGCTGGGTTCGCGAATACCGTGGCCTCTTGGGGATTGCCTTGACCGATTGCATTACCATGGACGCTTTCCTGCGCGATTTCGATCTTTACTTTGCCAAGCTTTTCGATGGCTTGCGCCACGATTCGGGGGATCCGCTGGTGTGGGCGCATAAAGCCATTGCGCACTACGAGTCGCTGGGTATTGATCCGAGAACCAAGACGCTGGTGTTTTCCGATGGGCTGGATCTGCCCGGCGCGCTGGCTATCTATCGTGCATTACGGGGACAGATCGATATCAGCTTTGGGATCGGCACTAACCTGACGTGCGATATCCCGGGGATCGAGCCGATGAACATGGTGATCAAGATGACGGCCTGCAACGGCCAGCCAGTGGCGAAGATTTCCGACTCGCCGGGTAAGACCCAGTGTCGCGACGAGAATTTCCTCGCTTATCTGAAGCATGTGTTCAAGGTGGCCGAATAGCTTCTTGCCCTGGCCATTGTTGCTGTTCTGCCATCAACTATTTACAGGGCATGACGAACACCGGGATCGGCGCATAGTGCTTTGCCAGCAGAGCGAAAGCCTGCCTGTTATTCGCTATATGAGGTCAGACTTTCGTTATTTGCCGATGCCCGTTGCAGTCATCGCAGAAAGCTATTCGCTGCGAAGCTGTTTGACATGATCGAAGGCTTTTCCGCGCTCTGTCTGAGTGATCTTGCCGTCGCCATCCTTGTCCATGCGATTGAACTGCTTCTCTGCGTGGGTGAGGTATTCCTGTTTCGAGATGGCGCCATCTTTATTGGTATCCATTGCATCTACCTGTTTTTGCAGGCGACCTTGAACTTTCTCCTGGATTTTTTGGATTTGCTCATCGTCGCTGGCGTTGGCCATATTACTGCCCAGCAGGACAAGAGCGGTCAGGGCGATGAGTTTGCGCATGGTCTGCTTCCTTGAATGAACGTCTTGGTATGGGGGACGCTCGCCTTGATGAAATGTATATGCAAGCTTCGCCGAAACCTTTGTGTGTTGTCATCGCACCTTTTTCGATGCACGACCGGTCGGGTAGAAGAGTGCATCATCAAAGCCTGGAATCAAACACCTAGCCATCGCACTGCATGAGTGCTGCCAATTGTGCCGATGTGTTTTTGGCACCCATCGCCTGCGCGGCGGCGAAGGCGGTTATACCCTTGGCGTCGCGGACTTGGGGGTTGGCGCCATGCTGTAGCAGCAGGGCCACGATATCAGTCCGGTCGAACATGGCGGCCATCATCAAGGCTGTCTTGCCATCGGGTGATTTGGCTTCAACATTGGCGCCATGGCTCAGCAATAGCTTGGCCATGGCCAGGTTACCCTTGAAACCGCTGCCGGCCAGGGCAGTATGGCCGTTGTCGTTGCAGATATCCGGATCGGCGCCATGTTCGAGCAGTACTCGGCTGGCATCCAGATGGCCATGGTAGCTGGCCAGGATAAGTAAGGTATCGCCCTTGTGGTTGCGCAGATTGGGTGGCAAGTCATTGTCCAATAGCCGGACCAGCATTGACGCATCGCCGTTGCGCGCGACATCGAAAACCTGATCGGCAAATTCCTGGGCTTCTTCCGGCGTCATTTGCCGGGTGGTGGAAACGGCATTGGGTTGCGGGGTCGACATAGTGGCTCCCTTCAAGGCTGTCGTTTATCTGTCTAGAGAAGCTATGACCTTGCTGTTACCTGTGGGTGCCATGAATCATGGGTTCGTTTATGCGTTGATCATTTGCACTTGCGCGCCCTCGGTTGCGAGAGTGGCAGGTTTTCCTGAAGCTGTTCGTCACGCTGATTGGACACACGCTGTAGATGTTCGAAGGAGGTCGGTTCCGAGCCGTCGGCATTCAATTGTCGAATTTGTGTCGGTCGACCCTGTTCGTCGAGATAGACCTGACCGATTCCGGCGCTGTTCCACAGGCGTTCGCCGTGTTTGCTGCGGCTGGGAATGCGTGGAGTGACCTGCATACGGCGACGTTTAGTGAAGATGTTGAGCGGTGAACGAGGCGAATAGAGCCAGCGGTTCAGGCGGTCGAACCAGTTCAGCAGGTTTTCGGGAAACTGGTTCTTGATACCGCTGCTGGTGATCTGCCAGATACGCGGGCCAGCATCGCGGTGGCGAATCAGTATCTCGTAGGTGAACGAGTAGTGCACATCGCCGGAGAGGATCACGTAATTTGCCGGGGTACGCGAATGACGAAAGATATTGAGCATTACCTGGGCAGCGCCACGGTGAGCCATCCAGTTCTCGGCATCTACCATTAGCGGATGGCCGGCCCAGGTAAAGATGCGTTGCACTGCCTCGATCAGCTTGACGCCAAACATTGGCGCTGGGGAAACGATCACTACCGATTTCTCGTCGATCAATTCTGTTTGCAGTTCGCACAGGGCTTCCCAGTCCAGCAGGCCGGATGGTTGGATTCGTTGCCGTTCGTGGTGCCAGCGGCGCGTACGGGTATCCAGCACGATGAGCGATGGTTGGCCTGCAATGCGGTAATGCCAGTGTTTGAAGGCCAGTAAGCGATCAATTATCCGATCGTGCGATGCCAGCGGTAGATACTGCCGCGCGTCCCGATGGGCAAGCAGTGCCTGGGTATGTTCCAGTAGTTCGCCGAAATATTCCGGGGCATTGCCCCAGCCTTGGCAGAGCAGGTAGGCAAGCAAGGCATTGCCGACAATGCGGCGTGAAAAAGGATGGTTATAGACGTTGTCTTCCCAGCGGGCGGAGAGGTTCCAATCGTCGGTGACATCATGGTCATCGAAGATCATCAGGCAAGGAATTTGCGCCATGGCGCGTGCCGCTTGCGGCAGGTCATGAGCAAAGCTGCGAATGATTGTTTCCTGGCTTCGATAATGTTCGAGTTTCTCCTGCGGCAGGTTGGCAGGTATTATCGGTTCGATCAATCGCCAGGGTGTTGGTGACCAGACCAATAGATACATGGCCATGATTTCGGCCAGGGTAATCAAGTGGTTGGCTGCACTGGCAGTAGTAAAAATGGGTTTTCTCACGCCCCCGAAGAAACGTTCGCGCAATTCTTCGTTGGCCGTGTAGTCCGGCAGAAGTTCTTCGCGCCGGTAGTAAGTCTTGGGGTGAACGTAGAGCGCATCACTGCTGTCCACCTCGGCGCCTTCAAGGGTTTCCCCATATAGGCCCAGGCATTCGATCAGGCGGTGGATTGCCACCAGCAAAGGGCCGGCCACATCATCGGCATAGATCTGGTCGCCGCTCAGTATCAGCAGCGCCGGACGGTCCTGTGGGCGATCAAGGGTACTGCCGAGTAGCGCATCGACCTGGCCTAGGCCGTCTTTGCTGGGGCAGTGCGGTTTGCGGCAGGAACCATGCAGCAGATGATCATGTCGGTCGCGGCGGACGAAGCTTGGCTTGCTTTGGCCGGGATAGAGCAAGTGTGGTGCCCAGTCTGCGATGGAGCCAGCGCCTTCGATAAGCAGGTCGTAATGGATATATACGTTGGTTGGCAGCTTGCTTTCCAGGCTGATTTCGATCAGATGCACCCAGGCATGCTGGCCGATGGGGATATATCGACAACAGCTTGCATCGAGCGGCAGGTTCAGTTCGGTCGAACCCGATTCAGAATCTTCATAAATAAGCTGTAGTGTTGCCCGCAACTGCCTCGATCCCACCAGCCATAGCACCAGACGCGATGCTTCGAGGCGTCGCAGTAAGGGGCCGGACAGGACCGGTGGCAAGTTGCTGGATACAGCGATAGGAGACGACATGGAACTACTCATGGAGTGAACTTATTGATGATGGAGGCCTTGGAACGATACGCATCGATTTGCCGTGACTCAACGACCAAGGTTGGTCAAGCCGTCTTGGCAGGCTGGGTATAGCTAAGGAGACGTTCGTCTCATTTTTCGCGGGCAGGGAGATTTGTTGAGAAACAGTTCAGATTGAGATCGAGACGAAAGGTTTATTTTTGCTCCTTGGATTAGAATGCTTGTTGCACTGCTTTTCCCCCTCCCTGCCTGCCGAGCCCACTACATGAGAGCCAGAACTTTTTTTTCTGCCTGCAGCCTCTTTTTTCTCAGCACCGCTATTTTGCCAGTATCCAGCGTATATGCTGCCCAGCCCAAGGTGACAGTCCAGGCCAAACAGTTGGAGTTGGCTTCGACTAGTGCACTGGTGGTAGATCTGAATAGCGGTAAGGAAGTGTTTGCCAGTTTTCCCGATACGATCGTACCGATCGCATCGATCACCAAGCTGATGACCGCTATGGTAGTGCTGGATGCTCGTCAGTCTCTGGACGAGGTAATTCCTGTCACTATTCGCGATACTCAGGATCTCAAGGGCGTATTTTCGCGGGTTCGAGTGGGGAGTCTGTTGAGTCGGCGAGAGATGCTGCGCCTGGCACTGATGTCATCGGAGAACCGTGCTGCTTCGACCTTGGCGCACAATTATCCGGGTGGTCATACCATGTTCGTTGCCGCGATGAATGCCAAAGCGCGTGCGCTCGGCTTGCGCAATACCCGTTTTGCTGAACCGACCGGCTTGTCTACCCGAAACGTATCGACCGCACGTGACTTGGTGACCATGCTCAAGGCGGCACGCCAATACACGTTGATTCGCCAGATGAGTACTACGCCCAAGGGCGATGCCTATTTCCGTACGCCGAATTACGCCCTCAGCTTCTTCAATACCAACCCGTTGGTGCGCAATGCCGACTGGCACATCCAGTTGAGCAAGACCGGTTTCACCGATGCGGCTGGCCATTGTCTGGTGATGGTGGCAGAGGTCGGCAATCGGCCCATGGCCATGGTTCTGATGGGGTCGTTGGGCAAGGCTAGCCGCTTCGCCGATGCCAGCCGCGTGCGCAGTTGGGTCGAGACCGGTAAAAGTGCTCCGCTTCCGATTGCTGCAATCAGCTATAAACAGCAGCGTATCCAGCAGTTGCGCCAACTGGCGCTTTCCCGGGCTAACTGATTCGGTTGAAATAAGCGAGCGGTTCACTCGAACTCGAGTTTCTGCTCGCCGTAAATGCACACTTGATCGTGCATAGGGTTTTCCCTGGCATATATTGCTTGGTCGGCATGCTTGCACAATTCGCGCTCGCTTCGGCCATGCTCGGGGAAGAGGGCGATACCGATACGGCAAGAAATCTGTAATTGCATGCCATCGAGCAGAAAGGGAATACCCAGGCTACGACTGATTCTTTTCGCAACCATTAACGCCTCGGCACGAT
The DNA here is from genome assembly GCF_014191985.1 of Azomonas macrocytogenes. Classification (GTDB taxonomy): domain Bacteria; phylum Pseudomonadota; class Gammaproteobacteria; order Pseudomonadales; family Pseudomonadaceae; genus Azomonas; species Azomonas macrocytogenes. Next base: position 23,510 of record NZ_JACHXI010000016.1, read on the forward strand.
CATTGACCTTGCTCAGCAATACCACGAATTCGTCGCCACCAATTCTGGCTGCCAGTGTATCCACGGTGTACAGGCAAGCCTGGATGCGTCTGGCCGTATCTTGCAGTAGCCGGTCACCTGTAGCATGACCATGGTTGTCGTTGATCAGCCGGAAGTGATTCAGATTGATGAACAGGATCGCCAGGCCATGCTGTTCGCGTTGTGCCACAGCGAGCGCCTGTTGCAGATGCTCGCTGAATAGCGCCCAATTCGGTAAGTCTGTGAGTGAATCATGTTGAGCCATATGGCGGATTTTCTGCTCGGCCTGGCGACGATTGCTGATGTTACGACTCATACCGAGCAGGCCGATATAAGCTCCGTGGCGGTTGCGCATGGCGGAGACTTTTACTTCGATCCAAACCGTGGAGCCATTCCGACATGGCTGTTCCAGCTCTGTATGTAAATCAGGTACATCTTTACCATGGCGCAGCTTGCCGAGAATCTTGCGTAACTGCCGACGAACCGTAGTGGTCGATTGTGGTACCAAGGCTTCGTCGAGGCTCTGGCGCATCGTTTCAGCCGCGCTGTAACCGCGTAGTTTGAACACTGATGGGCTCATATAGGTACATTTACCCTGTAAATCCAGGGTCCAGAGTACCTCGGTAATATTATCGGCCAGCAAGTGCAGGCGTTCTTCACTGATGCGCAGGGCTTGTTCCGCTTGCTGGCTATAGTGCAGCGCCTGTCTTAGCCGTCGATTGATATACCAGCTATAGATAGTTATGAGGGCAGCCAGCAGCAATAGCACTGCCCCTATGGATAACCATGTCCGGTCGATGATCGGAGTGTTGCTCTGGTAGAGAAAGCCTTTAAGATCGAAGTGTTGAGGCATCAAGCCCAGAGAGGCATAGACCTGGGCGATATACTCCCAGCGAGCTGGATTCATATAGCCGATTTCAACCAGTTCCGGTTGTATCAGGGTGCGCATCTGGTCCGCCTGGTACTGGTAGAAATCCAGCGGATATTTTTTCTGCGAATAATGGGCGTTGATAAGCGCAGCGATCTCCTGAGGATGTCTGATCGCATAGCGCCAACCACGCAGAGTCGCTTCGCGGAAGGCTTCTACCTGGTCGGGATGCTGGTCGATTTCGCCTTCACTGGTAAAAAGATTGTCGCCGTAAAAATCGATGCCGACCGAGCGGGAAGTATAGAGTTGGAATGGCACTCCGGCTTGGGTCAGATAATAAGGCTCTTGGGTAATATTGCCGGAAATGGCATCGGCGCGGCCATTGATCAACTCCTGCGAGGCCGGATTTTCCGTACTGCTGAATATGCTTTCCAGTGAGGCGCCCTGTTGTCGCAAGTAAACCAGTAATTCATTGCTGTTCGGGCCCAGCAATATGCGTTTACCTGCAAGGTTTTGCGGCAGAGGCGTCGCCTGATTCTGGCGAACGATCAGCACCAAAGGGGAATACTGCTGGATTGCTGCCAGTGCCACTACCTGCAGACCGGCGTAGCGAGCCAGCAGTAGATTGGCAGCTCCAACCCCATACTGCGCCGAGCCGTTGACTACCTGGCGAATCGGATTTATATCGGGCGTTGCCTCGCGGATATCCACATCCAACCCAGCTTCCCAGTAGTAACCTTTCTCACGGGCGGCGTAATAGCCGGCGAAACGGAAGCTGTGAAAGCTGCTTAACTGCAGTACTACTCGCTGCAGATCGTCTGCCGCTTCGATACGGGGAGCACTCAAGGCAAATATAAAGGCTAAGAAATGGGGAGCTCGGGAAAAATGACGCAACAGCATATTCCAATCACATTCTTGTGGCCTGAATAAGGCGTGCACAATAGGAAGATAAAGCGGCTAATTCATTTATTTGCCATTTTAACGTCGATTGTTCGCCAGTCCCACTGGGAATGCCAGAATTCTGTCCTGAAGAGTAATTTTGTTGATATATAAAAATAATATTTAAAAAACATCTATTGATAGATTGCTACCAGGCAGCATTCTGTTTTTCTGCGGCAAGGGTAATTCGGACGAAATCCGGATGCGGAGAAAGGAACCACCGACAAGTGAACATCGTTTACGCTGTTTGGAGACGGCCGGCAATCGCTTGAGAATGTCGCAACACGGGGAGAATCCGGTATTTCAGGCAGAATAGAAAAGTTCTGGGCTCTATACCTGGACCATTCGCCCACATATTGAGAGAGGCACTATAGTGTTCGATGTCGTTATCAGTGGTACTGGTCTTTACCACCCGCCTTACAGTATTTCCAACGAAGAGCTGGTTACCTCCTTCAATACTTTCGTCGAGTGCTACAATCGCAAGCATGTGCTCTCCATCGAGGAAGGGAAGATTCAGCCGCTGGTCGAATCCAGCGCTGCCTTCATCGAAAAGGCTTCGGGTATCAAGAGCCGTTTCGTGACTGACAAGGATGGCATTCTCGACCCGGAACGCATGACGCCAAGGGTTCCTGAGCGTAATAACGAACAGTGGTCGATCCTTTGTGAGATGTCAGTCAAGGCTGCCAAGGACGCACTGGCTCGTGCTGGCCGAACATCGAGGGATATCGATGGAGTGATCGTGGCCTGTTCCAATTTGCAGCGCGCCTATCCTGCCATCGCCATCGAGGTCCAGGCAGCGCTGGGAATCCAGGGTTTTGGCTTCGACATGAATGTCGCTTGCTCGTCGGCCACTTTCGGTTTGCAGACGGCAGCCAATTGCGTACGTCTTGGCCAGGCCCGGGCCATCTTGCTGATTGATCCGGAAATCTGTACGGGGCATCTCAACTTTCGCGACCGCGATAGCCATTTTATCTTCGGCGACGCCTGTACGGCCATGCTCATTGAGCGGACCGACCTGGCCAGCTCTTCGTATCAATGGGAAATAGTTGGCAGCAAGTTGGTTACGCGTTTTTCAAACAATATCCGTAACAACTTCGGTTTTCTCAATCGTTGTGGTGAAGAAGGAATTGGCGCGCTGGACAAACTGTTCATGCAGGAGGGGCGCAAGGTCTTCAAGGAAGTCTGTCCGATGGTGGCCGAATTGATCGGCGGACATCTGCATGAAAATGCCATTCCGATTGAATCGATCAAGCGTTTCTGGCTGCATCAGGCTAACCTGAATATGAATCAACTGATTACACGCAAGTTGTTGGGGCGCGATCCTTCGATAGATGAGGCGCCAGTCATTCTCGATACCTATGCCAATACCAGTTCCGCTGGCTCGGTGATTGCCTTCCACTTACATCAGGATGATTTGCCGAGCGGTAGCCTGGGCGTTCTCAGCTCGTTCGGTGCCGGATACTCGGTAGGTAGCGTCATTCTGCGTAAGCGTTGATGCAGACTGCTGGCAGGGTTTTTTTCTGTAACGGAAAACAGCACACTTGGACCCATGCCTATCAAGACGATTTTTTCGCTTGCCGAGATCGAGCCTGCACGCTGGGATGCATTGTTACCGTCATTCCAACCTTTTCTTCGCCATGCCTTTCTGTCGACCCTGGAAGAAAGTGGCTGTGTTGGCGGCAAGACAGGTTGGCGTCCCGAGCACCGTCTGTCGTTTGATGCGCAGGGCCGGCTACAAGCGGCACTACCTTTGTATCGCAAGCGACATTCCTATGGGGAATACGTATTCGACTGGGCTTGGGCCGACGCCTGCCAGCAGGCCGGAATTGCCTACTATCCGAAACTATTATGTGGCATACCGTTCTCACCGGTAGCCGGTGCACGTTTGCTGGGTGATTGCGGAGCAGTGGGCGAATTGCTTGACACGCTGACGGGGTCGTTGGCGGAGCAGGGCATATCCAGCCTGCACATAAACTTCACCGCAGCGGCCACCGATGCAGTGATCCTGGATCGCGCCGGCTGGCTGGAGCGGATCGGCTGCCAGTTTCACTGGCATAACCGCGAATATCGGGACTTTAAGGATTTCCTTGATGCCTTGGCGTCGCGCAAGCGTAAGCAGATGCGCAAGGAACGTGAGCAGGTTGCGGGGCAGGGCATCGAGTTCGACTGGCGCGCTGGAGGCGAGCTGAGCGAGGCAGACTGGGATTTTGTGTATGCCTGTTATGCGAACACCTACGAGGCTCGCGGTCAGGCACCTTATCTTACCCGTGATTTTTTCAGTATGCTGGCCGAACGCATGCCCGAAGCAATCCGTGTGGTGATAGCGCGCCAGTCAGGCCGTTCGGTGGCCATGGCATTCTGTCTGACCGATGGAGAAAGTCTATACGGACGTTATTGGGGGTGCCTGGCTGAGTTCGACCGGTTGCATTTCGAGACCTGCTTCTATCAGGGCATCGAATATGCGATCGTCCAGGGTATTCGCCGGTTCGATGCTGGCGCTCAGGGTGAGCACAAGCTGATCCGCGGTTTCGAACCGGTTATCACTCGATCCTGGCATTATCTCGTACACCCCGGCTTGCGCCGGGCAGTGGCGGATTTTCTGGTGCACGAGAAGGAAGGCATACAACAATATGTCGCGTCGGCATGGGAAGCCTTGCCGTATCGGCAGCAGGAATAGACCAATCGGTTGGATCCCGTGACAACGATTATCTGCTTTATGTTTCGGTAGCTCGTTCCAGCAACGAGAAAGGCGCCAGTCTGCAGCCGCGTTCATTGGCTTCAAGGGCCCAGCCTCGACAGTCCCAGTCTCCCAGGACGATACGTTGTGCCGGTTGGCCATCGATCTTCAGGTCATGAATGGCGGGGCGATGGGTATGCCCATGAATCAGGACGCGTACGCCATGACGAAGCATTGTTTGCGTCACGGCTTCGGGGGTGACGTCGATGATTTCGCGAGCCGCCTCCTGTGTATGCATGCGGCTGGCTTCGCGAATCTTGCGTGCCATGTTGCGTCGGATCGAGAGTGGCAGGCGCCTGATGAAAAAAAGTGAGAGCGGATTACGAATCTGCCTGCGTTTGCGCTGATAGACCTCATCGCGGGTACAAAGCTCGTCGCCATGCAACAGCAGAACCGGTTCGCCCTGAATTCTGATTACACAATGCCCTTTGAGCAGGGTGCAGCCGGCTTCACGGCAAAAACGTCGCCCCAGCATGAAATCGCGATTCCCATGCATCAGGAATATCTGGGTACCACTGTCGGCCACACGACGTAGAGCACGGGCGATAGAGTGATGGTATTCGTTCATTCCGTCGTCCCCGATCCAGACTTCGAAAAAATCGCCAAGGATATAAAGTGCTTCGGCGTGAATGGCACGTTTTTCCAGAAAGCGCAGGAATGCCTGGGTAATATCCGGGCGACCTTCTTCGAGGTGCAGGTCGGAGATGAACAGAATGCTCATGGATCAATCGGCCAGCAGTTCGGCGCGTTCGATGACCACATCATCCACTGGCACATCCTGATGCCCAGCGCGAGACGAGGTTTTCACGTTCTTGATGCGGTCGACCACATCCAGACCTTCCACTACTTCGCCAAAAACAGCATAACCCCAGCCCTGGGCAGTCGGGGCAGTGTGATCGAGAAAGGTGTTGTCGGCGACATTGATGAAGAATTGCGCTGAAGCTGAATGCGGGTCCATGGTGCGTGCCATAGCGACAGTGCCGATCTTGTTGGAAAGGCCGTTGTTGGCTTCATTCTTGATTGGTGCACTGGTCGGCTTCTGCTTCATATTGGTGTCGAAGCCGCCACCTTGGATCATGAAGTTGCCGATGACACGATGGAAAATAGTGCCATCGTAATGGCCGTTTTTCACGTACTCCTTGAAATTGGTAGCGGTTTCCGGCGCTTTTTCTTCATCAAGTTTGATAGTAATGATGCCATGGTTAGTATGTAGCTTGATCATCAGGATTCCTTGGTTTTGATTGGTATGGTGATCAACAGAGACGGTATACAGGCAGTACTGCCGGCCCGAAGGCCACGCCGGGCAAGCGCTTTACTCTGTCAGGGGCTGAATGTGTTGGTTATGATAAGCACTTTGTACCGGCTGGCCTACCCTGACCGGTGTCGACATTTCCCTCAAGGATCTTATGAGCAAGCCCCAGACTCCCGCTGCTGCGAATTTCCTCCGCCCAATCGTCCAGGCTGACCTGGAGTCGGGTAAGCATTCGAAAGTCGTTACGCGTTTTCCACCTGAGCCTAACGGTTATCTGCATATCGGCCATGCCAAGTCGATTTGTCTCAACTTCGGGCTTGCCCAGGAGTTTGGGGGCGATTGTAATCTGCGCTTCGACGATACCAACCCGGCCAAGGAGGATCAGGAATACATCGATGCCATCAAGCGCGATGTCGAATGGCTGGGCTTTAAATGGGCCGGGCAGGAACGCTATGCCTCGAATTATTTCGATCAGTTGCATGAGTGGGCCGTTCATCTGATTAAGAGCGGCAAGGCTTATGTTTGCGACTTGTCTGCGGATGAGGCGCGAGAGTATCGCGGTACGCTGACTGAATCGGGACGTAACAGCCCTTACCGCGACCGGTCGGTAGTGGAAAATCTCGACCTGTTCGCTCGTATGCGGGCTGGTGAATATGCCGATGGCGAAAAGGTGCTGCGTGCCAGGATCGACATGAGTTCGCCGAACATGAATCTGCGTGACCCGATTCTCTATCGTATCCGTCATGCGCATCACCATCAGACGGGCGACAAGTGGTGTATCTACCCGAGCTACGATTTCACCCATGGGCAGTCCGATGCCATTGAGGGCATCACACATTCCATCTGTACGTTGGAGTTCGAAGACCATCGGCCATTGTACGAGTGGTTCCTCGCCAATCTGCCAGTACCGGCGCATCCGCGTCAGTATGAATTTGCCCGGCTTAACCTTAACTACACCATTACTAGCAAGCGCAAGCTCAAGCAATTGGTAGATGAAAAGCATGTCAGTGGCTGGGATGATCCACGCATGTCGACGCTTTCCGGCTATCGCCGGCGCGGCTATACGCCAGCGTCTATCCGCAACTTCTGCGACATGATCGGGGTGAATCGTGCTGGCGGTCTGGTTGATATCGGTATGCTGGAGTTTGCCATTCGAGAAGATCTGGACGCCAATGCTCCGCGAGCCATGTGCGTGCTGCGCCCGCTCAAGGTAGTCATAATCAACTATCCCGAAGGGCAGGTGGAAAATCTCGAGTTGGTGCGTCATCCCAAGCAGGACATGGGGGTACGTGTAGTGCCATTTTCCCGCGAACTTTATATCGATCATGATGACTATCAGGAAAACCCACCAAAAGGCTACAAACGCCTGGAACCGGGTGGTGAAGTGCGTTTGCGTGGCAGCTATGTGATCCGGGCTGAACAGGCTATCAAAGATACCGAAGGTAATATCCTTGAGTTGCACTGCAGCTACGACCCAGACACTCTCGGTAAAAATCCTGAGGGCCGTAAGGTCAAGGGCGTGATTCACTGGGTGCCTGCACAAGACAGTATCGAGTGCGAGGTGCGCTTGTATGATCGCCTTTTCCGTTCGCCTAACCCGGAAAAAACGGAGGAGGGCGGCAGCTTCCTGGATAATATCAACCCGGATTCGCTGGTCGTGCTCAAAGGGTGCCGAGCCGAACCTTCATTGAGGCTGGCAACACAGGAAGACCGTTTTCAATTTGAACGCGAAGGGTACTTTTGTATCGATCCCAAGAACAGCCAGCCGAACGCACCAGTATTCAATCGTACGGTGACTCTTCGTGACTCCTGGGGGCAATGATGGCACTTTCCATCTACAGCACTCTCAGTAAAACCAAAGAGGCCTTTCGGCCGCTTCAAGGCAATCGGGTTCGCATGTACGTTTGCGGCATGACCGTGTACGACTACTGTCATATTGGTCACGCCCGGGTGATGGTGACCTTCGATATGGTCGCCCGCTGGCTACGCTACAGTGGCTATGAGCTGATTTATGTACGCAATATCACCGATGTCGATGACAAGATCATTCGTCGTGCCAATGAAAATGGCGAGCCGTTTTCTGCTTTGACCGACCGTATGATCACGGCTATGCATGAGGATGAAGCGCGGCTCAATGTCTTGCGTCCCGACGAGGAACCACGCGCAACCGATCATATTGCCGGTATGCATGCAATGATCCAGACCTTGGTTGACAAAGAATTTGCCTACGCGCCTGGCAATGGTGATGTCTATTATCGAGTCGGCAAATTTGCCAATTATGGCAAGTTGTCACGTCGCCGAATCGAAGAGCTGCGTATCGGCGCGCGTGTCGAAGTGGCGGAAGCCAAGGAAGACCCGTTGGATTTCGTGCTCTGGAAGGGTGCAAAGCCAGGCGAACCAAGTTGGAATTCTCCTTGGGGGGCCGGGCGACCTGGATGGCATATCGAGTGCTCGGTCATGTCGACCTGCTGCCTGGGAGATACTTTTGACATTCATGGTGGTGGACCGGATCTGGTTTTTCCGCATCATGAAAACGAGATTGCCCAGAGCGAGGCTGCTACTGGAAAGCCTTACGCTAATATCTGGATGCATGCGGGGGCTGTGCGTGTCGATGGGGAGAAAATGTCTAAATCACTGGGCAATTTCTTCAGTATTCGCGAAGTTTTGGAAAAATATCATCCAGAGGTCGTGCGTTATCTTCTGACTGCCAGCCATTACCGTAGTCCGATCAACTATTCGGAAGAAAGCCTCAGGGAGGCCAAGGGGGCGCTGGAGCGTTTCTATCATGCTTTAAAAGGTTTGCCACCAGCTGCCGCTGCTGGTGATCAAACCTTTGTCGAGCGTTTTACTGCTGCCATGGATGATGACTTCAATACACCGGAAGCCTGTGCAGTACTGTTCGACATGGCACGGGAAATCAATCGTTTGCGTGAGGTAAATATTCCGGCTGCAGCCAGCCTTGCTGCGGGTATGAAGAAACTTGCCAATCTGCTTGGGGTATTGCTGTTGGAGTCGGACGAGTTCCTGCGTGCAGGGGCCGAGGGCAGAATCGATTCCATTCATGTTGAAGCACTGATTGCAGCAAGGCTCAATGCCAGAGCGGAGAAAAACTGGACAGAATCCGACCGAATCCGGGATCAGCTTGCTGCCATGGGGGTTGTACTGGAAGATGGCAAGGGTGGTACCACATGGCGTCTTGATGCCGAATAAGATGAAAGAAAGAGACGGTGTTTATGCCGTCTCTTTCTTTCAGGTTCAGGCATGTAACTGCTCAGCAGCATACAAAGTATTCTCCAGCAGACATGCCCGGGTCATGGGGCCTACACCACCGGGAACTGGTGTGATCCAGCCTGCCCGCTGGGCCGCAGGTTCGAATTCCACATCGCCGATCAGTCGGCCATCGGCTTGGCGATTGATGCCAACATCTATGACGATCGCTCCCTTCTTGATCCAATCACCCTTGACCAGGCCTGTGATACCGGTTGCAACCACAACCAGATCGGCTCTCTGTACATGTTCGGCAAGGTTACGAGTAAAGCGGTGCGTTACAGTAACAGTGCAGCCTGCCAGCAATAATTCGAGTGCCATCGGCCTGCCAACGATATTCGACGCTCCAACCACTACTGCATCCAGACCATGCAGATCGATTCCAGTGCTTTGCAGCAGATTCATGACTCCTCTCGGCGTACAAGGCTGTAACAGGGGCATACGCTGGGCAAGGCGTCCGATGTTATAAGGGTGAAAACCGTCTACATCCTTGTCAGGCCGAATTCGCTCGAGTAATTGGGAGGCGTCTAAATGTCTGGGTAAGGGTAGTTGCACCAGTATGCCATCGATGGTCGGATCTTCATTCAAGCTATCAATCAGACTCATCAGAGCCTTCTGGCTGGTGTCAGCCGGAAGATCATGCGCTACTGAAAGAAATCCAACTTCCTCGCAATCCTTGCGTTTATGAGAGACGTACACCTGCGAGGCAGGGTCGCTGCCGACCAAGATTACGGCTAATCCAGGTGCTCTCAAATTCTGGCTGTGGCGTTCTGCGACCCGTTTTGCGATGTGCTGGCGGATATTGGCTGCGATCGTCTTGCCATCGATCAGTTGTGCGGTCATGACGCTTGGTTAACCATCGGGAAATTTGGAAAAGAAGTCTATATTCTCGCATGGCATCAAGGACAGGCAAAAGTAGGCAAAGTCAATTGATGAAGTATTTTATCCATGTGGCTGAAATTTTTAGAATATGAAGGTTGACGCTTGCTCAGGGGGTCTATAAGATCTGCCCCGCTTGTCGAGCACAGCCTGTTGCTGAGTACGGTGGCTTTCGAAAGTTATTGTTTTTCGAGGCTGGAGCTTAAGGTTACGAATTCAGTGAATTCGCATAAGGCGCCCGTAGCTCAGCTGGATAGAGCATCCGCCTTCTAAGCGGATGGTCGCAGGTTCGAGTCCTGCCGGGTGCGCCAATTATGGTGTGGTTACAAGCGATAGTTGAAAATGGTGGGCGTAGCTCAGTTGGTAGAGCACAGGATTGTGGCTCCTGGTGTCGTGGGTTCGATTCCCATCGTCCACCCCATATTCAAGCGACAGATAATCAGCCTGGCGCATCTATTAGATATTTTGAATCCGCGGACGTGGTGGAATTGGTAGACACGCTGGATTTAGGTTCCAGTGCCGCAAGGTGTGAGAGTTCGAGTCTCTCCGTCCGCACCACTTATATGTTTACATATGCTTCCGCATAACCCGCAAAGTTAGATAAACCGGCCTCTTGAGTCGGTTTTTTTATGCCCACATATACCTATATATGCGTTGTATCCCTGTATCTGAAAAAATATCGAACTATGGGATACTCCGAGCGTCGTCGTGCAGACGCGTGGGGTTGTAGAAGCCATGGGTGTAGACGATGGCGGTGTGAATATCTGCCCTGGTGTCATAGACACCACTGCGTTGTCCCAGCAGTTGTCCTTGCGGCTCATGCTCGGCACGAAGCCGTGGGCGGTGATCGTCCGGGAGAACTCGCCACTGGTGTATTGAGCGGATTCAACCGGTCGGAATGGAAACAACACTCCCGCACCATGCGTGGACGGCCGTAGGTGCCGCGACTGCCGGCGTGGATCATGTGCTGATCCGCGCGCAAGGCGGCATCCGGATTCGGGCGGTCCTGACGGTGCAAGCGTGGGAGCCGGAGACCAACACGGCCAGCATGCGGCATAACGACCTGACCGGATAGCAAGTCCGTTCATGCGCGACAGTTCGCTCTCCAACTTGCCGACCGGCTGGCGTTCAAGTCATCAATACTGATGTTGGTTTGCTTGTCCATCGTCTCGATTTTTTAATCGAGACTCTCGACGCGCTGCATCAACTGGGTTGCCGAGGCAGGCAGTTGTTCAGGGCTTAATTGGTCGAGATTCGGATGCGAAGTCATGCCGCCGATTTTGTCAGAGAGGGCTCTGGGCGGCGATAGACTGATGGGCTAATGACGCTGGCAAGCCAGCCATCATCACCAGCGGCAGTGATGATACGGCTGGCGCTGGATCGAGCGCTACCGACACAGTGGATATTCGCAGCGTTGAGCAACGGGCTTGTTTGCATAAGTGATTGATATTTTCAGTGAGTTTGATAGCAGTCCTGCATTAATCAATAAAAATAATGCGCTTATCATTTCAATAACTTTGCTCCAGTATTTTTTCTCACAAGAATGTGTGCATTCCGTACATGTAATAAATGCTGGAGATCAATATGAGTGTATTGCACACTAAGGTTGTATCTATTCGCTCCCAGGCGAGCGCTATTTTCCGAGTAACCTCCGGAAATTTTCTCGAACAGTTCGACTTCTTTCTTTTCGGTTTTTACGCGACCTATATTGCCGCCGCTTTCTTTCCCTCCAGCAGTGAATTCGCTTCTCTCATGATGACTTTCGCCGCCTTCGGCGCCGGTTTCCTCATGCGGCCATTAGGAGCGATTGTGCTAGGTGCTTATATTGATGAGGTAGGTCGCCGCAAAGGCTTGATTGTGACCTTATCAATCATGGCCAGCGGCACCTTTCTGATTGTGCTTGTACCAAGCTACGAGAGTATCGGCCTGTTGGCTCCTGTGCTGGTATTGCTAGGTCGCTTGCTGCAAGGTTTTTCGGCTGGTGCTGAGTTGGGTGGTGTATCGGTTTATTTGGCAGAAATGGCCACGCCAGGTAGAAAAGGTTTTTACACCAGTTGGCAGTCAGGCAGCCAGCAAGTCTCTATTGTCGTTGCCGCTGCCTTGGGTTATGGCCTGAATGAATGGCTGTCGGCCGCCACCATTGCAGATTGGGGCTGGCGCATACCGTTTATGGTCGGCTGTCTGATCGTACCGTTTATCTTTTTGCTGCGCCGCACGCTGGAAGAAACGGAAGAATTCAGCGCGCGTACTCATCGCCCATCCATGCGCCAGGTATTTAGTACGCTGCTGGATAATTGGAGTCTTGTGGTGGCAGGCATGCTGATGGTAGCCATGACCACGACAGCCTTTTATTTGATCACCGTTTACGCGCCCACCTTTGGCAAAACGGTGCTCAACCTCAGTACCGGCGACAGCCTGATCGTCACCCTGCTGGTAGCCATCTCCAATTTCATCTGGTTGCCCATCGGTGGTGCGCTTTCCGATCGCATCGGTCGCAAGCCCCTCTTGATCGCCATAACAGTGCTGGCCATTTTCACGACCTATCCAGCCCTATCCTTTTTGGGTTCTGCGCCCAGCTTTGAGCATATGCTTGAGGTGCTGCTATGGCTGTCATGCATGTACGGTCTATACAACGGCGCAATGATCCCTGCGCTCACCGAGATCATGCCGGTAGAAGTGCGAGTGGCTGGTTTTTCCCTGGCCTACAGCCTGGCTACTGCAGTATTCGGCGGATTTACACCAGCTATCTCTACTTGGTTAATCCATATCACCACCGACAAAGCTGCACCTGGTTATTGGATGAGCTTTGCCGCGCTCTGTGCTCTGGCTGCAACGCTATTCCTATACCGTCGTAACCAAATGCAACTACGCCCAGCGCTATAACAACAAACTCTCTGCAAAAGAGAATAGCAACGATGAACACTTTTATGAAGAACTTCGCGGCTGCCATCCTGGTGGCAGGCCTTGGCTTGGTCGGCACAATACAGGCCGAAGAAATCAAGGTGATGACTTCCGGTGGTTTTACTGCCGCTTACAATATTCTCGGTCCGCGTTTTGCTGCCGAGCACAACGATACGTTGAAAACTATTCTCGGTCCGTCCATGGGCAAGGCACCGGAGGCAATTCCCAATCGTCTGGCTAAGGGGGAAAAAGCCGATGTGGTCATTATGGTGGGTTATGCTTTGGCTGAACTGATCGAGCAAGGCCAGATTGAACCAGGCACTCGAGTCGAACTGGCCGATTCAAGGATCGGTGCAGTGGTGCACGCAGGGGCAGCCAAGCCTAGAATCGACAGCATAGACGAACTCAAGCAAACCTTGCTTAGCGCTGATTCTGTAGCCTATTCCGACAGTGCCAGTGGCGTTTACATACAGACCCAGTTATTCAAACGCCTGGATATTGAAGATCAATTACTGCCTAAAGCCCATATGATCGAAAAAATCCCGGTCGCTACGGTAGTCGCTACAGGAAATTATCAATTAGGTTTTCAGCAGGTTAGCGAACTGCTGCCAGTGCCAGGTGTCACCTACATCGGAAAGATTGCAGAGCCGCTACAGTCGGTTACCCGGTTTGCCGGTGCCATTCCCAAAGAGGCTGAGCACAGCGAGGAAGCCAAGTCTCTATTAGCCTATCTAGCCTCAAAGGAAGTACAACCAGAGATCCAATCTACAGGCCTGGATTCGGTCCCTTAGCCCGCATCGTCTAGCACTTATCCTTTCACTTGAATGATCAATCGCTCCAGTTCTAGCGCTGCCGGGATGAGCGTTCGCCCGCGGCGCTTGATTAGCCCGATATCACGCACTACTGGCGGATCAATCAGCGGCACGCTGGTGAGAACGGGATGATTATGCGCAGGCATTGCCATGGCCGGCACCGCTGCAATGCCCAGTCCGGTCTCAACCATACCAAGCATCGTGGTGATATGACGAGTTTCGCAGATACTAGGCTTGGAAGGTGTTAAATGCATCAATGCTTGGTCCAGTACGAATCGGTTACCTGAACTCTTATCTACCGACATATAATCATAAGTGTAGAACTCGTTCCAGCTGACATCGGAGCGCCCAGCCAAAGGATGATCACGCCGGCAAGCTGCCACATAGCGCTCCTGTACCAACCCTTCGAATTCCAGCTCATTGTCTAAATTACCCGAAAAGCTCAGGCCCAAATCTGCCTCGCCATTAATCACAGCTCCACGTACGTCGTTGGCACCGGCATCCAGTACTTTAATCCGAATCCGTGGGTACAATTTATGGTACTGAGCAATGACACCGGGCATGAAGTAATAAGCGGCCGATGGTACACAAGCGATAGTCACTTGGCCCATACGGCTGGATGCTACATCGCTGATGCCTAATAAAGCATCGTCCAAATCATTCAGCAGGCGCTCGGCCCGTGGTGCGAATGCCCGCCCTACAATGGTCAAACTAACCCGCCGCGTAGTGCGTTCAAATAACTTCACGCCTAAGGCGTCCTCAAGTTTTTCGATGCGCCGACTCAGGGCGGGCTGGGAGATACGGATAACCTCGGCAGCTTTACGAAAGCTGCCTTGTTCGGCTACTGCACGAAAGGCTTGTAGATCATTCAGATCAAAATTAATTAGCATCAGTGATTTAAACTTATAAGTAATTGACATCAATAAATATAACTGATGCAAAGCCTGACGAGAATTACATGTTTGGTCCCATGGAGTGATGGCTCGGGATCAAACAGTTAGGTCCAGTTATTGCTGTTGCAGGTAGTGTCGGCGAATTGCCAAGAGTTATTGTGCAGAGCACTCTGACAGAAGCGATGCTGATGATCGATAGGAGGTAAAGATGAGCGCCTGCCTCTAACTCTCATAGATCCGATTCCTGTCGAGACTGAGCGTGTGGCCCGAGCAGCATTTTCTCTGGGTACGGTGATCACGCGGCTACGTGATGAGTTTGCCGAGCTGTCGCTTTATACATTGTGAGAATGCTGGTTATTTGATAATTGGCTAGCAAAAGACTCAGCATCTTCCTGACAATCAAATTTTCGGGCGAAAAATCCATTCATTTTTACCACCCAGTAACGGTCTGCTTGCAAAATTGTGACGATCATAAGTAAATGTCCTTTTCAATCCTGATACTAATAAAGACCTTGGATATTTGTGTAAATTGCAGGCTAGGTGACGAGTTGCAGTGGTGGTTCATCTTTTCCTCCAGCATACACAATCAAATCGGTACGGCCGGCCAGACTCTACCCCATAGAGTTAGCGGTGGTCGTCGATAAGAGCCGTTATTGCTTGAAGCGGCGCATGAGTGCCTGTCAGTCGAGCTCCGCCTGGGGAAAATACGCCGAAGCCTCGCGTCGGTATTTCTCGCGTAGCTGCAAAACCTCAACTCAACGGTCGGCAGCGTGTTGGAGCAGGCATTGATTGTCCGTTTTGATCCGTTGGGTCGAATGCCTGCGCCTTTTTGTGCATAGTCACAATGGTTGGGAGTTCAGCAGCTGCTTGAGTTTTTATTCCCTTGTCTTGCAACAGAGCTTTTTTGCCTATAGCAGGGGACACGATTCAAGCTTCTGCATCAATCACTACTCCTCGTCTACATTGTTCCGTGAAGCGTTTTACATCCACTTCGCGTCCCGTTAATCGATGCATCAATGTAATCATGCATATATAAGGCTTTACCCACCAAGCTATTTTTATATGGATTACAAAAGCTGTCTGAGTCATCATTATCTGTCTCCAGATAAATGTTTATCAGCAAACCTGATAATCAACCTAATATGAACTCACCATTGAGTACATGGTTTTAAATTACAGCGGCACAATCACTTAGATTATCAAGAAGCATCGCACCGCTTTGGCAATTTCTTATCATAAATAGATTGCAATAGGTTATTTCCCTCCGCATCGGTTAATATTCTAACGGTATACTCATCGTTTAGCTTCGAGATCAGGTGAAGCAGAACGGTTGAGAAAGGCCTCTGTCAGCTCCGGTAGATGAGCTTTAATCCAATCGGCCATGGCTTCTTCTTGCGGTAGGATTTGTTCGCAAGCCCGTTGCGTTTCTTGATCACCTACCGTTTTTGCAGCAGCAATCAGAACGGTATATGCAGCTATTTCCATATTTTCAAACACATAGCCGCTCATTGCACCTTTAACTACTTCATCACTTACGGTTATACCGCTCATTGCTTGGCCGAATGCGGTGAGCTTACCTGCCATATCTTTGAATATAGATGGCTTGCTACCAAGCCTGGTGAGGCAATTTTCCAGTAGTTGTATTTGGCCTTGAGTTTCTTGAATATGTTGTTCAATGCGTAGCTTCAGATCGGGATAATGTTCAAGGCGAGATGCCTGACCTTGCAGCATTTTTTCTGCCTGTTGCTCCATGGCATGTGCATCTCGCAGCCAATCCAGCAAATTATCTTTTTTATCAGACATTTTTTTATCCTCGTGTGGGGTACAATAAATAGAGGAAATTCTTTTTTAAATAGTTCAAGTAAAGCGGATAGATGGAAAATAAGGCTCGGCTACTAAAAAGGATGGGAAAATACCCTTAGTTAAATAAACTGAACGCTGCACAAATCCCGCCATAGCTACCTTGTAGTCATCGATGGGTTCGGACGACATTGCAGAGAGCTTTGTGAAGACCATGAAGCGCGACTACATCTCCCACATGCCCTAGCCTGATCGAGAGACGGCACTGCGTAACCAGACCAAGATAAGAAAACTACCATTTCTCTTTTGACCTCTCGTCAATTATTATTGTGGTAAACCACACAATGTGTTCTATACCTATAAAATATCCGAAAAATAAACCTGCAAATGACATTCAAGTTATATAAGTATCAAACATTCCATCACTAATAAGTGATTTCACCTAACGTGCTGTCTTGCCTCAGAAAATACTACGTGTAGTGGAATACCTAACAATGATGACCCACACGGATGAGTAGTTTATCTTAACAAAATAGTATAATAATTTACGGAAGCTCGCCTATATATGAGAAGAATGGACAGCAACGAGAGTATCAATAACCTGATTCGCTAGAAAATTAAGCTGTTAATCTATACTCAGTAAGAACTGGGTGCACAGGCTTACGAACTGAGTATCCAACCCCAAACGTTTCAGTCTCCAGTGTTCCTTTATAATCATTATAGAACTCATGACAAGCTATAATTAAGAAGAAATTCCCATTCAGTAACCGTATTGCTCTCAGCGCTCTGCGCTCCATTCATCTGATTTCCTCACGAGAAAATGAACCTCTTGTGCTTCAGGTGATTCTCATTATTAAAATGAGATATTTAAATATTTACCATCTTGTTTTTTGATATTTCCAGGTTGGTTATTTTATATTAAATATTTTTCTGGAGAGTTTTAAATATGGATAAAAATGATCAGCGCATTAGGGAATACGCCTATCAAATTTGGCAAATGGAAGGATGTCCAGACGGGCAAGATGTCTATCATTGGGAAAGAGCCTGCAAACTTGCTGAAGCGGAAGAGGATAATTATTCACTAGATATGACCAATAAGAATAATTTTGAAAAAGATAGGGTTGTAGCTACTAATACTCCACCTTCTCTTCGAGAAAACCAAGAACTTATAGATCCTCCAGAATCAAAATTCGAACAAGGAGCACCTGAAAATGATAAATCCTTCCGTCAATTACCCCGAAGTATTACCGGAGTCCACTTCAGCTTCGGGGGTGTCATGGGGTGCTATATTAGCTGGCGCAGCAGGGGCAGCTGCGCTGGCGCTGATTTTGATGTTATTGGGAGTGGGTTTCGGATTTTCGGTAACGTCTCCCTGGACAAACGAGGGTATGAGCGCTGAAGGGTTGGGGATATCAACGATTATTTGGCTCACTTTTACCCAGATTATTGCTTCTGGATTAGGCGGCTACCTTGCAGGAAGGCTACGCGTGAAATGGGCAAACATGCACGGTACTGAGGTGTATTTTCGCGACACAGCTCATGGTTTCCTTGCATGGGCAGTAGCCACATTGGTGACTGCCACACTACTAATCGGCTCAGCGAGCCATATTGTCAGTAGCGGTGTACAAGCCGGCGCTAGCGTTGCATCTGGCGCTGCTACGGCGACGCTTCAGGCAGCAGGCAACATGGCGCGAGACACTAGCAGCCAGGATTATGGATACTTCATCGATAGCCTATTTCGCAATGACAGTCCATCGTCCAGCAGTGATGACGCCATTCATGCCGTGGTAGTGCGTATTTTTGCCAAAAGCCTGAGTAACGACGGGCAAATGGCCAGCCAAGATCGAGCTTATCTAGTACAACTAATTGCCCAACGCACTAATCTCAGCCAGGCAGAAGCCGAACAACGGCTTGATCAGGTCTATGCACAAACCCGTCAAGCGGTGGAAGACGCCAAAATGGCCGCGAAAAAAGCTGCTGACACCGCGACAACCATTGCCGCTTGGACCTCGCTCTGGATGTTTGTTGCGTTGCTATGCGGGGCCTTCTTCGCTAGCTTCGCTGCAACATTGGGTGGACGTCAACGCGATGCTGTGACTTACGTAGATGATCTGGGGCATACCTCGGAAGCGATACATGTCTCCCCGCCTTCCTTAAAATCATAATTAGGAGAATGACGATGCGCTCATTACTATTGTGGTTTCTCGGCGTTCCAATTCCACTTATCATATTGATCGCGTTGTTCACACACTGAACTTATCCGATAGATAAGTATGGCGCTATTTCTACAATAGAAACTTGGCATCATTATTATAATAAAGCTGTATTCACTTTGCATAAAGTGGCTAACTGCCTGCCAGTCCAGGCAGTCAGCCTTTTTACCTTGCACTATGCTCATGATTTCCAAGCGTGCTATTTAAGCCAGGCTAGATAGGTGCTGGAAGGTTGCCTTTCAAATAGCGGTGGCTGACGGTCTGCCAGATATTTTGCTGTAACCTGCAGACTGTGTTCTAGGTTATAGAGTGTACTAAATGCCTTGAAGCCCAGCGTCCACCATTTATCTTTGTCAGGCAAGATTACTTGCAAGAGCTCCACATTACAGTCGCACGAAGGTGTTCGATGGCCCAGGAGTGGTTGCTCATAAGTATCTAAAGAAAGTTCTAAAGGAAACGCTTGGCTTGTGTCGAACCTACGCAGCCAGCGAGTTTTTTCGATAGTCGTTGTCGTCTGGATATCCAGCTTCAGTTGCCTGGATGACCATTTACTCCAAAGTTTGATTATTCCTGAGAAAGGAGAATATTTCAGCTCCGTATTCAGCGAGGTCCCCAATCCTTTTATTTCGATACCGTTGTGATCAGTACGGTGTTTGATGCCTAACTCGGTCTGCTCCGAATCTCTTAGTACTACAGTTGTATTTTCGCCTTCATACGAGCATACCTTGCTCTGGCCTGATGCCTTCTGCGCCAACGTGACCAGGTTATCATCAAATCCGGGGTGATTTGCCGTTGTGCTAACCGGGCCGCCACTTGCCGGATCTCCTGCAGGGACCAGCGGCTCAGTTCGGATAGGTCAACGTCATCAACCGCCCGATCGTTTTTGAGGGAGCCAAGGTGTTGTTGGCCTGATGGCGCACCCGAGCCAACAAGGTAAACGCCAGCATGACCAGCGAGATATGTCGATGCCAGCCATGCCAGGAACGGATCTCGTTGTGATTCAGGCCCAACTCACCCTTGGCCGTTTCAAAGGCCTGTTCGATCGACCAGCGATGCCCTTCGACCCAGGCCAGCGTTTCCAATGACGTTCCCTGGGGAGCCCAGGTCGTGAAATAGGCCAGCTCACCATCGACCAACCGACGACGAATCAATAGCCCGCGAGTCCAGACGCCTGTAGCCATGGGGTTATAGTCACGAGCCTGTAGGTCGGCCAGTAAAGGGCGTGTCGGCATTGATGGCCCGCTCGATCATGTCTTGGGCGATCTGGGGTTTGGTGAAAAACCCGATGTCCTTGGGGATATGCGCGGCAGCCAGCCGTTGGGGAGCGGCTAGCCACTGCTTGGGTAAATACAGGGCGTGATCATGAAGGCATGACCATGGCAGGACATAGGCCGCAAACACGCCGATCTGGCAATTGGCGATCTTGCCAGCTGAACCGGTGTATTGACGTGCGACGCCACACGAGGCCCGGTCCTGTTTGATAAAGCCGGTTTCGTCGATGACCAGAACGGCCTGCTCGTCGGCCAGGTGTTCGAGCACATAATCCCGGACTAGATCGCGTAATGCCTCGGCATTCCAGTGGCCACGCCCCAGAATGGACTGTTGGCGCCAAGGGCTGGAATCACCGGCCGCCTCGGCACGCATCCAGCCGGTCTTACGCGGCTCGGCGCCCAGGAGGCCGTCGAGAAACAGGGCGGCCGATGCGGCTACCCGTTCTTGCGTGAATAGAGGCCTGATGCGTTCTTTGACGTCCCGTAGCGCACAGGCCCATAGTTCCAAGGTGGGTTCGATGGAGGCATGTGCCAAGTAAGATCTCCCATGCAAGAGAGATCATCAGAGTTAATAACTCATAAAAATACAACTGTAGTACTAATCTACGAGAGATTGAATAATCCCTATGGAATGGATTGCTGACCCCACGGCATGGCTTGGCCTGCTGACTCTGATCGTGCTGGAGCTGGTGCTCGGCATCGATAACCTTGTGTTCATTGCCATCTTGGCTGACAAACTGCCGCCAGAGCAGCGAGATCGTGCGCGTCTCATCGGCCTATCTCTTGCGTTGTTAATGCGTCTTGGCTTACTGGCCAGCATCTCTTGGATGGTGACCCTTACCGAACCCTTGTTTGAGGTCTTCGACAAGACGTTCTCGGGCCGAGACTTGATCATGCTGTTCGGTGGTGTGTTCCTGTTGTTCAAGGCAACCATGGAATTGCATGAGCGACTCGAAGGGCATATGACAGAACGTTCAAGTAACGCAGCCTATGCAATGTTTTGGCCTATCGTTGCACAGATTGTGGTGTTGGATGCGGTCTTCTCGCTGGACGCGGTGATAACTGCTGTGGGCATGGTTGAACACCTATCGGTCATGATGATCGCTGTGGTTTTTTCCATTGGCTTGATGATCATCGCGAGTAAGCCGCTGACTGACTTCGTCAACGGGCACCCAACCGTCATTATGCTCTGCCTAGGCTTCTTGATGATGATCGGCTTCAGCCTCACAGCCGAGGGCCTGGGTTTCCACATTCCGAAAGGCTATCTCTACGCAGCGATTGGCTTCTCGATCTTGATCGAACTGTTCAACCAGGTGGCTCGCTCACGTCGAAAGAAGAGCCTGCAAGGTCATCACCCTATACGCAAGCGTACCGCGCATGCAGTTATGCGTTTACTGGGTGGTCACAAGTTGGGGGCAGATGAAGTCGGCGAGGAAATAGCTGACATGCTGTCAGGCGATGATGCCGATCAGATTTTCCATCGACGGGAACGCGTCATGATCAGTGGCGTGCTTCAGTTGGCGGAACGTCCGATACGTGGGGTTATGACCCCTCGTGCAGAAATCGACCACATTGACTTGGCCGACTCTCCGGAAGAAATCCGCGCAATGCTAATGCACTCGTCGTACTCCAGGTTGCCGTTGATTCGGGAGGGACGAGTTGATGAGCCTTTGGGGTTCGTTCACAAGAAGGAGCTGTTGAAGGAGCTTTTGGCAGGTAACCAGCCAAATCTGGAAACCATGGCCCGCAAGGCAATTAACTTGCTGGACAACTTCACGATTCTCAATGCGCTTGAACAGATGCGTAAAGAATCGACTCACATCGCTTTCGTGGTGAACGAATTCGGTGACTTCATTGGGATTCTCACCATGACCGACATTCTCGAATCCATCGCGGGTGAGTTGCCGGATGCCAGTGAAATTGAAGGCCCAAGCATCGTTGCCGAGGGTGGGGGTTTCCTCATCAGCGGTGCGGTGAATCTCAGTCAGATTCGGGAACACATAGGCTTCCAAGCTAAAGCTACTGATGACTATCAGACGCTTGCGGGGTTGGTCATGAGCTTGCTGGATCGTCTGCCAATCATTGGAGACAAGCTCATTTGGCAGGAGTGGAGCATGACCGTTGTGGAGGTTAAAGAGCGACGAGTGACGAGGGTGCTGTTGCGTAAAGAGTGAGTATATAAAAACCGATATGTTGCCCGGTACTCATACTCGATTAATAGATGGTCATAAACGGGGATTAATAGGAGTGTCGGCCGGATGGGCACTGGTGGGGGATCATTGTTCAGCAACGAATCATCTGCCGTCGCTGGATCTGGACCGCGGCAAGCCATTAGCAGTTGGCAGTGTGGATAGATGCTTTGTCAAGATCCTGATTAAGTTAGGTTTCAGGTTTGACTGGTATGGATGTGCAGCGTTTCGGAAATAGCCATTTTCAGAGCTTTTTCTGGGATTTATGGCGGTTTGGGATATCGCCCAGCCACCACTTTTTCGCTGCTCATCGGAGATTGCAGTCTTGGTTAGTTTGCTTTGGTTTGTATGTTTGTGGCTGGTTGTGGGGTTGCTGTTGTGCATGGCTGGATTTGCCGCGCAAGCGGCATCCGGAGAATCTGGCGCCTATCCACACATTCCTGAGCCGATGGTCTTCGACATGGTGCGTTCACTTGGCGCGCGACAGGGCGAGTTGGAGTCAAATGTGCTCGCCACCACTCCATTATCTGGACCCGATAAGAAGACGGTCGATTGGGCGCCAGAGATGGAATATGCCTTTGCTGATGGTTGGGCTATCGAGTTTGAGTTTCCCTTTGAAGATAAGCGGCTGACTGAATTCAAGCTTGGGTTACAGGCTACGTTCGGCACATTCAATCATGGGAGATCAGTCCATGGCGTCCAGTATTTGGGTATTTATGATCGTGATCGTCACACCTATCTCAGTAGCATGGTCTATATGCTAGGCAACCGTTTCAGCAACCGATGGAGCACCATGAGCATGATCGGGGTTGCCGATATCAGTGCGTCTCGATCCAGCAGACGCAATGATCTGATTTTCAATCATTCGACCTTCTTCAATGCGACTGACAATACGGTTCTCGGGCTTGAGTTCAATTATCTGAGCGGTTCTGATGGCCATGTTCTGCTGATGCCCCAGATACATCATCGATTGGCCCGGACGGTGAATGTCCAATTCGGTTTCGGGCTCGACAAGAAGCGTGGTGAGTCGGCATACCCAGAGATTGGCATGCGCATCGTGCGCGAGTTCTAAATAAATAAGGTAATCCACCGGCAAAGCCTTGTCTCTTTATCACATCTTTTCGTTTGCTTATCCTGCAACCCCATGATTTCAATGAGTCATGGGATAGACATGATCGATAATGAAGCCCGCTGGGCAGAGCAACTGTTCGGTGAGGGTGACCTGGGAGTGTGCGTCGTACCCAACGACTGCTGGATATCGGTGCCCGTTTATCGCGGTAGGTGGGCGCTTCGCTGGCGAAGTGTTGCGAAAGCGATCGTGCCGCTCTGCTGAAGAGTTACCGTCTGATGGGCAATACGCAGGTTCTGCCCGAGGCGATGCGGGAAGGGGGATTTGTTGGCGTGGCGCGCCAGGCCCTGGCGTCAGAGTTGCTGTTGACGGTGGAGAACGCTACCAGCGTGAACTATACGCACGCGACGGCGGCAAACCTGGGAACGATCGGTTCGCAGCGACAAGCCCAGCGCCGGAATTACCTAGTGCATTCGGTGCCGCTGATCGATACGGCCAGTGAACGCAGGTGGGGCTGATCTGGAGCCGGCTGTCCTCGTGCAGTTACATTCCGCCTCCTGTGCGGCGGGTAGAGATCCCGAAAGTGGATGGAATGACAAGGCCGCTGGGAATTCCGACCGTATCGGATCGCATCGCGCAGATGGTGGTAAGGCGACATCTCGAGCCCATTCTGGAGCCAGTGCTTCATACCAAGACCAAAACCCCTAGGACAGCCTAAAATTAAAGATTGGATTTTAGTATTGCCAGTATCGTGAAAGTGGTTCATAATTCTGCGCATTGCAAACGTTCGTCAGAAAAAACCTATTATTTTCAATAAGATAGGTTGATGATTATAGTTTGGTATGCTGTTTTTTGTTCTAAAGTTTGATAGTCACTGGCCGGGTGGCAGAGTGGTCATGCAGCGGATTGCAAATCCGTGTACGCCGGTTCGATTCCGACCTCGGCCTCCATATGAAAAACCCGCACATCATAGATGTACGGGTTTTTTATGCTCTATAAAAAGGTAAGCTTAAGTATTAATAACTCTTGGCTGTTTGGTGTTGCGATTTCTTCTCGCTAGTTCCTGCTTAATAGAGATAGAGGTTGCTTTGATCCAAAATATGTGCTGGGCGGGTGTGGTGCTGGTGCCTGATTCAAGCTAGGATTTCACTGAGTAAGCGTTCAGCGTATTTCTTCCCTTGTTTAAAGCCTATGATCAGCTAGCGCATCTTTTCATTACCGCAAATGCATTAAGCTTTGCTATTGCTGAGTTAATAGTGGAGTAGTGGTGCCCGATTTAAAATTCGAGATTGTTGTCTAGGCTTGGACGAAACATGCTACATCGATCAATCAAGACGCCTTGTAATGGACTTTGTTCAACAGTTTACGGTGATCTCGTTTGTCGAGGATGCAAACGATTTCATTATGAAATCATAAGCTGGAACCATTACTCCGAAAAAGAAAAGCAGGCCATTTGGTCGCGTTTGGAGGATTTGCTTGTTCAGGTGATTGCCAGCAAGCTGGAAGTCTATGATGAATCTCGTTTACGTTGGCAATTAGAGCTGCAATCGATTCGGTATCCGGCGGATCTTTCAGCTTATTGTTGGGCCTATCAATTGCTGGTCAAAGGCTCACACTCTACCCAGCAGTTGACAGCTTGCGGGATAGCTCTTTTACCGGAATTTCAAGGTTTGCCGCTATCTGCGCTTTGCAATGTAGTGGATCGTGAATTGCTTTTTTTATCATACGCATATTATAAACGTTATATTACTCCAGATTTTTTGCAGT
Organism: Azomonas macrocytogenes; assembly: GCF_014191985.1. GTDB lineage: Bacteria > Pseudomonadota > Gammaproteobacteria > Pseudomonadales > Pseudomonadaceae > Azomonas > Azomonas macrocytogenes. The sequence continues at coordinate 48,385 of NZ_JACHXI010000016.1, forward strand.
AATTAGCATTGCCATTGTGCTTGTCAGTATTTTAATGATTGAAAAAAAGTACGAATTCGTTAAGTTGTTTCTAAATTATAGATCAGTATGGTCTGTGGCTTTGTAGTAAGACGGGTGGGGTGACTTCTGTAATTCGAATCTCTAGAATGTATGCCCATTCTGAGGCCGGTATGCCCGGCTTTGCCCGTGCAATAGAGGAAAATACATGCAAGTTTCTGTTGAAAGCACCTCTGCTCTTGAGCGTCGCATGACTATTGGCGTACCGGCCGAGCGCATCGAGACTGAAGTGACCAAGCGGCTCCAGCAGACTGCTAGTCGCGCCAAGATTCCGGGTTTTCGCCCCGGCAAGGTACCGATGCGTGTAATTCGTCAACGCTATGAAGATTCTGCCCGTCAGGAAGCTCTCAGCGATATCATCCAATCTTCCTTTTATGAAGCAGTTGCTTCGGAAAAGCTAAATCCTGCTGGTTCCCCTTCGGTCGAGCCGAAAAGCTTCGAGAAAGGTAAGGATTTCGAATATGTTGCTGTATTCGAGGTTTTTCCTGTGTTTGAGGTAAGTGGCTTCGATTCGATTGAAGTAGAGCGTCTCCAGGCTGAGGTATCCGATGCTGATGTGGACAAGATGCTGGATGTATTACGTCAGCAGAGTACTACCTACGAGACAGTCAGCCGTGCTGCTGAAAAAAATGACCAGCTGAATATTGATTTTGTCGGAAAGATCGATGGCAGTGAATTTGCCGGTGGTTCCGCTAAAGGTGTTCAATTGGTGCTTGGTTCGGGGCGGATGATTCCAGGTTTTGAAGACGCGTTGATTGGCACGAAAGCGGGAGAAGAAAAAGTCATCGTGCCAACGTTCCCTGACGATTATCAAAATACTGAGCTGGCAGGAAAGACCGCCGAGTTCACTGTGACCATTCACACTGTAGGCGCTCCAAAACCTCCGGAGCTTAACGATGAGTTTTTTGCTTTGTTCGGAGTGAAAGAGGGCGGATTAGAAGGTTTCAAGGCCGAGGTCCGCAAGAATATGGATCGTGAGTTGCAGCAGGCGCTCAAGGCCAGGGTTAAATCTCAAATCATGGATGGCTTGGTTGCCCACAATCCGATCGAGGTTCCAAAAGCACTGATTGCCAGCGAGGTAAATCGCTTGCGTGTACAGGCTGTGCAGCAATTCGGCGGCAATATCGAGCCCGATCAGTTGCCGGCCGAGCTCTTTGAGGAGCAAGCCAAGCGTCGAGTTTTGTTAGGTTTGATCGTTGCTGAGGTCATCAAGCAAAAGAACTTGAAGGCGGATGATGGACGTATTCGCGAAATGATCACGGAAATGGCAGCAGCTTATCAGGAGCCTGAGCAGGTCGTTGCTTGGTACTATCAGAATAGCGATCAGCTTAACGAAGTTCGCTCTGTTGTGCTTGAAGAGCAAGTTGTGGATACTGTCTTGCAGCAGGCTAAGGTGACAGATAAAACCGTTACCTACGAAGAAGCTGTTAAGCCTTTGGAGACACCGCCAGTAGGCTAAGCTTCTTCACATCGTCCAAGCGCAGACATAAGCCAGCCGTGAGCTGGCTTATGTTTTAAGGCATGACAAGGGAGTAACGTTAGAGATGTCTCTCAACCCATTTATGCAGGTACCAGAGATTCAGGCTGCTGGCGGCTTGGTTCCGATGGTGGTCGAGCAATCGGCTCGCGGTGAACGCGCTTTCGACATCTATTCCCGTCTTTTGAAAGAACGGGTCATTTTCATGGTTGGCCAAGTTGAAGACTATATGGCCAATCTGATCGTGGCTCAGTTGCTTTTTCTCGAGGCTGAGAATCCCGAGAAGGATATCCATCTTTATATAAATTCGCCTGGCGGCTCGGTAACCGCTGGTATGGCAATTTATGACACCATGCAATTCATCAAGCCAGATGTCTCGACGATCTGTATCGGGCAGGCATGTAGCATGGGAGCATTGTTGCTGGCTGGTGGTGCAGCAGGGAAGCGTTATTGTTTGCCACACTCTCGGATGATGATCCATCAGCCGCTTGGTGGTTTCCAGGGACAAGCTTCCGATATTGAAATCCATGCCAGAGAAATTCTGACGATTCGTGAAAAACTGAATAAAGTACTCGCCGATCATACCGGGCAGCCTCTTGAGGTGATTGCTCGCGATACTGATCGGGATAATTTCATGAACGGTGAAGACGCAACCAGATATGGTTTGATTGATCAGGTTCTGGCTCATCGCCAACTGGTAAGTTGATTTTGTCTGAGCGATATCCGGCTATTCGGTGGGCTTGAAAAAGCCCACAAATACCTTCATCTTGTTTTCCAAGCCTTCCGATTGGATCGATCGAATGACTGATACCCGTAACGGCGAGGAAACTGGCAAACTGCTCTACTGCTCTTTTTGCGGCAAAAGCCAGCATGAAGTACGCAAATTGATTGCCGGCCCCTCGGTTTTCATCTGTGATGAATGCGTCGACTTGTGCAATGACATTATCCGTGAGGAAGTGCAAGAAGCTCAAGCCGAAAGTAACGCGCATAAGCTGCCTGTGCCCAAGGAAATCAGTGGTATTCTTGACCAATATGTCATTGGTCAGGAACGTGCCAAGAAAATCCTCGCAGTGGCTGTCTATAACCACTATAAGCGTTTGAACCAGCGCGACAAAAAAGAAGACGTCGAGCTGGGCAAAAGTAATATTTTGCTCATTGGCCCGACTGGTTCTGGCAAGACTTTGCTGGCTGAAACCCTGGCCCGTCTTCTCAATGTACCTTTCACTATTGCCGACGCCACTACTCTTACCGAGGCTGGGTATGTTGGTGAAGATGTAGAAAATATCATTCAGAAGCTGCTTCAGAAGTGCGATTACGATGTAGAAAAAGCCCAAATGGGGATCGTCTACATTGATGAAATCGACAAGATTTCTCGTAAATCTGACAATCCCTCGATTACACGAGATGTATCGGGTGAAGGAGTGCAGCAAGCACTTCTCAAATTGATTGAAGGTACTGTTGCCTCCGTTCCTCCACAGGGAGGGCGCAAGCATCCTCAGCAAGAGTTTTTGCAAGTCGACACGCGTAATATCCTGTTCATTTGTGGTGGCGCTTTTGCCGGTTTGGAAAAGGTTATTCAAAATCGTTCTACGAGAGGAGGCATTGGGTTCAATGCTGAAGTTCGTAGCAAGGAATTAGGCAAGAAAGTGGGGGAATCGTTACGGGCAGTTGAGCCTGACGATTTGGTCAAATTCGGCTTGATTCCAGAGTTTGTTGGCCGTCTGCCAGTCGTTGCGACCTTGGATGAGCTGGATGAACTGGCGTTGATCCAGATTCTTACCGAACCCAAAAATGCTTTGACCAAGCAATACGCTAAGCTTTTTGAAATGGAAGAGGTTTGCCTTGAGTTTCGTCCAGATGCTTTAAAAGCAATCGCCTTGAAGGCATTGGAGCGTAAAACTGGTGCTCGTGGCTTGCGCTCTATTCTGGAAGGAGTTTTGTTGGATACGATGTACGATATTCCTTCTCAGAAAGATGTCAGCAAGATTGTGATTGATGAAAGTGTAATCGAAGGTACTTCCCAGCCATTGCTGATTTACGAAAGCAACGAGCCACCTGCCAAGGTAGCACCTGAAGCCTGATTAGCAAAAAGGTCTAAAGAAGCGCTGCTAATACATGTACATGCCATTCAGCTAAGGCTTTCCGCTTAACCTTCGGCAACATGAAATCAGAATCCGATGTCTGTTTTGGCATCGGATTTTTATGGCCTGTATGGCCGATTCACTTGAGCCCTGATCCGGCACTAGTCGAGCAGACGCTCGAAAGAGCAAGAGGCAGCACTTGCTCGTGGTCATCACGACCTGGTGTGTCAGCGACCAGGCGCCACCGGTTTCCCCAGGTAAATATGATGTGCCAAATATGGTTATCTCCACGCCATCAAGCCTAAGCCTTCAAAATATCATTCGACCAAAAAATATTAGTTAATTTAACTGACTGATATTAAGGCCTGTTGACGCTACTGACACGGTCGCACCGAAGTCCATTTTTGCGCGAGGCAAGGCGCGAGTCGCAATGTTTGGTAGTTCCAAACGTAAGGCGAGAAACGCCGCATCGCACAAAAATGGGCCCGACTCTTCGGGTTGCGCGGAATGGCCCCCCGATGCCGCTGCAGGGCTTGCAAGGGAGTTGGTGGATGGCATCCAGGACGTTGCTTGCACTCTTGTCGTAGCGCGTGGTGATAGCACGCACGGTATTGGTAGCGCTCTCCACAAACAGCCCATTACCCCCTCCCTGCACAACCGAGCAGCAGGTCCTTGATGTGCTCCCATTGATCATCTCTGCGTGCGTATTTTTTGGTCATCTCGATTGTTTAGACCGGCCTTCTCTGTTTTTCAATTACCACATAAGGACGTAATTGATGATACGCCATAGCCTGAAGGGCCTCTTTTCATTTCCATGGAGCTTGTTTTTTAGGAGCTGAGGCTCCATCTTTGAAAGAGATAGCGATTTTCTGTTATGGCCAAAGCCGATAGAGATGAATTTTATGAAGACAAGCATCGTTCTGCCTCTTTTGCCGCTGCGTGATGTCGTGGTTTATCCGCATATGGTTATTCCTCTTTTTGTCGGTCGAGAAAAGTCCATCGAAGCGCTCGAATCAGCGATGGTGGGAGAAAAGCAGATTCTGTTGTTGGCCCAAAAAAATCCTGCCGATGACGACCCCGGTGAGAATGAGCTATATCGAGTCGGAACCCTGGCTACTGTCTTACAGCTTCTGAAGTTGCCGGACGGCACAGTCAAAGTATTGGTTGAAGGTGAGCAGCGAGGTTTGATTGAGCGTTTCTTTGAGGCTGATGGGCACTGTCGCGTTGAGGTGACGCTTCTCGATGAAGCAAAAGTTGCCGAGCGTGAGGCTGAAGTCTTTGTTCGTAGTCTGCTGAGTCAGTTCGAGCAATACGTTCAGTTAGGCAAGAAGGTTCCTGCAGAGGTGCTGACTTCTTTGGCAAGTATTAGCGAGCCGGCTCGTCTAGTCGATACCATGGCTGCTCATATGGCTCTGAAAATTGAGCAGAAGCAGCAAATCCTTGAGGTTACCGATCTAAGTGCTCGTGTCGAGCATGTATTGGCTTTGCTGGATGCCGAAATCGATTTGCTGCAGGTGGAGAAGCGCATTCGAGGTCGAGTCAAGAAGCAAATGGAGCGCAGCCAGCGTGAGTACTATCTGAATGAGCAGATGAAGGCAATTCAGAAGGAGCTGGGGGATATTGATGAAGGACATAACGAAATCGATGAGCTGAAGAAGCGAATCGATAATGCTGGAATGAGTAAGGATGCTCATGCTAAAGCACAGGCAGAGTTGAACAAGCTCAAGCAAATGTCGCCTATGTCTGCTGAAGCTACAGTGGTCCGTTCTTATATCGACTGGTTGGTGAATGTACCTTGGAAAGAAAGTAGCAAGGTCCGCCTGGATTTAGCCAAGGCTGAAGATATCCTAGATGCCGAGCACTATGGTCTTGAAGAGGTCAAAGAGCGAATTCTCGAGTATCTTGCTGTGCAGAAGCGCGTCAAGAAGCTTAAAGGACCGGTTCTTTGCCTTGTTGGCCCGCCCGGAGTGGGTAAGACTTCATTGGCCGAATCTATTGCCAGAGCGACGAATCGTAAATTTACCCGCATGGCTTTAGGAGGAGTGCGTGACGAAGCGGAAATTCGTGGTCACCGCCGTACCTATATTGGTTCGATGCCGGGCCGCCTGATCCAGAGAATGGCCAAGGTTGGAGTACGTAACCCTTTGTTCTTGCTTGATGAAATCGATAAAATGAGCAATGACATGCGAGGCGACCCTGCGTCTGCCTTGCTTGAAGTGCTTGATCCTGAACAAAACCATAACTTCAATGATCATTATCTTGAAGTAGATTATGATTTGTCGGATGTCATGTTTTTGTGCACCGCAAACTCGATGAACATTCCTGCTCCGTTACTTGACCGAATGGAAATCATTCGGTTGCCGGGATATACCGAGGATGAAAAGATCAATATTGCTAATCGCTATCTTGCATCCAAGCAAATTCAAGCAAATGGCTTGAAAAAAGATGAAGTGCAATTCGAGAATGCTGCTTTCCGCGATATGATTCGCCATTACACGCGTGAGGCTGGTGTACGTAGTCTAGAACGGCAGATAGCCAAGGTTTGCCGAAAAATCGTCAAGGAAAATGCCGCGCAGAAAAATTTCGAGGTAGTGGTTACAGCTGATTCACTCGAACACTATTTAGGTGTCCATAAGTTTCGCTATGGTCTCGCCGAGCAGCAAGATCAGGTCGGTCAAGTGACAGGACTTGCCTGGACCCAGGTCGGGGGAGAGCTTCTGACCATCGAGTCGGCAATGGTTCCGGGTAAAGGACGTCTGACCAAGACGGGTTCCCTTGGTGATGTTATGGGCGAATCCATTACAGCAGCACTGACTGTAGTTCGCAGTCGTGCCAAGAGCCTGGGTATCGCGCTTGATTTTCACGAGAAGCAGGACATTCATATTCACGTGCCTGAAGGAGCTACTCCTAAGGATGGGCCTAGCGCAGGTATAGGCATGTGTACGGCACTGGTTTCAGCCCTTACCCAAATTCCAGTAAGAGCCGATGTTGCCATGACGGGCGAAATTACGTTGCGTGGCCAGGTTTTGGCTATTGGGGGATTGAAGGAAAAATTGCTGGCAGCGCACCGAGGGGGCATTAAAACAGTGATCATTCCTGAGGAAAATGCTCGTGACCTCAAGGAAATTCCGGAAAACATCAAGCAAGATTTGGAGATTAAGCCTGTCAAGTGGATTGACGAGGTCCTGCAAATTGCGCTGCAATATGCCCCGGAGCCCTTGTCTGATGCGGCTCCCGAGATAGTTAAGGATGACAATCGGGAAGCCGATTCCAAGGAGCGAATCAGCACTCATTAGCGGGACAGGCTTCGCTGACACTTTATTGAGCCCTTTTTCAAGTTTGGCTAGTGTGTCGTCTTGCCAATCCATTATCGCTTTGCTTACATCCTAAAACTAATATGACTCAACAGGAATAAGGGGATTCTAGAGTGAATAAATCGGAACTGATCGATGCCATCGCCGCATCTGCCGACATCCCAAAAGCTATTGCAGGCCGTGCGTTGGATGCAATGATCGAATCCGTTACTGAAGCGCTGAAGTCGGGTGATTCCGTGGTTCTGGTTGGTTTCGGTACTTTTGCTGTCAAGGAACGGGCTGCTCGCACTGGCCGCAATCCACAAACAGGTAACCCGATCAATATTGAAGCTGCCAAAATACCAGGCTTCAAAGCTGGTAAGGCGCTGAAAGATGCGGTGAACTGATACTACAACTCTCGTCAGTCTTACTGCGTCTTGGCCGGGGAAAATCCAGACGCTGACGCTGAAAAATAATATTCAGAAAAGGCGCATCCAATGGTGCGCCTTTTTCTATTCTGCCCCTGCTATGGAGTCTGCTTCTGGCGGATTTCTGGAGGATCCATGCTGCAAAACATCAGGGACAATTCCCAAGGCTGGATAGCCAAAACGATCATAGGGCTCATTATCATGTTGATGGCTTTGACAGGTATCGAAGCCATATTCAACCAATCTGGCAATCAGCAGAAAGCCGCTGAGGTCAACGGCGAAACCATCTCGCAGGCTCAATTAGGTCAAGCTATAAACATGCAGCGAGCACAGCTTGCACAGCAATTGGGCGGCAACTTCGATAGTTCTTTGTTGAGGGATGAATTCCTGCGTGCATCCGCACTCAATGGAGTTATTGATCGGACCCTGCTTCTGCAAAGTGCCAAGCGTTCGGGGTTTTCCTATTCCGCATCCGCGCTCGACCAAGTGATTCTGCAAACTCCTGAATTTCAAGCCGATGGTAAATTCGACCCTATTCGCTTCGACCAGGTCATTCGGAACATGGGCTACAGTCGCCTGCAGTTTCGTCAGCTACTTGAGCAGGAAATGCTTATTGGCCAGTTACGAGCAGGCATCATTGGTACAGGATTTGTCACTGATCAACAGGTCGATGCATTTGCCCGTCTGGAGCGGCAGACACGTGATTTTGGTATGTACACTATTACTGCCAATGTCGAAGCAATGGCGGTTACCGATGAAGATATCCAGCATTACTACGAGGCAAATGCAGGACGATTCCGTTCACCTGAACAAGTAGTCGCCGAATATGTAGAATTGAAGAAAGACGTCTTTTTCGATCAGGTCAGCGTTAATGAATCTCAGATAAAAGCTTTTTATGAAAAGCAGATTGCCGATCTCGGCGAACAGCGCCGGGCAGCCCATATCTTGATTGAAGTGAATGACAAGATCAGCGATGAGCAGGCTCGAGCAAAGATCGAGGATATTCATGCCCGCCTGGAGAAAGGCGAAGATTTTGCAACGCTGGCTAAGCAAGAGTCGCAGGATCCTGGCTCGGCGAAAGATGGCGGTGATTTGGGTTTTGCTGGACCAGGGGTTTACGATCCAACTTTCGAGAAAGCTTTGTACGCCCTGAAAGAGGGCGAGATTTCCGTACCTGTGCGTTCTGCTTTTGGCTGGCATCTAATCAAACTGCTGGGTGTGCAGGCACCTGAGATACCTACGCTGGAAAGCTTGAGACCGGAGCTCGTGCGTCAGCTAAAGGCCGAGCAGGTCGAGCAGCGTTTTGTGGAAGCGAGCAAGCAGTTGGAGTCTTCTGCTTATGAGTCAGCTGATCTGGCACAACCGGCTCAAGAATCGGGATTGAAAGTTGAAACCACTGCTCCCTTTGGTCGTGAGGGCGGAGAGGGGATTGCTGCAAATAAGCAGGTAATCCAGGCTGCCTTCAGTGATCAGGTTCTGGTTGATGGTGCCAATAGCGATCTTATCGAGTTGGATCCGGAGACGGTGCTGGTCTTGCGCGTCAAAGAGCATCGAAAACCTGAAGCGCTTCCTTTGAATCAGGTAAAAGACGGTATTGCCAAGCAACTTAAGCACGAGAAGGCCACCGAGAAGGCTCGCCAGGATGGGCAAGGTCTGCTCGCCAAACTGCAAGGCAAGGATAGCGCTGCTACTGAAGGTGATTCTGCCAATTGGCAGCAGGTTGAAGCAGCTGCCCGTAATCAGGACGGCGTTGATCCTGCCGTTCTGCAGGCTGTGTTCCGCATGCCAAAACCGAAGGACAAGAATCTCTCGAGCTATTCTAGTGTTACTCTCAACAACGGTAATTTTGTCGTGTTGCGCTTGGATGGTGTCAGTGCGCCGGAAGAGCCTTTGAATGCAGAGCAGAAGCAGGAGTATCGTAGGTTCCTGGCTTCTCGTGCTGGCCAGCAGGACTTCTCTGCTTTCATGAACAAGATTCGCTCAACTGCCGAGATCGAGCGTTTCTAGGATAGATTCGGTGCACTTGTTTCAGTCATAAAAAAACCCGCAGAAATGCGGGTTTCTTTGTGGAATATACGGCTCAATCTTCAAGTGTGCCCATTGCCGTGGTGTTGAAGCCACCATCGACATAAAGGATTTCTCCACTGATACCTGAAGCCAGGTTGGAGCAGAGGAATGCTCCTGCATTACCTACTTCTTCGATGGTTACATTGCGACGTAGAGGCGTTTGGCGCTCATTGGCAGCCAGCATCTTACGAAAACTGGCGATCCCCGAGGCCGCTAGGGTCCGGATCGGGCCGGCGGAAACGGCATTCACACGTGTACCTTCCGGGCCGAGGCTGGAAGCCAGGTAACGGACGCCTGCTTCGAGACTGGCCTTGGCCATGCCCATCACGTTGTAGTTGGGCATAGTCCGCTCGGCGCCCAGGTAGGAAAGAGTCAGGAGACTGCCGTTACGGCCTTTCATCAGTTCCCGTCCTGCCTTGGCCAGGGCGACGAAGCTGTAGGCACTGATATCGTGGGCAATGCGGAAGCCGTCACGCGTGGTGACGTTGGTGAAATCGCCATTCAGTTGATCGCCCGGAGCAAAGCCTACCGAATGTACGATGATATCCAAGCCATCCCATTTCTTGCCTAACTCTTCGAAAACATTAGCGATTTCTTCATCGCTGGCGACATCACAGGGGAAACAAAACTCGGGACTGGAACCCCAGGCAGTGGCAAATTCCTCGACACGTCCTTTGAGTTTGTCGTTCTGGTAAGTGAAAGCCAGTTCCGCACCTTCGCGATGCATGGCTGCGGCGATGCCGGAAGCGATCGATAGTTTGCTGGCTACACCGACGATCAATGCCCGCTTGCCACTAAGAAAACCCATGTACTTGTCCCTCTTCTGGTTGTTCGGCAGTTACCGGGGCCATGAAGGCCGATTCGAGCAACTGACGCGTATAGGGGTGCTGTGGTGCGGCAAAGATGGCATCTGCCGCGCCTTGTTCCACCACTTGTCCGTGCTTTACCACCATCAGTTGGTGGCTGAGCGCCTTTACCACTGCCAGGTCATGGCTGATAAACAGATAGGTCAGGTTGTACTTGGCCTGCAAGGTTCGTAGCAATTCCACTACCTGACGTTGCACCGTACGGTCGAGCGCCGAGGTAGGTTCGTCGAGCAGGATCATGGCCGGCTTGAGAACAAGTGCTCGGGCTATGGCGATGCGTTGGCGCTGTCCACCTGAAAATTCGTGAGGGTAACGGTGCCGAGTCTCCGGATCGAGCCCTACTTCTTGCAGCGCATCAATAATTGCCTGTTCCTGCTCCACTGCGTTACCCATGCCATGAATACGCAAACCTTCACCGATAATTTGAGCTACCGACATGCGTGGGCTGAGGCTACCGTAAGGATCCTGGAATACGACCTGCATTTCGCGTCGAAGTGGCCTGACTTGCCTCTGTGAGAGTTGATCCAGCGCCTCCCCATGAAAACGGATCTGGCCTTGACTGGAAATCAGCCGCAAGATCGCCAACCCGAGCGTCGATTTGCCCGAACCACTCTCACCGACAATGCCCAGTGTCTGGCCTTTCGGCAAGCTGAAACCGACACCGTCGACTGCCTTGACATGATCGACCGTACGTTTGAACAACCCTTTTTTAATGGGGAACCACACGCGTAGGTCATTCACTTCGAGCAGAGGGCTGGCTGGTCCGACCTCTACCGGGCCCCCACTGGGTTCGGCCGCTAGCAGTTCGCGTGTATAGGGATGCTGCGGAGATGAAAACAACTGGTCGCAGCTGTTTTGTTCGACGATTCGGCCATGCTGCATCACGCAAACCCGGTGCGCGACACGTCGAACCAGGTTCAGATCGTGGCTGATCAACAGTAAAGCCATACCCAGACGCTGCTGCAGATCCTTGAGTAGATCGAGAATCTTCAGTTGCACCGTGACGTCCAGTGCTGTGGTCGGTTCGTCGGCAATCAGCAACTGTGGTTCGTTGGCCAGGGCCATGGCAATCATGATTCGCTGGCGCTGGCCTCCTGACAGTTCATGGGGGTAGGCACGGATGCGCTGGCGTGGCTCCTTGATCCCAACTAATTCGAGTAACTCTAGCGTGCGGGCAGTGGCTGCCTTGCCACGCAGTTTCTTGTGCTGCTGGAGAGCCTCGTTGATCTGTTGACCGACAGTATGTAATGGGTTGAGCGAGGTCATCGGCTCCTGGAAGACCATGGCGATGCGGTTACCGCGCAATGTGCGTAGATGTTTTTCGCTGGCTTTAAGCAAATCTTCGCCATTATGGAAGATTTGTCCGCTAGGGTGGCGAGCTAGCGGATAGGGTAAAAGGCGCAGAATCGAGTGTGCTGTGACTGATTTGCCCGAGCCGCTTTCGCCGACGATGGCCAGGGTTTCGCCTTTACGAATCTCGAAATTGACACCTTCAACTACTCGCTGAGCCTGGCCGCCGTTGACGAACTCGACAGAAAGATCACGTATTTCGATCAGATTTTCGGTCATGTTCCTTTCCTCGGATCGAAGGCATCGCGGGCGGCTTCGCCGATGAATACCAATAGCGTCAACATCAGCGCCAGGACGGCAAAAGCGGTGATTCCCAGCCAGGGTGCCTGCAGGTTGGCCTTGCCCTGGGCGACCAGCTCGCCCAGCGAAGGCTCACCGGGTGGCAGGCCGAAACCGAGGAAATCGAGCGCCGTTAAAGTGCCGATGGCACCGGTGAGAATGAACGGCAGGAAGGTAAGGGTGGAGACCATGGCATTAGGCAGAATATGACGGAACATGATGGCGCTATTGCGCATGCCCAGGGCTCGGGCAGCACGGACATATTCCAGATTGCGTCCGCGCAGGAATTCGGCACGCACCACGTCCACTAGAGCCATCCAGGAAAACAGCAGCATGATTCCGAGCAACCACCAAAAATTAGGTTGGACGAAACTGGCCAGAATGATCAATAGGTAAAGTACCGGCAAGCCGGACCAGATTTCCAGCAAGCGTTGTCCGACCAGATCGACCCAGCCGCCGTAATAGCCCTGAAGTGCACCGGCAATCACGCCGATAATGCCGCTGAGTAAGGTCAGCGTCAGGGCGAATAGTATCGAAATCCGGAATCCGTAGATAACCCTGGCCAGTACATCGCGCCCCTGGTCGTCGGTACCCAGCCAGTTGACCAGCGAAGGGGGGGCCGGGGCAGGGATCTGCAACTCGTAATTGATGCTGGCATAGTCGAAGGGAAGTGGTGGCCAGATCATCCAACCGTCTTTTTTCGCTATCAGATCCTGGATATAGGGGCTTTTGTAGTTTGCCTGCAGGGGAAATTCGCCACCAAAGGCAGTTTCCGCGTAACGCTTGAATACCGGGAAATACCATTCGCCATCGTAGCGCACGACGATCGGCTTATCGTTGGCGATCAGTTCGGCGCCAAGGCTGAGGGTAAAAAGTACCAGAAAGATCCAGAGCGACCACCAGCCTCGCTTGTTGGCCTTGAACAGTGCCAGTCGGCGCTGGTTGATAGGAGACAATGACATCTCAACCCTCCCTGCTTGCAAAGTCGATGCGTGGATCGACCAGGGTGTAGGTAAGATCTCCGATCAGTTTTACCAGCAATCCAAGCAAGGTAAAGAGGAACAGCGTTCCGAACACGACAGGGTAATCTCGATTGACGGCAGACTCGAAGCTGAGCAGGCCAAGTCCATCGAGAGAGAAGATCACTTCGATCAGTAGCGATCCGGTGAAGAACATCCCGATGAAGGCAGAAGGAAAACCGGCAATGATGATCAGCATGGCATTGCGAAAGACATGACCATACAGCACACGATAATTGCTCAACCCCTTGGCGCGAGCAGTTATCACGTATTGTTTGTTGATTTCGTCGAGAAAACTGTTCTTGGTCAACAGCGTCAGGGTAGCGAAGTTGCCGATTACCAATGCAGTAATAGGCAACGCCAGATGCCAGAAATAATCGATGATTTTGCCGCCCAGGGTGAGTTCCTCGAAGTTGCTGGAGGTCAGGCCGCGTAGCGGGAACCAGTTCCAGTAGCTACCCCCTGCGAATAGCACGATCAGCAGGATGGCGAAAAGAAAGGCTGGAATGGCATAGCCGATCACGATCACCGAACTGGTCCAGACATCGAAGGCGCTGCCGTGGCGAGTAGCCTTGGCTATCCCCAGCGGGATGGAAACCATATACATGATCAAGGTGCTCCATAACCCGAGGGATATGGAAACCGGCATTTTCTCCAGGATTAAATCGGTTACCTTTGCGTCACGGAAAAAGCTGATGCCGAAATCCAGCTGCGAGTAATTGACCAGCATGGTCCAGAAGCGCTCGTGAGGTGGCTTGTCGAAACCGTATTGGCGCTCTATTTCCGCTATGAGCTCCGGATCCAGGCCCTGAGCTCCACGGTATCTGTTGGTTGCCGTGGCGACTTCCGAACCGCCGCCGGCGAAACGGCTGGTGGCACCGCCTTCGATGCCTTCAAGCTTGGCGATGGCTTGTTCGACCGGGCCGCCAGGAGCAGCCTGGATAATGACGAAATTGATCAGCAGGATACCGAACAGGGTCGGAACGATCAGCAGCAGGCGCCGCAGAATATACGCCAGCATTATTCTTCCTTGTCTTGGATTTCGGGCTTGGGTTTTGCCTCTGAGCTATCAGGCAGCGGCTTTGACACTGCAGGTTTCTGCCACCAACTCATCAGGCCGACATCGCTATCTGGTGTCACTGTGGGATGTTCGAGTTGATTCCAGTAAGCAGTTCGCCAAGTCTTGATATGCCAGTTGGGGATCACGTAATAGCCCCAGAGCAGCACTCGATCAAGGGCACGAGTACGAGTAACCAGCTCTTTGCGAGTATCAGCGCCGATCAGTTTTTCAACCAGGGTATCGATGGCCGGATCCTTCAATCCAATGAAATTACGGCTGCCGGGATTGTCGGCATTGGCTGAATTCCAGTACTCACGCTGTTCGTTACCTGGTGAACTGGACTGGGGAAAGCCGGTGACGATCATGTCGTAATCACGCGAGCGTAGACGGTTGATGTATTGCGATACATCTACTCGGCGTATATCTAACTGGATACCGAGGTCGGCCAGGTTTCGCTTGTAGGGTAGCAGCACCCGTTCGAAGTCGGCCTGCACCAGCAGAAATTCCAGCTTGAAAGGATTGCCCTGGGCATCGACCATGCGGTCGTTTTCTATTTTCCAGCCGGCTTGCGTCAAAAGTTGATAAGCCTGGCGCTGGCGATCACGGATGATACCGCTGCTATCGCTCACCGGTGGTTCAAAGGGCTTTTGGAAAACTTCATCAGGGATCTTGCCACGTAAGGGTTCGAGAATTTTCAGCTCTTCCGGGCTTGGCATGTCCGTGGCAGCCAGTTCGGAATTATCGAAATAGCTGCGGGTACGAGTGTAGGCTCCATTGAACAGACGCTGGTTGGTCCATTCGAAATCGAACAGCACCGACAGCGCTTCGCGTACACGGCGATCTTGCAGGGCTGGTCGGCGAATATTGAAGACAAATCCCTGCATGCCGGCAGGGTTACGGTTCGGGATTTCTTCCTTGATGATCCTGCCATCGCGCACCGCGGTGATATCGTAGGCTGTCGCCCAGTTCTTGGCGCTGACTTCGAGCCAGTAGTCGAACTGCCCGGCCTTGAAGGCTTGCAAGGCGACGTTGGTGTCGCGGTAATAATCGAAAATGACCCGATCGAAGTTATTGAAGCCGCGATTGACGGCCAGCTCCTTGCCCCAGTAATCGTTGACACGTGTGTAATAGATGGAGCGACCCGGCTCGATCCGTTCGACGCGATAAGGGCCGCTGCCCAAGGGTGGTTCCAGATTGCTGGCGCTGAAGTCACGCTCTGCCCACCAGTGCTTTGGCAGGACTGGCAACTGGCCAAGGATCAAGGGCAATTCGCGGTTGCCTCGGTGTTTGAAGTCGAAGCGAACCCGCTGTTTGGATTCGACCACTACTTTATCGACATCGGCATAGTAGGCCCGATATTGAGGGGTTCCCTTGGTAATCAAGGTTTCGAAAGTGAAAGCAACGTCTTCGGCAGTGATTTGTTTGCCGTCATGGAAGCGTGCTTCGGGGCGCAGATAGAAACGTACCCAGCTATTGTCGGGTGCTTTTTCGAGCTTTTCCGCTACTAGTCCATAGGCGGTAAATGCTTCATCCAAGCTATTTACCGTCAAGGTATCGTAAGTCAGGCCGATACCTTCGGCTGAGTTGCCTTTGTTGATGAAAGGGTTGAGTGTATCGAAACTGTCGTTGCCAGCCTGGCGCAACGTACCACCTTTGGGCGCATCGGGATTGGCATAGTCGAAATGCTGGAAATCTGCCGGATATTTAGGCGCCTCGTCATAGAGAGTCAAAGCGTGTTGCGGAGCGGCCTGGGCAGTACTTGCCAAGCAAGCGAATGCCAGGCTCGCATGCAGAAAAACGTGCCGCAGAGAAATATTCATCATTCAGCCTTCTTCGGGTTTTTCAGCCACCAAGCCCGCAACCCTAACGCATAAGGGGGAGGGGTTACATGGGCAAAACGGTTGCGATAGGCCAGGCGGTGATAACCGATGAACCAGTTGGGAATGGTGTAGTGATTCCATAGCAGGACACGATCCACGGCCCGCGCAGCCGCAATCTGGTCATCTCGAGTGCGCGCTGCCATTAACCGGTCGAGCAAGGCATCGACAACGGGATTGGCAATGCCAGCATAATTCCTGCCGCCTTTGATTCCGACTTGAGATGAATGGAAGTACATCCACTGCTCCAGCCCCGGGCTCAAACTTTGTCCCAAGGTATTGATGATCATGTCGAAGTCGTAATGGTCCAGGCGCTGTTTGTATTGTGCCTGGTCCACTGTGTGCAGACTGACTCGAATGCCGATTCGGGCGAGGTTTTCGACATAGGCTTGAAGAATGCGCTCAAGACGTGAGTTGACTAGCAGGATTTCAAAATGCAATAGGTGACCTGCCGCATCGCTCATTCCACTTTCGTTCAAGTGCCAGCCTGCTTGCTCAAACAAGGCAAGCACTTGACGCAGGGTTGCTCGGGGAATTCCCTGCCCATCCGTGCGCGGCAGATGAAACTCTTCGGAGAATACTTGTGCTGGCAACTGCTCGCGCAAAGGGGAAAGCAGTAGCCATTCCTTGCCCACGGGTTTTCCTGTCGCGGCAAATTCGCTGTTCGGGTAGTGGCTTTCGCTGCGTTTGTAGGCACCATGGAACAGCGCTCGATTGGTCCACTCGAAATCGAACATCATGCCCAGCGCCCGACGTACCCGGATATCGTTGAAAATATGGCGGCGCGTATTCATGAACAGCGCCTGGATTGGCGAGGGAATCTGGTGGGGAATTTCCGCGCGTATCACATCGCCACGCTGGATTGCCGGAAATTGGTAGCCGTTGGCCCAGTTCTTCGCCTGATGCTCAATGAAAAAATCGAATTCACCAACCTTAAAGGCTTCGAAAGCCGCTGTCGCATCCCGGTAGAATTCTACCTCGACGCGGTCGAAGTTGTACTTGCCGCGATTGACCGGCAGCCCTGCGCCCCACCAGTCCTTGACCCGTTCGAAGACGATGCGG
The DNA here is from genome assembly GCF_014191985.1 of Azomonas macrocytogenes. Lineage (GTDB taxonomy): Bacteria > Pseudomonadota > Gammaproteobacteria > Pseudomonadales > Pseudomonadaceae > Azomonas > Azomonas macrocytogenes. The sequence goes on from NZ_JACHXI010000016.1 coordinate 65,301, forward strand.
CGTCCCGGTTGGACTTCGGTGATTCGATAAGGGCCACTGCCCAGTGGTGGCTCGAAGGATGTGGCCTGGAAGTCCCGGTTATCCCAGTAGTGTTGCGGCAGAACCGGCATTTCGCCCAGGCGCATGAGCAGGAGTGGGTCGCCAGGCCGGTCGAAGACAAAACGCACACGTCGATGATTCAGGATATCGATACGTTTGACGCCCTTGAAGCCGGTGCGGTATTGCGGATGACCCTGTTCGACCAATAGCCGAAAGGAGTTGGCTACATCCTCGGCAGTAATCGGCTTGCCATCGTGGAAGCGGGCTTCTTCACGCAGGTTGAAGACGACCCAACTGAGGTTATCGCTATATTCGACGGATTTCGCGATAAGTCCGTAGCTCGACGATGGCTCATCGCCGGATGGATCGTAAATCCCTGAACCCACCATCAAAGGCTCGTTCAGTTCATTGACTCCGTATTCCAGGAAATCACCGGTTCCACTGGGGCTGGTGCCTTTGAACGTGTAGGGATTGAGTGTATCGAACGTTCCCCACGCCATCAGGTGGACACTGCCGCCTTTGGGCGCGCTCGGGTTCACCCAGGCGAAGTGCGTGAAATTCGCCGGATATTTGAGTAGCCCGAACTGGGCGAATCCATGACTTTCGATTGGTGTGGCGAGGAGTGGAGTGCTTAGACCAAGGCTGATCAGCAATAAGGTGAGGCGCATCGGCTGGCGGTCCAATCCCTGGCGGCTGGTCGATTTGGGGCCGCTACAGTAGCAGCTCATAGAGGATGGAAAAAGCTCTGGATTCCTATCTGTGATGGATGTTAGCTGCCAGCAATACAGCGATGATATCTGGAAAAGCTTATAACATCATAAATTATTGGCAACAGTGCTTTGCTCCATCTTTTTTCAACGGCCTGCTGCTATAGAGGATAAAGCGTAAGCATCTGCCCAGGCTTCAGCTCCACACTATGCGGATTCCAGCGTTTCAGCGCTTGTAGTTGTACGTTGAAGCGTTTGGCAATTTCATGCAGGGAATCGCCTTTTTTCACCTTGTAGTAGGTGATTGATACTCGGCCTGCATTGGCGATGCGCCCGCCTGCTTTGGTATTGTTGGCCACTACTGTTTTGGGAGCAGGAGCTTGCAGTAAAAGAAGCTGGCCAGTATTTACGCTACTGCCCGAAAGCATGTTCCAGCGTTGCAGGTTGCGCACCGATATTTTCTGCTTTTCGGCAATTCCCCAGAGATTTTCACCGGCTTTGACGCGATAGGTACGTGGCGCGGAGTTTGTCGGTGAGCTTCTTTTAGCTATTGTTCGAGTGGCCTGCCGGGTTGGTTCAGCTTCTTCCGATCTTGCTACAGGAATACTCAGAACCTGACCAATATTCACCTGATTGGAACGTAGTTGATTAATATCCTTTAGCTTTTTAATAGATGCCTGATAGCGTTCGGCAATGTTGTTCAGGGTATCACCAGGGCGAACCCGATGCCGTTGCCAGCCGGCGGGCTCCTGGTTTTTCAGGTTCGCCAGATTCGCTACCAGTAGCTGTGCCTTTTCAGTAGGGACCAGCAGATTGATAGGGCTGTTCGGCGTAATGCGCCGGGTGAAAGCGGGATTCAGCCGGTATAGCTCTTCTTCGTCCAGGTTGGCTATCTGTGCCACGCGAGCAAGCTCGACACGCTGATTCAGGGCAACCGATTCAAAATAAGGCTCGTTGGCCACCGGGCTCAGGCTGATACCGTAAGCGTCGGGAGAAAGCACCAGTCGCGAAACGGCCAACAGTTTGGGTACGTAGTCGCGGGTTTCCTGGGGAAGCGGGAGATTCCAATAATCGGTTGGCAGACCCAGCTTTTCGTTGCGTTCGATGGCACGGCCGACCGTACCTTCTCCAGCGTTGTAGGCAGCCAAGGCCAGCAGCCAGTCACCGTCGAACAGGTCATGCAGATAGCTCAGGTAGCGCAAGGCTGCATTGGTCGAGGCAGTGACATCGCGGCGACCATCGTACAGGCTGGTTTGTTGCAGATTGTAATAAAGGCCGGTAGAGGGGATGAACTGCCATAGCCCTACAGCATTCGCCGAGGAGTAGGCGAAAGGGTTGTACGAGCTTTCGATGATCGGTAGAAGTGCCAGTTCGAGCGGCATGTCGCGTTCTTCAAGGCGCTCGACAATGTAATGAATATAGGGAGCGCTGCGTTCACTGGATATTTCTATCGAGGAAGCCCGGCTGGCGAACAACAAGCGTTGCTGTTCCACGCGGGGATTGCTGTCGACCAGGTCCTGTAATTGGAATCCGGCGCGCATGCGTTCCCAGATGTCCTGATAGACCACTGGAGCCGTTTCCTTGGGCGGTGTCCAGTTGCTTTGTCGATAGTGGTGCTTGTGGTGCACGATTTTTGTGCGTTCGTATCCCCTGTCCTGAGTCGAGTCGTGGCTCTGGCATCCGGCCAGAGCGATGCACAGCGCGAGAGCCAGTACCGGTCCTACGGCTGCCTGGGCGGCAGGAGCACGGTATTTGTGAGGGGCGGGCGGCATTGGCAGTTATTCCCCATTCGCAAAATGGGGGGATTCTAGGAATGCGATTCCTCAAGGGTCAAGGTCGAGAACGATTTTCATGTCGCCCATATCGTTCAGAATTTATCTTTCCAGGCACGAATTGCAGCAAATATTTCTTCTGTAGAAGCCTTTGCAGAAACTCCCAGGTGGATGGCAGCAGCTCTTACTGCAGGTTCTTCACAGCGTAGAAAAGGATTGGTTGCCAGTTCCTCTGCCAAGCTTGAAGGCAAGGTAATACGGGACTTTGCGCGTAGTTGGGTGACGTCTTCGAAGCGCTTGGCGAGCTCCTTGTTCTGTGGTTCGACTGCCCGAGCGAAGCGCAAGTTGGACAAGGTGTATTCGTGTGCGCAGTAAATCATGGTAGATAGCGGTAATGCTGCTAATTGTCGCAGTGATTCGAGCATCTGGGCTGGGGTGCCTTCGAAGATCCTGCCGCACCCTCCGGCGAACAGGGTGTCGCCGCTGAACAAAAATGGTGCATCGGGGCTATCGTGGAAGTAAGCGATATGACCCAGTGTATGCCCCGGGACTGCGAAGACCTTTAACGGCTGGCCGAGTACTTCGATGAGATCGCCAGCGGTCAGTGCCAGATCGCGGGCAGGAATCGGTTCGCTGGCCGGGCCGGCTACGCGAGCGCTGGTTTCCTGCTTGAGGCGTGTCACGCCGCCAGTGTGGTCCTGATGGTGATGGGTAACGAGGATATCGGTCAGTTGCCAGTCCGGGTGCGCGTTGAGCCAGCTAAGGACCGGCTCGGCATCGCCTGGGTCGACAGCGGCGCAGCGTTGCGAGAGGTTATCTTGCAGCAGCCAGATGTAATTGTCCGAAAAAGCGGGAATCGCTTCGATCTTCAACATTTTGCAAATCGCCAAGTTCAGCATAAAGGTTCATGCTAACAGTGCTGTGATCTTCCAATCGAGGTTGGTGGTTGCAGGGTAATCCGACAATGGAGGAGGAATCATGATTCCAGAACCATTTACCCGGGCGGACGAACGCTGGCTAGACCTTGTTCAAGAGGCCAATGCCTGGTTCGAAGGACCGTTGGGCCAGCAATTGCTGGCGCAGGAACGTGAAATTCTGGCCAGGGAGCTCAAATGCTGTTTTGGCAGTTACCTGGTGCATTACGCCCCGTTTATCGATAGTCCTCTCGAACTCGAACAGATAGGCCGTTGTGTGCGTATCGGCCCACCTTTGTCCGGTGTGGAAATCCAATGCCACGAACAGGCCTGGCCTCTGGGGGAAAATGTAGCCGATGCGGTGATTCTGCAGCATGCCTTGGATTTCAGTCGATCACCGCATGCCCTGCTGAGAGAAGCGGCGCGTAGTGTCCGTCCTGGTGGGCATATTTTCATCATCGGCATCAATCCCTGGAGCTTGTGGCGCTTGCGCAGCACTTTTTCATTCGGAGCTTTTCATCAAGCGACCTGCATCAAGCCTTCCCGGGTTGGCGAATGGTTGAATGTACTGGGGTTCGCGTTGGAGAAGCGTCGCTATGGGTGCTATTGTCCGCCGCTTTCCTCTCTTTCGTGGCGGGCGCACCTGGCTTGGCTGGAATCCTTGGGGCAACGCATACAGATGCCGACCGGAGGGTTTTATGTGCTGACGGTCCGCAAAATGATGGTGGGGTTGCGCCCGTTGCGCAGGGATCGTCGTGAGCACATGGGGCAACTGATTCCTTTACCGGTAGCCAAGGTCAGTCGACGCGATGCCAAACAACGCTGAGGGCTGCTGCACGGAGTGGGCGACTTTCTCGCCTGATCCCCGGTAATCGGGACACCAGCCCGGACAGAACAAACAAGGGAAATGAATAATCATCGATGAGCGACTCACTGGTCGAAATCTACACGGATGGCGCTTGTAAAGGTAATCCAGGCCCTGGTGGCTGGGGTGCCCTGCTGGTCTACAACGGCGTGGAGCGGGAACTTTGGGGGGGGGAAGCCGAAACGACCAACAACCGTATGGAACTGACCGCAGCCATCCGGGCGTTGGCTACGTTGAATCGTCCCTGCCAGGTGCGCCTGATCACCGATTCCCAATACGTGATGCAGGGAATCAACGACTGGATGCCGAACTGGAAGAAGCGTGGCTGGCTGACTGCCAACAAACAACCGGTCAAGAATGCCGAGCTCTGGCAACAACTCGACGAACAGGTGAATCGTCACCAGGTGAACTGGGAGTGGGTGCGTGGCCATAACGGCCATGCCGGTAACGAACGAGCTGATGCCCTAGCCAACCGTGGTGTCGTTCAAGCCAGGCGTCAACCGATAAGCTGAAGGAGCTGCAAGCATGCGTAGTGTGGTGCTGGATACGGAAACTACCGGTATGCCTGTGACGGAAGGGCACCGGATCATTGAGATCGGTTGTGTCGAAGTCCTTGGTAGGCGTCTGACCGGGCGGCATTTCCACGTCTATCTGCAGCCTGATCGCGAAATTGACGAGGGCGCGATCGCCGTGCACGGCATCAGGAACGAAGACTTGATCGACAAGCCTCGTTTTGCCGATATCGCCGATGAATTCTTTGAATTCATCAAGGATTCCCAACTGATTATTCATAACGCGGCGTTCGACATCGGCTTCATCAGCGATGAGTTCACGCGGCTTGGGCAATCTGAGCGAGCTGAGGTCGCCGAGTATTGCTCAGTGTTGGACAGCCTGTTGATGGCCCGTGAGATGCATCCAGGGCAGCGCAACAGCCTGGATGCATTGTGCCGGCGCTACGATATCGATAATTCCTGTCGCGAGCTGCACGGCGCTTTGCTCGATGCGGAGATTCTCGCCGACGTCTATTTGGCGATGACCGGTGGCCAGACGCATTTGTCGCTGGCGGGCGAGGGCAGTGGGATGTCTGCCAATGGTTTCGGGCGAGCCAGTGAGATTCGCCGCTTGCCGGCTGATCGACCACGTACCCGGGTAGTTCGTGCCTCGGCAGAAGAGCTTGCGGCCCATGCCACGCGCTTGGCTATCATCGAAAAATCAGCCGGTGCCGAGCCGCTCTGGGTCCAGTTGGACAAGGCGGCCGATCCAGTCTGAGCGAATTCTTTTCGCTTCGCTCATCAGGTGATGCGTCCTATCCTGAAACAAATTCCTTCAGGAAAGGCGCATGTATTACAAAGACCTGAATTTCCCCATTCTTATCGTTCATCGGGATATCAAGGCCGATACTGTCGCCGGTGAGCGGGTGCGCTGCATCGCTACCGAGCTGCAAGGGGATGGCTTTAGCATCCTGCCGACAGCCAGCCCGAGCGAAGGCCGTATCGTCGCTTCGACCCACCACGGGCTGGCCTGCATCCTCGTGGCGGCGGAGGGCGCTGGCGATAATCGGCGGCTGTTGCAGGATGTGATTGAGCTGATTCGTGTGGCCCGCAGCCGGGCACCGCGACTGCCGATCTTCGCTCTGGGCGAGCAGGTCACTATCGAGAATGCACCGGCCGAGGCGATGGCCGATCTGAATGAGCTGCGCGGGATTCTCTACCTGTTCGAAGATACCGCCCCATTTCTGGCTGGACAGGTTGCCAGGGCTGCGCGCAATTACCTGGACGGTTTGCTGCCGCCTTTCTTTCGCGCATTGGTCGAGCATACCTTCCAGTCGAATTATTCCTGGCATACGCCGGGTCACGGCGGCGGAGTCGCTTTTCGCAAAAGCCCGGTGGGACAGGCGTTTCATCAATTCTTCGGCGAGAACACGCTGCGCTCGGATTTGTCCGTGTCGGTGCCGGAGCTGGGTTCTCTGCTCGATCATACCGGCCCGCTGGCGGCAGCGGAGGCGCGAGCGGCGCGCAATTTCGGCGCGGATCATACTTTTTTCGTGATCAATGGTACTTCCACCGCCAATAAAATCGTCTGGCACGGCATCGTGGCGCAGGATGATCTGGTGCTGGTGGATCGCAACTGCCACAAATCGATCCTGCACGCGATCATCATGACCGGTGCTATTCCGCTCTACCTGACTCCAGCGCGCAACGAACTGGGCATCATTGGCCCGATTCCGCTCGATGAATTCAGCCGGGAATCGATTCAGGCCAAGATCGATGCCAACCCGCTGGCCAGAGGTCGTCCGCCCGAGGTGCGTCTGGCCGTCGTCACCAACTCCACCTACGACGGGCTCTGCTACAACGCCAACATGATCAAGCGTACTCTGGGCGATAGTGTGCAGGCGCTGCATTTTGACGAGGCCTGGTACGGTTACGCCGCCTTCCACGAGTTCTACGATGAGCGCTACGGCATGGATACCCGCGAGCAAGGAGCGCTGGTGTTCGCGACCCATTCCAACCACAAGATGCTCGCCGCTTTCAGCCAGGCGTCGATGATTCACGTACTTGATAGCCAGACGCGCCAGTTGGACCGCGACCGCTTCAACGAAGCCTTCATGATGCATATTTCCACCTCACCCCAGTACAGCATTCTCGCCTCGCTGGATGTGTCTTCGGCGATGATGGAAGGCCCGGCCGGTCGTTCGCTGATCCAGGAAACCTTTGATGAGGCCCTGAGTTTTCGCCGTGCCCTGGCCAATTTGCGGCGACAGCAGCCTGATGGCGATTGGTGGTTCGATATCTGGCAGCCGAGCCGGGCACAGGGCGTCGAGCGGGTCGAGACGCGCGATTGGCTACTGGAACCGGAGGCGGACTGGCACGGTTTCGGCGAAGTGGCGAACGATTACGTCCTGCTCGATCCAATCAAGGTGACCCTGATCACGCCGGGGCTTACTGCTACCGGGCGGCTCGATGAACACGGCATCCCAGCGGTAGTGGTCAGCCGTTTCCTCTGGGAGCGTGGTCTGGTGGTGGAAAAGACCGGCCTGTATTCCATTCTGGTGCTGTTCTCGCTAGGTATCACAAAAGGCAAATGGAGCACGCTGTTGACCGAGCTATTGGAGTTCAAGCGCCATTACGATGCCAATCTTCCGCTCGGCGATGCGCTGCCTTCCGTTTTTGAAGCCGATCAGCGGGCCTATGCGGGTATGGGGCTGCGCGATCTTTGTGCTGCCTTGCACGCTTGCTACCGGGAAAGCGCCACGGCTAGATCCATGCGGCAAATGTACACGGTGCTTCCCGAGCAGGTGATGAAACCAGCCGAGGCCTACGACAAGCTGGTTCGAGGAGAAGTCGAGGCAGTCCCTGTCGATGCCTTGGATGGCCGTGTCGCTGCCGTGATGCTGGTGCCTTATCCACCGGGAATTCCGTTGATCATGCCGGGCGAGCGTTTCACTGCCGAAAACCGATCGATCCAGGATTACCTGCGCTTTGCCCAGGATTTTTCCATGCGTTTCCCTGGTTTCGATGTCGATGTGCATGGTCTGCAGCGTGAAACCAGAGCGAATGGACAAATCTTTACGGTTGACTGTATTGCGGCAAGTTCGACGATATAAGCTGTGTCAGCCGCAAGCGTATGGAGGTTAGTGCAATGGGGAGTTCCGTTAGAGCACGCAACAGGGGATCTGACCCGGTTGCCGGCTGGCTCCGTGCATTCGGTAGGGAGGTAGCTGCCTGATGGCTGTCTGGCAACCGCAGGTTCTCGATCCAGCCATTCAGTACGGCCATGTACTGGTGCATTATCGCCAGCATTTTCTCTGTACTGCAGAGGGGCTGCTGTTTTCTTCGGATCGGTTCAGGCAAATTGAGTTACCGCTGGTCTGCAAACAGGGGCTGGGGTATTTCAATGGCGTTCCGGTTCACCTGTATGAACTGGCGGGCAAGGTGGAGATTCCGGGCACTGCCTGGTACGGCTTGCGTCAGTTGATGGTCGGCGAGCACGATCCCGAGTTGTTGTCGATGTTGCGTTTTGCCACGCAGATCGGCACCTGGGCGATCCAGAATCGCTTCTGTGGCAGTTGTGGTACGCCGATGACGCCGTTGGCGGGGGAGCGTGCCATGTGCTGCGTTGCCTGCCAGGTACGCCACTATCCCCGTTTATCACCCAGCATGATTGTCCTGGTGACGCGCGGTGACGAGATTCTGCTGGCTCGTTCTCCGCGTCATGCGTCCGGGGTGTATAGCACGCTGGCCGGCTTCGTCGAGCCTGGGGAGAGCGTCGAGCAGTGCGTTGCCCGGGAAGTGCTGGAAGAGGTCGGCGTGACTATCGATCAGCCACACTATATCGCCAGCCAGAACTGGCCTTTTCCGTATTCGCTGATGCTGGGGTTCCATGCCCGGTACACGGCCGGCGAAATTGTCCCTCAGCCCACTGAAATCGACGATGCACAATGGTTTTCCATTCAGCGATTGCCGGGTTTGCCGGGCGTCCATTCCATTGCCCGCTATCTGATCGATTTATACGTCGCCGAGCGGCTGGGGCGCGAACCCCCCCGTTTGCCAGTCTGATTTATGCATATGCAGCTTCATGAGACGCTTGCCAATGGCTGCGCTATCCAGGTGCTTCGGCAGACACGGGCAACGGTTTGTGCGTTGATCGTCGAGATCGCCGCCGGTAGCCACGACGAACCGGCAGCCTGGCCAGGATTGGCGCATTTTCTCGAGCATCTGCTTTTTCTGGGAGGCGAAGATTTTTCTGGGGAGCAGCGGTTGATGCCCTTTGTCCAGGCCTGCGGCGGGCGCGTCAATGCCCGCACAGGCCCCAGCTTCACCCGCTATTTCTTCGAGGTGCCGTCGATCCATTTTGAACAAGCCGGCCAGCGCCTGCTGGACATGCTGGTGAATCCCCGCCTGGATTACCACGAGCAGCTGCGCGAGCGAGACGTGCTCGATGCCGAATATAGCGCCCGTGCCGCGGATGCAGGGCAGTTGGGACAAAGCGCCTTGTTGGCCGTGGTCGCTCCGGCGCATCCCGTTTCTGCCTTTCATGCGGGTAATAAAGACAGCCTTGCAGTGGAATCGCCGGATTTTCAGGCGGCGTTGCACGAATTTCATCAGCGTTTCTATTGTGCGCCGCATTGCCGCCTGGTCCTGATCGGTTCGCCATCCACCGATGATTTGTTGGCGCTGGGTCGGCAGTTGGGTAATCGCTTGGCTGCCGGTGAGCCGAGCCAGCGCGCCAGACCACCGGCGTTTGCCTTGCCGGAATTCCAGAACTGGCAACTCAGTCTGCACAGCGGCTCTCCACGACTGTGGTTGGGGGTCGCGTTGACTGCAGGTGTGGATGAATACGTCAGCGAAGCTGTCGCTGTGCTTGCCGAACAGGTGGGGAGTGGGCTTGCTGGCAGCCTGGCGGATCGTTTGCTGCGCCAGGGGTGGAGCGACAGCCTGCGAGTACACAGACTCTACGAATATGCCGGCCAGGTGCTTCTGGGGTTGGAGTTTTCCTTGGCGGATGCGTCGCTCCCAGTCTGTGCTGCCATTCGTCGCGCTGTTCTGGATTGGCTGGCGTTTTTCACTGCGCAAGCGCCGTGGCATGGGCTTCCTCGGTCCGGTCCTGAGATGGCTGGCCTGCCACCGCTGGAAGCCGGGCATTGCTGGCTGGAGCGTGGCGGGAGACCGACAGCGACGTTATCAGCGCAGGGCTGCGAGGCTTTGCGGATTTTGCTCGAGTCCGTGATGGAGGAGCGACTGGTGGGCATTCTGGCTGCCCAGGATCTGCAGGGCGATGCACGGCAGATATGCGGCTTCCCCGCCCGGATGTTGCCAACAGTCTGGCCGGCTGCCTCGACGAGACTGGTTTTCGAGAGTCTGCCGAGCAATCCGCTATTGCATGGAAAAAGCGAACTGCGCGGGCCGCTCTGGCGTGAGCTGGCGATTCAGCCCTGGACGGCGGGTGAGGCTGTGCTGTATCTGCGCTGTTGGTCCGATACGGCCAGGCGTGCCTCCTGGCCTCGAACGCTAGGCCTTGCTCTGCGCAGCGTGCAGGCTGCCGCCGAGCCGTTAGGGTTGGTTCTGGATATTCGAGCCATGCCGGCTGGTTGGCAGCTGCGTTTCCAGGGAACTGCGCACGTGCTTGCATATCTGGTGCAGGCGGTGGCTGAGGTTATCGACAGGCTTGTATCCAGCACATCCGGGCCGATATCGCCGCAGCACGATGGTGACGAAATGCCGGTTCGGCGCTTGTTGAGCGAGCTTGTTTACTACCTCGACCCGGTATTGGATGAAGCGAGCGTCATCCCGCTCGATCCCTGCTCTTCGTTGCGTTGGCAGGGCTTGCTGCTTGGCCTGGATGAAGAACAGCGTGAGCGCCTGGGCGGTGCGCTTCTGGCATTGCCGGGGCGACCGGCACCAGGACGCTCGCGGGTGCGATTGAAAGCCGGCAGGCATTGGCATCATCTGCCTGCCAGTCGAGGCGATTCGGCTTTGCTGGTGTTTTGCCCGGTCGCCGGTCGCCTGCCCGAAGCTGAAGCAGCCTGGCGGCTGCTGGCCCGCTATTTTCAGCCAGCCTTCTACCAGCGTATCCGTGGCGATTTGCAACTGGGGTATGGCGTTTTCTGCAGCTTTCATCAGTTGGATGGGCACTCTGGAATCCTCTTTGCCGTGCAATCGCCCAGCGCATCTGTGCGCGATATTTTCACGGAGATCGAGCGTTTTCTCGCAGATCAGGCAGCCATGCTGCCGAGGAAAATCGATGCGGACAGCTTGCAGCTGGCCATGCAGCTCGAACAGGAATCGGCAGGGCTGCGTACTAGCGCGGAACAACTCTGGCAAGCGCATCTGGCCGGCAATGATGCGACCTGGCCGGCTGCCGTGCGCGCTGCGCTACGACAGCTTTCCCACGAAAGATTACTGGCCTGGCATCAGGCGCTACAGGATGCCAGGGGTGGTTGGCTGGTGCTGGCCTGGGACGGCGCAGAGGGTTCTTGCTGAGGCCGTAAGCACCTCGATAGCGGAGTGCTTCAGCGCCGCAGGTAGGTATTGAAGTCGATATCGCTGGCCGACAGGATGGCTTGTACGCGGTTGTGTACATTGAGTTTGCGCAAAATGGCCGATACATGCGCTTTCACAGTCGTTTCGGCGATATGCAGGTTGTAGGCGATCTGCTTGTTCGATTCGCCTCGGGTCATGCGTTCCAGCACCATCAACTGCTTGCGGGTCAGTGCCTGTAACTGTTGAGTCGCAATTATGGATTCCGGCAGATTGTGTCGCGTTGTACTCTGCTGGGTACGGATAATGTCGGAAGGCAAATAGACATTGCCATTGAGAATCTGCTCGATGGCTTCGATCATCTGCGGGCGTGGCGAGGATTTGGTGATAAAGCCCACTGCACCGCAGGTGATGGCCTGCAGGACGACTTGCTTGTCCTGCTCGGCGGAAACGATGACCACCGGGATGGTCGGTGCTTCATTACGCAGACTGATCAGACCGTTGAGGCCATGCATGCCGGGCATGTTCAGATCCAGCAGGATCAGGTCGAGATTCTCATGTTCCCGGGTCAACGCCAGGGTTGTGTCCAGATCGGCGGTTTCCAGGATGGTACTGCCCGGGAATCCATCGCTGACCACATTGTGGATGGCCTCGCGAAACAGCGGATGGTCATCGGCGATGAGAATCTTGTACACAGCCATTTCCTCGCATGCTTGTCGTTATCCATTCTGCCATGTCTTGGGGTACGTATCCCACGGCATGGAAATCCGCAATCGGCGCAGGCTAAATCTCTACCTGCGCTCCCAGTTCGATCACCCGGTTCGCAGGTAGTCGAAAGTAGCGCATGCTGCTGTTGGCGTTGCGCTGCATGAAGGCGAAGAGACTTTCGCGCCAGTGCGCCATGCCTTTTTTCTGTTTGTGCGGAATCACCGTTTCCCGGCTGAGGAAATAGGTGGTGCGCATGGGGTCGAAATTCAGCTCGTCGTGAGCGCAAAGACCCAGGGCTTTTGGCACGTTTGGTTCCTCCATGAAGCCGAAGTGAAGATGCAGGCGATAGATGCCTTCGCTATAGGGAATCAGATGCAGCCGGCGTCTGTCCGGGACCCGTGGCGTATCCTCGGTGAACACCGTCACCAGCACGACCTTTTCATGCAGGACCTGGTTATGCAGCAGGTTGTGTAGCAGCGCATGGGGTATCGCGTCCGAGCGTGCGCCCATGAATACGCTTGTGCCTATGACGCGATGCGGTGGCTGCTGGTGCAGATTCTCGATCAGCACAGGCAATGGCAGCGAAGTTTCATCCAGGCGTTCCAGCAGAATCTGCTTGCCGCGTTTCCAGGTGGTCATCAGCGTGAACAGGACGATACCCGCCAGCATCGGAAAGGCACCGCCCTGGAAGATCTTCGGTACATTGGAGGCGAAGAACAGACCATCCACCAGAAAAAAACCAAGCAGTACCGGAATAGCTACCCAACGCGAAATTTTCCAGAGCAGCAGCATGACCGCTGTGACCAGCAATGTCGTGATTAGCATGGTGCCGGTCACCGCCACACCGTAGGCCATGGCCAAAGCGCCTGAATTTTTGAAGGCGAGCACCAGCAGCACCACACCGATCATCAATGCCCAGTTGACTACACCGATGTAGATCTGGCCCTGTTCCCTGCTGGATGTATGGCGGACGAGCATGCGCGGTATGTAGCCGAACTGGATGGCCTGGTGGGTCAGGGAAAAGGCGCCGGAGATCACCGCCTGCGAAGCGATGATGGTCGCCAGGGTGGCCAGCAGGATCAATGGCAGCAGCGCCCAGGACGGCGCCAGCAAATAGAAGGGATTGCGTACCGCTTCAGGATTTTGCAGCAGCAAGGCACCCTGGCCAAAGTAATTCAGTACCAGCCCCGGCAACACCAGGATGAACCAGGCCCGTGCGATTGGCTGGCGACCGAAGTGGCCCATGTCGGCATAGAGCGCCTCCGCACCGGTCAGTGCCAGCACTACCGCACCGAGAGCCATGAACCCGGTATGCGGATGGGTGACGAAGAAATTGAACGCCCACCAGGGGTTCAGGGCCCTGAGCACTTCCGGTTGCAGCACGATGCCGTAGACGCCGAGTAACCCCAGTACCAGGAACCAGAGGATCATCACCGGGCCGAACAGTGTGCCGATGCGGGCAGCCCCATGCTTCTGGATGATGAACAGTGCGACCAGTACGATCAGTGCAAGCGGAATCACTTGATGGCCGATGCCCGCGAAAGCGATTTCCAAACCCTCCACCGCCGACAGTACCGATATAGCCGGGGTGATCATGCTGTCGCCATAGAACAGTGCGACCCCGAACAGGCCGAGCAGTACCATGGCCGAGCGCAATTTCGGATAATTCGCCATCGCGCGTCGGGCCAGGGCAGTCAGGGCCATGGTGCCACCTTCGCCTTCGTTGTCCGCATGCAGTACGAACAGCATGTATTTGACCGAGACGACCCAGATCAGTGACCAGAAGATCAGCGAGAGAATACCCAGTACGCCATCGTGGTTGAGTTGTACGCCGTAATGCGGAGCGAACACTTCTTTCAGCGTATAGAGCGGACTGGTACCGATATCGCCGTAGACCACGCCGATGGCGGCGACCAGCGTTGCCCATCCCAGTCGTTGCGTGGATTGGGCTGCCATATTGCTCATCAAAATCGATCCTTGTTGAGGCGAGGAAAGGTGGTCAGGCATTCGCACCGGTTCCCCACACCTTACAGAAAAAGACTTGCTGAAGATGAAGTTCGCGAAATACGGGTAGCGAGCCGGTGGTTTTGCTTGGCGCTGCATCGCCGAGACGGCTGGTGAGGTACGATGCCTGTGAAAGTACTGTTGCTGCTATCGACAGGATTTCATTTCATATCCATCCGGCCGGCTTTTCCGTGGATAAAGACCGGCCTTCGATGCTGAGCGGGAGCCGGATGCATGCAACAGTCTTCCCTTGCCGACATGGTGCGTACCGCCATGTCGGAGTCAAAGGACCCCGAAACGGTGGCACAGGATCTGGCCCGCCAACTGATTCACCCGCATCTGGGGTTCGTGCTGTTCTTCTGTTCGGCGGAATATGACCTGCAGGCCCTGGGGTATGCCCTGGAGCAATATTTCGGCGGCCTGACCCTGGTCGGTTGTACCACGGCCGGGGAAATTACCCCGCAGGGCTACGGACGCAACTGCATTACGGCAATCGGCTTCAGCCATCTGCATTTCTCGATGGCCTGCACCCTGATCGAGGAAATGGACCGTTTCAGCCTGATCGATGCGCAACAATTGGTGGAACGGTTGATGAGCGACTGCCGCAGCAACGTCTTGGCACCGATCACCGATCACAGTTTCGCGCTGACCTTGTTCGACGGCCTTTCCAGCCGCGAAGAAGTGGTGCTGGCAGCGCTCAGTGCGGCTTTCGGGCGGATTCCGCACTTCGGCGGTTCGGCTGGCGACGATAATTACCTGACTCACACCTATGTGTACTATCAGGGCCGCTTTCACAGCAACTCGGCGGTTGTGGTGCTGATCAATACCTGGCTGGATTTCGAAGTCTTCAGCACCCACCACATGCTGCCGCGCGAGGAAAAGCTCGTGGTGACCCATGCCGACAGTGCTACCCGCACGGTCTTCGAACTGAATGCCGAACCGGCAGCCCAGGCTTATGCCGACTGGGTCGGGGTACCACTCGAGGCGCTCGATCACCGACTGTTTGCCGCACATCCGCTGGCAGTACGCATCCGTGAACGTTATTACGTGCGCTCGATCCAGAAAGTTAACGCCGACCTCAGCCTGAGTTTCTATTGCGCTGTCGAGAATGGCATCGTGCTGACCGGCATGCGCCCAGGGTCGCTATTGCCGAATCTCGAAACGCTGTTCGCCGGGCTTGAAGAACGCCTGGGGCCGCTTTTGCTGACCATCGGTTGTGATTGCTTTCTGCGCCGCCTGGGCGGCGAGGCCGAGGGAAGCGCCGAATCCATTTCAGCCTTTCTCCGGCAGCGCCGGGTGATCGGTTTCAACACTTACGGGGAGCAGTGCAATGGCCTGCATCTCAACCAGACCTTCACCGGAGTCGCCATCGGACGGCCCGGTGGCATCCGTCGCTGAATTAGAAGCCCGGCTCGAGCGGCTCGAGCGTGACAATTACAAGTTGCGCAAGATCAACGCCGCGTTGATCGAGCGGGTCGAGTCGCGCGCCGCGCCGCCAGATGATGCTTATGCTGCATTTCACTATTCGGTCGAGCTGGCCGAGCAGGTGCGCGAGCGAACCGATGCGCTCAACCAGGCGATGGCCGAACTCAAGGCCAGCAACCGCCTCCTGAGCGAATCTCGCCTGCGTGCGGAAACTGCTCACCTGCACTTAAGCGATGCCATCGAAAGCATTTCCGACGCCTTTGTGCTATTCGACAGCGAGCAGCGCATCGTCTTGTCCAATAGCCGCTTCAAGTCTTTCTGGGGCAAAAACCATGCGCGTATCACCACGGGCATGCGACTCCGGGAAATCAAGCAACTGGCCCAGAGCACCGGGCTGATTGTCGAAGAACACGGTGGCAATGGTACCGAGCAGATGCTCTACCGGCTCAGCGATGGGCGCTGGGTCCAGGTCAGCGAGCGGCGCACGCGCAGTGGCGGACTGGTGATTCTCTATACCGATATCACTGAAGTGAAACACAGCGAATCGATCCGCCGCGAGCAGGCACTGGCACAGAAATCGAACCTGCTGCAGCGCGCCATCGACAATCTCTCGCAAGGCGTGGCGATGGTCGGTGCCGACGGCGGGCTGGAACTCTGGAACCATCGTTTCCTGGAGCTTTGCGGATTGGCCCCGATCTCTGCTCGGAGCCGTTTTGCTGAAGTCATGGCCGATAGCGAACTGCCTTTGCTGACGCCGACCAGCCGCAACGCTGATGGCCAGCAGGTGGATCAGCTCGAACAGCACCTGTTCGATGGCCGAGTCTTGGAAATCCGCACCCATCCACTGCCGACCGGCGGTTTCGTCAATACCTTCACCGATATCACCGAGCGCTACCGACATGCCGAAACGCTGCGCCAGAGCGAACGCTGGATACGCTTGATCACCGACCATGTGCCGGCCTTGATCGCTTATCTATCGGCCGAGCTGATCTACGAATTCATCAATAAGGTCTACGAGCAATGGTATCACTGGCCGCATGGGGCCATGCTCGGTCGCACCCTGCTGGAAGCTCATGGCGAAGCCCATTACTTGCGCCTGCAGCTGTACATCGAGCGGGCATTGCAGGGCGAAAGCCTCAACTTCGAAGTCATCGAAACCAATCTCAATGGCCAGGAGCGCTGCATGCTGCGCTCCTACGTGCCCAACCGCGGCAGCGATGGTGCGGTGATCGGGATCTTCGTGCTGATCCGCGACATCACCGGGCGCAAGCGAACTGCCGAAGCCTTGCATCAGGCCTACCAGAACCTGGAGCAGCGGGTGCGCGAGCGTACCGGAGAGCTGACGGCCCTGAATAATCAACTACGCCGCGAGATCGACGAACGCAGCCAGGCCGAAGCACGCCTGCGTGAAGCCAAGCGCGAAGCGGAACTGGCCAATATGTCCAAGACCAAATTCCTTGCCGCCGTCAGCCATGACTTGCTGCAACCTTTGAATGCCGCTCGGCTGTTCACGGGTGCCTTGCTCGAAGAGCGCGATCCGGCCAGTGCCGGTTCGCTGGTGCGTAACCTGAGCAATTCACTGGACGATGTGGAAAGTCTGCTCGGCACGCTAGTGGACATTTCCAAGCTGGATGCCGGCGTGATCAAGCCGGAGATCGGCTCCTTCGCCGTTGGCGAGCTGCTGGGTAACCTTGCCGTGGAGTTCGGCCAGATAGCGGTCAGCGAACACTTGCAACTGCGTTTTGTGCCTTGCTCGGCGATGGTTCGCAGTGATCTGCAATTGCTGGCGCGCATCCTGCGCAACCTGTTGAGCAACGCCATTCGCTATACCATCGACGGTCGCATCCTGTTGGGTTGCCGTCGGCATCGCCAGAGCCTGTCGATCGAGGTCTGGGATACCGGCATCGGGATTCCCGCCGACAAGCTCCAGGAGATTTTCCAGGAGTTCAAGCGCGGCGAACAGCAACGGCCGAATCAGGATCGTGGCCTGGGGTTGGGCCTGGCTATTGTCGACAAGATTGCCGGCATGCTGGGCCACAAGGTCCGCGTCGCTTCTGTCCTCGGTCGGGGATCCAGGTTCAGCATCGAAGTCCCGCTGCTGCGGAGTATGCCGCCGCAGTGCCTGCCAACGGAGTCGCCGCAGCCTTTGACCGAGCGGCTGTATGGTTCGCGGATCTGGGTAGTGGACAATGATGCGGCGATCTGCGCCGGTATGCGAACGCTGCTGGAAGGTTGGGGCTGCCTGGTCGTGACGGCGCTCGGCGAAGAGGATCTGGCGCGCCAGGTGGACAACTTCCATGCCGAGGCTGATCTGCTGATCGTCGACTACCATCTGGACAACGGTCGCAATGGCGTTGAGGTCGTCGCCGCCGTCAATGCCCGCCGCGCCATATCCTTGCCGGCCCTGATGATCACGGCGAACTACAGCAATGAACTCAAGCAACAACTGCGCGACCTGGGCCATATGCTGCTCCACAAGCCCATCCGGCCGATGAAGCTCAAAACCACTATGAGTCACTTGATGGAACGGGAAGGGCGATGAGCGATGCTTGCCTATCTGCAGAGATATCGGCTTTCTGTGAAATCAGCTATCTGTACGATACTGAGGCGTAGTAAATTCTAATTAATTTATAACATCATAAATTGATATCTCATCCAAGTAATCCAGATTTTTTTTACTAAATCGACGATAGTAGCCAGGCCGAACTTTCCCGGCTTAATCACAAGAGGAGAATCCAGCCATGTGGACCAAACCTGCTTACATCGATCTGCGTATCGGTTTTGAAGTCACCATGTACTTCGCCAATCGCTGATCGCAGCATAGCCCCGGTTCTTCGGGGCTTTTTTTAGCGTTTTCGCCAGAGGGTTTATGTATATCCGGATTCTTGGTTCCGCTGCCGGTGGTGGTTTCCCCCAATGGAACTGCAATTGCCGCAACTGTTGCGGCTTGCGTGAAGGCACCTTGCAAGCCACTGCGCGCACCCAATCGTCCATCGCCTTGTCCGACGATGGCAGCAACTGGATCGTTTGCAACGCTTCGCCCGATATCCGGGCCCAGATCGAATCCTTCCCGGCGCTGCAGCCAGCGCGGCGCGTGCGGGATACGGCCATCGCGGCACTGATTCTGCTGGATAGCCAGATCGATCACACCACCGGTCTGCTGACCCTGCGCGAAGGTTGCCCGCACGATGTCTGGTGTAGCGAAATGGTTTACCAGGATCTGACCAGCGGCTTTCCGTTGTTCACCATGCTGGGCCACTGGAATGGTGGCCTGAACTGGAAGTGCATCGAGCTGGATCGGGGCTTCGTCATCGACGCCTGTCCGGGGCTGCGTTTCACACCGGTTCCCTTGCGCAGCGCCGCACCACCGTATTCGCCGCATCGCCACGACCCGCATCCCGGTGACAATATCGGCCTCCTGGTGGAGGATACCCGCACGGGCGGCAAGCTGTTCTACGCACCGGGCCTTGGCCAGATGCACGACGGACTGCTGGACTGGATGCAGCGTGCCGACTGCCTGCTGCTGGACGGCACGCTCTGGCGCGACGACGAGATGATCCATGCCGGCGTTGGCGACAAGCTCGGCAGCGCCATGGGCCATCTGCCACAGACTGGCCCGGGCGGCATGCTCGAAGTACTGGAAAAGCTGCCGAGGCAGCGCAAGGTGCTCATCCATATCAACAACACCAACCCGATTCTGGACGAAGCCTCGTCAGAACGGGCCGAGCTGGTTTCCCGGGGGATCGAAGTCGCCTGGGACGGTATGGATATCGAGCTGTAGCCAGCCGTTTTTCTGGATTACGAGAGGAATCATCATGCAGCCTGCCATGACACCCGAAAAATTCGAACAGGCCCTGCGCGCCAAGGGTGCCTACTACCACATTCACCATCCTTTCCAGGTGGCCATGTACGAAGGCCGCTCCACGCGCGAGCAGATCCAGGGATGGGTGGCCAATCGTTTCTATTATCAGGTCAATATCCCGTTGAAGGATGCCGCGATCATGGCCAACTGCCCGGATCGCGAGACGCGCCGCGAGTGGATTCAGCGCATTCTCGATCACGATGGCGAGCCGGGCGAGGAGGGTGGCATCGAAGCCTGGCTGCGCCTGGCCGAAGCGGTCGGACTGGATCGTGAGCAGGTGCAATCCCAGGAACTGGTACTGCCGGGCGTGCGCTTTGCGGTGGATGCCTATGTCAATTTCGCCCGCCGAGCCAGTTGGCAGGAAGCGGCCAGCAGTTCGCTGACCGAACTGTTCGCGCCGCAGATCCATCAATCCCGGCTCGATACCTGGCCGCAGCACTATCCCTGGATCGAGGCGGAAGGCTACGATTATTTTCGTCGCCGCCTGAGCCAGGCGCGGCGTGATGTCGAGCATGGGCTGCGGATCACCCTCGAACACTATAAAACCCGCGAAGCCCAGGAGCGCATGCTGGAAATCCTGCAGTTCAAGCTGGATATTCTCTGGAGCATGCTGGATGCCATGAGCATGGCCTATGAGCTCGATCGTCCGCCTTACCACTCGGTGACCGGCCAGCGTGTCTGGCACCGGGGGCTTGACTCATGAGTGCCATTGCCGACGAGCAGATCCCCAACTTGCGGCGTGGATTCCGCTTTCAGTGGGAACCGGCCCAGCAAGCCCATGTGCTGCTGTACCCGGAAGGTATGATCAAGCTCAATGAGGCTGCTGCGCTGATCCTCGAATTGGTGGATGGCGAGCGCCACGTTGCTGCCATCGTCGATACTTTGCGCACGCGCTTCGATAATGTGCCCGGCATCCGGGAAGATATTCTGGAGTTTCTCGAGGTCGCCCATGGTAACCACTGGCTCGAATTCCGCTAGAACGCCCGGCCCGCCACTCTGGTTGCTGGCCGAGCTGACTTACCGCTGCCCGTTACAGTGTCCGTACTGCTCCAACCCGCTGGACTTTGCGGCGCAAGGTGGAGAGCTGTCCACTGCCGAGTGGATCGACGTCTTTCGCCAGGCTCGCGAGCTGGGAGCGGCACAGCTTGGCCTTTCCGGTGGCGAACCGCTGGTCCGGCAGGATCTGGTCGAGCTGATTCGTGCCGCCCGCGAACTGGGTTATTACAGCAACCTGATCACGTCCGGCATCGGTCTGACCGAGGCCAAGGTCGCGGCTTTTGCCGAGGCCGGGCTGGATCATATCCAGATCAGCTTCCAGGCCGCCGATGAAGAACTGAACAATCTGCTGGCTGGCAGCGGCAAGGCCTACGCGCAAAAAGTAGCGATGGCCCGTGCGGTGAAGGCACACGGATACCCGATGGTGCTCAATTTCGTCACTCACCGGCATAACATCGATCGGATCGACCGGATCATCGAGCTGTGTATCGAGCTGGAAGCCGATTATGTCGAATTGGCGACCTGCCAGTTCTATGGCTGGGCCCAGCTCAACCGTGCGGGCCTGTTGCCCAGCAAGGCACAGCTGGAGCGAGCCGAGCGCATCACCAATGAATACCGCGAGCGGCTGCGGGTGCAGGGCCATCCGTGCAAACTGATCTTCGTCACGCCAGATTACTACGAGGAACGCCCAAAGGCCTGCATGAATGGCTGGGGCAGCCTGTTTCTCGATATCACGCCGGATGGCACTGCCTTGCCGTGCCATAGCGCACGGCAGCTACCGATCCGCTTTCCCAACGTGCGTGAGCACAGCATCCGGCATATCTGGCAGGAATCGTCCGGCTTCAACCGTTTTCGCGGCTACGACTGGATGCCCGAGCCCTGCCGTTCCTGCGATGAGAAGGAGAAAGACTTTGGTGGCTGTCGCTGCCAGGCTTTCCTGCTCACGGGCGATGCGGCCAACCCTGATCCGGTCTGCGCCAAGTCGGACCGGCACGACCTCATCCTCGATGCTCGGCGCGAAGCGCAAGAAGCGGCACCCGCTCTGGAGCAGTTGCAGTTTCGCAACGAAAAGGCGTCCAGGCTGATTTGCAAGGGCTAGGTGTTCGACTCGTCAGGGCTGTTGGTCACAGTTCTTTGCTGAAACGCCAATTGTCGAATTCCTTGGGGAAGAGCATGCCGGCATCGCCGCGCGGACCGCTGAAAACCTGGCGCAAGCGCGGGGCGCCGAGCTTGCCTTCTGGGTCCAGCTCTTCCACTTTGTCCAGCGCCACCAGGGATTCTTCCTCGCGGTTCAGGCGGGCCATGTTGTAGGCGTAGGCGGTGAGGGATTGCAACCAGAGCCTGGTGTAGGCATGCCAGTGCCTGAAGTCGGCCATTTCCGGCGTCACCTGGCGCCAGTCGGCCGGCAGATCGAGGCGCTTGGACAGCCACTCCAGGCAGGCCATGGCCCAATGGGCTGCTTCCAGCGAGCGGCGGCGGTAGAAGTAGAAGCGGTAGGCAACGATGCGCACTCCCAGGGTATCGGGTGCTTCGTCAATGATTTCCCGCACCAGCGTTTCCGCTTTTTCCGACTCGGACCAGTGGGCGAAGATTTCCTTGAGTTTGTCGCGCATCTGCGGCGGCATGTTGTTCTGGAAGTTGTAGGGTTCGAAGCGGTAGATGCGGGCGCTTTGCTGCGGTTCGGAGGTAAGGTCTGGCATAGCGGTTCTCCTGTATCGGTCGATTCGGAACAGCAGGACAAAATACGAGCCTCTGATCCTGGGACAGAGGGCTAAGGGTGCGCTGCGAATGCAGGCATGGTTCCAGCCCGATAGGCCGGTTCTTTCGCTCAATGAAAAAACGTTCTGGCCAGGCATGACTTAACTGTTTTCCTCATCGCAGAGCTTCACGTGGAGGGCGAGACGGCAACCCTGTTCTTCGAGTACCCCTGCGTAATGATGGGTATGATCGTACCGTTTCGAATATCTGCCGATGTGTCCCGGAAAGCGCCACCTACCGCCATCAGTTCTGGAGCGAGTACTACCAGAAGTGGGGGCCGGGCTGCATCGATCGAGCGATCCGCTCCTGCTCATGGTTGGCTCCCGGAGGGCAGGTTTTCTGGAGAGGCTCCGCGCAGAATCAGTGCTAACTCATCGTCACTTGGTGTGTACCGATAGAAGCGGCGATAGAAAATTCGGGTTTCCTCTGCCATGTCCAGGGCAGGAAAACGCTGCGGATGCAAGGTTCGGGCGGCCCAGAGAATTTGCAGGGAAGTTTCGGCCGCGCGGGTACACCAGGCATTGATGCCTCTGGGGTTGAGCAGGACCTGGCCATTGCGCACAGCCTTGATGTGCTTCCAGCGTGGCGATTGCAGGATGGCTTGCTGCTGGGTGGCATCCAGGGTGACGATAATGTCCGGGTTCCAGGCGATCACTTGTTCCATTTGTACCTGGACATCGCCACGCAGACCGCTGGCTGCCGCGACATTGATCCCGCCAGCGGTATCGATCCACGAGTCGATCATGGAACCGAGACCTTCGGTATGCAGCGGCGAGATGGAGGCGTAATAGACGCGTGGCCGGGTGTCTGGCGGCAGGCCAGTAAGGCCTTGAGCGACTCGTTGCAGGTTGTCGTCGTAATAACGAATGAAATCTTCTGCCCGGCGTTTTTCGTTGTCGCCCAGGGCCGTGCCGAGCAGACGCACGGCATTTTTCATTTCCTCGGGCGTGGTATAGCCCAGGTTGAAGACGGGAATACCCAAGGCTTCCAATTGCTTGCCAAGGACAGCATTGCCGAGCCAGAGCGTGACCAGATCCGGCTTGATCGCCAGCAGGCTTTCCAGGTTCACCCCGGAAGGGCGGCTGAACGGCGTAGCAAGAGTGGCTGCCGATGGCATGACGCGCCGTAGCCAGGGATTGTCGCGAACTTCCGGTGCCACTGCTGTCAGCTTCTGGCCTTCGGTCAGGACCAGGATCAGCGAGGCCATGGAGATGCCCGGCGTACCCACACTGCGTACTTGTTGCGGCAGGTGCAGGAGGTGACCGGTCTGGTCGATGACGGTTCGCGAACTGGCGCTGGCATGGCTGCCAAACAGTATCTCGACGATGGCCAGCGTTGCCAGAAGGGTGCTTGTCGAAACGATCCTGCAGGACATGCTCAGAAAGCCAGCGTAGTCGACAGGGAAACCGTCCGCGGCGCACCGGGATAGAGAATGCCGGAGCGGGTGGTCCAGTAATTCTTGTTGGTCAGGTTGGCGATATTGAGCCGCCAGGTGGACGTCTTGTCCATGATCCTGGCTCTGTAGCGCAATCCTGTCTCGTAGATGGTCACAGGATTTACATAGAGCTTGTTGGCGGCATCCCAGGGCACTTTGCCGGTATAGGACAAGCCACCGTTGAGTGTCAGACCGGGTACGGTGGCCAGGTCATATTCGGCGTAGAGAGTTGCCATTTTCTCGGGTACGCCCTGAGGCGTCTTGCCTACGTTGGTCGCTGCCCGATCAATCCGGGCGTTCAGCCTGGTGAAGCCGCCGACCAGGGTCAGGTTATCGGTCGCCCTGCCGGTAAAGGTGAATTCCCAGCCCTTGTGAATGGCTTTGCCGTCCTGCGTTGCGGTGTTGGTCGCCGGGTTGACGTACTGGTTGGCATTTTCGATATGGAACCAGGCGAGGTTCAGCTCCATTGCACCCAGGGTACTCTTGATGCCGAATTCCTTCTGTTTGCTCACATAGGGTGAAAAGATTTCCCCGGCATTGGCCGTGGTCGCTCCGGCAACCAATCCCTGCTGCAAGGCTTCGACGTAGGTGCCGTAGGCGGTGATCCAGGAAAAGGGCTTGAAGGAGAGCGAATAGGCCGGGCTGAATTCGCTCTGATCGTAACGGGTAGTGCTGAGCGCACCGGCTGCGGTCCTCGATTTGAGATGGTCATCCACCCGGGCGCGGGTACCGCCGACCATCAGCGACCAGTAGTCGCCGATGTCGATCTGGTCGGCCATGATCACTGTCGTGTAGTGGGTTTCCTGCGAGGTACTGGTGCCCTTGGGCGGCAGGCTGTAGGGACGATATTGTGGATCTTCGTACAGATCGCCAGGATATTGGGTGCTGTAGGTCGTACCCCGGTAACCGCTATTGGCGGCATCGAAGGCGTCGCGGGTCACGCCCAGGGTAATCTTGTGCTTCAGTGGACCGGTGAAGAAATCCGCATCCACGAACAGGTTGAGCTGTTTGACGATGGTATCGAACTCCTGTTGCGAATCCACCCGCCAGCGATAATCCAACTGCTTGTTCTGCCAAACCTGCCGATTGAGCAAATATTCCCGCTCGACCTTGCTGTAGCGTGCCTTGAATCGCAGGCTGAAGATATCGTTGAGGCGTGTGTCCAGGCCGATGCCAAAGCGGTTGGTGGCATCCGTTGCGCCGGTATAGGGAGCGCCCCGGTTGCGCGAGGTATCGGGTGCCTTGGGGATGCCGATGGCCGCCGTGGTCATGAACAATGCCTGGGCGTACTCCAGGTTGCGCCGGGAGCGGCTGGCATCCAGGCGCAGCAGCGTTTGCGCGCCGAGCCGCCAGTCCAGCGCCCCGGAAAAGACATGGCGCTTCTGAGTCTGGTTGGCGATCCCGCCGGTATCGCCCTTGTCAGCTTGGACCAGGTTGATCCGGTAGCTCAGGTTTTCGCTTAGCGGACCGCCCAGATCCAGGTGGCCATAAACCTGTTCGTCGTAGATACCCACCGTGAATTCGTGCAGCGGGGTTGCCGTAGGACGCTTGAGCGCATGGTTGATCATGCCGGCCGGCGAGGTGATGCCATAGAGAAAACCGGTGGCACCGTTGATGACTTCGATACGTTCCTTGTCTTCCATCGGTTGGTAGACGTCGAAGCTGCGCATGCCATCCACGGCCATGTTGTAGCTCCAGGTCGAGGCGGAAAACCCCCGGATGGTGAAGTAGGGCGTGATCTGGCTGGCACTGGTATTGTTGTACACCGTCGGTACGTACTTCAGGGCTTCGGTGGTCGTGGTCGCTTGAGTATTGCGGATCAGTTCGGACGATACGCTATTGATGGAAAACGGCGTGTCCTGTGGCCGGGCATCGCCGAAGGGGCCGAGCTGGACGGTATCCACCCGATAGCCAGCTGTGCTGCTGCCATTCAAGGCCGTGCCGCTGATGCGTATCTGTTCCAGCTCCATGGGTTCGTCGCTGTCTTGCGTATCGGCATCATCCACGGCACAGGCGATGCTGTGGACGAATGCCAGACTGAAGATGAAGCCATTGATTTTTCTATATCTGTAGTAACGGCAGATCTTCATGATGATATCCCTATGTGTGGTGAAGCCTTCCCCGTTTGGCGATAGGGCAAGGGATGTGCCAGCGCAACAAAGACCGGTTAAACGCACCTCGTAGTGCAAATCAGGAGAATAGTTCTCATTTGTTGTGAGTGAAGGCCGGATCATTAGGTATCCGCTGTACGAAAATGTCAGCCTGCCTGACGAAAAGGTACTTATTGGTACGATTTTTCAAGGAAATCAGGGCTATTTGCTTCAATCAGGCATGGAATGAAGCTTGCTTGCCAAGCTTGCAAGGTAAGTCTCGTCCGCACTGTGGACGGCAAGACAGAAGCAGCTTTGAGGACGTCATTCTTTCTATGAAAGCCATCCGATGCGGACTGTTGCCCGGTGAATCCCGGGCCGTCGTCGAACGACTCAACGAGCCCTTACGTGCCTACCTGATGCGCTGTCTGGGCATGCCGGTGGAACTGATCATCGGTAGTAACTATGTAGCGACTGGGGAAGCCTTGCGTCGTGGCGAGCTGGATCTGGCCTACCTGGGACCGGTGACCTACATCCTGCAAAGTCGCAACGCCGGGCTCGAACCCTTTGCCAGGCCGACTCACGGGGGCAGTGCCGGGCCAACCTTCAAGGCCGCGATCATCGTGCCTGTCGACAGCGCAGTGGAAAACCTCGGCCAACTGCGCGGTTGCGAGATTGCCATGGGTGACCTGGTTTCCACCTCGGGTTCCTGGGTGCCGCGCTATATGCTGCTGGAGGCCGGGCTTTCCCTGGAGCAGGATTACGTTCGGCGTAGCCTGGGTGCCCACGACGAGGTGGCGGCGGCAGTTGTATCCCGTACGGTGGCTGCCGGCGGGCTTTCCCTGCCGATTCTGCAGCGCCTGCTGAACGAAGGGCGAATCGACGGCGAAGCCATTCGGATTCTTGCCGAGTCGCAGCCGATTCCCGAGTACATGTGGACTTTCCGTGAAGGGCTATCGCTGGATCTGCGTGAATCGCTGCGTCAGGCTTTCGTCAACCTCAATGATCTCGCCACGCTGGGCGTTTATCGAGCCACCGCTTTCATTCCTGCAGTGGATGCCGATGTGGATCGGGTGCGCTACTGGATGGAAAACATTCTTCAGGCACGCCTGCAACCTTCCGGCTCGGAGCAGGGACAGGCGCGGGTCGACTTCCGCAGCGCCACGACCGAGAACACCGACAAGGGTGGTATCGTGCTGCCGTGGCGCAAATCGGGTAGCCGAGCCAGGACCAGTTCATGAAGACTCACTTTCCCGTATTACCCGATAAGGGCCAACAAAAGTCCGGAAACCAGATCCTGACGGTGCTGACACAAAATCCAGAGACCAAGTATTGCGAATTCGACCTGGGCGAATGCCGTACCGATTTCTTGCCCCTGCTTTACGAAATGGGCCGTATCGCTACGGAGACGGGGAATCTTTCGGACGTTCTCGACGTTCTCCTGACGTTGATGCAGGAGCACTTGAAAGTGGTGCGGGGCATGGTCAGCCTCTACGAGCCGGGATCAGGCAAGATTTTCATCCATAAAAGCTGTGGCCTGACAGAAACCGAAGTGATCCGTGGTACCTACGATCTGGGCGAAGGAGTCATCGGACGAGTAGTGGAAACCGGCCAGGCCATCGTGATTCCCCGGATTGGCGAAGATCCCGACATTATCGCCCGCATCCCGAACCGCAACGCCAGAGCGGATCAGAACCTGTCCTTTCTCTGCGTCCCCATCCTGCGCGATGGCAAGGTAATGGGCACCATCAGCGCCGAGCGCATCTACGACAAGCCGGACCTGCTGAAGTTGGATGTGGAAATCCTTTCCATCCTGGCAGCTACGACGGCACCGGCCGCTGAACTGCATCTTCTGGAGTTGGCCCAGACCCGTGCATTGGAGGAGAACCGCCGGTTGCGTTCGGCGCTCCAGGATCGTTTCAAGCCGACCAACATCATCGGCAACTCCAAACCCATGCAGGAAGTGTATGGATTGATCGAGAAGGTGATCCGCTCGAAGACCACCGTGCTGATCCTGGGTGAGAGTGGCGTGGGCAAGGAACTGGTGGCCAGTGCCATCCACTACAACAGCTGCAATGCGGACGGGCCCTTCGTCAAGTTCAATTGTGCAGCACTGCCGGAAAGCATCATCGAAAGCGAGCTGTTCGGCCACGAACGCGGCTCTTTCACGGGGGCCGCCAATCTGCGGCGGGGGCGCTTCGAGAAGGCCGATGGCGGGACTATCTTCCTTGATGAGGTTGGCGAGCTATCTTTGTCCATGCAGGCCAAACTGCTGCGCATCCTGCAGGAACGCAGTTTCGAGCGAGTCGGGGGAAACGTCACTATCCAGGTGGATCTGCGGGTTCTGGCGGCGACCAACCGCAACCTCAAGGAAATGGTCGACAAAGGCACGTTCCGGGAAGACCTCTACTATCGGCTTAACGTATTCCCCGTCACGATCCCGTCCCTGCGCGAGCGGGGCGCTGATATTGCCACGCTGGCGGAGCATTTCGTGGCGCGCTTTTCTACTGAAATGGGCATCCATGTGGAGCGCATCGCTCCTTCGGCCATGAGCATGCTGATGTGCTATCACTGGCCGGGCAATGTGCGTGAACTGGAAAATATCATCGAGCGGGCAGTGATCCTCTCCGAAGGTGGTGCCATCGAGGATGCACACCTGCCGCCGTCCTTGCAGGTGCCCATGCTTTCCGAGATCGCCAATAGTGGCGGCGGTATCCTCGATGCCCGACTGGGCAAGGCCGAGCAAGACATGATCGTCGAAGCCCTGAAAATCCATAAGGGCAACATGACCGAGACGGCCAACCATCTGGGCTTGACCAGACGCATCCTTGGGTTGCGCATGGCCAAGCACAATCTGAACTACAAGGACTATCGTTCATAAGCGCGGTTCAGGCCTCAACCCTCACGTTTGCGCAGACCGGAACGCACAGCCGGCTCCGGTTTCCGTCCCGGTGATGAATGTCGTGGATTTCCGTTTCCACTCCGTAGGTGGCTCGCAGGTAGCCTTCGGTGATGATCGCGTCCGGATGACCGATGTGGTAGCGCTTGTCGCGTGTCAGCGCCAGGACTTGTGAAGCATAGAGCAGGGCGTGGTTGGGGTAGTGAGTGGTCAGGATGATGCCCATGTTCTGCTCTCGGGCGATCCGGCTGACGTGGGCCATGACCTTCAACTGGTTGCCGTAATCCAGATTCGAGGTGGGTTCGTCCATCACCAGGATGCGTGGTTGCTGGGCCAGGGCACGGGCGATCAAGACCAGTTGCCGTTCCCCACCGCTGATTTCCGTATAACTGGATTGCCCCAGGTAGGCGATACCCAGGGTATCCAGCGCCTGCTCGGCGATTTCCCGGTCCTGGCGCGTAGGCGAGGAGAACGTGCTGAGGTGTGCGACCCGGCCCATGGTTACCACTTCCCTGACGGTAAAGGGAAACGGCGGTGTATGGGCCTGGGGAACGTAGCCTACCCATTGGGCGAATTGCCGACGTGACCAGTTGCGCGTCGGTGTGCCGTTCAGGCGGATTTCGCCGCCGCGCGATGGCAGCAGGCCGAGAATGGTCTTGAACAGAGTGGTCTTGCCTACACCGTTCGGGCCTAGCAGGCAGAGCAATTCACCTTCGCCCAGAGTAAACGAGAGCTTCTCGAGAATGTTGCGTTGGGCGTAGCCGCAATCCAGTTCGTGTAGTTCCAGCATGGGGTCTCCTTCAGGTCCAGGCTTTGCGGGTGCGGTTGAGCAGATAGAGGAAAAACGGCGCACCGATGATGGACGTGACGATGCCCAACGGAACCTCGACCTCGAACAGCGAGCGAGCCAGATTATCCACTGCCAGCAGGAAGCCGGCGCCCATGATTGTCGATACCGGCAGCAGAACCCGATGATCCGGCCCTACCAGCATGCGTGCCAGATGCGGGACGATCAGCCCCACCAGACCGATGATGCCGGCAATGGCCACGGCCGCTGCCGTAACCATGGTGGCGCACAGGATGATCACCAGGCGCAGGCGGCCGGTTTCCAGGCCCAGAGCCTTGGCTTCTTCATCGCCGAAGCAGAGCACATTGAGAATCCACGACATACCCAACAGAACTGCCAGGCCGAGCGAAACAGGAATGGCTGCTATGGCCAGGTCGGGTAATTCGACCGAAGCCAGGCTGCCCATCAGCCAGAAGGTGATGGTGGGTAGCGTGTTATAGGGATCGGCAACAAACTTCACCAGCGAGACAAAGGCCGTGAACAGGGTACCGATGATGATTCCGGCCAGCACCATGACCAGGATCGGATCGCCGCGTTTGCCCATGGTCGCTCCGATGGCCCAGGTTGCCGTGACGGCGACCAGCCCGAAGGCGAAGGCAAATGACTGAATACCCAGCATGCCGTATCCCAGCAGGATGGCCAGTGCCGCACCTACGCTGGCCCCGGCGGAAACACCGAGAATGCCTGGCGAAACCATGGGGTTGCGGAACAATCCCTGATAGGTTGCCCCGGAAATCGACAGCGCCCCACCTACCAGCAGGGCCGCGAGAATACGCGGCAAGCGGATACCGATCACCACGGCTTCGGTTTCCGGCGGCCAGTCGGGCGTGACTGGCAGAAATTGCGCGCCGAGGATGGACAATACCGTTTCGACCGGGACCGGGTAGCGACCGACTGTGAAGGAGAGCAGAACGAGTGCTAACAGAAGAACAAGGATGACGCCGAAAAATCGCATGCAAGGCTTCCATGCTGTTGATTGATTGCGGGGCCGCGGGAGGCGACTGGAACAACTTTGTTGCAAGGCTTACAGCAAGCACTGGGCCAAGAACCTCGCCGGTCCGCCGAGTTTGCTCGCGCAGTATGTCGAGCGACGAATGAAACGTAGCTCGACAACGGCGATACCGGTGCTTTCCAACTGTCGACGTTTGGCTGGCTATCGAGAAGCCGCTGCTGTTGGCCGGGCCAGATCCAACAAATAACGTACCTCGGCTGCGGAAATTTCCTTGTGATAGAAGAGGCGGAAATATTCCTGGGTCAGGGTCGTCATGTCGAACTGGAAGGTTTGCGGATAAAGCGTCTGGGCCAGCCAGAAGGTGCCGAGAATGCGGTTGCTGCTCGGCGGGCGATCGAACCAACTGAACGGTATCCAGGGAACCTGCAGCACCTGCCCGGCCTTCACTGCCTTTACCTTTTGCCACAGCGGGTTTTCCACGATGGCTTTCCAGGTGGTCAGGCGATCCGCCGCTGGCGTCCAGGCCAGAATCACATCCGGTTGCCAGATATAAAGCTGCTCCAGTGAGACGCTACTCATTCCCTCATCAGGAAGGTTGGTGACCTTGGCTACATTGATACCGCCGACGAAATCCAGCACCTGGGTGTGGCTGTTACCGGCCGGGTTGGTGGAAAGGCCGTCCGGGCCTTCCGCGTAATACACCCTGACTCGTTGGTCTTGTGCAATGCTTTTGGCTTTCTCTGCAATCGGATCCATGTTCGTGGCGACGAAGTCGGCCAATTTTCGGCCCTGTTCCGGTTGCTGCAACAGCTCGCCGAGAAAGGTGAATGCCTGCTTGTATTGCAGCATGTCCAGGTCCACCAGCAACACCGGGGTTTTCAGCCGCTCCTGCAGGCGGTCGGCGCGCTCTTGGGCGCCAGGAATTTTCTCCATCACGACCAGATCGGGAGCCATTTTCATGACTTCCTCATCGGATAGACTGTTACCCGTATTGGGTATGACTTTGTTCTCGATAAAGACGGGTGGCAGAAAACGCAACGCGGCTTCGCTCAGGTGATAGTTGTTAGCCAGCTTTTGCGGCGCGACGGCGCCGACGATGGGGATGCAGTGGCCTATTGCGTAGACCTTTTCGACTTTATCCGGGATCTCGATCCGGCGTCCGGCCATATCGGTGATCTGGCGCTCGGCGAATACTGGATTACTGGTCGCCAGCAAGGCGCCCAGCAGCCCCAACGTGCCTAGAATCTGTCGTCTGTTCATCAGAATTTCATTCCTATTTCGAGTCCGTAGGTTGCTCCGACATCCTGCAACTTGCCCCAGTTGGCCTGGATCGGCATGCCCTTGTTATTGGTCGCGTAGTGTTCGTCGAGGAGGTTTTGCGCATAGAGCGAAGCGGTGAAGCCAGAGGCGAATTCGCGGGCCAGATTGATATTGAGGGTGGTGAAATCGCCGACGGTATAGTTGTAGCTCTTGTAGGGATCGACCCGGACCAGACTCGCATTGGCGCTCCAGGGCCCTTGCTGCCAGCCGAGGCGGGCGTTGTATTTGTTGTCGGGAACCTCGTTGCCGGTCTGGCCGTTTTCCCCACTGTCGTCGAAATAGGTCCAGCCCAACTCATAGCTCAGAGCGTCATTGGCGAAACGGCCTTGGACCATTATCTCGATACCCTTGCGGATAACCTGGCTTTCGTTCCGGTAGACGGTGACGCTGGTTTCGTTGCCACGGTCATCAAGAATCGGATTGCCGTTGACATCCACACCGATGGCACCATCGGTCACCTTGGCGTTCTTGATCACGTAGTAGAAGGGCGTGAAGCTGGCCTGGAAGGCGCGGCCTAAATTGGCATTGATGCCGAATTCGTAGCGGTGGCGTTTCTCGGCCGGCAGGTTTTCGTTGTTGCGTGTGGTGATCACGTCCGGCGTGGGCGTCCGATTGAAAGAATAGCGTGCGGAAAGTCGCCAGACAGGATCGATCTGCCAGGCTGCACCGATGGAATACAGGAGCGCCCGGTCGTTCCATTGATCGTCGGAAAGCTGGGTCTTGAAACCATTGTCCAGATACTTATCGCCGCCTCGGATGGTGCGCTTGCGATCAGTCCGCACCGCAGCGTCCACAGACAGGGAAGGCGTGAAGCGATACTCGAACGTGCCGTAGAGACCGTAGACTTTTTCCGAGCGGGAACGGGTTTCACCCTCGGTGAGTTGGTACCACCATACCGTCTGGCCACCGATCTTGAGGGTGCTGTTGGCAGTGGCGATGGTGTGCGAGAGATTCCATTCCTTGGCCCGATCCTTGGCGAACTGTCCCTTCACCGTCGATTTATTGGTCGTAGTGGTGTAGCGATACTGGGTACCCTTAGCATCAGTCCAGCCGTAGGTGAAGGCGGTGGTATGCACATCGTTCCAGGGCCTGGCCAGGTTGACGGAAATTACCCGGGTATCCATGGGCGCATATTTCCAGATGGTCTTGTCCAGCACGCCTGCAGGTGTCGGGCCGCTCACCGAATATTTGGTATTGCCACGATAAGTGCCCCGGGCTCGCTGGATCTCGCGAGAAGCCTTGTTCAGATAGAAGGAGGCGGAAGCGATGAAATTTTCATCCTTCCAGCCGCTGCTGGCGAGCCAGGTGTCGGCGTCGTAGGCCATGTTCCATTTGGGTTTACCATTGGATTCCGAACGCTGGTAGCCACCGCCGAGCGTGAGCCGGCCATCCAGCCAGGAATTACCAATCCAGCCGGAGCGCTTCCAGGTATCGTAAGTGGCATAGCTGGCCCGCAGCTCACCGCCATCCTTGCCGGGGCCGCTCTTGCGGGTATTGATGACGATAAAGCCCTGGTTGGGCGCACCGGCTCCGGCACTGCCGAAATCCATCAGCGGGCTGATGGTAATGACCGATGAATCGCGCAGGAACTGGATCGAATCGATCATCTCTACCGGGATATCACTGAGCACCCGCTGCGCCTGGGTCTGGGTGAGATAGACACCATCCAGGATGATGCTGACCTTGTCGCCCCGGTTGTAGGAAAAGTTGTGCACCCGGGCACCTTGGCGACCGATGCTCATCCCCAGCGAACTTTCGATCAGGTCGCTGACGTCGCGCGGGCGCATGTTCCGGATGTCTTCCTGATCATACGTCTGTACGGCTTCCACGCTCTTGGGCAGAGCGAAACGACTATGGGCAGTTTTGCCTTCCAGCGGAACCAGCGACGTAGGTGTGTTAAGGCTGGCTGTCGCCTGATTTTCGATACGTATCGTGGAAAGCTCCATTTCGTCCGATTCTGCCAAAACATACCTTTCCATGGGGAGCAGGGTAGGTGCCAGCAGCAGGCACAGAGCTTTGTGCTTGGTCATGATTAATCCTTATCTATCGGATGCAGTCCGGATGGCCAGACGGCAAACGACATGCCAGGAAAAAAACCATACAAGTATGTACGTAAGTATCCGTAACGTTCCCGGATGTTTGAAAAATCAGGGTTCGATAGGTGAACGTTGTTCGAAAATGTAAGGCTGTTAGTAGGAAGCGTACTGATCGGTAAGTATCGATTTCTATAACATCATAAATATGGTTAAGACTTCAGAACCCAACGCTGTCCTGAAGGGCCAAGTAACCCGACTAAAAAATCCGCCCGAGGCGTGCCAGACGCACATCCACCGTAACTATCAAGGCCGTCAAACCCGCAGCCTTGGCCCGACCCTCGGCATTGGCGCGGTAGAGATGTGGCGTCATGGCTAACAGATCGGCAATTTGCTCTGGGCTGGTAAGCTCCAGGCTATAGCGGACAGTCTCGGTTGGCAGCTCGGTAAAGCCTGCCGGTATCGTCACCTCGGCAGTGCGTTTGGGCTTTAAGGCCGGATAGATGATTTCGCGTAATTCCCGCAGATGATCCGACCCGGCATCGACCATCAGTAACTGGCCGCCTGGCTTGAGCACACGGGCAAACTCGGCATAAACGGGAAAGCCGAAAAGACACAGGACCCGATCAAGCGTACCTGTCTGCACCGGCAGGTTGGCATTGCTGCCCACTACCCAATTGGGCCGTTTGTCCTGTTTGGCTGCCGACAGGACCGCCCATTTGGAAATATCCAGCCCCAGCAGCGCCAGTGCCCGTCCGTTGCTGGCAGTTGCCAGTTGCCGCAGGTAGTAACCTTCACCGCAACCGGCGTCCAAGCAACTGGCCATTGCCGCAGGTGGCAGGTTTGCCAGCACAGCCTGGTTCACGGCAGCAGCAATCGGTTGGTAAAAACCGGCATCCAGAAAACGCTGGCGAGCTGCGACCATCTCCTTGCTGTCGCCTGGATCGAGCGAGCGTTTTTTCTGGACCGGCAGCAAATAGGTATAGCCCTGGCGGGCAATATCGAAGCTGTGACCGGCGGCACAGCGCCATGCAGAGTCGTGGCGCTGTAACGGATCGCCGTCCAGCGGACAGGCCAACGCCTGGAATGCGGTGATATTCATGGGATACGTATTCTGATGGACTGCAAGGCTGCAAGAAATCTCAAACTTGCATTGTTTTAGAAAGGGCGGATGCCGTGGGAAACCTGACACCTGGATTAAGCCAGGCTATGTCATTGCCTCAAGTTGCCTGAATAATCAGGGCATAGCCGTGATCGCGTCAAATTACAAAAGCCCCGAAACCAAACCCAATGCCACCACGAACAACATGCCAGCAACAATGCGTTGGATGCCGGGCATGGTCATTTTCTTGAGGTAGCGGTTGCCGCGCTTACGCCGTGGTTGCATAAGATTTCACCTCAACGGTAAGTAGACGTCGGTGACCATTTCTTCTTCACACACATTGGGCCCCACGTTGATGCTCTATGGCAGCAATCTTTGTCTCGGGAAATACGAGAATTCTGACCTCCATTCAGTGACGACTCCTATTGCAAAGCCTAACGTTTGACATGAGAGGTTACCGGCCGGCACAGCCGGTTAGAAGACATTCCCTCGATGGAATGGTTAGCCGTCTGCGTGCTTACTTCGCCTGTTTGATATAGTACCCAACCACCTTCCACGTTCCGTCTCCATCAAGCGTAGAGGTCACGGTCTCAATCATCTTGGGGCTCTTCTCGAACTGGGTCTCGTACTGGAGTACAACGTATTGACCTTCTGGCACTCCGGGAAGAACACGCGCCGTCTCGGCCACCTTGAACTCTCTGGATTTCACCGCTCCGAGTGGCAGCCGAGTTTTTTCCAGTTGGCTCTGCCAATTCTGCTTGGGCACTGCTTTCTGAAAGAGCTCGGCGGTTTGCTCCCAGCT
The DNA here is from genome assembly GCF_014191985.1 of Azomonas macrocytogenes. GTDB lineage: Bacteria > Pseudomonadota > Gammaproteobacteria > Pseudomonadales > Pseudomonadaceae > Azomonas > Azomonas macrocytogenes. Next base: position 100,808 of record NZ_JACHXI010000016.1, read on the forward strand.
ACTGGCGTACTCAAGGGAGTCTGTGATCGCAAGCCATGTAGTTGTAGATGACTTTGCCTTGTCAACATGCGTAGTGGATTCGCTCCATGCGAGAGACGGAAGCAACATGCAGACGGACATAGCAATGGCAAATAAATGCTTCATTGAAAATTCCCTTTAAGTTGTGGCGATGGAACCGTAAGAGATGGCTAACGCCAGAATATTGATTTTAAATTGTTCTTGTGAGCTGCTCATGTCGACTGATTTCATGCAAATGCAACAGCGGAAATGGCAGCCCTTGAGAATCGGTTGGTGAGCGGCCAGTTACTACAAATCCATTGGATAAATAAAATGCCACCGCGCGAGGATTTTGCTCATTTACATCTACCTGTAATGCGCCTTTCAATTTTCTTGCGTATTTGAGCATGAGCTTTCCACCACCTTGCCGGAAACGAGATGGAGAAATAAACAATGCCTCAAGTTTGTTGTTGTCAAACCCCATAAAACCAATAGGTTCTAATGCCTCGCCACACAACACCCATACTTCAAGGTTAGACAGGGCTTGGTCACGGACGACGGGCAAAAGAGACTGAATGTCTTGCTCTGATAAGAAGTTATGTGATGCACGAACTGATTGCTCCCATATGCTCAGGAGAGCTTGATGATCCTCTGCTTGTGCTTTGCGGATGTTCATATTTGCCGTGTCCTTTGGCATGCTACCCAACGCCTTATGTCTTGAATATTCCCTACTGTAGAAGCCGAAAGCCCGGCGTGCGCGCCCGATAACGCCTCGGTGTCAGCACCACCGTAATTCAGCAGGGGCCGCACGCCGGATCTCGCGCCCTGTGCCCGAACAGTTGATCGAGGTTTCCCTCGAACCGATAAGCGTGGGCCTCGGGCGCGATGCTCTCGACCTTTCGTACTGTATCGGAGAATCAGGATCACAACAGCAGTCGGCATTGACGTGGGCAAGGCGGCTTTGGACCTGGCCGTGGATGGGGTTCCCGGCGTGGTGCGCTTCGCCAACACCAGGCTTGGGATCGGCAAGCTGGTGACCCGGCTGGGGAAACTGGACGACCCTCGCATCGTGTTGGAGGCGACCGGCGGCTACGAAGACGCGCTGCTGGAGGCGTGCTGCGATGCGGATCTGTGGGTGTGCCGGGTCAATCCCCGCCAGGCCCGGGACTTTGCCCGGGCCACGGGTGAATTGGCCAAGGCGGACGCCATCGACGCACGCCTGCTGTGTCTGCTGTCGCGTTTGTTCGCTGATCGCCTGCGCCGCTTCGAAGCTCCGACGCCCTGGCAGCGCGAGCTGCGGAACTGGCTGCGCCGGCGTCGCCGGCGGTGCACAAGCTCATGGCAGGGACGCTGACGGCACTCAAGCGTGAACTGGCCGCGATCGACAAGGCGATGCAAGCGCTGCTGAAGCGGCACGCGACGCCGGCGTTGCAGTCGTCCAAAGGCCTGGGCCCGATCTTCCAGGCCACGAGTCTGGCGTTGCTGCCCGAGCTGGGCACGCTGAGGCGACGGCAGATCGCCAAACTCGTGGGCGTGGCGCCGATGAACCGGGACAGCGGCCAGAGCTCGGGCAAGCGCCGGATCTGGGGTGGACGTGCTCCAGTGGGCGTGGCGTTGTATATGGCCACGTTGTCGGCGGTGCGCTGGGATCCGTTGATGCGAGCGCACTATCAACAGCTCAGGACACGCGGGAAGCTCGGCAAGGTGGCGCTGGTGGCCTGCATGCGCAAGCTGCTGACCATCGTCAATGCACGGCGGCGGGATGAGTTGAGAGCAGAGGCGACGATGGCCGCCTGAGCTCGTCGATCACAAGACAGTTGCTGAATTGAGCCGCGCCGCGAAGTGGCTTCGGCTTGAATGAGTAAAAAGGAGACTTCCCACTTCAGCGGCTTTGCCGCTCGGCATCGAGTGCCATGATTGAGTTTCGACCAACAATCAGATG
>NZ_JACHXI010000017.1 GCF_014191985.1 Azomonas macrocytogenes
GCCCTGTTCGCGAAGCTTGTGGGCCAGGCGGTTGGCCTGGCGGTTCAGCTGGTCATAGCTCAGGTGCTGCTCGCCGAAGACCACGGCAGTGGCGTTCGGCGTTCGCGCTGCCTGGGCTTCGATCAGTTGCTGGATGCACTGCTCGCTGGGATAGCTCGCCTGGGTCTGGTTCCATTCGTGCAGGATCTGCTCACGTTCGGCATCTCCCAGCAAAGGCAGTTCGGCAAGGCGCTGCCTGGGGTTAGTAACGATACCGCGCAGCAGATTCTGCCAATGCCCAATCATGCGTTCAGCCGTGGACCGTTCGAACAGATCGACCGCATAGGTCAACGCTGCTTCCAGTCGCCCGGATTTTTCCAGCGTATCCAGGCTGAGATCGAACTGTGTCGTACGTCCTTCCCACTCTTGGCGACTGAGCTTCAACTCACCGGTCGTCAGTGCCTCGACATCAGCCACCATTGATTGATGGTTGTATAGTGCCTGGAACAGGGGGTTGTAGCTCAGGTTGCGCTCTACTTGTAGCGCTTCCACCAACTGCTCGAATGGCAGTTCCTGATGGGCTTGAGCACCGAGTGCGGCCTGCCTGACCTGTTGCAACAACTCGTCGAATCGCATCTGGCCATCGAACTCACAGCGCAGTACTTGGGTATTAACGAAAAACCCAATCAGCCCTTCGGTCTCAGCGCGATTACGGTTGGCAATAGGTACACCGACCCGGATATCGTTTTGTCCAGTGTAACGTTGTAACAGCAGCATGAAGGACGCCAGCAGCAGCATAAACAAGGTGATGCCTTGCTGTTGCGCCAAGCTGCGGAGCTGTTCGGCAAGTACGGGATCAATGGAGAACTCCAGCCGCATACCTCGATAACTCGGCTGTGGCGGACGGGCATGATCAGTCGGTAAAGCCAGTACTGGATGCTCGTCTCCCACGTGGGCGGTCCAGTAATCGAGTTGGCGCTGCATCTCGCCGGCTTCCAGCCATTGACGTTGCCAGAGGGCATAATCGCTGTACTGGATTGGCAGCTCGGCCAACGCTGCTGTCCGACCTTCGCTATAAGCCTGATACAACCGGCTGAATTCGTCGATCAGTACGCCCATGGACCAGCCGTCGGAGACAATGTGATGCAGCGTCACCAGCAAGACATGCTCCTGCTCAGCCAGCCGCAGCAACTTCAAACGCAACAGCGGTCCATGTTCCAGATCGAAAGGACGCATAGCCTCTGCCTCGGACAGCAGCCTGGCCTGTACGGTGCGCTCCACCTCGGACAGCTCGCGCAAATCCTGCTGCACCAGCTCCAATATGATCTGCTCGTGAATGACCCGGATCGGCTGCTCATCACGTAAATGAAAAGTACTACGCAGCGTTTCATGTCGTGTTACTAATGCGGCAAAAGCCTGCTCCAGTGCCGCTACATTCAGCCGACCATATAACCGCACGGCCCCTGGCAAATTGTAGGCTGCACTTTCCGGGTCGAGCTGCCAAAGAAACCACATCCGTTGCTGGGCATAGGACAGCATTTCTCGTTCAGGCACTATTACGCCGGCCGGAATTGGAAACACCCTGAAATCCAGCTTTTCCCGACTCAGTCCTTCGAGAAATAATTTGCGCTTTTCTAACGGTAGCTCGATGAATCGGTGGGCCAGTCCTAGTGCATTCTTAGTATTCATACCTTCCGTCCTTAAACTGTTCAGCAACGGGCTATTAGCTCGAGATATGCACACTAGGACGAAAGAAAATTAAACGGATTTAAAGGTCTTGAAGTGAAAGAAAGCTATCGATACCCCTGGCAGCTCACTTGGAAAACTCAATCATTTGGCAGAGGTAAACCAGTCATTGGCTTGTGTTTACTTGATTACCTCAAGGTCTCCTTGATATTCATTTTGTGTGACTCGTAGCCATAGCCGATCAAGGTACAGGTACACCACCGGAGTACTGTACAGCGTCAATAGCTGGCTCAGGAGCAGACCACCGATTATCGCCAAACCTAGCGGCTGGCGAATTTCTGCACCTTCGCCCTGACCGATCAACAAGGGAAGTGCGCCCAGAATCGCCGCCAGGGTTGTCATAAGAATCGGCCGAAACCGTAGCAGGCAGGCACGGTAGATGGCTTCGCCCGTAGACAGACTGTAACGGCGCTCCAGCTGTAATGCCAAGTCGATCATCATAATGGCGTTTTTCATTACAATCCCGATCAGCAAAAATAAACCGAGCAACGAAATCAGGCTAAATTCCTGCCCGGTTATGACGATAGCCAAAAGCGCGCCAACACCAGCCGAAGGCAAGGTGGACAACACGGTCAGCGGGTGAATGTAACTCTCGTAAAGAATGCCAAGCACGATATACACAGCAATCAAGGCGCCTAGAATCATCAGCGGTTGCCCCTCTTGCGTTTGTTGGAAAACGCTGGCACTCCCTCCCATGCGCCCTTGCACGCTGTCAGGTAAGCCAATAGCGATTACTGCACGCTCGATAGCGCGAGTGGCTTCTTCCAGATTGATATTCGGTGCCAAGTCAAAATTGATAGGTTCGACGGCAAAGAGTCCATCATGGTTGACTCGCTCTTGCTCGAGGCTGAGTTCGTAGTGTGCAAAGGCTGTCACGGGAATTTTTCGACCATCGGTAGTGGTCAGATAAAGACTGTCCAATGCCGTGGCATACTGTGCAAAGGCTGGATCGATTCCCATCACGACCTTGTACTGGTTGAGGTTGCCATAAATAGTCGAAATCTGGCGCTGGCTATATGAATTGTTTAACAGTGTGCTTACTGCATTCATATCGATCCCCAGGCGTTTCGCTATATCACGGTCGACCGTCAATGTGAGTTGCTGGATACCTTCACCATCATTGGCATCGATACCAGTAAGTTGAGGTAGATTCTTCAGAGCCTGGATTACCTTCGGTGCCCAAAGGCGTAGTGCTGCCATATCATCCGAAAGCAAATTGAAGACATATTGTGAACCGCTTTGCCGTCCGACACCGAAATCAAGGTCTTGTGAGACCCGCAAAAATAAACGTGCGCCGAACACTATCGGTTGGTTGTAGCGAATCCGTTCGATAACTTTGCTAGCTGACACATCCCGCTCGCCAAGTGGTTTCAAACGAACCACCATGAACGCATTGCTACTGCCACTTTCGCCACCAAGAAAAGCCGCGACACTCTGCACGGCTGGATCAGCCTTGATCGCTTGAAGATACTGCATCATTTTGGGTTGCATGCTCTGAAATGACATACCTTCATCGCCGCTGACGTAGCCATAGAGCTGGCCCGTATCTTGAGACGGAAAAAAGGTTTTGGGAACCTGGAGAAACAGCACGACGTTCAAACCGATAATAGTCAGCAAGCCAAACAAAATCAGGCGTCTATGCTGCAAGGCCCACTTCAGGCTACGTTCATAGTGGTGTAATAACCGCCTATCAACGGCATAGCTCAGACGCTGCAAACGATTTTTTAGGGCCGGCTTATATGGCGTTAACCAGCGAGCGCACAACATCGGAGTAAGTGTCAGAGAAATCAGTAGCGACAGGACGATAGCCGCAATCAGGGTTAGAGAAAATTCGAAAAACAGCTGCTCGACGATACCCCCCATGAACAAGATGGAGGCAAACACTGAAACCAGCGAGACATTCATTGACAGCAGAGTGAAACCTATTTCCTGGCTACCGAGGTAAGCAGCCTGTAAAGGCGATACACCATCATCGATATGCCGAGTAATGTTCTCCAGCACAACGATGACATCGTCCACGACCAGCCCAGCGGCCAGAATCAATGCCATCAGTGACAGGATATTGAGCGAAAAACCCAGCAGATACATCACGGCAAAGGTACCGATCAGCGAAATCGGTACTGCCAGTGCAGGAATCAAGGTGCTATGCAACTTTCCAAGAAATAACAGCACGAGAAGCATGACCAGAGCCACTGAAACCAGCAGGGTAAGCTCCGCCTCATGCAAGGTGGCACGGATCGTGGGTGAGCGGTCGGTGGCTATCGCCACCTCCATACTGGCTGGCAAAATCGCCTGCAGAGCCGGCAAGCTAGCCTTGATGCCACTGATCGTCTCGATGATGTTGGCATCAGCTTGCCGATAGACCATTAATAGCACTGCCTGCCCATCATTGAACAACCCTGTGTTATAGCGATTCTCTGTGGCATCACTGATATGAGCTACATCCCCCAAGCGCAGGGTGGCACCGTTTTGCTGGCGGATGATCAGCGGACGATAATCCGACGCCTGATGTAATTGGTCGTTGGCACCAACCTGCCAATGTTGCCATGCCGTTTCTACCATCCCTTTTGGCTGGCTTACATTGGCAGCGGCAACGACTTCACGAACCTGCTCCAGCGATACGCTATACTGCTCCAGCTGTTTGGGCTGCAGTTCAATCCGCACAGCTGGCAACGAACTTCCTCCTACATTGATTTTTCCGACCCCGGCTATCTGAGCCAACTTGGGAACTAGAATGCTGGAAGCTACATCGTAAAGCCTGCTTCGCTCCAGCGTATCCGACGTTACTGCCAGTACCATGATGGGCGCTTGTGCAGGATTGTACAGACTATAGGTAGGCATACTGCGCATGCCGCTGGGTAATAGATTTCTCGACGCATTGATAGCAGCCTGCACTTCACGAGCGGCGCTGTTGATGTCTTTATCCATTTCGAACTGAAGGAATATACCAGTCGAACCCAGAGTGCTGGTGCTACTCATCTGGCTGATCCCGGCAATCGTTCCCAGAGCTCGCTCAAGCGGCGTTGCAACACTGGAAGCCATAACCTCCGGACTGGCGCCGGGCAACGAAGCCTCGACGTAAACGGTCGGGAAATCGAGCTTCGGTAAGGGAGAAAGGGGTAATAGCCCAAAGCTAACAAAGCCCAGAAGCAAAATAGCCACGCTCAGCAACATGGTGGCTACGGGGCGACTGATAAAGGGGGCTGACAAATTCATCAATATAAACAATAGAATGACGGACATCGCCCTAGAACTGATCAACAGTTCTGCGCTCAAATAAGCAAGAGTACAGGCTTATTAAAACATAGCCCGATCTCATCCCTCACCTATAATAAGAACCATAGTCATTAATAAGTTAAATTGGAATTATTAAATCACTATCAACAGCCATGGTATTTGATAATCCATATAAACAAAATAATCAGCAAGTCATTTATTAGCTGAAGTGAAATTCTGCCATTGATTGATAGAATCCTGTTGGGAGCGCTGCATTGTCGAATATTTATTCGGCAATCCGAAGTAATATCGAGGATACCGGTATGCACGATGAAAAAGCCAGGCAAATCGAAGAAGCGCTGGCTTTTTTCATTTTTATTACGCTTAATGCGTGAATAACTCCCAGTTAATTAACTGATTCGAGATGTTCAACTTCAACCACACTGGTTTTGCCAATTACTTCATGAATAGAACTGGCGATTTCCTCTGCACGTACAGGCAGAACAGATAAAAGCGTATCGCTCAGACCGTGGCTGGATTGACAAACACCCTGCATAAAGATTGCTGGTTTGAGACGCTCGTCAGCCAACAGACGATAATTACGGCTTATACGGAAATCACCTAGATACTCTTGAAGCTGAGCGAGCAACTGGTGATGCTCTTGGCGTTCATAGCCAGTGGCGAGGATAACTGCATCGTAATAATGAGTTTCGATATCGCCATTAGTAGTGTTACATAGGGTTAGAGCGATGTCATTTGGATTAGCATCTACCTTTTCGATCTGCCGCAGACACCGAAAAGCGTGGCGTTGGTTGCCAGAAACTTTCTGTCGATAGAATATACCGTAAATACGTTCAATCAGATCGATATCTACTACTGAATAATTAGTGTTGTGATATTCCTCGAGTAGGCGCTGACGGTCAGCCTCCGACTGGTGAAACATTACGTCAGTAAAAGCCGGTGAAAAAATTTCATTGACGAAAGGACTATCATCTGCGGGTTTAAGTGCCGAACCGCGCAATATCATATCGACCTGAACGTTTGGAAAACTATCATTGAGATCGATAAAGGCTTCTGCCGCGCTCTGACCACCACCAATGATAGCGATTCGCATGGCTTTGCCAGCAATACAAGGTTGCATGGAAATCCATTGCAGGTAATGAGAGTGATGGCTAACACGAGAATCGCCACGCAACCCCTCAAATAATTCGGGAATAATTGGAGTACCGCCGACACTGACCACAAGGGAACGAGTGCTGCGTACTATTTCCTGACCTTCGCTGTCGTGTGAAATCACACGCAGCGTTTCGACCTGTTGGCCATTTTTCTGCGGTTCAATACCAATGACCTGTTCGCCATAGCGGCACTGGCTGGAAAAATGACTGGCAACCCAGCGTAAGTAGTCATTGAACTCCATACGACACGGGTAAAAAGTACCAAGGTTGATAAAGTCAATCAGGCGACCATGCTCGTGCAGGTAATTGACAAAAGAGTAACGGCTGGTGGGATTGCGCAGCGAAACCAAATCCTTGAGGAAAGAAATCTGTAACTCGCTCTGAGTCGACAAAGTATTACCGTGCCAACTGTAATTTTTCTGTTTATCCAGATATAGCGTCTTCAGACTACCATATTTACTGCTCATTTCTTCAAGCGCGATTGCTAGAGCAATGTTCGAAGGGCCGAAGCCGATACCGATCAAATCATGGATTTCACTTAATTTAATTGCCTGATTCATGTGCATATCTTCTATAGTTTCGGGTTCTAAATAAAATAACCGGCGTGTGGACAAGCCAGGCCTATCATGGCTGTAGGCATAATCAGAAGGACGAGATAAACAAAGCCAAATTTAATTATTAAAGTTAATATTTAATAATTTTTATTAGTTGAAGAAGCGCCATCTTGTTCGCATCTTATATCTTTCCAACGCCTCTTCTCTCAGGCAGAAACCTTCTCCGAATCGGGACATATAGGTAAAAAACCGAGGTAACTATTGATTTCCACGTGAAATGCGCAGCCTTCAGAATATTAGGCTGGCTGTGCTGTCTGCTTCGATCGTTCAGTGATGGCTTGACCATCTTGCATGTGTATCAAGTGGTCGGCCACGTTGAAATAACGGTCATCGTGGGAAATGACAATAATCATTTTTCCCTGAGCCTTGAGCTCTGGAAGCAGCTCGGTGTAGAAGACACGGCGAAAAGCCGGATCCTGATCAGCGGCCCATTCATCAAAGATTAAGATTGGACGCTCTTCCAGCCAGGCATTGATTAATGCCAGGCGCTTACGCTGCCCAGTAGAAAGATCTGTGGTCGTAAAAGCGCCGTCATGGATACTCACCTTGTGAGCAAGGTCAAGGCGTTGAAGATATTTTTCGACGTCTATCGACGCAATCATCTGCCCATGCATGGGCTTATCGAATAAATAGTAATCAGCAAAGATCGTCGTAAATAGCTGCCGATAGTCATCTCGGTGCTCTGGAGCAACCGGCTGACCATTCAATCGAATCTCTCCGCGATGGGGCGTATAGAGACCAAGCAATAGCTTGATCAAAGTAGTCTTACCACAACCGTTCTCGCCAACGATGAATAAGATTTCCCCACGCTCAATGGTCAAGTTTACCGGCCCTAGACGGAAAGGCTCGCTGCCTGGAACGATGGGATAGTCGTAGCACACGTTGCACAACTCAATACGTTGCGGTTGCTCAATGGCAAGCGGCTGATCGCTTGTCAACAGGTGGGGCTCTGGTGATGAGAAACGCCAGGAAAGCTCAGCGATGCGCTGAAAAGCAATTTTTGCACGACTGATAATAGGTATGGTGTTGACCAACTGCTCCAGTGGCCCCTTCATGTACAGCATGACCAAAACGAAGCCACCCAAGATCGTTTTATCAGTGCTTGACCAGATAGCTTGAAAGGCTATGGAAACACCGATAACCGCAAAGAATAGTATTGAACCGAAAGTTTCAGCACTAATAAAAATATTGGCTGCGCGAATATTGGATTGGCAGATAAGATCGACTGTACCGTGAATCTGCTCTTCCAACATATGCTGACGACGCTTGCGTTGTATTCGTAGTTCTTTCGCCCCGGCAGATATGGCTTGATAATAGCTTTGCAATTCATCTTCACCGTTTCGGGCGGAGAGGATGTGTTTCATTCCAAAGTAGCGAGCTATGTACTGAGCTCCGGTGCCTAGAACCAGAGTGGCTAGAGTTATTATTAGAATCTGCCAGGAAAGCATAGTTAAATAAATCAGACACCCTAATGTCACAGTAAATGAGATAATCATAGGCGCCACGGATAGCGCAAAGGTACTGATCGTCTCGACATCAGTCAGTAAAACAGGGATTAATCGATGGGATCGATAGCGCTCCAATTGCTCAATGGGGGCAACCAACACTTTGGCAGACAGGTCGCGACGTAGCCCCGAAACTACCCATTGACCAATATAATTGGTCAAGAGATGCGACAGTGTTGCGCTCAGGACCGTCAGGATGCAAAGCCCGGCAAAGAATAGAGCCATGCGTATGGTGGGGGGCTCATTGATATTCAGTGCGTCATTGATACAGGCCAATAGAGCCGTCACACTGAGGCCGCTGGCAATCCCTAGGATTACCGATAATGCGACTTGCCACCAAAATGGCTTGAGAATCCTAAAGGTTTCCTGCGCAAGACTATTGGCTTGGCTCATCATGCTACCTTCTCGTTAAATACCCTTGGCAGACGGCAGCAAACAACAACGTTCGTTGTCGAGGTTGCCATCCACTAGAAACGAGAAGGTCTTGTCTAAATTTACAAGTTTACTGCTATGAGGTGCGCTGACTATCTTGCTTTGCTATCAGCCTATTTGCCATTAATGATGACGTTACCCTCAGTATTTTGGCTCAAAGAGATCGGTAAAACCCTGGGTAGTGCGTGGACCAAATCACTGATGTTACGCGTATTGTAGATCCCACCTATGCGGCTATTTACTGGAGCGCTATCCCCTAAAAGAACCGGCTTGTCGAGGTATTGATTGATCAAAGGCAAGGCTTCGACTAGCGTCAGATTGTTGAGGATCAGCTTGCCATCTCGCCAAGCCAAAGCGGACTCCGTATCGACAAATTGAACGCTAATATGGGGCATCGATGAAGCGTAGCGGGCTTGCATTCCGGGAGAAAGCATGGCGGCCTGTTTAGCCCCGTCTGCATCATTCATGACCTTTACAGATCCCTCTGTGAGGGTAACGATAACCTGATCAGCATATTTCCAGACATTGAATTGAGTGCCTGTAACCGTAATGCTTCCTTTGCCGGCCTTCACAATGAAAGGCCGAGACATATCTTTGTTTACTTTAAAAAAAGCTTCGCCGTCCGTAAGCGTTACGCTTCGATGTTGACGAAAATTCAGGTATGTAAAGGCTGTATTCAGATTCAGCTCGACTTGAGATCCGTCCACCAGCTCAACACGCTGAACGACATTACTTGTACTAAAATGCTGATACCAATTTGGCACCAGATCTTTTTGCCAGCCGAACCACCCGCCAACAAATAACGTAACCAGTATGGTGCTGGCCATGGCCAACGATGGGCGTAGCCGCGAGCAAAGAGTCCTCGTTAGGGGCCGCTGATAAGATGGAAGTGCGTTAGGGCGCTGGGCTTTCCGTGGTAGCCGCTCGCTAAAAAACCAAATTTCCTGCATCGCTTTGTATTCTCGCGCATGCACAGGCGAGCTCTTCAACCAATGATCGAATTCTTTTCGCTCCTGATCAGTACATTCTCCTGAATGTAAACGCATGCACCAGTGAGCAGCCTCGTCGATGATGCTGTCGTTTGTTAGCGGTGCTTTATTTCGGCTCGTCATGATGCGTACTGATCACTAATTTTAGATATTTCATGTATTGACACTTAACATAAAATCGAGCATGGAAAAAATTTAAATTTATGTTTCAGAATATATCTCCCATAGAAGATCACACATCAGCATCATAAAAATACAATCAATAATTTTAATATATAAATTCAATTTCACACATAGCTCAACATCACAGACACAACACCTATTAAAATCAAAAATTTAAATATATTAATTTACTCACTAAATTAGATATAAATAAATTAAGCCATTTTATTATATATTAAATTATAAATATCTTATTAAACTATATATCCTTTTGAAAAAAAACGCCAGCTAACCTTTATAATCTATAAAATGATAATACTCATCTGCTCATCAACCCTGCATCGGCGTCGTTTTCTGTTGCTTCAGCCGCTTCATCGATTTTCGTTCGCCTCGTCAATTTTCTTTCTTCCAAAAATATCGCCAGCAGTGTTCTGATCCTCCTGCTCTGCTCTAACGCCGGCCTTGAATGTACTACATAGATCGTACCAAGCGATCTAATTCACATTCTGCAAGCCTATTTCTAAATTGGCAGATATCAACTACGTCTTTTGGTAGCGCATTGATGAGTCGCCTCGGCGGCTCTCTTCATATCCAGAAGGAGCAACCATGCGGATATCCCAGTTCTTTAGAGGGTTGGCATTGTGTTGCCTGGCCGTACCTCTATGGGCGAGCCAGCTTTCTGCTGATTCGCCTTTTAAAGCGGAAATCAGTTGGTCGTCGCTGGGTATTCCTCACATAGAAGCCCAAAATGACTTTGGACTTGGCTATGGCATCGGTTACGTCTATGCACGTGATAACTTGTGCCTGTTGGCCGACGAAGTGGTGACGGTCAATGGTGAACGAAGCCGATATTTTGGGCGAAAGGGCGAATCATCTGCCAAGCAGAACAACATCGAATCCGATCTTTTTTTCCGTTGGCTGAACAGCCCTGAGCGTATACAAACATTTTGGGCTTCACAGACATTGGCCATGCAGCAACGGTTATCAGGATATGTAGCCGGTTTCAATCGGTACCTGGCCGAAACACCAAGCGAAGTGCTGCCTACAGCCTGTAGACAGGCTGACTGGCTCCGGTCTCTGAAAGAGAGTGACCTTGTTAGCCTTACACGCCGATTGCTGGTGGAAGGCGGAATTGGGCGTTTTGTGAACCCTTTGCTAGCAGCCTCTCCTCCATCAGAAAGTGCTACAAACACCACTGCACTTTTGCGTACCGACGCAATGCTATCGAGCATTAACCGGTTCGCGCTTGATCGAGGCAGTAACGCTATTGCAGTGGGCGGCACGCTTACCGAAAACAAAAAAGGAAGGCTGTTGGCCAATCCCCATTTTCCCTGGTCGGGCGGAATGCGGTTTTATGAGCTGCATCTAAGCATTCCCGGACGACTGGACGTTATGGGCGCTGCATTGCCGGGATTACCAGTTGTGAACATTGGTTTTAATCAACATATGGCCTGGACTCATACCGTTGATAAATCGAGCCACTTCACACTCCATCGCCTGGCTCTTGATCCGCAAAATCGCAATCAGTATCTCATTGATGGAGAAAGCCATCCGTTCCAAAAAACAGAGGTGTCTATACAGGTAAAAGAGCCAAACGGGATGCTTTCAACCGTTTCTCATACATTCTACGAATCATTATTCGGCCCGCTCCTAACGATCCCCGGTTTACTCGATTGGGACGATCAACAAACCTTCGCCTTACAAGACGCCAATCTCTCGAATACTCGTGTCTTGCAGCAGTGGGATGAAATCAATCAAGCCACTGATATTAATTCATTACGTACGGCTATTTCCCACGTCCAAGGCATTCCTTGGGTGAATACGCTGGCGGTAGATGATAAAGGCAACGCTATCTATATGAATGCGTCTGTCGTGCCACACATCCCACCTGAACGTTTGCAAACATGCGTTTTACCTTCGGTTATTGCAACTGGACTACCGGGTCTGGATGGCAGCAAGACAGCATGCGCCTGGCAAGCTGATTCCGGCGCCGCTCAACGAGGTATTGTTGCAGCCCGGAATTTACCCGTACTGGTACGGCACGACTTTCTGCAAAACTCCAACGATAGTGCATGGCTGACCAATCCTCATCAACCACTGGCCGGCTTCTCTCCTTTAATAAGCCAAGAAAGTAAACCGCTGGGAATGCGAGCACGATTTGCACTTTCAGAAATTCTGGCCAGAAATGGGCAACCGCTGAGTGAAGAATTTCTACAGCGCCTGGTAACCAATGAGCGTGTTTATCTTGCTGACTTGATCCTGGACGATTTGCTGGATTTTTGCGGCTCGCAGACAGGTAATCTTCGAATATCCTCCGCGTGCTCGGCAATGGCCGCCTGGGATCGACGAGCTGGGTTGGAAAGCAGCCTAGGACTACTGTTTTTCCAGGCATTTGCCAATGAGTTCCTTGAGGGGGACGGACTTTGGAGATTCCCCTTCGATCCTGCCAAGCCGCTGAATACACCACGAGGTATCGCCTGGCAACAAGCTGAGGTAGGGCAAAAGATCGAGCAGATACTGGCTAATGCTGCCAGGAAAGTGGCAACGATGGGATTAACCAACCAGGCCAAATGGGGTCAGGTACAGTTTATCCATCGAGGAGAACAGAAAATCTCCATTCCAGGAGGCGATGGACGTTTAGGTATTTATAACGCGATCCAGAGCGAATCAGGAATGGAACACAACATGGAAGTCATAAGCGGAAGCAGCTACATTCAATTGGTTAGCTTTGACAACCAAGGGCCCGTTGCAAAAGGCCTACTTACCTTTTCGCAGTCAAGCGACCCAGACTCGCCTCATTTCAAAGACCAGACGGAGCTTTTTTCAAAACAGGACTGGCAACCGCTACCGTTCACGAAGAATCAAATACAAGCGGACAAAGAAGTCGAAAAATTACAATTGAAATGAAAGGGCATCGAGGCTGGCTTGTTTCGCCAGCCTTTTGAGAGGCTTACACACCAAACGTGAGTTCGCCTTTCATTACAGATAAATGCGCTGGGACGGAACAGAAAAAGTGATACTTCTCACCAGTTTCCAGCTTAGATGTATCAATGGTGATGCTATCCCGTTCGCCGCCTCCAATCAGTTTGGTATGAGCAATTACTCGAGTGTCGTTTTTTTTCAAATAGCCATTCGCTATACCTGCAGACCAGCCGTCCTGTGCAACCGCTTGCATATCCGCAGCACGAGTAAGCACCCAGTTATGCCCCATCACTTCTTTAGGCATTTCACCTGAATGAAGCAAAGTGACTGTAAAAGATGAACAGCTTTTTGGGATCGATATGAGTTTGCTATCAAAAGTCATTTGATCCGTGCTGGTAATCTCGACTGCACACTTATCCGCAGACCAAGCAGCGAAACTTGACAACATAAGAGCCGCCGCAGTCAGCATTGGGCGAATCATAAAAAACCTCCAGTAAAAATGGTTGATTATATCAGAGTCACTTATTGCTCCAATAGCATCATGTACCAAACGACTTTCATGCTGGTTGCTTTAGGGAGCATTTAGCACATTGTGTTTGTCGGGGGCTGACTGAAGGTCATTTTGCTATCCTGCAAGCTTATTTTGATCGAGAGGTACAATAAATGGTCTGAGCCAGGTCCTCTTCTTCAACCGCTGGTTTTCCTCCTGAAACTTCTTGAGCTGGGATACCATCGACGTCTTCATATGATCGACACCATAAATATAATATCAAATCATAAAATAACACCAACGCACTTGAATTCAATTTAATTTTTTCTTGAATATATTCGTTATTAATATATCAATCCCTTTAGCATTTTTTACTTACTGCCATAAAGCAGCCATACATTCAAAACTGGAACCTCATGAAAAACTCACCGCAGGATCAATCAATAAACAATATCTTCCATTGTAAATAGTTAGATATATTTTTATTTTCAGGAAACTCCAAATAATAAGGAATTAGTTCGATGATTTCATACCTACCTGCGAAACAGATCCTACAAAATGCTGGAATCAAAGCCACTCTCATCCGCCTGAAGGTAATCGATGCCTTGCGAAAAGCCACAACCGAGCGGGCCAGAGTACCAATCAAGACATTGCATGGAATACTTGAGCAAACAGGAACCCCAATATCAAGAATCAGTGTTGGTCAAGTGCTTAGAGGCCTCGTAGCCAGCGGACTAGTGGCTAGAGATGGTCGAGGCTTTTATAAGCTAGGTACATTTTTCTCGGAGCATTATCCGGAATAGAAAGAGATAATTACGTATAACAATTCATTGAAACCAGACACGAATTAAAACCATCACCATTGAATAAATACTTGCAGTATGGATTCCATACTACCCATTGCTCTCTTGGTATAATGATAGTTTTTTAAGTAGATCACTGCATGGAAAGTCAGGAACAATGGTGATAGCAGTCTTTTTTTCGTAGATACCCATCCAAATCCATCTTCAGTTTAACCTGGAGAAGCCGCAACACCTCCGACTCATGTTCATGAATAAAGAAGTGACTGCCTGGAATCATATCCAGCGAGAACCTACCTTCGCTCTCCAGTTGCCAGGCGATCAGCTGTTCCTGAGTAGCCTTGTCATCCTTACCGCCGAGCACATGAATCGGACAGGTCAAACCTGGCCGCTGTCGGTACTGGTAGCGCCCACACATAAGAAAGTCGGCGCGCAAGATCGGTAACGTCAGGCTCATCAACTCCGCATTATCCAATACTTCTTGTGGCGTGCCTTGTAGATCGCGAAGTTCCTCGATCAGTTGTTCATCGCTTTTGGGCTTGGCAAAGCCCTGGTTGTAATCATCACGGCGAGTTGGCGCTGCAGTGCCTGAGGCAAATAACGATACCGGAGAGGAAACACCTGAATCACGCAGCGCGTGAATGATTTCGAAAGCAAGCAAAGCTCCAAGGCTATGACCAAACAACGCATACGGCCCATCAATGTCACGAATCAGTTCTGCGGCCAGCTGGCTGGCCAAGGCATGCATATCTGTCTGCAAGGGCTCGCCCAGGCGCGAACCGCGCCCGGGTAATTCCAGCGGACGAATGTTCAACCATTCAGGCAGCTTGCGCCGCCAGCGGCTATAAACCATGGCGCTAGCGCCCGAATAAGGTAGGCAGAACACTTGCAAACTGGACATTCCACGTCCTCAGTGGATGGCTTGTGTTTCTGCTTCTTTTTTACGCGCCTGCTCTTCCATATGTTTGCGCAGACTCAGAGGACGCATATCGGTCCAGACTTCTTCTATATAAGCCAGGCACTCTTTTTTGAAACCACTCTTGCCCACGGTACGCCAGCCTTTGGGTATTTCTTTATAATCAGGCCAGATGGAATATTGCTCTTCGTGATTGACGACTACTTGAAAAATAATATCTTCACGATCAAATACTGAGGTCATGATTATCGCTCCACTAATAGTTACGAAAGTTAGAGTCGCCAAGCCGATGGCGATAACCGAAAAACGTATGGGCGTTGTGGAAAATTAACGCGCCGCAACGGCAGCTGAAAGCGCCTTTCCAAAAATTTGCGATACCTGTTCGACTTGCTCTGCGGTGATGATCAATGGTGGTAGAAAACGTACCACGCAGCCCTGACGGCCACCGAGCTCAAGGATCAGGCCGCGCTTGAGGCATTCACGTTGGATACGCGACGCCAGCAAGGAATTGAATGGCGGATGTCCAAGAGCATCCACGGGGCCGGCAGGATCGACAATTTCCACACCAATCATTAATCCAAGTCCACGGATTTCGCCTAACTCCGGGAAGTACTTTTGAAAGGCGCTCAAGCGCTCACGTAACAGTGCGCCCATGTCAGCGGCATGCGAGATCAGATTTTCCGACTCGATGTAACGTATAACGGCCGAACCGGCGGCCATCGCCATTTGATTACCGCGGAAGGTGCCAGCATGGGCACCCGGCTCCCACTTATCGAATTTATCCTGATAGACAACTACAGACAGTGGCAGGCTGCCACCGATCGCTTTCGACAATACAATCACGTCCGGTACGATTTCCGCATGCTCGAAGGCAAACATTTTTCCGGTTCGACCGAAGCCGGATTGGATCTCATCCAGGATCAGTGGTATTCCAGCTGCAGCAGTAAGCTCACGCAAACCCTGCAGCCATTCTTTGGCAGCGGGAATCATACCGCCCTCGCCTTGTACCGCTTCGACGATCACTGCAGCCGGGGGCAACACCCCACCTTCAGGGTCGTTCAAGAGATTTTTAATATAATTCAGATTGATTTTGATACCTTCCTGACCGCCCACCCCGAACGGACAGCGATATTCATAGGGATAAGGCAAGAACTGCACACCTTGGCTGAGCAATGCTCCTAATGGCAGCTTGGCTTTGAGATTACCCATCAGGCTGAGCGCCCCCTGGCTCATCCCGTGATAGCCGCCCTGAAAGGCCAGTACAGTGCTGCGCCCAGTAGCCGTCCGCACCAGTTTGAGGGCGGCCTCCACTGCATCGGTACCCGTGGGGCCACAGAACTGGATTTTGGCATTTTTACTGAACGCTGCCGGCAGAACGGCAAATAAGTCCTGAACAAAGCGATCCTTGACCGGAGTGGTGAGATCAAGGGTATGCAGAGGCAATTCGTCCGCCAGCACCTGGCGGATGGCCTCCACAACGACCGGGTGGTTGTGCCCCAAAGCCAGCGTGCCGGCGCCGGCAAGGCAATCGATAAACCTCCGCCCTTCCATATCTTCAACATGAATCCCGCGGGCGCGCTTGAGCGCCAAAGGAATGCGTCGTGGGTAACTGCGAGCATTGGATTCCTGCTGCTGCTGCCTCACCAGTAGCGGATTATCTTCGAAGTGGAATAGCGCTTCCTCGTCACAGGACGTGACAAGATCAATTTCCGCCGATGCTGAACTCATTTCACTGCCCTCTGCATATCCATGAAGAATTGCCTGTTTAAAAGCTCAATTGCGCGTCATAACGCTTCCAATTTCGACATCAGGTCATCGATACGTCTGGCTTTCTGCTCGGTCAACACCGCGTTGTCGTCAAGGGACTCGATGTAACCAGCCAGTTCTGCCACGGTGCTGCACTCGAACATCGCCCGTAGCGGCACATTACGCTGCAAGGTCTTTTGCACCCGGGACGCAATCTGCGTGGCAAGCAATGAGTGGCCGCCCAGTTCGAAGAAGTTGTTGTGGATACCGACCCGCTCGACTTTAAGCACATCCGCCCAGATAGCAGCCAGGATGTGTTCAAGCTCGGTATTGGGTGCTTGATAACCGGAGCCTGTGGAGCGGCCGAGCTCCAAAGCTGGCAGCGCCTTGCGGTCGAGCTTGCCGTTGGCGTTCAACGGCAGGCGCTCGAGTACGCACCAGTGCAACGGCACCATGTATTCGGGTAATTGGCTACGCAAATGCTGCTTGATCCGCTCGAACAACTCGCCCTGCTCTACCACCTGTGTGGTTGGTAATTCGTAGCGCTTGCCATCAACCGGCACCAAATAGCCCACCAGGAAGCGTCCATTGGGCCCATCCTGTACCGTAACGGCTGCCTCGCGAATTTCGACCAGGTCGTACAGTCGCGTTTCGATTTCGCCAAGCTCGATGCGAAAACCGCGAATCTTCACCTGATGATCGACCCGTCCTACACATTCCAGAACACCGCTCTCATGCCGTCGCGCCAGGTCTCCGCTGCGATACAAGCGCTGGCCGTCTGACGCAAACGGATTGGGCACAAACGTCAGTGCCGTACGTCCGGGATCGCCGACATAACCGCGTCCCACGCCGGTACCTGCGATACACAGCTCCCCCAAGGCACCGGTTGGCACCAGTTGCAAGGTATCATTCAGGACATACAGGCGATTGTTGTCGGTCGGCAGGCCGATCGGGAGATAGCTGCCATCGGTCGAGGCTTGATCGACGCGAAAGAAGGCAACGTCATCCGAGCATTCCGCCGGGCCGTAGGCATTGACCAAGCCGATCCCCGGATACCGTTGCAACCACTGGCGCGCCAACTCTGGCGGCATCGCCTCTCCCGTGGGGAGTAGCCAACGCAAACGGCCGATATCCTTCGGTTCTTCCGCAAGCAGCCCTTGGATCAGCGAGGGAACGCTTTCCAAGACTGTCACTTCGGTTGCGCCTATATGCTGTAAGAGCGCCAGCGGATCACGAGCCACAATATTTGGCAGGATTTCTACCCGACCGCCAAACAGTGGGGCAGCCAGGAATTGCCAGACCGAGATATCGAAGCTCTGAGAGGCAGTCTGGGCAATGACATCATGTTCATCCAGTTGCAAGTACGGCACTTTGCTCAGTTGATTGTTGAGCATACCGGCCTGCTCGACCATGACCCCCTTTGGCAAGCCGGTAGAGCCGGAGGTATAGATCACATAGGCCAAATTGTGCGGCCCGCTGTAGCAATCGGGGTTGATCACCGGCCAACTACCGTCTTGTACTTCCTCCCATACCAACAATTGCAGGCGTTCAGGCTCGGCCAGCTCGGCCAGTAGACGCCGCGCCTGAATCTGGCACGCTTGAGTACACACCAGCACAGGTACCCGGGCCAGTTCGAGAATGCGTGTCAAACGTTGGCCTGGATGATCAGGATCCAGCGGCAAATAGCCAGCGCCAGCCTTGAAAGTGCCTATCATCATGCCAAACAGGTCGAGACTACGCTCGGCAAGCAAGGCCACGGGCTGATCGATACCGACACCGGCTGCTTGAAGCGCATGACCGAGACGATTGGCTCGGCGATTCAGATCGGCATAACTCCAATGCTCACCCTGACAAGCCGCCACGATACGCTCAGGGTGGGCATTGACTTGGCGCTCGAACAACCGCACATAGCCTTGCCCCAGTGGATGCGCCGCGGCGCTCTGGTTGCATTGCGTGGTGAGAAATACCACTTCCTGCTCATTGAGCAGCGGCAGTTCTGCCATGTCGCCATAGAAGCCATCAGCCAACGCCAATAGCAGACGCCTGAATTCACCAAGCAAGCACTCGATGGTTTGAGCATCGAAGTAGCGCTGGTCGAAGGACAGATGCAGCCCCAAGTCATCGCCAGGATAGCAAACCACCGTCAACGGGAAATTGGTGTGGGTACGCCCTGAGTCGGAGCTGGCATTAAGGCTTTGTGCATGCTCAAGCACCGTGCTTTCTATCGGCGCGTTCTCGAACACAAACAGACTGTCGAACAAGGGTTGCCCCTTAGGCAACTCGCTGCATTCCTGGATGGTAACCAGCGGCAGATGCTCATACTCACGCAGTTCCAGGTTGCGCTCGAACAGGCCTTGCAACCAATCCTGCACACGACAAGCCTGCCCTGGCTCCGGCAACTGCACACGCAGTGGAATGCTGTTAATGAACAGGCCAACGGTTTTCTGCATCTGCGGCATGGCCACCGGACGCCCAGCTACAGTGACACCGAACAGCAAGTCATGTTCACCGCTATAGCGATGCAGGACCAACGCCCAAGCTGCTTGGGCAAACGTGTTAACAGTCAGCTGATGCCGTTGCGCCAATTCACGCAGGTGAATACCGTCAGAACGTTCAAGCCGGGTATAACGGTCGCCAACGAGCATGCCACCGGCGTGTTCGCGCATGAAAGGACGATCACTGGGCAGATAGGTCGGTCGTTCGAAGCCTGCCAATGCCTGCTGCCACCAACGGCGCGATGCTTCAAGATCCTGGCGTTGCAGCCAGGCAATGTAGTCGCGGTAACGTGGCGGTGTAGGGAGCCGTACGTGACGTCCCTCTCCAAGCGCGGCATAAACTTCAAAGAAATCGCTCATCAGCAAACCGCGGCACCAGGCATCGATAAGGATGTGGTGGTTACTCATCATGAACCAGTAGCGCGCCGCCCCGAGGCGAATAAGCCGAAGGTGGAACGGCGGTTCGCGCAGCAATTCGAATCCGGCTTCGCGTTCACGCTTGTGCAGCGCTTGCAGCTGCGACTCGCAATCAGCCTCAGGCAGATCGCTCCAGTCGAGGACATCGAGATGCACTTCACCCGGTTTATGAATGATCTGCAGCATCGCTTCGCCTTCATTCCAGTTGAACGATGCGCGTAGCGCTTCATGCCGCGCCACCACTTGCTGCCAGGCCAGGGCGAAACGTTCGACATCCAGCTCGGTATTGATCCGGTAGCGGTCCTGCATGTAATAGATGCCTGTACCCGGCTCCAGCAGGGTGTGCAGCAGCAGGCCTTCTTGCATGGGGGAGAGAGGATAGATGTCCTCAATCTGCCGCAGCGGCACGGGTAGATTGCCCAGTTGCGCCTGGGTCAGTCGTGCCAGCGGGAAGTCGGATGGCGTTGGGCCGCCGGCACCATCCATCAGGCAATGGGTGACCAATGCACGCAGCTGCGCGAGAAATGCCCTGGCCAGACCGTTGATAGTCGTCTCGTCGTAGCGTTTTCGGCCATAGGTCCAGCGTACGCGCAGTTCTCCCTCGTAGACCTGGCTGTCAACACTCAGCCAGTTCGGCAGCGGCGCCTGCTCGTCGTGGGCCATCCCCGTGGACTCGTCCAGAGGACGCAGCAATGCTTGTTCACTGAAGCTCTGGTCGAACTGCCCCAGATAATTAAAGGTGATGCGCGCCTCAGGCAACGCGGCCATCGCCATCCGGCTCGGTGTATCGGCCAGGTAGCGCAACACACCATGCCCAAGCCCTTTGTGTGGTACCGCGCGCAACTGCTCCTTGATGGCCTTGATGGCCTCGCCAAGCTCCTCTTCCGGCACCAGGCACAGCGGGTAGGTGCTGGTGAACCAGCCCAGGGTACGGGTCAGGTCGACGTCGTCGAAGAGCATTTCACGACCATGGCCTTCCAACTGAATCAATACCGAGGGCTTACCGCTCCACTGGCACAACGTGCGCGCCAAGGCGGTGAGCAGGAGTTCATCGATTCGCGTGCGATAGGCTGCCGGTGCCTGTTGTAGCAGTTGTGTGGTCCAGGTCGCCTCGAGACAGACGGTAACGCTATGCGCATCACCTTGCAGATCGTCGTCGACGTTCCGGTCACAGGGCAATTCGGCCTGCGCATCACCTAGCTGCTGTTGCCACCAGGCCAACTCTTCGCGCAGCGATTCGCTGTTTGCGTAAGCCGCTAGACGCGCAGCCCAGTCGCGGAAGGCGCTGGTTTTTGCCGGCAAGGGTTCGCCCCGATAAAGCCGTTGCAGATCTTCAAGCAAGACTCGCCAAGAGACACCGTCGACTACGAGATGATGAAATATCAGCAATAGTCGCTGCTGGCCTCGTTCATCCGTCGTTAGCACTGCACGTAGCAAATGTCCACGCCGCAGATCCAGACTGCGCTGAGCACGTTCGAACACATCAATGAAATTGGCTGCTTCCGCGTGCCAGAGCAGGTCATCTACAACCGGCTCGCTATGCTCGGCCTGCCATTGCCCATTGTTTTCATGAAAGCGCAGCCGCAATGCATCGTGATGTTCGACCAAACCACGCAACGCGTTGACCAGACGTTCACTATCCAGCGGCTCGCTCGGCTCCAGCAGCAACGTCTGGTTCCAGTGCTCCCGGTGAGCCATCTGCAGGCTGAAAAACCAGTGCTGGATAGGTGTTAGCTCACTGCGCCCATTTACAGGACCCTGCTCTACCATCGACGCATCCTGACGGGATGCCACCGCTGCCAGCGTTCTTATACTTTGATGCTGGAACAGATCCCGCGGAGTAAAGTGCAGGCCCGCTTGGCGGGCGCGGCTGACGACTTGAATCGACAGGATCGAATCGCCGCCCAGCTCAAAGAAATTGTCATCCAGGCCAACCCGTGGCCGGTTCAGAACCTCCTGCCAGATGTTGGCCAGGTCTTGCTGCATCTGGTTTTCCGGTGCCACAAATGAGCTCGGCTCAATGCTGCTGTCTGGTATTGGCAAGGCCTTGCGATCAAGTTTGCCATTTTGCATCAGCGGTAGACGCTCAAGCATTACCCACTGCGCAGGCACCATGTAATCAGGGAGTTGCTCGGCAAGATATGGCTTTAGCGCATGACGCAGTCGGTCATGATTCTCCTGGCGTGGGACAACGTAACCGACCAGTTGCTTGCCGCTTGGAGTGTCCAGCGCCAGCACGGCTGCTTCAGCCACCGCCGGGTGCTGTTGTAGGCGCGCCTCGATCTCACCCAGTTCAATGCGGAAGCCACGCACCTTGACCTGTTGATCGAGACGCCCAACATACTCGACCAAACCATCGGTTCGCTGGCGTACGGCATCGCCCGTACGGTACAAGCGACCGCCCACGGCGAATGGATCAGGCACGAAGCGCTCTGCGGTGAGTGCCGGGCGACCGTGGTAGCCCCGTGCCAGACCGGCGCCGCCAATATATAACTCGCCAATGGCGCCTTGAGGCACTGCAGCCAGGTCACTGGTGAAAAGGTAGCCAACCCGCTGCCCGACCAAGGCCCCAATAGGGACGCTCGCGGCCGCGTTGGGTAAGGCTTTGGGTGCCAGACACGCCAGCGGCATTACCACGGTTTCGGTCGGACCATAAGCATTGAATAGCTGCTCGGGGGTGAATGCCGCGCGCAGCCGCTGTAGATGTTCGCCGGTCAGTGCCTCGCCGCCGGTAATGCACAGGCGTACCGGCAGACGTTCACCCTGAGACTGCAACCAGTGTGCGAGTTGGCTGCCATAACTTGGCGTGAAACCAAGAACATTCACACGCTCTTCGCGAATCAGCCGGCAAACCGACTCGGCATCCCACTGGCCCTGGGCCCGTAATACGACCCGAGCGCCACAGAGCAAGGGGGTCAACAAGCGTTCGGTCGCCGCATCGAAGTTAATGGAATAAAAATGCAGCTCACAGTCAGTAGCCTGTAAACCAAAACGCTCGATGACTGCGAGGCAGTGCATAGCAATCTCACCGTGAGATACCGCCACGCCCTTGGGTTGCCCAGTAGAGCCAGAGGTGTAGATCAGATAAGCAAGATTAGTAGGTACAACGCTGGATACTGGCGGCTCGTTTGAGCAGGCACTCAGTGCCGCGCTTTCCTCAGCCAGACAACAACGCCGGACATTGCCGGGCAACTCGCCGAGCTTGTCGAATAACGACGTCTCGCCCAGCAGTAGCGCGATGTCACTGTCTTCAATCAGATAGCGTAAACGCTCCAGAGGATATTCAGGATCCAAGGGGACATAAGCACCACCGGCTTTGAGGATTGCCAGCAAGCCGATAACCAGTGGTAAGGATCGCTCCAGGGCCAGCCCGACTCGCACTTCCGGGCCGACGCCGCGGGCGCGCAGCAACTGAGCCAGGCGGTTGGCCTGAGCGTCCAGCTCGGCGTAGCTCAAGGTCTCGCCGGCAAAGGTCAAGGCCGGTGCCAGCGGAGTCGCGGCAGCCTGACGTGCAAACAGCTCATGTACACAAATATCCAGCGGATAACTGCACGGATCGACGGCCAAGCCAGGCGGAGTTTCATCCGCAAACAGCGGCAACTCGGCCAGACGCTGCGTCGAATCACCGAGCATTGCCTGCAGCAGGTTACGCCAGTGTGCAGCCATCTGCGCAATGCGCGGTTCATCAAACAGATCGGCGCTATAGGTGAAGCAGCAACCCAGGCGATGATCGAGATCGGTCACCTCCAGGTAAAGGTCGAATTTGGTCGCACGAGCATCGTTGACCAAATACTCCACTGTCATCCCGGCCAGCTCGCGGGTCTGCTGGAATTCCCAGCGCTGCACATTACACATCACCTGGAACAGCGGGTTGTAGGCAGCACTGCGGGTTGGCTGCAAGGCTTCAACCAGTTGCTCAAACGGAAGATCCTGATGCGACTGACCATCGATCACCGTGCTGCGCACCTGGGCAAGCAACGCGTCGACCGTCATATATCCATCGAGCTGACAACGCAGTACTTGGGTATTGAGGAAAGCGCCAATCAATCCCTCGCTTTCCGGTCGCACACGGTTGGCGATTGGAGCGCCGATGCGAATATCCGGCTGACCGCTGTACCGGTAAAGCAGCACTGCCAGCGCCGCTGTCATGGTCATGAACAAGGTCAGACCGTGAGAGGCGTTGTAATCGCGTACGCGGCGAGCCAGTTCATCATCCAGATCGAAGCGGAACAGCTCGCCCCGATGGCTTTGTACCGGTGGGCGCGGCCGGTCACTGGGCAGTTCCAGGAGAGGATGCTCCGCGCCCAACTGGGTCTTCCAATACGTCAGTTGACGCTCGCCCTCGCCCGCCTCCAACCACTGGCGTTGCCAGACACTGTAATCCAAGTATTGGACGCTCAATGGCGACAATGGGGATTCACGCCCCGCCAATCGTGCTTCATACAAGATGCCCAGCTCGCGGGCGAAAATATCCATCGCCCAGCCTTCGGTGACGATGTGGTGCAGCGTAACCACCAGGTAGTGTTGTTGCTCGGCGGTCTTGACCAGGCAGACGCGCATCAGCGGCCCGGACTCCAGATCAAATGGCTGGTGAGCCTGCTCGTCGGCCAGTTGCTGCAAGCGTGCGGGCAGCTCAGCCGCGGACATGGCCGAGAAATCCAGGCGCTGCAATGGCAATTCCAGGCGCTCGGCTACCTGTTGCCAGGGTTTGCCCTGTTCGCTGGGAAAGGTGGTGCGCAAGGTCTCATGACGTTCGATCAGATCCTGAAACGCCCCAATGAAATGTTCGGCATGCAACGATCCACTCAGCTTGACCATGCCACCGACATTGTAGGCCGGGCTGTCCGGTTCCAATTGCCAGAGAAACCACATGCGCTGCTGCGAATGAGAAAGAGCGATACGCTGATGCCGGTCTACCACTTCGATTCGGCCCTGGCTGTCAGGCTGACCTTCAGCCTGAGCGCGGGCGATCCACTCAGCAAAATCCCCCAGACGGCCAGCTTCGAACAAACTGCGTAAAGGTAATTCGATATCAAATGCCTGGCGCGCTCGCGAAACGATACGGGTGGCAAGCAGCGAGTGGCCGCCTAGCTCGAAGAAGTCGTCATGCAGACCGACCTGCTCCAGCCCCAAGACTTCACACCAGATAGCGGCCAGGCGCTTTTCCAGGTCGTTGCGCGGTGCAACGAATTCACGTTGTTGCCAGACCGGCTCTGGCAGCGCCTGCCGATCGAGCTTGCCACTCGGAGTCAAGGGCAACTCTGCCAGGCGCACATAATGCGCCGGCACCATGTAATCCGGTAAACATTCGCGCAACGCTCCTTGCAACCGGAACGTCAGCTCGACAGCGGATTCTTCGCCATCGGCAATGACATAAGCGACCAGTTGCGGATCGCCACTACGTTCATGCAAGAGTACAACTGCCTGGCGCACATCGTGCTGGGCCAGCAAAACCGCACGAATCTCCTCCAATTCGATACGAAAGCCACGCAGCTTGACCTGTTCATCGAGCCGCCCGATATATTCAAGCACACCGTCGGCACGCCAGCGGGCCAGATCGCCGCTACGATACAAGCGCCGACCTTCTCCGGTTGGCACGAAGCGCTCGGCAGTCAGCCCCGGACGGCCCAGGTAACCACGGGCCAGACCGGTACCGCCAAGCAGCAACTCGGCGGTGGCGCCTACCGGTACTCGCTGCATCTGCTGATCCAGCACTTCGCACCGCACATTCCTCAACGGACGACCGATCGGTACGCGTGTGCCTTCCTCGAGCAGACAAGGCCAATGAGTGGCGTTGATCGTCGCCTCGGTCGGCCCATAGCGATTATGTAGAGCAACGCCCGGCAAACGCGCCTGCACTCGTCGGCATAGCTCTGCAGACAACACCTCGCCACCGGCAAAGAGCCGCTTGAGACTGTGGCACTGGGCAACCTCCGCTTCATCGATAAAGAGCTGCAGTAAAGGCGGAACGAAGTGGATCATGGTCACGCTATGCTGGCGGATCAGTTGCACCAGTCGTCGCGGATCGCGATGTTCGCCTGGCGCCGCCAAGATCAGCCGACTACCGCTGATCAAGGGCAGGAAGCATTCCCACACTGATACATCGAAGCTCAGGGGGGCCTTCTGCAACAATACTTGGTGCACATCCAAGGCATACTCGTCCTGCATCCATTGCAAACGTTCAGCGAGCGCGCCATGGGATACCCCTACCCCTTTGGGCTGGCCGGTCGAACCAGAGGTATAAATCAGGTAAGCCAGATGATCGGAATGCACAGCGACATCCGGTGCGCTATCCGGTTTGTCGTCTAGCGTCAGCGCCTGCACATCAAGGGTCGCAAGAGCGACAGGCAATGCGAGCTGTTCATACAGCGGCTTCTGTCCCAGCACCAGCTCGATGCCACTGTCCTTGATCATGTACTCCAGACGTTCCCGGGGGTAGTCGACATCCAGCGGTACATAGACCCCGCCGGCCTTGATGACTGCCAGCAACGCGACCATCAGTTCCATGGAGCGCTCGGCCAGCAGTCCCACCCGTACTTCAGGCCCTACCCCCAGATCGCGCAGGTGATGAGCCAGTCGGTTAGCACGGCGCTCGAGTTCGGCATATGCGTAGTGCTGCTTGCCCTGGGTCAGTGCCACTGCATCGGGCGTGGCCTGGGCCTGCCGGGTCAATCGCTCCGGCAGAAGCGTGATGGCGGATGCGACGGTATTCTGTCCCCATGCCTCAAGCTGACGTTGCTCTGCTTCATCGAGCAGGACCAGATCACCGATACGTGCCTGCGGACAGGTGCATACGGCATCCAGTAATCGAACAAAATGACGTGCAAGGCGCTCAATGGTGCTTCGCTCGAACAACGCCTCGGCATAATCGAAGGAAAGACGAATCCGCCCTGGCCCCTCCTCTTCGCTATGCAACTGCAGCGCAAACTTGGCTTCTCGACTGTTCCATGGCAACTCTTCGGCCAGCAGGCCTGGCAACCGGCGCAACGCGGTCAAATCGCGTTGCTGGTGGTTGAACATAACCTCGAACAGCTGTGCATCGGCACCGCTTGAGGTTACAGCGTCGACGACTTCATCGAATGAGATATCCGCATTCGCCTGGGCGCTTAGCATGCTCTGGTGCGCAGCCTGCAAAACCTCGTGGAAGGACTGCTGTGAATCGATTCGCCCCGTCAACACCTGAATATTGATGAAAAACCCCACCAGGCCCTGGACTTCAGGACGCGAGCGATTGGCGTTAGGGACACCCAGGCGGATATCGGATTGGCCACTATAGCGATACAACAAGGTCTGAAATGCCGCCAGCAGAACAGCAAACAGGGTCGAATTCTGTGACTGCGCCATGTGCTGCAGACGTTCGGCCAAAGGCTTGTCCAAGCGCAGGAGCAAACGCTCGGCTGTCGAAAGATCGCCAGTTCGCGCTCGATCCAAGGGCAATGCCAGCTCATCGACGCGCTCTGCCAAGGCATCCCGCCAATATGCCAGTTGTCGGCCATGCTCATGGGTATTCGACAGCGTGCGCTGCCAGGCGGCGTAGTCGGCATAACGAACCGGCAACCGCGCCAAGGCTGGTTTCTGCCCCTGACTATAGGCGGTATAGGCGTGAGCAAACTCATTGAGCAGAATGTTCAATGACCAGCCATCAACAACGATATGGTGTACCGTCACCAGCAGCAGATGCTCCTGATCTTCCAGGCGAACCAACCGAACGCGCAGTAAAGGGCCCCGCTCTAGATCAAAATGAAATTCCGCTTCCTCATGCCGAATGTCGCAGGTACGCGCTTCGCGCTGTTCCGTTGCCAAATCGGAAAGATCATCCAGCGCTACGCTCCATTGATCAGCCTGATCAATCAGTTGGAACGGCTGCCCATCCTGCTCAAAAAACCGGGTACGCAGCGATTCATGACGCTCGACCAGATATTCGAAGCTACGTTGTAAAGCTTCCTGATCCAGCTCGCCACGCAAGCGCAAACCACTGGGTATGTTGTAAGCAGTGCTTTGTGGATGCAGTTGCCAGAGAAACCAGAGTCGCTGCTGCGCCGATGATTGAGGCAAGGGTCGGCCTGGCGACACTGGAGGAATTCGCTCGCCTCCGCCTTGTTTATCGAGCGAACGCAAAACGACCAGATCAATGAATTGGGCAAGCACTGGCGCTTCGTAAAGATCCCGCAGTTCCAAATCGACCGCGAACTGCTCCCGTAGTTGGGCAATCAACTGGATCGCCAGAATGGAGTTTCCGCCTTGGCCAAAAAAATGGGCATCCGCAGGCAAGCTTTGGATTTTGAGGCTTTCGCACCAAAGGCGAGTCACGTGCTCGGCAATGGAAACCGGCGTAGCGACTGGCTCGTTCGTGATCAGCGTATCTTCACGAAACACGGCCATGGTATCCAACTTGCCTACCTCCAATTGAGCTCGACAGGCAGAGCGTTGCAGCTTGCCGCTGGATGTCTTCGGTAATGCTCCCGGATAGAGTAACGCCACCAGACAAGGCGCTTCCTGGTGTACCGTTGCCACCGTTTGACGAATCTGGGCGATCACGTCATCGAACGCTACCTGCTTGGCGGCGCGACGACTCAGCTCCGCGGCAACACCCAATCCTTCCCGTCCGTCATGATTTACCGCGAACGCTGCCACCCGTCCCTTGCGAATAAGCTCGACACCGTTCTCCAGCGTACGCTCGACATCCTGCGGGTACAGATTCTGTCCGCGGATAATCAGCATATCTTTAAGACGGCCCGTGACGAACAGCTCGCCCTGATGACGAAAGCCCAAATCCCCGGTGCGTAGCCAAGTACGGCCATCGCGCACGATGAATGTCTCCGCAGTGGCCTTGGGGTTACGCCAATAGCCGGCAGCGATGCTCGGCCCGCTGGACCAGATCTCGCCTATATGCCCCTCGACCAGCGCCTCGCCACTTTTAGGGTCGACGATCATGATCGGATGCTCCGGCTGCTCCCAGCCGCAACTCATGACAGTGGCCCCGCTCCCCTGCCTGGCTTGATTCATTGCCAGCGCCTGCGAATCAACCGACAAAGCGGATATGCCCTGTCCTGGCTTGCCGCCACTGACAAACAGCGTCCCTTCGGCCAATCCATAGCTGGCGAGATAGGCTGTATCGCGGAAGCCGCAAACGGAAAACTTCTTGGCAAATGCCGTCAGACTATCCTGGCGAATCGGTTCTGAACCCGAGAAGGCGATGCGCCAATGACGGAGATCCAAGCTGGCTAATTTTTCTTCGGCTATGCGCTCGTGACACAATCGGTAGGCAAAATCCGGCCCGCCACTGATAGTCCCGCGATAACGGCTGATAGCCTCCAGCCAACGCAACGGGCGCTCAAGGAAATATTGCGGTGACATCAATACGACAGGAAAGCCGCTGTAGATCCCCTGCAGCAACCCGCCAATCAAACCCATGTCGTGATACAGCGGCAGCCAACTGATGATCACATCCTGCCCACTTATCCCATAACCTTGACGGATCAACCATTCGTTAGCTTCGAGATTGGCATGGGTGACCTGCACACCTTTTGGGGTTGCGGTCGAGCCTGACGTGTACTGCAGAAAGGCAACGGCATCGGGCGAAACATCGGGGGCACGCCAACTTGGATTCAGCGCTGGCTCCAACTCGTCTACGACCAGCAATTTGGGCAACCGACCACCGAGCTTCGCATCCAGCTCACGCAGAGGATGGGCAAACTTGCCTATGGTAAGGATCAGGTCAGGCTGAGCATCGGCAATAATCGAAATCAGCCGTTCCAAATGCTGCTCTTGCGTAGTCTCCGGCGGATAGGCAGGAACCGCGATGACTCCGGCATACAAGCAACCAAAAAATGCCGCGACATAATCCGGTCCGCTGGGAAAAAGCAGAATGGCTCGTTCGCCCTGTCTCGTCTGTTCACCAAGGGCGACAGCGATCGTTTGTGCGTACGTATGCAACTGCAGGTAGGTCAGTAGCTGTCCTTCGTCATCCTCGCCGGTTAGAAAGCGTAATGCCAACCGCTCAGGGCATTGCGCCGCACCACGCATTAACGCAGCTGCCAATGAAGCTGGACGTTCGAAGGGTTCCATCATTTGTGCACCTGTCTCTGGCCCGTAACCAAACGAGGCAATCAAGCCTCGAGTCATAGGGCGATGACGGATGCAAAACACAAAAAATTAGTGGTGCTCACTTCTCAATAAACAAAAAGCCAAAAACACTAAATTTCAATTCCTCCACATCGTTATAGATTCTTGGCGTTTAGCCATGCAAAACAGATCAATGCGTTTATATCGAAATAAAGAAATAAAATTTATTATTCTTATTTGACATCCAATATTATCGGAGATACCGTTTCCGGCGTTGCATTAAATGATAATTAGTCGCAACTCCAGACAAAGGATAGGATCATGCAGCAATTGGGAATTGTTGACAATACTGCTAAACCAACGTCTCCTCTGCTCCAAACCTTAGTGGACAACCGAACTACCCTGGTAAATGTTGCGGCCAGAATTATCGGTTGTCACAGCCGCGCCGAAGATGTCGTACAGGATGCTTTTCTACGCTTATCGAAGCTGCAAGAGATCACATTACCTCTAGCGGCACAGGTAGGTTACGTCTTCAAAATCGTTCGTAACCTCGCCATCGATCATTATCGCAAGCAAGCGATGGAGCAGAAATATATTGGCAACGAAGAAGAAGGGTTCAACGTTGCCGTTGATGGAGATACACCGGAGTCGACAAATCTTAATTGGGAAATCATTGAAACCATTGACGCCGCACTAAGCCAACTACCGGACCGAACCCGCTACGCATTCGAAATGTACAGATTGCATGGTGTACAGCAAAAAGATATTGCACGCGAGTTAGGCGTTTCACCAACATTGGTTAACTTCATGATTCGAGATGCGTTGATTCATTGCCGTAAGACAATAGATGACGAACGAACTTGAGAATTTGTCGACTTGAAAAGCATTAAAGACTGTAACAGTACAAAAAGTCCATTATCAAATATATTCATTTACCTGAAAATGAATGACAGGCTATCGATTGATATTATCTTAAGTCAAACCAATTCTGTACTGCAGCAAGTTTCTGTTCAGGCGCCCCCTACCTGGCTAAATCGGAACTCGTATTCTTGCAGGAACAGGAAAAATTGTTTGTATGGTACGTCGTTGTATCTGCGCAGTACGCGCTTGGACTGACTTCAGAAGTGCTCGATCCCTGATAGGGCTTTCTGGATACTTCTTTCGACCGTCGCCAAAGTAACAGCAAGCCTCCAGGAAGCCCTCTCACAAGCACTTGGAGGTGCTGATCGATCACCTGGTTACGACGCAGCATTCCATTGTCAGCCAGTCCGGCTCTCCCACCCGGTCACGCTAGCCAAGGTGCTACCGATATCGATCAGGGAGCGCACGGTTTTCACACCTGCATCCTGCAGGGCCGCAAACTTCTCTTCGGCAGTTCCCTTCCCACCGGCAATGATCGCACCAGCATGTCCCATGCGTTTGCCTGGTGGTGCCGTCACACCGGCAATATAAGCCACCACAGGCTTGGTCACGCTGGCCTTGATATAGGCGGCCGCCTCCTCTTCCGCCGAACCGCCGATTTCACCAATCATGACAATGGCCTCGGTCTGGGAATCCGCCTGGAATAGCTTCAGAATATCCACGAATGTGGAACCGGGAATCGGATCGCCACCGATACCGACACAGGTAGACTGACCGAAGCCTGCATCGGTAGTCTGCTTCACAGCTTCATAAGTCAAGGTTCCGGAACGTGAAACGATTCCTACTTTACCGCGCATATGAATATAGCCAGGCTGAATCCCGATCTTGCATTCACCAGGAGTGATGACCCCTGGACAGTTGGGGCCGATCAAGCGCACGCCCAGCTCGTCACATTTGAGCTTTACCTCCAGCATATCCTGCGTCGGTATGCCTTCGGTGATGCAGACGATCAGCCCGATGCCAGCAAAAGCCGCCTCGAGAATCGAGTCCTTGCAGAAAGGCGCCGGCACATAGATGACCGAGGCATCCGCCTCTGTAGCCGCTACGGCATCCCGAACAGTATCGAACACAGGCAACCCCAAATGTCGGGTTCCGCCTTTTCCCGGTGTCACACCTCCTACCATCCGAGTGCCATAAGCGATGGCCTGCTCACTGTGGAAGGTGCCCTGGTTCCCCGTGAATCCCTGGCATATCACCTTGGTATGGCGATCGATCAGAATGCTCATGACCATTCTCCCGCCGCTTTGACTACCTGGATGGCTGCATCGTCCAGGCTGAGCGCCGGAATGATATTCTTCAAGCCACTGTCGGCCAGGACCTGGGCACCGAGAGAAGCATTGTTACCCTCAAGGCGAACCACCACGGGAACCTTGACCCCGACTTCCTGAATCGCGCCA
Source organism: Azomonas macrocytogenes (assembly GCF_014191985.1). Lineage (GTDB taxonomy): Bacteria > Pseudomonadota > Gammaproteobacteria > Pseudomonadales > Pseudomonadaceae > Azomonas > Azomonas macrocytogenes. The sequence goes on from NZ_JACHXI010000017.1 coordinate 31,988, forward strand.
ACAATGCCTTCGGCAATCATGTCGCAGCGAACGATGCCACCAAAAATATTGACCAACACTGCTTTTACATTGGTATCGGAAAGAATGATCTTGAAGGCTTCGGTAACACGCTCCTTCGTCGCACCACCACCGACATCGAGGAAATTTGCCGGCTTACCGCCATGCAGATTGACGATATCCATCGTCCCCATTGCCAGGCCGGCACCATTCACCATGCAGCCAATATTACCGTCCAAGGCCACATAGTTAAGCTCCCATTTCATTGCATGGGCCTCACGAGGATCATCCTGTGAAGGATCCTGCATATCCCTGAGTTTTGGCTGTCGGTAAAGAGCATTGCCATCGATGTTGAGCTTCGCATCCATGCAATGCAGGTCACCATCTTTCTTGATGACAAGCGGATTGACTTCCAAAAGAGTCAAATCATAGTCACAAAAGAGCCTTGCCAGCCCCATGAAGATATCCGTGAATTGCTTGATCTGACGATCCTGCAACCCAAGCCCGAAAGCAAGCTCACGCCCCTGGAAAGGCTGTGCTCCCAGCAGAGGATCGATAGTGCTCTTGAGGATTTTATCTGGCTGCTCACGTGCAATTTTTTCGATATCCACGCCACCTTCGGTAGATGCCATGAAGACAATTCGGCGCAAGGATCGATCAACTACAGCGCCAAGATAGAGCTCTCGCTCGATATCGGTAAAAGCCTCGATCAATACCTTGCTGACAGGCTGGCCATTTGCGGTGGTTTGATAGGTGACCAGGCGGTTATCGAGCCATTGCTGGGCGAAGGCTTTTGCCTCGTCCTTGGTCTTGACCACTTTTACACCACCGGCTTTCCCTCGGCCTCCAGCGTGTACCTGGGCTTTCACAACCCAGAGGTTACCGCCGATCTTGTCGCAGGCCTCTGCAGCCTCTTTGGGCGTATCCACAGCATAACCCCTGGATACGGGAAGACCATATTCGCTGAATAGCTGCTTACCTTGATATTCGTGAAGATTCATGCTCTTACCGTCATTGTTGTAGTTTGCAACCGGATGCCATACACGTACATGTATAGCACCACCTGCAGGCTGCAGAAGTCGATTATCAATCTTCCACGCCTGTAGAGGCTGTCTTGCGACAGCCCCATGACGATATTGCGCAGTATTTCCAACGAATACGACAGGGAACCACCCTGGTGGTTCTTTACAGCTTAACGCTTCTTGCGGTTGGCAATATGAATAGCATGACCATTTACAGCCAGGGCCGCTTCATGGACAGCCTCGGAAAGGCTCGGGTGCGAGAAGACCATCATGCCCAAATCTTCGGCACTGCTGCCAAACTCCATGGCAATGGCACCCTGCTGCACCAGTTCGGCAGCGCTCAGGCCAATGACATGCACACCCAGGATACGATCGGTCTTGGCATCTGCGATGATCTTGACCAAACCAGTAGTGTCGTTGGCTGCCATGGCACGACCGCTGGCTGCGAAGGGGAACACACCAACGTTGACTTCAACGCCTTCAGCCTTCAACTGCTGCTCGGTTTTACCCACGCCAGCAATTTCCGGGTGGGTGTAGATCACAGCTGGAATCAGGTCATAATTCATCTGTGCCTTATGGCCGGCAATACGCTCAGCGACCACAACACCTTCCTCGGATGCCTTGTGGGCCAACATGGCACCACGCACCACATCACCAATGGCATAGACACCCGGCACCTTGGTGGCGCAGAAATCGTCGACCTCAATGAAGCCTCGCTCACCCACCACGACACCACTGTCTTCAGCCAGCAGATTGGCTGTGACTGGACGACGGCCAACGGCCACAATCAGCTTGTCAAAGGTGATCTGCTTTTCGCCAGTAGCATCGCTGAAGCTGACCACAACCTGATTGCCCTTGATTTCGGTACCCGTGACACGGGCGCCCAGCAGGATGTTCAGACCTTGCTTGCTCAGAACCTTCAGGGCCTCCTTGGCAACCTGTTCGTCGACGGCTGGCAGGAACTTATCCACCGCCTCAAGCACGGTGACTTCAGCACCCAGACGTGCCCAGACCGACCCCAGCTCCAGACCGATGACACCAGCGCCGATCACGCCCAGCTTGCCAGGAACAGTCTGGAAGTCCAGCGCACCGGTGGAGTCCACGATGATGTTCTGGTCCACGGGAGCCGGCGGGATTTCGACTGGCGTGGAACCGGAGGCCAGGATCACGTTTTCAGCCGCCAATACCTGAGTGGAACCATCCAGCCCAGTGACCTCGACCTGCTTGCCGGCCAATAGCTTGCCATGACCTTCAAACAGAGTGACGCCATTGGCCTTGATCAAGCCAGCAACACCACCAGTCAAGTTTTTGACGATTTGATCCTTGCGACTGATCATGGTCGGGACGTTGATGGTAACTTCGCCCGTGGCAATACCATGAATATTGAAGCTCTCATGAGCTTCATGGAACTTGTAGGAGCTGTCCAGCAGCGCTTTGGATGGGATACAACCCACGTTCAGACAGGTACCGCCCAGAGCAGTTTTGCCTTCCTTGCCCTGATATTTTTCAATGATGGCAGTTTTAAGACCCAGTTGGGCAGCACGAATGGCAGCGACATAACCGCCTGGGCCAGCACCAATGACGATGACGTCGAACTTCTCGCTCATAAGGAATCCTCTTTAAAGACGGCAGGAGCGGCAGGTTTCAGACCTAATACGTAACTTGATCAGGCCGGAAACCCGCAAGGCTTGTTATCAGATGTCAAGGAGCAGACGGGCCGGATCTTCCAGCAGGTCCTTCAAGGTAACCAGGAAGGTTACTGCTTCTTTACCATCGATCAAGCGATGGTCATAAGAAAGCGCGGTGTACATCATCGGTAGCACAACTACTTGACCATTTACCGCCATCGGCCGCTCCTGGATCTTGTGCATACCGAGAATCGCTGTCTGTGGAGGATTGACGATCGGTGTAGAAAGCAAGGAACCGAATACACCACCGTTGGATATGGTGAAGGTACCGCCGGTCATTTCCTCGATGGTCAGCTTACCAGCCTTTGCTTTCTTGCCAAACTCGTTGATGCCACCTTCGATATCGGCCAGGCTCAAGGATTCGGCATTACGCAGAACCGGAACGACCAGACCTCGGTCACTGGATACGGCGACACCGATATCCTGATAGCCGTGATAAACGATGTCGCTGCCGTCGATGGAAGCATTGACTCCCGGCTGGCGCTTCAGTGCCTCGACCGCAGCCTTGACAAAGAAGGACATGAAGCCCAGGCGCACACCATTGTGAGTTTTTTCGAAAAGATCTTTGTATTTGGAGCGAAGCTCCATAACCGGCTTCATATTGATTTCGTTGAACGTAGTCAACATAGCCATGGAAGATTGGGCTTCGATCAAACGCTGTGCAACCTTTGCACGCAGGCGAGTCATCGGTACGCGCTTCTCAACGCGATCACCAGCAGCGAAAACCGGAGCGGCAGCGGCAACAGAAGACGCTGAGCCGGCAGCCGGAGAAGAAGATTTTTTCGCCTCGACAGCAGCGACAGCATCTTCCTTGGTAACGCGACCACCTTTACCCGTACCGGAAATGCTGTTCGGATCCAGACCATGCTCTTCAGCAAGCTTGCGAGCAGCCGGAGCCAATGTTGCCTCGCTGGAAGCAACCTGAGCAGCAGCTGGAGTTGGAGCTGCCTGGGCAGGAGCAGCAACTGGAGCTTCAGCAGCAACAGCGCCGGCCTCCAGCTTACCGAGCAGTTCGCCACTTAGTACGGTATCACCTTCGTTCTTGACAATTTCAGACAGAACACCATCCGACTCGGCAAGTACTTCCATGACCACTTTATCGGTCTCGATATCGACGATCAGCTCGTCACGCTTGACTGCTTCACCCGGCTTCTTGTGCCAAGTAGAGATAGTACCGTCCGCGACGGATTCCGGAAAAGTTGGGGCTTTGATCTCGATAGCCATTGTCAGGTCCTATCCTATTGATTCGGTTATTACATCGAGGCCGCGTCTTGCGCGGCCTCTTTCGCAGCGAATTTATTAAATGGTAAATGCGTCCTGAAGCAGCTTTTCCTGCTGCTCGGCATGCACAGAGGCATAACCGACTGCAGGAGAAGCAGAAGCCGGACGACCGGCATATTCCAGGAACAAGCCCTGTTTGTGCGCAGCAGCCACGCGGCGCATGTGGTGCTGGCTGCAATACCAGGCACCCTGATTCATCGGCTCCTCCTGACACCAGACGACATGCTTGAGGTTCTGATAGGGAGCCAGTACCTCAGTCAGATCATCTTCGGGGAAAGGATATAGCTGCTCGATCCGAACGATGGCAATGTCGTTACGCCCTTCGCTACGGCGTTTCTCCAGAAGATCGTAATAGACCTTGCCGCTACACAGGATAACGCGCTCGACCTTGCCTGGTTCGATCGGATCGATTTCGCCGATCACAGTCTGGAACGAACCTTGAGTCAACTCTTCAAGAGAAGAGACGGCCAACTTGTGGCGCAGCAACGATTTTGGCGTCAGAGCAACCAGTGGCTTGCGCAGCGGACGGATGATCTGGCGGCGCAGCATATGGTAGACCTGCGCCGGCGTCGTCGGTACACAGACCTGGATATTGTGTTCGGCACACAGTTGCAGGTAGCGCTCCAGGCGAGCGGACGAGTGCTCAGGGCCCTGACCTTCATAACCGTGTGGCAGCAGCATGGTCAAACCACACAGGCGGCCCCACTTGTGCTCACCACTGGTAATGAACTGATCGATTACGACCTGAGCACCGTTAGCGAAGTCACCGAACTGCGCTTCCCAGATCACAAGTGCATTCGGCGTCGTGGTCGAGTAACCGTACTCGAAAGCCAGCACAGCCTCTTCAGAAAGGAACGAATCGAAGAGTGTGAAACTGGGCTGTCCATCGAACAGGTGCTGCAGGGGAATGTAGTTACTGCCGTCTTTCTGGTTGTGCAGGGCTGCATGGCGGTGGGAGAAGGTGCCCCGACCAACGTCCTGGCCAGTGATGCGTATCGGATACCCCTGAGAAAGCAGAGTGGCATAGGCCATGGTTTCTGCATAACCCCAGTTGATCGGCATTTCGCCGGTAGCCATCTTGCCACGCTCTTCCAGCAGCTTGCCGACCTGGCGCTGCACAGCAAAGCCTTCCGGAAGGTTCAATAGCTTGCTGGACAGGTCTTGCAGGTTTTTCAGATCAAAGCGAGTATCACTCTGAGCGGTCCAGGCATGCCCTATATAAGGAGTCCAGTCGACGAACAGTGCCTTGTTCGGTTCCTTGACCAAGCTTTTCACCACAAACTGGCCGTTGTCCAGAGCCTTGCGGTATTCGTCCACCAAAGCCTGGGCTTCCTCGGCAGTGATCACTTGGGCCTTAACCAGCGCATCAGCATATAACTCACGAGTGGTGGTGTGCTTGGCAATCTTCTGGTACATCAGTGGCTGGGTGCCGCTCGGTTCGTCCGCTTCGTTGTGACCGCGGCGGCGGTAGCAGACCAAATCGATAACCACATCGCGCTTGAATTGCTGGCGATAGTCAACTGCCAGCTGGGTCACGAAGAGTACGGCTTCAGGATCATCGCCATTCACATGGAAAATTGGTGCCTGAATCATCTTCGCCACATCGGTAGCGTATTCAGTGGAACGCACGTCATCTGCACGATTGGTAGTAAAACCAACCTGATTATTGACGGCAATGCGGATGGTACCACCTGTCTTGAAGCCCCGGAGCAGGGACATCTGATAGGTCTCCATGACCACACCCTGTCCTGCGATGGCCGAATCACCATGGATAGTAATGGGCAGCACCGTATCGCCACTGGCATCGTCGCGACGGTCCTGGCGGGCCCGCACGGAACCTTCGACCACAGGAGAAACGATTTCCAGGTGGGATGGGTTGAAGGCCATGGCCAGGTGAACTTCGCCCCCTCCGGTCATGATGTTGGAGGAAAAGCCCTGATGGTACTTCACGTCACCGCAGCTTAAGCTTAGCCCGGCAACATGCTTGCCATCGAACTCATCAAATAGATCCCGCGGATTCTTGCCCAAGATATTGACCAGCACGTTCAGACGACCACGGTGGGCCATACCCAGAACGATTTCCTTGACAAGCCCCTGAGAACCAACCCGCTGAACAATCTCATCCAGCACCGGAACTAAACTTTCCCCCCCTTCCAGGCCGAAACGCTTGGCACCCGGATACTTGGTACCCAGGTACTTTTCCAGCCCCTCGGCTGCCGTCAATCGCTCCAGTAAGTGCTTTCTCACCTCGACGGAGAACGCGGGACGACCACGCACGCTTTCGAAGCGATTCTGCAACCAGGAACGCTCCTCGGTAGTAACAACATGCGAGAACTCTGTGCCAATAGTGCGGCAATAGGTCTCTTTCAGGGCCTGCTGGATTTCACGCAAAGTCGCTTCAGTCTTCCCGATGCTCAGATCACCAGAAGAAAATATGGTGTCCAGATCAGCATCGCCAAGACCGTGGCTAGCGAGAGAAAGTTCGACCGGAACAGGCTTCTGTTGCAAGCCGAGCGGATCTAACTGGGCAGCCCTGTGCCCAAGCAAGCGGTAGTCTTGAATGAGTTGCAAGACACCGATCTGCTTTTTCTCGTGCTCGGGGCTGACGGCTCCTGTGGAAACTTGTCCGCGGCGCGAGCTTTTAGCTAGCTGGATGAATTGCTCGCGAATTCCGGAATGGGGAACATCACCGGATTGCGAACCATTGGTTGGCAATTTCTGGAATTTGCTGCGCCACTCCTCCGGAACGGCACTAGGATCCTGCAGATACAGCTCATAGAGCTCCTCTACATACTCGGCATTCCCACCGGAAAGGTAGGCACTGTCCCACATACGCTGCATCACACTGTCTTGCATGCTTTGTTGCCCTCGATAAGGGAATACTAATGGCGCACAGCCCGTATTCCCTTAAACATTGACTGAACCCAAATGACTCAAGGTGAGTAGTTGAGGCCTACGGATAGGCTAGACATTGGCTCGGATCGTCCTCTGCCGGCCTACGAAATTCCGAGAGAAGGCCCTGCTTTCCAGAATCTTCTACCAAGCTGCGGCATCAGAAACACTGAATACCGCAGGAAAACCCAGTCGGCAAAATCAAATCCATCCCGACTGACTATGATCAAGTGCCGCTGCGAATCAGCATGTTACGCACATGACCTATTGCCTTGGTCGGATTCAATCCTTTCGGGCATACACTTACACAATTCATAATGCCGCGGCAGCGGAATACACTGAAAGGATCATCCATAGATGCCAAACGCTGTTCGGTGAAGTTGTCACGACTGTCAGCCAGGAAGCGATAAGCTTGCAATAGTGCAGCCGGACCAAGGAATTTGTCCGGATTCCACCAGAAGGATGGGCAACTAGTAGAACAGCAAGCACACAAAATACACTCATACAGGCCGTCTAACTTCTCACGATCTTCAGGAGACTGAAAACGCTCGATAGCTGGTGCTGGCGTGTTGTTTATCAGGTAAGGACGTACCTTCTCGTACTGCTTGTAGAAGATACTCATATCCACGACCAGATCACGAATGACCGGTAGACCAGGTAGTGGGCGCAAAACCAAGTTATTGTCTTTTACGACTGAAGACAACGGAGTGATACAAGCCAAACCGTTTTTGCCACTGATGTTCATGCCATCAGAACCACACACGCCTTCGCGGCAGGAACGGCGATAGGAAAAGGCCTCATCTTGCTCTTTAATCAGGGCTAACACGTCAAGCACCATCAAGTCTTTACCCTGGGTATCGACTTGGAATGTTTGCATGTACGGTTTCTGGTCTTTATCGGGGTTATAGCGATAAACACTTACTTGCAACATATCGTTCACCCTTAATAAGTGCGGACTTTAGGCTTGAAGTATTCAAGAAGATCGCCGTCAATAATCTTTGGCGAACGGTTAACGGCACGTTTGGTTACGCGCTTATCACCTGGGAAGTACAGGGTGTGGCATAGCCATTCATTGTCGTCACGCTCTTCGAAGTCTTCACGAGCATGCGCACCGCGAGATTCCTTACGCGCTTCTGCCGCAATTGCAGTGGCTTCTGCAACCTCGAGGAGGTTTTGCAACTCCAGTGCCTCGATACGAGCAGTATTAAAAGACTGACTCTTATCGGCAATTTTGACATTGGCAATGCGCCCACGCAGGTCAACCAGTTGCTCGATACCTTTCTGCATGTATTCACCGGTGCGGAATACACCGAAATAATTCTGCATGCAGCTCTGCAGTTCTTTGCGTAGCGGTGCAACATCCTCACCGGATGATCGCTCATTTACGCCAGCCAGACGGCTCAACGAAACATCCAGGTCGGTTGCGGTAGCATTGCGATACTCGATTCCTTCCTTAAGGGCTTTTTCCAGATGCAGACCAGTAGCGCGACCAAATACAACCAAGTCAAGCAGTGAGTTACCACCCAGACGGTTAGCACCGTGTACGGACACACAAGCTACTTCACCGACAGCAAACAGCCCTTCGATGATTTTGTCTTCGCCGTCTGCTCCTTGCGTAATTGCCTGGCCATGAATATTGGTAGCAACGCCACCCATCATATAGTGGCAAGTCGGAATAACCGGAACCGGAGCAACTACTGGGTCGACATGAGCAAAGGTCTTCGACAGTTCGCAAATACCCGGCAGACGGCTGTGCAAAACTTCTTCGCCAAGATGATCCAGCTTGAGCAGCACATGATCGCCATTGGGACCACAGCCATTTCCAGCAAGTACTTCCTTGACCATTGAGCGAGCCACAACATCGCGACCAGCCAGATCTTTGGCATTCGGAGCATAACGCTCCATGAAACGCTCGCCGTGCTTGTTGATCAGATAACCACCTTCACCACGACAGCCCTCGGTCACGAGAACACCGGCACCGGCAATGCCAGTCGGGTGGAACTGCCACATTTCGATGTCCTGAACCGGAACACCGGCACGTAGCGCCATGCCAACACCATCGCCACTGTTAATCAGGGCATTGGTAGTGGAAGCATAGATACGACCGGCACCACCAGTAGCCAAGACAGTAGCCTTGGAACGGATATATACGGTCTCGCCGCTTTCGATGCAGATGGCAATGATTCCAACGATGGCACCATCCTGATTCTTCACCAGATCTACGGCATACCATTCATTAAGGAATACTGTGTCGTTCTTCAGGTTGTTCTGATACAGGGTGTGCAACAGAGCATGGCCAGTCCGATCCGCAGCTGCGCAAGTGCGAGCAGCCTGGCCACCTTTACCGAAGTCCTTCGACTGACCGCCGAACGGGCGCTGGTAGATACGACCGGTTTCAGTACGAGAGAAAGGCAGCCCCATGTGCTCCAGCTCGAACACAGCTTCCGGACCGACCGAGCACATATATTCAATAGCGTCCTGGTCGCCGATGTAATCGGAGCCCTTGACAGTATCGTACATGTGCCAGCGCCAATCGTCGTTCGGATCTGACGAAGCAATGGCACAAGTAATGCCACCCTGGGCCGAAACGGTATGAGAGCGAGTAGGAAACACCTTGGTCACTACTGCGGTCTTGTATCCGGATTGAGCCAGCTGTAGCGCTGCGCGCATGCCAGCACCACCACCACCTACGATGATGGCATCAAAAGAAAGCGTACGTATATTAGCCATGAATCAGATACCCCAAAGAATCTGCACACCCCAGACGAAGAACGCGAACATGGCAATGCCGCATGCAGCCTGGAAGAGAAAACGTACAACGGTGGCATATTTGCCGAGCGCCATCGGGGTCAGATAATCAGTGGAGATCGTCCACATGCCGACCCAGGCATGAACACTAACGGCGACCAGAGCCAGAAGACTGAAGATACGCATCAAGTTGCCGGAAAAAAATCCGGCCCACTGCGCATAGTTCAATCCCGGATGTACGACGAGGTATCCCAGCAGAAAAATGAAGTATGCCGCGAGGACTACAGCGGATACACGTTGCGCCATCCAGTCGAAAAGACCTGAGCGCGAAAAATTCGTGACGTTGGTTACCATACCCAAACTCCCGTCAAAAGGATCAACACCGCAGAAACGATGAGAACGATTTTCGAACCTTGCTTGCCACCTTCCAGCGTTTCACCGTGGCCCGTATCCATAATGAGATGGCGAACCCCAGCTACCAGGTGGTACAGCAGCGCAGACAACAGTCCCCAAACAATCAGCTTGACCAGCGGACTGCTCAGATACATTTTGACCCGCGCAAAGCCCTCCTCGGAGGCCAGCGAGGTATCGAGTGCGAATAGCAGCACTGCAATACCTATGAACAAGATCACACCGGAAACCCGATGCAAAATCGACGTATAAGCGGTGATAGGGAGTTTGATGGTCCTAAGATCTAGGTTTACAGGTCGTTGGCTTTTCACGGCTTCTTTCACACTCGAAGGCCCTGGCACGCAGAGCAAAGTTGTCGGGAAGAGCACTGTATAGCGCCCGCCACCCACGGGTGAAACCCTCGAAGTCTGGAACTCCTCTGGGCCCCTGCCGGTCGGTGGCCGAGTATAGACCGATAGGTTCCTAATGACAATGTGGTGAAATGCCACCAACTAAGCATTGCAGTAGGAAAGCAAAAAGCGTATTCAATCGGCCGCTATTCATGAAAATGCTCCCGGCAGGTCTCACGCCATTATGCTTTAGGCCAAATTGACATTGGCTCCTATCGTTCTATAGTGACCCGGGCCCTGCGTGGGGGCTTCTGATGATTCCAAGCAAACACAGGAGGCCATACATGGCTGACAAGAAAGCGCAGTTGATCATCGAGGGCGCAGCCCCCGTCGAGCTGCCCGTAATAAGTGCCACTCTGGGGCCAGACGTAATCGACGTCCGTGGTCTTCTCTCCACTGGTAACTTCACTTTCGACCCAGGCTTCATGTCGACCGCATCTTGCGAGTCGAAAATCACCTATATCGATGGTGACAAGGGCATCTTGCTGCATCGCGGATACCCAATCGAGCAGTTGGCGGAAAAATCCGACTACCTGGAAACCTGCTATCTCTTGCTCTATGGGGAGCTGCCAACTCCCGAGGAAAAGGAAAAGTTCGTAAACACGGTGAAAAACCACACCATGGTTCACGAACAGCTGAAAACCTTCTTCAATGGTTTTCGCCGCGATGCCCATCCGATGGCGATTTTGCTTGGGGTAGTCGGCGCTCTTTCCGCCTTCTATCACGATTCACTTGATAATAATAATCCACAGCATCGCGAGATTTCCGCGATCCGTCTGGTTGCCAAGCTCCCCACTATTGCCGCGATGGCCTACAAGTACTCCATAGGCCAACCGATGGTATATCCACGTAACGATCTTAATTACGCGGAAAACTTCCTGCACATGATGTTCAACACGCCGTGCGAGGAAAAACCGATCAGTCCCGTGCTGGCCAAAGCCATGGACCGGATCTTTGTCCTCCATGCCGACCATGAGCAGAATGCTTCGACTTCGGCAGTGCGTTCTGTAGGTTCGACTGGTGCCAACCCATTCGCCTGTATTGCCGCCGGTATCGCCGCACTCTGGGGACCGGCTCATGGTGGTGCAAACGAAGCCGTACTGACCATGTTGGACGAAATCGGGGATGTCTCGAATATCGAGAAATATCTGGCCAAGGCCAAGGATAAGAACGATCCGTTCAAACTGATGGGCTTTGGCCACCGCGTCTACAAGAACTTCGATCCACGTGCGCGCGTCATGAAGAAGACCTGTGACGAGGTACTGGCCGAGCTGGGTATCAACGACCCACAACTGGAACTGGCGATGAAGCTCGAGCAAATCGCGCTGAAGGATCCCTACTTCGCCGAGCGTAACCTGTACCCGAACGTAGACTTCTACTCGGGTATCATCCTCAAGGCCGTTGGTATTCCGACCAGCATGTTTACAGTGATCTTTGCTCTGGCTCGCACCGTTGGCTGGATCTCTCACTGGAAAGAAATGCTGTCGGGCCCATACAAGATCAACCGCCCGCGCCAGCTTTACACTGGCGAATTGAAGCGCGATATCACACGCTGATAGATAGCTTTCCACTCAAAAAAGCTGCCTTCTGGCAGCTTTTTTCTTTCAATTTTTTGTACATCGTCTGAAATTACAGGTGAACCTCAAGAAGTCGTCTGCTCCCACCATGTAATCAGCTCGATAGCCTCCTCCCGACTGCATCCGCAAACCTCTGGATCGGCTTTAAATCTTTGGCATACGGCTGGACGTTCTGGCTTATCGAACAAGTTGCACATAAAGTGTTCAGTCAAGTGTAGACAAGGGATTCCCGCCGGCTTTCCGTGAGGCATACCGAAAAAAGGCTGGGTTATGGAAGGCGCTACACAGCAGGCACCGCAAGCAGGGCGGCATTCCATCATCACTCCTGAAGCATTGCTAAAGGCAGGTATTCTAATCACCGTAACAATGTATCAGATAATTTGGATTCATAAGTAATCGTGCCAAGAGCATCGTTCATCAATCCGGATGACGGCAATGAATGGCTTGGGCATACTTCGCCTCCTTTTCGAACGCGAACAGGAGAGAAGCATGTTCAAGGTCAACGAGTACTTCAATGGCAGTGTCAAATCCATTGCATTCGACATGGCCAATGGCCCTGCCACGATCGGCGTCATGGCACCCGGCGAATACGAATTCGGTACCAACCAACTGGAAATAATGCACGTGGTCTCGGGTAGTCTGGTCGCCAAGCTGCCGGGCAATGCGGATTGGAAAACATTCGAAGCCGGTAGTCAGTTCACCGTCCAGCCTAATAGCAAATTTCAGTTGAAGGTGAGTGTAGATACTGCCTATTTGTGCGAATACCACTAGAACGAGTCGGAGCGTCTATGCTCTACGAAGACTAGACGCTACCCATATGAACAGACCCCGATAAATAGATCCATTCGCTCACATATGGTCCGAGCATTACCGCTCCCAACAGAAATCAATCATTGGTTGCTTTTCTTCCGGATCCAATACAAATAACTTCCCTTTTCCGCTTTCTGCTCAAGCAATTCGTGCCCGAGAAACATACAGAATTTAGGAATATCCCTCTGCGTAGATGGGTCTGTGGCGATAACTTTGAGTAATCCGCCATCGGCCAGATCACGCACTTTGTTATGCAGCATCATCACCGGCTCCGGACAATGCAACCCAGAAGCGTCCAGGATGTCGTCTGTTGTCATTTCAGTTGATACGCCCATTAAAATCTCCGGTCGAGCAGAATGAGTTCTCGATACAGGAAAGCAACCAGGTCAGCTTTTGAATACTCGCACATGGCAGGTCACCTCTTCGCGATCATGATAGAGCTGCTTGCAGGCAATACCAGCCTGCACACCTCGTCCGGCCAGTCCTGACTCGATACGCTCCAGCAAGCGCTTTACTTCGGTATAGCGCTGTTTCATCGGTAACTTGAGATTGACTACAGCTTCACGACACAGTCCTTCGCCAATCCAATTCTCCAGCAATGCTGCATTGCGCGCAGGTTTCTCGACAATATCGCAGACCATCCAATCCACTGGCTTACGCGGGCGAAAAACGAAACCATCGACATGCTGATGTTCTACCAAACCCGAGTCCATCAGCTTTTCATTCATGGGGCCATTGTCGACGGCGATGACTCGCATATAGCGATTGACCAACTGCCAAGTCCAGCCTCCGGGTGAAGCGCCCAGATCGACAGCGGTCATTCCAGCCGTCAAGCGATCATCCCACTCACTGCGCGGAATGAAATGATGCCAGGCCTCTTCCAGTTTGAGCGTAGAGCGACTGGGTGCCTGGCGAGGAAATTTCAGGCGCGGAATTCCCATCGGCCAAAGCGCGCTGTTGCCTTTTTCCGCAATTCCGACGAAAACCTCGCGACCACTACGAAAAGTCATTAGCAGACAGGGTCCAGCACCACCATCCAGAAGATAGCCACTTTTGGTCAATGCCCGACGTAACGGAGCTTCGAATTTACGGCAAAAGGTCGATAGTTCCTTACCTTCATTCGTATCCAATACTTCCAGCCACAAACTGCTGCACGCCGGAATCGTTGCGAGATACTCCAGCAAAATGCCGATTCGATCCCCCTCCGGCAAGTGCAGCCATTCACCGCGCGCCCACTGCCGGGGAAATATCAACCGTGAGAAACGCACTTTTTTCATCAAGTGCTCGAGATCGTCGCCACCATTGCAGATAAATTCTGCAAACCCAGTACCTGGACGCGCCTTGGCGTAGCCAGCGATATTCATCTGACCAGCCAAATCACCGATTTCGGCACAGACCTCATTTTCAAAACCAGTACGGCAATGCAACAGCAATGTCTTCATCGAGTTTTTCGTAAACGGCATCGAGCCAGAGCGCAAGAAAGGCGGGCATGATAGCCGAGAGTTGGAACCCTCGCTTTCCTTGTCAGTCCAGTAATTATCGACTACATGAAGCAGGGCCTTGCTTCAAGGCTCCGCATTCACTTCCCTGCTCCGCTCTGCGGAGAAGAAAAAGGAGACGAGAATGCCCTCTCTGGATAGCCTCGATTGCCGCCGTAGCCTGGAAGTCGCTGGCAAAACCTACCATTACTTCAGCCTGCCGGAAGCGGCCAGACATCTAGGTGATATCTCTCGCCTGCCCGCTTCGCTGAAGGTGCTGCTGGAAAACCTGCTACGTTGGGAAGATGGCGCTACGGTGCACAAGAAAGATTTTATCGCCCTTGCCAATTGGCTCAAGAAACGCAGCTCCAATCAGGAAATCCAGTACCGTCCGGCACGAGTGCTGATGCAGGATTTCACCGGCGTACCGGCAATCGTCGACCTGGCCGCCATGCGTGATGCCGTGTCGCGCGCAGGAGCCGACCCGCAAAAGATCAATCCCCTTTCCCCGGTCGATCTGGTGATCGATCATTCGGTTATGGTCGACCATTTCGGTAGTGATCGGGCTTTCCAGGAAAATGTGGAAATCGAGATGCAGCGCAATGGCGAACGCTATGCCTTTCTGCGCTGGGGCCAGCAGGCTTTCGATAACTTCCGCGTAGTACCGCCAGGCACCGGCATCTGTCACCAGGTGAATCTGGAATACCTGGGACAGGTAGTCTGGACCCGGGACGAGAATGGCGATACCTACGCCTATCCGGATACCTTGGTAGGAACCGACTCTCATACCACTATGATCAATGGCTTGGGCATCCTCGGCTGGGGTGTCGGTGGCATCGAGGCCGAAGCGGCCATGCTTGGCCAGCCGGTTTCCATGCTGATTCCTGAAGTGGTCGGCTTTCGCCTGACCGGCAAGCTACAAGAAGGCATGACCGCTACTGACCTGGTACTTACCGTAACCCAGATGCTGCGCAAGCAGGGAGTAGTCGGCAAATTCGTTGAATTCTTCGGCCCGGGCCTCGATAACCTCCCACTGGCCGACCGCGCGACCATCAGTAATATGGCACCGGAATACGGTGCAACCTGCGGCTTTTTCCCTGTGGATCAAGTCACTATCGACTATCTGCGCCTGACCGGCCGCGACGAGTCGCGCATCGCGCTAGTCGAAGCGTACAGCAAAGCCCAAGGTCTGTGGCGTGATAGCAACACTCCCGATCCAGTGTTTACCCACACGCTGGAGCTGGAGCTGGCCGATGTCGTACCATCGCTGGCCGGCCCGAAACGCCCACAGGATCGTGTGGCACTAAGCGATATCGGTGCGAGTTTCGATTTGCTGCTGGAAACCACCGGTAAACGGCAACAGGCCGAGACAGCATTCGAGGTCAAGGACGAAGATTTCCCGCTCAAGCATGGCGCAGTGGTCATTGCCGCCATCACCTCTTGCACCAACACTTCCAACCCCAATGTCTTGATGGCTGCAGGCCTGCTGGCCAAAAAAGCCGTGGAGCGAGGCTTGCAACGCCAGCCCTGGGTCAAATCCTCATTGGCTCCCGGCTCCAAGGTTGTGACCGACTACCTGGAAAAGGCCGGTCTTACACCTTATCTGAATCAGCTTGGCTTCAACCTGGTCGGCTATGGTTGCACCACCTGCATCGGCAACTCTGGCCCACTGTCCGAGCCCATCGGCCAGGCAATTACCGATAACGATTTGATCGTATCCTCGGTTCTATCCGGCAATCGCAATTTCGAAGGTCGCGTGCATCCGCTGGTCAAGGCCAACTGGCTGGCCTCGCCACCGCTGGTTGTGGCCTTTGCCCTGGCTGGAACTACGCGCATTGATTTGTCCAGGGAACCGCTGGGATTTGATGACAAGAATCAACCGGTCTATCTCAAGGAGATCTGGCCGAGCAGCAGCGAGATAAACGCAGCCGTCAGCCAGATCGACGGCAGCATGTTTCGCCGACGCTATGCCAACGTATTCGATGGCGACAAGAACTGGCAGGCCATTTCGGTCGGCACAGGCGACACTTATGAATGGAATGCCGACTCCAGCTATGTGCAGAATCCGCCTTTCTTCGAAGACATCGACAAGCCAGCAGCCTCGCCAGAGGATATCGAAGGCGCTCGCATCCTGGCGCTATTCGGTGATTCCATCACCACCGACCATATCTCACCTGCCGGGAATATAAAGGCCAACTCACCAGCGGGGCTTTATCTACAACAGCTCGGCGTCGCTCCGGAGGATTTCAATTCCTACGGCTCACGCCGTGGTAATCACGAAGTGATGATGCGTGGCACCTTTGCCAATATCCGTATCAAAAACGAAATGCTGGGCGGTGAAGAAGGCGGCAATACGCTCTACCAGCCGGATGGTGAAAAGATGTCGATCTACGCGGCTGCCATGCGCTACCAGAGCCAAAACACGCCACTGGTGGTGATTGCCGGCAAGGAATATGGCACCGGATCCAGCCGCGACTGGGCAGCCAAGGGCACCAATCTACTGGGGGTAAAGGCCGTAATCGCCGAAAGCTTCGAGCGTATTCACCGCTCCAACCTGATCGGTATGGGAGTTCTGGCCTTGCAGTTCATTAATGGCCAGACCCGTCAGTCGCTGGGACTCACTGGCCGCGAAATACTCTCCATCCACGGACTTTCCGCCGATATCGAGCCACAGCAGACGCTTGGAGTCACCATAGAGCGCCCCGATGGTAGTCACGATACCTTCGAAGTGCTGTGCCGTATCGATACGACCAATGAAGTCCAGTACTTCAAGGCTGGCGGAATTTTACATTATGTATTGCGTAGCCTGATCAAGTGAAACTGACTCGCTTCAGGGTTTTCGGCAGACTGGATGGCCGCTGGAAAGCAGCCATTCGCCATTGTGCGATTTCATTTTTCCTTCATATGAAGAACCGACGCATCTTTTCGCATCGATACCTGTCGAACGTTAGCCCTAACTGCCAGGGAATTATCTATGAAAGAGGAGTCGACCATGAATAAGTCACTAATGATCGCAGCATTGGCTGCAACTGCTATTCTTGCAGGATGTGACAAGAAAGAAGAAAGAGCTCCGGCCTCACCGGTAACCTCTACCGCGCCACCGGTAACATCGGTAGCCACACCACAAAGCGCTCCCGAAATAGTGAGTTATACCTGCGACAGTGGCAAAACCCTGACCGTGGAATATTTCCCTGAAAACAAGGCAACGCTGAAATACGAAGGCTCGACCCACGCACTGGCGGCAGCATCGGCAAGCAGCAAACGCTACCTCAACGACGATATCCAATGGAATAGAGCAGCTGCCGGCTCGAAGAGCACACTCTCTCACATGAAAGCCGGCACCAGTGGCGAAACGATCGAAAGCTGCCTTGAACCAGCCTCACAGCACTGATCACCATTACTGCATAACGAAGCGTAACTGCCTGACGATATGGGTGAGTCCTTGCCCTTGCGCCAGGCTCGCAGCCGTGTTGCCCTGCCGATCGACCAGATCGGCATCGGCCCCATGTTGCAGATATAACTGCACGATAGCCTCTCGCCCGAATAACGAAGCCATCATCAAGGCTGTCTGGCCCGCATGGTTTGTATGGTTGATGTTACAGCCGGTATTTTCCAGCAGCCATTTCGCTGTTCCTTCGTATCCCCTGTAGGCAACGCCCATGTATACGTTGCTGCCCTGCTGGTCCTCGGCACAGGGCTCGGCACCATGCTTGAGCAGCCAGGCGAGCACCTCGGTATGGCCGTAATAGGCAGCCATGATGAATGGCGTATAACCTCGTGCATTGACTGCATTCAGATTCGCCCCCTTGGCTGTCAACGTCTCCAGAACCGCAACATTGCCTTCGCGAGCAGCATCCAGCAGGCGTTCATCGTCTTCATCAGCCAGAGCTATCGAGGTTATCAGCATGAGAAAGGCAAACAGATAGCGCATAGTGAAAAGCAGCCATGCTTACACATGGCCGCCCCCTCTTATTGGTTTCAGTTGTTGTAACTGTCGGCCAGTTTCTTCGCATCGACCAGATTCACTTTCACAGCCTTGGCTACCCGGGTTCCATAATCGATGTCGGCCTTGTAAAAGTAGCTGACCATGATGGTGCGAATTTCATCGCTCTTGACCTGTCCAAGATCGGCATTCAGGCCATCGACAAGCTTCACCTTGCCGTCTTCATCCAGGCTCCGATAGAAATCCCCTGCCTGTTTGAAATTCTGCGTCTTGGCAATGATGTCCTGCTGCGTGGTTCCCTTCAGCTCATAGCGGCAATAATCGTATTCGGCATTATCCGTCAGGTTCGCGTCCGTACGGCTTGGCTGATAATTGACCGATCCCTTGCGCGGCGGCGAGTAACCGGCGCCATCCTGGGCATTGGTATGCATCGGGTTGCGTGGCGCGTTCACCGGCAGATACAGGTGATTGATGCCCAAACGGTAACGCTGGGTATCGGCGTAGGAGAACAGGCGCCCCTGTAGCATGCGATCTTCGGAAGGCTCGATGCCCGGGATCATGTTGCTCGGCGCCACGGCTACCTGCTCAGTGGCCTGGAAGAAATTGTCCGGCACCTTGTTCAGCGTCAGCTCACCTACTTTGCGTGCTGGCACAAGATCCTCAGGCCAGATCTTGGTGTCATCCAGCGGATTGAAGTCGAACTTGTCGAGTTCCTCAGGCTTCAGCGTCTGGATATAAAGATCCCAGACCGGAAAATTCCCCTTGCCAATCTCGGTATAGAGATCTCGCGTCAGATGATTGAAATCCACCTTCTGCACTTCGGCGGCCTCGGCAACAGATAGCCCTTTCACACCCTGGCGGCTCTTCCAGGTGAATTTCACGTACTGCCAGTTGCTGCAGTCCTTGGTAGTAAACTTGAAAGCATTTACGCCGGCGCCATCCATCTGCCGATAACTAGCCGGAATTCCAAGCGTGCTGTACACACGAGTCAGCATATGGGTGCTTTCCGGTACATGGGAGAAAAAATCGAAGAACCGATTCGGGTCCTGGATATTGGTCACAGGGTCGGGTTTGAGCGAATGGATCATATCCGGGAACTTGATGGCATCGCGGATGAAGAACACCGGCAGGTTATTTCCTACCAGATCCCAGTTGCCGTCTTCAGTATAGAACTTGACCGCAAATCCATGCGGATCACGCAGGGTTTCAGGCGATCCCTTGGGGTGGATTACAGTGGAAAAGCGCACGAAAACCGGTGTCTCCTTGCCTGTCGCCAGAAACGGCGCCGCTTGTGTGATATTGCTCAGATCGACAGTCGCTTTGAATACCCCTTCAGCGCCGGTACCACGGGCATGCACGACGCGCTCGGGAATTCGCTCACGATCGAAAGCAGCCAGCTTCTCGATCAGATGATGATCCTGAATCAGGACCGGGCCGTTGGGCCCGGCGGTCAGGGAGTTCTGGTTATCCCCCACCGGCGCCCCATTGAGACGGGTCAGTGGCTCGGCATGCGCAGTGGCAATGCCCATGGCCAGCAACGTGGTAGTCGATAACAGGCAGCAGCGCTTGATGGCAGTGGCTTTCATAGTTTTATTCTTCTCTTCGGCTGAGGTCTTCCGGCAATACAGCGCCGTCAACTAAAGAGTTTCGGCAAAACCATAAATTCGTCTAATCAACAGAAAGAATTGGATCAATTGATTTGGACGATCCTTGGGCCTGTTGGGGTTTCGGTGCGCTCACAAGGCGATTGCATTTACTTGAGCAGCTACTTGAGCAGCAATCAACTAAACAGATACCGATTGATTAATGGCAGCATAGAGTACGAAAATTTAAAAGTAGTAATATAACAAATATGGAGAATATTTATCAAATGAGAAAATAACCAAAAATAGATTTTTTATTATTATTAATAATATAAAAACGTTATAACAGAGCATATTAGCCATGCAATAGAAATTTATTATTGAAACCAGCTCTGTTAGCAGGCTAATCTAAACATTAGCCAGCTCACAAAAATGTTTTTATTTCACATAATTTTACCGTAATATTTTGGACGATTTTTACACACTTCGATTTTGCTCACCTCCGATGAGTTTCCCCATGAAAAAGCTCTTAGTGACACTTTTATGCTTTAGCGTCATTGCCTGCTCGAAGCAGCAAGAGGCGAACAAGACTGTCGACGTCCTGCTAATCGGCGGCGGAATCATGAGCGCATCTCTGGGTACCTACATCCATGAACTGGAGCCCAGCTGGACAATCGATATCTACGAACGCCTCGACAAGGTCGCGGCAGAAAGCTCAAATGCCTGGAATAATGCCGGCACCGGCCACTCTGCATTCTGCGAACTGAATTACACCACCGAAAAAGCCGATGGCAGCATCGATATCAGCAAGGCGGTAGCGGTTAATGAATCCTTCGAGATTTCCCGCCAGTTCTGGGCACACCAGATTCAACAGGACGTATTGAAGGATCCGAAATCCTTCATTAACGATGTTCCGCACATCAGCTTCGTATGGGGCGATGACAACATTGCGTTCCTGAAGAAACGCCATGCAGCCCTACAGCACAGCACGCTGTTCCGCGGCATGGAGTACTCGGAAGATCAGGCGACCATCAAGCAATGGGTGCCCCTGGTCATGGAGGGCCGTCCGGCCAACCAGAAAGTTGCAGCGACCCGTATGCCAATCGGCACCGACGTCAACTTCGGCGAAATCACGCGCCAACTGATGGACTCGCTGACCCATCACGATAACGTCAAGCTGAACCTGCAGCATGAAGTCCGCGATATCCGGCGCAACGATGATCAGACCTGGACCGTAACGGTCGCCGACTTGGCCAACAACGGTGCAGAAAGCGCCATCAAGGCCAAGTTCGTCTTCATCGGGGCTGGCGGCGGCGCACTGCCACTGCTGCAGAAAACCGGTATTCCGGAAGCTGAAGGCTATGCCGGCTTCCCGGTAGGCGGCCAGTTCCTCTACACCAGCAATCCGGAAGTAGTGAATCGCCATCTGGCCAAGGTCTACGGCAAGGCTTCCGTCGGCTCTCCACCGATGTCCGTGCCGCACCTGGATACTCGCATCATCGAGGGCAAGCGGGCCTTGCTTTTCGGACCTTTCGCCACCTTTTCCACCAAGTTCCTGAAGAATGGTTCATTGATGGACATGCCGGGCTCGATAAGCACGGACAACATCATGCCGATAGCCCATGCCGGACTCGACAACCTGTCGCTAAGCACCTATCTCATCAGTCAGTTGATGCTGAGCCAGGAAGAACGCATCGAAGTGCTGCGCGAGTACTTGCCTGAAGCCAAAAGTGCAGACTGGAAGCTGCTCGATGCCGGCCAGCGCGTGCAGATCATCAAGAAAGATGCCGAGCACGGTGGCGTTCTGCAATTCGGTACCGAGGTCGTAGCCTCTGCCGATGGCAGCATTGCGGCACTGCTGGGAGCCTCGCCCGGCGCCTCCACTGCTGCCCCGATCATGCTGACCGTACTGGAAAAGACCTTCAAGGACAGGATCAAGACTCCCGACTGGCAAGCCAAGCTGAAGGAAATCGTTCCCTCTTATGGCCAGAAGCTCAACAACAACATCGAGCTGACCAACTCGATTCGCCAAATGACCAGCCAATACCTGCAGCTCAATTTCGTCCCCGTACAACCGGAACAGGAAAACCCCTCGACCGCAGCAGTCAACTAGACCAAGCAGGTACTGCATCAACCATATCCCCCTCACCCGAGGGGGATGTTTTTTCCGCTCCGCATTCATGGTACTGGTAATCCAGCCAGCTTCACGAAAGAGATCAGGCTCGGAAAAATAAAACCAATAAAATCCTTTATTTTTGAAATTCAATTCCATTAAAAAATCATATATCGACCATTAATACCAATTTCAAAACAATACTTGCCATTCCTCTTCTGGCGGGAATAGGGTTGTCGCCATGAACATTTCACAAGCCCTGTTTCTTCCAAAGCAGCACTTGAGGCTGCAGCATCTGGTCAGTTCGCGACTGCGCAACTGACACTATCTGCTGTATTGCCGTTACAGCCTTTTCAGAATTGCCAAATCGAACAAGAGGATTGCTCCATGTCCATGCTCAAGGACCCGTCGCAGAAATACCGCACCTTCAAACCGATCGATATTCCCGACCGTACATGGCCGAGCCGGGTTATCGACAAGGCTCCGATCTGGTGTAGCTCGGATCTGCGCGACGGTAACCAGGCTCTGATCGAGCCGATGGACGCCGAGAAAAAATTGCGCTTCTTCCAGACTCTGGTGCAAGTCGGTCTGAAACAGATCGAAGTAGGTTTTCCTTCCGCCTCACAGACCGATTTCGACTTCGTCCGCACCCTGATCGAAGATGGCCATATTCCCGATGACGTAACCATCCAGGTATTGACCCAAGCCCGTGAAGACCTGATCACTCGTACTTTCGAATCCCTGCGCGGCGCCAAGCAGGCGATCATGCACGTCTACAACGCTATCGCTCCGTCGTTCCGCCGTATCGTCTTCAACCAGGACAAGGCTGGAGTGATGCAGATTGCAGTAAACGCGGCACAAATCATTAAGCGCCTGGCCGAGCAACAACCGGAAACTCGCTGGACTTTCCAGTACTCGCCCGAAGTATTCAGCTCCACCGAAACCGATTTTGCCGTCGAAGTATGCAACGCGGTTATCGGAGCCTGGCAACCAACCCCAGACAACAAGATCATCCTCAACCTGCCGGCTACGATCGAAGCGGCAACGCCCAATATTTATGCCGACCAGATCGAGTGGTTCTGCCGCCATGTCGACCGGCGCGAGAGCGTGCTGATCAGCCTGCACACCCATAACGACCGTGGTACCGGTGTGGCGGCCAGTGAGCTGGGACTGCTGGCCGGTGCCGACCGGGTGGAAGGCTGCCTGTTCGGCAATGGCGAGCGGACCGGCAACGTGGATCTGGTCACCATGGCGCTGAATCTCTACACCCAGGGAGTCGATCCAGAACTGGATTTCTC
This sequence comes from Azomonas macrocytogenes, assembly GCF_014191985.1. GTDB lineage: Bacteria > Pseudomonadota > Gammaproteobacteria > Pseudomonadales > Pseudomonadaceae > Azomonas > Azomonas macrocytogenes. Next base: position 55,218 of record NZ_JACHXI010000017.1, read on the forward strand.
CGATATCGATGGCGTGCGCAAGATAGTCGAGGAATGCAACCAGTTGCCGGTGCATCCACGTCACCCTTATGTGGGTGATCTGGTCCATACCGCTTTTTCCGGCTCGCACCAGGACGCCATCCGCAAGGGCTTTGCCCAGCAGAAGAGCGACGCCATGTGGGAAGTCCCTTATCTACCCATCGACCCGGCCGATATCGGTCGCGATTACGAAGCGGTAATCCGCGTCAACAGCCAGTCAGGCAAAGGTGGCATCACCTACCTGCTCGAACAGGAATACGGCATCATCCTGCCCCGCCGTCTGCAGATCGAATTCAGCCAGGTAGTGCAACGGGAAACCGATCGCCACGGACTGGAAATGACTGCTTCGCAGATTCATGCCTTGCTGATCGAGGAATACCTACAGGTCAGCTCGCCCTATACCTTCAAAGGCCATCGCCTGCAGGAAGAAAACTCCACTTGCACGGTCGACGCGGAAGTTCAGGTAAATGGCGAAACCCGTCGCTGGCAGGGAACCGGCAAAGGCCCGCTGGAAGCCTTGATTGCCAGCCTGCCGGTATCAGCGGAAATCATGGATTACAGCGAGCACGCCATCGGCAGCGGCGCCAAGGCCAAGGCAGCAGCCTATATCGAACTACGGGTCGAAGGTGGCCGCTCCCTGTACGGCATCGGTATCGACGAGAACATCACCACTGCCAGTTTTCGTGCACTGTTCAGCGCCTTGAACCGCTCCCGGCAGCAAACCCAGGCAAAAGCGGCCTGAGCATAAGCCGAAGCAATGAAAAGGGCCGCACTGGCCCTTTTCTGCTTTCCCGGATCGAGCTACTTCCTGCCGAGTACGTCTTCTCCGATATCCGCAGCGGCTTTCTCATCAATAACGTTGTAATCAATCAGTTGCTTCGGATGATCCGGTTGCTTGTCTTGTAGTTTCTATTCGGCGAGCGACCGAGCACCCGCTGTCGGCTCGATTCAGCGCAGGATATCAATCGCTCTCGGGCTCTTTGCCGCGAAACCACCAAAACACGCCAGCAGGCGCTCCGTCCATTGATCGACGAGATCATCCTTCGCCAGTAGCGGCTGGCGAGCCACTACCCGCGCCCACATGAATACACCGAAGGCAACGTAGTCAGCCGCCGCTGGCGCTTCACCATCCAGGTAAGGCGAATGCGCCAGACATCGGCGCAGCGGAACCAGGGCCCGGTCCAGCGCGGCATGACCGGCTTCGGCATCCTGGAAAGCTTCCAGCGATATGCCCAAATGTGCCTCGCGCGTCCGGCGGAAGTAAGGCTGGTCGGCAGGGTCCAGAGTAGCAAACAAATCGCCAAGGATGATCTTCAGCACCGCTGGTGAAAGTACCGCTTCGGACCAATGGCGGATGAACTCCAGTCGAGCAGCAGCGAACTCATCACCGAGTAAAGGACGTGCGGGATAAATACGGTCCAGATAACGGATGATCGCCATACTATCGGTCACGACCGTACCGTCCTCGTCCACAAACACCGGGACTTTACGTGCCTCAGACGGCTCCTGCCCAGAGAAGGCCAAGGCATCTTTATCCTGGAAATGCCAGGGCACAGTCTCGAAATCTAACCCCTTGTGCTTGAGGGCCATTTTCACGCGCCAGCAATAAGGGGAAAAAACCAGGCGTTCGTCCACTCCGCAGAGTTCGTACAGTTGGCGTGGCATGCTTGCTCCTGAGATTGATTCGGTGAATCAAGCATAGCGCAAGGCTTCGGCAGGATGTGTCTGCGCAGCTCGCCAGGCCGGGTAAAGGGTCGCCAGAAAGCTCATCAGCAGTCCCGCCGACACCACCAGCAACACATCCTGCCAGTGCAATTGCGAAGGCAATGAGGTGATGAAATAGGCATCGGAACCAAATACATGACGCCCCAGGGTCTTCTCGATCCAGTTGACCAGTTTGCTGACATTCAGTGCGGCGGCGACACCCAACACCGCTCCGACAAGGGTCCCGGAAAAGCCGATGATGCAGCCCTGGATCATGAAAATCGTCATGATCTGCCGAGGCGTCGCACCCAGTGTGCGCAGGATGGCGATATCCATACGCTTGTCCGACACCACCATGATCAGCGTGGCGATAATATTGAAAGCCGCCACCGCGATGATGAGCAGCAACAGCAAGCCGATCATGGTCTTTTCCATTTGCATGGCACTGAACAGACTGCCTTCGGTGCGCGTCCAGTCCTCAGCGCGGAAGTTCGGACCAAGCTCCTTGGCCAGTTGCCCGGCCACTGTGGCTGACCGATAGAGATCCGTGAGCTTCAGCCGTACTCCTTCCACCTGCCCGGGCTCCCAGCGCTGCATGCTGGCGGCGTCGGCGATATGCACCATCGCCAGACTGCCGTCCAGATCGGCGCCAACCTTGAACACACCAGCCACAGTCAGGCGATGCATGCGCGGCGTGACGCCACCGGGAGAATCGCTGAGTTCGGGCACGATCAGAGTCAGCTTGTCGCCCAGTGTGAGCCCGAAACGCCGCGCCGTCAGCTGACCAACGATCACGCCGAATTCGCCTGGCTGCAAGTCGTCCAGCCGACCACCGATGAGCTGCGCAGGCAGCGAAGACACCTTGGCCTCGCTGATCGGATCGATACCACTGACCTGGATCGGCTGCATCTCGCCATGGAAGGACAGCATGCCATCGAGCCGGGTCAAAGGCGCAGCACCGATAATTTCAGGATTGGCCATGGCCCGCTCGGCAACGCTCTGCCAGTCATGCAGAGGCTCGCTGGCGGAAATCACCGCATGCGGTACCAGGCCAAGAATGCGCGAACTCATTTCGCGCTGGAAACCGTTCATCACTGACAACACCAGAATCAGGGCCAGCACCCCGAGGCCCAGGCCGATCATGGAGGTCAAGGAGATGAAGGAAATGTACTGGCTTCGCCGTTTTGCCCGCGTGTAACGGCTGCCGATAAAGAGACTGAGCGGTCTGAACATCAGGCAGCCACCAGGCGGCCATCTTCCAGCCGCAGTATCCGATCCATCTGCGCAGCCAATTGCGGATCGTGGGTCACCACCAGAAAAGCCGTACGTAGCGAACCACTGAGTTCTAGCATCAATTCCTGAATTCCCTGCGCGGTATGGTGATCCAAGTTGCCAGTGGGCTCATCCAGTAGAACCAGTGCGGGACGATTGGCCAGCGCCCGGGCAATGGCCACGCGCTGGCGCTCACCACCGGACAACTCTGCCGGCTTATGCGCCAACCGCTGCCCGAGGCCGACGCGCTCAAGCAGTTCGGTAGCACGCTGGCAGGCTTCGGGAATGGCCACCTTGCCGATCAAAAGCGGCATGCAAACGTTTTCCAGCGCCGTGAATTCCGGCAGCAGATGATGAAATTGATAAACGAAACCCAAGGCGCGATTGCGCAGAAGTCCGCGCGCCTTTTCGCCCAACGACGACAGTTCCACACCGGCCAGCCAGACACTCCCCTTGCTTGGCGTATCCAGGCCACCTAGCAGATTCAACAAAGTGCTCTTGCCGGAGCCAGAGCTACCGACGATGGCAACTCGTTCGCCTGGATGCAGTTCCAGTTCAAGCCCGGAAAGTACCAATACCGACTGCGGCCCTTCTTCGTAGCTCTTGCTCAGGTTACTGCAACGCAGCACTGCCGACGACTCGGCCAATTCATTCATAGCCTGTTCACTCATAACGTAGCGCCTCGGCCGGTTTGGTGCGTGCCGCACGCCAGGCCGGATAAAGGGTCGCGAAAAAACTCAGCAGCAACGCTGCCCCGCAGATCATCACAATGTCTTCGGTCATCAACCGGGACGGCAAGTAATCGATGAAATAGACGTCTGAATCGAGGAATTTATGCCCGATCAACTGCTCTACCCCGGCGATTACCCGGCTTACATTGAGCGCCGCCAGAATGCCGAGAACCGCACCGGCCAGCGTGCCGACCACACCGATCACCGTGCCCTGCACCATGAAGATCGCCATGATCTGCCCAGGCGTCGCGCCCAGCGTACGCAGAATGGCAATGTCGCCGCGCTTATCGTTTACCACCATCACCAGGGTGGAAATGATATTGAAAGCCGCCACAGCAACGATCAGCAGCAATAGCAGGCCGATCATGCTCTTCTCCATGCGAATCGCCTGATAAAGATTGCCATGGGTGCGCATCCAGTCACGGGAATAAAACTCATCACCCAGCTCGTCCACCAACTCGCGAGCAATCACCGGGGCCTTGAACAGGTCGTCAAAACGCAGGCGCAAGCCCTGGACTTGATCGGGCCGCCAGCGCTGCAGGCGCGCTAGATCCTGGATATTGGTCAGTGCGACGAAGCCATCGATCTCGCCAGCCCCGACATGGAAGATTGCACGCACCGTAAAGCGCTTCATCCGCGGAAACATGCCGGCCGGCGTGATACTGACTTCCGGCGCGACAAAAGTGATCTTGTCGCCTACCTTGACACCCAGTTTGGTAGCAGCCTTGTCACCAATGGCGATGGCAAACTCACCTGGCGCAAGATCCACCAACGCACCTTCACGAAAGAAGTTCTGGATAAGCGAAACCTGTGGCTCCAGGCTTGGGTCGATCGCATTGATCAGCGTTTTCTGCACATTGCCAGCATGCGTCAGCAACCCCTGCATCTGGATGAAAGGTGCACTGGCAGCTACCTCAGGATGCTTGCCAACGCGCGCGGCCAACGCCTGCCAGTCATCGATGGGGACAGGACTTTCCAGTGTGGCGTGCGGAACCATGCCAAGCACACGGGTACGCATTTCGTAATCGAAGCCATTCATGACGGATAGCACCAGGATCATCACCAGCACACCGAGTGCCAGGCCGATCATCGAGGTCAGCGAGATGAAGGAAACGAAGAGAGTACGGCGTCTGGCCCGGGTGTAGCGCGTTCCGATATAGACGGACAGCGGTCTGAACATAAGGGAGAAGAATTTGCCGAGAAGTAAGGAGATGCCGAAAGCCGGTGCCGGCCCAGGCTGATACACTCAAGTCATTACGCCAGCCATGTCACCATCATGACGACACAAGATACGCAAGAACGCCGCGAATACTATCGCATCGAAGACAGGATCGCACTGGAAATCCTCCCTGTCGAAGCAATGCAGGCCGAGCTGCCGCCCCTATTCACCCTGTTGAGCGAACTGTACCGGCTGGAACTCGAGAGCCAGCCACTGCTGCGCCAGATCGGCAATGACAATCGTACGCTGGCCAGTTATCTGACGATCCAGAACAAGCGTTTCGAACTTCTGGGCCGTGCCTTGGCCCAGGAACTGATCAAGGAGATCAGCCAGCCTCGCGATGCCGTGCTTTCCGAAGGCGGTATCAGCTTCAGTAACTCTCGGCCGCTGCCGGAAAACCAGCCGGTCGCTCTCAAGCTGTTGCTGCTGCCGGACGCCTTGGCCCTGCTACTGCACGCACAGGTAGCCTATTGCCGACCGCGTGCCGACGGCCAGTATGATATCGGTGCCGAATTCGACTTGCTGACCGATGCCCAGCGCCAACTGCTGGCCCGTCATATAGTGAAAAGACAGGCCCTTGAACGCCGCCTCACCCAACAGAAGCCGCAAGAGCAATGACCCATATGCCTGCCGTTGGCTGCAGTCAATGGCAAGCACTGCAAAACCCGGATTTTCCTGGAAGCCTCGGACCTCTCCGGGCATTTCCATATCGCACGATAACGACGCTCAGCAGAGCAAGGAGAGCTGGATTGACTCTGATTTACGGACATCGTGGTGCCAAAGGCGAAGCACCGGAAAATACCCTGGCCAGCTTCCAGAAGTGCCTTGATCACGGCGTACACCGTTGCGAACTGGACCTGCATCTCTCCCTCGATGGGGAGTTGATGGTCATCCACGATCCGACCCTCAAGCGCACAACCGGACGTCGAGGCAAAGTCGCCCAGCAAAACGCCGCAGACCTTGCCGGCTACGACGCACGTCAAGCGGGACCGGAATGGAAACAGCCCTGCCCCATTCCACGTCTGGCGGAGCTGTTCGAGCAATGTGATTTCGAACATTGGCAACTGGAAGTGAAAAGCGCATCGCGCGAACGGGCCGCACGCACCGTGCAAGCCATCGACAAGCTGGCCCGGCAGTACAACCTGCTCGAACGGATCACCGTGACCTCCAGCTCACGCGCAGTACTGCGCGCACTCAATCACCTGACACCCGATATCTCTCGCGGCCTGGTAGCCGAATATGCCTGGCTCGACCCGGTGAAAGTCGCTACGCAATACGGCTGTCAATTGCTGGCGCTGAACTGGACGCTCTGTACTCCCGGACGCTTGGCCAAAGCACAGCAGCAAGGGCTGCATGTCTCGATCTGGACCGTCAACGATACCGCTCTGATGCGTCGTCTCGCCGACATGGGGGTGGACAGCATCATCACCGACTATCCCGGCCGGGCCGTATCGGTACTGTGAGCGAAAACCGGAAGCAGGTACGGATGTTTTTCATCTCGTCCGTACCTTGGCAAGCTTCAGTCCCCTTGTGCTGGAAGATGCAAGCAAAACCCGACACGTCCCGATTAGGCTTCAACAGCGCTCCATTGTTTGGCGAGCCGTTTATCCGATACTGCCATCTTCGTCCCTAATTGCTGCGCAAACAGCGATACCCGATATTCCTCCAGCATCCAGCGATACAGCAACAGATTGCCGTCGCGCTTGCCTTCCTGTGCATGCTTGGTGGCACGCGCCTGGTATTGCTCCTGGTAACCGGCCAATTCGCCGGTCCAGACGCGATCGCGCTGGATTTGCGCGCCGACTTTGTCCAGGCGTTGCTCGATGGCCTTGAGATAACGCGGGTATTCCCTGAGCCATTCGAGCGGGGTGTCACGGACAAAACCAGGGTAAATCAGCTGAGCGAGTTGCTGCTTGATATCATTGAGCGCCATGGCCTGGGCCAGATCGATGCGCCCCTTGAAGCGTTTTTGCAAATCGTGCCAACGCTTGAGAATCTCCAGCACCAGTTTGGCCAGTTGGTCGGCCTGCGGCTTCCAATCGCTGCATTTTTTCTCGGCCAGGGTAGCCAGTGCGGCACCGTCACGAGGTAACGGCGCTTCGCCGTCGAGAACAGCGCTATCGAGGCTGGCGAGTTGAATATCTTCAACCAGCGCATCCACCTTGCCCAGCTCGCGATAGAGCAGGCCAAGTTCGGTCAGACCGGAGAGTTTGCCGCGCATGGCTTTGGTCGGCTCGACCAGTTGCTGTAGCAGCAGACGTTGCAGGGCACGGCGGTGCTGAAATTCAGCTTCGGCCTGGGTGGAAAAGCGGCCTTCCTTGACGGTGCCGCCTTCCTCCACCAACGCAGGATAAATCGTCATGGCCAGACCGGCGATTTTCTGCTGAGCCTTTTCTGCCACCGGAGCGAACGCCGTGGCTGCCACCGGCCGGCTTTCGGCCTTTTGTTGCGCGATGGCCAGCGCAGCCTGGCTTTCCTTGGCGAATTGAGCAGTGAGTGCGGCCAGATCGCGGCCTTCACCCAGGTGCTTACCGTTGGCGTCGATGACGTTGAGATTCATCTTCAGGTGATTTTCCAGCTGCGCGGCGGCTTCGCTCCAAGCCTCTTCCGGAACACGAACACCGGTCATACGCTGTAGTTCGCGGCCAAGTGCATCGGGCAACGCACCTTCACCGAAAACAATCTTGGCCAACGCTGCGTTGACAAAATCCGGCACTGGCACAAAGTTTTTGCGGATCGCCTTGGGCAAGTTGCGCACCAGCGCCACAGCCCTGGCTTCGAGCAAACCGGGCACCAGCCAGTCCAGTCGTTCGGCCGGCAGTTGCGGCAACAACGGCGCTGGGACGCGAACGGTCACGCCATCACGCGGATGGTTGGGTTCGAAGTGGTAATCCAATGGCAACTGCAGCTCGCCCAGGCGCAGAGTATCCGGATAGTGCGCAGCGGTAACCTCGCTGGCCTCGCGAGCCAGCACGTCTTCCTCGCGCATGATCAGTAGCTGCGGGTCCTTCGCGCTTTCACGGCGATACCAGTTATCGAAACTGGCGGTCTGGTAAATATCTGCCGGCACCCGGGCATCGTAGTAGGCGAACAGGGTTTCCTCGTCGGCCAGGATGTCACGGCGGCGCGCCTTGGCTTCCAGTTCGTCCAGACGTTCCAGCAACTCGCGATTGATCCCCAGGCATTTGGCACGACTGTTGATATCACCACGCACCAACCCTTCGCGGATGAATAACTCACGGGCTATAACCGGGTCGTGCGGGCCGTAATGCATTGAACGACGGCCGATGACAATCAGTCCGTACAGCGTGACCTGTTCGAAGGCAACGACCTGGCCACGTTTTTTTTCCCAGTGCGGTTCAAGGTAATTTTTCTTCACGAGATGGCCAGCCAGAGGTTCGATCCAGTCCGGATCGATTTTCGCCACCATACGGGCAAACAGCTTGGTGGTTTCCACCAACTCGGCGGCCATCACCCAGTTTGGCTTTTTGCGACCGATGACACTGGCCGGATGAATCCAGAAGCGCCGCTGGCGCGCACCGTTGTAGTCGCCTTCTTCGGTCTTCTGGCCAATCTGGCTGAGCAATCCGGAAAGAATGGCCTTGTGTACCGCCGCGTACGTGCGGGCACGCTGGAGTGTTTCTTCAGTTTCAGGAGATTGGCCGGATTTCACACCGAGCGGCTTTTTTTGCGAACGAGATTCAGTGTTCTCGGCAAGCTTCGATGAAAGATCGCTTTGCGAATCCTCTACTCTACTCTTATTAGTAGTAGACAGTTTGAGCTCACGGCAGACCAGAGCAAGCTGGCGATGAGCATCACGCCATTCACGCAGGCGCAGATAGTTGAGGAAATTTTTCTTGCACCAGTTGCGCAGCGCATTGGAACCGAGCGCCTGGCGCTGCTCCTCAAAACCACGCCAGAGATTGATCAGCGCAGCGAAATCGGAGTCCACATCCTTCCATTGCGCATGCGCCTGATCGGCCGCCTGCTGGCGCTCCAGCGGTCGCTCGCGTGGGTCCTGTACCGACAGCGCACTGGCGACGATCAGCACTTCGTCGAGACTACCTTGCTGGGCACCTTCGAGCAGAATGCGTCCCAACCGTGGATCAATGGGCAACCGAGCCAATTGGCGACCCAGTGGCGTGAGCTGGCTTTCGCGATTAACGGCGGAAAGCTCCTGCAACAGATTGAAACCATCGCTGATCGCTTTCCCTTCGGGCGGTTCGATAAACGGGAAATCTTCGATATTGCCCAGGCGCAGATGCAGCATCTGCAGAATCACCGCCGCAAGATTGGTACGCAGGATTTCCGGGTCGGTGAATTCCGGTCGTCCGAGAAAATCCTCTTCACTATATAAACGAATGCAGATACCCGGCTCGACCCGCCCGCAACGGCCCTTGCGTTGGTTGGCACTGGCCTGGGACACAGCCTCGATGGGCAATCGCTGAACCTTGGCGCGATAGCTGTAGCGACTGATGCGTGCGGTGCCGCTGTCGATCACATAGCGGATGCCCGGCACTGTGAGCGAAGTTTCCGCGACATTGGTGGCCAGCACGACCTTGCGTGCCGGACGCGGCTGGAAGATTTTCTGCTGCTCGGCCGGCGTCAGACGCGCATAGAGTGGCAGCACTTCGGTAAAACGCAGACTGGCTTTGCGCAGCATCTCGGCAGCATCACGAATCTCGCGCTCGCCAGGCAGAAACACCAGCACATCGCCAGGACGCTTGCCGACACTACGCTCGTGGGCTTCGATGTCTTCCAGTGCAGCGAGGATGCCCTGATCGACGGTAAGATCGTCCATCAGCGGCTCACCCTCTTCATCCATCTCCGCCGTCAGCGGTCGATACCAGGTTTCCACCGGATAGGTACGGCCGGAAACTTCGACAATAGGCGCATTATTGAAATGCTTCGAAAAACGCTCCAGGTCGATGGTTGCGGAAGTGATGATCAACTTGAGATCGGGTCGGCGCGGCAACAGGATTTTCAGAAAACCGAGCAGGAAATCGATATTCAGGCTGCGCTCGTGGGCTTCGTCGACAATGAGGGTGTCATAGCGTTCGAGAAAACGGTCATGCTGCGTCTCGGCCAACAGGATGCCATCGGTCATCAACTTGATCAGACTGCGCTCGTTGGACTGATCCTCGAAACGCACCTGATACCCTACCAGTTCGCCCAGCGGCGTACCCAGCTCCTCGGCTACCCGTGTCGCAACGCTGCGCGCTGCCAAGCGGCGCGGCTGGGTATGGCCGATCATCCCGTACACGCCTCGGCCAATCTCCAGGCAGATCTTCGGCAACTGGGTGGTCTTGCCTGAGCCGGTTTCACCCGCGATTACCACCACTTGATGCTTTTCCAGCGCGGCCTTGATCTCGTCGCGCTTGGCAGCGATGGGCAATTGCTCGTCGTAGCGAATCGCCGGAACACTCTGCCGGCGTGCCTCGACCAATGCACAGGAAGTTTGAAAACGTTCCAACGACCTGGCCAGTCGTGCTTCGTCCGGCTGCTTGCGCAATTCATGCAGTTGGCGGCGCAGGCGATGGCGATCGGCAATCAGGATATGGTCAAGACGCTGCAGAAGCTGGTCGGGAGAAGTTATTTGATCGGTCATGAAGCTCGGGAAGTCGGTACATATAAAAAACGAAGTTTACGGCAAATCAAGGAGCAGCCTGAGTGCTTTTGAGCAGATGCATGACTGGTGCGCTCCCCAGCAGCCATTGCGCGGAAAAACAAAAACCCGCCGAAGCGGGCTTTTGTTCATCGGACACAGCATCCTGCCGACTCGATATCCGTGATCAATCCATCGTCCCTGACGATCCACGCATCCTGCGTTGCTGTCCGATACGAATAAGATAGGGCGACGATAGAGCAAAATACCGTCATGGCGTGTCGGATTTTTGCCATATACCTCCGGTTAAAACGAAATGCATTTATCCAGCGACTGACATTCTTAACTTTGATAATGCGGCTCAAGCAAACAGTTACCTTACTAGTTGGTCATAAAAGCAACCGGCAATTCCATGCAAAAATCCTTGGCTTAAAGACATGAAAACTGCGTGAATTAATATTCTGAAAAATCCGATATTAGTGTTTACAAAGAATAATGTTTTATCCAGCTAGACTTGATAATCACTTTTTGTAAAAATGAAACAACTAAAATCATTCGGAGTGAAATATGTCCCGCCTTGCTGAGTTTCGTGCCCTCGAAGAAAAGCTGAGAGCACAATTGCAAGAACTCGAAGATATGAAATCCAATGCATCGTTGCAGCGTGAAATAGAATTCGAGAACAAACTGCATGACCTGATGGCCGAATACGATCAGAATCTCCAGGGTGTTATTGCAATTCTGGATCCGAACCTCCATCAGCCACAACAGTCATCCAAGCAAGCCAAACCTGTTTCTTCTCGCAAGGAACGTTCATTGAAGCGCTATAAGCACCCGGAAACCGGCGAAATCGTCGAAACCAAGGGAGGCAATCATAAAGTGCTCAAACAATGGAAAAGCGAATATGGACCACAAGCAGTGGAAAGCTGGGTTCAATAAGAGCAACAGACGATCCGTCTCCCGATTCACATGATCGGGAACGGATTCGCCCTTTCAGCTGAAATAACTCCTGTAGTTCCAAATAATTCTCAAGTATTACATCGATACAAATGCAGTATCGGCAAAGTATTCGTCACGACTAACCTCAGCCGCTCGCAAGCCAGCTCAAACCATGAGAGCCTCATCAATCCTGGGCATGCCCTTTCATCTTGCAAACAGGTGGCCCTGCGAATATTGAATATTTCAACTCAATCCCAACCCAGGACGATTGTTTTGCTCGTTTAATTGAACACTATTCATATTGCCATGCGTTAAAAGCGAGTAATCACCTCGCAGACCTGCCTAGTTTCCGCCTGATGTTTTCACATCGAAGCCATTAAGAGGTAGTCTGCTATACCGGATACCATTTTCGAATACTCGATCTACTGGTGATTACACCACTGCCCACTAGATCAACCATATGGCATTGCGGCATTGAATACTGGCCTGGATAACCAAACCCTGGAAATAGAATTGGAAGCTTCGATGATGAACCTTGTCGGCTTCGAGCACTTCATCGCCAGCGGAGCGGATAAGGCAAAATAGGTATAAATAGTGGCTGCTGTATCCGGTTATGCAGTTGCCCGGTCGTCATTGGCAAATTGCTTGCCATGGCAGGATGCCGGCTCACCCCGATACCAGGAGAATTCGAGATGGGCAAAAAGGTTGCACTAGTACTCGGGTCTGGCGGTGCACGAGGCTATGCGCATATTGGTGTGATTGAAGAAATCGAAAGTCGCGGCTACCAGATTGGCTGTATCGCCGGTTGCTCGATAGGCGCTGTAATTGGCGGCATTCATGCTGCCGGCAAACTTGCTGTCTATCGTGAATGGGTCACGAAGCTTGATTATCTCGATGTAATGCGGCTACTGGATGTCAGCTTCAGTCTCGGAGCTATCCGCGGTGAAAAAGTATTCAACCGTATTCGCGAGATTGTCGGCGAAGTCGACATACAAAATTTGCCAATACCTTTCACTGCCGTAGCCACAGATCTGACCAATCACCAGGAAATGTGGTTTCAGGAAGGCTGTCTGCATCAAGCCATGCGTGCCTCGGCTGCTATTCCCAGCCTGTTTACGCCGGTCATCCTCGGTAAACGCGTTCTAGTGGATGGCGGATTGCTCAACCCGTTGCCAATCGTGCCGGTTGTCTCCAGTCATTGCGACATGATCGTCGCTGTCAATCTCTGTGCCAGCGATAATCCCCATTACTCACTACCTGTAATCGAGCGACCTGGAATGCTGGCCAAAGGGCGATTCGACCAGTTGATGGGCTCTTTAAGTTCGCATCTGACATTCTGGCGCAAGGAAAGCAAGGATGAAGAAGAACTGACCGAAGCTTTCGATGTTTCGACCAGAACCCAAACCGCCACAGCTCGGGAAGCCAGAGGTACTCCCAAATCCGCAGAAGGATCCCAGGTGATCGATGTAACCGGGCCAGCGTCCATGCTTGAATTGATCAACCAGAGCCTCGAAGTCATGCAGGATTCGCTGACGCAATACAAGATTGCTGGTTATCCGCCGGACGTGCTGATCAATATTCCAAGAAGAGCCTGTCGCTTCTTCGAATTCTACAAGGCTCTTGAATTGATCGAACTTGGTAGGATTATTGCCCGGGACACGCTTGATCGCTATGAAGAAGAACACGGATATCCATAGCTGAAATCATTCTGATGCTGACTCTTTCTGCGCCGGAAACGAAAGCGAAGTGGTTGATGGCACCACCTTGGGAGTTCCCTTGATTACCCAGTCGCCCAACAGGCTATAGGTTACCGCCAGAAGCGTAGGACCTAGGAAAAGCCCCATGAAGCCGAATGCCAGGATACCGCCGAACACGCCAAGCAGGACCACCACCACCGGCAGGTTTCCACCACGGCTGATCAGATAGGGCTTGAGTACGTTATCTACGCCACTGATGACGAACATTCCCCAAATACCGAGAAAAACCGCGTAACCATACTCTCCTTTCCAGGCCAGCCAGCCTGTAGCCGGTATCCATACCATGGGTGGCCCAACAGGAATCAGGCTCAGTGCAAAAGTCAGAAGGCCAAGCATCAGGGCTCCCGGAACACCTGCAATCAACAATCCGATCAAAGCCAGAGAACCTTGAGCCGCGGCAGTTCCGATAACCCCGTTGACCACTCGCTGGATTGTCCCGGCGATCAATTTTAAATAATGATCAGCTGCTTGCTCGCCAATCAAGCGTTGCAGGACCCCACGTACGAAGGCAGCCAACTGCAGGCCATCACGATAGAAAAAGAACACCAAAACCAGGCTCAGCGCCAGTTCCAGAATACCGGTACCAATACGCGCACTGTGTACAAGCAACCAATTGCCGACCTGTCCGAGATAAGGACGAATCCTGACAAAAAAGGCTGTACCTTCTTCGTTTACGGTTTGCCAGGCCTCCACCAGCCAGGAACCGATCATGGGCAGATTAGCCAACCAATCCGGCGGTGGCGGCAGACCGTCTACCTGCAGATCACGAATCAGCGCATTGAGCGAGCGAATGTGGTCCGCCAGATCAAAGCCGAGCAGAATCAGCGGTACAGCTACCAGCAACATCCAACCACCGGTAAGAATGCCTGCGGCAAGCGCCTCGTTACCCTTCAGTCGCAGAGTCAACATTCTCATCAACGGCCAGCTGGCAAAAGCCAATACAGCTGCCCAGAAGAGAACCGAAACAAAGGGTGCAAGAACCCAAAGGCAAGCGCCCAATAGGCTCAACAGAAGAATTTGCACCAGTAAACGGTCGTTTCCGAGCATTTGAAATCCTAATATGCCAATAAAAACGGAACGACTATATTGCAACTTGACGGCAAAAATCAGCGCAAGAGTGTCACATACACACCAGGGGAACCGGAATTCTCCAACTCCAAACGAGTAACCCGTACTCCCTTCGCCACCAAGGCTTCACGCCAGGCAACCGCGTCACGCCCACCAATGCTTACCTGCAGGGTGCTATCTTGCTGCAATGTGCGCACGAGCAGTTGGGTCCAAGGGTCCAGTGGCGAATCGGGCCAACGCGATAAATTCAACTTGCCAGTATCTTTCAGCAGCCGTAGCAAAGTCGCTGGCGTAGGTAACAACTCACCCAAAGCATCGGCAGGCACTAGTTGCTCCACTTGTAGATAAGAACGCCCGTTTCCTCGAGTAATGCCGTACAACACGACCAGACTATCGGGGCTTCCGGGAAATCTTGCCAACAAATAAGCCTGCTGGCTTTCAGGCCCATATAGCAGCGAACGCTCGAAAATCGAATTTGCCCAAAGGCTACTCGAGCCGCAATCTCGCCCTTCGCACCAGAAAAGCAGCTCTGCCTCCTGCTGTAACAGAGCATGCTTTGCCTGCGCGAACGCATCGGTAGCTGAATGAGTGTCGGATAGCAGATAAGTGATTGCCGTCAGTTCACCCGAAGCGCTCACTTGCGCCTCCATACGCAAGCGGCCACCAATACGCTGTAGTGAACTCTTGGGGTAGACGCGCCCCACTACGTCCGTCTGCTTGTAATCGACGATTTGTGACTGAGGATAGCGCGGCAGTTGAGGCAAATCCCGGCTATCTGGCATATCTGCAGCCCAGGACGAACCTGCAACAAGAATCAGCCCCAGCATATATTGCGTTTTCACTGCCTTACCTCGATGGACCAGCATCGCAAGATCAGGTCAAGCGCTTGAGACTGACGACCCGACCCCGAAGGCTTGCCGTCAACGAACCCAGGCAGACCTCATCAATTCGAATAAGGGCGATACAAAGCAACCAGGTGCATCGCCCCTGCAGCAATCACCTCTCCCTCCAATTCGGCAAGACTACCGGTCGGCATCGATAGTGGCTCGCTACGATGGCCATGCACCAACAAGCTGGCGAACTCTCCGACAAAGGTTTGATGGGTGACCAGTAGTAACTCGCGACCATCGTAACGATCAAGATGGGGTAAGGCTTCGTTCGGCGTAGAATCCGGAATAATCCAGGGAACCGTTTCGCAAGGTCCGGTATACCCCAGGTATTCCCGGACCAGTTCAGCCGACTGCTGGGCCCTGACATAGGGACTGACCAGAATACAAGCCAGTGAACGCCCACGCAGATGCACGGCGCTGGAGCTAACCTCCCGCCGGCCTCGCTCGGTCAAGGCTCGTTCGTCGTCGGTACGGACCTTTGGCTCAGCCTCCCCATGACGCAACAGCCAGAGTTTCATAGGTGATCCTCTTACTTGACTGGCTAATGGAATTTCTTGGCGAGATCGACCATTTCCACCTCTGCAGGCCGTGGCTTCGGCCAATCAGCCAAAGGCCAGGGCTTTTGCTCAGTATTGAATGTTCCGAAACGACCGATCTGGGCAATATATTGGCTGACACTATCGCCAAAAGCCATGAGATCACTACTGGGGTGCCCCTTGGAAAGCTTCAGGATCAATTGGACAACAACGATTCCAAGTAGTACGAGTTCGGCAAGCTGCCACACGAAAAAGAAGACCAGCATCCAGACGACACGCAACACCAGAGATTCACGATCTATCGCCTGATTGGAATTATTCATCGACTACTCCAAGGTTGAAAAGCCGGTTGATTCAGAAGCCAGTTGAAGAAATGAAGTCCACATCGGTCTTGGGCTCACTGAGCATCAGCATCTCGATCACCTGATCCAATGTATATTTTTCAAAAAGAATGGCATACAGGCCGGATACCAACGGCATATAGACCTGCAGCTCTTCAGCCTTGGCTTTGAGCACTTTCAGAGTATTGACGCCTTCGGCGACCTCACCCAAACGATCGACTGCTTCGTCCAGACCGAGCCCTTCACCCAGTGCCCAGCCTACTTGATAATTACGGCTTTTCGGGGAAGAGCATGTAACGATCAGATCGCCTACGCCGGCCAGCCCTAAAAAAGTCATGGGATTGGCTCCCAGTTTGACAGCGAAGCGGGTCATTTCAGCCAGAGCTCGCGTGATCAGCATGCTCTTGGTGTTTTCCCCCATGTTCAGTGCGGCCGCCAGACCAGCCATGATTGCATAGACATTTTTCAATGCCCCCCCGAGTTCGACACCAAATCGATCAGGACTGGCATAGACACGGAAAGTACGACCATGCAGAACGTCTTGCACGTGTTGGCAAAGTGTTTCGTCGTCGCTAGCGATGACCGTCGCAGTCAAGGCATGGTCAGCAATTTCTCGCGCCAGGTTGGGTCCTGACAGCACGCCGATACGAGCATCGGGAGCAATATCCTCAAGGATTTGACTCATCAGCATGAAGCTTTGTGCCTCGATGCCTTTAGTCATGCTAATCAGCAGCTTACCAGCAAGGCGCGATGCATGAGGTTGTAGCGCCTGGCGCAATGCGCTGGATGGCAGTGCGACGAAAATAAGCTCGCACTCATCCAGCGTCTGAACCAGATCGTTTACCGGCTCCACCCCCGGAAGAATAGGTACATCCGTGAGGTAATTCGGATTCTGGCGCTGGCTACGCATAGTCTCAGCCTGAGTCTCGTTACGCATCCATTGGCGGACACGATGGCCGTTTTCAGCGAGAAGATTGGCGATCGCGGTACCGAAACTACCGCCACCAAGAACTGCTACAGGTGATTGATTTTTCATGAGGCTCCCGTTTCAAGCCAGGCAACTGGCATTAATGGCATTATACGTGATACGTGGCATAGAATTATCGACCAGCCACACTCTAAAACAGCACGAAAGCACATAGTCACAGCGTTCAGAAATCACCTTGAGCAAGCAAGTCATTTAATCGTAGTAAATTGATATATGAAGAATTTCAAACAAGCCTCAACATTTGATTTCTCTTTGAAAGAGATGGCAAAGCAGCCCCACCATGCCAGCAATCACCCGATTTGAAAGAAATTCTTGCAAACTAACGCCAATACGAATAACCATCTGATTTTACTGATTAATCTTAGCGAATCACTACTCCGAAACCACCCATGCAAGGCAATAAACCCTGAAAGCCTCAGCAGTGTTAAAATAGGCAACTTGCATTGCTGGTATCTGCCAGTGAGCTTCGCAAGTCTGGCAGAACGCCTGGTATTTACCCTGAGATACTCCAGCCGGCAGGACTCTCTCCCGGGTCCATAGAGCCAGATGAAACACCAAGCCCCATGTTGGGACTATTGAGGAAATCGCATGACCACACAAAACGCCTTTACCCGGGAAGAGCTGCTGCAATGCAGCCGTGGAGAATTGTTCGGCCCCGGTAATGCGCAACTGCCGGCCCCCAATATGCTCATGGTCGATCGCATCGTCCATATCAGCCAAACCGGCGGGAAATACGGCAAGGGAGAATTGATTGCAGAACTCGATATCAATCCCGACCTATGGTTCTTCGCCTGCCATTTCGAAGGGGATCCGGTCATGCCTGGCTGCCTGGGTCTCGATGCCATGTGGCAATTGGTGGGTTTCCATCTCGGCTGGCTGGGCAACCCTGGTCGTGGACGCGCACTTGGCGCTGGTGAAGTAAAATTTTTCGGCCAGGTCCTGCCAACAGCCAAGAAGATCACCTATAACATCAATATCCGGCGTACCATAAATCGTTCACTGATCCTCGGCATTGCCGATGGCACGCTCAGTGTCGATGGTCGCGAAATATACAGTGCTGAAAGCTTGCGCGTCGGCCTGTTTACCACTACCGATAGTTTTTGAAGGACATCCGCATGCGTCGCGTCGTGATCACTGGCCTTGGCATCGTTTCTTGCCTGGGTAATGACAAAGACACCGTCTCCGCCAATCTGCGGGCAGGCCGCCCTGGAATCCGCTTCAACCAGGCATATGCGGACATGGGGCTGCGCAGCCAGGTTTCAGGATCGGTGGATCTGGATCTGGAAAAACTGATCGACCGTAAGGTTATGCGCTTCATGGGCGATGCGGCTGCCTATGCGTATCTGGCCATGGAACAGGCGATAAAGGATTCAGGCCTGACCCCGGAGCAGATTTCCAACCCACGCGTCGGCCTTATTGCTGGCTCGGGCGGAGCTTCTACCCTGAACCAGATGGAAGCCATCGATACCCTGCGAGACAAGGGCGTCAAGCGCATCGGGCCATATCGTGTCACCCGGACGATGGGTAGCACCGTGTCGGCTTGCCTGGCCACCCCCTTCAAGATCAAGGGCGTGAACTATTCCATTTCCTCGGCCTGCGCAACCAGTGCGCACTGTATAGGCCAGGCGCTGGAACAGATTCAGCTGGGCAAACAGGACATCGTCTTCGCCGGAGGTGGTGAAGAGGAACACTGGAGCCAAAGCTGTCTGTTCGATGCCATGGGTGCCCTATCCACTCAATACAACGAAACGCCGGAAAAAGCCTCCCGCGCCTATGATGCCAAACGCGATGGCTTCGTTATCGCTGGCGGCGGCGGCATGGTAGTGGTCGAAGAGCTGGAGCACGCCCTCAAGCGTGGAGCCAAAATCTATGCTGAAATCGTCGGCTACGCAGCAACTTCAGATGGCTATGACATGGTTGCGCCAAGTGGCGAAGGTGCCATTCGCTGCATGCAGCAGGCACTCAGTACGGTCGAAGGCCCCATCGACTATCTCAATACCCATGGCACCTCAACGCCTGTAGGGGATATTGCCGAAGCAGGTGCCATCCGTACAGTATTCGCAGACAAAGCCCCCGCCATCAGCTCGACCAAAAGCCTTTCCGGGCACTCGTTGGGAGCGGCAGGTGTCCATGAAACAATCTATTCTCTATTGATGATGGAAGGTGGCTTTATCGCTGCATCAGCTAATATCGACGAGTTGGATCCGGAAGTAGCTGACCTGCCAATCATTACCCAGACTCGTGAAAATGCTGAGCTAAATACAGTCATGAGTAACAGTTTCGGATTTGGTGGAACTAACGCAACGCTGGTCTTCAAGCGCTGGAAAGGCTAATGCCCCTCCAATCAGCACAAATAAGAACGGCGCTTCAGAGCGCCGTTCTTATTTGAACCAGTGGACAAATATCCCTAATAAAGCCGCGCATCCCAGAGCCGATACAACATGTTACGTCGAATCCATCATGCTGCAATCATCTGCTCCGATTATACGAAATCAAAACGATTTTACGTCGAACTTTTGGGTCTGAGCATCATAGCAGAGCACTACCGGGCCGAGCGTTGCTCGTACAAGCTGGATCTAGCCCTTCCCGATGGATCGCAAATAGAACTCTTTTCCTTCCCGAATGCGCCAGCAAGGCCATCTTATCCCGAAGCACAAGGTTTACGGCATCTTGCATTCGAAGTCGACGACATTCACTCCTGTAAAACGGAGCTAGAAATGAAAGGAATTCAGTTGGAAGATATTCGTACCGATGAATATACCGGCATGAAGTTTGTCTTTTTTGCCGATCCGGATGACTTGCCTTTAGAGTTATACGAAAGAGCCCTGCCAAACGACAAATAAGTCCGAATCAGCTGCCATAAAAAACTCTACAATTCCGACCGGGTAGTGATGGATACCGGAATGTGAAATGGCATGATTCTTTTGCCTGAACAAAAATCTATTGGAAGGGAACGCCGAGGCAGCAGGCTATCGGAAAATGAAAGTCCAGATCTACCTGCAGTACCTCGACTCGGTAACCGGGCTCTTATAAAGGCTTACCCGAATCACTAGATCTTCACTTTACCAGAACCACAGGCACAGGAACTTCATGGATAACTCGAGTTGCGACGGACCCTAGCAGCAGCCCTGAAAAACTACCTAAACCTCGAGTCCCCATGACTACCGTATCGCAACCCAATTTCTTGACCATTTCATTGACTTTTTCCGCCACATTGCCAACAGCAGAGTGTAATTGGTAGCCAATCCCAGCTGTATCCAGTTTGCTGCCAGCACTCTTGAGCAGTTCAGTGCTTTTGGATAGAAGGCTTTTGGTCAATTCATCGACCATGTTGGGTGTAAGGTAATCCTCACCGAAAAGAATAGGCTCTTGTTGCACATTCAAGATATGCACATCCAAAGGCCTTTTGCTCTCTTCCGAAAAATCGATCACATACTGTAACGCTCGCTTTGCGCCTTCCGACCCATCGAATGCAACCAGTATCTTGTGCATCGCGAATCTCCTTTGGAAAAGATCAGATTGGCTGACAAGCCCAACCCGGAAAGTGTCTTATCAGCATCACCGACTCTATCATCTTTCGAGCATACCTGACCTATAGGAGCCAGGCATGCTTGGCATCATTGAAATAATGCTTCACTGGAAAGCCCGTTTCTTTCCATGATGCCACGCAGACGCCTGAGTGCCTCGACTTGAATCTGGCGAACGCGCTCACGTGTAAGACCGATCTCCTGCCCTACCTCTTCCAACGTGCAACTCTCGTGACCACGCAAGCCAAAGCGCCGGATAACCACATCACGCTGCTTCTGGGAGAGCTCCGACAGCCACTGATCGATATTTGAGCAAAGATCGTCATCCTGCAACAGATCGCACGGATCGGAAGGCCTGTCGTCGGTCAACGTATCGAGCAAGGTCTTATCCGAATCAGGCCCAAAAGAAACATCGACAGAAGTCACCCGCTCGTTCAGGCCAAGCATGCGCTTGACTTCATCAACAGGTTTTTCCATTAGCATGGCGATTTCTTCAGGTCGCGGTTCGTGGTCCAGTTTCTGTGTCAATTCGCGCGCAGCACGGAGATAGACATTCAGCTCCTTGACCACATGAATCGGCAAACGAATCGTGCGGGTCTGGTTCATGATAGCCCGTTCGATAGTCTGGCGAATCCACCAGGTAGCATAAGTGGAAAAACGAAAACCACGCTCGGGATCGAATTTTTCCACCGCACGAATCAAACCGAGATTTCCTTCTTCGATAAGATCCAGCAGAGTCAATCCGCGATTGAGATAACGGCGCGCTATTTTAACAACCAGACGCAGGTTGCTTTCGATCATGCGTTTTCGCCCTGCTGGATCTCCATTCTGGGCCAGGCGAGCAAAATACACCTCTTCGTCTGGAGTCAGGAGTGGGGAAAAGCCAATCTCATTGAGATAAAGCTGGGTAGCATCCAGTGCACGGCTAGAATCAGACTGCCTGGGTAATCCGGGAAAAGAAGAGCTTCTCGATCTACCTGTAGCCTTCTGCATGTTTTCGGGCTGCTGGCCCTCTAGCGTTTCCTCTTCGGGTTCGATGAATAGAAGTACATCATCCAAGTCAAACTCCGGCGCTTCTTTCTCGAGTGCCATTCTTCTTATCCCCTGCTGAGTTCGACATAAGCTCGAAACAGCCCCCTAGCTGTATAGCCGAGCTTATTCTTTTTGAAATACCAGCGCGCTTTGGCTTCAAATCAACGACTTGGCAGGTATTGCAGCGGATCTATGGGCTTGCCCTGGCGACGAATCTCAAAGTGCAGCTTCACCCGGTCGGCTCCGGTTGATCCCATTTCGGCAATCGTCTGCCCCGTCTTGACCTGTTGACCTTCACGAACCAGTAGCCTTCGGTTATGACCGTAGGCACTCACAAAAGTGTCGTTATGTTTGATGATTACTAGTTCGCCATAACCTCTCAGGCCACTGCCTGCGTATACGACAGTGCCGCTGGAGGCAGCCAGGACAGACTCTCCCAACTGCCCCGCTATATCAATGCCTTTATTCAAACTACCGTTCGAAGAAAATCGGCTGATAACCGTTCCTGAAGCAGGCCAAGCCCAGCCCGAGGCCGAATGGGTAACTGGCGAAATCGGTGTGGTTGCCGGAACAGAAGGACTGACTACTGCCGGTTGCTGGGGATTGGG
This sequence comes from Azomonas macrocytogenes, assembly GCF_014191985.1. Taxonomy (GTDB): domain Bacteria; phylum Pseudomonadota; class Gammaproteobacteria; order Pseudomonadales; family Pseudomonadaceae; genus Azomonas; species Azomonas macrocytogenes. The sequence continues at coordinate 77,450 of NZ_JACHXI010000017.1, forward strand.
AGCCTTGACTACAGGCTGCGCAATCGACTGGGAGACTGGCTTTTGCACGGTAATCGGCACCTGATTCGGTACCGTTCCGGTTTGCGGTTGCCCAGCTTGAGGCAGAGAAGGCTGAATTCGGGGCTGAGTCGAAGTAACCGGGCGCGAACCTGTAACATTTTGTAAAATTCTTTCATCGAAACGAATTCGCTGTCCTGGATAAATCATATAGGGCGACACAATTCCGTTCCGCTGTGCTAAATCTCGCCAATCCCAGCCGAAACGAAAAGCAATCGACCAAAGCGTATCGCCTGGCTTGACGGCGTAATAACCGTTGGTGACCTTGTGTTGGTTGTTATTACGATCAACTACCTCGACCCCTCCATCCGGCGAAGTCGAACATCCGGCAATAAGCAGGCTCAAGCCACAAGCGCTTAAAACTTTCCTTGCCGAGGTAATGGAAAACCACTGTTTAATGGCTACGAGGCTCAATGCCCACTCCCTAATACTCGAACTGCATCCGGTAAATCTCTGGAATCGAAGTCGAAGATGGCGCCAGAGCTTTTGCTTTTCCTCCAGGGAAGCACAGGCTGACGTTTGGTAGCGATTCGTTCAAGTCCTAGAACCTGAACGGCTTGCATTAAATACGAGAAATCTCACTGGCGAGAGAGGATATTTCCCCTGTATCCATCCGGCAATGAATGATCAGACAACAGGACCATTCAATAGTGGAACAAAGCGTACGGCATCCAGAATGTGACGTGTGAAACCCGAGTCCTCGCGAACGATTAGCAGAAGTTGCTGAACTTCACCAGCACCGACCGGAATAACCAATCGCCCACCGGGTGCCAACTGGTCAAGCAAAGCTTGAGGCACATTCGTTGCTGCAGCCGTCACGATGATACCGTTATAAGGTGCCAGTGCAGGCCACCCCTCCCAACCATCGCCCCAGCGAAAGACTACGTTGCGAATATTGAGCTCAACCAGACGATCCTTGGCCTTTTCCTGCAATGCCTGGATGCGCTCGACAGAGAAAACTCGCTCAACCAACTGAGCGAGTACAGCAGTCTGGTATCCGGAACCGGTCCCGATTTCCATAACCTTGTCGAGCGGACCGCCAGCAAGCAGCAATTCGGTCATCCGGCCGACCATATAGGGTTGAGAAATCGTCTGGTTGTGGCCGATGGGCAGAGCAGTGTCTTCATAAGCCCGATGAGCCAGAGCTTCATCGACAAACAGATGCCGCGGAGTGCGCCGGATCACTTCAAGTACATTCGGATCGGATAATCCTTCGTCATACAGTCTCTGGATCAAACGATCGCGAGTGCGTTGAGAGGTCATCCCGGTACCATGCCAGGAATCATCCCACGTGCGCTTGCTCACAGCAGTCCCTCCACCCAATTCTCAAGTCCGTGAAACGCTTCGTGGAAAGTTCGATCCAGTTGCAGTGGCGTAATGGAAACGTAACCCTGGATTACGGCATGGAAATCGGTGCCCGGCCCACCATCCTCGACATCACCGGCTGCGGAAATCCAGTAGCCTTCCTTGCCACGTGGGTTGGCCTGCCTGACCGGAGGCTTGGCACGCTGGCGATGCCCCAGGCGGGTAAGCTGGATACCACGAATTCGATCCAATGGCAGGTTGGGGATATTTATGTTCAAGACCGTACGTTCAGGCAGTTTCAAAGTAGCTTGGCTTTCGATCAGCCTGCGCGCGACATACGCGGCTGTTGGCAAGTTATCCGGCAACCGGGAAACCAGCGAAAACGCAAAAGACGAGTGACCGGTGAAGCGGCCTTCGATAGCGGCTGCGACAGTCCCGGAGTAAAGCACATCATCGCCGAGATTGGCTCCCAGATTGATACCGGCAACGACCATCTCCGGCAGCGGGTCGAGCAATCCATTGAGACCGAGATGAACGCAGTCGGTAGGCGAACCGTTCAAGCCGATGAAACCGTTTGGCATAGTAATCGGATACAGAGGCCGATCCAGAGTCAGGGCGCTACTGGCACCGCTCATATCCTGGATCGGAGCGACAACCCGGCACTCGGCATAATCTGCCAGTGCCTCGTGCAGCGCGACGAGCCCGGGAGCATAAACCCCGTCATCGTTAGCAATCAGAATACGCATCAGATATCCGTCTGTCCCGCCAGGGTGACCAGCTCGCGAACTACAGCAGTAGCGAAGCATCCGGTCGGCAGGACGAATTCCAGTTGCAGAATGTCAGGAGCGGGATAATGCCATGTCAAATCGCGAATGGGGAGGCGCAGGATGCGGCGCTCCTGCGCCAAGCCTGATTTTTCCAGCCAAACGGCCAGATTTTTCTGTTGCTCGCAGATCTGTTGCTCCAGTTGCAGAGGTTCACCAGTGGTGGCCAAAGCGCCCTCTCCCCACAAGGGAGCGGTAGGATGAAGGTCAAGCAGAGCCAGACGTGGATCGTCGCAATCGCCACCCTGTGCTGGAAAGAAACTGCGGCTATCAGTGAAGGATAACAAATCACCCGGTAAGGCTCGATTCCAATCCCCTCGTGCAACCCGGCCGGCCAGCACGCTATTGAAAAGATAACTGCGTGCTGCCGACAACACGCGTGAACGCAGGTTACGCTGGCCCGGCAAGTCGCCAGTCGCAGCAAACGCCCGCGCTTCCTGCAGATTACCGCCCTGATAACCGAAGCGCTGAGGACCGAAGTAGTTCGGTACGCCCTGTCGCTTGATGGTTTCCAGGCGTAGCTCCATGGCCGGACGTTCGGCTACAAGATCGGTAAGGCGCAGTATGAAGCCATTTGCCGAGTGAGCGCCACGCTGCAGCTTGCGCCGGTGGCGAACTGCTTTCCGGATGATCAGAGCATCATCCTCGGCTGCGGATAAATCCGGATCGGCCTGCCCCGGCAAATGCAGACTGAACCATTGGCGCGTCAGCGCCTGCCGATCCTTCAAGCCCGCATAACTCACCGAGCGCAAAGGAAGCTTGGCCGCACGGGCGATGCGCCGGGCAGCTTCTTCGGTATTCAGGTTGCGCTTTTCCACCCAAAGCCAGAGGTGCTCACCATCACCCGACAGGGGAATATCAAGAACCTCATCGACTTGGAAATCTTCAGTAGTCGCCTTCAGTACAGCCTGGCCGCAAGGCTCACCATAGGCAAATGGACCGAGTAGTTCCGCCTCGGTCATAGTGGCAACAGTAGCGCTACCGCATGCACGGCAATGCCTTCCTCGCGCCCGGTAAAACCCAGCTTTTCCGTCGTGGTGGCCTTGACATTGACCTGTTCCGGTTCGACTTGCAGGTCTTGTGCAATCAGTGTCCGCATTTGTTCGATATGCGGAGCCATCTTCGGTGCCTGGGCAATGATGGTGGAATCGATATTACCGACCTTCCAGCCTTTCGCCTGAAGCAACGCAACAACATGACGTAGCAAGCCCCGGCTATCGGCTCCTTTGAACGCTGGATCGGTATCGGGGAAATGCTTGCCGATGTCCCCCAAGGCTACAGCGCCCAACAAGGCATCACTAAGGGCATGCAATAACACATCGCCATCGGAATGTGCGACCAGACCGAATTTATGCGGGATACGTACGCCGCCAAGGGTGATGAAGTCGCCTTCGCCGAAGCGATGCACATCGTAGCCATGACCGATACGCATGAAAAATAACCCCGGTATAGATAGATAAGGCGCGATTCTACAGCACTACGAATGAGTGTCGAACGGACACAACCCTGTGTTCAGACAAGGACGGCGGCAAAGCCTGATGGTGCTAACGAATGCAGTCGATGGTGGAACCTTGATGCATGCGACTACTGGCGATCACCGCTATCGATGATCAGCATCGACCAGATCGATTTTATATCAGGAAAAACCGATCTATATTTCGTCTCATCGCGATACGGTGTTATTGAAGATTGGACATGCCCGACGAACTCGACGAAATCATCAAAGCCCTGGCTCACCCGCTACGTAGAGAAATTCTGCAATGGCTCAAGGAGCCTGAACGGAATTTCCCGGACCAGGAGCATCCTCTCTCGATCGGCGTATGCGCCGGGCAGATCGATCAGCGTGCCGGTTTTTCGCAATCGACCGTCTCGGCACACCTGGCGACCTTGCAGCGAGCTGGCCTGGTGACCAGTCGCAAAGTCGGGCAATGGCATTTCTTCAAACGCAACGAAGACACCATCCAGACATTCCTGCAGCGCTTGCAGCAAGAACTCTGACTCTCCCTCAACCCCTTGCCAAGGAGCCGTTACATGCCGCTTCCCCTACTCATCCTCGCCTTGTCAGCCTTCGCTATCGGGACAACCGAATTCGTCATCATGGGACTCCTACCTGAAGTTGCCGGCGATCTTCAGGTATCGATTCCCACTGCTGGCTGGTTGGTGACCGGCTATGCATTGGGTGTTGCCATCGGCGCTCCCTTCATGGCCCTGGCCACAGCCCGGCTGCCGCGCAAGATGGCTCTGGTCCTGCTGATGGCTATCTTCATCTTCGGCAACCTGTTCTGTGCGCTGGCGGCAAACTATGACTTGTTGATGCTGGCCCGGGTTATCACTGCCCTTTGTCATGGTGCCTTCTTTGGTATTGGTTCAATAGTCGCAGCCAGCCTGGTGCCAGCCAATCGCCGCGCGTCGGCAGTCGCCATGATGTTCACTGGCCTGACCCTGGCCAACGTACTCGGAGTACCGCTGGGTACAGCACTGGGACAGGTGGCTGGCTGGCGCTCGACTTTCTGGGCGGTAACCCTGCTCGGCATCTTCGCCTTCATCGGGCTCTGGCGTGTACTACCGGCCAATGCCGACGAGGAAAAAGCCGATCTGCGCAGCGAACTGACCGCTCTGCGCAACGGCAAACTGTGGCTGGCCCTGTCAACCACCGTCCTCTTCGCCGCGTCCATGTTTGCCCTGTTCACCTATATCGCACCGCTACTGGGCGAAGTGACCGGCGTGTCGCCGCAAGGCGTGACCTGGACGCTGCTGTTGATCGGACTTGGCCTGACTGTGGGCAACATCCTTGGTGGACGTCTGGCAGATTGGCGCCTGGATGCCACCATGATCGGCGTATTCGCCTCGATTGCGGTGATTTCCGCACTGTTCAGCTGGACTAGCCACGGTCTGCTGGCAGCAGAAGTCACCTTGTTCTTCTGGGCTCTGGCCACCTTTGCCGCCGTACCGGCCCTACAGGTCAATGTAGTGGCCTTCGGCCATGATGCTCCCAACCTAGTCTCGACCCTGAATATCAGTGCTTTCAATGTCGGCAACGCCCTGGGCGCCTGGGCCGGCGGACAAGTCATCGACCTGGGACTTGGCCTGACCAGCGTGCCTCTGGTAGCAGCCCTACTCGCGGTTCTGGCGTTGATCGCCACCCTGCTTACCCACGGCGGCGACCGCCCTCGCCTCACTCCTGCAACCGATTGATACATTCAACTTCACAGGAAGGAAGACTCGCTATGTCCGCATTATTCGAACCGATAAAGATTGGTGATCTGGAACTGACCAACCGCATCGTCATGGCTCCGCTGACCCGCTGCCGCGCCGAGAGCGGCCGGGTACCCGGTGACCTGATGGTGGAGTACTACACCCAGCGCGCTTCCGCAGGCTTGATTCTTACCGAAGCCACCTCGATAACCCCGATGGGCGTGGGTTATCCGGATACACCCGGCATCTGGTCTGACGAACAGGTGGCAGGTTGGCAGAAGATTACCCAAGCCGTGCACGCCCATGGTGGCCGTATCGTCCTGCAGCTCTGGCACGTCGGACGCATTTCCGATCCACTCTACCTGGATGGAGAATTGCCGGTAGCGCCCAGCGCGATTGCCGCTGCCGGTCACGTCAGTCTGGTGCGCCCACTGAAGTCCTACGTCACTCCGCGCGCCCTGGAGACAGCGGAAGTCAAGGCTCTCGTCGAGGACTACCGCAAGGCGGCCGAAAACGCTAAGAAGGCCGGCTTCGACGGCGTGGAACTGCACGCCGCCAATGGCTATCTGCTCGACCAATTCCTGCAGGACAAAACCAATCAGCGTACCGACCAATATGGCGGCTCGCAGGAAAACCGGGCGCGCTTGCTGCTGGAGGCAACCGATGCAGCCATCTCGGTCTGGGGCGCCGGGCGCGTCGGCGTGCACCTGGCTCCTCGTGCGGATCTGCACGACATGGGCGACTCCAATCGCGCAGAGACATTCACCTATGTAGCCCGTGAGTTGGGCCGGCGTGGTATCGCCTTCATCTGCACTCGCGAGAAGGCAGGGGAAGACAGTCTCGGCCCACACATGAAAGAGGTATTCGGTGGCGTCTATATCGCCAATGAGCGCTTCGACATGGATCAGGCCGATACCTGGCTGAAGGCCGGCAAGGCCGATGCCGTGGCCTTCGGAGTGCCCTTCATCGCCAACCCGGATCTACCCGAACGCTTCAGACGAAATGCCCCGCTGAATGAAGCAAGCCCGGAAACCTTCTACTCCAAGGGAGCAGTCGGCTATACCGACTACCCACACCTGTAACCTTGTACAAAGCCTGGTCCAAGGGCTCCATCCTCGCAAAACCCTTTGTTTCGCGAGGATGGTTTGCCAGATCCTGCAGTCAGGAAAGAGCACCAGACAAACCGGCTTTGCGAATTTCATGCAGGCCAGGCGCTCTTTCCACAGAGCGCATCCTTCAGCAAGTAACAGCTTCGGAGTCCAATTACCGAACCTTGCTACCGAGTCCACCATCCCGGCTCTCCGGCACCAGGGATGGTAAGGGCTGTCCGGCGAAATAGGCCTGCAGGTTAGCCATGACCAGATCAGACATGGCTCGCCGAGTAGCCCAAGTGGCGCTGGCCATATGCGGCGTCAGCAGTACATTGTCCAGTTCGAGCAACCCGGGATGTACGTGAGGCTCGTTTTCGAACACATCCAGTGCGGCCCCCAGCAGGCGTTTTTCAGCCAAGGCCTTGGCCAAAGCAGCTTCATCGACCACGCTGCCGCGCCCCACGTTGATCAAAATGCCCTCGGGGCCGAGTGCATCGAGCACGGCGGTATCGATCAGATGCCGGGTATCCGCCCCGCCGCTGGCGCTGACCACCAGGAAATCCACAGTCGCGGCCAACTCGCGCACGCTGGCGAAGTACGGATAATCCACCGGGTGCGGCCGACGCCCGCAATAGGCGATCTGCATATCGAACCCTTCGGCGCGGCGAGCGATAGCCGCTCCGATCCGCCCCAGGCCGACGATTCCCAGACGCGCTCCGCTCACCTTGCGGGTGAACGGAAAGGATCCGTGTGCCCAGGCGCCTTCGCGAACGAAGCGGTCGGCTAACGTGACACGCCGGGCGATACCCAGCATCAGTGTCATGGCGAAGTCGGCCACATCGTCGGTCAGCACATCCGGCGTATGCGTGACCGCAATACCACGTTCGTGCGCTGCCGCCACATCGACGCCATCGTAACCGACACCGAACACTACGATGACGTCCAACGCGGGCAGTCGCCCGATCAGCTCGCGGCTCACCCGCGATTCGCCGTTGGCGACCAGGACAAGGATATCCGCTGCCGCCGGCCCCAGTTCCGTACCGCTTTCGGAGCCCTCCACCACCTGATAATCCGCATATAGGCGCTCAGTCAACATATCGGGCAAGCGGGCAATCTTCAGCACATTCGATTTCATCAGTTACTCCTCGCAGAATAATCGTGCAGCCGGCGTCGGGCTTGACCGCCGCCGAGATACAATCCTAGTACCCCGCCAGCCAACAAGGCACAGGCCACCAGCAACAAGGCGTAGTCGTAGCTCTGCGTGGAATCCTTGATCCACCCCATGATGGGCGGCAGCCCCAGGCCGGCGATGTTGGCAATAGCGTTGATCAAGGCAATCGATACGGCTGCCGCCGGACCGGACAGATACTCGGTCGTGGTCGCCCAGAACACCGGGGTCGCCGCCCAGTTCAGCGCGACAGTGAATACCAACAGGGTATAGGCCAGGGCATGATTACCGGTGAACACCGCCAGTCCGAGCAGAATGCCAGCGCCCAGCAGCGGACCGCCAAGATGCAGGCCACGTTCGCCGGATTTATCGGAATGCCGGCCATTGAGGTACATGAACAGGCAAGCGAACAGGAATGGCAGGGCCGACAGCAGGCTGACGATGAAATTGCCCTGCCCGGAGATCGAATGCACGATCAACGGCAGGAATAGAGTGATGCCAATGGTGCCGAAGGCCTGCAGCAACCAGAACAGGCTGAGCAGCCAGACCTGCCGGCTACGGAAAGCCACATGCCAGGCATCGTGATGGGAGATCGGGGTTTTTTCCTGCTCGGCTGCCAGCGTACGAGTCAGCCAATTCTTCTGTGCAGCGTCGAGCCAATGGGTAGTTTCGGGCGAATCCGGCAGATAGCGCAGCACCACGATACCGAGTATGGCAGCCGGCAGGCCTTCGAGCAGGAACAGCCAGCGCCAGCCAGCCACACCCAAGATCCCGTCAAGATGCAGGAATGCGCCCGACAAGGGCATGCCGATCACCGAGGCCAGTGCTGCACCGATATAGAAGAACGACATCGCCCGAGCCCGATCACTGCGCGGATACCACTGCGACAGATAATAGATGATGCCCGGCGTGAAACCGGCCTCCGCCGCGCCCAGCAATAGCCGCATGACATACAACTGATTGGCGTTCTGCACCAGACTCATGCCGGCGGCGACTATCCCCCAGGTGATCATGATACGGGCGATCCAGCGGCGGGCACCGACCCGCGAGAGAATCAGGTTACTGGGTACTTCCAGCAGAATGTAAGTCACGAAAAACAGCCCGACACCAACGCCATACATCTGGGCAGTCAGTCCGAGATCGGCGTTCATCTGCAGGGCCGCCACCGAGATATTCGCCTTGTCGATATAGGCGATCAGGTACAGCAGCATCAGAAAGGGAATCAACTTCAGATTGAGCCGGCCCATAGTGCTGGCATGCAAGCTGTCGTTCGACAGAGTACTCGTCATGAAAAGATCCTTTTGTTGTCGTTATGAGCATCTGAAAAGTAGAAATCGCTTTACGCTTCCTTGAGTCGCTCCACCTTGCCAACCACGACACCGTATGAAAGCGCGCCCAGCAGAGCCATGCCGGCGATATAGGTGATAGCAGGGGTAAAGTCGTTGCCCTGTACCAGCAGGCCGATGACGATCGGCACACTGACTGCCGACAGGTTACCGATGAAGTTGAAGACACCACCGGTCAGGCCAAGCAGCCGTTCCGGAGCCAGTGCCGAAACCAGCGACCAGGTGATCGAGGCCAGACCGTTACCGAAGAACGCCAGGGCCAGGAAGAAAATGATCCAGCTTGGCGAGTCGACATAATTGGCGCCGATGATGCTGGTGGAAACCAGCAGGCCGCTGATGATCGGGATCTTGCGGGCCAGCCCCAAGGACAACCCGCGACGCACCAGCCAATCGGACAGCAGCCCCGAGCAGATTACCCCGCAGAAAGCCGCGAGAAAGGGCAACGAGGCGAGAAAGCCGGCCTTGATGAAATCCATGCCCCGGTATGTCACCAAGTAGGTGGGGAACCAAGTCAGGAAAAACCACAGGGTCGAGGTCAAGGCGTATTGACCGAGATACAAGCCCCACAGTTTGCGCTTGTTCAGCACGAACCACAGATCTTTCCAATCGAAACGCTTGCTTTGGGGCTTGCGCTGACCCAGATCAACCAACCCACCGCCTTCGCGGATCAGATTCCGCTCGGCATCATTGGTCAAGTGGAAGTCGGCGGGTTCACGGTACACGGCATACCACACCAACGCCCAAAGGATGCCGATGCCACCTGTGATGAAAAACACCATCTGCCAGCCGAAGGTCTGCTGCAGGTAGATCAGCACCGGGGTAAGGAAAGCCAGGCCGACGAACTGCCCTGACGTGTAGAAGCCAATCGCCGAAGCACGCTCGCTTTCCGGAAACCAGGTGGTAACCACACGGTTATTGAGCGGATAGGAGGGTGCTTCCAGCGCACCAACCACCAGGCGCAGGACAAACAACCCGATGAAGTTACCGACAAAGCCGAGCAGTACGGTCGCCAGCGACCACAGGCCGATGGCCAGGGCGTACAACAGACGGGGCGGTACCCGGTCAATCAGCCAGCCACCGGGAATCTGCATGGCGGCATAGGTCCAGCCGAAGGCAGAGAGAACCACCCCCATCTTCACCGGATCGATGCCCAGGTCCTCCGACAGATGCGGAGCAGCAATGGCGAGGTTGCTGCGATCCAGATAGTTGATCACCACGGTGACGAACAACAACAGCATAATGAAAAAGCGCGAACGCGACGAAGCCTGGCTGCTGACCACGGCTGCAATATTATTGTTTGGCATGGCGTCTGACCCATGCTCCCGAACGACAGGCGTCGAGAGCACTAGCTGTATCAATGGAGAAAACGACTATCAGCGATAGCAGGCCAACCTGCCGACTGCTACGGGGCGTCTACCACTCGGCAACACTGCCGTCAGCATGCCGCCAGATCGGGTTGCGCCAGCGGTGACCGAAGTCGGCGCGCTCCAGCACATACTCCTCGTTGACTTCGATACCCAACCCCGGGCCCTGGGGGATATCGACAAAACCGTCGCGATAGGCAAACACTTCCGGCTTGACCAGGTAGTCGAGGATGTCGTTGCTTTCGTTGTAGTGGATACCCAGGCTCTGCTCCTGGATGAACGCGTTGTAGCAAACCGCATCCAGTTGCAGGTTGGCCGCCAGGGCAATCGGTCCCAGCGGGCAATGTAGCGCCAGGGCGACGTCGTAGGCTTCGGCCATGGCAGCGATCTTGCGCGTTTCGGTAATGCCGCCGGAGTGCGAAGGATCAGGCTGGATGATGTCGACAAATCCGTCGGCCAGCACCCGCTTGAAGTCCCAGCGCGAGAACAGCCGTTCGCCCAGCGCGATAGGCGTGGACGTATGCTCGCGAATATCACGCAGTGCCTCGTAGTTCTCACTGAGCACTGGCTCCTCGATGAACATCAGCCGGTAAGGTTCCAGTTCCCTGGCCAAGATCTTGGCCATCGGCTTATGCACTCGGCCATGGAAGTCCACGCCGATGCCGATATCCTGCCCCACCGCTTCACGCACTGCCGCCACGTTGGCGATCGCCGCATCGATCTTGGCAAAGGAGTCGACGAACTGTAGCTCCTCGGTGCCATTCATCTTCACGGCGGTGAAACCGCGGCCGACCACTTCCCGCGCGGCACGCGCCACATCGGCCGGGCGATCACCACCGATCCAGGAGTAGACCTTGATGCGTTCGCGACACTGGCCACCGAGCAGCGCATGTACCGGTACCCCGAGATCCTTGCCTTTGATATCCCAGAGCGCCTGGTCGATGCCGGCCAGCGCACTCATATGGATGGGGCCGCCACGGTAGAAGCCGCCGCGATAGAGCACGTTCCAGTGATCCTCGATCAGTCGCGGGTCTTTGCCGATCAAGTAGTCGGACAGCTCTTCGACGGCCGCGGCCACACTATGCGCACGCCCTTCAACGATAGGTTCGCCCCAACCGACGATGCCTTCGTCAGTCTCGATTTTCAGAAACAGCCAGCGCGGCGGCACGATATGGGTAGTGAGTCGGGTGATTTTCATCGTTTGCCTCTTGTTATTGGATGGCAGGGCTCTCTGCCATGGGTTTTCGGAATATCGGTTGTCGTTTTCTTGAGATAACGTTCGTTCAGCCTTGCAAACGTCGCCAGGCAGCGACGAAGGCAGCAGCCTGTCCCGCAACTTGCTCGGCCGTCATACCCGGTTTGTACAACGCCGAACCCAGGCCAAAACCACTGGCACCAGCATCCAGGTAAGGCTGCATGTTGTCCGGGGCGACACCACCGACCGGCAGCAAGGCAATATCGCGGGCGAACACCGCGCGCCAGGCTTTCACTACCGTTGGTGCAATCTGCTCGGCGGGGAACAGTTTGAGCGCATCGGCACCGGCTTCCAGGGCGGCGAACCCCTCGCTCGGAGTGGCCACGCCGGGAGCGCAGAACAGGCCAGCGCTCTTGGCCGCGCGAATGACTCGCGCATCACTGTGCGGCATCACGATCAGCCGGCCACCGACCGCTGCGACCTGTTCGACCTGAGTCGTCTGGAGCACAGTGCCGGCCCCGACCAGACAGCGCTCACCCAGTTCGGAGGCCAGCAGGCGGATGCTTTCCAGCGGCTGTGGCGAGTTCAAGGGAATTTCGATCAGGCGAAACCCGGCGTCGTACAGAACCTGACCGACCGGCAGAATTTCGTCAGGTGTGATCCCGCGCAAAATGGCTACCAGTGGTAATTGGCGCATGCAGCTGTCAAGCATAGTTGGCACTCCTGGGAGAAACGGAGGGTGTGGTGGCAAGCAGGCCGGCGTCGCTGGCGATTCGCCAGAGCCCGGCGCTACCGGCCTGTTCGAGAATGCGGACGTTATCCACGCCAAAATGCAGCAAGGCCTCGCGGTAACGCTGGCAAAGTACGCCGTCGCCGATCAGCACCAGCGGCGGGCAAGCGTTACCCAGCGTATCCAGTGCACAGCGCAGCTCTTCGCCAATCAGCAGCCCCGACAGATAGTCGAGGCTTTCCTCGACCGCCAGGCGCCGGGTCAATACCAGGCTGCGCGTACTGAACAGGCTGCCGGCAACCGGCTTTTCGCGTGCGACATCCAACCCGCGTACAAAGGCCGCGGGCGAAGCACGGCTATCCTGTTCCCGTGCTGGTCGACCGAGAATGGAGTGGTCGCGCAGTACGGCAAACAGCTCGCCGGTCATGTAGGTGGCAAAATGGCGGATAGCGCTGTCCGTAACCGTTACCCATTTCGAATGGGTACCTGGCAAGACCAGCAAGGCTTCGGCAGCCAGTTCCGGCAGCAACTGTAAGGCACCGAACAATTGGGTTTCTTCGCCACGCAAGACATTCGGCAAAGGGCTGCCGTCCAGCACTCCCGGCACCAGATAGAGGAAACGGCCATCGCCACTAGCAATTCGCTGTAGCCCCGAAACCAGCCGTGCGGCATCCGCCGGGCATTCCACATAAGGCACTTCTTGCCAGCCCTGAGCACTGCCGATCATGCCCGCGGCAATGGCCGGCAGGTCGGGCCAACGCGTGCGCCAGTCACCAACCAAGGTGGCAAAGGCACGCGGGAAATTGCCATCCGGCACATGCAGGATGCCCCAGGGCTCGGCACGGGTCTGTAATACACGACCGCCCTCCCCCAGCAGATAGGCACGCAGTGAAGAAGTGCCCCAATCGAGGCCAATCAGATACGGAGTATCGAAATCACTCATGGTTGGTTCCAGCCCAGTTCGTAAGAGATGGCCCGAGCGCACTCGATCACCTCGGGACGCAGGTCGCGCAAGCGCGCTTCCGGCATATAGGGAATGGCACCGGCCACACTAAGCGCGGCCACGATGGCACCACCGGCATCACGGATCGGTGCGGCTACGCAGCGCACGCCCAACTCGTTTTCCTCAAGATCAAGGCTGCTGCCGGCCGCTACGTATTCGCGCATCTGTGCGCAGTAATCCACCCAGGGTGTGAACTGCTCGCGCAGCCCAGTCAGGCCGGTGCGGCGTTCCAATCCCTCGGCATACAGTGCTTGCCAGTCCGCTTCGGCGAGATCGAGCATGAGTGCCTTGCCAACGCCGGTGAGCGCCAGTGGCATACGCAAACCAACCCGCGAACGCATCTCCAAACCCCGAGCGCCCGGTAGCTTTTCGATATAGAGCACATCGCTGCCTTCACGCACACCGAGATGGATAGTGTCCTGAATCTGTTGCGACAGGTGCTGCAGATGCGGCAGCGCAATCTTGGCCAAAGGCATCTGTTCGCGAGCCTTGAAACCCAGCTCGATTAATTTCGCGCCGAGTAGATACCCATTCTGACTAGTACGCAGGTAACCGGCTTGTACCAGTGCAGCAACCAGACGGTGAGTGGTGCTACGTGTACAACCGATATGCGCGCCGATGGCCTGCAAACTACCGGCACCTTGTGCGACTGCATCGATTACAGCCAACCCCCGAAACAGGGCTTGGGCGCCAGTGGGAATATTGTTGTTATCGAGCATGGAAAATCTCCTGTTGAAGAAACCTTAAACCAGAGTTCAATTGGTTTCAATATGTGAGAATAAATCCCATATTATAGGATAAGCAGTGATTGGTCGATTTTTAAACAGAAGTGATCTGTGGGATCGCACATCACCAGGGAAGAAACGAAATGGCAGGACGTAGTCCGTTTCGGACTACGCCTGAAAGACAGGCATGAACATCTGCCTGCAAATATTTCCCGAAAAGACAGCTGCTGAGTGTCACGCCACAGCGGATATGACGGTTCTCACTTGTTCTCGCCGCCCATCACGGCATGGCTCGCCTTGCCAAGACAGCCAAGTCTGGTTAGTGGCCTGCGCCTAGCCCTGAGCACCGATGGCAGTGCGCCCATGCCGTCATAGCAAACGTGTCACGACACTAGAACAGCGACATGGGGTAACTGACGATAATGCGTTGCTCGTTGAACTGGTTGTTGTTGCCCCAGTCCGCACGTCGGGTCGTGTTACGCCAGCGCAGGGTCAGGTTCTTCGCCGAACCGCTCTGCACCACATAGGCCAGTTCCGTTTCCCGGCCCCACTCCTCGCCATTTCTGACCGTGCCGATCCGCACGTTGTGGGCCTTGATATAGCGCGTCATCAAGGTCAGACCCGGTAGTCCCAGGCCCGCGAAGTCATAGTCGTAGCGCAACTGCCAGGAACGTTCGCGGGCGTTGTCGTAGCTGCCGTTGAAGCTGTCGTTGGCCAATGTTCCGCCACTGGTGCCGTTGACTCGCAGCCACTTGGTATCGCCACTGATCCGTTGCAGGCCGAGGTAGACGGTGTGGAAACCCGCCTTGGCCCAGAACAGGCCGCTCAGGGTGTGGTTGTCCAGGTGGCCTTGCAGGGCATCGCCATCGTCCTCGCCATCGAAGTAGCCGATGTTGGCGTTGAGCGACAGCCCTTCGCCGATCGGCTGGCTGTGTACGAGCTGGAAATAGCGCTGCTTGTAGATGTCCTTCAGACGCGCATACCACACGCCGACGCTGGTGCGCTTGTCGTTGAAGGCATATTCGAGGCCGCCGAAGTCGAAGCGGTCGGACTTGGCCCTGCTGGTCACCGGGTTGGTGCCCACGAGCGCCATGTCTTCCATGCTGCTGTCATCACGCGGGCTGTTACCGGTGATGTGGCCGGCGTAGAGGCTCAGGTTCTGGATTTCCCGCGAGGTGATCATGCTGCCCCGGAAGGTCTGGGGCAACGAGCGACCGTCGTCGGAACGCAGGATCGGCAGCACCACGGACCATTCGCCCGTGCGCAGTTCGGTGTTGGAGAATTTCATCTTGCCGGACACGGCGATCCGGCCGAAGCGGTCGACCGGTTTGCCGTCCTTGTCCAGCGGCAACAGCTGGGTGCCGCCGGTGCCCCGGCCGCCATCGAGCTTGAAGGCCTGCATCCCCAGGACGTCGAGGCCGAAGCCGACCACCCCCTCGGTGTAGCCGGACTGGTAGTTGAAGATGAAGCTCTGGGTCCATTCCTGGGCTTTGCTGCGCGTAGCATCGTTATGCTTGAAGTCGCGGTTGATGTAGAAGTTACGCAACGTCAGGCTGGCTTTCGAATCCCCCAGGAATTCGGCCTGGGCAAAAGAGCTCGATAAGCCTCCGGAAAAGGCCAGCAACGGAACCATAAGGGAACGGGACAGACGCCCAGTGATAGATAGGGAATGCGAATGAACGCGTTGGTACATGGAAGACGACCTTTTTGTAATTATTGGGTACCGCTATTTTTGTATGGCTGCACTGAAACCGGTTTCAGTTATATCTCGAAAAGAAATCGGCTTTGCAATGCAATCATAAGCAGAAAAACGGTACGCGGGTCTAGAGTCTGTTATCGACCACTTGACCAATTACAAGCGGTTTCCACCGCTAGACTAGCAAGGCATGACTTACCACCAATAATCGCCACAGTCCTTTCCTTGAAACAGCCTATCCACTTGGTTTCAGGATTCGCTTGCGCAGGGCTGGTAAAGAATATGATCAAATAAGGCAAATATTGCTTATCTTGAAGCGTTATGCAGCAAATAGCGCAGAAATGATTACTACAGGCTCCGGCGTTCCTCTCAGGAAACGCCGGTTCCGCCACGCCCGGAGCGCTGCGGCAGGCGCTCCGGCCGCTGCCTCAGAAGAGGTAGTCGGTGCTCAAGA
>NZ_JACHXI010000018.1 GCF_014191985.1 Azomonas macrocytogenes
TTTCGTTTTCTACTCAATTGCTTGCCGCTGACTGCTGGGCTAACCAGCTGCCTGCGGGAGGCGCATAATACAGCATCTCAAACTACCGTCAAGCCAATAAAGCGATTCAGTCAAAATTAAAACAACGAACGAAATTCAGGGGACAAGTAATGAACACGATCACACTACAGAGGCTTCAGGTATGACGGCCAGGAACACTATGGAACCTGGCCAGGCCTTTCACTCCTCCAACCAGCTTTCAGAAGAAGGAGCTCAGACAGGCAGCGGGCAAAGAAGATCAGTGCTGTTGCGGAGCTGCGGGTTCTCCAACAGGCGCAGCGGGAGTTTGCTCAGCGGGGTTGGCAGTACCTGGAGTCGACGGCACTTCGCTGGCAGGGGCAGCCGGCTTTTGTTCGATATCTTGTTGTTGTGGCGGATTAACTTCCGGAGCCTTGGGCTGAGCCGGCTTGTCGCAAGCTGCCAGCGCAATGGTAGTAGTCAGCAGCAGAGCGTGAGCAAAAGATATCCGCATGATGTTCTCCTGATTGTCATAAATTCCAAGAGTTAACAACCATAGCAGAATTTTTCCGCACATAAACGAGCCGGCTACTACATTGCCGAAGAAGTAAAGCCTGGACTGCGTATTGCCGCCCCTTGCTGAGCAGTACGGAATATCACGCGGTACTGGACTTCAATTGCCCTCGGGCAATTCATACACATAGATCTTCTCGGCCTGCATCGCGTAGCCGGCTGTGGTCAGTTCGTGCCGGCTCAGTTCGACCTTCAACCGGCCTTCAATCCAATATGGCTGGTAAAGCGCCTCCTGAACCACGCCAGGCTCGCTGCTGACATGTACGATCTGGTTCGAAGGCGGTGGCGGTACATGAATACAGGCCCCGAAATACGGCACCAGGAAGAATTCGATGACCCGGCCATTACTGTCTGTTTCCAGCGGCACGATATACCCCGGCAGCTTGACCCAGGCACCAGTCAGCTCAGGTACGACTGGAGCATTCGGCAGTTGCTGGATGGCGGCTGGCGCCTCTTCTCCCGCTTCGTGGATCGCCATAGGTATCTCTGCCGGCATGCTGCCTTGCGGAACCATCTCGCTCCAGGACAACTCACGGATCTCCTGCGCCCAGGCAGGCATGCTCAGCAGCAAAACCACATGCAACAATAGAAGGCGCATCATCAGTGGATACTCACTCATAGGCGAATAGACAATCCATCGGCCAGCGATTGCCGATAGGCACGCCAGGCTGGCAGACAGCCCATTAACAGGGCAGCCAGCAGAATTCCACCGAGCAGTATCCATTCGTGAAGGTTCGGCCAAGCCAGCGGCAGATACAGGCCGTAATTGGCTTGCAGATAACCTCGGGCTATAACGATGCCAAAGTACAACAGGGCCAACCCGAAAGACACGCCGGCGAGCGCTAGAAAAGTGGATTCGAAAATCAACAACCCAGCGATATGCCAGGGCCGCGCCCCTACTGAACGGAGAATGGCCATTTCCCGACGGCGCTCGTTGAGACTGGCCAGGATTGCGGTAAGCATACCAATCAGGCCCGTTAGGACGACAAACAACGAGACAACGAACAGCGCCTTTTCTGCCGTCCCCATCAGACTCCACAGCTCTTGCAAGGCAACACCGGGCAAAATCGCCAGCAAGGGCTCGCCCTGATAGTCATTAATCTCGCGCTGCAGCGTGAAGGTAGCGATCTTGCTGTCCAGCCCCAGCAGGAAAGCAGTGATAGCCTTGGGCGTCAGGTCCCGCCGGCGAGACTCGTCGGCACTGATTCTGGCCGTGCCTTGAGCCGGCATGCCGCTGTGCCAGTCGATATGGATGGCCTCCATTCCGGCGAGGGAAATATGCAGGGTGCGATCCACCGGCGTGCCGGTACGCGCCAGTACGCCAACCACGGTGAAGGGCTTGTCGTCGTGCTGCACCAGACTGACAGTGGCGACACCGTGGGCCAGCACGATGTGCTCACCTAGCCGGTAGTGCAGCGCCTGAGCCACCTCGGCGCCAAGTACAACTTCGAACGGATCGTCAGCGAAGGCACGCCCTTCGGCTAGCCGCAATGGCTGGCCGTGCCCGTAGTGATAGTGTTCAAAATAGACCTGGTTGGTACCGAGCACGCGATAACCACGATGTGAATCGCCCAGTGACAAGGGAATTGCCCAGCTCACCCGAGGGTGCTCGGCATAGTGCAGGAAACTATCCCAGCGGATATTGCTGGTGGCATTGCCGATACGGAAAACCGAATAGAGCAGCAGGTTGACTGGGCCGGAGCGCGCTCCAACGACCAGATCGGTACCACTGATAGTACTGGCGAAACTGACTCGCGCTTCACTGCGTATCCGCTCAACGGCCAGCAGCAGGGTCACCGAAAGAGCAACGGCGAATACGGTTAGCAATACGGTGAAACGGCGATTGGCCAGGCTAGCCAGAGCAAGACGCAGAAGATGCATAAGTAAGGAGGCTTTTGAACGAAAAGTGGATAAAAAACCGAAACAGCGTCTACAAAATGTTGCAATGATCTTCGGCGTGCGCTCGATTGAGCTCAACTAATGACAGGCTGCGGTCGAACAATGGTGCCAGGCTCTGGTCATGGCTGACGAACAGCAGGCTGGCACCCGCCGCTCGGCATTCACCGAACAGCAATTGTAAAAAAGCCTCACGGGTGTCGGCGTCCAGGGCCGATGTGGGCTCGTCGGCAATCACCAGTTCAGGCTGACCGATCAAGGCACGAGCGGCAGCAATCCGCTGCTGCTGCCCAATGGATAAACTGTCGGCCCGTCGCCCCTGCAGTTCAGCGCTCAAACCAAGATGTTCAAGCAACGTCACGGCAGCTTTTTCCACGCTACCATGACGCTGGCAGGCGTGCGCGGCACGCAACCTGGAGAAACGGCAAGGCAGCTCGACGTTTTCCCGTACTGACAGAAATGGCAGTAGGTTGAACTGCTGGAAAATGTAGCCGATATGGTTGGCACGAAAACGATCACGCGCCCCGGAAGAAAGCCGGCCAAGGTCTTCTTCGAGCAGGCGGACCCTGCCCCGGCTGGCCCGTTGCACACCACCGAGCAGCCCCAGCAGAGTAGTCTTGCCGCTACCGCTCGGCCCCCGGAGGAATAGAGTTTCACCCCGCACGAGACGAAATTCAGGAATATCCAGCAGTTCCGCTTGGCCGGGCCAGGCGAAGCCGAGCCCGTCGAGTTCAAGTAATGAATTCATGGGGTGTGCTCGAAATGGCTCGCGGCAGGATGAGTCCAGCCACAGCGCTTGAGAAAAAACTCCGGTTACAGATCAATTGGCCCGCGGCTTTCCATGTCCGCTCACCGCCGCGCCGGCATTCACTGGTAGCCGCATGCCATCGACTAGAGACAGCAGGGTCAGAATGCCGATCACGACCCAGGCAAAGTGGAAATGCCCGAGCTGGTGGCCAGTGCCACTGTCGAAGGTCTCGCCCAGGCGCAGCAGAATGGCCGCGATGGCCACGCCGAGGCCGAAGGCGAACTGCTGCGCCATGCTGAACAACGTGTTCGCACCAGTCATCCTATCCTTGGGTATGTCGGCGAAAGCCATGGTGGCGTAGACAGTGAAGCCCATGGAACGAGCCATGCCGGATAACAGTAGAACCGGCAGCAGGATGAACAGCGGCGTGTCCTGGGTAAAAAACGCGCAGGCGAACACGGTCGCGGCCAGGATCAGCACGCTGGCGAGAAGCGACTGGCGAAAACCGTAGTTGCGCAGTACCCAGCCGGTCATGGGTTTCATGCCGATATTACCGGCGAATAGCGTCAGCACCAGCAAGCCGGAAGTAAAGGCGTCATAACCGAAACCAAGTTGGAACATCAGCGGCAGCAGAAATGGCATGGCACTGACCATGGCCCGGAATACCGAACCGCCGAAGATAGTGACGGCATAGGTGGTCACGTTGAAATTGTCGAAACGCAGCAGCGGCGCAGGATGCCGTCGGCAGTGGCGAAACAGAACGCCCCCCAGCACACCTCCGGCGACCAGCAAGGCCAAGGGAAAAGGCCAGGCCGCAACGTCCTGGCCGATTTTTTCCAGGCTGTAAAGCAGTCCCAGACAGGCCAATGCGCAAAGGACGAAACCTGTAGTATCGAACTGGGCACGGACGATGCTACCAGCATTGGCGGGAATCAGCCGCCAGGCCAGCACCAGGGCGATCAGACCAAGCGGCACATTGAGCAAAAAAATCCAGTGCCAAGAAGCATAGGTCGTAATAAAGCCGCCAATGGGCGGCCCCAGTACCGGTGCAGTCAGCCCTGGCCAGGTGAGATAGGCGATGGCTTTTACCAGATCGTCCTTCGGCGTGTTATTGAGCACCGCCAGCCGGCCGACCGGCACCATCATCGCACCGGCAAGTCCTTGCAATACGCGTGCGCCAGTGAACACCCAGAGACTGGTCGAACAGGCACAGAGAATTGAGGCCAACGTGAACAAAGCGATCGCCGCGCTGAATACCGATCGGTGGCCGAAACGATCCGCCACCCAGCCGCTGGCCGGGATGAAGATCGCGACGGTCAGCACATAGGCGGTGATGCCGATGCTCACGTCCACCGCGTTCACGCCGAAGGAGTCGGCCATCTGCGGCAGGGCCGTGACGATCACCGTGGCGTCGAGGTTTTCCATGAAAAACGCACTGGCAACCAACAGAGCAATCCGGCGTGCATGGGGGGCCAGCGCTCCCGATCTTGTCGTTGTCATCGAGGCTCCATCATTCAACAAGGCAATATTGCTTTTTGCTGCTTGCAGCAGGGACCACTTGCAGCACCAACGCACAGGGCAGGATATCCGTTCATGGCATTAGGGCGTGTCATCAATTGCCACCCCGATTGCGTTGCCGCCTGGCCCGTGTTCAGCCGCAACCCGAAGGGACGGGCCGTATTTTGCGCAGTGCGGCGTTGCTCGTCGTTCATTTGGAATGACCAAACGTCTCTCCTCACGCCTTGCCCTGCGCAAAATACGGCTCCGGCGCAACGGAGTGGCAATTGATGACACGCCCTAGAGCCTGACAGGCGTCGAGACACCGCTGCGCACCTTGGCCAGCGCAGCCAGCCGCACCGCCACGTTTGCCGCGCCATACCCTACATAGCCATTTCGGCGCTGCAGGACTTCGAAGAAGAAGCGATCCTCGAAAGGCTCAGTGTAGACATGGAACAGTTCGCCACCCTGAGCATCACGGTCGTACAGGACGTTATAGTAGGCCAGTTCGCTGAGGAACTCGTCGTCGAAATCGAAGCGCGCCGCGAGGTCGTCGTAGTAATTCAGCGGAATTTCCAGCAGCGGAAGGCCGGCATCCTTGGCTCGACTGACCTCGGTAAAGATGTTCTCGCAGGCAAAGGCAATGTGATGCACGCCGGAGCCTCGATAGTTGGACAAGGCATGGGAAATGGCCGTGTTGCGGTTTTCCGAAACATTCAGCGGCAGGCGGATACTGCTGCACAGGCTGCGGATCGCCCGGCTTTTTACCAGGCCATAGGGATCGGGCAGCACGACTTCGTCGTCGGCGGCGAAATCGAACAGGCTTTTATAGAACAGGACCCAGCTGTCGAGCGTATCGGCCGGCACGGCCATGGCCAGATGATCGATACTGCTCAGGCTGCCGCCAGGGATCGCCTTCTCGTTCAGGATGAAGTCGCTATCGTAAATAGTCTGGCCGGGTTCGCCATGCTCGACCAAGTAGATGAGACTGCCATCCAGCGCCCGCACAGCAGGAATTTCGCGCTCGTTGGGACCCAGCAGGCCGCGGAAAGGCTGCCCCTTGAAAGCCCGGGCACGCTCCAGCGCCGCATGACCATCCTTGACGCGGAACGCGGTGGCACACAGCGACGGGCCATGGGCTGCGTAGAAATTGTGCGCAAAAGAATAGGGCTCGGCATTGAGCACGATGTTGATGCCACCCTGGCGTAACAGGCTGACATCCTTGGAACGGTGCTTACCTACCTGCGCGAAGCCGAGATGCTCCAACCAGCCGGCCAGCTTGGCACCCTGTGCCTCGTCGACAGCGAATTCAAGGAATTCGACACCTTCGTAGCGGCTGGCCTGCACCGGATTATAGAGAATGTCGAGGTTCGCCGGCGGGACAGGGTCTTTTTTCAGCAGCTTGCGGGTTTTTTCTTCCAGGTACAGCAAGGAACGTAGCCCGTCAGCGGCATTGGCCCGCGGCGGCGCGGCGCGGAAGCCATCGTTGAAGATTTCCAGGGACAGCGGGCCAGTGTAGCCACTCTTGAGGATCGGCGCGAGAAAACCGGCCAGATCGAATTCGCCCTGCCCCGGGAAGCAGCGAAAGTGTCGACTCCATTCCAGCACGTCCATGGCCAGGATCGGCGCATCGGCCATCTGCACGAAGAATATCTTGTCGCCAGGAATATCGGCGATAGCGCTGGGATCACCCTTGAGCGAAAGGGTATGAAAGCTGTCCAGTAGCACGCCGAGCGCCGGATGGTCGGCCTGCTTCACGATGCTCCAGACCTGCTGCCAGGTATTGACGTGGCGTCCCCAGGCCAATGCTTCGTAGCCGATACGCAGGTTGCGAGCGCCGGCGCGCTCGGCCAGTTGGCGCAGGTCATCGACGAGGATTTCCTGCTCGCCCAGGGAATCGACAGCGACATTGCTGCAGACCAGGACCAGATCCGTGCCCAGTTCCTGCATCACATCGAACTTACGCTCGGCGCGATCGAGGTTCTTCTGCAAGCGATCGCGGCGACATCCTTCAAAGTCACGAAAAGGCTGGAACAGGGTGATCGCAATCCCAAGATCCTCGCACAGACGGCGAACATCGCGCGGACTGCCTGAGTAGTACAACAGATCGTTCTCGAAGATCTCGACACCATCGAAACCGGCGGCGGCAACGGCTTCGAGCTTTTCCGGAAGGGTTCCGCTCAAAGAAACAGTAGCGATCGAGCGATGCATGCTTTGACTCCTGGTCGATAGCGCGGCGTAGTAACGAAGCCTCTGCTTCGGTTCGGTTCAATGGCTAAGCGTACATGGTCCACCAATCAATACCAGAAGCCGAGGTGAAACGATTATTCACAAATGACTGACGAACCAGTGAGCCTAATTGGCCAGGTGGCGAAAGCTGGCGTTTTACCCTACTTCCCCTTTACTCTGCATGGTGTTCGAAACAGCAGCATCCGGCGTTTCAGGGATCGGCAGGGGTTTACGTTGCTGCCAGGCGGCGGCAAAGCCACTCAGGCAGATCACCAGAATGCCGAACAGCGACACGAAATCCGGCACATGCGCGAAGATCACGGCGCCAAGCAGACCGGCGAAGACGATCTGGCAATAGGTAAACGGCGCCAGCAGGGCGGGAGCGGCATGGCGAAAAGCCTGAGTCAGGAGCAGGTGAGCGAACATTCCGCAAAAGCCGAGCGCCAGCATTGGTACGAGATATTCGTAACTCGGGGTTACCCAGTAGAACGGCACCAGTATGCTCATCACGGCAGTGGCACACAGACCCGAGAGAAAATTACTGGTAGCCGGGCCGTCATGGGCACTGAGTTTGCGTGTGAGCAACTGATAAAAGCTGAAACATAGTGCCGAGCCGAGTGGAAACAGGATCGCCGGAGTGAACAAGGCTCCGCCGGGGTGGACCACGATCATCACGCCGACGAATCCAACCAGTACCGCCAGCCACTGGCCGCGGCTGACCGGCTCGCCCAAAAAGGGCACCGAAAGCGCCGTGACGAACAACGGCGCGAGGAAGTTGACGGCAGTCGCCTCGGCCAGCGGAATGTAGCGCAGGCCGGACGTGAAAAACAGGCTGGTACCCAGCAGGCAGAAGGCACGCAGCACCTGCATGCCTGGACGCTTGGTGCGCAACAGACGCAGGCCTGATTTTGGCAGGAAGAAACAGGCCATCAGCAGGGAATGCACCACATAACGCACCCAGACCACCATGATGATTGGATAGATACTACTCAAATATTTCGATAGCGCATCGTGGCTGGAAAACAGGAAGGTTGCCAGAATGATCAGCAGGATGCCCATGAGCGGCCGCTGGGGTGTAGTCAACGGCGTAGCTGGTATTTTCATTATCCTATCCTTCGAAATTCTGACTGTATCAATGGGCGGCGCGCCGACATCACGGCTGATGCTGCGACAATATGAACCACCGGGTCGAGCTTACCAAGCTTAACGGAATGTTCGCAGCAGGGCAGTGCAACGAGCCGGGCCGGTCGAAATCATGGGTGCGGGGAAATTGCCGCTCGTTATACGCCCTGCTCGTTCCAAACCTCTTTGATCAAGTGGAAGGTGGGTGGCGTTGGCCGCTTCTGTGAATTCAGCTACGCAGGAAAGCCAGCACAGGATGCGTGAAGTCATCTCGTGCTTCGACATTGGACAGGTGTGCGGTCTCCAGTTCGATCAATTGCGCACCGGGAATGCGCTCCTGCATGAAGCGACCGTGCTCGAGGGTAGTGACTGGATCATGGCTGCCACACACGATCAGGGTTGGTGCCGTGATCGTACCGATTTGCTCACGGAAATCGGCGTCGCGCACAGCCGCACAATTGGCAGCATACCCTTGTGGCGACGTGGCGGCGATCATGTCGGCAATGGCCCCGGCATCCTCCGGTTTCGCCTCAGCAAAGGCCGGGGTGAACCAGCGGCCAATAGAGGCATCGCGCAAATTGCGCATGGCATGGCCGCCACCAGCCTGAACACTGTCGATCCGCTCATTCCAGATTTCATCAGTACCGATTTTCGCACCGGTATTGCACAACACCAGCTTGTCCAGTCGCTCGCCGGCATTGATACCCAGCCACTGGCCGATCAGGCCGCCCATAGACAGCCCGCAGAAGTTGAATGTCTGGATCTTCAGAGCATCCAGCATAGCCAGCACGTCGCGGCCCAGCTGGTCGATACTGTAAGCCCCGGGAGTGACCAGCGATCCACCATGGCCGCGTGTGTCATAACGCAGCACACGCAAATGCTCGCTGAAGGCAGGAATCTGCACATCCCACATAGAAAGATTGGTACCCAGCGAGTTGGAGAGCAACAGTACCGGCGCATCGTTCGGACCATCGAAACGGTAGTTCAGGTCGCCATCAGCAATTCTTACAGCAGGCATAGGATCATCCTCGACAAGAAAGATTTCGGTGTTCGGCTACCGCAGGCGCATCGCCCTGCACTTCGCACAGCCAGCGGCGTGCTTGATCGTGGGCAAGCCCAAAACGAACGGGTTTGCCAGAAACAATATCCGGGACTCGATACTTATGAAAAATCGAATGCTCAACCAATCAGGTCATTACCCACACGAAGAAACTGATAGTCAGGAAGGAAAGCACGGTGGCCGCCACCAACGTGGCAGCGCAGCGCCTTTCCAGGCCGTAACGCTGCCCAAGAATAGGGAAAATGCTCATCATAGGAGAACAGGCAAAGAGCACCGCAGCCGTATACAGATCCGGTTCCAGAGTCGGCAATTGCGACAGGCACAGCAATACGGCCAAGGGGTGGAGAATCAGCTTGCCGATAGCCAGTTGAGTCACATCGGCAAGCAACCCATCGCCTTTCAATCCATACAGATTCGCACCTATGACGAACAGCGCTACCGGCGCAGAAGCATTGGCCAGCATATCGATCACTTTCATGATGATTGCAGGGGGTTGCCAACCCAATAGCGAAAGGAACAGCCCAACCGAAATGGAAATAATGATGGGATTACCCAATAGACGCTCGAAGGTGTTTTTCAGGGATTGCCCAAGCCCACCCCCGCTTTGGTGACCTACCTCCGCCATAGCCAACGCCATGGGGATCATCAGCAGGTTTTCGACCAGCATGCACAGGGCCAAGGCGACCGCAGCGCTATGGCCCACGGCCATGGCAACGATGGGATAACCGATGAAACCACTGTTGGATACCGACATGCCCAAGGCGCTCAGCGAACTGCCGGCAAGCGTATCTTTGCGAATAAAGCGGGAAAACGCGAACCCGAGCCAGAATACAGCCTGTGAGGCCGCGCCGTAAGCCAGCAGAAAATTCAGCTCGAAGACTTCCTGAATGGGGCTGGCCAGCAGGGCCCTTATCACCAATGCCGGCAACGCAAAGCTGATGACGAACCGCCCTGTCCCAAGGGCCTGCTCGCGGTTTATCACATGAAAGCGAGTAGCCAGGAAACCAATGGCAATGATGATGAAGATCGGCGCAGTGATACCAAGGATCGAAAGCACAGGCTAAGCCTCGCCAGAAAGCTCATCGGTGATTCGAAGCTGCTGCAAGCGGCTGTGCGTCCGCGAAAAATCCGTGTGCGCTCCGTCGCTGAGAAGCTCGTCCAGATGTGTTTCGCCCAAAAGTAGCAGATGAATCCCGCTGTCGTAGACGATATCGATGAAATTGAGAAAACGCTGCTGTACATCGATACTTTCGCCATCCAGGCGCGGCACCACACCGATGGCCAGCCGCTCGAAACGCTGGCAGAGCCAGAGAAAGTCGGCACTGGAACGTGGGCCGCGGCAAAGCTCGTCGAAATCCAGCCAGGCGCTTGCTGCATCATGTGCCCGCACGCGCAATGGCCGGTGATTCACTTGGATCACCACATCCTGGACTGCTGCCGCATGCAGGCCCGACTGCCGGCCTAGCCAGTCCTTGTCCTCGGTAGAGCGCAATGCACGGAAATGTCCCCAAGACTGACCGATGTCCGGCCGCTGACGATAATCTTCGCCCCCATCCACATGCAGCACATTAAAACGCTTTTCCAGCAAGGCGATGGCTGACTTGAAGCGATCCCGGTACAGCGGATTCGGACAAAGGCCTGAAGGAGCATAGTTGGAAGTCATTACCAGGCCGACATCATGCTCCACCAGCATTTTCAGGATTCGTCCGAGCAGCACGGCATCGCCGATATCGTGCACATGGAATTCATCGAAGCAGAGAATCCGGGTTTGCGCAGCGATTTGCCGGGCAACCAATGCCAGAGGGTCGGGTTGCCCGCTTATCTCACGCAACCGTACTTGAACCTCGCGCAGAAAAGCATGGAAATGCACTCGTCTCTTGGCTGGCAAGGGAATGGCAGAAAAAAAGGCATCCATGACAAAACTTTTGCCACGCCCGACACCTCCCCAGAGATAGACGCCGGCAGCAGGCACACGCAACAGTGTCCGGCGTCCGCGCAGCCAGGAACCCAGCCATTGGGCCAATGCCTCGATAGCTGCTTGCTGAGCGCTGTCGGCCCGGAAATCCCGGGCTGACAACATGGCCTGGAAGTGTCTGGTGACCTGCCGTTCGACCGATTCGGCAGATTCCTTGATGGTGGAGTTCAAAATGGCCTAGAAGTCAAAGAAGACAGTCTCGTTCTCGCCCTGCAAAGCGCCGTACCAGTAAAGTCTCTCGACGATAGCTCCAGTCCATCAAACGCAGGACCAGATCTTGACATTGGCTTCGAATTCATCTTCGAGATACGAGTCTGCAAGTGAATATTGATTCCACTGGCGAACAGCGACACATTGAGGCACGGAGCCATCCATCGGTACGCCACCGGCGTTATTGGCTACACCAGACTTGTGACTGTTTTGATCGACCCCAGGCCTTCGCTGTCGCTCAATGCACGATCAACCTCGCCATGGTTTCAGCGGTAACTTACCGAGAACGCGCGTAAAGCTTCACAGCACCACTGAGCAGTCAGGGATAAGGGCAGCGATGAATTGCTGCAAATCCCGACCGATCCTGCCGGTTCTTTATAATTCAGATCCAGTTCGACCAGTTTTTCACTCTGCAAGTCTTGCCGCACAGCATCCAAAGGGGCCACCCAGACAGCATCGCTTTGAAAAACATAATGACGACTGAGGGCGATCGACAGGGTTTCCAGGCGGCGTAAGGGCAGACTGATTCCCAACTGAACCAAAATATTATCAGCACAACGGCGAAGCGCACTTCCCGCCAACGGCAGCACCACAGGAAAATCGCCTAGCCGGTTCAGCTCTCCCGTTAGTAAAACATGCCCTGCACGCACGACAAGCGTCATCGATTCGCTATAAAGATGCTCGAAGGTCAGACCTTCGAGCGGCGCATTGTCGGCCACCCGGCCGACCACCAGATCCAACTCGCCACTACGCAGCTTTTCCAGGAGATACGCACTCGAGCCAGTGACTACACTGATTACCAGCGCTGCATGCTGGGCATGCAGGCACTCAATCACCTCCGGCATCAACGAACTTTCGAGCGTGGACAGCACCCCAACACGCACGATACCCACTTCATGCTCACCGGCCCGCAAACTGCGTACACCTTCGCGCAAGGATTGGACACTAGGTCCGGCATAACGCAGGAAAGCGCTTCCCGCTGCGGTCAAGGTAACGCCATTCTTGCCCCGGTCGAACAGGCTCGACCCGAGCACATCTTCCAGCTCCCGGAGCGTCTTCGAAATCGCCGGCTGGCTGACAGCCAATGCTTCAGCAGCGCGTACCAGACTACCCTGGCGGGAAACCTCGAGAAAACACAGCAAATGACGATACTTGATGCGATTGTCGACATTATTGTTCACGAATACCCCGAACCTGATGCAACGGCGCGTCCAGGGCGATGGCATGAGAAGAGACGCTGGCGGGGCATCCGCTCGCGAAATCAACGAATGAGGCAAACCTCAAGCACAAGCCAAGAATGACAACGACTGCTTTTTCAGTGTTGATAGCCCGATTATCGAACAAGCCGGGATCATAAAATCTCTTGCAAATCCTTTACAAAACCGGCTCTACAGTCAACCTGCAGCGATGGGCCGCATATATGAAATCGGAGCAGCTCTCGAACTGTCGAAAGTCACTATTTCCCAAGCGTCCCCCTGTGCCATCAGAGTTCGCAACAAACGGTTATTCAGCGCATGGCCGGACTTGTACCCCCGAAACTCGCCGATAAGGCTATTACCAAGTAGATAAAGATCGCCAATGGCATCCAGGATCTTGTGCTTGACGAACTCATCCTCGTAACGCAAGCCTTCTTCATTCAGGACACGATGCTCGTCGACCACAATGGCGTTATCGACGCTTCCACCCAGCGCCAGATTGTGCGAGCGCAGAAACTCGATATCCCGCATGAATCCGAATGTGCGGGCACGACTGACTTCCTTGACAAAAGAAGTACTTGAGAAATCCACGCTGGCAATCTGGGTTCGCCCTTTGAAGACGGGATGATCGAAATCGATTTCGAAACTAACCTTGAAGCCATCGAATGGCAGGAAGGTGGCGCGCTTATCACCATCCTCCACGGTAACTTCACGTTTTATGCGGATGAATTTCTTGGCAGCTTCCTGTTCTTGAAGGCCGGCAGACTGGATAAGAAATACGAAAGGACCGGCGCTTCCATCCATGATCGGTACTTCGGAAGCGGATAATTCGACATAGGCGTTATCAATACCCAAGCCAGCCATGGCTGAAAGCAGATGCTCGACGGTATCGACCTTGACGCCATCGCTGATCAGCGTTGTCGACATAGTAGTTTCGCCGACATTTCCCGCGAGAGCCTGTATTTCGACCGGAGGAACAAGATCTGTTCGACAGAATACGATTCCGGTATCTACAGGTGCCGGCTTCAGGGTCAGGTAAACCTTTTCCCCTGAGTGTAAACCGACACCTGTGGCACGGATGGTGTTCTTCAAGGTGCGTTGTCTGATCATGGCTCGCTTCGCTGTGGCCTGTGCGCGAATTCCCATTTGTTGTCGATCATAGCAGAAGCCTTATTTGCTAAACACCAATAACAAGTAGCTTGCTGATTCAAAAAATCAATCAGCCTGACGTCTCAAGAAAGCAGGAATATCCAGGTAATCCAAATCTTCCTGAGTATTCAGCTTGGTTGCCATGGCAGTTGCCTGAGCCTGATTGCGCATGACAGTAGGGCGCTCCAGATCACGATAGTTCACAGCTCCCTGCTCTCCCCCACCATTACGCAGGGCAGATGCAGATGAATTGCCAGCAGCACTGGTCTGAACGGTGTTATCCACGATCTTGACTGGTTTATCGAGACGAGAGCTCAGTCCGGTCGCCACTACGGTGACATTCAATTCGTCACCCATCTCGGGATCGATGACAGCACCAACTTTTACAGTCGCTTCATCGGAAGCGAAGGCTTCGATGATTTCACCAACGGCGGAATATTCACCGAGAGACAGGTCAAGCCCGGCAGTGATGTTGACCAGGATACCGCGTGCCCCTTGCAGGTTGACGTCTTCCAGCAGCGGATTGCGAATAGCGGCCTCGGTAGCTTCCCGAGCACGATTCGGACCGCTGGCGCAGCCAGTTCCCATCATGGCCATGCCCATTTCACCCATTACGGTCTTGACGTCGGCAAAGTCGACGTTCATCAGACCAGGACGCTGCATGATGTCCGAAATACCGCGCACGGCACCGGCCAGGACATCATCGGCCTTGGCGAAAGCCGTCAGCAGGCTGGCTTCCTTGCCCAGAATGGTCAGTAGCTTCTCGTTGGGAATCGTGATCAAAGAATCCACGCATTCAGACAGGGCACGGATACCATCATCGGCAACCTGCATGCGGCGACGGCCTTCGAACGGGAAGGGACGGGTTACCACGGCGATGGTCAGAATCCCCATTTCCTTGGCTACCTGAGCAATGATGGGTGCTGCCCCGGTACCGGTTCCACCACCCATGCCGGTCGTGATAAACACCATATCGGCGCCTTCCAGTACCTCGGCGACACGCTCGCGATCTTCCAGCGCTGCCTGGCGACCGATATCAGGATTGGTTCCGGCTCCCAGCCCTTTGGTAATACCTGAGCCGAGTTGCAGAACAGTGCGTACATCAACCTTTTTCAAGGCTTGGGCATCTGTGTTGGCACAGATAAACTCCACACCTTCGACGTTGCTGCGCACCATATGATTGACGGCATTGCCGCCGCCACCACCAACACCGATAACCTTGATGACTGCGTTTTGTGGGGTATGGTCTACGAGTTCGAACATTGCCCGCTCTCCTTGTTAGTTTAAGCTCTATGCTGCGCGCTGCTGTTTAAAAATTACCCTGGATCCAGCTTTTCAGCTTTTCCAGAACGGATGATTTTGGCTCTTCGACCAGATGGCCACGGATAGCAACGGGAGTTCCTTCGGATTGCTTGCGCAACCCGTACAGCAATAACCCCACGCCTGTTGAATAAATCGGATTACGAACTACATCGGCCAATCCCTGGACGTCCTGTGGCACCCCCAGGCGGACCGGCATATGAAATATTTCTTCGGCAAGTTCGACGGCTCCTTCCATCTTTGCTGTTCCTCCAGTGAGAACGATCCCGGCAGGAATCAAATCCTCGTAACCGCTACGACGCAATTCGGCTTGAATCAAGGTGAACAACTCATCGTAACGAGGTTCCACCACCTCGGCCAAAGCCTGTCGAGAAAGTTCTCGCGGCGGTCGATCACCCACGCTGGGAACCTTGATGGTGTCACCAGCGCCTGCCAGTTTCGCCAAGGCACAGGCATAGCGAATCTTGATTTCCTCAGCATATTGCGTCGGTGTGCGCAGAGCCATGGCGATGTCATTGGTCACCTGGTCGCCAGCAATCGGGATGACTGCCGTATGGCGAATCGCACCCTCGGTGAAAATGCAGATATCCGTGGTTCCGCCACCGATATCCACCAGACACACACCCAACTCCTTTTCATCATCGGTAAGAACGGCGTGAGCCGAAGCCAGTTGCTCGAGAATGATATCGTCGACCTCCAACCCGCAACGGCGGACACATTTTTCAATGTTCTGTGCCGCGTTCACCGCGCAGGTGACGACATGGACCTTGGCCTCCAGGCGAACGCCAGACATTCCCAGCGGCTCTCGGACACCTTCCTGATTATCGATGACATAGTCCTGGGGAAGAGTATGCAGCACCCGTTGGTCAGCCGGTATCGCGACGGCCTGGGCTGCATCCAGTACGCGCTCCAGATCGGCCTCGCTGACCTCGCGATTACGGATGGCGACGATGCCATGGGAGTTCAGACTGCGAACATGACTGCCAGCCAGGCCGACAAAAGCCGAATGGATACGACATCCGGCCATCAGCTGGGCTTCTTCAATAGCGCGCTGAATCGACTGTACAGTTGACTCGATATTTACCACGACACCTTTTTTCAAGCCTCGGGACGGGTGGCTGCCGATCCCGACGATCTCTAGTTGACCATCCGACGCGACTTCGCCAACCAAGGCCACGACCTTGGAGGTACCGATGTCGAGCCCAACGATCATCTTGCCGCTTAGCGCATTGGACATGTTCTGGTTTTCCTTAATTCTTTCCGGACGCAGCCGCACCCGCCACGCCAGAGACCGACCCTCGCCACGCAACGGCCAGACCATTGGAGTAACGAAGATCGATCCTCGCGATATTTTCGCTTTGCTGTTTAAGTGTTTGCCGATAAATAGTGCCGAAACGGCGAATCTTTTCTACCAGATGATCCCTGCCCAATAGCAACTCGATTCCCTGCCCGGTGGAGAGAAACCAGCTACCACGATCACGTAACTCCAGACGTGTTATGGAAAACCCCACCGGACGCAGCATCTGACTCAGAGTCTGATATTGCTGCATGATCCGTTGCTTGGCCCATTGTGGCCCTTGCAGTTGTGGCAGATGCTCATATTCTTTCAATTCAGCGGGCTTGAATGTCTGTCCCTGATTGTTCAACAAGGCTTCATCGCCCCAGCGCGCAATCGGTAGTTGCTCATCCAGATGGACGACGATCTGATCGGGCCAGACTCGGCGCACTTCAGCGTGGGCGATCCATGGCATCTGTTCAAGACCATGGCGCATGCCGACAAGATCCACGTCGAAAAAGTTCCGTTCGGCAAAGAAGGAAATATTTTGCTGCACGGCCTGACGGTCGGCATAAACCAGATCGCCTTCGATAACCACTTTTGCGATTGGTCGATTGGCATAGGACAGTACTTCAGGGCCGAACTCATAAGCGCCTACCAGTACGCCAGCCACAGCCCCAACTACCGCCAATGTACTCAACAGGTATTTGAGAGCGCCGAATCCAGGCCTGGGCAAGCGAGCGAGAAGAGGCTCGCGTTCGACCTGGCGACTGGCTCCGCGAAGTACGCCCCGCCCCTGGGGAGCTCGACCGAACCCTGGTTGAGAATGACGCAGCCTGAGGATCATGATTCAAGCCCTCTCCTTGCAGCTATCTTCCAAAATAGCCAATACCAGTTGCTGGAAATCCAATCCTGCAGCCTTGGCAGCCATGGGGACCAGGCTGTGATCGGTCATTCCGGGAACAGTATTGATCTCCAGCAACCAGAAGCGACCCTGTGCATCCTGCATGACATCCACCCGTGCCCAACCGCTGACGCCAATGGCCGAGCAAGCCTGTGCCGAAAGACTCTTCAGCTCTCGCTCTTTGGCTTCATCTAGACCACAGGGAATCCGGTATTGGGTATCCGCAGCCATGTATTTTGCGTCGTAGTCATAAAATACATGCGGGGTTCCAAGACCGATGGGCGGCAGAATCTCACCGAGCAACATGGATACAGTGAATTCCGGCCCATGAATCCATTGCTCGACTAGGACTTGCGAGTCGTAAGCGCTGGCCGAGCGCCAGGCTGCAATCAATTGCGCAACGTCACCGACCTTGGCCATGCCGATACTGGAGCCCTCGTGAACCGGCTTGACGATCAATGGAAAACCGAGCACCTGCGCGGCCGCATGGCAATCATCTTCGGTCGCCAGCACGGCGTGGCGCGGTGTCGGCAGCCCAAGGTTCTGCCATATCTGCTTGGTACGCAGCTTATCCATAGCCAGCGCAGAAGCCAGGACACCACTACCGGTGTAAGGAATCCCCGCGCACTCCAATAATCCTTGCATGCTCCCATCCTCGCCACCACGTCCATGCAGGACGATGAAGGCTCGATCAATACGCTCGGTGGCCAGGCGGGCCAACAGATCCTTACCGACGTCTATGCCGAAAGCATCCACGTCAGCTGCCAGCAGTGCAGCCAGCACCGCCTGTCCAGACTTGAGCGAAATCTCGCGTTCGGCACTCAATCCTCCGAACAGGACAGCCACACGGCCAAAGGCCCGGGCATCACGAGGCGATTGCAGCGCAGTCATTTCAACTATTCCTCGCAGTGGATTTACTGGCAAACAGCGGACTCTTGAGCAATTGGGGAATCAACGAACCGATATCGCCAGCACCTTGGCAAAGCAGAATGTCACCAGGCTTCAGGAGCGGACACAGGAGTGGTGCCAGCTCGGCGCCACGGTCGATATAGATCGGGTCGAGCCGGCCACGCTGACGAATGCTGTGGCACAGGTTGCGGCTGTCGGCGCCGGCTATCGGTTCCTCGCCAGCCGGATACACCTCCATCAGCAGCAGCACATTGGCATCCGCCAGCACCTGCACGAAATCTTCGTAAAGATCTCGCGTACGCGTGAACCGATGCGGCTGGTAGACCATCACCAGCCGGCGCTCCGGCCAGCCACCACGCACCGCCTTGATCACGGCAGCCACCTCGCGCGGATGATGACCATAGTCATCGACCAGCATCACGCTGCCACCGTCGACCTGAAGATTACCGTAGACCTGAAAACGCCGACCGACGCCCTGGAATTCTGCCAGTCCCTGGATGATCGCCAGTTCGTCGATGCCTTCGTCGGCGGCGACGGCAATGGTTGCCAGGGCATTCAGTACATTATGACTGCCCGGCATATTCACCGAGACTTCGAGTGGGTCATGACCATCGCGCAAGACGGTGAAATAGGTACGCATGCCATCCTGGCGAACATCGACTGCCCGAACATCCGCATCTTCAGCGAAACCGTAGGTTACCGTGGGACGACCGACCTGCGGCAGAATTTCACGAATCACCGGATCGTCCACACACAATACAGCCAGTCCATAGAACGGCAGGTTATGCAGAAAATCGATAAAGGTTTTCTTCAGCCTGCCGAAATCACCGTCATAGGTATCCATATGATCGGCATCGATATTGGTCACGACGGCAACCATGGGCTGCAAATGCAGGAAACTGGCATCGCTCTCGTCGGCTTCAGCGATCAGATAACGACTGCTCCCCAACTGGGCGTTGGTTCCTGCGGCGGTCAGGCGCCCGCCGATAACGAAGGTAGGATCGAGCTTGCCGGCAGCAAATACAGATGCCAATAAACTGGTAGTCGTGGTCTTGCCGTGGGTTCCGGCCACGGCTATACCGTGGCGATAGCGCATCAGTTCAGCCAACATTTCGGCTCGACGAACGACCGGTATACGCATTTCCAGTGCAGTGGCAACCTCGGGATTGAACACGTTCACCGCACTGGAAACCACCACTACATCAGTATTGGAAACGTTTTCCGGGCGGTGCCCGATATAAATCTGCGCACCGAAACGCTCCAGGCGCTCCGTGGATGCTGAAGACTTGAGATCCGAGCCGGACACCTCGTAGCCGAGATTCAGCAATACCTCTGCGATACCGCACATGCCCACGCCACCGATTCCAACGAAGTGAATGCGGCGAATCCGCCGCATGCGGCGGACTTCTGCCTTGGCTGCATCCGGTGACTTAGCCATGCGCCACCTCCAGGCAGAGATCGACGACCGTACGGGTGGCGTCGGGCCTGGCCAGGCGGCGAGCTGCAATGCCCATAGCCCGGAGCTTTTCCGGCTGAGTCAGGATATCGGTCAGTTGAACAGCAAGCCTGTCTGCATCGGTTTCCGCCTGTGGCAGGAGAATGGCAGCGCCTTCCTTGGCCAGATAGCCGGCGTTGCGCGTTTGGTGATCGTCGATGGCGTGCGGCAAAGGCACAAGAATCGATGGCAGGCCAACAGCGGCCAATTCGCTGACAGTCAGCGCGCCAGACCGGCAGAGAACCAGATCGGCCCAGGCATAGGCCTGAGCCATATCCTTGATAAAAGGCTCGACCCGGGCATCAACCCCAACGGCCCGATAACGCTCGCCCGTCACATCCGCATGCTGCCTGCCTGTCTGGTGCAGAATTTCCGGTCGCGCTTGCAGTGGAACCCTGGCCAAGGCCTCAGGCAACAGCTTGTTCAAGGGCTCGGCACCAAGGCTGCCACCAAGAATCAATAACCTCGATGGCCGCGTGGCGGGCAACTCGTGCGGAGCGACCTGAAACAGCTCTTCACGTACTGGATTGCCGGTCGTTCGACGCTTGTCGCTGAACGCAAAAGTATCCGGAAACGCTTCGCAGACCCGGCTTGCAAAAGGGGCAAGACTACGATTGGCTGTGCCCGCCACGGCATTCTGTTCATGAATGACCAACGGTACTCCAGAGAGCCTGGCAGCCAAGCCACCCGGCCCCGTAACGTAGCCTCCCAATCCCAGGACACAGACCGGATTCAACTCACGCACGATTTTGCGAGCCTGGAACAACGAGCGGAGCAACTGCAGCGGAGCCTTCAACAAAGCGCCAAGGTTCTTGCCACGCAAGCCACTGACATGAATTAAATGCAGAGGCAATCCAGCGGCCGGAACCAGCTCGTTCTCGATTCCACGCGGGGTACCCAGCCAATGCACACTGTAGCCGCGTGCCTGGAATTCGCGTGCACAGGCCAGCGCCGGGAAAACATGGCCACCAGTGCCGCCTGCCATGATTAATACGTTAGCGGCCATGCGTGGCTCCATCGGCAAAACTTCCGTTAGTGGGGTCTTCTTTTTCGAAACGGTTTTTCTTGTCGGCCGGATCGATCCGGCTTTCCCATTCGATGCGCAGAAGTATCGCCATGCTTGCGCAAGTGACCACCAGAGAACTACCTCCATAGCTGAGAAACGGCAACGTTAGCCCCTTGGTTGGTAGCAAACCGACATTCACGCCGACATTGATCAAGAACTGGCCGAGCCACAAAAAGGACATACCCCAGGCAACATAGGCGCCAAAGAAGTTCCTGGCTTTTTCGGCCCACAAACCGATAAATAATGCGCGAATACCGATGAAGGCGAAAAGCGCCACGGTTGCCAGTGCACCGATGGCACCCAGCTCCTCGGCCAGAACGGAGAAGACGAAGTCGGTATGGGCTTCAGGAAGAAAGAATTGCTTTTGCACACTATTGCCCAGCCCCAGCCCCAGCCATTCGCCACGCCCGAAGGCGATCAATGCCTGAGTCAGCTGATAACCGGCACCGTACTGATCGGCCCACGGATCAGTAAAGGTAATAAGCCGCTGCATACGATATTGCTGGGTTTGCACCAGGACATAGACCGCCAGGACGGCCAGGACTACCAAGAGCCCGAAGCGAAACAAGCCTACTCCGCCGAGGAACAGCATCGCGACTGCTG
The DNA here is from genome assembly GCF_014191985.1 of Azomonas macrocytogenes. Taxonomy (GTDB): domain Bacteria; phylum Pseudomonadota; class Gammaproteobacteria; order Pseudomonadales; family Pseudomonadaceae; genus Azomonas; species Azomonas macrocytogenes. The sequence continues at coordinate 21,226 of NZ_JACHXI010000018.1, forward strand.
CTCCCATCATCACGACCGTTGCGCCGAAATCAGGCTCCATCAATAGCAGGAAAGCCATCGGCAACAGGATCAGAAACGGTTTGAGAAAGCCCCACCATTGGTCACGTACCTCACTCTGGCGACGGGCCAGATAGCTGGCCAGGTAAATGATCACGAAGATCTTGGCCAGCTCGGAAGGCTGAATGTTGAACAGCCCGAAGCCGATCCAGCGCATCGAACCATTAACCTCCCGACCGATACCGGGCACCAGGACCATGATCAGCAACAGGACAGCAGCCAACAGCAACGGCCCGCTCAGGCGCATCCAGGTGGAAACGGGTACCAGCAATGTCAGCCCTGCGGCAATCAGTCCAAGCAGCACATAAACCAGATGGCGGACCAGGTAATACAGAGTGCTGCCGGTGTTGGCGGCGGCAATCTCCGAAGAGGCCGAGGCAATCATGACCAGGCCAAGCCCAAGCAGGGCCAGGCAACCGGCCAGCATAGGGAAATCGATATCGATGCCATGGCGATTGAACAACGGAGAAGGATGGCGGCGCAGGAAAGCCAGCATTAATCGAGCCCTCCGACGGCAGCAGCGAACAGACGCCCGCGCTCTTCAAAATTCTTGAACATATCGAGGCTGGCACAAGCTGGCGAAAGCAATACGGCATCTCCTGGAACAGCCAGACTACTCGCAGCCCAGACCGCCTCGTCCAGGGTTTTGACATGTTCGAGCGGAGCAGCACCCTCCAGGGCCAAGCGCAACCGATCGGCGTCACGCCCCAACAGAATCACGGCGCGGCAACGCCTGGCTACGGAGTCGCGCAGAAAAGAAAAATCCGCACCCTTACCATCGCCACCGGCAATCAGAACCAGCTTGCCCGGAATATCGGCACCCAAACCTTCGATGGCTGCCAAGGCAGCTCCCACATTGGTCGCTTTCGAATCGTCGTAGTAATTCACGCCATGGTGCTTACCGACCCACTGGCAGCGATGAGGCAAGCCTGCGAAGGTCCGCAGGGCTTCGAGCATGGACGCCATCGGCAGCCCGGTCGCATATCCCATGGCCAAGGCAGCCAGGGCATTGGCTTGATTATGGGCACCCCGGATCGTCAATTCACGTACCGGCATCAGAACCTCTGACTCGAAAGCCAGGTACTTCTCGCCCTTATGTTCGAGCAGCCCGAAGCCGTTGGCATCCGGAGCATCCAGACCGAACGACCAGACGGGTATCCGGGATGGAAAAGAGTCGGGCTGGCTCGCCGGATCGCCGCGGTTGACGACCATCTGACGGGCATTCTGGAAAATCCGCTGCTTGGCCTGGCGATACGCCACAAGGTCACGATAGCGATCCATATGATCTTCGCTGACATTGAGGCAGGTTGCGACTTCGGCCCCCAGCGCCTCGGTCGTCTCCAACTGGAAGCTGGACAGTTCCAGCACATACAAATCTATTTCGGCGTCGAGAAGATCGAGTGCCGGTGTGCCCAAGTTGCCGCCGACGGCCACTTTGCGACCGGCAACCCTGGCCATTTCGCCGACCAATGTGGTGACAGTACTTTTCGCATTGGAGCCGGTAATTGCCAGGATTGGTGCTTCCGCCTGGCGCGCAAACAGGTCGATATCTCCCGACATCCGCACACCGTGCGCAGCGGCTGCCTGTAGCGCAGGAATTGCCAGCGCCAGTCCCGGACTGACCAGCAACTCACCGGCCTGGCAAAGAAATTCCACATCCAGTTCGCCGCAACGCACCTCCACTCCAGGAAAATCCCGGCGCAAGGTCGCCAGTTCCGGAGGGGTGGCACGTGTGTCGGCCACAGCAAAAGGCAGATTCCGGCTCGCCAGATGACGAACCACGGACATGCCACTCTTGCCAAGGCCGACAACGATGCGCAATTGACTGGAAGCGATAGGCACTCTCGTCTACCTCAGTTTCAAGGTGGCTAGACCGATCAGCACCAGAATCACGGTAATTATCCAGAAACGGACGATCACCCGTGGTTCAGGCCAGCCTTTCAGTTCGAAATGATGATGGATCGGAGCCATGCGAAAGACCCGCTTGCCGGTCAGTTTGAAAGAAGCGACCTGAATCATTACCGATAGGGTTTCCATCACGAACACCCCACCCATGATGAACAACACCACTTCCTGGCGAACGATGACCGCAATGGTCCCGAGCGCAGCGCCGAGCGCAAGAGCCCCCACATCGCCCATGAAGACCTGGGCTGGATAGGTGTTGAACCAGAGAAACCCCAAGCCCGAACCAATCAAGGCGCCACAGAAAACCACCAATTCACCAGAACCCGGTACATAGGGAATGAACAGGTATTGAGCGAATTTAACGTTACCCGACAGGTAGCAGAAAATTCCCAGGGCACCACCAACCATGACCGTCGGCATGATCGCCAATCCATCCAGACCATCGGTGAGATTCACCGCGTTGCTCGAACCGACGATGACGAAGTAGGTCAGCACCACGAAACCGATACCCAGCGGAATTTCGATATTCTTCAGGAGCGGCAGGATCAGGGTGGTCTCGCTCGGCGTTTGCGCCGATATATAAAGGAAAAGAGCGGCTCCCAGGCCAAATACCGACTGCCAGAAATATTTCCAGCGACTCGGCAGGCCACGCGAGTTCTTCTCGATCACCTTGCGATAGTCATCGACCCAGCCAATGGCACCGAACAACAGAGTGACCGCTAGAACCACCCAGACATAGCGATTGGAAAGATCGGCCCAGAGCAACGTGCTGATGGCGATGGCAGACAGGATCAAGGCACCGCCCATGGTCGGAGTGCCTTTTTTCGACAGGTGCGACTGGGGGCCATCATGCCGGACAGACTGACCGATCTGGCGAATCTGCAATGTACGAATCATCCACGGCCCCAGCCAAAGGGCCAGCACCAGCGCCGTCAGGACTCCAAGAATGCCGCGCAGGCTCAAATACTGGAAAACCGAAAAGCCCGAATACACATGTTGCAGGTACTCCGCGAGCAACAACAGCATCAATGTTTCTCCATGGTTGCTTCGCTCAACGCGGCGACGACCTTATCCATCGCGGCACTACGAGAACCCTTTATCAGAATAGTGGTGTTGGCCTTGCACTCCTGGCGCAAAGCCTCGATCAAGGAGGCCTGATCACCGAAATGCCTGCCTCCGTTTCCAAATGCAGCGACTGCATGACTCATCAATGGGCCGATTGCCCAAAGTGCATTGACCTTGCCAGAAGCGTAGCTACCTACCTCGCGATGTCCCTCCTCGGCCCACTGGCCCAACTCGCCCATATCGCCTAGGACGAGCAGGGTCCGCCCAGCACAAAAGCCGGCCAGAATATCGACGGCAGCGCACATTGCAACTGGATTGGCGTTATAGCTGTCATCGATTAGACGAACGTTATTGAACCCGATGCTCGCGACCGTGCGCCCCTTGACCGGCTGCATACTCTGCAAGCCGGAAACGATCGTCCCCAGGCCAACCCCCAACGCATGAGCGACAGCTGCCGCAGCCAAGGCATTGGCGATGTTGTGACGCCCAAGCAGGTTCAGCTGCACCGCAGCAGAGCCGGCAGGGCTGCACAGGGTGAAACCGGGGCAACCCCGCTCGTCACGAGTTATCGAGGTGGCATGGAAATCGGCTTGTTGATTTTCCAGGGCAAAACCGAGCACTCGACGCTTGCCTGCGCGCTGACGCCAGATGGCGAAAGCTCGATCATCCAGATTGAGTACCGCCGTACCGTCCTCGGCGAGCCCATCGAGAATTTCACCCTTGGCTTCGACGATCTTTTCCGGCCCGCCGAATTCCCCTACGTGGGCTGTACCGGCATTGGTAATCAGGCTGATCTGGGGACGCACCAATGAAACCGTATAGGCAATTTCACCAACGCCGGAAGCGCCAAGCTCGATGACCGCGGAACGATGCTCCGCCCCCAGCGCCAGCAACGTGAGCGGAACGCCGAGATCATTGTTGAGGTTGCCACGAGTGGCCAGTACGCCAGCGATATCACCCTGCGCAACGCGCAGGATACTGGCGATCATCTCCTTGGCCGTGGTTTTGCCACTGGAGCCGGTAACGGCGGCCACCGAGCCATGAAAGGCAGCACGGTTCAACGCTCCCAGCTTACCCAGTGCCAGGCGGGTATCGGACACCAGCAACAGAGGCAAGGGCGGATTTTCCATCTCTCGTGAAACCAGCGCAGCAACGGCACCCTTGCTCGCAACCTCGGCCAGATAATCGTGGCCATCGAAACGAGGTCCAACCAGGGCTACGAATAACTGTCCCGGCTCAATGGCCCGACTATCGGTGCTAACTGCCGAAAAAGCTGCATCGTCGCCGATCAGGCGAGCCGAAAGCGCATCTTGCAAACGCGAAAGAGACATGGCCTCAAGCATGGCCAACCTCCCAGGCGCTCAAAGCCTTGCGTGCCTCATCGATATCGGAAAAAGGCGAACGCATACCTTGTATCTCCTGATAGTTTTCATGCCCCTTGCCCGCCAGTACCACCACATCAGTGGGATGACTATCGGCAATCAACCCGGCAATCGCTTTGGCACGGCCGGCTACGAACTCGACACGATCCGGTTGCTCGAAACCGGCGCGGATATCGCCCCGGATGCGCTCCGGATCTTCATTGCGCGGATTGTCATCGGTGACCAGGACCGTATCGGCCAGACGTTCGACTGTCCCGGCCATCAACGGGCGCTTGCCACGATCACGATCGCCACCACAGCCGAATAGGCAGCGCAAACGTCCCTGAGTATGCGGACGCAGAGCCGTCAATACTTTTTCCAGGGCATCCGGTGTATGGGCGTAATCGACGACGACCAGCGGGACATTGCCGCCGCCCAGGCGCTGCATGCGTCCTATTGGCCCTTGCAACTGCGGCAGAACCGCAAGCACTTCGTCCAATGGATAATCCATGCTCAGCAATGCACCCAAGGCCGCCAGGATGTTGCTGAGGTTAAAACGGCCTAGCAGAGAACTGCGCAGGGAAGCCTTACCCTGAGGAGTGATCAGCTGCGCCTGGATGCCATCGTCGTTCAACAATGGATTCGGGCAGAAAAGCGTAGCGGAGGCATCCTCCAGACTGTAGGTAATCAATCGCGAAGCATGCTTGCGCCTGGCCAACTCACGGCCGAAAGCATCGTCCAGATTGACGACTCGGCACCCCAGGTCGAGCGCTTCGAACAGGCGGGCCTTGGCTTCGCCATAAGCCTGCATGGTGCCGTGATAATCCAGATGATCGCGCGACAGATTGGTGAAAACCGCCACATCGAAATCCAGTGCAGCTACCCGTCCCTGCTCCAACCCATGGGAAGACACCTCCATCGCTACGGCACGCGCACCGGCCTGCTTCATACGGGCCAGGCTTTCCTGGACGCCGATGGCATCCGGCGTGGTATAGATACCCTGCTCCAGCTCGCCATGGAAACCAGTGCCCAAGGTACCGATGATGCCGCAACGCTCCCCCAGAAGATCGAGCCCCTGAGCGATCAGGTGGCTGACACTGGTTTTGCCATTGGTACCGGTAACGCCGATCAGGCGCAGACTTCGGCAGGGTTCGCCATAGAAACGTCCAGCCAGTGCCGATAATTGGCGAGCAAGCCCTTTGACTGGCACCAGCAGAGCACCCGGAATATCCAGCTGCTGCGCACTGCCATCCGCCTCATAAGCGACAGCAACGGCACCACGGGCAATGGCATCGGCAATATGCTGGCGGCCATCGTGGACTGCTCCCGGAACGGCGAGAAACAGATCGCCCGGCCGAACCTTTCGGCTATCCAGCGTTAGAGCCCGAATCAGTATCGAGCCTTCCGTCTGCGGCAACAGATGATTCAAGAGCATCGCCATCAGCCACGCCCTCCCGAACCCGGTTTGGCTTCGGCTGTGCGTACCGGGGCGCTCGGTAGATCGTCCGGCGCCACGTTCATCAAGCGCAGCGCCCGAGCCATCACCTTGCCGAATACGGGAGCAGCCACCAGGCCACCGTAGTAATGGCCGGTAGCAGGCTCATCGATCATGACCACCATGGCGAGTCGTGGATTAGTGACCGGGGCCACACCGGCAAAGAAGGCGCGATACGCACTCTGGGTATAACCGCCGGTCCCGGAAATCTTCTTCGCGGTGCCACTCTTGCCTGCTACGTGGTAGCCAGGAATCCTTGCGCGGGCACCACCACCACCGTCTTCCTCAACCACTGCACGCAGCATGTGCAGCACGGTGTCGGCAATCTTGGGATCGATCACCTGCTCACCTTCACGTGGCTTTTCCAGTCGTTGCAGCGACAAGGGAACATTCTTGCCACCATTGCCCAGCACAGCATAGGCATGGGCCAGTTGAACCGCCGTGACGGAAAGGCCGTAGCCATAGGCGAACGAGGCGATTTCAGGGTCGCGCCATTTGCGATGGATAGGCAGGCCGCCAATGCGCTCGCCAGGAAAACCGAGTCCGGTATCCTGCCCCAGACCAACTTTTTGCATGATGCTGTAGATCGGCTCGACCCCGATATTCAGTGCAATCTTACTGACGCCCACGTTGCTGGACTTTTTCAGGATTCCGGTCAGATCCAACAAACCGCCACGGGAAACGTCACGAATGGTATAGCGGCCGATATGAATCCAGCCTGGGCTGGTGTCGACGACCGAAGACGGCGTATAACGCCCGGTACCCAGAGCTGCGGTAATCGAGAAAGGCTTGACCGTCGAGCCGGGCTCGAACACATCGATCATGGCCCGGTTGCGCATGGCCGCCGGATGCAGGTTGCGCCGGTTGTTGGGGTTGTAGGTAGGCTGATTGGCCATAGCCAGGATCTCGCCCGTCTTGACGTCGATCATCACCAGCGTCGCGGCCTTGGCCTTGTTCTCGAGCATCGCGTTGCGCAGCTCGCGATGAGCCAGATACTGCAGTCGCAGATCGATGGACAGAGCCAGCGCCTTACCGGGCTTGGCATTTCTGAGCACTTGCACATCCTGAATCACCCGGCCTCGACGGTCCTTGAGCACCTGGCGCCGCCCCGGCACACCAGCAAGCCATTCGTCATAGGCCAGTTCCATGCCTTCACGACCCCGATCGTCGATATCGGTAAAGCCCACCAGATGGGCAGCCACCTCACCAGCAGGGTAGAAGCGCCGAAACTCTTCCTGGGCATACACTCCCGGAATCTTCAGATCGAGCACTCGTTGCCCCTGCTCAGGCGTGAGCCCACGAACCAGATACATGAATTCGCGAGTTTTCACCTCATTGATACGCTGCGCCAGAACCTTGGCATCCTGACCAATCGCAGCCGCCAGATCCACCCAGCGATTGGGAACCGCAACCAGCTCCGAAGGATTGGCCCAGACCGTAGTCACCGGCGTGCTCACAGCCAGCGGCTCACCATTGCGGTCGGTAACCAAGCCCCGGTGCGCAGGAATGGGGATGTGCCTGACACTGCGCGCGTCACCTTGTACCTTGAGAAAACCCTGATTAAGCACTTGCAGATCGACGATACGCCAGGCAATGACCGCGATCAGCAGCATCAACAACCCGAGCATCAAGCGAAAACGCCAAGGATGAAGTGCCCCTTCCAACTTCATCATGGCTTCACCATATTGACTTCTGCGGCATCGGGTACTCGCATCCCCAGTTTTTCCGCAGCTAGAGTCTCGACCCGGCCGTGGGCTGTCCAAGTACTCTGCTCAAGGATCAAGCGCCCCCATTCGGCCTGGGCCCGATCACGCGTATTGAGCTCGGTGAACAGCTCGTTGAGCAATTGCCGACTCCAATGTGCGCTATAGGCAACTGCCAACGATGACAGGAGAATGGCGACGAACAACACTAGCATGAGCAGGCTGCCACCAGGCAAGCGGCGGATTACATGATTCATCGGAGTTTCTCCGCAACGCGCATGATGGCACTTCGCGACCTGAAGTTGCTCGCCACCTCTGCCGGTGAAGCGTACTGAGGCTTGCCGATCACTCGCAGACGTGGCTCGAAAATACTCGACCTCACCGGCAGGTCGCGCGGCAGATGATCGGCTTCGCCTTTGGCGAGTCGACGCATGAAATGCTTGACGATGCGATCTTCCAAGGAATGAAAGCTGATCGTCACCAAGCGCCCGCCGACGCCAAGTGCATCGAACGCCGCTTCGAGGCCATTCTCCAGATCGACCAGCTCGTTATTGATATGAATGCGTAATCCCTGGAAGGCACGGGTTGCCGGGTGCCTGCCCTTTTCCCAAGCGGGATTGGCCACGCTCAACACCTCGGCCAGATCGCAGGTCCGCTCGAAAGGCCGCTCGGCCCTGCGTGCGACCACAGCCCGCGCCATTCGCTTGGCGAAACGCTCTTCACCGTATTCCTTGAAGACTCGGGCGATATCCTGCTCGGGCGCCAGAGCCAACCACTGGGCAGCGCTCACGCCCTGCTCCGGATTCATGCGCATATCCAGCGGACCATCGTTAAGGAAGCTGAATCCCCGCCCGGCTTCGTCCAATTGTGGCGACGAAACGCCAAGATCCAGGAGCACGCCGCAAACCTGGCCAGCCCAACCATTTTCTTCAAGCTCGCTGCCCAGTTCGGAAAAGCTTCGCTGCACGATCGAAAACCGGCTGTCGTCGCACGCCAGGGATTTTCCGACCTGAATGGCTTGCGGATCCTTATCGAACCCGAGCAGACGCCCTTCCGAGCCCAGTCGACTCAGCAGTAAACGGCTATGTCCTCCACGACCGAATGTACCGTCGACATAACGGCCATTCGGTTGAACGGCGAGTGCGCTAATCGCCTCGTCGAGCAACACAGTGACATGTTGCAGATTGCTGTTCTGATTCACAGGATTAGATCACGCATCTCATCCGGCAGGCCGCCAGGTTGTTTGATGGCCGCAAGATCCGCAGCGGAAATCGCGTTCCAGTCGTTTTCATTCCACAGTTGGAACTTATTCAGCTGCCCTACAAGAACGACGCGCTTGTCCAGGCTTGCGTAATCACGCAAACGCGGCGGTATCAACACACGACCATTGGCATCCAACTCCAGGTCTACGGCATTACCAATCAGCAATCTTTGCAGTCGCCGCGCTTCCTCGCGCAATGAAGGCAATTCGCGCAGCTTGGCTTCAATCAGCTCCCATTCAGGCAAGGGGTATATACAAAGGCAACGATCAATCGCGTCGATCGTAACGATCAACTGACCGGCACAACGCGAAACCAACTCATCGCGATACCGGCTGGGCATCGCAAGCCGCCCTTTGGTATCGAGATTGATCGAATTGGCGCCACGAAACACGTTCGCGATTCCCCTTGGCTATCCATGCCGATGAAATCCACTTATTCCCACTTTCTACCACTTCCACACACTATAGAAATGCCTTCCCCCACCGTCAAGGCAACGAATCGAGACGGGTTCTCAAAAGAGAGAGGTTTAATGACGCAGGGCGGAACAGACCGCAAATGCCCTTGAATCCTGCGTTTGCGAGAAAAGGAACACCCTGCCCACCAAGGGCAGACATGGCAGCATTTAAAGAAGGATTCGAACTAAAAACAGATATGAGGAAAAAGAAGAGAGTCGGTCTGTAAGCCGGGTTCTGTCGAGGACAGCCATTCCTCTACGACGGCCATCGCTGACCGCCTCTAGCAACCTACCCGGATCCAGCGCGGGCCACGCCGATGGATCCCTATTTGGTCTTGCTCCAAGTGGGGTTTACCTAGCCACGAACTGTTGCCAGCCGTGCGGTGCGCTCTTACCGCACCTTTTCACCCTTACCGGCGCCGAAGCGCTTAGGCGGTTATTTTCTGTGGCACTTTCCGTAGGCTCACGCCTCCCAGGCGTTACCTGGCACTTTGCCCTATGGAGCCCGGACTTTCCTCCCTCCCTTTGCGCAATGCGAAAAAGGACAGCGACTGCCCAACCGACTCTCCGGGCGCAAGGATAGGGCGGTAAACTGCAAACTGCAAACTGTAGTGCTTGTAGTGGAACAGCCTCCCGCCTACTCAAGCGCCCTCTTCGCTTTTGCCTGCAGCCTGTGGCCTGTCGCTTGCCGCTGCTTTTTTCTCCAAAGCCACGTGATACAGCAGGTTCTTCCTGACCCCGGTGATTTCCGCTGCCAATGCCACGGCACGCTTGACGGGCAACTCAGACAGCAATAAATCCAGCACCTTGAGCGTGCGGGCATCGAGCGCATCTTCATCTTCTGGCGCCTGCCACCCAGATACCAATAGGACGCATTCGCCACGCTGCTGGTTGCGATCAGCCGCGACCCAGGCCCGCAATTCGCCGAGCGGTGCCCCTTTCAAGGTCTCAAAGGTTTTCGTCAATTCCCGCGCCAGAAGTGCGGGACGTTCATGTCCCCACAGCTTTTCAAGGTCGCTCAGACAATCGAGCAGGCGATGCGGCGCTTCGTAGAAAATCAGCGTTCGCACTTCCTCCTTGAGCTGCTCCAGACGTGTCTGGCGAGCGACAGCCTTGGCTGGCAGGAAGCCTTCGAAAACAAACCGGTCGCAAGGCAGTCCGGCCGCCGACAGGGCAGCAACCAAGGCACAAGCTCCAGGCACCGGGACTACCGTTATACCTGCCGTCCGAACATGCCGGACCAGATTGAAGCCCGGATCGGAAATCAACGGAGTTCCTGCATCGGAAATCAATGCCACATCATCGCCAGCCTGCAAGCGCGCCAGGAATCGGGCACTTTCGTCTCGTTCGTTATGGTCATGGCAGGCCGTCAGTGGCGTAGTTATGCCGAAATGCTGCAGCAACCTGATCGAATGGCGGGTGTCTTCGGCGGCGATCAGTGCTACATCCCGCAGAATGCGTAGAGCCCGCGCACTGATATCTTCGAGGTTGCCTATCGGCGTAGCCACCACATATAGCGTGCCAGCCTCTGTGTCCGTGCAATCCGAAGAAGTCACAGTGCTTATACCTCGGTTATAAAAAGGCGGCATTGTATCTCGTTTCACGTTAGCAACGTCGCAGCCCGTTCATCGCTTGGTTACAATCCGCGTTCACGCGATTATCAGGAACAGTCCAATGACGGCCGCCCGCCTGCGCCAGCTTTTCCCCATTTGTCTTGCCATATTTCTCTCAGCTTGCAGCAGCACTCCCTCATCCCCTCTCGGAGAACTGCCCCGCACTCCCCAAGCCACGACACAACAGCTCTTGCAGCAAGCGGACGCCAGCGACCCCGAAGAAGCTCGACTATTACGCCTTTCCGCTGCGGATCAGAGCTTCCGCCAAGGCGATCAGGCACAAGCCAGGCGAATCATGGAACAGGTACCGCTGGACGCCCTGAAGCCTGCCCAGCAGATCTTTGCCAGCACCCTCCTTGCAGAACTGGCAATGGCCGATAACCGACCCGATCAGGCACTGGCGGCTATTCAGCACCCCAGCTTCCAGTGGCTCGCCGAAATGCCTCCCGCGCAGCAAATTCGCAGCCACCTGATCCGAGCCCGGACATTCGAAGCCAACAAGCAAGCCATGACAGCGATCCGGGAGCGAGTTTTCCTCGCACCGCTTCTGAACGCGCAACCGACCCAGGCCAAAGAAAACCACGAAGCTATCTGGTCGCAAGTATCGATCCTGCCAATCGAGAACCTGCAACCGACCGGCGAAACGGATCTCGATGGCTGGCTCAGCCTGGCTGCCGGTATCAGGCAAGCAGGGACCCTGAGCCTGCAACAAACAGCCATCGGCAACTGGCAAAAGCAGAATCCAAAGCATCCGGCGGCCAGGCAATTACCCGAGCCACTGGTGAAACTGCTGGCATTGACCGAGCGGCCAGTCGATCGCGTTGCCTTGCTGCTTCCCACACAAGGGCAATTGGCCAATGTTGCCCAGGCCATTCGCAATGGCTTCCTGACTGCCCATCTGCAGGCACAGCAGACTGGCCAGGCGCTCCCTTATATAAAACTGTATGACAGCAGCCGTATTACATCGCTGGATGCGTTCTATCAACAAGCCCAGGCTGACGGCATGCAACTGGTCATCGGGCCACTCGAGAAAGATCTGGTCCGCCAGTTGGGCAATCGCCAACAACTACCCATCACTACCCTGGCGTTGAACTACGGCGATATTGGACAGCGACTACCTCCCCAATTGTTTCAGTTCGGCCTGGCCGCCGAAGACGAAGCCCGCGAAGTCGCTCGCCAGGCCTGGGTCGATGGCCACCGCAATGCGATTGCCCTGGTTCCGGCGGGAGATTGGGGTAATCGGGTCCTGGCCGCCTTCCGCCAGAGTTGGCAGGATGCCGGCGGTACAGTCGTAGCCGCCGAACCACTGGCCCAACCAGTTGCACTGGCCCAGCAGATAGCCAACCTGCTCAAACTGCATGCAAGTGCGGCTCGCGACCAACAAGCAGAGGGTACGACAGGCCAAGCCATAGCTTCGCAACCCGCACGCAGGCAGGGTGCCGACTTTCTCTTTCTGACCGCAACACCGCAACAAGCCCAACAGGTCAACCCAACCCTGGCCTATCAGAACGCCGGCGACATACCGGTCTATGCCACCTCGCATGTATACGCTGCCAACAATAATCCCAGTCAATTCCAGGATCTCGAAGGTATCCGCTTTACCGAAACTCCCTGGCTGTTGAACACCCAACAACCTTTGCGGCAACAGGCGGAAAGGCAGTGGCCACAGGCCGGCGGCAGTCTCGGACGCCTGTACGCCATGGGCGCCGACGCCTATCTGCTCGCACCGCTCCTGAATCAACTTGCAGTATTGCCTTCTACCCAGCTCGACGGACTTTCCGGCAGGCTTAGTCTAGGCCCGCAACAACGGATCGTCCGCACCTTGTCTTGGGCAGAGTTCCGTAATGGCACAGTCGTGCCGCTGGCGACAACCGGCAATAGTCAATGACCGACGACACCCGGAGCCGCGGACGCGCAGCTGAAGCGTTCGCACTCGCCCATCTCAGTCGGCACGGTTTGCGGCTACTGGCACAAAACTGGTCCTGTCGCCTGGGCGAACTCGATCTGGTCATGCTCGACGGCGATACAGTAGTATTTGTCGAGGTTCGCTACAGAAGCCACCAGGCCTGGGGTGGCGCACTGGAAAGCGTGAATGCGCGCAAACAGCAAAAACTGATCCGCGCAGCTCAGTTGTTTCTACAGAAAGAACGCCGCTGGGCCGAACATCCTTGCCGATTCGATGTCGTTGCTCTCGACTCCAGCAGCCCTCGCCCGGAGCCGAGCTGGATTCGCAACGCCTTCGACGGCTGAGGATCGATTGCGCAAAGTGGATCATCGTCCGGCAAGCCCCGGCCGATCATGACGAACAGGCACCTGGCGACACACCAAGAGTAGATCATCGATGGACATGCAATCCCGAATCCTTCAACTGTTCCAAGCCAGCATCGAAACCAAGCAACAAGCCATGGACGTATTGGCTCCGTCCATCGAGCTTGCAGGACAGGTCATGGTTGATGCCTTGCTCACCGAAGGCAAGATCCTGACCTGCGGCAATGGCGGCTCTGCCGGCGATGCCCAGCATTTTTCCTCGGAGTTGCTCAACCGGTTCGAGCGCGAGCGACCAAGCCTGCCGGCCATAGCCCTCACGACCGACACATCGACACTTACGTCGATCGCCAACGACTACAGCTACAACGAAGTCTTTTCCAAGCAGATTCGCGCCCTGGGCCAGCCTGGCGATGTCCTTATGGCCATTTCCACCAGCGGCAACTCCGCCAACGTGATCCAGGCAATTCAGGCTGCCCACGATCGAGAAATGACCATCGTGGCGCTCAGTGGTCGCGATGGCGGTGGCATGGCATCGCTACTGCTCCCCGAAGATGTGGAAATACGCGTGCCTGCAAAAGTCACTGCCCGGATCCAGGAAGTGCATCTTCTGGTCATCCATTGTCTATGCGACCTGATCGACAACCAACTGTTCGGGAGCGAAGAATGAACAAGCTGCGAACATCCCTGCTCGGTGTTTGCTTGGTGCTTACAGGCTGCGGCTCGATGCTCAATGCCACGCGCAGCGAACCTATCGACGACGACCGAAGCACGCGCACCTTTGGCAGGAAAATCGATGACTCCCTGATCGAAACCAAAGCGTCGGTAAACATTGCCAAGGCCGATCCCAATCTGGAGACTTCCCATATCGTCGTTGCCAGCTACAACGGCGTCCTTCTGATCGCTGGCCAGACTCCACGGCAGGAATTGAAGGAAAAAGCCGGCCAGGCGGCCAGTAATATTCAGGGCGTGAAGCTCGTCCACAACGAACTGCAGATTCTGGCACCCTCTTCCGGGCTGGCCAGAAGCAACGATGCCTGGCTGACCACTAAGATCAAGACCCAGATGCTCGGTGACGGCACGACCATCAAGGTAATCACTGAAAACGGCATCGTCTATCTGATGGGCCTGGTTACCCAGCAGCAGGGCAACCTCGCAGCCAGCACCGCTCAAGGCGTGTCTGGCGTTCAGCGTGTCGTCAAGTTGTTCGAATATATCGACTAAGCGATCACCAAGCCTTCACTGGAAAGGCGTAGGAGGCTGAGGGCAAGACAAGCAGCAGCCCGTTCAGCCTCCAGTGCACTTGGCATAATCAACAGCACCGCTGACGATTCAGGACACTGCAAAAAAGCGCACCAAGCAAGATGCACTTCGTCAAGGCTGCCCCCTACTTCACCACCTTCAAGCTCGGACGACCAGTGGGCCGGGAACCGGCAACATCCGAAGGAGCACTATCGTCAGGCCCATCACCTTCCGGCTCAGGCTCGGTTTCGAACACCATGCCTTGCCCGTTTTCCCGAGCATAGATGGCCATGACAGCATTGACGGGAATATAGAGCTCATGTGCGACGCCACCAAAGCGCCCTTCGAAACTCACCGCATCATTATTCATCTGCAGTTGACGAATAGCGTTCGGAGAAACGTTCAGCACAATCTGCCCATCATTCACATATCCGGAGGGTACCTGCACCTTTGGGTGCTCGGCATCTACCAGGAGATGTGGCGTACATTCATTGTCGACAATCCACTCGTACAAGGCACGAACAAGGTAGGGTCGGCTTGAAGTCATCACAACGGCCTCTTAGCGAATCTGTCGCTCGATATCGGAAAACCAGCCTTTCAGGCCTGGCACTTGTCGCGCCATGACCGATTCCTGCAGCATCCGATATCCAGTTGCAGGACAGGCAATTGTCGCCAGTCTACCAAGACCTGCGCCCTGAACCAAAAACACGCTAAAAACCAGACCATATCAGCGGATATCCCGCCAATATTCTCTTTTGAGCAAATAGGCAAAAACGAAAAACACCAAAAGAAACAGCAGTACGTAAGTGCCGATACGCCGGCTCTCCAACCTGGACGGATCGGCGGAATAAGCTAGGAACGTCACCAAGTTCCTGACCATTTCATCATAGTCGCTCTGACTCAGCCTGCCGGTACCCGGTATGACAGCCAGGCGCTCGCAAGCCCCGTCATTCCCGGCAGGCGCACAGGTAAGTACCTGGCGTCCCTGCAGAGGAGCAAGCACATGCGGCATTCCCACATTCGGAAAAACCGTATTGTTCACACCATACGGGCGGGTGGAATCCTCGTAGAAACCCCGCAGATAGGTATAGAGCCAATCGCTCCCGCGCACCCTCGCGACCAGGGTCAGATCCGGCGCTCCGGACCCGAACCAGGCCTTGGCATCCGCAGACTGCATGCTGGACTCCATGTGATCGCCAACCCTCGCGCCAGTGAATACCACACTCTTCAGCAAGATCGCCTCGGGAATACCAAGATCAGCAGCCACTCGTTCGTAACGTTGATAACGGGCACCGTGACAACCCATGCAGTAATTGACAAAGGTACGCAAGCCATCCTGCATCGCCGCCTTGTCCTGCAGATCCAGCGCAACCCTGTCGAGCGACAGAGTGCCATCAGCCAGAGACAGGGCAGGCAGAAGCACGACGATCAGCATGATGAAAAACCGTTTCATCGGCTGCCTACTCTCTGGGGCACTGCCCGCGTGCGCTCCATCCGGGTATAGAACGGCATCAGAATGAAAAAAGCGAAATAGGCCACCGTACAGATTCGCGATAGCAGAATCCGCTCGGGCGTAGGAGACAACACGCCAAGCACCCCAAGCGAGATAAAGGAAAGGCAGAACACCAGCAAGGCAACCCTGCTGCCCCACCCCTTGTAATGCATGGACTTGACCGGGCTGCGGTCCAACCAGGGCAGAATAAACAGCACGGCAATCGAAGCCCCCATGGCCATGACCCCCAGCAACTTATCCGGCACTGCACGCAAAATTGCGTAGAACGGCGTGAAATACCAGGCAGGCGTAATGTGTTCGGGAGTCTTCAGCGGATTCGCCACTTCGAAATTCGACCTTTCCAGAAAATAGCCTCCCATCTCTGGAAAAAAGAACACGACGGTGCAGAAAATGAATAGAAAAACCACCACACCGACGATGTCCTTCACCGTGTAGTAAGGGTGAAACGGAATCCCGTCTAATGGCCGACCAGATTCATCCCTGGCCTTTTTAATATCCACACCCAGCGGATTATTCGCCCCCACCTCATGCAAAGCCACCACATGCAAGGCGACCAACCCTACAAGAATCAGAGGCAGGGCAATTACATGCAGGGCGAAAAAACGGTTCAAGGTAATTCCCGAAACCAGATAGTCGCCACGAATCCACTGGGCGAGATCATCACCGATAAAAGGAATCGCACTGAACAACGAAATAATGACCTGGGCGCCCCAGTAAGACATCTGCCCCCAGGGCAAGAGGTAACCCATGAATGCCTCGGCCATCACCACGAGATAGATCAGCATTCCGAAGATCCATACCAGCTCGCGCGGTTTCTGATAGGAACCGTAGAGCAAGCCACGAAACATATGCAGATATAGAACGATAAAGAATGCTGATGCGCCGGTTGAATGCAGATAGCGAATCAACCAGCCGAACTCCACATCGCGCATGATGTACTCGACGGAAGCAAAGGCCCCTTCGGCAGAAGGCTCGAAACTCATAGCCAGCCAGATACCGGTAACGATCTGGTTGAGCAGAATCAGTAGGGCCAGCGAACCGAAGAAATACAAGACATTGAAGTTCTTGGGAACGTAATACCTGCCAAGATGGTTTTCCCATAGATGGGTTGCAGGAAACCGTGCATCGATCCAATCCATAAGCTTGCTCATCAAGCGTTCTCCTGATCGGCACCGATAACGATCACGTCATCCGATTCATACGAATAAGGAGGTACCGGCAGATTCAAGGGTGCCGGCTGCCTCTTATAGACTCGCCCGGCCAGATCATAGCGAGAACCATGGCAAGGACAGAAATAACCGCCGAGCCAATCGGAACCGAGATCGGCAGGAGCACTCTCAGGACGGAAAGATGGGGCGCAACCAAGATGGGTGCACAGACCGATGACGACCAGAATATCCGGTCTGATCGAGCGATTTCCGGGATCGACATAAGCAGGCTGGACCGAAGCACGGGATTCAGCATCTGCCAGCACGCTCGGTAACTTTTCAAGGTTTCGTAGAATTTGCTCGCTCCGCCGCAAAATGAAAATCGGTTGACCTCGCCACTCGATCACAACCTGCTGGCCAGGCGCGATCTTGCCGATATCGATTTTCACCGGAGCGCCTGCAGCCCTGGCTTTAGCACTAGGGAGCCAGGACTTTATAAAAGGAACAGCGGCACCTGCTATTCCTACCGCCCCCATGACAGAAGTAGCGGCCACCAGAAACCGACGCCGCCCGGCATTTTCGCCGTCATCCCTCATCCAACTGCCTCCATCCAGGCCGTTTCTTATTTCTTGCTGAACAATGAGCAAGCGCTCGAAAAATTCGGAAGGATGTTAGAGAAGCAATCTCATTTGGACAAGAAAACCGCACAAATAGAAAACGGGCCATGAATAAAACAATAAAGCCCGAAAAACAAAAACGCCCGTGCTTCGAAGAAGCCGGGCGTTTCGTACAAGCGATGAAAAATCAGCGCTTGGAGTACTGCGGACGTTTACGCGCTTTGCGTAGACCAACTTTCTTACGCTCAACTTCACGTGCATCGCGGGTAACATAACCAGCTTTGCGCAGCGAACCACGCAGAGACTCGTCGTACTCGATCAATGCCCGAGTGATACCGTGACGAATGGCACCAGCCTGTCCGCTCACGCCACCACCCAGAACAGTCACGTAAATGTCGAACTTCTCGACAGTCTCGGTCAGCTCCAGGGGCTGACGCACGACCATCCGCGCAGTTTCGCGGCCAAAGAAGTTTTCCAGCGTGCGATCATTGATGGAAATCTTACCAGTACCCGGGCGCAGGAACACCCGAGCAGTTGCAGTCTTACGACGGCCAGTGCCGTAGTTTTGAGTCGCCGACATAATGATCTATCCCGTTAAATCTTGAGTTCTTGGGGCTGCTGGGCAGTGTGCGGATGGGCTGAACCCTTGTACACCTTCAGCTTGCGATACATGTCTCGACCCAGTGGGTTCTTCGGCAACATGCCTTTGACTGCGATCTCGATCACGCGCTCGGGAGCCCGGTCGATCAGTTTCTCGAAACTGATCGACTTGATGCCGCCCGGAAAACCGGAATGGGAGTAGTACATCTTGTCGCTGGACTTGGCACCGGTAACACGCACCTGCTCGGCATTGATCACGACGATATAGTCGCCAGTATCAACATGCGGAGTGTATTCGGGCTTGTGCTTGCCGCGCAGACGCGTAGCGATTTCGGTGGCCAGACGACCCAGGGTCTGACCGGCAGCATCGACCACATACCAGTCGCGCTTTACAGTTTCCGGTTTAGCTGTGTAAGTCTTCATTCTTTCTAATAGCCTCAGGGGCCGCCCTGAAATAAGACGGCGGATCTTACCGAATAAGTACTTTCCCTGGCAAGGCCAGGCGGCCGGAAACAGACGCTATCGGGGGCTCGGGTCAGCGCGTCCGCCACGGCAGAAATGCGACAGGCTAGGCATCCCCTGCCGGAATTTCACTCGACGGGCCAGGCGTTCCCGACGAAGGCGCAAAATTATGCTGATTTCGAGAAAAATAGCAACCTGCCAAATCTACAGACAAAAAATGCTTGTCCGAATCGGCAACGCACTCGCCTTGATTACCGGCATGTCCAGCTAACGCCCAAGCTTCGCTCTTTGGCCTTCCAGCGGTTTTTTTGGCTAAGCTTGCAGACACCCAGCGAATTCGATAATGAGGAGAAGCATGAAATATCGCCGACTAAGCCGAACGGACCTCAATGTCAGCGCGCTCTGCCTGGGCACCATGACCTGGGGCGAGCAGAACACCCAGGCCGAGGCCTTTGCCCAGATCGATATGGCAAAAGCAGCAGGAGTCAACTTCATCGATACGGCCGAGATGTATCCGGTTCCGCCAAAGGCCGAAACCTATGCCTCGACCGAACGCATCATCGGTAACTACTTCAAGACACACGGCAATCGTGCCGACTGGATTCTCGCCAGCAAGATCGCCGGGCCGGGCAATGGCATCGACTACATCAGGAACGGTGAACTGAAATTCAATCGCCAGCATATCCAGGCAGCCGTAGACGCAAGCCTCGAACGCTTGCAGACCGACTGGATCGACCTCTATCAATTGCATTGGCCCGAACGCAGCACCAATTTTTTCGGGCAACTCGGCTATAGCCACAAGGAACAGAATTTCACGCCGCTCGAAGAAACCCTGGCTGCATTGGACGAACAGGTGAAAGCCGGCAAGATCCGCCATATTGGCCTGTCCAACGAAACGCCCTGGGGAACCATGAAGTATCTTCAGTTGGCTGAATCTCGTGGCTGGCCACGAGCCGTTTCAATCCAGAATCCCTACAACCTGCTCAACCGCAGCTTCGAGGTCGGCCTGGCGGAAATTGCGCTACGCGAAGATTGTGGCCTGCTGGCCTACTCACCGATGGCGTTCGGCATGCTATCGGGCAAATACGAAAACGGAGCCCATCCGGCAGACGCCCGCATTACCTTGTTCAGCCGCTTCACGCGCTATACCAACCCGCAAGCCATTGCCGCCTGTTCGCAATACGTCGAACTGGCTCGCCAGCACAGCCTGGACCCAGCGCAGATGGCCCTGGCCTTCGTTACCGGACAACCATTCGTGACCAGCAATATCATCGGCGCCACGACGCTCAAGCAGTTGGAAAGCAATCTGGCCAGCATCGATCTCGACCTATCGAGCGACCTGCTCGAAGCCATCGAAGCCATTCATCGGAAACAACCCAATCCCGCCCCCTGAATATCGAGTCGGACCAAGGTTGGAAATATAGACGGCCAGTCCAGGACGGGCTGACGCAAGAAAGGGAATAATTGCTGAAAGAAACTGCCCGACAGCCACCGAGCAGAACAGGTGGTTGTCGAGCCGAACGAAGCAGAATCAGTTAAGAGCGTTTCTGCCTCTACGCTCCAGATTAGCAACGCGCTCGTCGGCGGATTTTTTCTCTGACATCTTTTTAGCCAGCATTTCTTTATTGTCGTTGGCGGAAATACCGGCTACGTCCTGAACGCTTCCACCAGTGAACATGCCAGCCACGGCACCGGCTACTGCACCGATGGGGCCACCGGCAGCAGCACCCACCATCATGCCGGACAGGCCACCGAACCCCTCTCCTGCCTTGGCATCACTTTCGGCATGCACCTCAGAGGCTGCTGAATATTGACTTCCTGCCAGAAGCAGGGAAAAAGCAACAATTTTCTTCATTTTAACGAAGTTCCTTTTTTGCTCTGGAGTTCTTTGAATACAGTCACGCAAGGCAAGGAAAAAAGATGTCTACAGCATCTTTTGTTACATACAGATTCAAAGATTTTTTACTAATGGTCAATAAGGATTTTTCCTTATTTACAACAACCTTCCCATTCTGATAGGAATGGCCGACCATCTTAGAGCCTGCGTATTTTCATACTGCATACCCGCTCACAACCCATTGCCGCCGGCCCATGGCATAGCCAGCCCGCGATGAACTGGCCTTAAGGAAGTGAATGATTATCGGCAGGAACAGCTCGGCAATCACCAAGAGGAACGGGTAATTGCCGAGCAGAGCTACATCAGTTGAGAGCGTTTCTGCTTCCACGCTCCAGGTTAGCAAAGCGCTCGTCGAGAGCCTTCTTCTCCGACAACTTGCTGGCTAATACATCTTTATTATCGGTGGCGGAGATCCCGGTTACGTCCTGGACGTTTTCACCGGTGAACATACCGGCCATGGCACCAGCCAACGCGCCAACGGGACCACCCGCAGCTGCGCCCACCATCATGCCGGACAGGCCGCCAAACCCCTCTCCCGCCTTGGCATCGCTTTCAGCATGTACTTCGGAGGCACTCGCGTAATGACTCCCTGCCAGCAGCAGGGAAAAAGCAACGATCTTTTTCATTCGATAAAGTTCCTTTTTGCTCTGTAATTTCTGGATAAGGCACGCGAGGCAAGATACCGCAAGATGTCTACAGCATCTTTTTGTTACACACTTTCAGATTCAAAGATTTTCCACTGATGGTCAATAAAGATTTTTTCTTATTGGCGACAACGACCCAATTCTGGCAACGCAATCGAGCAATAGCCTGGCTTCAGTGCTTGCGCGGCGGCAGATCTTCGGAAAACAGCTCATCTGCCAGCAAATCACCGGGGATCGCATGCTCTTCGGCCGCCCAGGCGCCAAGGTCGATCAACTTGCAACGATGAGAGCAAAAAGGCCGGTGCGTACTTTGCGGCCCCCATTCCACCGGAGAGCCGCAGGTTGGGCAACGTATAATGGTACTCGTCATGTTCGACCTCCTTTCAGAGTCAGATAGAAACCGTGCAGGCGCTCGACCTCCTGGCGCAACCAGGATCGATCGCGATCGTTTACCAGCACATCGTCGGCATGCCGCAAGCGCTCATCGCGTTGCATCTGGATCTTGAGAATAGCGCGGACCTGCTCTTCATCGGCGGAATCGCGCGCCATGGCACGCTGTATTTGCAGCGACTCGGGCGTATCGACCACCAACACCCGCTGCATGCGCTGATATTGCCCCGACTCGATCAACAGCGGCGATACCAAGATAGCGTAAGGCGATTGAGCAAGCGCGAGGCTATGGCCAATCTCCTCCCTGATCAGAGGATGCAGCAAACCCTCCAGCCACTTGCGCTGCTCGGCATCCTGGAAGATCCGCGCCCGTAGCGCGCCACGGTCCAGCGCACCGGAAGCCAGCAACACCTCTCTGCCGAAATGCTCGACAATCCGTTCGAGCGCCGGTTGCCCCGGCTCGACGACCCAGCGAGCGACCTGATCGGCATCGACCAGATGCACGCCCAGCTCGGAAAAGTTTTCCGCCGCCGCACTCTTACCGCTACCGATGCCACCTGTCAGACCGAGAACCCAAGGTTTCAATACCATCCCCTACACAAGCTGGAGTACGAAGAAATAGTGCCCGAAGCACTGAAAAGCAAATCGGTTTGACCGAAGGAAGCCAGGCCAGGCACGCCTAACGAAGCCGAGATCAAAACCCGGCAAACGCCAGATAGCTTGCAGTAAGGAAATCGCCCCACAGCAACGCTACCCAGCCGGCAACAGCAAGAAAAGGCCCGAATGGAATTGGCGTACTGCTATCAGCACCGCGCAAGCGCAGCATTATGGTACCGAGAATCGCGCCAACCAGGGCTGAGAACAGAATCGTCAAAGGCAGAATCTGCCAGCTACCCCAGGCGCCCAGCAGCGCCAGCAGCTTGAAATCGCCATGGCCCATGCCCTCCTTGCCCGTTGCCAGCTTGAACAGCCAATACACCGACCACAGGGAAAGATATCCGCCAACCGCGCCCCAGACAGCATCCTCCAGCGAAGCGAAAAGACCGAAGCAATTGACGATAAGACCCAGCCACAACAGCGGCAGCACCAGGGAATCGGGAATTAGCTGATGATCGATATCGATCATGCTCATGGCCAGCAAGCCCCACGTCAGCACCAGCAGCGCAGCGGCCTGCCAGCCGAACCCGAAATGCCAGGCCACATAGGCCGAAAGCAGCCCCGCAACCAACTCGATCAGCGGATAACGCTTGCTGATTACGGCCTGGCACGCAGAACACCGACCACGCAAGGCCAGCCAGCTGAACAGTGGAATATTTTCCCACGGGCGAATCCGGTGCCCGCAATGCGGACAGCGCGAAGCCGGTCGCGCCAGATCGAAAGGCTCGGATTCCGGCTCCGCTGGCAGCTCCAGAAACTCCCGCGCCTGCGCACGCCAGTCGCGCAGCAGCATGATCGGCAGGCGATAGATCACAACATTCAGGAAACTGCCGACCAGAAGCCCCAGCACCAGCGCAGACAAAACGAAGGCCAGCGTATTGCTGGCCAGAAATTCGACAAGATCCATTGACTTAAACCACGGCTCCCAGTTGGAAAATCGGCAGATACATGGCGATGATCAAACCACCCACCAACACGCCAAGAACCGCCATGATCATTGGCTCCATCAACGTGGTGAGGTTATCCACCATATTGTCGACCTCGGCCTCGTAGAAACTGGCCACCTTATCCAACATCTCGTCCAGGGCTCCGGATTCCTCGCCAATGGCGGTCATCTGCACGGCCATCGCTGGAAATACGCTGACGTTTCGCATCGAGACGTTCAGTTGCACGCCCGATGACACATCGTTGCGGATCTTGTCCACGGCATTCTTGAATACCACGTTGCCCGTCGCCCCGGATACGGACTCCAACGCCTCGACCAGCGGCACGCCGGCCGCGAAAGTCGTCGCCAGGGTTCTGGCATAACGGGCGATGACCGACTTATAGACGATGCTGCCAACGAGAGGCAGCTTGAGCAGCAACCGGTCCCAGCCGTCACGGAACTTTGCCGAACGCCGGTATATTTCCTTGATGGTGAAAGCAGCCGCAAAAAAACCAAACAACGCCACATACCACCACTCCTGCAACCAGCGCGACATAGCGATGACCATCATGGTGAAAGCAGGAAGCTCGGCACCGAAACTGGCGAAAACGGTTTCGAACTGCGGCACAACCTTGATCAGCAAAATAGCGGACACGATGACAGCCACTACAACTACCGCAATCGGATAGGTCATCGCCTTCTTGATCTTGGCCTTCAGCGCCTCGGTTTTTTCCTTGTAGGTCGCCACCCGGTCCAGCAAAGACTCCAGCGCACCAGACTGCTCGCCAGAGTCGACCAGGTTGCAGTAAAGATCATCGAAAAAAGTCGGCTTCTTGCGCAAGGAATTGGCGAAGCTGTTGCCCGCAGCGACCTCCAGCTTGATGTCGTCCACCAGCTTGCGCATGTTCGGGTTTTCGAAACCGCCGGAAATGATATCGAAGGCCTGCAGCAACGGCACCCCGGCCTTCATCATGGTCGCCATCTGCCGGGTGAACAAGGCGATATCCATCGGCTTGATCTTCTTGCCCGAACTCAACAGCGAAATACCCCTCTTGCGCACCTTCTGCGGATTGATACCCTGCTTGCGCAGTTGGGCCTTGATCAGGGCCGGGCTGATTCCACTCATCTCCCCCTTGATTCTGGCGCCCTTCCTGTCGAGCCCCTCCCATAGGAAAACGCTCGTCTTCATCGCCTTTTGCGCCATATTCAATCCTTGGTTACGCGGTTGACCTCTTCCAGGCTGGTCACACCCTGCATAGCCTTATACAGGGCCGAAGTACGCAGGTCGTTGAAGCCTTCCCGGCGCATCGTGCTGGAAATATCGATGGAGTTGCCGTCCTCCATAATAAGCTGCTGCAGGGGTGGCGTGACTTTAACCACTTCATAAATGCCGACACGCCCCTTGTAGCCGCCAGTGCAATGATCGCAACCGACCGGGCGGTACAGCTTGAACGTACCGATGGTGCTTTCTGCGAAGCCTTCCTCAAGCAGCACATCATGCGGCAGCTCCACCTCCTGCTTGCAGGCCGGGCATAGCTTGCGCGCCAGGCGCTGGGCGATGATCAGGTTCACCGACGTGGCGATATTGAACGACGGCACCCCCATGTTGCGCAGGCGCGTCAGGGTTTCCGCCGCACTGTTGGTGTGCAGGGTCGAGAGCACCATATGCCCCGTCTGCGCTGCCTTGATGGCGATCTCGGCGGTTTCCAGATCGCGGATCTCGCCGACCATGATGATATCCGGGTCCTGGCGCAGGAAGGCCCGCAGCGCCTGTGCGAAATCCAACCCCTGGCGCGGGTTGACGTTGACCTGGTTGATCCCCTCCAGATTGATCTCCACCGGGTCTTCGGCCGTGGAGATATTCACATCCGGCGTATTGAGAATATTCAGGCCGGTGTACAGCGAGACCGTCTTGCCTGAACCGGTCGGCCCGGTCACCAGGATCATGCCCTGCGGCTGCTTCAACGCCTGCAGGTACAATTCCTTCTGCTCCGGTTCATAGCCCAGCGCATCGATCCCCATCTTGGCGCTGGCGGAATCGAGAATCCGCATCACGATCTTCTCGCCCCACAGCGTGGGCAGGGTATTGACGCGAAAATCGATGGACTTGGTAGTGGAAACCTTGAGCTTGATGCGCCCGTCCTGCGGCTTGCGGCGCTCGGCGATATCCAGGCTGGCCATCACCTTCAGACGCGCGGAAATACGGCTGACCAGCCCGACCGGCGGCCGCGCCACCTCGTGCAGCACACCATCGGTACGGAAGCGCACCCGGTACGTCTTTTCATAAGGCTCGAAGTGCAAATCCGAAGAACCCAGGCGAATGGCATCCAGCAGCATCTTGTTGACGAAGCGAACCACTGGGCCGTCTTCCTCGGGCTTTTCTTCCTCTTCGTCCTTCTGCTCGTTACCCGCCTCGATCTCCAGTTCACCCAAGTCGCTTTCCAGCAAGGCCCCCAAACCACTTTCGGCCGACTCGTAAAACTTGTCGACAGCGACTTTCAGCTGCTTTTCTTCGACCAGCACAGCCTCGACCGTCAGTTGGGTACTGAACTGGATATCGACGATTGCCTGGTGGTTGGAAGGATCGGAAAGCGCGATATACAGCTTGTTGCCTCGCAATCTGAGCGGTAGCACATGATGCTGGCGAACCAGCTTTTCGCTGACGATATCCTTGGGCAGCGCCTCTTTATCCAGTGCATCCAAGTCCAAACAGGGGAGACCGAACTGCTCGGTAGCGATCTCAAGCACTGTCCGGCTATTGATCAATTTGTTCTGCACCAGCCAGCTGACCAGCGGCACCTGGTCACGCCGGGCCTGTGCTTGCCCATATCGAGCATTTTTCTCGTCCAGATGACCCGCCAGTACCAACTGCCGGACAAAGCCGCCAAGCGGCGCGTTATCGTCCATATAAGTACTCATGCATTGGATTGATGCTGCGCTTATATCCCAACTGTTTTCGCCAGCCAAACTGGATTAAAGGGAGGTGACAAAAGTTGTCAGTTCATGACCTGGGGAGGTTAAAAAAACAACCTCAGATAACTTACCTTTATAAATTCACATCAAGTTTTACCCATTCAAAAGCCCTTTAATAAAAATCCGAATAATATTTATCAAGCATGCCGGTTAATTTGAGAGATTGATCACAGAACAAATACCAAATACACATAATGGCCCAATAGCGGCACAAGTAATGCCTTTGCTCTTTCGAGTCTGAAACATCAACAAGGAGTTATAGGATGAATTCGAAACAGCAGGGTTTTACGCTTATTGAATTGATGATCGTGGTGGCGATTATCGGGATTTTGGCGGCAGTGGCGTTACCGGCTTATCAAGATTACACAAGAAAAGCCAAGATGACAGAAGTCATTCTTGCAGCATCTTCTTGTCGCACCACAATTACTGAAAAATATCAAACAGCAACAACAGGTAATGGTCCTGGTGCAGGTAACTGGGGTTGCGAATTTGCTGGAACTACTGATGGCACAACTGGAACAAAATACGTATCTGAAATTGGAACAACTCTAAATGGCAAGGTGCGAGTCGGTATCCGTACAAACTCTGGAGTCATTGGAGATCCTCTTACTACAGCCAGTGCTGACTCTGTAGGATACATTTATTTAGAACCAATGAACGGAGGAACTTCAGCTACAGCAATGACAGTTGCAAACGATCTTGGTAAAGCAGTGAACTCGTGGCGCTGCGGTACTCCTGATGCTACAGTAAAAAAATATCTTCCAGGTTCATGCTCTGACGCAGGCATTACTAACGCTGGAGATTTTTTGACTGGTCCTCCTGAAGCCTTGTAGGGCGGGTGCAACCCGCCACTGCACACCGGCGCACATCACTAAATACCCCGCCTCGTGCGGGGTATTCGCATTCTGCGGCCCCGTCGATTGCCTATGACTCTGCGGCACAACCCACTGCCGCGAACCGGCACGCTCCTTCATCGGCGGGTTACACTCGCCCTACAAAATCCGCTTCCGTAGCCTTGTAGGGCGGGTGCAACCCGCCACTGCACACCGGCGCACATCACCGAATACCCCGCCCCGTGCGGGGTATTTATATTCTATGGCCTCGTCAATTACCGATGGCCTTACGGCACAATCCACCACCGCGAACCGGCACGCTCCTTCATCGGCGGGTTACACCCGCCCTACAAAATCCGCTTCCGTAGGGCGGGTGCAACCCGCCATTACAAACCGGCACGCATCACCCACCAAATACCCCGCCCCGTGCGGGGTGTTTGTATTCTATGGCCTCGTCGATTACCGATGGCCTTACGGCACCATCCACCACCACGAACCGGCCCGCTCCTTCATCGGCGAGTTGCACCCGCCCTACAAAATCCGCTTCCGTAGGGCGGGTGCAACCCGCCATTACATGGCGGTATACCTGACCACCACAAACTCCGTTCCCTCACCCCAAATCGTCACCACCCCAATCGTTCGGATACACGCCCTGCCGAACCCAACGATGGAACGAAGACCACGGCCAGTCAGCCACCCGTTCGACCAGGCCATGCTTCAATGGGTTGCCGTGCAGGTAGTCCAGATGCCGCCGGAAATCTTGCTCGTCGCGAATCAGATGCTCCCAGAACCGATGCTGCCAGAGCGTGCCGCATTGCTTCGCTATGCGTCGCGGGGTCAGGTAGTCTGGACGTGCATAAGTAGCCCCGCAGCTATGGGTGACATGGCGCTTGATCCGCTGCCAGCGGCTGGAAAAATCGGCATCGCCTTCGGGCAAGGTCCACATGGCATGCAAATGATCGGGCAGCAATACCCAACCATCGATGCGAAAAGGCAGCGTTTCCCGCACAAGAACGATAGCCTCGCGCAGGGCTTGCCGGATATCTGCATTATTCAGGATTGGCTGACGCCGCTCCGTAACCACTGTGAAGAAATAAGTCCCACCGGGAACAGTGGCCCGCCGATAACCTGACATGACAACATCCTTGTTGTGCTGGAACAGGGGAACGATCCATATTGTCTGAATCGGATTTTCGTGAGGCGGCATTGCAAACCAGCGCGCATCGCCGGACACTCATTCTATACGGGATGTTTGCATTTTGCGGTCTCGTCGATTGCCTATGGCCTGCGGCACAACCCACCGCGCTGAACCAGCCCGCTCCTTCATCGGCGGGTTGCACCCGCCCTACAAAATCCGCTTCCGTAGCCTTGTAGGGCGGATGCAACCCGCCATTACAAATCGGCACGCATCATCCACCGAATACCCCGCCCCGTGCGGGGTGTTTGTATTCTATGGCCTCGTCAATTACCGATGGCCTTACGGCACAATCCACCACCACGAACCGGCCCGCTCCTTCATCGGCGAGTTGCACCCGCCCTACAAAATCCGCTTCCGTAGGGCGGGTGCAACCCGCCATTACAAACCGGCACGCATTATCCACCGAATACCCCGCCCCGTGCGGGGTGTTTGTATTCTATGGCCTCGTCGATTACGGATGGCCTTACGGCACAATCCACCAACACGAACCGGCCCGCCCCTTCATCGGCGAGTTGCACCCGCCCTACAAAATCCGCTTCCGTAGGGCGGGTGCAACCCGCCATTACAAACCGGCACGCATCACCGAATACCCCGCCCCATGCGGGGTGTTTGCATTCTGCTGTATTGGCACACATCCGATGAGTCGTATCCAGCGCCGCTATCGCGCCAAAAAAACGCCAAATCGCCGGGAATACCAAGCGTTACAACCTGCCATAGGCTCCCTGAGGCACAATGGCAATGAGAATGACCTATTATCCGCCAGGCAGTCATTCCCAAACTTGTCACAATCGTTTCGTTATGGCCTGATTAAGCCCCAGCTAATCAAGGACGAGGAGATTCTCGCCGCCATGCTTACCGACTGGCTCAAGTGCCTGAAACACTTGCTGCTCGGCCTTGCCGATATCCTTTACAACCTGCTCACCAAGGCTTTTCGACACCTGGAGAAGTCTATCCAAGGAGATTCTTCGAACATGCGTATCCATTGGGCCAAGCGCCTTCACAGCTATATCAACGTGCAGGCGGACAGCTACGGCAGTCTGTTGGTCGATGCCTTCCACTATCTGGCACTGTTTGCCATCGGGGCTACCGTCACCTGGGCCGGTATCGGGACCTTTTTCGACATGCTCGAAGAAGGAAACGCGACGATTGACCATATCCTGCTGCTGTTCATCTATCTCGAACTGGGTGCGATGGTTGGCATCTACTTCAAAACCAAGCACATGCCGGTGCGCTTTCTGATTTATGTAGCAATCACCGCGCTGACTCGCATGCTGATTGGTTCCATCCAGCATGACCATACGCCGAATATGGGCATCATCATGATCAGCGGCGCTATCCTGCTGCTGTCGTTAGCGACGCTGGTGGTTCGTTATGGCTCTTATCGTTTCCCTTCTGGTTCGAGCGATAGCATAGAGCAGCAAAAGCCCCGTCCCAACGAAGGCGATTGATGCTGTATTCGGTCGAACCTGGAAGCTGAAACGACGTGGCACTTACCTTCCCCCATTGCAGGGGAAGGGAAACCAGTGTCCTCAGATCAAGCCGCGTCCACGCAAGAGAGCCAATACGTCCTTGACGCCCTGCTCTATGGAAACGGATTCGGTATCGATCACCAGGTCGGTATCTACCGGTGCGTCGTACGGGAAGGATTCGCCAGGAATATTATCCCCACCAGCCGCATACAAGCCTTGCGGATCGCGCTCGCGGCAGGTTTGTAGTGAAGCCTGGACGTAGACGGTGATCAAGCGTCCGGCACCGATAAGCGCCTTGGCCTGCTCGCGGCCTTCGGCATCCGGAGCGACGAAAGCGGCCAGGGTAAGCAGGCCTGCTTCATTGAACTGCTTGGCAACCTGGGCGGCCCGGCGCCAGTTTTCGGCACGTCCGGCCCGATTGGGCGGCAGTCCCTTGTTCAGGTCGTGACGCAGGTTCTGCCCATCCAGGACATAGACCGCCCGTCCGCTATCGAATAGCTTGCGCTCGACGGCATAGGCCAGGGTACTTTTGCCCGCGCCGGACAGGCCGGTGAATAACAGCGTGGCCGGCTGCTGGCCGAAGCGGGCCGCCCGTTCTTCAGTGGCAACATGCGCCAGCTTGCCATGATGTCTCCCCGAACTGTGCCCACGTGTTGGCTCGGCGACGATCATGCCGGCGCCGACCGTGCCGTTGGTGAGACGGTCGATGACAATAAAAGCGCCTGTGGTGCGGTTCTGCTCGTAGCCATCCAAAGCAATAGCAGCGTCCAGGCTGACGCGAACCTTGGCGATTTCGTTGAGCTTGAGTTCGCTCGTCGCATTCTTTTCCAGGCTGTTAACGTCAATGCGGTATTCGATAGCCGCAATATTGCCGGGTACGTAGCTGGTAGCACGCTTGATGTCGTACTTTTTGCCCGGAAGCAGCGGTTCTTCGGCCATCCAGACCAACATAGCATCAAAGCTGTCAGTAACCTGTGGCAGGTTGTCGGCATGCACCAGCATGTCGCCACGGGAAACGTCTATCTCGTCCTCCAGCGTCAGGGTGATGGCTTCACCCGGACCGGCCTGCTCCAGCTCACCATCGAAGGTAACGATGGATTTGATCTTGCTGCCCTTGCCGGAAGGCAATGCCACGACCTCATCACCCTTGCGCACAATACCGCTGGCCAGGGTGCCGGCGAAGCCACGGAAATTCAGGTTCGGTCGGTTGACGTACTGCACCGGGAAGCGCATATCGTCGAAGTTGCGATCACCGGCGATCTCTACGGTTTCGAGGATTTCCATCAACGACTGGCCGTCGTACCAGGGCGCTTTCTCGGTGCGGTTGACTACGTTATCGCCCTTGAGCGCCGACATCGGTACGAAGTACAGCGACGTGGGCTTCAAGCCGATGCGGTCGGCAAAAGCCAGGTAATCGGCCTTGATGCGTTCGAAGACGGTTTGGTCGAAATCCATCAGGTCCATCTTGTTGATGGCCACGACGATATGCCGGATACCCAGCAGGGATGCGATGAAGCTGTGCCGGCGCGTCTGGGTCTGTACGCCATAGCGGGCGTCGATCAGGATGATCGCCAGATCGCAGGTCGAGGCACCGGTGGCCATGTTGCGGGTGTACTGCTCATGGCCGGGCGTATCGGCAATGATGAACTTGCGCTTGGCCGTGCTGAAGTAACGGTAGGCCACATCGATGGTGATGCCCTGCTCCCGCTCGGCTTGCAAGCCATCGACCAGCAACGCCAGGTCCACGTCTTCACCGGTGGTGCCGACTTTTTTGGAATCACGGGTAATGGCTTCGAGGTGGTCTTCGTAGATCATCTTGGAGTCGTGCAGCAAACGCCCGATCAGGGTGCTCTTGCCGTCATCGACATTGCCACAGGTCAGAAAGCGCAGCAGTTCCTTGCGCTCGTGCTGGGCCAGGTAAGCGAGGATATCCTCGCTGATCAGTTCGGATTGATGCGACATGATGCGTAAACCTTAGAAGTAGCCCTGACGTTTTTTTTCTTCCATCGATCCGGCGCCGTCGTGGTCGATGACCCGGCCCTGACGTTCGGAGGTTCTGGTCAGGAGCATTTCCTGGATGATATCCGGCAAGGTGGCAGCAGTGGATTCCACCGCGCCGGTCAGTGGGTAGCAGCCCAGGGTGCGGAAGCGGACCATTTTCTTCTGGATACGCGCCTTTTCCTCATCGGAGAGGTGTTCGAGAATTCGCTCATCGTCGATCATGACCAGCGTACCGTTCCGCTCGACCACTTCACGTTCGGCGGCAAAATACAGTGGCACGATCGGAATGCTTTCCAGGTAGATATATTGCCAGATGTCCAGCTCGGTCCAGTTGGAGAGTGGGAATACGCGAATGGATTCGCCCTTCTTGACCTTGCCGTTGTAGACGTTCCACAACTCAGGTCGCTGGTTCTTCGGGTCCCAACGGTGCTTGCTGTCACGGAAGGAATACACCCGCTCCTTGGCGCGGGATTTTTCCTCGTCGCGCCGAGCGCCACCGAAAGCAGCATCGAAACCATATTTGTCGAGCGCCTGCTTCAGGCCCTCGGTCTTCATCACGTCGGTATGCTTGGCGCTGCCGTGAGTGAAGGGGTTGATGCCCTGAGCCTGACCGTCGAGGTTTACATAGGTGATCAGGTCCAGATTCATTTCGGCAACTATTTTCTCGCGGAAACGATACATCTCCTGGAATTTCCATTGCGTATCGACATGCATGACCGGGAACGGCAGTTTGCCGGGGAAGAAGGCTTTGCGCGCGAGATGCAGCATCACGGCGGAATCCTTCCCGATGGAATAGAGCATCACCGGATTATCGAACTCGGCAGCCACTTCACGAATGATGTGGATGCTTTCCGCCTCCAGCTGCTTTAAATGCGTCAGTTTGTCGACCATGGCTACTCACGAAAGGCAATTGCGGCCGGCAGGCCAGGAAACGCTGCATTTTATCATGATAAAAGCTTCTATTCAGGCGGCAGCTCTAGATGAAAGCAATCTAATTATATGCAGCAAGGGTCAAAAGCATGAAGTTGCTACGATGCAGGAGAAGCCTTTGTCAGACCGGGTTCGGGCAATCAATGAAAAGATGTTCGATATCGAAATGCCGCGCCAGGTAATCACCAAGCGCCTGTACTCCATAACGCTCGGTCGCATGATGGCCGGCGGCAAAAAAGCTCAGGCCGCTTTCCCGGGCGATATGCACACTGGGTTCGGAGGCTTCTCCAGTCAGGTAGGCATCGACCCCGGCAGCTACGGCCTGCTCGATATAGCCCTGGGCCGCTCCGGTACACCAGGCGATGCGACGAATGCTCTTTTCGGCATCAATCATCAGGGGCTCACGTCCCAAGACCTGCTGGATGCGGCGCTGGAATTCGCTGGGCGTCACCGCTGCCTTGAGCGAGCCGAGCAGGCCGACCGATCTGGGGTTATCCGGCTCCAATGGCCCTTCGACGATCAGGCCGAGCAAGCGGGCAAGCTGGACGTTGTTGCCGACCTCGGGATGGACATCCAGGGGAAGATGATAGGCAAGCAGGCTGATGTCGTTGTTCAACAAGGTTTTCAGACGCCGCTGCTTGATTCCGACAATGCAGGGGGCTTCGTTTTTCCAGAAATAGCCGTGATGAACCAGTATTGCATCGGCTTCGGCCCGGACGGCTGCATCGAGCAATGCCTGGCTGGCCGTGACGCCACTGACGATGCGCCGAACCTGCGAACGCCCCTGGACCTGTAAACCATTCGGGCAGTAATCGGCAATTTTGGTTACATTCAGATAGCGATTGGCTTCCTCGACGAGCGTGGAAAGAGAAGTGTGCATGTTCTTGTCCTTTTCGACTGATGCCGAGACTGCATTCTTTATGCAGCTTCGTATAATGCCGCACATTAAGGGCCGATTTCCGCGCCCGCAACTGCCCGGATAGTTGTCATCGATGGTAAACGCGCTACGCTTCCTTGGCTGGCCATTGCTGGTCGGCG
Source organism: Azomonas macrocytogenes (assembly GCF_014191985.1). Classification (GTDB taxonomy): domain Bacteria; phylum Pseudomonadota; class Gammaproteobacteria; order Pseudomonadales; family Pseudomonadaceae; genus Azomonas; species Azomonas macrocytogenes. Next base: position 54,943 of record NZ_JACHXI010000018.1, read on the forward strand.
TACTTGTGGCCTTGCTGATTATCCAGCGCTTTCCACACTGGGTGGGCCTGCCCAAACACGATTACCACCTGCAACAGTCGCATTCAACACTGGGCTCCCAGCAGCAGGCGCCTCGTTCCTATGCCTATGCGGTGAGCCATGCGGCGCCGGCCGTGGCCAATCTCTATACGACCAAGACGGCAGCGAACCCCGAAGGCCCGGCCAGTAAAGATCCGGCCATGCAGAAGTTTTTCAGTGATAACCTGCCACGCCAGAAGCGGATCGAATCAAGCCTGGGCTCGGCGGTGATCATGAGTACCGAAGGCTATCTGCTGACCAACTACCATGTGACGGCTAATGCCGATCAGATCATCGTGGCGCTCAAAGATGGCAGGGAAACTCTGGCACGCCTGATAGGCAGCGATCCGGAAACAGATTTGGCGGTGCTCAAGATAGATCTTGCCAACCTGCCGAGCATCACTATCGGCCATTCCGACCAGATCCGCATCGGCGATGTCACCCTTGCCATCGGCAACCCCTTCGGAGTCGGCCAGACTGTGACCATGGGGATTATCAGTGCAACTGGCCGTAACCAACTGGGCCTGAATACCTATGAGGATTTCATCCAGACCGATGCTGCGATCAATCGGGGGAATTCCGGTGGCGCATTGGTGGACGCGGATGGCAACCTGATCGGAATCAATGCGGCAATCATCTCTGAAACCGGCGCTTCGCAAGGAATCGGCTTTGCGATCCCGGTCAAGCTGGCGCTCGAGGTAATGGATTCGATTATCCGGTATGGCCAGGTCATTCGAGGTTGGCTCGGCGTGGAAGTCCAGTCCATGACGCCCGAACTGGCGGAATCCTACGGGATGAAGGGTCACCCAGGGATCGTGGTCGCCGGAGCCTATGACAAGGGGCCGGCAGCCCTGGCAGGGCTGCAGCCGGGCGACGTCATCGTCAGCATTGATGGTGCCGTCGCTAGCGATGGCCGCACATCGATGAACCAGGTTGCGCGGACGCGGCCTGGCGATCACATCGATATCAAGATCCTGCGCAATGGCAAGCCCATGACCTTTACCGCCGAAGTGGGCATACGTCCGCAGGTCAAGAAGTAAGGCCTGGCCCCCCCCGCCAGGCCCAGGCTTCCTTCAGCCTTGCTGCCCAGCCAGGGCGTCCAGCAGTGCCTGATTCTGCTCCGGCGTGCCGATGGTGATACGCAGGAATTGTTCGATTCGCGGATGTTTGAAGTGACGAACGATCACGCCTTGCTCTCGCAAGGTTGCGGCCAGTTGGGCGGCATCCCATGCCGGATGGCGGACAAAAATGAAGTTGGCCGCCGAGGGTAGCGCCTCAAATCCCAGAACTTGCAACGCGGCGACCAGCCGTTCGCGGCTGTCGATCACGGCGTTGCACGTCCGGCTGAAGTGCTCGCGATCCGCGAATGCAGCTGCTGCTCCGGCAATAGCCAGACGGTCGAGCGGATAGGAATTGAAGCTGTTCTTGACCCGCTCGAGAGCCTCGATCAGTTCCGGGTGACCGATGGCCAGACCAACCCGCAGACCAGCCAGCGAGCGCGATTTGGACAGCGTCTGGCAAACCAGCAGATTGGGATACCGATCCACCAGACCGACCGCTGTCTCGCCGCCGAAATCGATATACGCCTCGTCTACCAGCACGACTGAATCGGGATTGGCCTGCAAAATGCGCTCAATAGCAACCAGCGGCAGCAGGCAGCCAGTCGGTGCATTGGGGTTGGGAAAAACGATTCCACCATTCGGTCGTGCGTAGTCTTCGGCGCGAATCTGGAAGTTTTCATCCAGCGCGACCGTTTCGAAAGAGATCCCGTAAAGGCCGCAATAAACCGGATAGAAGCTATAGGTGATGTCGGGAAACAGGAGCGGCTTGTCGTGCTGGAACAATCCCTGAAATGCGTGGGCCAGTACTTCATCAGAACCATTGCCGACAAAAACCCGATCCGGCTGAATGCTGTAGTAATCGGCTACTGCTTGCTTGAGATGCTCGCCATTCGGATCGGGGTAAAGACGCAGACTATCGCCCAGCTCGGCCTGCATGGCTGCCAAGGCCAATGGCGAAGGGCCATAGGGGTTTTCGTTGGTGTTGAGTTTGACCAGCCGGGATAGTTTTGGCTGCTCGCCCGGCACGTAAGGCACCAGGTTTTTTACGAACGGGCTCCAGAACCTGCTCATCGCCCTTCTCTCCTGAAAATGCTTTGAAAACGCTGGCAGCTGAATACCGGACGAAAAGTATCTTCCGTCCAGCTTCGAATCTTGGACGACTTTATTGCTTGATCCGATATTCCGCACTGCGGGCATGGGCGGTCAGCGATTCTCCGCGCGCGAGCACCGAGGCGACCTTGCCCAAAACCGAAGCGCCGGCAGCCGAGCAGTGAATGATCGACGAGCGCTTCTGGAAATCATAGACCCCCAGTGGCGAGGAAAAGCGCGCCGTGCCGGAAGTGGGCAGTACATGGTTCGGGCCGGCACAGTAGTCGCCGAGTGCTTCGGCCGTGTAACGCCCCATAAAAATGGCACCCGCATGGCGTATTTGCGGCAACCATTGTTCAGGCTCGGCAACGGATAGCTCCAGGTGTTCCGGGGCAATCCGGTTGGCAACCTCTATAGCCTGGGACATATCTTTCACCTGGATGAGTACGCCCCGGTTCGCCAGCGAGGTACGAATGATCTCGACACGCTCCATGGTGGGCAGCAACTTGGCAATGCTTTCTGCGACCCGGTAGAGGAAAGCTGCATCAGGACTGACCAGAATGGCCTGGGCGTCTTCATCGTGTTCGGCCTGGGAGAACAGGTCCATGGCGATCCAGTCGGGATCGGTCTGGCCATCGCAGACGACGAGGATTTCCGACGGCCCGGCAATCATGTCGATACCGACCTGGCCAAAGACATGGCGCTTGGCCGTGGCCACATAGATATTGCCGGGGCCAACGATCTTGTCCACACGCGGCACGCTTGCGGTCCCATAGGCCAAGGCAGCCACGGCTTGCGCACCACCAATAGTAAAGACCCGATCAACCCCGGCCACGCAAGCCGCGGCGAGAACCAGCTCGTTGATTTCGCCGCGCGGAGTCGGCACGACCATTACCACCTCGGCGACACCTGCGACCTTTGCTGGAATGGCATTCATCAGAACCGACGACGGGTAAGCTGCCTTTCCGCCCGGAACATACAGGCCGGCGCGATCCAGTGGCGTGACCTGCTGGCCCAGCACTGTGCCGTCCGGCTCGGTGTAGGTCCAGGAGTCCTGCTTCTGACGTTCATGGTAAAGGCGGACACGCTCGGCGGATTCTTCCAAGGCGACGCGCTGCTCGGAGCTGATGCGCGTCAAAGCCAGCTCGAGCCGCTCCCGAGGCAGGATCAGCTCGGATATGTCGGTTGCCTCGACACCGTCGAAACGCCGGGTAAATTCGACAACAGCGGTATCGCCTTGCTGGCGCACCGCATCGATGATTTCCAGTACTCGCTGGTTGACCGCACCGTCCGAGACGCTTTCCCAGCTCAGGAGGTGGTCCAGCTGTCGGGCAAAATCCGGATCGGCAGCGTTGAGACGGCGGATGGCGATAGGAGCGGTCATGACAGAGCCTCGTATAATTGCGTGAATCCGGGTGCGATCTTTCGCCCAGAGCCCAATGGCCTACTATTTGGTTAATTCAATATGACTCGTCGCGGCGCCTTGTCTCGAAACCTCGGTCATCCGAACTTGAGCTAATCCATTAACCGCTCAGGCCACTAGCGAGCCTATCGTGAAGACACCCGGAAAATTTCACTCTGTCACGGATAGGCGGGAATCGCTCAACCGTGGTGTCGAGATTCAACCGCAGCGCCCAGAGAGTCAATCAGGGTTTGGATACGTGCATGCTGCATCTTCATCGACGCCTTGTTCACGATCAGGCGCGAGCTGATGGTGGCGATCAACTCCTGCGGCTCGAGACCGTTGGCACGTAACGTATTGCCAGTATCTACCACATCAATGATCTTGTCGGCCAACCCCACCAGGGGAGCCAGTTCCATCGAACCGTAAAGCTTGATGATATCGACCTGCCGCCCCTGCTCCGCATAGTAGCGCTTGGCGACATTGACGAATTTGGTCGCTACCCGCAATCGCCCCTTGGGCTGGGGAGCCCCTACCTTGCCGGCGGTCATCAGCCTGCAGTTGGCAATGCGCAAATCCAGTGGCTCGTACAAGCCGCGACCATCGAACTCCATGAGTACATCCTTGCCTGCGACACCGAGATCGGCTGCGCCATTTTCCACGTAGGTAGGCACGTCAGTCGCACGAACGATCAGCAAGCGAACATCTTCCTGGGTCGTCGGGATGATGAGCTTGCGGCTCTTGTCCGGATTTTCGGTTGGTACGATGCCGGCTTCCGCCAGCAAAGGCAGGGTGTCGTCGAGAATACGACCCTTGGAAAGGGCAATGGTCAGCATAAGGATTCCTAACCTGGCACCCGATGAATCTTGGCACCAAGAAGTTGCAGTTTCTCCTCGATGCATTCATACCCACGATCAATATGGTAGATGCGGTCGATCAAGGTATCGCCCTGAGCTACCAGGCCGGCAATCACCAGGCTGGCCGAAGCCCGCAGATCAGTAGCCATCACGGGAGCGCCGGTCAATTGGGGAACGCCAGTCACAATAGCCGTATTGCCCTCTACCTGGATATGAGCGCCCATCCGGTGCATTTCATAGACATGCATGAAACGATTTTCGAAAATGGTTTCCACTACGGCGCCAGTTCCCTCAGCAATAGCATTGAGAGAAATGAACTGAGCCTGCATATCGGTTGGAAAAGCCGGATAGGGAGCGGTGCGGATATTGACAGCCTTCGGCCGGTTACCTTTCATGTCCAGCTCGATCCAATTATTGCCGGTATCGATATGGGCACCGCTTTCCTGCAGCTTGAGTAATACGGAGTCCAGGATGCTTGGATCAGTCTCCTTGAGCCTGACCCGGCCGGCAGTCGCCGCAGCCGCGACGAGATAGGTACCGGTTTCGATACGGTCAGGCATTACGCTATAACGGCCGCCTCCCAGGCGCTTGACTCCATCGATGACAATGGTGTCGGTGCCCGCACCGGAAACCTGCGCGCCCATGGCGTTGAGAAAATTCGCCAGATCCACGACTTCAGGCTCACGCGCGGCGTTCTCCAGCACACTGCGTCCGTTGGCCAGGGCAGCGGCCATCATCACGTTCTCGGTGCCGGTCACGCTGACGATATCGAAGAAGAAATGCGCACCGTGCAAACCGCCACTTGGCGCCTTGGCCTGGATATATCCGCCTTCGACCTTGATTTGCGCACCCATTGCTTCCAGACCGCGAATATGCAGGTCGACGGGACGCGAACCGATGGCACAGCCACCGGGCAGGGCAACTTCAGCTTGGCCGAAGCGGGCGACCATCGGCCCAAGGACCAGGATCGAGGCACGCATGGTCTTGACCAGCTCATAGGGCGCAACCAATGTCTGAATCGTGCTGGCATCAATTTCGACGCTGAGCTTTTCGTCGATGACAGGCTGCACGCCCATGCGGCCGAACAGCTCGATCATGGTGGTGATGTCATGCAAGTGAGGCAGATTGCAGACCGTGACGGGTGTATCGGCAAGAAGCGTGGCGGCCAATATCGGCAAGGCTGCGTTCTTCGCACCGGAAATTCGGATTTCGCCGTTCAGGGGCTTTCCGCCGGTAATGATCAGTTTGTCCATGAAGTTTCCGTTGGCGAGGTGGCGGGCGCTTGCAACCGGCAAGGTGCATCGCAAGCAGCAGATCGTGACTTAATCCCTGAGAGGAAACGGCACGATGTGCCGCTTGGCTACCGATGCGTTGATCAGGAGCGTGCAGCCCACTCGCCGCGACTGAAGAACTTCATGGTAACCGCGTGGATACGGCCATCGACAATCCATGGGTTGAGATGCGAATAAACCTGCTGCTGGCGCTTTACGGGGCTAATACCAGCCAATTCGTCGCTGATGACATTCAGCAAGAAATCACAGCCCTCGCCTTCCACTTCGACTTGAGCCCCTGGAATTCCCGCCTCCAGAATATTCTTCACTTCCAAAGCCTGCATATTCCACCTCGATCATCACGCCTGGGGGCACGCATCATACAAAAAAGCCGCACGACTGCGAACCCTACCCCGTTATTCAACTTTCCAGCGACAGAATATCCTGCAGGCCGGAAACCTCAGCGATATGAGCCATATCCTGCGGAAGATTGACGATATCGAGCTCTCGTCCCTGTTTCTTTGCCAAGCGCATATAGGCTAGCAACAGGGACACACCGACACTACTGGACTTATCGACTGCGCTGCAGTCGACCACCAGTCGTTCAGCCTTGGATTGGCCGATCAGGACTTTCCCCGAGCGCAGGAGTTCCGGTCCGGTTCGGTAGTCGAGGATACCGGAAAGACGCAGCTCTCCGGCTTCACCAAGACTGACACCACCGTCACTCATTGTCCGGTTGCCTTTTGGGCTTCAACAGAATCCTGGGCCTGGGCAACCACGCCTCCCCAACCGTCGATGGTCTTGTCCAGATTGCCGCCATTGCGCTGCATGGATTCGGCAAACTGGTCACGGAACAGCTTGCCCAGGTTGATACCATTGATAATGATATTGCGTACGCGCCATTGGTCCTGCAGGTTTACCATGGTATAGGAGACCGGATAGATCTCACCGTGGGTACCCACCACTTCCATGCCGACACTGGCACGATCAGCTTCTTGTTGCCTGCCGCTCGGTGGCAAAACACGGATTACCTGGTCGTTGTACTCGAGCAGGGCATTTCCGTAGAACTGAATAAGACTGCGCTTGAAGTTTTCCTGGAAGCGGTTCATCTGTTCGGGAGTCGCCTGACGAGAATATTTCACTGTCATGATGCTGCGGGAAATGCCATCGGCATCGATCGCCGGACCTAGAATACGGTTGAGCGACTCATAAAGCGCATCAGGATCCTTACGGTACTTTTCCTTGTTGGTCTTTAGATCAGCCAGCAACTGGTCTGTCGCGCGCTGGATGACATCATGCGGAGAAGTGGTAGCAGCACTAGCGAACAACGGCACTAGAACCGCTAAAAGAATCAAAAAAGAACGGCGCAGGGCAATCGACATAAAAACTCTCCTTATTACGCTTACTCAGCTTTTTTATCGTCTTTATTGACGGTATTGAGCATGAACTTGCCAATCAGATCTTCGAGCACTAATGCAGACTGCGTATCATGGATAGTGCCGCCATCGGCCAGCAGTTCTTCTTCACCGCCTACGGAAATACCAATATATTTTTCACCGAGCAAGCCAGCAGTAAGAATCGCAGCAGTGGAATCGATCGGTAGAAAATTGACAGTCTTGTCGATATCCATGGCAATACGGCTGGAAAATGTTTGGTGATCCAACTCGACACCGACCACCTTGCCGATGGTGACACCTGCCATGGCAACTCTGGCACGCTGACTGATGCCGGCGGAATTATCGAAGTAGGCGTAAACGCGATAGGTACCTTCGTTGCCTCCAAAAGAGCCAAAGGTCAGTCCACTGACACGCAAGGCCAGCAGTAGCAAAGCCAGCAGGCCGGCCAACAGGAAAAGGCCGACACCGACTTCCAGGGAGCGGTTTTGCATTACAGATCTCCAAACATCAAGGCGGTCAGAACGAAATCGAGACCAAGGACGGCCAGCGACCCATAAACGACGGTACGAGTAGTGGCGCGACTGATACCTTCTGAGGTCGATTCGCAGTCATAACCCTGAAATACTGCAATCCAGGTCACGACGACCGCAAACACCATGCTTTTGATGACACCATTCAGGACGTCGCTATGAAAGTCGACGCTTTGTTGCATGTTGCCCCAGTAGGACCCCTCGTAGACTCCGAGCCAGTCCACTGCGACCATGGCTCCCCCCCAGATTCCGACTACGCTGAAAATGGCCGAAAGCAGCGGCAGGGAAATGAAGCCGGCCCACAAGCGTGGGGCAATGATGTATTTGAGCGGGTCTACGCCGATCATCTCCAGGCTGGAAAGCTGCTCGGTGGATTTCATGTTACCGATTTCGGCGGTCAATGCCGAGCCGGCACGTCCGGCGAACAACAACGCAGAAACGACTGGACCTAGTTCGCGCAAGAGTGTCAGCGCCACCATCTGGCCAACAGCTTCTTCCGAACCGTAACCGACCAGGATGTTGTATCCCTGCAACGCCAGCACCATTCCGATGAAGATGCCGGAAACGACGATAATCGCCAACGACAGGACACCGACCGAAAACAGCTGCCGGAACAGAAGATACAGACCGCTACCAGCGGTTCTGGCACCAAAAAGCGCATGAAAGAAAAACAGCGTCGAACGTCCCATCGCTTCGACCACATCGAGCCAGGCCCGCCCAAGCAGGCGCACGCGCTCGATCAAGGAAGTCCTGCGCATCACGTTTCTCCCAGCAGGTCACGCCGCAGTTCCGGCGCAGGAAAGTGGAAGGGAACCGGCCCATCGGCCAGTCCTTTCATAAACTGGCGAATGCGCGGGTTATCCGAATCCATCAAGTCGGCAGGCTCGCCCTGCCCCAGTATCTGGGCATCTCCTACGACGTAGATATAGTCGGCAATGCTCGCGGTTTCGGCCAAGTCGTGGGAGACCACGATACTGGTGATGCCAAGAGCGTCGTTGAGCTGGCGGATCAGTCTTACCAGCACTCCCATGGCAATCGGATCCTGCCCCGCAAAAGGCTCATCGTACAGCAGGATCTGTGGATCCAGAGCAATCGCACGGGCCAGGGCCACCCGTCGCTTCATGCCGCCGGATAACTCGTCAGGCATCAGCTCGAAAGCACCGCGCAACCCTACCGCCTGCAGTTTCATCAGGACGATATCGCGGATCATTTCCTCTGGCAGCTTGGTATGCACACGCAGAGGAAAGGCCACGTTCTCGAACACGTCGAGATCCGTAAACAAGGCGCCACTCTGGAACAGCACCCCCATCTGCTTGCGCATATCGAACAGCTCGCTACGCGAAAGAGTCGGCAGGTTCTTTCCGGTAAGCCATACTTCACCCTTATCGGGCGATAACTGGGCCGCGATCAGCCGTAACAGTGTGGTCTTCCCACATCCAGACGGCCCCATGATGGCAGTCACCTTACCGCGGGGTATGGTGATATTGATATCGTTGAAAATAGTCCGCTCGCCGCGCTTGAAGGTAACGCCCTTCAGCTCGGCAGCATATGTGCTGGCATAACCCATCCGGTCTCCTTGCATACAGCCCACTACTGCAGACAGGCGTCATTCGATGCGAAGGACATGCTGCAGGACCATTCGAACCCCGGACTATAACACCGTAAGCCTGCTACCCAAAAGAAACAAAACCAACACATAGGTCGAACGGACATTCCTGCCCGAACTCTGCAAGTGCTCGGATACAATAGCAATTCCGACCGTAAGCTGACGGGCGATACCAGCGATTAACCGTGAGCGGCAATGGATTTGCCAGTATAGTTTCTTCCCCGATCAAGCACTCCATACATGCTAATGAGCCCAAGCAACCAATTCATTGACTCCGCACAGCGCACCATTCGCCTGGAAATCGAAGCCATCGAACGCCTGAAGCCGCGTATCGATGCTCATTTCGTCAAGGCTTGCGAGCTGATACTCGCCAGCAAGGGTCGAGTGATCGTGGTTGGCATCGGCAAATCCGGCCACATTGGCAACAAGATTGCCGCAACGCTCGCCAGTACCGGGACGGCTGCTTTTTTCGTCCACCCGGCCGAAGCCAGCCATGGCGACATGGGCATGATTACCCGCGATGACCTGGTGCTGGCTCTATCCAACTCCGGCACAACCAACGAAATCATTACCCTGTTACCACTGATCAAGCGTCTGGGCATTACGCTGATCAGCATGACGGGCAATCCGGATTCGATCCTGGCCAAGGCCGCTTCGGTCAATCTGGATACCAGTGTCGTTCACGAAGCCTGCCCACTGAACCTGGCGCCGACCTCATCGACCACGGCCTCGCTGGTCATGGGTGATGCTTTGGCGATCGCCCTGCTGGAAGCACGGGGCTTTACTGCCGAAGATTTCGCCTTTTCACATCCGGGCGGGGCGCTCGGCCGCCGTCTGTTGCTGAAAGTGGAAGATATCATGCACACCGGCGAGCAACTGCCTCAGGTCACTCGCAGTACTTCACTGCGCGAAGCCTTGCTGGTCATGACGCAAAAAGGCCTGGGCATGACGGTAGTGCTGGAAAACGATGGCCGCCTGGCCGGTATCTTCACCGATGGAGACCTGCGTCGCGCCCTAGACAAGGGTGTGGATGTCCGTTTTGCGCATATCGATGAATTGATGACGGCCCACGGCAAGACCGCCGTGCCGGATATGCTGGCTGCCGAGGCCCTGAAAATAATGGAAGACTACAAGATAAACGCACTGGTCGTGACGGATGCCAATGATCGACCGATCGGTGCATTGAACATGCACGATCTGCTGCGTGCAGGAGTAATGTGATGGATGAACTGCTTGCACGCGGACGCAACATCCGCCTGGCGATTTTCGATGTAGATGGCGTGCTCACCGATGGCAAGCTGTATTTTCTGGCCGATGGCAGCGAGTTCAAGACCTTCAATACGCTGGATGGCCAAGGCATCAAGATGCTGATCGGCTCGGGAGTGCATACTGCAATCATCAGCGGGCGCAAATCACCCGTCGTTGAACAACGGGCACAGAACCTGGGCATACAGCATGTTTATCAAGGCCGCGAAGACAAGCTCGATGTCCTCAAGGAATTGCTGGTAACACTGAACATGACTCCGGAGCAGGTTGCCTATCTCGGTGATGACCTGCCCGATCTACCGGCCATACGCCGAGTCGGCTTGGGCATAGCGGTTGCCAATGCCAATGATTTCGTTCGCCAGCATGCCCACGGAATCACTCAGGCCCGGGGCGGAGAAGGCGCTGCACGCGAATTTTGCGAGTTGATCATGCGCGCCCAGGGCACTCTGGATACAGCTCGCTCGGCTTATCTCTGAGAGGTTGCGATGACTCGCAGGCTGCGCTTTTCCCTGCTCCTGACAACGCTGGCGATCATCCTCGCAGCTATTGGCTACTGGAAGATCCAGCCGCAAAATTTGTTGCAGGAAGATACCAGCAACCATCCGACAAGATCTGATATCGATTTCTACGTGCTCGGCTCACGGACGGTGAAATACCTGCCGGATGGCCAACGGCAATACGAATTGACTGCAGAGAAGGTCGAGCACATCAAATCGAACGATATCAGCCTGTTGACCCGCCCGGATCTCTATGTGTATCGGAGCCCGGACAGCAAGGAGAGCCCCTGGCATGTGAGCAGCGAACACGGCGAGGTCGCTGCGGAAGGCAAAGAGGTCGAACTGATCGACAAGGTGCGAGTGGAACGTAGCGACTCCGCAGGCCGCCCGCTGATCCTGACCACCAGTCGTCTGACCGTGCTCCCGGAGAAGAATTATGCGCAAACGCAGCAAGCCGTTAGAATCGAGGCTGCAGAAGGCATTACCACGGCAACCGGAATGAAAGCATACATGGATGAGAGCCGGATGCATCTACTGTCCAACGTGAGAGGCCAGCATGAGCTTCGTTAATTTTCGCTCCCTGATCGGCCTGACAGCCTTGTTGGCCAGCAACTGCATCATGGCCTTGCCCGAAGATCGCAAGCAGCCGATCCGGGTGCAGGCCGATTCCGCAGAACTGGACGACAAGCAAGGCGTAGCCGTATACCGCGGCAGCGTAGTCATTATCCAGGGCACCATGAAAATCACCGGCGATACCGTCACTGTCACTCAGGACAGCAATGGCGAGGTCAAGGTCTTTACCTCGGTCGGCAAACCTGCCTACTACGAACAGAAGCCGGCGCCGGACAAGGCCATCGTCAAGGCCTACGGCTTGACCATTCAGTATTTCGCCGACAACAACCGTATTGTCCTGATCGACGATGCCAGAGTGGAGCAGGACGGCAATACCTTCCAGAGCGAGAAGATCGTCTACGACACCCAGCGCCAAATCGTTAATGCCGGTCGCGCCAAGGACTCCAAGATCACTGCACCGCGTCCGCGAATCGACATGGTGATCCAGCCACGAAACAAATCGGGGCAGAACCAATAATGGCAATCCTCAAAGCCCAGCATCTTGCCAAAAGCTACAAGGCTCGCCAGGTTGTCCGTGATGTGAGCCTTTCTATCGAAAGCGGTCAGATCGTCGGCCTGCTTGGCCCCAACGGAGCCGGCAAGACGACCTGCTTTTACATGATTGTCGGTCTGGTGAGAGCCGACCAGGGACGCATCCTGATCGATGAGCGGGATGTGACCAATCTGCCGATGCATGGACGAGCTCGTGCGGGTATCGGCTACCTGCCTCAGGAAGCCTCGATATTCCGCAAGCTGTCGGTCACCGACAACATCATGGCCATCTTAGAAACCCGCAAGGATCTCGACCGTAACGGACGACGAAAAATACTTGAAAATCTCCTGCAGGAATTCCATATAACGCATATACGCGACAGCCTGGGGATGAGCCTGTCGGGCGGCGAGCGGCGCCGGGTCGAGATTGCCCGGGCGCTGGCTACCGAACCGAAATTCGTTCTACTCGACGAACCCTTTGCCGGGGTGGACCCCATCTCGGTCGGCGACATCAAGCAGATCGTCCATCATCTCAAGGCCAAGGGAATCGGTGTGCTGATTACCGATCACAATGTGCGGGAAACCCTGGATATCTGCGAAACCGCCTACATTGTCAATAATGGTCAACTGATTGCGGAAGGTGATGCCCAGACGGTTTTGGCTGATCAGCAGGTCAAGGAAGTCTACCTGGGACATGAATTCCGGCTTTGAACACTGTTTTTAGATCTGTTCGGGCCTAGGCAAAGGAGCAAGCTTTAGGCATATAATTTGCTTTGGCGGCGCAAGAGGTGTCGCAAAGCCCTACTGGCCGATCCATACCAGCAACCAGCCGATAAGCTTTTGCCATGAAACCAACGCTAGTCCTGAAGATGGGCCAGCAGCTGACGATGACGCCGCAGCTGCAACAAGCGATCCGATTGCTTCAGCTTTCTACCCTGGACCTCCAGCAGGAAGTCCAGGAAGCGCTGGAAGCCAACCCAATGCTTGAACGCCAGGAGGATGGCGAGGACTATGACAACAACGAGGTATCCGAAAGCCATACGGATGCTGGCATAAATACTCCAACCGAAACCGGCAATAGCCAGGAAAGCCTCTACGAAGCACCCAGCCATTCGGAAGAAAGCTTTGAAGAAGGCGACTGGAGTGAACGCATTCCCAACGAGCTGCCGGTGGATACTGCCTGGGAAGATATCTACCAGACCAGTGCCAGCAACCTGCCGAGCAATGACGATGACGAATGGGATTTCACCAACCGCACTTCGGCCGGAGAAAGCCTGCAGACCCACCTGCTCTGGCAACTCAATGTTGCCCCGATGACCGATACCGACCGCCTCATCGCCGTCACCCTGATCGATAGCATCAATGACCGGGGCTATCTCGAGAACAGCCTCGAAGAAATCCATGCTGGCCTGGATCCTGACCTGGATATCGAACTGGATGAGGTCGAAGTCGTCCTGCGTCGTATCCAGCAATTCGAACCGGCAGGTGTCGGCGCGCGCAATCTGCAGGAATGCCTGCTGCTCCAGCTGCGCCAGCTACCCAGCGATACCGAATGGCTGGCGCAAGCCCAGCAACTGGTCGGCAACCACCTGGAGGCACTTGGCAACCGGGATTACAACCTGCTGATGAGAAGGATGAAGCTCAAGGAAGACGAGCTGCGCGCAGTCGTCGAGCTGATCCAGACGCTGAATCCGCGCCCGGGCTCGCAGATAGAAACCAGCGAGCCGGAGTATGTCGTACCGGATGTGATCGTACGCAAGCATAACGGACGCTGGCTGGTAGAGTTGAACCAGGAAGCCATGCCGCGCCTGCGCGTCAATGCGCATTATGCCAACCTGGTCAGACGAGCGGACTCCAGTGCCGACAACACCTTCATGCGCAACCAGTTGCAGGAGGCCCGCTGGTTCATCAAGAGTCTGCAGAGCCGTAACGAAACCCTGATGAAGGTCGCCACGCAAATCGTCGAACACCAGCGTGGCTTTCTGGACTATGGCGACGAGGCCATGAAGCCGTTAGTGCTACACGATATTGCCGAAGCCGTAGGCATGCACGAATCGACCATTTCACGGGTTACCACTCAGAAATACATGCACACCCCGCGTGGCATCTATGAACTCAAGTATTTCTTTTCCAGCCACGTCAGTACATCCGAAGGTGGCGAATGCTCCTCCACAGCGATCCGCGCCATCATCAAGAAGCTGGTTGCAGCGGAAAGCCCTAAAAAGCCATTGAGTGACAGCAAGATCGCTGGTTTACTGGAAGAGCAAGGCATTCAGGTAGCTCGCCGGACTGTTGCGAAATATCGGGAATCCTTGGGTATCGCTCCGTCGAGCGAGCGCAAGCGGCTGATATGAGCGACTCCGATCTTCAAGCATCAAGGGCCTGCCTCTGCTGGCACAATAAGGAGAAAGCCGTATGCAAATAAATATCAGCGGACACCATCTGGAAGTAACCGCCGCACTGCGCGACTATATCGAGGAAAAGTTCGACCGATTGGAACGCCATTTCGATCGCATCATCAACGTCCAGGTGATCTTGCAGGTCGAAAAGATCAAGCAGAAAATCGAAGCAAGCCTGCATGTGGCCGGTCGCGAGGTAGTTGCCAATGCAGAGCACGACGACATGTATGCAGCCATTGATCTGCTGGTCGACAAGCTTGATCGTCAACTCATCAAGCACAAGGAAAAGCAGGTCGAACGCCATCAAGGGGCGGACGTCCGCTAGACTCTTTGGCCATGATCCGACTTGAAGACATACTGACTCCCGGACGCTCGATAGTGAGCGTCCAAGGTGGCAGCAAGAAGCGCGTACTGGAGCAGATCGCCAAGCTGGTGGCGCAGGATCTGCCAGATCTCGACGCCCACGATATTTTCGAGAGCCTTGTCGCCCGCGAAAAACTGGGCTCGACCGGGTTCGGCAACGGCATCGCGATTCCTCATTGCCGTCTGGCCGGTTGCCCTTCTCCGCTTAGTGCAGTGCTCAGACTAGATACGCCAGTGGATTTCGATGCTATCGACGGAGCTCCAGTCGATCTGCTATTCGTTTTGCTCGTTCCCCTGGAAGCTACCGATCAACACCTGGAATTGCTGCGCCAGATCGCCAGTATGCTGGACAAGGAGCAAGTGCGTACCCGATTGCGCCAGGTGGAAACCAATGAAGACCTCTACCAGGCAGTGGTAGAGAGCCAGACAGGCCAGTAAGGCTTTTGGCATGCGCCTGATCATCGTCAGTGGCCGCTCCGGCTCGGGCAAGAGTACGGCGCTTGATGTTCTCGAGGACAATGGCTTTTATTGTATCGATAACTTACCGGCGGGATTGTTGCCCGAACTGGTCGAACGCGCCTTGCTGCAAACCGAGCTTCTGCCTTCCCAGTTGGCGGTTTCCATCGATGCCCGCAACCTGCCTGCCCAGATCCGGCGCTTTCCGGAACTCTTGCAGCAAGTTCGGGACCGCAACATCCTTTGCGAAGTGCTTTACCTAGATACGGACCAACCCACTCTGCTCAAGCGCTTTTCGGAAAGCCGTCGTCCCCACCCACTGAGTTTCGACACCCGCTCCCTGGCCGAAGCGATCAGCGACGAAGAGAGCTTGCTGTCACCGATATCCGATCTCGCCGACCTGACGATCGATACCTCGAAAATCAACCTTCATCAATTGCGCGACATCCTGAAACTGCGGCTGCTCAACAAACCGGAACCGGGTACGGCGTTTCTTATCGAATCGTTTGGCTTCAAGCGTGGCATGCCAGTCGACGCCGATCTGATGTTCGATGTCCGCTGCCTGCCGAATCCCTACTGGAAACCCGAATTGAGGGAATATTCAGGTCTTGAGCAGCCGATAATCGACTATCTCGCAGCACAACCGGAAGTAGAGGAACTCTATCAGGACACGTATGCCTACCTGGTCAAATGGCTACCGCGCTTTGCAGCCAGCAACCGTGCCTATGTCACCGTGGCAATTGGCTGCACGGGTGGCCAGCATCGCTCCGTATATCTGGTCGAGCGCCTGGGACAAGCGTTGAAGGCAACCCTGAAGAATATCCGGATCCACCATCGAGAGTTGAGCTAGAAGATGCCTGCCCACGAAATCATCATCATCAACAAACTCGGACTGCATGCACGCGCTGCAGCCAAATTCGTGGCCATTGCAAACCGCTATCCCTGCACTGTGAATGTCGGTCGCTCCAGCGAAGATCTGGTCGATGGCAAAAACATCATGGCCGTGATGATGCTGGCCGCCAGTCGGGGTACTCCCCTGCATGTGCATACTCTGGGCGAACAGGAAGAAGAAGCGCTGCAAGCCTTGATCGATCTGATCGAGGATTACTTCCAGGAAGGGGAATGACCACGAACGGTTAAAGCGACTGGAGGTTGAACGAAAACTCCGTTCAACCTGCCTGTACTGCCTTTAGCGTCCGGCCACTGTCATGTTTTCAATCAGCACCGAGCCGGTACGAATATTACCTCGGGTCTCCACATCGCAGCCGATATCCACGATCTGGTTGCACATGCTGCGCAGGTTGCCAGCGATGGTGACTTCCTGGACAGGAAACTGAATTTCACCATTTTCCACCCAGTAACCACCGGCGCCACGGGAATAATCTCCCGTTACCAGATTCAACCCCTGCCCCATCAGCTCGGTTATCAGCAACCCCCGTCCCATGCGATGCAGCAGGGCTTTCTGGTCGTCCTGACCATGGCTGACGTACAGATTGTGCACACCACCGGCGTTGGCAGTACTGGCCATACCGAGCTTGCGCCCTGAATAGGTACCCAGCACATAGGATGCGAGACAGCCATTTTCGACGAACGCCTTGGCATAGGTAGCAAGCCCATCGCCATCGTAGGTAGCACTGCCCAAGGCCCGAGGAATATGCGGGCGTTCATCCAGGTTCAGCCATTTGGGGAAGACCATTTGACCCAGCGCACCTTCCAGATAGGAGGATTTGCGATAGAGATTGCCCCCTGAAATCGCCGCCAGAAAATGCCCGAAGAGGCCGGTGGCCAGTTCGGGAGCAAACAGCACCGGTACTTCGCAAGTCGGTATTGGCCGTGCACCCAGTCGGCGCACAGCACGCTCCGCTGCTTTCTTTCCGATCACTGAGGGAGTAGCCAGTTCGGGACCGATTCGATTGACGTCATAATAGTAATCGCGCTGCATCTGCCCGTCGCTTTCGGCAATCATCACGCAACTCAGGCTATGGCGAGTGCTGTTGTAGCCACCGATGAAACCGTTGCTGTTGCCATAGGCGCGACAACCTTGATGGGTATTGAGACTGGTACCATCGGCATTGCGTATCCGCGAATCGGTTTCGTAGGCGGCCGCTTCGCAAGCCAGCGCCTGCTCGATAGCCTGCTCGGGCGTGATATCCCACGGGTGAAACAGGTCCAGATCGGCAAGATCGCGAGCCATCAGTTGCGGGTCGGCCAGTCCGGCGAATTCGTCCTCCGAAGCGTGTTTGGCAATTGCCAGTGCAGCAGCCACGGTTTCACGGATCGCCTCTTCACCACTGGTGGTAGTACTCGCCGAACCTTTGCGCTGCCCTACGTAAAGAGTGATGCCGAAGCCTTGATCGCGGTTGAACTCTACCGTCTCGACCTCACGCTGGCGCACCGATGTGGACAGGCCCTGCTCCATGGAAACGGAAACCTCACTGGCACTGGCCCCCTGGCGCCTGGCTTCATCGATGATGCGCTGGACCTTGTCGCGCAATTCATTCAGATCGGACGGACCTATTCCTACTGCTTGACTCATAAGTAATCCCCAAATCCTACAAAGCGATCCTGCTACCTGCCGACACTCGCCGGATCGCAAATGGCGGCATGGCTGCTGTTAAGATGGCGGCGTTTTCTACTGGACCATCCCCATGTCTGATTTCTCCGATCCCGATGCCTTCGATGAAAAAAGCAAATCCCAGATCAAGCGGGAGCTGCTGGCCTTGCAGGAGCTGGGCGAACGCCTGAGCACGCTCAAACCCGATCTGATCGACCGGTTACCGCTCTCCGATGCCTTGCACAAGGCGCTGCAGGATGCCCCCAAACACAAAGCCCACATTGCTCGCAAACGCCACATCCAGTACATCGGCAAGCTGATGCGAGACCAGGATATCGATGCCATCATGGCGCTGCTGGAACAGCTCGACACCTCTACCCGCCAATACAACGAACGCTTCCATGCCCTGGAACGCTGGCGAGATCGGTTGCTGGCCGAAGGCGACGAAGCCCTGGAAGCTTTCTTCGTCGACTACCCACAAACCGATCGCCAGCACCTGCGCGGCCTGCTCCGCCAGGCCCAGCACGAGGCAGCCCGCAATAAACCGCCGGCCGCAGCCCGCAAGGTGTTCAAATACATCCGCGAACTTGACGAGACCAAGCGAGGCCTGGCCTGACGAATACAAGCGCCGAAGGCTGACGAAAGCGCTGTGAGGTATCTTCGCAGCTCTCGTCCAGCCTCCAGCGGTTTTCCCACCGCTCAGGCGCCGGTACCACCCACCGTAATCGCCTCGATCTTCAACGTAGGCTGTCCCACGCCAACCGGAACGGACTGACCATCCTTGCCGCACGTCCCTACGCCACTGTCCAGCGAAAGGTCGTTACCCACCATGGAAACCTGGGTCATGACCTCCGGCCCGTTGCCGATCAGCGTCGCCCCCTTCACCGGCGCCGTTATCTTGCCATTCTCGATCAAGTAGGCCTCGCTGGTGGAAAACACGAACTTGCCACTGGTGATATCCACCTGACCACCGCCCAGGCTGGCGCAGTAGATACCCTTCTTCACCGAAGCGATGATTTCCCGGGGGTCGCTCTCGCCGGCCAGCATGTAGGTGTTGGTCATGCGTGGCATCGGCAGATGCGCATAGGATTCGCGCCGGCCGTTGCCAGTGGGCGCAACGCCCATCAGCCGCGCGTTCAGCTTGTCCTGCATGTAGCCCTTGAGAACACCGTTCTCGATCAGCGTGGTGCATTGGGTCGAGGTACCTTCATCGTCCACGCTCAGCG
This sequence comes from Azomonas macrocytogenes, assembly GCF_014191985.1. Taxonomy (GTDB): domain Bacteria; phylum Pseudomonadota; class Gammaproteobacteria; order Pseudomonadales; family Pseudomonadaceae; genus Azomonas; species Azomonas macrocytogenes. Next base: position 74,078 of record NZ_JACHXI010000018.1, read on the forward strand.
AACCTCGGCGATCGGCCAAGGTGCCATCGTCCACGATCGTGCACAGTTTCGAGGCAACCTGATGCCCGACCCGCCCACTATAGGCGGAGCTGCCCTTGCGGTTGAAATCGCCCTCCAGGCCATGTCCTACCGCTTCGTGCAATAGCACGCCGGACCAACCCGGGCCGAGCACGACAGGTAAAGTACCGGCCGGAGCCGGCTTGGCTTCGAGGTTGACCAGCGCCTGGCGCACCGCTTCACGGGCATAGGCCATGACGCGATCTTCTTCCAGGAAGAATTGATACCCGGTACGTCCACCACCGCCGTGCCCGCCGCGCTCGCGACGACCGTCCTGCTCGACGATCACGCTGACGTTGAAACGCACCAGCGGCCGGATATCCGCAGCCAAACTGCCATCCATGGCCGCAACCAGGACATGATCCCAGACGCCGGCGAGGCTGACCGTGACCTGTTTGATGCGCGGGTCCAGCGCCCGGGTAGCCGTATCGACGCGCTTGAGCAGCGCAACCTTGTCTGCCCGCGCCATGCCGTCGAGCGGGTTGTCGCGGGTATAGAGCGCTGCGAAGCTCGCCTGGGCGGGAACGGCAATGCGCCCCTGGCTACCGTTGCGGGCAATGGAACGAGCCGCCTGCGCAGCCTGGCGCAACGCTTGCGCATTGATCGCGTTGCTATAGGCGAAACCGGTCTTTTCGCCGGAAAGAGCCCGTACACCGACACCCTGTTCCAGATGAAAGCCGCCTTCTTTCACGATGCTGTCTTCCAGTACCCAGGATTCGGTCACCTGATCCTGGAAATAGAAGTCCGCCGCATCGATGCCGGGGCCGGCCAGTTCACCCAGCAATCCGGTCAAATCGTCAAGCGCCAGGCCACCGGGGCTCAGCAGTCGTTCGGTCGCAGCTAACAGCAGATCGGTCATATTCACTCCGTAGTGCCAGTGACGAGACGCGGCACAGAAAAACGACGATGGTTCAGCACCGGCATGCGTCGACGAATCGCGGTTTGCTCGTCGGCATCACGCCTGGCAAGCAGTGCGGCTTCGCCCCGTGCCTGCTCGCATAACAGCCGTCCCCAGGGATCGACAATAGACGAATGGCCATGTGTCTGTCGCCCTCCGGGATGTTCACCACCCTGGGCAGCAGCCAGGATGTAGCACTGGGTTTCGATGGCCCGGGCGCGAATCAGCGTCTGCCAGTGTGCAGCGCCGGTGACTTCAGTAAAGGCCGAAGGCGAACTGATCAGTTCAGCGCCAGCCAGACGCAAGGCGGTATACAGTTCGGGAAAGCGCAAGTCGTAGCAGACGGTCATTCCCAGCCTGCCAACTGGCGTATCCGCCACGACAAGCGGTATCTCGCCATGGGCGTAATTATCTGATTCACGGTACTGGCCCTGGGTATCGGAGACGTCCACATCGAATAAATGCAATTTGTCATACCGTGCAACCGTCCGCCCCTCATCGTCGAGTAATAATGAGCAGGCCCGTGGCTTGCCTTCAGGCTGGCCGTCTGGCGGTAGCGGCAATGTACCGGCGACGATCCAGAGTCCGAGCTCGCGGGCCGTTTGCCGCAACCAGGCCAGGATCGTGCCACTGCCCAGCAGTTCGGCACGCCCCAGCGCTAACAGATTCTTGCACCCCATGGCGGCGAAATTTTCCGGTAATACGGCCAGTTTCGCGCCTTGTTCGGCTGCTTGCTTCAGCAAGCGACCGGCGCTGGCGAGGTTGTTCGATACCTCGGCACTACTGTTCATCTGGATCACGGCAAAGGACATGCAAATACCTTGTCGATGAGAGATAGCCAAGCTGGACGGACGAACCGCACTTCGTCAAGTAAAAGCTCGTTTTCGAGCATGCAAGTAAAGCTCCAATGAACCACTTGCCGAAACAACGCTTCGCCAGCAGCGCTTTTCCCTGAAGAATCCATGGTTCGAAGCGTCAGTTGGATTTCTCGAACGGCTTATCGAAGGAAATATCCGGAGATTCCCAAGAGCCCTTAACCCGATACTGTACCGAGGCGAAGCGCGAAATCTTGTCACCGACCAACTGATCGGCGATCCACAGGGCACCACCGACCATTGGCGCACCAACGATCAGCGCAGCCAGCGGTAGGTTGGTGGTTAAAGGCAGCGTTACCAACAGACAGGCATCTACCTGATCCGCAGGCATATCCAGCGTACCGCTCAGTTCCAGATTGCTCGAAGGGCCTTTCAGGATCACTGGCTCGCGTGTGGAATAAAAACCGTTACGTGCCACTAGAGTGCCATCCACCCGGTCATAGCTCAGCCCCTTGTCGAACAGATCGGAAAAATCCAGGCGCAGACGGCGACCGATAGCATTGAAATTGAGTAGGCCAAATACGCGCAGAGCCTGGGCGCTGCCATCAACCTCGATGAACTGCCCTTTGCGCAAATGTGGCTTGAGCGTTCCGGAAAAGCGCTCGCCAGCGAACCAGGCTGGCGAACCCGGCCAGTTTCCGTCGACATCCATGTAAAAACGTTCGCTGGTAACAGATGGAGTCACCCCCCAGGCTTTCATCACATCGGCCAGGTTGTCGCCCTGCAGACGTCCCCGGTACCAACTGCGACCGTTCTTCCAGCCAGCCTGGCCATCGATATCCAGGCCACGTAGATTGAAGTCGATATCGCGGAACTCGACGCCGTCAGGGACTGGCCGAAACTTCAGCGCCCAGGAACCGAATGAGTCAGCACCGAGCAGAACCTGCTTGATGGCAATATCCATGGCCGGGAAATTGCGCGGATCGATATTGACCAGCGGATCATCGGTGTCCGCTAGTCCGGCCTTGCCTGTGCTGCCGGCCGGCAAGCGCAGATAGTCGACAGCCGCCACCAACGGTGCCGTCGAGGCATCGGGGCGACGGACATGACCGCGAATCGTGTCGCTATCCAGCTTCAGCTGCCAAGCTTGCCCCTGGCGCTTGAGCCCAACATGCAAATCGTCGATCTGAGTGCCGAATCCTTTGAAGCGCCCGATATGTACCCGGGCATTTTTCAGCAGCGATACAGCTTGTTCCTGATTCCAGGCCTGCGTCTTTGCTGGTCCGGAATAGCGTTCGACAAGCTTCTGCCACTCGTTCCAATCCAGGGTTGCCAGAGTGCCGCGGATCCGCAGCCCTCGGCTAGAGGGCAGTTTTGCCCGCCTATCGCCCAGGTACACTTCACCACGCCCCTGTTGCCAATTGCCCTCGGGAGCAACGAAAGATGCCGAAGCCAGGGTGGCGTGATGCAACCAGTAGCGCCGCTCCGCCCCTTGCAGCGACATCGTCAGGGTCGTGTCGCGCCGGATCTGGCTAGACTTACCAAAGGGTGCGGGCAAGTCGACAGCGACCCCTTGTAGAGAGGTATCCATCTGCAACTGGCTGTTGTCGCCGTCCAGGGTCAGGCGTAACTGATAAGGCAGCATGCCCGTGGCCGGCAACGGCTGAGTAATACTCAACCATTGAGTGAGCCGCTTCAGTGACACGCGACCTTGCGCGTCGATGCGGGTTATCGGCTTGCCAGGCTTGCCCAACGCCAGCATTCGGCCACGCACCGACTGCCCCAATACTTGAGCCTGCAGGCTCTTAGCACTCAATCCCTTGTTGCTGTCATAACGGAAATCGCCCGTCAGCCGATCCAGCTGCAAATCCGGTTTGGCCAGTTTCAGTCTGGCATTGCGACTGGAAAAATCGACGATCACGCGGGGCTCAAGCTTGTCGCCGAAAGGAATATCCAGATCCAGAGTAGCAGACAGAGCGCCTTCGCCTTGCCAGCCAGCAAAGGTTTCTGCAACACCTAAAGGAGCTTCACGCAGGATGCGCAAGCCATCGGCCAGACTGCTGTCCACCTTGCCCTTGAACGACAAGCGTGGCTCCTGGTTGCCCTCGCCATGAGCAACGAAAGCCGTTGCATCATGCACGCGGCTACCCAGAATATGTCCTTCGGACAGGCGCACCAGTGTCCCGTTACCCTCAACCAGAATCTCAGCGTTGGCCTGCTGCAAAGCAGGCCAACCGGCCTGGTAATCCAGTTCGACATTGCGCACGTCGAAATACAGACTGGTAGTGTGCCCTGCCGGGCCGGAATAGGATTCCAGTGACCCCTGGTACTGGAAATATCCGGCCTCGATGGAACCACTCTTGATCGCCCGCGTAAGCCAGGTGGAAAGCTCTTTGCTCATCCCCGGTGAGCGGGTCGGCAGGTAGCGGCTGGTAAAGCGGGCATCGCCCTTGCTCATACCGACCCGCAAGTCCATGTAATCCTCGCGAGCAGGGTCGTGATACAGGCGAATCAGGAAATCCCCGGCGATGCGTCCTTCCTCGCCTTCGAGCAGCAGATAGGGCGCGATCAGCGAAACGGTATCCCCGTCGATCGTCCAGCCCAGTCGCCCACCGGCCTTGCGATAATGCCAAGGAGCAGCAAAGAAGCGCGCCAGATGCAGGCTGAAATCCTCACTGTCGATTCGCAGTTCGCCAGCACCGAGATCGCCTTCGATACTACCGCTGACATTCCCTGCTGCCGGTATGCCGCCATGTTCGGAAAAACTCACTCGCTCCAGATTGGCGGCGTAGCTCAGACGCTTGGCTGCTGGCCCGGCTGGATCGTAGGTCAGTTCGAGATTGTGCAAGGAGCCACTGGGGCGCAGATCCCTGATTAGCGCAGCCTGCGTCTCCGACAACGGTGCCAGAGCCTGGACTGGGGCAACGAGCGGGCCGATATCCAGATGATCGCTGCGTAGCCGCCAGCGCGCCGGACGCGTGTCGTCATCGGAAGCGAGCTGTTCGATACCAATACGGGTATCGCCCCAGCGCGTCGCGCCATTGGTGAACGTCAAGTCGTCAAGCAGCAGGCGATAATTCCCTTCGCGGCGGCGGACATACAAGGTTGCACCGATATCCTCGAATGGCAATGGCTTCTGCTTGCCGTGGGCGATGGCTAACTGCGGGATATCCAGGCGTACGACGGCGTCCTCGACACCCTGCCGGTGCCAGTCGACCCAAAGCTCTGCTCCACCCTGTAGGCGCTCGACGGGCCAGTCGCCACTTAGTCGCTTCGGCAACCATTTCGCCCAATCGCTCTGCGGCAGGCGGAAATAAGCTTTCAACTCAGCGTCGCGCCATCCCTCAGGCACTACCTGCCCTTGTAGATTCAGAGCCAGAGACTGACCATCGGGCAAGGTCGCCCGCCCATCCAGGCGCATGTCATGTCCGGTGCTATGCAGCTCGAGATCGATGCCACCGAGTGTTTGCGCCGGCCCACCGAACGGCTGCAGCGTCAGCGCACCATCATGCAGCATCAGCCGGCGTATGCGCTGTAGCGCGGACAGGATCGCTGGTGGCTCCGGTACTGGCTGATCGTCTTGCAGGGAAAGGCCTTGCAGATGCCAGCGGCCTTGCTCGTTCTCCTCAAGCACCAGGCTGAGCGATTGGAAATCCAGGGAGTACAGGCTGAGCTGGCGCCGCCAGAGGCTATCGAAAATATCAGGAATGACCTCGACCCGAGACAGCCGCAAAACTTCATCACCCTCGCCGATCTGGATGTCATGTGCGATCAGGTGCGGTGCGAGTCCATTCCAGCGCCCTTCGAGACGACCGATTGCCACCGGTGTCCGTAACAACTCCTGAGCCTTCTGCTGGACCAGTTCGCGATAACCGGCCAGCAAGGGCACCAACTGGCGCCCCAGACTGACATAGAGTGCCAGCACGATCAGGCAGGCCGCGAGCAACCACGAAAACCGACGCAGCAGGCGAATCAAGAAATCGCCGAAACGGATCATCGGAGCCACCAGCGGATCAAAGCGGAAAAATGGAGCAAGGGACGCGGCATCAGAGCAGTACCACGTCGTACTGCTCCTGGGAGTAGTTGATTTCCACTTGGAAACGAATCGATCGGCCGATAAAGCTTTCCAGGTCGGCAACATTGCCCGATTCCTCATCGAGCAGTCGGTCGATCACTTTCTGGTTGGCCAGCACCCGGTAGCCTTCGGCCTGGTAGGCACGAGCCTCGCGCAGGATTTCGCGGAAGATTTCATAACACACGGTTTCAGGCGTCTTCAGCTTGCCGCGTCCCTGGCAACTGGCACAGGGTTCGCACAGCACCTGCTCCAGGCTTTCACGGGTACGCTTACGCGTCATCTGCACCAGCCCCAACTCGGTGATACCGATGATGTTGGTCTTGGCATGATCGCGTTCGAGCTGCTTTTCCAATGTCCGCAGGACCTGACGACGATGCTCTTCATCTTCCATGTCGATGAAGTCAATGATGATGATGCCGCCGATATTGCGCAGCCGCAGTTGGCGAGCGATGGTCATGGCCGCTTCGAGATTGGTCTTGAAGATGGTTTCTTCCAATGTGCGATGGCCGACGAAAGCCCCGGTATTGACATCAATGGTCGTCATCGCCTCGGCCGGATCGATGATCAGATAACCACCGGACTTCAACACCACCTTGCGCTCCAGCGCCTTCTGGATTTCGCCTTCCACGCCATAGAGATCGAAGATCGGTCGCTCGCCCGGATAATGCTCGAGACGATCCGCCAGCTCGGGCATCAGCTCGGCGACGAATTGGTTGACGCGCTGGAAGGTTTCCCGCGAATCGATACGGATCTTCTCGATCCGCGGCGTAACCAGATCACGCAGGGTACGCAAGGCCAGGGTCAGATCCTGATAGATCACCGAAGGAGCGACAGCCGTCTTCATCTGTTCAGCCATCTGCTCCCAGAGCCGGCGCAAGTAACGAATATCGATGAGAATTTCTTCGCGCCTGGCGCCTTCCGCCGCGGTGCGTAAAATGAAACCACCAGCGTTCTCGATACCTTCGGCCCGCATGCATTCAACCACGATCTGCTTGAGCCGCTCGCGCTCGCGTTCCTCTTCGATCTTCAAGGAGATACCGACATGGCTACTACCTGGCATGTACACCAGATAACGTGAGGGAATCGATAGCTGGGTCGTCAGACGTGCGCCCTTTTTAGCAATCGGATCCTTGGTGACTTGCACTATCAGGCTCTGTCCCTCGTGGACCAGGGCGCTGATCGACTCGACCGCATTGCCTTCGCGGGTGGAAATTTCCGCCGCATGGATGAAGGCTGCCCGATCCAGGCCGATATCCACGAAGGCTGCCTGCATTCCCGGCAGTACGCGCACCACTTTGCCCTTGTAGATATTGCCAACGATCCCGCGGCGCTGGGGCCGCTCGACGTACACCTCCTGCAACACCCCATTCTCAACGACGGCAACCCGTGATTCCATGGGCGTGATGTTGATCAGGATTTCTTCGCTCATGGCCGATTCTCGCTTTCAAATATCAGCCGGCAATGACTCCAGCCCCACCGGTCGCCTCGCATAGTCACAGCCCTGCCCCATCCCGACCCCAGCAAGCGATGTCGAAGTCTGCCAGCAGCGCTGCCGTTTCATGGAGCGGCAGGCCAACCACCGCCGAATAACTACCCTCGATGCGGCTTACCAGCACCGCTCCGAACCCCTGGATTCCATAGGCACCCGCTTTGTCGCAGGGCTCACCGGTCGCCCAGTAGGCCTCGATCTCGGCTTGCGACAAGGGGCAAAACCATACACGGGTGCCGACTACCTGCACGGTGCAGCGCTGCTGATCGGCCACTGCCACCGCAGTCAGGATCTGGTGCTCGCGACCCGACAAGGCACTCAACATGGCCCGCGCATCGGCAGCATCGACCGGCTTGCCAAGGATACGCCCATCCAGGACCACAGTCGTATCCGAACCCAGTACACAAGCCTGTTCGTCGTCGATTTCGGTCAGAGCCACCATTGCCTTGGTCTTGGCCAGACGCTCGACATAGCACTCCGGCGTCTCGCCCGGCAGCGCGCTTTCATCGATATCGGTGGCATGGACGACGAAGGATACGCCGATCTGCGTCAGTAATTCGGCACGGCGCGGTGAAGCGGATGCCAGGTAGAGCGTGGCCATGCAAACCTCTCCTTCGACCGGTATTCGTTCGATTCCGGCGACCCAAACTCAATTTATCCGCAGACGCAGACGTATGCTCCGCAAAGCGGCAAATAACCAGGGCCACAACAGTGCACTGACCAAGGCAGGCAACAGAAATAACAAAGTCGGCGGTGGACGGTTGCCGGCCAGAACATAGAGCCAGAGCTGCACCAGTTGCGTCAGCCCGAACACCACCAACAGGACCAGACTTTGCTGCCAGGTGGGGAATATCCTCAGTCGCTGCTGCAAAAGCTGTACAAGAAAGCTGACCAGAACCAGGACCAGCGCGTTCTGCCCAAGCAACGTACCGTTCAGAACATCAACCACCAAGCCGAGCAACCAGGCATTAGTCATGCCTACCCGATGCGGCAGATAGAGCGTCCAGTAACTGATCAGTAATGCCAGCCATAGCGGCCTGCCGACCTGCAGGAATTCCGGCATCGGCACAATACTGAGCAACAGACCGATGCCGAAACTGAGCCAGATCACCCAGCCATTGCCTGTCTTCGCGCTCATCGGCCCGCACCTCTCGGCGTCTCCTGAACGCCTGGTTTTTTTTGCGCACCCTGCTGGACCGGAGTTACCGGCTTGGACGATGCCGCCTCGCCCTGTTCCTTTTTCTCTTCGGCAAGCTGGCGATCAGCCTGCTCCTGCGCCAGGGCCGAATCGTTGGCCCGCTCTTCGGGCGTACGACGATCGGAAAACACCAGCAGTAGATAGCGGCTTCGATTCAATGCAGCAGTAGGTATGGCCCGCACAATGGCGAACGGCTGTCCGGAATCACGGATGACTTCATCCACCGTCGCGACCGGATAACCGGCAGGAAAGCGCTGCCCCAAACCGGAACTGACCAGCAGGTCTCCGGCCTTGATGTCGGCAGTATCGGCTACATAACGTAGCTCCAGACGCTCGGGATTACCGGTTCCGCTGGCGATGGCACGCAGACCGTTGCGGTTGACCTGCACCGGAATGCTGTGAGTGCTGTCAGTCAGCAGTAGCACGCGCGCGGTATACGGCAGGACCTCGACGACCTGCCCCATCAGGCCGCGCGCATCCAGTACCGGCTGACCGAGAAAGACGCCATCGCGCTCGCCTTTGTCGATCAGCAGCCGGTGAGTATAGGGATTGGGATCAACCCCGATCAGCTCGGCGACCAACACCCGATCGTCGACCAGTGCCGCGGAATTCAGCAGCTCGCGCAGCCGCACATTCTGTTCGGTCAATGCAGCGAGCCGTTGCAGACGGCGTTGCATCAGCAGCGTTTCGGCCTTGAGCTTCTCATTCTCGGCCAGCAGTTCGCTCCGGCTGCTGAATTGCTGGGTCACGCCACTCCACAGGCGCTCCGGCAGACCGGCTATGCCATAGAAAGGCGTCACCAACATGCCCAGCCGATCACGGATCGGCTGTAGCGTATCGAGTCGGGCATCCACTGCCATCAACGCAACCGACAGCGTGGCGAACACCAGCAGGCGAACGCCCAGCGAAGGGCCCTTGGCGAATAGCAGTTTGATAGCTTGCACCTCAAGCTGGAAACCTGAAGCTGGAAGCCGAATCCGTTTCCAGCTTCAGGCTTTCAGCATCAAGCTCATTCTGTGGACAATAGATCCATCGAATGCCGATCCATCATTTCCAAGGCTCGGCCACCGCCACGAGCAACGCAAGTCAGCGGATCTTCGGCAACGATCACCGGCAAGCCGGTTTCCTGGGCAAGCAGCTTGTCGATGTCGCGCAGCAATGCGCCGCCACCGGTAAGCACCAGACCGCGCTCGGCAATATCGGCAGACAACTCGGGAGGTGATTGCTCCAGCGCGGTACGGACGGCCTGGACGATGGTGGCCAGGGATTCCTGGATCGCTTCCAGCACTTCGTTGGAGTTCAGGGTGAAGCTGCGTGGCACCCCTTCGGCCAGGTTACGCCCGCGCACATCGATCTCGCGTACTTCCGAACCCGGGAAAGCCGAACCGATTTCGTGCTTGATGCGCTCGGCCGTGGCCTCACCGATCAGGCTGCCATAATTGCGTCGCACATAGGTAACGATGGATTCGTCGAAACGATCACCGCCAATTCTGACCGACTCGGCAAAAACCACACCGTTTAATGAAATCAGCGCGATTTCGGTGGTACCGCCACCGATATCGACCACCATCGAACCATGTGCTTCCTCCACCGGCAGACCGGCACCGATGGCCGCGGCCATCGGCTCCTCGATCAAAAAGACCTCGCGTGCCCCAGCTCCCAGCGCCGACTCGCGGATAGCACGACGCTCCACCTGAGTGGACTTGCAAGGTACGCAGATCAGTACTCGCGGGCTAGGCTGCAGGAAGCTGTTTTCATGCACCTTATTGATGAAGTACTGCAGCATCTTTTCGCAAACGCTGAAATCGGCGATCACACCATCCTTCATCGGACGGATCGCATTGATATTCCCAGGAGTCCTGCCGAGCATGCGTTTGGCCTCGGTCCCGACTGCCACGACACTTTTCTGGTTACCATGGGTGCGGATGGCGACGACTGAAGGTTCGTTCAAAACGATACCTCGCTCGCGCACATAGATAAGGGTGTTGGCAGTACCCAAGTCGATCGACAGATCGCTGGAAAACATGCCGCGCAGTTTCTTGAACATTGAGAGGGCCTGAGGAAAAGCATGGGAAAAATTGCGGCGAACTCTAACAACGGCACCGCTTTTGGGCAAGGCGACAACGGGCCACCTGAGCACTCTTAGAACCTGTTCACGGTCTGGTAAGTTAAGGCCAGGCGGGACAGAAACGTTCAGGGGAGCAAAATTCACGCGCCGAAACCGGTTTTCGGAGCCCCCGGTGCCCAAGCATTTTTGCACCCCAGACGATACGCGACAGCTCACCAACAAGCCCTTGCTGGCAAAGGCCGAATACCCGGCCATGCTCACACGCTACCGGGAGCCATGCCGGACGTGCTAGATTGCTACCTTTGCCCAGGCTCGCGTCCAGCGGACCACGGCCAGCCGCCGTGCCGAAGCCTGTCCGCCTTCCACTGGAGAAACCGATGGCGCTTGAACGCTCCGACGTGGAGAAAATCGCCCACCTGGCCCGGCTGGGCCTGGACGAGGCAGAGCTTCCGCGCACCACCGAAACCCTGAACGACATCCTGGGTCTCATCGACCACATGCAAGCAGTGGATACCGATGGCATCGAGCCTCTGGCCCATCCGCTGGAGGCTACCCAGCGCCTGCGGGCCGACGAGGTTACCGAGACCGACCGGCGTAATGCTTATCAAGCTATCGCCCCTGCCGTGGAAGACGGCCTTTATCTGGTCCCCAAGGTCATCGAGTAAGGATTTCCATATGCATGAACTGACCCTGGCCGAGATTGCTCGCGCCCTGGCCGGCAAGCGTTTTTCCGCCGAAGAATTGGCGACGACGTTGCTGGAGCGCATCCGCCAACTCGACCCACAGCTGAACAGCTTCATTACCGTTACAGCAGATCAGGCCCTGGAACAGGCACGGGCAGCCGATACCCGGCGCGCGGCCGGTGACACCGGCGTACTGCTTGGCGCGCCGATCGCACACAAGGATTTGTTTTGTACCAAAGGCGTGCGCACCAGTTGCGCCTCGAAGATTCTCGACAATTTTGTCTCGCCCTATGATGCCACTGTCGTGGAGAAGCTCGCCGCAGCCGGCACGGTCAGCCTCGGCAAGCTGAACATGGATGAATTCGCCATGGGCTCGGCCAGTGAATCCAGCTATTACGGTGCGGTGAAGAACCCTTGGGACATTAGTCGTGTGCCTGGCGGTTCCTCTGGCGGTTCCGCCGCCGCCGTAGCCGCGCGCCTGATTCCTGCCGCTACCGCCACTGATACGGGTGGCTCGATTCGCCAGCCGGCCGCACTCACCGGACTTACCGGGATCAAACCTACTTATGGCCGCGTCTCGCGCTGGGGCATGATTGCTTACGCCTCCAGCCTCGACCAGGGTGGTCCGTTAGCGCGTACTGCCGAAGATTGCGCTTTGCTATTAGGTGGCATGGCAGGCTTCGATACGAAAGATTCCACCTCTATCGATCAGCCGCTGGACGATTATCTTGCCGCACTTGCCAAACCACTGACGGGCCTGCGTATCGGCCTGCCGCAGGAATATTTTGGCGCTGGTCTGGACAACCGGATTGCCGACAAGGTAATGGCCGTAGTGGAAGAGTTGAAAAAACTCGGCGCCACAATCAAGGAGATCAGCCTGCCGAACATGCAGCATGCGATTCCGGCCTACTATGTGATCGCCCCGGCGGAAGCGTCTTCCAACCTATCGCGTTTCGATGGGGTACGCTTTGGCTATCGCTGCGAAAATCCTACTGACCTCACCGATCTCTACAAGCGTTCGCGCGCCGAAGGCTTCGGTGCCGAAGTCAAGCGACGCATCATGGTCGGAACCTATGCGCTGTCGGCCGGCTACTACGACGCCTACTATCTAAAGGCACAGAAGATTCGCCGCCTGATCAAGGACGATTTCAGCGCCGCCTTCAAAGACGTCGATCTGATTCTTGGGCCAACCACGCCGAACCTCGCCTGGAAGCTCGGTGAGAAGAACGCTGACCCGGTCTCGGCCTATCTGGAAGACATCTACACCATCACCGCCAACCTCGCCGGTATTCCTGGGCTGTCCATGCCGGCTGGTTTCATCGATGGCTTGCCAGTGGGCGTGCAGCTTCTTGCGCCATACTTTCAGGAGGCGCGCTTGCTCAACGTAGCGCACCAGTACCAGCAAGTGACTGACTGGCACCGCCAGGCTCCGAACGGATTCTGAGGACGATTTGATATGCAATGGGAAACCGTGATCGGGCTGGAAATCCACGCCCAGCTCAGCACCCGATCGAAAATCTTCTCCGGTAGCGCCACCACCTTCGGCGCGGCACCCAATACCCAGGCCAGCCTGCTGGACCTGGCCATGCCTGGTACCCTACCGGTACTCAATGCGGAAGCCGTACGTATGGCTTGCCTGTTCGGCCTGGCCATCGATGCCGAGATCGGCGCAAAGAACGTCTTCGCCCGCAAGAATTACTTCTACCCGGACCTGCCCAAGGGCTACCAGACCAGCCAGATGGATCACCCCATCGTCGGTAAGGGCCACCTGGATATCGCCCTGGAAGATGGCACTATCAAGCGCATCGGCATCACCCGCGCGCATCTGGAAGAGGACGCAGGTAAAAGCCTGCACGAGGACTTCCACGGCATGAGTGGCATCGACCTGAACCGCGCCGGCACGCCGCTACTGGAGATCGTCTCCGAACCAGACATTCGTTCGGCCAAGGAGGCGGTGGCTTACGTCAAGTCGATCCATGCGCTGGTGCGCTACCTGGGCATTTGCGACGGCAACATGGCCGAAGGCTCTCTGCGCTGTGACTGCAACGTTTCGGTGCGCCCGAAGGGCCAGGCCGCATTTGGCACCCGTGCCGAGATCAAGAACGTCAACTCCTTTCGCTTCATCGAAAAGGCGATCAATCACGAGGTACAACGCCAGATCGACCTGATAGAAGATGGCAGCAAGGTCATTCAGGAAACCCGTCTGTACGATCCGAACAAAGACGAGACCCGCTCCATGCGCAGTAAAGAGGAAGCCAACGACTATCGCTACTTCCCCTGCCCCGATCTGCTACCGGTTACCATCGAGCATAATTATCTGCAGCAACTGCGCAGTGAACTACCGGAACTGCCGGCACAAAAGTGCGAGCGTTTCGAAAGCCAGTTCGGTTTGTCCGCCTATGATGCCAGCGTGCTCTCGGCCAGTCGCGAAATGGCCAACTACTTCGAGCAGGTTCAGCGCGTCTGCGATGATGCCAAGCTGGCGGCCAACTGGGTTATGGTCGAGTTGGCTAGCCTGCTCAACAAGGACGGCCTGGAAATCGAGCAATCACCGGTTTCCGCCGAACAACTGGGTGACATGATACTGCGCATCAAGGACAGCACCATTTCCGGCAAGATCGCCAAAATGGTGTTCGAAGCAATGGCGGCGGGCGAAGGCTCAGCTGACGAAATCATCGAGAAGAAGGGACTGAAGCAAGTCACCGACTCCAGCGCCATTGAGGCCATGCTCGATGAAGTCCTGGCTGCCAATGCAGCCCAGGTCGAGCAGTACCGGAGCAGCGACGAAGCCAAGCGCGGCAAGATGTTCGGCTTCTTTGTTGGCCAGGCAATGAAAGCTTCCAAAGGCAAGGCTAATCCACAACAGGTCAACGAACTGCTCAAGCACAAGCTGGAAGGCTGACCCTTCGTGCCATCGGTCTGTAGCAGTAGCTGACTCGGAAGCCCATTACCGGCTTTCTGGACATTGCCTTATTCCGAGCGGAGTCTGCCTTCTTCATGTCCCTGACGATCCTTGCCTACCTGGCCGCCGGCCTGGCATTGCTGGCACTGGGTGCTGAACTGCTGGTGCGCGGCGGAGCCCGTCTGGCCAGGCAAGTAGGCCTATCACCCTGGATAATTGGGCTCGCTGTCGCTGCTCTCGGCAGCAGCGCACCGGAAACCGCCGTCGGCACCCTGGCAGTACTGGACGACAGCGGTGATCTCGCGGTGGGCAATATCATTGGCAGCAATATTGCCAATATTTTGCTGTTGATCGGTGTTTCGGCTCTGATCGCTCCACAGATCCTGTCCCGTCACCTGGTACACCAAGGCTTGCCGCTACTGATCGGTAGTGGCTTGTTGGTTCAGATCCTGGCGTGGGATGGTTTGCTCGATCGCCTGGATGGATTTCTGTTATTGACCGCCCTGGTGCCTTGTACAGTCATCCTGATCCTCACCAAACGCAGAGGACAACAGACACTATCTATCTGTATGGCCGACAAACCCCACCCTGAAGCGCAGCTACGCGCCTGCTCGCTCAGTACAGTACTGATAACTGCGGGGCTGCTTCTATTGGTCGGTGGAGCCTGGATAACGGTAGACGCAGCCAGAGAATTCGCACTCGACCTAGGGCTATCCGAACTGACCGTCGGCCTGACTGTGCTAGCCGTAGGTACCTCGTTGCCAGAAATGACAGTATCTCTGCTAGCGACACTTCGTGGCCAACATGCCATCGCAACCGGCAATGCCGTTGGCTGCTGCATACTTAATCTATTACTGGTATTAGGCTGCACGGCTTTAGTCGCACCCAAAGGCTTATCGATCTCGCCGAACATACAGGATTTCGATCTGCCGGTAATGTTGGCAGCCTTTTTCGCCTGCATACCAGTGTTCGTTGCTGGTTACCGGATTAGCCGCTGGGAAGGGCTGCTGTTCTTTGCCTATTACCTAGCTTATGTTTTGTATTTGGCCCTATTCGCCACAGGGTTACCGAGTTTTGAACTATTTCAGCAGGCAATGGGATGGTTCGTTCTACCCCTGACAGTCGCGATCCTGGCAAGTATCGGCTGGCGAACCTGGCGGCAACGCTGAAAAACGTTTCAAATCCAGATTATTAACAATCTGTATCCAACGAAGGACCAACCAAATCTGAAAGTTGCTCGTAGACTCCAGGACAAGCTACTAACAATGAGTTGCCGTCAAGCAAGCCATTATTGCGCAAGAAATCGCTTGCTATTCCGCCGGCCTCTTGCAGAACAACCAGTCCAGCCAAGCAATCCCAACTTTTAAGATTAGTCTCGTAGTAGCCAATCAGTCGGCCGGCCGCTACGTAGGAAATCATCAAGGCAGCAGATCCATTGCGGATAAACATGCCACCCTCGTCTAGAAGCCCTTGTAGAAACGGCAGAAAGCTTTCCTTACCTCTTCGATATGTTGTACCGACGCCAGTCAAGCCTTCACGAACATGCTGAGCAGCATGTACACGAATTACGGTGTCGTTAACAAAAGCTCCCGCTCCCCGGCACGCATGGAATAGTTCCCCATGATTAGGATCAGCAATTGCGCCTAGCACAGGCAGCCCATCGACCATCAAACCGATGGATACACACCAACTATGCAAACCGTTGACGAAACAGCTAGTTCCATCAATCGGATCGATCACCCATAGATAGCGAGCTTCAAGATCAAGCGCACCACCCTCCTCACCTAGGAAGCCGTCGCTGGGAAAGGCTTTCGACAGCTCGCACCGGATGTAATCCTCAACTGCTTTGTCAGCCACACTTACCACATCCTGCAAATCATTTTCTTTATGTATGACTGTCAGGTTTTCTCGGCGTGTATAGTAGTCCATACCTAACTTTGCAGCATTTCCCGCCACGCTTTTGAGTAAGGTATAACGTGCTTCAATATCACCAAAGGCAGACAAAGTTTGATTCATCGCCAATTATTCCTCAATTCCTATGTGGCTTTTAGTCTTTATGTAAGAACTATCGTGCTCGGTTTTACCCTATCAAATTGAGCACCGACACCTGATGTTACAGGCAGTAAAGCACACACAAGGAAAGGGTATTCAGCCTGCTGATGGAAGCGAGAGCCCAGTCGAGTGAGTCGTGTTGTGGAATCCAGACGAACGAACCCCCTGGCAC
>NZ_JACHXI010000019.1 GCF_014191985.1 Azomonas macrocytogenes
TCGGTGTAGCGGGGCGCTCGCGGGGAATCTCATGGAATGTCTTGGGCATCGGGAGATCGTTGTGCAGAGAAAAAGAGGCGGCATTTTACCTGATCATTGCGAACACAAGGGGGGAGGGCGTGCTGGACGTTACAAGGATGGCTCTATTCCGCGCTGTGGGGTGTCGGCATGCGGGCCAGACCTGTTGAAGGCATAGTCCTTGGCCCGCTTAAGATCCGGTAGGTAGGCTTGTCGCGAGCGATGTCGGCGCCCCGGTGTTTGATGCCATATTGATACGCCCGGGCCGGCTCCTATCTCAGCTCGTCAGGGGCTGTAGACGCGCCCTTTCCAACGTGAACGCACGCCACGCCAATAGCGAATGGCCGAGCTCCATGTCATGCCAAGATAAAATGCTGCGCTGAGCGGTAGCAGCAGGGCCCAGAGCGGCGACATGTGGTAATAACGCAATATTGGTAGATAGCTCAGCGTCATGGCTGCCCAGGCAATCAGCGCCCACGGCCAGGCAAGCGGCAGGCTCAGCAAGGCGAATGGTCCGCCATAGGCGACGCCAAAAATCATCGTCACGGCCAATAGTAGCCAGGTGGAATAGCCGAGCTGAGTGAACGCCGAGCGTGCCACCATGTCGTGGATGGAAGCCAGGCTACCGTAAGGACGCAGGCTCACTACGCTACGGCTCAAGCCCAGCCAGGTGCGGTAGCCGGCATTTTTGACCTGTCGTGCCAGGGTGCAATCGTCGATCAAGGCGTCGCGCAGGCTGGCGAAGGCGCCGATGCGCTGCAGTACCTCGGTATCCACCAGCACACAGCCGCCTGCTGCCGCAGCAACATACCGATGGTGTGAGTTGGAGAGCGCGAACGGGTATAGCAATTTGAAGTAATAGACGAACGTGGGCAGCAGTAAGCGATCCCAAAAGCTGGTACGACGCAGGTCCGCCATCAGCGAGACAAAGTGTCGTTCTTCTCGGCGTTTGAATGCCAGCAATGCCGACAGCAGGCCAGGATGCAACTGGATGTCGGCATCGAGCAAAAGAATCATTGGCGTATCTACATGCGATTTTCCCTGTTCCAGCGCCCACAGCTTGCCAGCCCAGCCTTCCGGCAAGGGTTGGCCGCTTACGACACGGGTATTGGGATAAGCGGCAGCAATGCTCGCCGTGGCGTCGTTGGATTGATCGTCTACCACCACGACTTGTAATCCGTTTCCTTGCGTCTGTAGGGCCGCCAGGGTAGTGCCGATCGTCTCGGCTTCGTTACGTGCTGGAATCAGTACGGTGATTTCACTGAGATCAGTCGCCAGCGCGGCCTGCGGATCGGTCTCAAGCCGCTCGCGGGTACTCCATGGTCGCCATGGGAGCAGCAGCAGTCCTACCCAGATCACGGCTGGGAGAATGACGACTGCCCAGCCGTGTGCGAATGCAGCGGGCATTAGCGGCCAGCCTCCGCACTCGTATCCATACCAGGATGCTGAATGGTGCTGACCGGGATACGCACGGTGCTGGCATCGACATGGTCGCCGTACTGCACTGGCAGATCTGGCGCCATCGTGCCATCTGTGCGCGGTCCAAACATGGCCACACGCATGGCCTTTAATGGATTCGCAAAGGTGTCGTTGACGGCGCTGCCTTCGAAGCCGCAGTGGGCCATGCAGTTATCGCACTTGGGGTTGATGCCAACGCCATAGTTTTCCCATTGCGTCTCTTCCACCAACGCCTTGTAAGTTGGCGCGTAACCCTCGTCAACCAGCAGGTAGCAAGGTTTCTGCCAGCCAAAAATGCTATAGGTTGGGTTGGACCATGGTGTGCACTGGTAGCGCTGGTTGCCGGCGAGGAAGTCCAGGAACATTGACGACTGATTGAATACCCATTTGCTCTTGCGCTCCTTGCCACGCTTGAATATTTCGCGAAACAGTTCCTTGCTCTCTGTGCGACCGAGGAATACGTCCTGACGCGGAGCGTGCTGGTAGCTGTAGCCTGGGGAAACGGTGATGCCCTCGATGCCCAGGGACATGGCGTAATCAAAGAAGTCAGCGATTTCGTCTGGTGGCTCTTTGTTGAACAAGGTGCAGTTGATCGTCACTCGATAGCCGCGTGAAAGCGCCAGCTTGATCGCAGCGACGGCCTTGTCGAACACGCCCTCCATACATACCGATTCATCGTGACGCTTCTGCAGGCCATCCAGGTGGATCGACCAAGTGAAGTAAGGCGAGGGTGTGTATTCGTCAATATGTTTGGCCAGCAGAATGGCGTTGGTACATAGGTAGACGAATTTCTCGCGTGCGATGATGCCTTGCACGATCTGCGGCATGTCCTTGTGAATCAGCGGTTCGCCGCCAGGAATGGAGACTACTGGCGCGTCGCACTCGTCAACAGCACGCAAGGCGTCTTCGACACTCATGCGCTTTCGCAAGATGTCCTTGGGGTGGTCGATCTTGCCGCAGCCTACACAGGCCAAATTGCACTGGAACAGCGGTTCCAGCATCATCGCCAATGGATAGCGGTGATTGCCACTCAGTTTCTTGCCGAGGATATAGCGCGCAATTTTGGTTTGCTGAATAAGGGGAATACCCAATGGATTCTCCGTGATATCGGTCTGCCATGTACAAACGGGTACGCATGCGTACGGCCAAGCGACGTCAATCTGTCGCAAACGGTCGCTGGGCACCACGCACCTACTTCGGCTGGCAGTATAACCTATCCGTTCGGCTCTGGCCGTTGCTGCGCATGGGGTGTGCCGAGCAGGTCAGTGTTCTTCAGGAGCGCGGCGCGAACACCTCGGTATGCTCCCGGCGTAGGCGTTCCCATTCGATTTTGAACCAGGGTGTGAAGTTTTGCGGCTGTTCCGCCATTTCCGCATCCAGTGCTTGTGGAGAAATGTAGCGTAACGCCGAGACCTCATTGAGGTTGAGGGTAGGTTCCTCGGTACTGTGCCCGGCATAGACCCAGCACAGCTCGTGTTCGGCGCCTTCGCCATCGAATTGTGCCTGGTATTCAAACTTGAATAGGAATTGCAGAGCGCACTGCATGCCCAGTTCTTCACCGAGGCGTCGCTCGATGGCCTCATCCAGTTTCTCGCCACGGCGCGGGTGGCTGCAGCAGGTATTGGACCAGAAGCCCGGCCACAGGCGCTTGCCGGCCGCACGCTGTTGTAACAGCAGCTCACCCTGAGGGTTGAACACAAACAGCGAAAAGGCCCGGTGCAGCAAGCCCTGTCCCAGGTGCGCAGATGCCTTGTCAAGAAAGCCGATCTCCTGATCGTATTTATCGACTAGCACCAGCGGTTCGTCATTAAAGGAAACCACGTCCCTTGAGTGCCGCCATTGTTGGTGACGATACTCCAGTTCCTGATTAGCCAAGATCAACCTCCTCATCAGATCCACTTTCAGCATCATAGCGTAGAACTTTCATGGCGCAGAACTTCTGTGGCGTAGTGCTGTCTTACAAAGCTTTGTCGCGAAGATCGCAGCAAGATGGCGCTACCGGGCTTTTTTGAGAGGGGCCGGACTGCTACCATTAAACGATTGCTTTCATTCAAGCGCTCTCATGCCGACCCACTACTTCGTCAGCACCTTTGCATCCTGCTTGGGCACCGGACTGGTTGCCGTTGCCACTGGCTATGCCGTCGCCGCCTTGGGAGCCGTGCTCAAAAGTATCCACGGCCCGGCCCAGTTGCCTGGTGCCGGTGATCGGGTGCTGCCGCCAGTCAGTGTGCTCAAGCCCCTGCACGGTGCCGAACCACGGCTGTACGAGAACCTGCGCGGTTTCTGCCAGCAGGCCCACCCGAACTACCAATTGATATTCGGCGTGCGCGAACCGCAGGATCCCGCTATTGCTGTGGTGCACAGGCTGCGTGCGGAATTTCCGCAGTTGGCCATCGACCTGGTCGTCGATCCACACGTGCATGGTGCCAATCTGAAGGTCAGCAATCTGCTGAACATGCTGCCGTTGGCCCGCCACGACTGGCTGGTATTGGCCGACAGCGATATCAGCGTGCCGGCGGATTACCTGTCGCGAGTGACTGCACCATTGGCAGACCCTGGCGTGGGTATCGTCACCTGTCTTTATTATGGCGTGCCGCAGGCTGGATTCTGGTCGCGCCTGGGTTGCCTGTTCATCGACGACTGGTTCGCACCTTCGGTTCGTCTGTCGCATACTTTCGGTTCTACCCGCTTTGCTTTCGGTTCGACCATTACGCTGCGCCGCGAGACATTGCAGTCTATTGGCGGCTTCGAAATTCTGCGTGATACCCTGGCTGACGATTTCTGGCTGGGTGAATTGACCCGGCAGGCCGGGCTGCGCACGGTGTTGTCAGATCTGGTGGTTGGTACTGAAGTAAGCGAAACCCGCCTGACCGAATTATGGGCACATGAACTGCGCTGGTTACGTACGATCCGCGCGATTGCGCCAGGCGGTTTTGCGATGAGTTTCGTCTGTTTTACCTGGCCGGTGTCTTTATGTGGTCTGGCGCTGGCTCCTTCGATGCTGAATGTCTGGCTGGCCGTGGTGGCGGGCAGTGCACGCATTGCGCAGTTTTTTCTCAGTCGCGGTGCCAGGCGTCCGGCGATACCCTGGTATGAGGTCCTGCTGACCCCGTTTCGTGACCTGTTACTCGTGCTGGAATGGGCTGTAGCCCTGACCAGCTGGCGGGTGAAGTGGCGGGGTCAGGTTCTGCATGCGCGTAAAGACGGGCCGATACGTTATCCTTGACCGCCCGTTGCCGTAGTGTGTTGGCAGGTGGTTGGCAAATCTCGGCCTGGTGGCCGTTGGAGCTAGGAATTTCTATGAAGACGCTTTTTCTGCAGGCTCCGTCCTTCGACGGTTTCGACGGCGGTGCCGGTTCGCGTTACCAGGCCAAGCGCGAGATCAAAAGCTTCTGGTATCCGACCTGGCTGGCCCAGCCGGCTGCCTTGGTGCCCGATTCGCGTGTGCTGGATGCTCCGGTGGAAGAACTCTCCGTGGAGGAATCACTAAAGATCGCTGCCAGCTATGAGCTGGTAATCATCCATACCAGCACGCCTTCTTTCCCTACCGACGCCAAGTTTGCCGAACTGCTGAAGGAGCGCCGTCCCGATATCCTGATCGGTATGGTTGGGGCCAAAGTTGCGGTCGATCCAGCTGACTCGCTGACCGCCTCGAAGGCGATCGACTTTGTTGCACGTGAGGAATTCGACTACACCTGCAAGGAAGTCGCCGAGGGCCGCCCGCTCAAGGACGTCGCCGGCCTCAGCTACAAGCTCGCCGACGGTAGCGTGCAACACAACCCGCCGCGAGCGATGATTGAGAACATGGACGAGTTGCCCTTCGTGGCACCGGTCTACAAGCGCGATCTGAAGATCGACCGCTACTTCATCGGCTACCTCAAGCACCCTTATGTGTCCATCTACACCGGCCGCGGTTGCCGCTCCAAGTGTACCTTCTGTCTGTGGCCGCAGACCGTTGGCGGCCATAGCTACCGCGTGCGTTCGGCCGCGAACGTGATCGCCGAGGCGAAGTGGATCAAGGAGAACATGCCCGAGGTGAAGGAACTGATGTTCGACGACGACACCTTCACCGACAGCTCCAACCTGGAGCGTGTGCACGAGATCGCCCGTGGCCTGCACGCTCTGGGTTGGACCTGGAGTTGCAACGCCAAGGCCAACGTGCCCTACGAGTCGCTGAAGATCATGAAGGAAAATGGCCTGCGCCTGCTGTTGGTGGGCTACGAGTCCGGCGACGATCAGATCCTGCACAACATCAAGAAGGGCCTGCGTACCGATATCGCACGCAAGTTCACCGAGAACTGCCGCAAGCTGGGCATCCAGATACATGGCACCTTTATCCTCGGTCTACCGGGCGAGACCAAGGAAACCATCGCCAGGACCATCGAGTTCGCCAAGGAGATCAACCCGCACACCGTCCAGGTGTCGCTGGCCGCACCCTATCCTGGCACTCGGATGTACCAGCAGGCCGTGGATAATGGCTGGCTGGAGCCTAATCAAGAGATCAACCTGGTCAACGACAAAGGCGTGCAGCTGGCACTGATCAGCTACCCGCACTTGTCCAAGGAAGATATCTTCCATGGCATCGAGACCTTCTATCGAAGTTTCTACTTCCGCCCCTCGAAGATCTGGGAGATCGTCAAGGAAATGCTGGGAAGCTGGGAAATGATGAAGCGTCGCCTGCGTGAGGGCGTGGAGTTTTTCCGTTTCCTGCGCGCGCACGAGGCTTGAGCTCGGTGTTGGATGAACGCCTGTCGGCTGCATCGCGACCACGCCTGATCGTGACCGCAGACGACTATGGCCTGCACGAGGCCGTCAACGAGGCCGTCGAGCGTGGTTACCGCGAGGGCGTACTGCGAGCGGCCAGCCTGATGGTGGCGGCTCCCGCAGCCGCCGATGCCGTTACCCGCGCTCGGCGTCTGCCTGGGCTCGCTGTCGGCCTGCACTTGGTACTGGCCGATGGTAAAGCCATGCTGCCGCCTGCGCGCATCCCTGATCTAGTGAATGCTGAAGGTTGTTTCAACAACGCCATGGTGCGCAATGGCTTCCGTTTCTTTTTCCTGCCTCGTGTACGGCGCCAACTGGCGGCTGAGATTCGTGCCCAGTTCGAGGCTTTCGCTGCTACTGGCCTAGTGCTGGATCACGTCAATGCGCACAAGCACTTTCATCTGCACCCGACCATCTTGTCGCTGCTGCTCTCCATCGGCCGGGACTTTGGCCTGCGTGCGGTACGGCTGCCTGTTGAACCGGGTATGGGGCCGTGGCTGCGTCCCTGGCTGGCGCTGATGCGCCAGCGCCTGGAGCGGGCCGGGATTGCCTATAACGACCATGTCTTCGGTCTCCGGCATAGCGGCGGCATGAACGAGGGCGTGCTGCTGGAGATGCTGCAACGGTTGCCGGACGGCCTTTCGGAATTGTACCTGCACCCGGCCGTCTACGATGGGCTGACAGCGAGCATGACTGACTACCGCCATGCCGATGAACTGGCTGCCCTGCTGTCACCACGCGTGCGCACTGCCATTGCCGAGCGCTATCAGTTATGCCATGGCTTTTGTGACCCGATGGCCGCAGCCGTATGAAGTGGCTCACTTATATCGCCGGTCTGCTCGGGTTGGCCGCTGTCATTGCCATGGTAGTGCACCAGGATGGGGCTGCTATCGCCGGTGCCTTCAATCATGCTGGTTGGGCTCTGCTATGGTTATTGCCCTTCCATGTCTTGCCGTTGCTGCTGGATGTGGTGGGCTGGCGCATATTACTGGCACCGCGCGACCCGCAGCGGCGCGCAGGCCTGCTTGTTCTATTCTGGATTGCGGCCGTCCGTGAAGCCTGTAACCGATTGCTGCCGGTGGCTAACATTGGCGGTGAGATCGTCGGCATCCGAATGGCTAAATGGTATGGCATTGATGGTGCGGCAGTTACCGCCAGCATTGTCATCGAAGTTCTGCTGACCCTGATCAACCAGTATCTCTTCACTGCGCTGGGCATTGTGCTGCTGATCGCACTGACTCAGCAGATCGGTACTTTAGACTCGGTGTTGTGGGCGCTGGTCGCCAGTCTACCGTTACCGGTTGGTTTATTCATGCTGTTGCGCCATGGGCAGATGTTCTCACGCCTGGAAGCAGTAGCCGAGAAGCTCCTGGGAGGGCGTACGCGGCTGACTGAGCTGATCAATGGCAAGAATCTGGATCAGGATATCCGCACGCTGTGCGCCAGCCCGCTGCGACTGGTCGGTGCCGGTGCCTGGCAATTTGCCGGTTTTCTGGTGGGTAGCTTCGAGACCTGGCTGGCCCTGGAGATGCTGGGGTATCCCGTCAGCATCTGGGATGCCATCGCCATTGAGGCGGTGACCCAGGCCCTGCGCCACATCGTCTTCATCGTACCGGCCGGTCTCGGTGTGCAGGAAGGAGGAATGATCCTGTTTGGCAGCATGATCGGCGTGCCGCCCGACGCCAGCCTCGTGCTGTCACTGGCCAAGCGCCTGCGTGAAGTGGGATTTGGCGTACCGGCCTTGCTTTCCTGGCAGTGGGCCGAAATGCGTCGGTTACGCGCTGGCTGGCAGAACAACAGCATATCCAAACTGTGCGACACGACACGCACAAGCGTTGAAAACGAGTGACAAAAGGAGATTTTCACATGTCGAGCGATGTTTCCACGACCGCTGCCGATCACGCCATGCGCCATTGGCTGAGCGAAGAGCCAGGCCAGATCGAGATTGGCTCCGAGGCGCACAAGCGGCTATTCTGCCGCATGCTGCTGGATACCCATAATCCATACAAGCCTGCGGTGATCGTCTGGCCAGAGTTGGATCCCGCAGCCCTGCAACGCATTACTTCGCTGCCGATCTGGGACATCGCCGTACAGACTGAAGGGCGCGCGCAACTGCGGGTAGCAGCCTATACCGACAGGGTGAACGACCCCTTGCTGCGTGAAGCGATGACTATGGATGGCGGTGAGGAAGCACGTCACAAGGTGGTACTTAGCAAACTGGTCGAGTTCTACGGCATTCCCTTGGCACCGGAACCGGCTTACCACATCCCCAAGGATCCCGAATGGGGCTGGTTGGTCACCGGCTACAGCGAGTGCATCGACAGTTTCTTCGGCTTCGGCTTGTTCGAGTCGGCCAAGCGGACCGGCTATTTCCCGGAGGAGCTGGTGGAAACCTTCGAGCCGGTGATGCAGGAGGAAACCCGGCATATCCTGTTCTTCGCCAACTGGATCGCCTGGTATCGCCGTCAGTTGCCTTGGTGGAGGCGGGCGGCTTTCGAATTGAAGGTCGTACGGGTGTGGGCCTACCTGATCTGGGAGCGCATCGGTATTGCCCGAGGCCTGGATGGCAACGGCGAAATGCAGGATGCCAATTTCGCCCTCACCGGCACCAAGCAAATCGGTCTGGACCTCAAGCTATCCGAGCTGCTGGATCTCTGCCTGGTCGAGGACGAGCGCCGGGCGGCAGGCTACGACAAGCGCCTGCTGCGCCCGACCTTCATGCCGCGCCTGGCGCGTCTGGTACGCCGTTTCATGCGCTGAGGGTCTATTGGTGCTGTCTGAACCACGTCACCGCATCTTCCAGCGCCCTGCGGACCGGGCCAGGCGCGTAGCCGAGCTCGCGTTCGGCCTTGGCACTGGAGAAGAACATGCGTTTTTTGGACATGCGTACTTCCTCAACTGTCGCAATCGGCTGGGTTCCGGTCAGGCGCGCCCAGCTTTCCGCCAAATGGGCCACGGGCATGACCACGGCATGCGGCAAGCGCCATCGGGGTGGTGCGCGTCCGGCAATGTCGGCGATCTCGACCAGCAACTCGCGCAGGCTGAGATTCTGACCACCCAGGATATAGCGCTCGCCCACCACACCATGCTGGAACGCCAGCCAGTGTCCCTCGGCCACATCGTCCACGTGCACGACGTTGAGGCCGGTATCCACATAGGCCGGCAGGCGCCCGGCGATGGCGTCGCGCACGATCCGGCCGGTGGGGGTGGGTTTGATATCGCGCGGTCCGATCGGGGTCGAAGGGTTGACGATCACTACCGGCAGCCCCTCGGCGGCGAACGTCCTGACCAGTTCTTCGGCAAGAAACTTGGAGCGCTTGTAGTGTCCGATCATGTCGCTCAGGCCCACTGCCGTGTTCTCGTCACCAGGGTGGCCATCTCCAGGAATGCCGAGGGTAGCGACACTGCTGGTATAGACGATACGCGGCACGCCAACCTGCCTGGCCGCTTCGAGTATGGCGCGTGTGCCCTCGACGTTAGCCTGGTAAAGCTGCTCGGGCACTGGTGCCCACAGCCTGTAATCGGCCGCCACATGGAACAGGGCATCGCAGTCGTCACAAGCGCGCTGCAGCGAAGCCGCTTGGGTAAGGTCGCCCTCGACGATTTGCACATCCAGGCCTTGCAAGTTGCGGCGATCAGAGGTTGCCCGTACCAGCACGCGAACCTGGCGGCCGTCGCGCAAGAGGCGGCGCACCACAGCCGAGCCGACAAAGCCGGTGGCTCCGGTCACCAGTATCTTCACGGCATCACCATCAGTAAAATAGTCCTTAACTCAAGTGCCGGTGGGCACAGGTCCAGATCGGTGGTTATGGCACGATTAGGGCGTTTGCCGCCAGTCCTTGCCGAAGGATAAAGAATGCTGATATTCCCGAGCAGTGCATTTTTTTAGTATGTACTAAATTTTTCTATATAACTACATTATCTAATTTAGATAAAGAGGAAGGCTAAGGCATACCCATGTTCGAACCTCAACTAGCTCCTGTGGCCTCAGAAAGTGGTGCCGATGCTTACCAAAACGCCATCCTTCCAAAAGTATCCAGAACCTTCGCACTGACTATCCCCCAGTTGCCGCCGCCACTACGCCGTGCGGTAACCAATGCTTATCTGCTGTGTCGAGCGGCCGATACCATTGAGGATGAGCCAGTGTTTTCTGCCGAGGAGAAGCGTCATTACGAGATCGCTTTCATTGATGCGGTGACCGGACGTATTGACCCGCAGTGCTTCGCGGCCGAACTCGCCCCCCTGCTTTCCCAGAAGACCTCGGAAGCTGAGCGTGATCTGCTCAGTCATCTGCCGCTGGTATTGCAGGTCACCCAGGACTTGAAGCCGGAGCAGCGCGAGGCGATCGTTAACTGCCTGAAGGTGATGTCTCACGGCATGCATGATTTTCAGCGCAACGTCGGCCTGCAAGGACTGGACACGCTGCGTGACATGGATTGCTACTGCTACTGCGTGGCTGGTGTGGTAGGCGAAATGCTGACCGAGTTGCTTATCGATTTCGATCCGGCCTTGGCCAGCCAACGCGAAACGCTGATGCGTCTGGCCGTTTCCTTCGGCCAGGGGCTACAGATGACGAATATCCTCAAGGACCAGTGGGAAGATTACAGTCGTGGCGTTTGCTGGTTGCCACGGGATGTATTTGCCCGGCATGGCGCGCGCTTGGGGGAACTGCAAGCCGGCCAGCAGGACGCGAACTACGCCAGTGCATTAACCGAACTCATCGGTGTGGCACATGCTCACCTGCGCCGCGCGCTGGAGTACACGCTGATTATTCCGGCCAAGCACGCGGGCTTTCGCCGCTTCTGTCTGTGGAGCATCGGCCTGGCCGTGCTGACGCTACGCAAGTTGCAGAAAAATCTCGACTTCTCCGCTGGCGACCAAGTAAAGATATCGCGCAGGGCGGTAGCCTATACTGTCGCGTTCACCCGGCTGAGCGGAAAGAACAACACCGGCTTGCGCTGGCTGTTTGCGGCAGCCGCACGCAAGCTTCCGCTGACACCGCTGTCCGCGGAATGGAGCGCTTCTGCACATGCGCACCTTATTTGGCCCAAGAGCGCCATCCCATACTTCGCCGAAACGGCCTAGTGCAACTCTATTGACACAAGCGATGTGCTGCCATAATGGAAAGTTCCTCCCTTCTTGCCTCGGCCATTGCCGATAGTGACTCTCGAGACTTCGAAGCGACTGATCTGGACCAAGCCATCGAGCGTGCCCGCGAGGCACTGCTCGCCTTGCAGCAGCCAGATGGGCACTGGTGCTTCGAGTTCGAGACCGACTGTACGATCTCGGCCGAGTACATCCTGATGATGCACTTTCTCGATGAAATCGACGACGTGCTGCAGGAAAAGCTGGCGCGCTACATCCGCCTCAAGCAGCGCCAGGATACCCATGGTGGCTGGCCGCTGTACCAGGACGGCGCACTCGACCTGTCCTGCACGGTCAAGGCCTACTATG
The DNA here is from genome assembly GCF_014191985.1 of Azomonas macrocytogenes. Taxonomy (GTDB): domain Bacteria; phylum Pseudomonadota; class Gammaproteobacteria; order Pseudomonadales; family Pseudomonadaceae; genus Azomonas; species Azomonas macrocytogenes. The sequence continues at coordinate 11,695 of NZ_JACHXI010000019.1, forward strand.
CGCTGAAAGCGGCTGGCGACGTTCCGGAAATGCCGCACATGCGCCGTGCTCGTGAGGCGATCCTCGCCCAGGGGGGGGCGGCCAAAAGCAATGCCTTCACTCGTATCCTGCTGGCCATGTTCGAGCAGGTACCCTGGCGCGCCGCGCCTTACGTGCCGGTGGAAATCATGTTGTTCCCCCGCTGGGCACCATTCCACCTGGACAAGATTTCGTACTGGGCGCGCACTACCATGGTGCCGTTGCTCATCCTGTGTTCGCTGAAGGCCCGGGCGAAGAACCCACGCAACGTCGACGTGCGCGAATTGTTCGTGGTACCGCCGGAACAGGAACGGCACTATTTCTCCAGCAAGGGCTTTGTCAACAAACTCTTTCTGGTACTGGACAAGCTTGGCCGCGCCTGCGATCCGCTGATCCCGAACAGCGTGCGGCAAAAAGCGGTGAAGAAAGCCGAACAATGGTTCCTGCCGCGCCTTAACGGTGAGGACGGCCTCGGGGCGATCTTCCCGCCCATGGTCAACGCCCTGGAGGCGATGACTCTGCTCGGCTACCCCAAGGATCACCCGGCTCGCGCGACCTGCCTGAAGTCGCTGCAAAAACTGATCGTGGATCGTGGCGATGGCACCGCCTACTGCCAGCCCTGCGTTTCGCCGGTGTGGGATACCGGCTGGGCCGCCATGGCCCTGCTGCGCGCCTCCAGCGATGAAGCGACCCAGGCCGCGGTGACCCGTGCGCTGGACTGGTTGGCGCCGTTGCAAGAGCTGGAGCTGAAGGGCGACTGGGCCGCACAGGCGCCTGATCTGGCACCCGGTGGCTGGGCCTTCCAGTATGCCAATGCCTACTATCCGGATCTGGACGACACGGCAGTGATTGCCGGTCTGATGCACGTCGCCCAGAGGAATACGGGCGAGCCGGAAAAGTATCGCGAGCGCATCGAACGAGCCGCAGACTGGCTGGTGGGCATGCAATCGGACAACGGCGGTTTCGCCGCCTTCGACCGCAACAATACCCACTACCACATCAACCAGATTCCCTTCGCCGATCATGGCGCCATGCTCGACCCGCCCACCGAAGATGTTTCCGGCCGCGTGCTGGCTTTCCTGGGCGTACTCAAGCGCGAGCAGGACAACGAGGCGATTCGACGCTGCGTAGCCTACCTGCAGCAAGCGCAACTGCCGGATGGTTCCTACTGGGGGCGTTGGGGTACCAACTACATCTATGGCACCTGGTCGGTGCTGGCCGGACTGTCTCTGATCGGCGAGGACATGAGCCAGCCGTGGATCCGCAAGTCCATCGACTGGCTGAAAGCGAAGCAGCACGCCGATGGCGGCTGGGGCGAAACCAACGACAGCTATCTGGACCCCACTCTGCGCGGCAGCAACGGCGGCGTCAGTACCGCTCACACAACGGCGTGGGCTCTGCTCGGCTTGCTCGCGGCGGGTGAGTACGCCTGCGAAGCGGTGCGGCGGGGCATCCAGTGGTTGCTGGACGACCAGCAGGCCGCCGGCGAGCGCGAAGCCGGCTTGTGGTACCACCCCAGTTACAACGCACCGGGCTTTCCACGGGTGTTCTACCTCAAATACCACGGCTATACGGCCTACTTCCCGCTGTGGGCACTGGTCCGCTACCGGCAGTTATCGTCGGGTTCCCGGTCGCAGTCGTGAGGTTGCACTCGGTTGGCATCGTGGTGGCATTGAAGGCCGAAGCCGATGCCTTTACGGCACAAGCATCGCGGCCTGAATGCCTCGTACCCCTCGCCGAAGGCTGCGGCTTGTTGCTGAGTGGTATGGGGCCGGGTGCGGCGCGGAAAGCGGCGCAGAACCTGGTCGATGCCGGAGCTCAGGCCCTGGCGACATTCGGTGTTGCTGGTGCCCTGGAGCCCGGCTTACGCAGCGGTACGCTACTCTGTCCGCAGCGCATACTTGATGAGAGTGGTCGTGTCTACACGGCTGACCCTGCCTGGCGTGACCGCTTGCAGCAGCGACTAACCTTGGCAGCGCTGCCGATGATCACAGACGCCACCTTGCTCAGTCTGCCCGAACCATTATCCACTGCGACGGCGAAGATGGCCGCGCAGAGCCGCTACGCAGCAACGGCAGTGGATATGGAAAGCGCAGCGGTGGCGGCGGTAGCGGCGGATCGCGGTTTGCCCTTCGTCGCACTCCGTTCCATCATCGACGAGCGTGACGACATGCTTCCCGAGGCGTTGCAAGCTGCTATCGACCCTTGGGGACGACCACGGCCACTAAAGCTGATCGCTACTCTGGTACATCATCCATGGCTGCTGGCTCGCTTACCCGGGCTGTCTTCACGCATGGGCAAGGCCGTTCGCGCCCTACGCGCGGCGGCAGCGGCGGCAGGCGCCGGACTAGGTTTGCCAGGCCAGGGTTAGAGGGCACTCTGGCTGTAGAAGCCACTGAAGGCTAAACAATGAGCATGCGAGCTCAGTCCACTTTCTCAGCGATTGTTGCTGTGACTGATAAGGCTCGTCTTGGCTATCTCGCTCACATTTTCGACAGCCTGCAAGTCGGCCGATGCTTTAAATAAGGTAAACCTTCGACCGCTTGAATCAGGCAACAAGTCGCGTGACTTATCCCGAGTCGACCCGACAACAGAGCCCAAGAATGATAAAGTCCGCCGCCGAATCTGGATGCCTGGCGCAGCCTTGGCCTTGCTACGGCAGACGGCAGCCAAGGCTCACGAAATAATAGGGTTGTTATGATTAGGATGGTGCGGCAATGTCTCGTATGGCTGGTGGATCGCAGTGGCCGCCACCCCTTTGTTGTCTTACTGTTGGCGATGCTGCTGGCTACGGCCAGCCTGATGGGGGCGTTTACCCATCTCAGCATCGATACCAATTCGGATCACCTGTTTTCCTCGCGTTTGCCTTGGCGTCAACAGAGCCTGGAGTTCGCCGGTCAGTTTCCGCAGTTCAGCGATACGCTCGTTGCTGTGGTGCGTGCTCCTACGGTGGAAGAAGCACGCGAAGCCGCGCTTGAATTGGCCGCTGGGCTGGCCACCGATCAGCGCCACGCGCGTTTGGTATCCACGCCTGGCATCAGTTCCTTCTTCGACCGTGAGGGCCTGCTGCTGCTGCCACCCGACGAATTGGCCGACGTTCTCGATAGCATGTTGCAAGCCGGGCAACTGCTCGATCCGTTGGTTACCGATCCTTCCGCCCGTGGTTTGCTCAGGGGCCTGGACATGATGGTCGAAGCCGTGCGCTATGGCATGGGCGACAGACTTTCGGGCTACGATACCGCGCTGGGCAGCATCACCAAGACCCTGGACGACGCCCAGGTTGGCCAGGTTTCGCCGTTGTCCTGGCAGGCCTTGCTGACTCCCCAGTTGACCGCTCGTAGCGGTGGCCTGGAGCTCGTGCTGATCCAGCCGGTGCTCGACTACGATGTCCTTGAGCCCGGTCAGGCGGCTACTCAGGCAATGCTGCGCATCGCCGCCGACCTGCCCGGCGTGAAAGCCGGGCGCGTCCAGGTAAACTACACAGGTTCAGTACCGTTGTCCGACGAGGAGTTTCGCTCCCTGACCGATCGGGCTGGCCCCATCGCCATCGGTGGTGCCTTACTGGTGGTTTTCTGGCTGGTGCTGGCCTTGCGCTCCTGGCGGCTTATTCTGCCAGTGGTACTTACCTTGGTAGTGGGCCTGTTCTGTACCCTGGGCTTTGCCGCTTTCGCGGTCGGCAGCTTGAACTTGATTTCGGTCGCCTTCGCCGTGCTGTTCGTCGGTCTCGCAGTCGATTTCGCCATCCAGTTCAGCGTGCGCCTGCATGCCCTGCAGCGCGGCGACCGGGATTTTGCCGACACCCTGCACCAGACAGGCACTGAGGTAGGGGGGCAAGTCGGCCTGGCCGCGCTGGCGACCGCCTGTGGTTTCCTCGCTTTTGCGCCGACTCAGTTCACCGGCATGGCCGAATTGGGCATCATCGCCGGCGTCGGCATGCTGTTGGCCTTGCTGTGTACTTTAACGGTGCTGCCAGCGCTGCTGGGTTTACTGGCGCGGAGGGTGCACCTCACGGATGCCGCATTGCCGGGTGGAGCCGCCGCTGATGCCTGGTTGGCGCATCGCCACAGGCCGGTCCTGCTCGCCTTCGTGTTACTGGCTCTGGTTGGTCTGTGGAGCGCCATCAGCATCCCCTTCGATGCCAATCCACTGCACACCAAGCGCGCGGACAGCGAGGCCATGCAGACCTTGAGTGCGCTGATGGACGACCCGAATACCAACCCTTTCACCTTGAACGTGCTGGTCGAGGATCTCGCGGCTGCACGCACTCTGGGCGCGCGCCTGGGCGCGTTACCCGAAGTGGCACAGGTGGTTTCCGCCGCCGATTTCGTCCCCGAGGATCAAACCGATAAGCTCGGCCAGATCGACGAAGCCATGGATTTGCTGTACTCGGTGCTGAGCCCCCAGGATGTGAAGTCGCCCCCCACGGTCGATGACTTGCGCATGGCCGCGCGCGACTCCAGCGCGGCGATTGCCAGCGTCGCCGGAAAATTGCCTGCGGATTCGGCGTTGCTTCGCATCGGCGAGTCACTGGGCCGGCTGGCGCAAACACCGGACAATCTTCTGACAACGGCCAACCAGGAGCTGTCGCGGTTCTTGCCGGAGACCTTCAAGCGTTTGAGTGATGCGCTGTCCGCTCAGCGCATCACTCTGGAGAGTCTGCCGGAGGAACTCAAGCGCGACTGGTTCAGCCGCGATGGTCGGGTGCGGATTCAGTTGACACCGGGCGATGAGGCGCAAAATACCGCAGGGCTGCGCCGTTTCGTCCAAGCCGTCCTGGCGGTCGCGCCGCAGGCTGTCGGCCCGGCGCTGGATACTGTCAAATCGGCTGACACGATTCTGCAAGCTTTCCAGCATGCAGCCATTTACGCCACGCTGGCTATCGCCGTGGTGCTGATGGTAGTGCTGCGCCGGGTTCTCGATGCCGCTCTGGTGATGGCGACCTTGCTAATGTCGGCCTTGTTGACGGCGCTGCTGGCGCATCTGCTCGGTATTTCGCTCAACTTCGCCAATATCATCGCGTTGCCGCTGCTGCTGGGGGTGGGCGTTTCCTTCAACGTCTATTTCGTCATGAACTGGCGCAGTGGCATACGCCAGTTCCTGGATTCGCCCACTGCCCGCGCGATCCTGTTTTCGGCGCTGACCACCGGTACTGCCTTCGGCAGCCTGGCGATAGCGCGCCATCCCGGTACGGCCAGCATGGGCTTGTTGCTGCTGCTGAGCCTGTTCGCCGTGCTGCTGTCGACCTTCGTGTTTCTGCCCGCCTTGCTGTATCGGCTTTCTCGATCTGATCCATCCGGGGCAGAGCGTTGATCGCAGAGAACTGCTCTTGACTACCCAAGACAAGATGTGGGCGGCCTGTCGCTGCTCCGTCTTGCAACGGTATTGAACCGCTACGGTATCGATATCACGTTTCAGAAAACTTCAAGGAGACGTCACTATTCCTTCATAAGGAATTTTTACATTTGCGGCATGGTCATTGTTCGACGGTTATTGTTTAAATGCCTCGATAACACTAAGAAAAGGAGTCATCAATGGACGATTATCAAGAAGAACTTCTCGAATGGCATGCTGATGAGCAGGATCATCCAGACGGAGCGGATGATGCTACTGAGCTGTAATACAAATCGCACGTCTATTTCTCGCTGGCGTCCGTCCTTTCCGGGCTTTTAGCGAGAATGCTCGATTCCCGTCTAATCCTGCTTTTGTGGTCCTTTCGACAACCAGAGGTTGAGCATCCGACCCGGTTCGGTATGGACTGCATGTGCTGGTCGTTTCGGCGAGCCCAGCAGGTTCCAGGGTAATCCCAGGGTCTGGATTTCGATCATCGGTGCGCGCAAATCGGTTGGCACCTGTGCGCCTGGACAGGCAGCAGGGTTGCTCTGCGCGCCGGTAACGGCCAGCAAGTGGGCTTGCGGTTGCTGCCACAGGGAGTAGGCGTCGCACCCCAGCAGCACTCTCAGCTTTCCCGCAGGCGTTGGCGATGAATCGGGGCGGAGTTCTTTCGGGGCGGAGCTATAGCGCTTTTCATAGCGGCTAAGAGAATATTTATAGGTCAGCGATGTCGGTTGGCCCCGGCTATCGAATACCAGTGAGATCTGCTGCAAAGGGCCATCGCCGATTTGCAATTGACCGTCGCGCAGTTTTGGCTCCGGCAGGACGATGGAACCGGCCACTAGAGTTACGCCATATTCTTTCGCCAGATTGCCGAAAATCTCCTGGTAGGCTTCGGCCATTTCCCGGGCTTTGATACGTAAAACTGCTTCAGTACGCCGGTCGTCGCTCTGGTTGTCCAACTGGAATTGCAGGTAACGCCAGGGGTTGCTCATGGCCATCCAGTGCATGGCGTCGCGAAGGGTACGAGCCTGCTGGACTTCCGCTTTTTCGCCAATGGCGAAGAGGCCGGTGCCGACATGTTCGGGCAGTACGACTATGGTTCGTTCGTTGAGAAACCCGGCATGGCGTGCCTGATCCAGATAAGTGGCGAATTTGAGATGCAGTCGTTCACGGCTTTGGTAATCTGCCGGTCGCAGGGGCGTCTCCAGCCCCAGTAGATTGCCGGAATTACCAGGCGGGCCTTCGGTTTGAATAGTGAGCGGGCGTAGATCGGACAGCAACGGACCACTGTGCCGTTTGCCGGTCCAGTCGAGGTAAACGATGAGAGCTATGATGCCGACAATTGCCAGCACCGTCAGTTTGAATAAAGTACGCATGAGTATCGATTGCTCGGAAACCCGCTCAGCCTAGGCAAATACACCGGCATTTGCCAGGCTGCTTGATTGTTTATGCAAATCACTGATGTGTCCTGATCCGCGCGACACAGAATGGGCAAGTATGAAGAAAAGGTCGAAAATCGTGGAGGCGATACTGTTCTTCGATGAGGACGGTAGTATCTGCAAGGAAATGTTTTATACAGAATTCGAGGCGATATTGGATGGTATCGTCAATCTTTCCGAGTTTGCCGATCGCCGGATACGTGCGGTTTTCGTTCTGATCGATCGTCGTTTGCTGGTGCATGCTGCCGTCTTCTTTCTCATCGATTTCCTGCCGGATGGTGCGGCAGACCCGCACTGGAATCTTCCGTTGCAAGCGTTGAGCGATCATGGTGAAAGCGGTCCCGATCTGGGCAACGGGCCGATTCGTCTCGCCAGCCACGAGCATTGCCCCATCGACGCGGTACGAATGAATCTATGGGAGCCCACTGCCGGGCAGCCAAGCAAAAAGGATTGCTTTCAGACGATTTGCGAACATGTTCAGCGTAATCAACTGGGCCTGTTGGTCGAGGAGACTACGGCATATAAGCCTTTTTCCACGGGTTCGGCAGAGAGCGATGGCTGGCAAGCTTCTTCGCCGATGAATTCGTATCTCGAAGCCCGGCAAGAATTGGCTCTGTTGGAAAAAAAACATGAAGAGCAGTGCCAACAGCTGGATGAAGAAATTATTCGTTTGCAACATGAGTTATCCCAGCAGAAGCAATTCAGCACGCGTCTCGAAGTGCGTTTGCAAGAGCAGCAGAAGAGCACCGAGCAGGCCCGCGAAGAAGCGAGTAGGCAAATGTTCCAATTGGAGCAAAGCGGCCAGGCTAGAGCGAACGAGGCTTGTGCCCGGCTTACCCTGGAATGGCAACTGCGGCTGGATAATGCCGAGGCCCGGCATCGCAAACAGGTTCGTGCTCTGGAAGAGCGCCTGCAGACCTTGAGCGACACATGCAGGGAGTTTGCCCAGCAGCACGAACATAGCGCAGAGGTTTTACAACGGCTTGCCGAAATGGGGATGACCTTCAGCGTTTATCATCCTGGAGCCGGGCAATTGACCATTTCCCTGGAGGATATGGCGCGATATCAGGAAAACCCCCAGGCGTATGCAGCCGAAAAATGCGCGGTTTCTGAAGAAATTTATCGACGCTGGCTTGATCACTATATGAATCCGGTGTGCCAGGCCAGCATGCTGAACGGCCAACGTTGTTCGATTCCCATCGACCGCGAAGAGTTGCCGCAGCGCTTCCTGCCCGGGATTTCCGACTGCTGCGTGCGCCACAAGAGCGAGCGCCTCTCGCGCCGGGCCGGTAGCCGGTAATCTTGCTCATGGATGAGCTATACCCTGACGTTTCGGCAATTCCCTTGCAACCACTACGACTGGACTGGCTCGACAGCCGCGGAGTCGAAGTGGCCGTTCTGCGCCTCGATCTGATCGACCCGCTATTGTCGGGCAACAAGTGGTTCAAGTTGTCAGGGCATCTCGCTGCTGCCAGGGAAGCCGGCGCCATTGGCTTGATCAGTGTGGGTGGAGCGCATTCCAATCATCTGCATGCCATGGCGGCTGCGGGAAATCGGTTCGGGATGGCCTCGGCCGGCTTGCTCCGGGGAAACGCGCAAAGCACACCGACTGTTCAGGATTTGCGCCGCTTTGGCATGCACCTGCACTGGCTGGGCTATGCTGGCTATCGGGCCCGTTATCGGACGGATTTCTGGGATTGCTGGCGGGCGCGTTATCCAGGCTATTACTGTGTGCCGGAAGGCGGTGGTGGACTTGTCGGAGCATTGGGGTGTGCGCCGTTGGTCGAGCAAGTCCAAGCACTGCTGCCAGGTATCGGTTGGTCGGATTATGACGCCTGGTGGCTGGCAGCCGGGACGGGAAGCACCCTGACGGGGCTGGTAATCGGCGAGGCCGGACGGCATCAGGTGCTCGGCGCACTGGCCGGCCCGGGCCAGCATGCGATCGGCCGGCAGATCGAGCTTCTGCTGAACGAGGCTGGCATGGCTGCCGAGAGGGGATACCAGATATTCGACGCCTGTCGCGGTGGATTCGGTCGTATCGATGACGAGCTGGGCCGCTTTCTGCTTGAAGCGGAGCAGGCTGCAGGCCTGCCGCTGGAGCCGATCTACACTGCCAAGGCTTTGCTGGCCTTGCAGCAGCAGGTGCTGGCCGGTTGTTTTCCTGCCGGAACCCGCTTGCTCTTCGTCCATACCGGTGGGTTGCAAGGGCGCCGTGCGGCGCTGACTCAAATGCAGCGCTTGTAAGACTTGATTCCACTTCAGCGGTTTGGCCATTTATCGGAAACCAGAAAAAGCCGCCCGTCTTCTTTCCAGGTTCCATCACCCGCCGGCTCCATGCGTGCCAGCAGTTGCGCTGGTGCATCGAGTGCGAGTTGTTCCAGCCACTGCTCGAACACTGCCTGTTCCGGCAATTCGTCTTTTTTCAGCCTGGCGGGAGCCAACCAGGCATGACGGGAGAGGGGATACCAGAGTAAATCAGGATGACTGGCGCTGAAGCATGGCCATTGTGCGCGGCGTAGCCAGCGTGCACGTGCCGAGACTGGTTCTACTTCTACCGGGGCTGGTGGGGTTGGGCAAGCCTGGGGCCACGGTTCGAATAGGTAGCCGCTCATCCAGAAGTTGCTGCAAGTTTTTTCTATACCGAGTGTTGCCAGCACGGCAATGGCTTCGGGTCGGGAGGAGAGGAGCAACTGGTGCCGATAGAGCCGCTCCAGTTTCTGATCGAGCCTATCGGCGCTACCTGGTCCGACCCAGTTGCCATGCCGAAAAGCATTTTCGGCATTCAGGCCGAGATAGAATTTCACAGCCAGTTCAAGATGATGGACGCCGCTCGCATCGCGTAGCAAGAGATCGAATTCGCCGAGGGTGCGGCCGTTGTCACGGATCGGCAGGTTGGCGGCAAGCAGATCGATATCGGGTGCCTGGTGCAAGGCAAATTGCCAAAGCTGCTCATAGTAGATGCCCAGCCGTCGGCTGGAACCTCGTGCAAGCCAGCCCTGCAGGTTTTGGGGTATATCTTCCTGATGCAGCAGCCAGTCGGCGAGCGAGCCAGGCGAGTGTTGCCAACGGCTGGCGGCCAGGGGATGCCGTTGCCCCGGGCAAGAAGCAGGTAGCAGGGAGGGTGCGAGCAGCGCCCAGGCCAGATCGCGTACTGCAGGATGGCGTAGACGGGTGAAGAGATCCGGATCCATCGGCAGAGCATAGTCGAGACGGGTTTGCCGTGGGCTTCGGCCTTCGCCCATAATCCATTCAACATCGGCCTATACCGTTTGAGATATCCAATGGAGCAATTCCGCAACATCGGCATCATCGGTCGCCTGGGAAGTGTCCAGGTGCTGGATACCATTCGCCGGCTGAAAAAGTTTCTGCTGGGGCGCCACCTGAATGTAATTCTGGACGAAACCATCGCTGAGCTCCTACCCGGACATGGCATGCAGATATCTTCTCGCAATAGCCTGGGTGAAACCTGCGATCTGGTGATCGTCGTCGGGGGGGATGGCAGCCTGCTCGGTGCGGCCCGGGCGATGGCCCGCTACCGGGTGCCGGTTCTGGGCATCAACCGGGGGAGTCTGGGGTTTCTCACCGATATCCGGCCAGACGAACTGGAAAAGCGCGTCGGCGAGGTATTGGATGGCCAGTACACCATGGAGAACCGCTTCCTGCTCGAAGCCCAGGCCAAGCGCAGGAACGAGCCGGTCGGTGAAAGCGATGCCCTCAACGATGTGGTCCTGCACCCGGGCAAATCGACTCGCATGATCGAGTTCGAGCTGTTCATCGATGGGCAGTTCGTCTACAGCCAGAAATCCGACGGCTTGATCATTGCCACGCCGACCGGCTCGACGGCCTATGCGCTGTCTGCCGGCGGGCCGATCATGCAGCCCAAGCTGGATGCAGTGGTCATCGTGCCGATGCACCCGCATACCTTGTCCAGCCGTCCGATTGTGGTGAATGGCAACAGCGAACTGAAGATCGTCGTTTCCTCGAATCTGCAGATCTATCCGCAGATTTCCTGCGATGGCCAGAATCATTTCACCTGTGCTCCCGGGGATACCATCACCATCCGCAAGAAGTCCCAGCGGCTGAATCTGATTCACCCGCTGGATTACAACTATTACGAGGTCTGTCGGACCAAGCTGGGCTGGGGTAGCCGTCTTGGCGGAGGCGACTGAATGCAGGTCGATCCGGAACGTAGCTATGATCTGATTGGCGATGTGCACGGTTGTGCCAGGACCCTAACGTATCTGCTGGATTTGCTGGGCTACCGCTACCGGAAAGGTGTCTGGCGCCACAAACGGCGACAAGTGATTTTCCTCGGCGACATTATCGATCGCGGCTCGCATATCCGCGAAGCGTTGCATTTGGTGCACGACATGGTCGAGGCTGGACAGGCCCATTGCATCATGGGCAACCACGAATACAGCGCCATGGGTTGGTATACCGCGGCACCACCGGGCAGTGGCAAGCAGTTTGTGCGTGAGCATTCGCCGCGTTTCACCAAGCTGCTGCGCGAGACGCTGTTGCAGTTCGACAAATATCCGCAAGAGTGGCAGGCGTTTCGCCAATGGTTCTACGAGCTACCGCTCTATCTGGATGCCGGGCGTTTTCGTGTCGTGCATGCCTGCTGGGACAGCCAGGTTATCGCCCAATTGGCGCCACGCCTCAACCAGGGGTGTATCGATGTGCAATTGCTGCGCGAGTCGGCAATCGATAGCAGTTTCGCCAATCTGGCCCTGAACCGCCTGCTGCGTGGCACCGACATGCCACTGCCGGACGGGATAACTCTCGTCAGTGACGAAGGCTTCGTGCGTACGGTGTTTCGTACCAAATTCTGGGAAGAAAACCCGCAAACCTACGGCGATGTAGTGTTCCAGCCCAAGGGGCTGCCGGAACCGATAGCGCAGCTTCTGCTGAACGATCACCAGCGGCAACGGCTGTTTCTCTATGGCCCGGACGAGCCGATGCTGTTTGTTGGGCACTACTGGTGCAGCGGTTCTCCGGGCCCGATCCGGCATAACCTGGCTTGTCTTGACTACAGTGCGGTAAAAGGCGGCAAGTTGGTTGCCTATCGGCTTGATCAAGAAAAACAGCTGAACCCGGCCCATTTCGTCTGGGTCGATGTCGAGCGCAAAGAGGAATGAGTGTGACCCTGACCGAAGCCTTGCGTTTGCCGTTGTCCGAAGATCTGAGCGGTTTCCTTGCCATGCTGCAGGGCATGGGCGTGCCTTGCCGGGTTTCCGAGGAATCCGATGAGCAGGTTGTGCGCGTCCCCGCTGAGGTGATCGGGCAGGTGCGCGAGCTATACAGGCTTTATCCTCAAGGCCAAAACATTCCCGAGACTTTCATGGCTGTGCCGCCGCAGAGCAGCAGTGCAGGCTTGCGTTCCAGCCTGCGTGCTACGCCATTCACGGTCGGCGTCTTGCTGGTGACGCTGTTCTCGGCTGTCATTACCGGGCTCGGGGATAACCTGGAAATCATCCGTTGGCTGAATTTCGTCGACTTTCGAATTCAGGGCGGCTACGTCTATTTCAGCTCGCTTGCCCAGACCCTGGAGGCCGGGCAATGGTGGCGCTTGATCACGCCAGCCTTTGTCCATTTCGGCTTTTTGCACCTGGCCATGAACAGCCTTTGGTACTGGGAGCTGGGGCGCCGCATCGAGTCCCGCCAGGGGCGCTGGATGCTGCTCGGGTTGACCCTCGTGTTCGGCGTGATAGCCAATTTCGCCCAATATCTGTTCGGCAGCCCAGGCATCTTCGGTGGCCTGTCCGGCGTACTCTACGGCTTGCTGGGACATTGCTGGCTGTTCCAGAAGCTGGCGCCGAATTCGACGTATCGTCTGCCACCTGGCGTGGTGGGGTTGATGCTGGCCTGGCTGCTGATTTGCCTGAGCGGCATTATCACTGTGGTCAGCCTCGGTGCCATGGCTATTGCCAATGCGGCGCATGTCGGTGGCTTGGCGGCTGGGTGTCTTACCGGCGTCATCGGCGGTTTGTTAGCGCGCAAGAGCAGGCATGAAGGATAAGACTGCCTTCCTTTTCTTCTCTAGTCTAGAATGATTCTCAACTAACCGAGGAGTCTGGCCAATGCTGTCATTTATCGATGCGATCGAGAACATCACCCCCGAGATCTACCGGAACCTCAAACAAGCCGTCGAGCTGGGCAAGTGGGACGACGGACGCCGGCTGACGCCTGAGCAGAAGGAGCTATGCCTGCAGGCGATGATCGCCTGGGAGGCAAAAAACCTGCCTGAAGAGGAGCGTACCGGCTATATGGGTACGCAAAAATGTGCATCCAAATCAAAAACGGCTCCCAATCTGCTGTTTACCAATCCTTCCGAAACCCGCCACTGAATGCTGGAGCTGGGACACGGCGTGCTGGCCAAGATGGCGGCGCGCCTGGATTCACCGGTGCAGTACGCCTTGCGTCTGGGCGGTAGTGAGGTACCGCTCAATGCGCTGCTGGGCAAGACCCTACGTCTGGAATATCTGGGAGCGATTCATTAGCCTGGCTTTCGAAAAAACGCCCGTGGTGGAAGGTTCTCTCCTGGGCATCAAGGGTCAGTATCTGCTTTTGGATACGGGTGTGATCAATATCCGCAAGTACACGGGCTATCAGGTGGTGGCCAACTGCGTGCCTTGACGGCATCGCGAACCTTTATCGCCAGTGCAAACTCTACGATTTCAGGCTTGCAACTTGGTGCTCGCAGCCTAAAGCTTATGACTTGAAGCTTATGTCGAGAGATCCCCATGCGTACAGAACAACCGAAAGTCATCCATCTCAAGGACTACCAGGCGCCCGAGTATCTGATCGATGAAACCCATCTGACCTTCGAGTTGTACGAGGATCGCACTCTGGTGCATGCCCGCCTGGCACTACGGCGCAACCTCGAGCGCGACCAGAGCCTGCCGCCTCTGGTGCTACACGGCCAGGAGCTGGAACTGCTGGCACTGGCGCTGGATGGTCGCCAGCTTGGTCCGAAGGAGTATCAGTTGGATGAGAACCAACTGAGCCTGCAACCGGACAGTCCGGCTTTTTCCCTGGAAACCACTGTCTGCATCCATCCAGAAAGCAATACCGCGCTGGAAGGGCTGTACAAGTCCGGCAAGATGTTCTGCACCCAGTGCGAGGCTGAGGGATTTCGCAAGATCACCTACTATCTTGATCGTCCCGATGTGATGAGCGTTTTCACGACCACCGTAAAGGCCGATAAGAAGCGTTATCCGATCCTGCTTTCCAACGGTAACCCGGTAGCCAGTGGTACGGAAGGAGATGACCGGCACTGGGCTACCTGGAACGATCCTTTCAAGAAACCGGCCTACCTGTTCGCGTTGGTAGCGGGTGATTTGAAGAGCGTCGAGGATAGCTTTACCACGATGAACGACCGCGAAGTCGCGCTGCGCATCTATGTCGAGCCGGAAAATATCGATAAGTGCCAGCACGCGCTGGACAGCCTGAAGCGCTCCATGCGCTGGGACGAGCAGGTCTATGGCCGTGAGTACGATCTGGATATCTTCATGATCGTTGCGGTCAGCGACTTCAACATGGGGGCCATGGAGAACAAGGGCCTTAACATCTTCAACTCCGGTGCCGTGCTGGCGCGTGCCGAAACGGCTACCGATGCCGCGCACCAGCGGGTCGAGGCAATCGTTGCCCATGAGTATTTTCACAACTGGTCGGGCAACCGCGTGACTTGCCGCGACTGGTTCCAGTTGTCGCTGAAGGAAGGTTTTACCGTATTCCGTGATGCCGGTTTCTCTGCCGACATGAACTCGGCCACGGTCAAGCGCATCGAGGACGTAGCCTATCTGCGCACGCACCAGTTCGCTGAAGATGCCGGGCCGATGGCGCATCCGATCCGGCCGGATTCCTTTATCGAGATTTCCAACTTCTACACGCTGACTATCTACGAAAAAGGCTCGGAAGTGGTCGGCATGCTCCGTACGCTGCTGGGTGCCGAGGGCTTTCGCCAGGGCACCGACTTGTATTTCGCGCGTCATGACGGCCAAGCCGTGACGTGTGACGACTTCGTCAAGGCAATGGAAGAGGCCAACCAGGTCGATCTGACCCAGTTCAAGCGCTGGTACAGCCAGGCCGGCACGCCGCATCTGGCAGTCAGCGAGCATTTCGATGCCGGTGCCCGGACCTATTCATTGACTTTCCACCAGAGCTGTCCACCCACACCGGGCCAGAAACACAAGGAACCTTTCGTGATTCCGATTGCCTTGGGCCTGCTGGACCAGAATGGACAGGAATTGCCATTACGCCTGCAGGGTGAACAGACAGTGGGCAGCAGCAGCCGGGTGCTTTCCGTCACCCAGGCCAAGCAGACGTTCACCTTTGCCGGTATGACGCACAAGCCACTGCCGTCCTTGCTGCGCGGTTTTTCCGCACCGGTCAAGTTGGAGTTTCCCTACGAGCGCGATCAGCTGATGTTTCTGATGCAGCATGATTCGGACGGGTTCAATCGCTGGGAGGCTGGCCAGCGCCTGGCAGTACAGGCTCTGCATGATTTGATCGCTCAATATCACTGCAATGAAACGCTGGTGATCGACCAGCGCCTGCTCACGGCGTTGCGCAGCCTGTTGGAAAACGACAGTCTCGATCAAGCCATGGTGGCGGAGATGCTTTCGCTGCCGAGCGAGGCCTATCTGGCCGAGATCAGCGAAACGGCCGATGTCGAGGCCATCCATGTTGCCCGCGAATTCGCCCGCAAAGCCATTGCCCAAACCCTGTTCGAACCGCTCTGGCAACGCTATCAGGCCAACCGTGAGGTATCGCGCAGCACGCCTTACGTGGCTCATGCCGAGCACTTCGCCCGCCGCGCCCTGCAGAATATCGCCTTGGCTTACCTGATGCTGAGCGAGAAAGCCGAGGTGCTGGCAGCTTGCCTGGAGCAATTCGAGCAGGCGGACAATATGACCGAGCGACTCACGGCATTGGTCGTGCTGGTGCATTCGCCGTTCGAAGAGGAAAAAGCCACGGCACTGGCCTGGTTTGCCGAGCGGTTCGCCAACGATCCGCTGGTGATGGACCAATGGTTCGGCGTGCAGGCTGGTTGTCCGCTGCCGGGCGGCCTGGAGCGCGTCCAGCACCTGATGCAGCATCCGGCGTTCACCATCAAGAATCCGAACAAGGTCCGGGCGCTGATCGGGGCTTTCGCCAACCAGAACCATGTCAACTTCCATCGCCGGGATGGTGCGGGTTACCGCTTCCTGGCCGATCAAGTAATCATGCTCAATGCGCTCAATCCGCAGATTGCTTCACGCCAGCTATCGCCGCTGACGCGCTGGCGCAAGTTCGACCAGGCGCGCCAGGTGCTGATGAAAGGAGAACTGGAACGCATTCTGGCTTCGGGCGAGTTGTCCAGCGATGTCTACGAGGTGGTCAGCAAAAGCCTGGCTTGAGCCAGGCTTCAGCGTGGATAGAGCGGCGGCAAGGTGGGTTGTTCCAGCTCATCCTTGCCTTGGTCCGCTGCTGGCAGGGTATTGATTGCCTGCCAGAGCGCTTCACCTTGCCAGTGGCCGGCTTCGCTATCGCTGTACAGTGCTCCATTGAGCTCGTCCAGGGCATCGGACAACGGCACGAAACGGGCCGCGATCTCCGCTAGCGTTTCCGGTTGTTGGCGGGCCCAGGCGTCGAGTGCCTGGCGCGTGGCTTGAGTATCGTTGGCCTGGCAGGCGCGCCGCAGGTCTTCCATCAGGCTGCGTGGGCTCGGCCCGGCAGTCGCGGCGCGCAAGATCGCCGGTTGACGCCGGGCGCGCAGCCAGAGGCCGAAGCCAAGCAGCGTCGTGCAGGCCAGTACGGCGCTGCTCGCCTGCCAGGGCCAGAGCGGCTGGATGGGATGGATTTCCTGAGGGGACACCACGATAGTGGATTTTTCCTGGGCAAGGTCGGGGTTGGCTGCCACCTGTGACGTGCGGCCGGGCAGGCTGGTTTTTTCCAGGCGATTTTCCTGCGTGTTCCACCAGATGATCTCGATATCGGGTAGGGACAGGGCTTCTTCCTGGGTCGGCACCAGTGCTTCGCTTTGCTCGCGAGTGCCGATCAGGCCGGAGGTGCCGATTTCATTGGCCAGTACGGGCTGATCCGGGTAGCTGCGCAGGTTGGCCGAGTGAGTCTGTGGTATGGGCGGCAGTTGCGCGGCGGAAAGCCCCTCGGCTTTGAGCATCAGGCTGCGGGTTATCGATTCACCGACCCTGGCGGTTTTTTCCTGCGGGCTCCAGACCTCGTTCAAACTCAGGGAAGCTGCTGGAATCCAGGGTGCGTCGGGCGGATACTCGGCTGGTTTGGGCAGCACACTCAAAGGCATGCCGGCTGACTTGACCTGGATGGGACGGCCTCGATAGCCAGTGAGTGGTGATTGGTCCGCATCGTTCGGGGCAACGCTGGTAGCGCTGAAGGTCTGGCCCGGTACGGTCAGCTCACCACTGTGCTGGGGAAAGACCGCGTAACGTACTTCGATCACGCCATGGCGGATACCGTTGAGGGTTGTTTCGTAGGTGCGTGGTTCACCCAGGCGTTCGACATGGGCATCGTCCATTTGCAAGGCGGACAGGGTGCTGTCGTCGTACAGGGACACGGAATGATAGATGCGCAGGGTCAGGATCGCCTGGGCCTGCACATAGACCCGGGCATGATCGAGGCTGGCATCGATGAAGACCGGGGCCAGTTGTGCAGCCTGGCCGGCTGGCCGGGCCCGGACGTGCAAGGTGATCGGTTCGCTGTGCAGCGTACCGAGCTTCAGGGCCGGGATCTGCTGGATTCCAGCCTGCCGTGGCTGCAGGGTGACGATCCAGCGGGTGATGGCGCGGGTTTGCCCGCCGGTACTGGAAAGCATGTTGATCTGCCGGGATGAACCGACCAGGAACTGCTTGTTCAGCGGGTCCAGATCGGGTTTGCCGAACGTGGTACCGTCACTCGCTTCCAGGGTCAGCTCCAAGGTTTCGTTCTGGCTCAGGTCGGTACGGTCGACCCGGCTCGTCAAGCCGGCTGCGCTGGCCTGCCAGGCCAGGGCGCCAAGCAGAATGACCAGCATCGAATGCTTCATGGCTTCACTTCCTGCTGCCTGCGTTGTTCGTAGAGAAATTTCCTTCTCAGCAGCTCGCCGGGATCATCGCTGATCTGTCGTAGCCATTGCTCCAGCTCCTGCTGGCCTTCGGTAATTTCCAGGCGATAGTCTGCTTGGCGATTGGCTGCTGCGCCGCTAACGGATTTCTTCTGGGCGAAGGGGTCCGTGCCAGTCGCTGGTCTGTTGGCTTGCTGCACGTCGCGTTCGTCAGTTTCGTTCGCTGATGATGGCTTCTGGGAGCGTTCCGGCAAGTTTGCTTGGGCAGAAGAAGAGAGCGCTTGCTCGTCGCTTCTGGATTCGGGTGATTGATTGGTGGTGTCCGATTCGGCTTGCTGGCGTTGTTTGAGCAGTGCTTCGACCAAGGCCCGGTTGTGCTGCGCCTCGGCCAGTTCGGGCTGTAGTGCCAGGGCGCGGTCATAGGCTTCGAGTGCGGCTTCCAATTGTTTGTCCATGGCCAGCGCATTGCCGCGATTGTAATGGGCCGGTGCGCTGTTTTCCTGGCTGAAACGTTCGGCGGCGCCCTTGTAGTCGCCTGCCCGATACAGTGCCAGACCTTGCCACTGGCGATCTTCAAAGCGCCTGGCCGCTTGCGCTGGACGCTGCTCTTCGAGCAGCCGCAAGCCTTGTTGGTCCGGGCGCAGCCAGAGCTTTTGCCAGTCGGCGGCCTGAGCGGGTTCGCCAGGTAGCAAGAGTAGCGGCAGGCAGAACAGCCAACCGCGCCGGCCGGCGCTGGCGGCCAATAGCAACAGCGGCAGCAACAGCCAGTAACCTTGATCGACCCAGGCGCGCAGCGAAATGGTTTCCGCCGATTCGCCAATGCCACCATTTGCCGCGAGCAGACCGAGCCCGGCCAGGTCGCTATTGTCTAGGGTTGCCGTCCGGTAGCTTCCATTCGATTCGCTGGCGAGCTGGGCGAGGGCTTTGTCGTCCAGCCGGGGAATCAGGATCGAACCCTGTTCGTCGCGCAGGTAGCTGCCATCTTCCTTGAGAATAGGTGCGCCTTCTGTAGTGCCGATACCGAGAAGTGCCAGTTGTCCGCTAAAGTTCAGCAATTGTTTGTGGATGCTTTGTCGTTCGTTTTCATCCAGCGTACTGCCCACGAGTAGCAGCCGGCCCCGGCCTGCGCCGCCTTGCTGCAATAGAGCAAGTCCCCGGGCTACGGCCAGATCGGCGCGATGACCGGTTTCCGGCATGAGTGAAGGTTTCAGTACTTTCAACAGGTTGTCGATGGTAGCCAGATCATCCGACAGGGGAACCAGTACATGGGCGCTACCGGCGAAGACGACGATGGCTGTCTGGACATCCCGGCGTGTCTGTAGCAGATCGATCAGCTTGCGCTTGGCCTGTTCGAGGCGATTGGGTAGTACGTCTTCGGCAAGCATCGCCGGCGTCATTTCCAGTAGCACGATCAGTGGGTCGACACGCTTCAGGCTGGGTTGCTCCAGGCGCTGCCACGAGGGACCGAGCAGGGCCAGGAGCGCCAGTAGCCAGGTCAGCCCCAGCACGACCCAGGGCAGCCGGGTTCCACGTAGACGGCCCCGCGTCAGCAGAACGGCCTGGAAGCTCGGTGGCAGCAAGCGTTGCCAGTGGCCGGTGTTGCGTTGGCGGTGCCAGAGCCGCCAGAGCAGCCAGATCGGCAGCGGAAGCAGCAGCAACCACCAGGGGCGCAGGAGATGCGGCCAGATATCCCCCATGGTTAGTGCTCCCAGCGCCGCATGAACCGCTGTAGCGGTCGCTGCCAGAGTCGCGCCATGGTCAGTGCCAGGCTGGCGAGCAAGGCTGCGGATAACGGCCAGACGTACAACTGTTCGGCAACATGAGTGAGCTCGGGTTTTTGCGCGGCCGGTTCGAGGCGGTCGAGGGTTTTGCCGATGGCTTGCAGTTCGTCGCTGGAAGAGGCATGGAAATAGCGGCCACCCGTCTGCTCGGCGATGGCGCGCAGCAGGTTTTCGTCCAGTTCGATGGACTGGGTGTAGTCATAGAGCCCGAGATTTCTGGCCTGATTCGGTTCTGCGCCTATGCCAATTGTATAGATTTTCACCTTTTCTCCAGCTGCGAGCCGGGCCGCTACCAGTGGTTCAAGCTCGCCACCGTTGCTGGCACCATCGGTAATCAGAACCAGCACGCGGTTTTCGGCCAGGCGTTCGCGTAGGCGCTTCAGGGCCAGGCCGATGGCATCGCCAATGGCGGTATTGTTACCGGCGATGCCGATCAGGGCCTCGTCCAGCCAGGTTCGTACGGTGATGCGGTCGAATGTCAGGGGCGCTTGCAGATAGGCCTGGCTACCAAACAGGATCAGGCCCACGCGATCACCGTAGCGCTGTTCGATGAAATCGCCGAACAGATGCTTGACCAGTTCCAGGCGGGTCGTTTCGTAGCCTTGCCAGCTCATGTCGGGATAATCCATGGAGCCGGAAACGTCCACTGCCAGCAGCAGATCACGGCCACTGGCCGGTAGCGGCAGGGGCTCGCCCAGCCATTGTGGCCTGGCTGCTGCCACCAGCAACAGCAGCCAGATCGTCAGGTATGGCAATTGCTGGCGCCAACTGGCCAGCGTAAGGCGCGAGCGCTGCCCGGAGAGGCTTTCCAATTCGTCAAGAAAACCGACCTTGAGTGCAGCTTGGCGACTTTCCGCAGCAGGTAGCAAGGCGCGCAACAGCCAGGGGAGGGGCAACAGCGCGAAAATCCAGGGCCAGGCCAGTTCAAGCATGTTTTCTGATCCAGGTTTCCACGGCTTGCTCCAGTCCGGCGATAGCTTGGTCATCGAGCTTGCATTCAGCGCGATAGGCACCTTCCACCAGGATCATCCAGCGAGTCAGGCCGGCGGCAGGGCAGCGACTGTCGAGAAAAGCCAGCCAGGTGCGGCCGCTCATGGTATGCGGATTATCTGCCGGATAGCGTGTCCGGCAGATACGTTTGAGCAGGGTGTTGAGCTGTTGCAGCCAGTGGCTGGCCGATTCGCCGGCCTGGGGCTTGTCCAGTTGAGCCAGCTCTTGCAGGGCGGCCAGACGCAGGGAATCGGTCGAGTCATCCTGGTGGGATTCGGTGCTGAACGGTTGCCGTGGCGCTTTTCGCAACCACCACCAACCTCCTGTGGCAAGCATGGGGAGCAGCGCTGCCAGCAGCCACCAGCCGGGAGCCGGTGGCCACCAGGAAGGAGGGGGCGGGGCGATGAGCGGTGCCAGTTGTTCAAGCGGGTTCACTGACGGCTCCTGGCCTGGTGCAGGGTCAAGTGATCGTGCAGTTGCTCGACTGCATCACGATGGGTATCCAGTGGCAGCAGCGGGGTGCTCAGGCGCAGCGCCAGGCGTTCCCAACGTAGCCGGCGCCGTTCGGCCTGCTCTCGATAGGCCTGACGCAACTGGCTGTCGCTGCTGTCCAGTTCGAGACGCGCATTGCCTTGGGCGAAGCGCAGCAGGCCGGTGATTGGCAAGGCATGATCGAGCGGGTCGGATAACGGTAGCAGCAGCAGGTCGATATGCCGACCGAGCAGCCAGAGTTGCCGCTCGGCGGTATCGCTCAGGGCACGTTCATCGCACAGGATTACCGCCAGACTGCCTGGGCGTAGTACTTCGCGAGCCCGACGCAGGGCCTGGGCAAAGCTTTCCGTGTCGTTTATCGGTTGTGTTCCGCTGTCCAGCCGGTGGTTGGCTTGAACCAGGCGATCAAGCAGCTGCAGCAAGCTGTGTTTACTGCGTCGCGGCTTGATTTCCAGAAAGCGGCCGTCACCGAAGACCTGGCCGCCAATCCGGTCGTTGTGCTCTAGCGTGGCCCAGCCGATCAGTGCCGCGGCATGGGCAGCCAGTACCGATTTGAATTGCCGCGAGCTGCCGAAGAACAGCCGCTGGCTCTGCTCCACCAGAATATAGATGGGGCGTTCGCGTTCCTCGTGGTACAGCTTGGTGTGTGGCTCCTGGGTACGCGCAGTGACACGCCAGTCGATAGTGCGGACATCGTCGCCGGGCTGGTAGATCCGTACCTGGTCGAAATCCACCCCACGTCCGCGCAGGCGCGAATGATGTAGACCCAGCAGTGGACTGCGCCGTTGTGGGGTGGAAAACAACGGCAGTTCATGGATTCTCTTGCGCAAGTCGATCAGCTCGGCCAGGTTCGTGTAGATGCCTTCCGCAGGTTCCACCAGGGCGGTCCCGGGATCGCGCCTGTGCATCAGGCTACAGCCACTACGTCGAGAATGCGTTGGATCACCCGGTCCTGATCGATACCCGAGGCTTCTGCCTCGAAGGAAAGAATCAGACGGTGGCGCAAGACATCGAAAAGCATGGCCTGGATATCTTCGGGGCTGACGAAATCACGCCCGGCCAGCCAGGCGTGGGCCCGTGCGCAGCGATCCAGGGCAATGGTGCCGCGCGGGCTGGAGCCATAGGTGAGCCACTCGGCCAGTTCGGCATCGAACTTGGCCGGGGTGCGGGTCGCCATTACCAATTGCACCAGGTATTCCTCCACCGCGTCGGCCATATGCAGGCCGAGAATCTCCTTGCGTGCGGCGAAAATTGCCTGCTGGCTGACCTGATGCTCTGGTGCAGTCTCGCCATTGATGGCTTCACCACGCGTCTGCTGCAGGATACGGCGTTCTACACTGGCATCGGGATAACCGATTTTCACATGCAGGAGAAAGCGATCCAGCTGCGCTTCCGGTAACGGATAGGTGCCTTCCTGTTCAATGGGGTTCTGGGTTGCCATCACCAGAAACATTGGCGACAGCGGGTAAGTGCTGCGGCCGATGCTGACCTGGCGCTCAGCCATGGCTTCCAGCAGCGCCGATTGCACTTTGGCCGGTGCCCGATTGATTTCGTCAGCCAGCAGCAGGTTGTGGAAGATCGGTCCTTGCTGGAAAACGAAGCTGCCGGTTTCAGGGCGGTAGATTTCAGTGCCGGTGATATCGGCCGGCAACAGGTCAGGGGTGAACTGGATGCGATGGAATTCGGCTTCCACGCCTTCGGCCAACTCCTTGATCGCGCGCGTCTTGGCCAGGCCCGGGGCACCCTCCACCAGCAAGTGGCCATCGGCGAGCAAGGCGATCAACAGGCGCTCGACCAGCCGTTCCTGTCCGAGGATGCGGTTGGACAGGAATTGCCTGAGCGCGATCAATGCTTCACGGTGATCCATCGTGGTTTCAGTCCTTGTTGATATTGATGATCGATCCAGGCTGGCCGGATAGATGCTTTGGGCTGGAGGGTGTGCCACTTTAATGCATTGCAGGCTTTGCAGACCAACCCTTGCAGGCTCAGGGGACGGAGCAATCAATCAAGAGTCGCGGTCAGGTATTCGAGGACTTTTGCCATCAGCGCGTTAGCCTTGGCATAGGTGTCAACCGGCGTCGCATGCAACGTATTCCCGCTTTGTATGTAAGGCCTTTGTGCGACCAGCTCTTCGCTATACAGAGTGCTCAGCGCATGGGCGCTTTCAGGTGTGGTTTCCAGGTGGAATTGCAGGCCGAGCGTACGTGCTCCGATCTGGAAGGCCTGGTTCTGGCAACCTTCGCTACTGGCCAGCAACATTGCTTGCGCTGGTAGATCGAAGGTTTCGCCATGCCAATGGAAAACCTTGGTGCTGGGTGGAAAGGGGAATGTTCCAGATGGGCTTTCCTGTCCGAATATGGGAAACCAGCCCAGTTCCTTCTCTTGTGCAGGATAGACGTTGGCGCCCAGCGAACTGGCGATCAATTGTGCACCCAGACAAATACCCAGCACGGCCTTGTTGCTTTTCACTGCATCGGCAATGTAACGCTTTTCAGCTTGCAGCCAAGGCAACCTGTGTTCGTCGTTCACGCTCATCGGGCCACCCAGGATGATCAGCAGGTCAACCTGATCGAGCGAAGGAAATCCCGGGGTTTCGAAAAAACGGGTATACGAGATAGATGCGTTTCGTTCTTGCAGCCACTTTTCGATACTGCCAAGACCTTCGAAAGGGACGTGTTGAAGGACATGGACCTGCATTGACATTACTCCTGGCGGTGAGCTGCGAGCCTACCTGCAAAACGGCGGTTCCGGTAAGTGGCGCGTTTCAAAATACCATGACGACTGCTGTAGAGCCCGTTGCCAAGCCGATGGCATACCCTGGTGCAACCAACTATCGTGCTCGCAGACTTCGACCGGTCTGCGGTAAGTTAAGCGCTCTTTGAATGTGGAGATTTGTAGATAATGTTCCATAGAAAGAGTTGTATTGCCTTCTTGGCAGGGCTGGCCTTGCTGGGACAGGCGCTATCGGCCCAGGCAGACCTGCCTGACTTCACTTCTCTCGTCGAGGATGCCTCGCCAGCGGTCGTCAATATCAGCACCAAGCAGAATCTTCCCGACCGTGGTGCGGCCAGTTCTCGGATGCTGCCGGATCTCGAAGGCTTGCCGCCTATTTTTCGTGAATTCTTCGAGCGCAGCATTCCAGGCATGCCGGCCGATCCTGGCCGAGGCCGGCAGCAAGAGGCCCAATCCCTTGGTTCCGGTTTCATCATCTCGGCTGATGGTTATGTCCTGACCAACAATCATGTGGTTGCCGAAGCAGACGAAATCGTGGTGCGCTTGCCTGATCGCAGCGAACTCACAGCGAAGCTCGTCGGTGCCGATCCGCGGACCGATGTTGCCTTGCTGAAGGTCGAGGGCAAGAATCTTCCGACGGTCAAACTCGGTAAATCGAGCGAACTGAAGGCTGGCGAATGGGTGTTGGCAATCGGCTCGCCGTTCGGCTTCGACCATACGGTGACGTCCGGTATCGTCAGTGCCGTGGGCCGCAGTCTGCCGAGTGAAAGCTATGTGCCTTTCATTCAGACCGATGTGGCGATCAACCCTGGCAACTCGGGCGGACCGCTGTTCAACTTGAAAGGTGAGGTCGTGGGAATCAATTCCCAGATTTTTACCCGCTCCGGAGGCTTCATGGGCTTGTCCTTCGCCATTCCCATTGATGTGGCGATGGATGTGGCGAATCAGTTGCGTACCGAAGGCAAGGTCAGGCGTGGCTGGCTGGGCGTGGTCATTCAGGAAGTCAACAAGGATCTGGCCGAGTCGTTCGGGCTGGAACGTCCTGCCGGCGCGTTGGTCGCACAAGTCATGGAAGGTGGACCGGCGGCCAAGGGCGGCATAAAAGTGGGTGATGTCATTCTTAGCGTAAATGGCAAGCCAATCATCATGTCTGCCGATCTGCCGCATCAGATCGGTTCGATGAAACCAGGCACTACTGCCGAGCTGATGGTGGCGCGAGAAGGTGATCGCAAGAAACTGGCCATTACCATTGAAGCGCTGCCCGACGAAAAGGAAATGCTCTCCTCGAATGAGGGAAGTGGCGCAGAAAAAAGCAGCAATCGGTTAGGAGTTCGGGTTGCCGAGCTGACTGCCGAGCAGAAGCAAAGCCTCGATTTGCAGGGTGGCGTGGTCATCAGCCAGATAATAGGCGGACCGTCCGCCATGATTGGTTTGCGTCCAGGCGATGTGATTACCCATCTGAATAATACGGCTATCGATTCGGTGTCGACATTCACCAAAATAGCTGAAAACTTGCCGGCCAAACGCTCGATTTCCATGCGTGTCTTGCGCCAGGGACGAGCGAGCTTCATTACGTTCAAGCTTGCAGAGTAAGAACGTAGCGAATGTGAAAGGGGCGGCTTATCAAAGCCGCCTTTTTTACATCCCTATACCTGCGGATCAAACTTTCCGGAGGCGATGGCAAAGTGATTTCTTTTCGATAGGTGTTACTGATATCCCATAGTGTCTGGCGTGGCGCTTGCAGGGGTGATCGGTTACACTTCGTGGCCATTTCGGCAGGCGGTCGGCCTGCATCTATCCGAGTATCCAAGCTGTGAGCGACCTGAGTCATATCCGTAATTTCTCAATCATTGCGCATATCGATCATGGCAAGTCGACCCTGGCGGATCGCTTCATCCAGATCTGCGGTGGCTTGGCCGATCGAGAAATGGAAGCCCAGGTTCTGGATTCCATGGAGCTCGAGCGTGAGCGTGGCATCACTATCAAGGCTCACAGCGTGACCCTGCACTACAAGGCGCAGGATGGTAAAACCTACCAGCTCAATTTCATCGACACGCCCGGGCATGTCGACTTTACCTATGAGGTCAGCCGTTCGCTCGCCGCCTGCGAAGGTGCGCTACTGGTCGTGGATGCAGGCCAGGGAGTCGAGGCGCAATCGGTCGCCAACTGCTATACCGCCATCGAGCAGGGGCTGGAGGTCATGCCGGTGCTCAACAAGATGGATCTTCCCCAGGCCGAACCGGAGCGAGTCAAGGAAGAAATCGAGCACATCATCGGGATCGATGCGACCGACGCCGTTTCTTGCAGCGCGAAAAGCGGCATGGGTGTCGTTGATGTGCTGGAGCGGCTGGTGCAGGTCATTCCTGCTCCCGAAGGCGAAATCGACGCTCCGCTGCAAGCATTGATCATCGATTCCTGGTTCGACAACTACCTGGGCGTAGTCTCGCTGGTCCGGGTCAAGCATGGCCGAGTGAAAAAGGGTGACAAGATTCTTGTTAAATCCACCGGCAAGCTTCATCAGGTCGACAGTGTTGGAGTCTTCACGCCCAAGCATACGGAAATGGGGGATCTCAAGGCTGGCGAAGTGGGCTTCATCATCGCCGGTATCAAGGATATCCATGGCGCTCCGGTAGGCGATACGCTGACTCTTTCCAGCACCCCGGATGTGGCCATGTTGCCGGGTTTCCAACGGATCAAGCCGCAGGTTTATGCCGGGCTGTTCCCGGTCAGCTCCGACGATTTCGAAGATTTCCGCGAGGCGTTGCAGAAGCTCACCCTGAACGATGCGGCCTTGCAGTACGAGCCGGAAAGTTCCGATGCGTTGGGGTTCGGCTTCCGCATCGGTTTTCTTGGCATGCTGCACATGGAGATCATCCAGGAACGGCTCGAGCGTGAATACGACCTTGACCTGATCACGACCGCACCTACTGTAATCTACGAGCTGGTGCTGAAAAACGGTGAGATCCAATACGTCGACAACCCGTCCAAGCTACCTGATCTGTCTTCCATCGATGAGATGCGCGAGCCCATCGTGCAGGCCAATATTCTGGTTCCTCAGGATCACTTGGGCAATGTCATTACCCTGTGCATCGAAAAGCGTGGGGTCCAGCGCGACATGCAGTTCCTGGGTACACAGGTTCAGGTTCGCTACGATCTGCCGATGAGTGAGGTCGTGATGGATTTCTTCGATCGCTTGAAATCGGTGAGTCGCGGCTATGCTTCACTGGATTACAGTTTCGATCGCTTCCAGGCGGCCAATCTGGTGCGGCTGGATGTCTTGATCAATGGTGAGAAGGTGGATGCCCTGGCACTGATTGTCCATCGCGATAATGCGCATCATAAAGGCCGTGCCCTGACCGAGAAAATGAAGGAACTGATTCCACGGCAGATGTTCGATGTGGCCATCCAGGCGGCCATCGGCGGCCAAGTCGTCGCCCGGACCACGGTAAAGGCACTGCGCAAGAACGTTCTGGCCAAATGCTATGGTGGTGACGCAAGCCGCAAGCGCAAATTGCTGGAGAAGCAGAAGGCAGGCAAGAAGCGCATGAAGCAGGTTGGCAGTGTAGAAATTCCCCAGGAGGCGTTCCTGGCGGTTCTGAAGGTGGATAGCTGAAATGTCGATCAATTTTCCATTGATGCTGGTCGTCGCAGTATTGGTATGCGGTGCCCTGGCTCTGCTGGACCTGTTTTTTTTCGCGCCGCGGCGGCGGGCGGCCATCGCCAATTACCAGGCGACTGTCACCAAGGCCGATCCTGCAGCGCTCGAGGCGCTGAAGAAGGAGCCAGTACTGGTCGAGTATGGCAAGTCTTTCTTTCCCGTATTGGCCATCGTTCTGGTGTTGCGCTCCTTTTTGGTCGAGCCTTTCCAGATTCCGTCCGGTTCGATGAAACCTACGCTGGAAGTGGGCGACTTCATCCTGGTCAACAAGTTCGCCTATGGCATTCGGCTGCCGGTGGTCGATACCAAGGTCATCAGCGTCAGCGACCCGCAACGCGGCGATGTCATGGTGTTCCGTTACCCCAGCGATCCGGATGTCAATTACATCAAGCGAGTGGTTGGTCTGCCTGGGGATGTGGTGCGTTATACCAGTGACAAGCGGTTGTTCATCAACGGTGAATCGGTAGCTGAAAAGCTGGTCGGGGAAGAGCCGGGTAGTCTGGGCAGCACCAGGCTGTACGAGGAGCAACTGGGCAAGGTGGAACATCTGATCCGCAAGGAAATGGGCCGCTACCGCATCGAACCTGACCGCCAGTGGACAGTACCGGCAGGTCATTACTTCATGATGGGTGACAATCGGGACAACTCCAACGACAGTCGTTACTGGAACGATCCCAATATTCCCGCCCAGCTACAGGGTATGGTTCCCGACCGGAATATCGTCGGCAAGGCCTTCGCAGTCTGGATGAGCTGGCCGGATCCGAAGTTCAGTCACTTGCCAGATTTTTCCCGGGTGGGATTGATTCTGTGAAAGCAATGGATTGCTGGCGTTTCGTCCGGCTCTGCTGGCTAAAAAAACCGCAAAAGGATTTTGTGAGGCGACATGAACCTTCCACGTTCGCAAAAAGGATTGTCCGTGCTGGGTTGGTTAGTGATGCTGGCCCTGGTGGCATTTCTTGCCAGCACCTTATTCAAGATGTTGCCGCATTATCTGGACTATATGTCCATGGACAAGGTCATCGCTTCTGCAGAGACCGACAGCAATCTCGATATCCATAGCGTGCAGGACTTCTATACTCACGTAGGAAAGGGGATGCAGGTCAACGGCATTCGCGATCTCGATATGAAAGAAGCATTGAAGGTCGAATTGGAAGACGAAGAATTCAATGTGCACCTTGCCTATGAAAAACGTGAGTCCCTGATCGGTAATCTCGATCTGGTGGCTCGTTTTGCCAAAGAATACCGATTTAGGATGCCGTGAGTACTTCGTTAGATCGTCTCGAGCGCAAGCTCGGTTACCACTTCAAGAACCAGGAGCTGCTGCTCGTTGCCTTGACCCACCGCAGCTATGCCGGGCGCAACAATGAGCGATTGGAGTTCCTTGGCGATGCCATTCTCAACTTCGTTGCTGGTGAAGCACTCTTCACTCATTTCCCCCAGGCCCGTGAAGGACAGCTTTCGCGCTTGCGGGCACGTTTGGTCAAGGGACAGACCCTGGCTGTCCTGGCGCGCGGCTTCGAGCTGGGGGATTACCTGCGCCTTGGTTCCGGCGAGCTGAAAAGCGGAGGTTTTCGCCGTGAATCGATCCTGGCCGATGCTCTGGAAGCCTTGATCGGAGCTATCTATCTGGATGGTGGCATGGATAGGGTGCGCGAGCGTGTACTGGCCTGGCTGGTCAACGAATTGCAAGGGTTGACGCTGGTCGATACCAACAAGGACCCCAAGACACGACTGCAGGAATTCCTCCAGTCGCGTGGCCACGAGTTGCCGCGCTACGAGGTCGTGGATATCCAGGGTGAACCCCATTGCCGTACTTTCTATGTGGAGTGTCAGGTGGCGCTGTTGAACGAACGAACCCAGGGGCAGGGGCCCAGTCGGCGGATTGCCGAGCAGGTAGCTGCTGCCGCCGCCCTGGTCGGGCTCGGTGTGGAGAACGCTCATGAGTGAATCGCCTGCTGAACGTTGTGGCTACGTTGCCATCGTCGGTCGACCCAACGTGGGCAAGTCGACCTTGCTGAACCACATGCTCGGCCAGAAGCTCGCCATCACCTCACGCAAGCCACAGACTACTCGGCACAATATGCTTGGTATCAAGACTGAAGGTGCGGTCCAGGCGATCTACGTGGACACCCCCGGCCTGCACAAACAGGGCGAGACGGCGCTTAACCGCTACATGAACCGGACGGCGGCTGCGGCCTTGAAGGATGTGGATGTGGTTGTTTTCGTCGTCGACCGTGCTCGCTGGACCGATGAAGACCAGATGGTGCTCGAGCGGGTTCGTTTTGTGTCAGGGCCACTTATTGTCGCGGTGAACAAAACCGATCGCCTTGATGACAAGGCCGAGCTGTTGCCGCATCTCGAATGGCTGGCGCAACAGTTGCCGAATGCCGAGATCGTACCAATTTCCGCCCAGCACGGCAGGAATCTGGATCTTCTGGAAAGGCTGGTGGCCGAGCGTTTGCCGGAAGGCGAACATTTTTTCCCGGAAGATCAGATCACCGACCGCAGCAGCCGTTTCCTTGCGGCCGAACTGGTGCGTGAAAAAATCATGCGCCAGCTCGGCGCCGAAGTGCCTTACCAGGTAACCGTTGAGATCGAAGAGTTCAAACAGGAAGGCCATGTCCTGCATATTCATGCACTGATTCTGGTCGAGCGCGACGGGCAGAAGAAAATCATCATCGGTGACAAGGGCGAGCGGCTGAAGCGTATCGGCCAGGAAGCCCGCAAGGATATGGAAGTGTTGTTCGACTCCAAGGTAATGCTCAATCTCTGGGTCAAGGTCAAAGGTGGCTGGTCCGATGATGAACGTGCCTTACACTCGCTGGGTTACGATTGAAGCCGATAAAAGCGCTGGAGGCTTGATGCTGGACGAAAAGACGGAAAGCAGCCTTGACTCTCCAGCCTCCTTGTCGATTCTGTATGCCTATTCTCGCTTTCGTTCTGCATAGCCGCCCTTACAAGGAAAGCAGTGCGCTGCTGGAGCTCTTTACCCCGCAGGGTCGTGTGGCCGCAGTGTTGCGCGCAGCCCGGGGGCGTAGTGGCAGCGTGGCTCGCCCCTTTAGCCCACTGGAGCTGGAGTTGCGCGGTAAAAGCGAGCTGAAAACCGTTGTCCGCCTGGAGCCAGCGGGCATTCCGCTCTGGCTGAGCGGACAGTCTCTCTATAGCGGCCTCTATCTCAATGAGCTGTTGATGCGTCTGCTCCCTGCCGAAGATCCCCATCCCGCTTTTTTCGAGCATTACTCGACTACCTTGACGGCTCTGGCGCTTGGGTGTCCTCTCGAGCCTTTGCTGCGGGCATTCGAATGGCGCTTGCTCGGCGAGCTGGGCTATGGTTTCGCCCTGGATACCGATGTAGCCGGTCAGCCGCTGGGCGAAACCAATCTCTACCGTTTTCTGCCGGATGCCGGTTTCGAGCGCGCCGAGCAATTTCAGCCAGGCATGTTTTCGGGCCACGAACTGCTGGCCATGGCCCAGGCGGATTGGAAGGTACCCGGCGTGTTGAATGCTGCCAAACGGCTTATGCGTCAGGCACTGGCGCCACATCTGGGCGCACGTCCCCTGGTCAGTCGAGAGCTGTTCATGAACCCGAAGGAATCATCACGTGACTGAAGCCAAGCATCTTCTCCTGGGAGTCAACATCGACCACGTGGCAACCCTGCGCCAGGCCCGTGGTACCCGTTACCCCGATCCGGTGAAGGCGGCGCTGGATGCCGAGGAAGCCGGCGCCGACGGTATCACCCTGCATCTACGCGAGGATCGCCGGCATATCCAGGAGCGCGATGTGTATCTGCTCAAGGAGCTGTTGCAGACGCGAATGAATTTCGAGATGGGGGTGACCGAGAGCATGCTGGCCTTTGCCGAAAGTATCCGGCCCGAACACATCTGCCTGGTGCCGGAAACTCGCCAGGAGTTGACTACCGAGGGCGGTCTGGATGTGGCTGGGCAGGAAACCCGTATCGCCGCGGCGGTCGAACGCTTGAGCCGGGTTGGCTGTGAAGTTTCATTGTTCATCGATGCCGAACCCAGACAAATCGAGGCGGCCAGCCGAGTAGGTGCGCCGGCTATCGAGTTGCATACGGGTCGTTTCGCCGATGCCGAAGGCGCGGTACCAACGGCACTGGAACTGGCGCGGATTCGCGATGGTGTAGCGTGCGGGCTGGATCATGGATTGGTCATCAACGCTGGGCACGGCTTGCATTACCATAACGTCGAGGCCATTGCGGCTATTGCTGGCCTGAATGAGTTGAATATCGGTCATGCCATCGTCGCTCATGCCTTGTTCGTCGGTTTCAAGCAGGCGGTCCGGGAGATGAAGCAACTGATTCTGGCGGCGGCGGTCCGGGTCTGAAGACGTCGTTTTCTCCATTCACGTTCAATCTGTCGAGGTCTTCACATGAACCGGGAAAAGCCCTTTTCGCAAGCCTGCGAGAACAACAAAGCGTCGATCCTGGCTGTATTGCAGAAGGAATTTGCCAACGTTCGACAGGTGCTGGAAATTGGTAGCGGCACGGGCCAGCATGCGGTGCATTTTGCTGCTGGAATGCCCTGGCTGGTCTGGCAGCCCAGCGACCGGGCGGAAAACCTGCCCGGTATCCGTGCCTGGCGTGCCGAGGCGGGGCTGGCCAACCTGCGTGAGCCCTTGGAACTCGACGTGGAGCAGTTGCACTGGCTGGTGCTTGCGGTAGACGCGGTGTTTTCGGCCAATACCAGCCATATCATGAGTTGGCCGCAGGTAGAGTGTCTATTCACTGGGCTTGGCCGGCTGCTACCGAAGGCTGGGGTGTTCTGCCTCTACGGTCCCTTCAACTATGGCGGGCGTCACACCAGCGCCAGCAATGCCGAGTTCGACGCCATGCTGCGCCGGCGCGACCCGGCCAGCGGCCTGCGCGATGCACAGGCGATCCAGCACCTAGCCCGTACCGTTGGGCTCGAAACTTTGGCTGATCATGCCATGCCAGCCAACAACCGCCTGCTGTGCTGGCGCAAGACTGCCTGACAGGCCGTTGAAAAACGATCTGCGTAATACTTCGGCTGTTAGTGCGCTTCGGTCATTTTGGTTTTTGGGGGCGCCTCGCTCGCGTTTTTAACGGCCAGTCTAATGTCTTTTTTTGCTGAAATGATAAGTATTGTCATTTATCAATAGTCACACCACTTTTTTACCGCACAGTATCGACACCTGAGTGGGGTTGGTTCGAGGGCCAAGCCGTGTGGATCACTCGCCGCGATGCCGAGCATCGCCTGCGGGAGATCCGGTCGAGATGTGTCATGTGGCTTTGTGCCGTCGTTGTGCAGAGACGAAGCCGATGCGTTTGCAGTGGAGAGACTGTGATTACGTACGGTGGAAAAGCTGTGATGAAATCTGCCTCTGGGTGGGCCGGCTCGTTGTTGTTGCTTATGGCAGTACAGGGGGCGCCGGCTATCGAAATGGAGGAAGCGGCCGTCTTTAGCGAAAACCTGACGGGCGACTGGGGTGGACTCCGTTCTGCGCTGGCGGCGCGTGGTGTCGAGATCGGGCTCGATCATACCGCCGATCTGATGGCGATTGTCGAAGGGGGACTCGACCGGCATCGCAGCTACTCTGGTCTGCTGGAGCCAACCCTATCGGTCAATCTCGAGCGCCTGCTTGGCTGGCGTGGCGGCAGGCTGTTCGTACATGGCATCACTCCCTATGGTGGTCGTGATCCAATCGACTCGGCCGGATCGATCCATGCGCCGAGTAACCTGGCTACTGGCGTCGACACTTTCAAGCTCTATGAAGCCTGGTTCGAGCAGCGCTTCTTCGATGATCGCCTGGCCATCCTGGCCGGGTTGTATGCAGCTGACTCGGAGTTCGATGTCAAGGAGACGGCAGGCATCTTCATGAACGGTGGTTTCGGCACCGGGATCGAATTTTCGGAGACCGGACTCAACGGTCCCTGTATTTATCCAACCTCGTGCCTGGGCGTGCGGGTCAGGGTCCAGCCGACGCAGGAGCATTATCTGCAAGTTGCGGTGCTCGACGGCGTTGCCGGCGATCCGAAGCAGCCGCATGGCACCCAAGTGCATCTGGGCGGTAACGATGGCGCGCTGATCCTGGGTGAAGCCGGCATTCAGCACGATGCCGATGAGCACAAGCGCTTTCTGCATGCCGCAGTCGGCGCCTGGTACTACACCGCCCGTTTCGACCACCTGCGCGACGTCGATGCGGAGGGAAACCCGCGGCGCGAGCGCGGCACGCAGGGCGCCTACGCACTGATCGAAGGCGAACTGTTCCGCGAGCCGGATCAGAGTGTGCAGGGTTTGAGCGGCTTCCTGCGTCTGGGTTTGGCGGACAAGAAGGTTAACCAGCTGCGCTGGTCGGCCAGCGGCGGGCTCGTCTATACCGGCTTGCTGCCGGGACGCGACGAGGATGTGACCGGCTTCGGCATTTCGCTGGCTTCCAACAGCGGCACCTTCAAGGATGCCCAGCGGGCGGCGGGGGAGCCAGTCACCAGCCGAGAAGTGGCGTACGAACTGAGCCACTGGCTGCCGCTGACCTCATGGATGAGTCTGCAATTCAACGTGCAGTACATCCGCCACCCGAGTACCGACCCCGGGCTGCATAGCGCGCGGATAATCGGGCTGCGTCACAAGATTAGTTTCTGAGGAGGCCGAGATGAGTCCAAGCATGAGTACGGGTCTCCATGTCGTTGGCTTGGCCATGGTGCTGGGCATCGCTTCGGCGCAAGCCGCCTCCAGCGCGGGCCAGTGTCCCGAGCCACGGGAGACGCAGGATGCGCCGCCAAGCTATCTGACACGGGTTAACCCGTTGCCGAAAACCGCCGAAAACCTGGCGATGGGCCGGCGTTTGTACGAGAGTGATGCGCGTCCGGCGCCCTGCATCATCTGCCATGGCGCCCACGGCGACGGCCGCAGTCCGGCTGCTGAGCATCTTGTGCCGCCGCCGCGCAATTTTCGCTGCGCGCAGACCATGGACGCCATTTCCGATGGCCAGCTTTATTGGGTGATCGAGAAGGGCGCCGGCGACCTCCATTACCCGGCGCGCCAGGGCGCGCAGCATCTCGGGCGCCCGGGTCGCAGTATGCGGATTACTGCGATGCGCTCCTACGGGGAATACCTGACCGAGGTCGAAAGGTGGCAGCTTGTGCTCTATATCCGCGCCTTGGCGCAGGAAGACCAGCCCTGAGCGATGGCGTCGCTCAGGTAATTCACGATCATTTGCGGGCGATCAGGATCGCCCGGGTAGGTGCCGGAAGGCCCTCAATGGTTCTGTCCGCGTTGTCCGGGTCGAGAAAATCCGGCAGTGACTGGAAGTGCATCCAGTCCGTGCTGCGCTGCTCTTCGAGACGGGTGACACTGATATCCACGCAGCGCACCTCCTCGAAGCCGGCGCGGCGCAGCCAGCGTTCCAGTGCCGGCACCGAGGGCAGGAACCAGACGTTGCGCATCTGTGCGTAGCGGTCCTCCGGCACCAGAGCGGTGAATTCGTCACCCTCTACAACCAGCGTTTCCAGTACCAGTTCGCCACCTCGCCGCAGGCAGTCCTTCAGTTCCAGCAGATGATCGATCGGCGAACGGCGATGGTAGAGCACGCCCATGGAAAATACGGTGTCGAAGCCCTCCAGCTTTGCCGGCAATTCTTCCGACATCAGGGGTAGATGCCAGGCAGGCAGCGCTGGCAGATAGCGTTTGAGCGCCTGGAATTGGCAGAAGAACAGCCAGTTGGGATCGACGCCCACGACGGAATCGGCGCCAGCGCCGAGCATTCGCCACAGGTAATAGCCATTGCCGCAGCCCACATCGAGCACACGCTTACCGATGAGATCGAGGTGCGGTGCGACTCGCTGCCATTTCCAGTCCGAACGCCATTCGGTATCGATATGCACGCCGAACAGCTC
Organism: Azomonas macrocytogenes; assembly: GCF_014191985.1. Taxonomy (GTDB): domain Bacteria; phylum Pseudomonadota; class Gammaproteobacteria; order Pseudomonadales; family Pseudomonadaceae; genus Azomonas; species Azomonas macrocytogenes. The sequence continues at coordinate 47,079 of NZ_JACHXI010000019.1, forward strand.
GAACGGTCCCTTGCGCCAGGGCATCAGGCCGCGTAGTGCCTGCTCCAGCTGCTGGCGCTGCGAGGTGGAACACTCACCGTCCAGGTGCATGCCATCGAGCAGTTCGATGCGTTCCGGCAGCAGGACTGGCAAGGCATCCACTGCTGCCTGCCAGCGCGGCAGGTCGCCATGGCCGCTCGCCAGTTTGTCGGCGAGCAAGGCGGGCAGGGTTTGTGCCCAGGTTGCCAGAGGGGTTCCGGCCAGGTGGCGGACCAGGGAGTCGAAGTTGTAGGTCATGGCAAGGCGATCAGTGACGCGAAATTAAGGCACTGGAACCAGGGCAGGACTTGCTTGAAGCCGGCGTCCAGCAGGCGCTGGCGATGGGTTTCCAGGCTGTCGGGTTGCATCACGTTCTCGATGGCGCTGCGTTTCTGCGCGATTTCCAGTTCGCTATAGCCGTTGGCGCGCTTGAAGGCGAAGTGCAGCTCGTTGAGCAACTCATGCGTGCTCGCATCCGCGAAGCACAGCTTTTCCGAGAGGATCAGCGCGCCTCCCGGCAGCAAGGCCTGGTGAATGCAGCCGAGCAGGGTGGAGCGCTGCTCAACGGGGATGAATTGCAGAGTGAAATTCAGGGTTACCAGCGAAGCTGGCTGGAAGTCGAGCTTCAGGATATCGGCTTCCACTACCTGTACCGGCAACAACTCCTGGAACATCGAATCCTGCGCGCTCAGGTATTCGCGGCAGCGCTCGACCATGGCCAGCGAGTTGTCTACCGCGACCACCCGGCAGCGTTCGGCTTGCACATGGCGGCGCAGAGCTTGCGTAACGGCGCCGAGCGAGCAGCCCAGATCATATAGATGGGTATTGGGTTGGGCGAAGTGCGCAGCCAGTACGCCGATGTTTTCGACGATGGCAGGATAACCCGGTACCGAACGCTTGATCATATCGGGAAAGACCCGCACCACATCTTCATTGAAGACAAAGTCCGGTACCGGGGCGAGTGGTTGGGCAAACAGGCGATCGGGATCGTGGGTCACGGTGTCATTATGGGAGTGTGGCTGAAGGCGGCATTGTAGCGAAAATGCAAGGCTTCAGATGCCTGCAGCCTTGCACATTTACATCGGCAGCAAGGATGCTCATTGCCGGTAAATCACTTCACAACGATCCGGCAGTCGAACAGCCCGCTTGGTTCGGCACCGACTTCCCATGGGCGCTGATAAGTCAGCAGCAAGCGGCCGGTGCCTGGATGAGTGGCCTGGAAGCGCCAGGTGGAGGTGCCTTTACCGCCGAGTGGGTCCTGCTCCGAGTTGCTGTAGACCTCGGGGCCGAGCTTCTTCAATAGCTCGTCGGAGCTTTCCCGCAAATTCCAGCGGTTACCGCTCGATGGATCGCTCGGCAGTTTGAGAACCATGGTTTCGCCTTGGCGTAATTCGAGCGGACAGGATTTGTCCTGGCTGACGGTTATCGACGGTCCCGAAGAAGGACTGGAACTGCAGGCGCTGAGTGTGCCAAGCAATGTGGCGGAGCAAAACAGGCGAACGTTAGGCATGGAATCTGTCCGGATAGGCGTTGTGCAAAGATAACTTCAGGTCCGGTAGAGCCCAAGTTCTTCTTCGATTACAGGCTGTGCAGGATAGCGCAAGGATTATTGGCTACGCAGCCAACCGCAACAGTTGTCGGTTGATCGCTATATACGACAGCGTTATGGTGAAGCCAGTAAAGGATTGCTATCAGTTGTAAGGTTTCCCGAGGCAGGTATGCACGAGCCGTTCAGGCAGCGCCGCGAGGCCAAGCTCCGTAAGCACGTTGCCCTGAAAAATATAGTGAAACGCGACTTTGCTTGTCGGCATATCTCCTGTGCCGACACACAGCTCTGGGATGACTGGCACGCCCGCCGTTCCCTGGATGAAGTCTGTACTGCACCGACAGGATACGGATTACCTGATTGTTGCAAATCTCTCCACGAAATCCTTCTCGAGCATCCTGAGCGAATGTCTGCCTGGGCTCTGGCCGCTACCGCTGCAGCATTCTCCAGAGCTGGGCGCCATTGCCCTTGCCATCGCCATGGTATCGATACGCAGCTTGCGACTGGCATATTGATACCAGCTTTCGCGCATCGCGATCTCGAATCATTGAAATATGTAATCAGGAGACTCAACCATGAGGCATATTCGAATGCTGGCCATGGCCTGCCTACCTCTGGCCGTCGCAGCCGGTGAGGCCGCCGATCCTGCCGCGATACCGGCTGGATCGATGGAGGTGATCGCTCGCTTCGATGGTCCGGGGCCGTCAGGTATTGCCGTGACACCACAAGGGCGGATATTCATAGGCTTTCCACGGCATGCCGAAGATCATCGGGGCGCGACCCTGGCCGAACTGGTAGACGGCCGGCTGGAGCCCTTCCCGGATACGGCGACGAGTCTGCCCTCCGCACGTCCGGCTGCCGAGCAGCTGGTCTCGGTGCATGGCATGACCACCGATAGTCAGGGCAATCTCTGGATGATCGACGATGGCAAGCGTGCTCGCATCGATGGCATCCCCGACGGTGCGGCCAAGGTGGTCGGTTTTGATCCACAGACGCGCCAGACGATTGCCAGCGTGGTGCTGAAGGCGCCGGCGCTGTTGCAGGACAGCCACATGAACGACCTGCGCGTGGATCTCACTCACGGCGCCAAAGGAACGGCCTATATCAGTGATTCCTCGTTCGGTACTTCGCCGGCGCTGGTGGTGGTGGATATTGCCAGTGGCCGACAGCGGCGCGTGCTGGCCGAGCATGTCTCCACCCAGCCGGAAGCAGGCTTCATGGCCATCCTGGACGGCAAGCCGATGCGCTACGATCCCCAGCATCCCACCTTTCCGCTGGGGGGAGCCGATGCGATCACGCTCAGCGCCGATTCGAAAACCCTCTATTTCGCACCGCTGAGCAGCCGCCGGCTGTACAGCATCCCGACTGACATGATTTCCGACTTCGGCGCCGATGAGTCGAAGCTGGCCGCCGCCGTCGTCGACCTGGGTGAGAAGGGCTTCGCCGACGGCATGGCTACCGATCCGCAGGATCGCCTCTACATTACCGATGGCGAGCACGATGCGATCCTGCGCCGCTGGCCGGACGGGCATTTCGATGTGGTGCTGCGCGACCCGCGCCTGGTCTGGCCCGATGGTATCTACACCACCGACCGGCATGTCTACGTCACGCTGGGGCAGTGGGATCGCCTGCCAGGCTTCAATGCTGGCCAAGACCTGCGCCAGCCTCCCTATCTGCTGATACGTGCGCCAATCGATTCACCGCCGCGTTTGAATGCATCCTCACTTACACCATGAATCCTTATCGGTTTCGATTGTCTGTGCCTACACCATCAGGCTGGCACGGATTCCGATTGTGGACGCACTGGAGCGTCCCCCTGCGACAACCTCGCCAAGGAGTAATTCTTCATGAAAAGCCTGACACTTCACCTGGCCCTGCTGGGCTTGTCCGCCAGCCTTGCAGGCGCGGCATGGTCGGCTTCGCCCGAGCTTCCCGCCCCGCAGCTGCAACTGGTGGCGACCAGTAGCCAGTACACCTGGAATGGCATTGCCGTCGCCGACGATGGGCGTATTTTTGCCAACTTTCCACGCTGGGCCGAGGGCACGCCGAGCGTAGCCCTGGTGGGTAAGGATGGCGCTTTGACCCCCTATCCGGGCGATGGTTGGAACACTTGGAAACCGGGCGACGACCCCGCTCGACACTTTGTTTCTGTCAACTCGCTGCATGTGGATCGCAGCGAGAACCACCTGTGGGTCGTCGATCCGGCCACGCCGAATTTCGGACCCAGCGTCGAAGGCGGACCCAAGTTGGTGGAGATCAACCTGGCGACGAACCAGGTACTGCGCGTCTACCCCTTCAGTTCTCAGGTTGCGCCGCGCAACAGTTATCTCAATGACGTTCGGGTACTGGGTCGGCATGCCTTTGTGACCGAGTCGGGCACCGGTGCGTTGCTGGTGCTGGATCGTGATTCCGGCCAGGTACGCCGCCTGTTGGCGGACAGTGCATTGACCAAGGCCGATCCGGGCATTGTGCCGGTGGTGGATGGCCGTCCGCTGACGGGAGCCGATGGCAAGTCACCACAGATCCATGCCGACCAGATCGAGCTGTCGGCGGACCGCAAGACCCTGTACTTCATGGCTCCGTTCGGGCCAAGGCTGTATCGCGTCGCGGTAGCCGACTTGCTCGATACCAGCCTGGGTAGTGCCGAACTGGAGCGACGCGTGCAAGTCGATCGCGACGTGCCGCCGGTAGGGGGTATCGCCATGGATCAGCACGACACTCTGTACCTATCGGAGATCCAGACTCACTCGATCCGCGCCGAAACGCCGGATGGCCGGACTCTCTGGACCTTGACCGACCCGCGCCTGGACTGGCCGGATGCCTATTCGATCACGGCCGATGGCACTGTATACATGGTGGCTGCACAGGTAGATCGCCTACCCGGTTTCCATCAGGGTACTGATGCGCGCCAGCCGCCTTATTACCTTTTTTCCTTCAAGCTGACCGCTCCTCATGTCCACAAGAAAACCCCATGACCGGTGTTTCCCCGAAAGGACTTCCCCCTTTTCCACAGGAGAATGAATGACCATGAAGCGTATGTTCAGGCTTTCGCTATTGACGGCGGGGCTGCTGTCCGCCTTCGCTGCCCAGGCTGGCACAGTCGCCTTGCAACATGCTCGGGTGATCGACGGCAAAGGCGGCGCGCCGCTGGAAAATACCACCGTGCTGATCGAGGACAACCTTATCGTTGCAGTCGATACTGACGAGCAGGCCAAGTTACCGAAGGACGCCAGAATCATCGACTTGTCTGGCAAAACCGTGCTGCCCGGACTGATTTCCGACCATTCGCACCTGGGCATGATCGATGGCCTCACTGCCGGGCCGCAGAACTTCACGCGCAGCAACATCGAACGCCAGTTGCGCCAGTTCCAGCGTTATGGTGTCACCACCGTAACCTCGTTGGGTCTTAACGGCCCGTTGTTCCAGACGCTGCGTGCCGAGGCACACGCGGGCATCCTGCCGGGTGCCGATACATTTGGTGCCGACCGTGGTATCGGCGTGCCGGAAGGTGCGCCACCGATGAATGTCGGCCCCGATCAGCTGTATCGTCCGACCACGCCGGAAGAGGCGCGGGCGGCCGTGCGCGAGATGGCCACGCGCAAGCCGGATCTGCTGAAGGTCTGGGTGGACGATTTCCATCACACCCTGGCCCACAAGATGAAGCCGGAGATCTACACGGCGGTAATCGACGAGGCACACCAGAAGGGGTTGCGGGTGGCCGCGCATGTCTATTATCTGGACGACGCCAAGCGATTGGTTGCCGCCGGTGCCGACATTCTCGCCCATGGCGTACGCGACCTGCCGGTGGACGACGAGTTGATCACGCTGATGAAGGAAAAGGGCACCTGGTACATTTCCACGCTGGACCTGGATGAGGCGTTCTACGTCTATGCCGAGCAGCCGGAATGGATGAAGTCGGTGTTTTTCCGCAATACCTTGCAACCGACGCTGGCCGCGCAGTTCGACGACCCCGCCTGGCGCGCCAAGGTGCTGGCTGATCCGCAAAAGGTCAAGGTGGACAAGGCTTCGCTGCAGACCAATCTGGACAATCTCAAGCGCCTGTACGATGCCGGAGTGAAGATCGGTTTCGGTACCGACTCAGGTGCCATGCCGCTGCGGATTCCCGGTTTTGCCGAGCATCGTGAACTGCAGTTGATCGTGCAGGCCGGGCTGACGCCTTTGCAGGCATTGACGCTGGCTACCCAGAATGCCGCTGCCCTGCTGGGCCTGGATGATCGCGGCACACTCGCGCCGGGCAAGCGCGCCGACTTGATCGTGGTCGATGGCGATCCGGTACAGGATATCCGCCAGTTGGAGAAAATCGAGGCGGTCTGGCAGCGCGGGCAGCTGGTTTCCGGGCCGGTAGTGCCCTGAATCCGGCTGTGTTCCAGAAATAAGTGCCATGAATGTACGGCGGGTTATATAACTCGCCGTCTCTTGAGCAACCTGCTCGCTGGTGCCATACCGGCGAGCGGGCCTCTCAGAACAACACCTTGGCCACGTCTGCGAAGCGCCGGGCGAAGTGCACCTTGAGGCCGTCCTTCAGATAGGCCGGCAATTCGTCGAAATGCCCGCGATTGGCTTCCGGCAGGATCAGTTCGAAGATCTTCTGCCGGCGGGCGGCAATCACCTTCTCGCGTACACCACCGATGGGCAATACCTGGCCGGTGAGGGTCAGTTCGCCGGTCATTGCCACGCTCTTGCGCGGCGCCTGGTTGCGAGCCAGCGAGAGCAGGGCGCTGGCCATGGTGATGCCGGCACTGGGGCCATCCTTCGGTGTCGCACCTTCGGGTACATGCAAGTGAACGAAGGCTTGGTCGAAGAATTCGGGATCGCCCTGGTAGTCCTGCAGATGCGAGCTGACATAGCTGTAGGCGATTTCAGCCGATTCTTTCATGACTTCGCCCAGTTGCCCGGTGAGCTTGAAGCCCCGGTTCAGGGTGTGGATGCGCGTCGCCTCGATGGGCAGTGTGGCCCCGCCCATGCTGGTCCAGGCCAGGCCGGTGATCACGCCGACGCCGGAAAGTACCTGCTCGTTGCGAAAGACCGGGCTGCCGAGATAGTTTTCCAGGTCCTTGGCCGTAACCTTGACCTTGGTATCCGGTGCGTCCAGCAGCTTGACTACCGATTTGCGAACGATCTTGCCCAGTTGCTTTTCCAGTTGCCGCACGCCGGCTTCACGCGCATAGCTTTCGATCACTTCGCGCAGGGCTGCATCGTTGATCGCCAGGTGTTCCTTCGTGACCCCGGCCTTTTCCAATTGCTTGGGCCACAGATGGCGCTTGGCAATGGCCAGCTTCTCCTCGGCAATATAGCCGGACAGCCGGATCACCTCCATGCGGTCGAGCAGCGGGCCCGGGATTGAATCCAAGGTATTGGCGGTGCAGACGAACAGTACCTTGGACAGGTCCAGGCGCAGGTCCAGATAGTGGTCGAGAAACTCCACATTCTGCTCGGGATCGAGGGTTTCCAGCAGCGCTGAGGCTGGGTCACCCTGGTAGCTGACGCCCATCTTGTCAATCTCGTCGAGCATGATTACCGGGTTCATCACCTCGACATCCTTGAGTGCCTGCACCAGTTTGCCGGGCATGGCGCCGATGTAGGTGCGCCGATGGCCCTTGATTTCCGCCTCGTCGCGCATGCCACCGACGCTGAAGCGGTAGAATGGCCGGCCCAGCGATTCGGCAATCGACTTGCCGATGCTGGTCTTGCCCACTCCGGGGGGCCCCACCAGCAGGACGATGGAGCCACTGATCTCGCCCTTGAAGGCGCCGACCGCGAGGAATTCGATAATGCGGTTCTTGATGTCGTCGAGCCCCGCATGGTGCTTGTCGAGGATCTTGCGCGCACGCTTCAGATCGAGCTTGTCCTTGCCATAGACGCCCCAGGGCAGGCTGGTGGCCCAATCCAGGTAGTTGCGGGTGACGGCGTATTCGGGCGATCCGGTTTCGAGGATCGACAGTTTATCGAGCTCTTCGTCGATGCGCTTCTGCGCTGCCGCTGGCAGGGTTTTGCCCTCCAGGCGGGCGCGGAACTCGTCGGCGTCGGCGCTCTTGTCGTCTTTGGTAATGCCCAGCTCACGCTGGATGACCTTGAGCTGCTCCTTGAGGAAGAACTCGCGCTGGCGTTCGCCGATCTTGCGATCCACTTCGGCGGACAACTCCTTCTGCAGGCGCGCGACTTCCACTTCCTTGCGCAAGAGCGGCAGCACCTTCTCCATACGCTTGAGGATCGGCACGCAGTCAAGTACTTCCTGTAGTTCCAGGCCAGGTGCGGTAGTCAGCGCAGCAGCAAAGTCAGCCAGTGGCGAGGGATCGTGGGGACTGAAGCGATTGAGATAATTCTTCAACTCCTCGCTATACAGCGGATTGAGCGGCAAGAGCTCCTTGATGGCATTGATCAGCGCCATGCCATAGGCCTTGACTTCGTCGCGCTGGTCTTCATCGCTTTTCGGGTAATCGACCTCCACCAGATACGGCGGCTTGCGCCGCAGCCAGCCACGGATGTGTACGCGGGCCATGCCTTGGGCGACGAACTGCAATTTGCCGCCTTCACGTGTGGCATGGTGGATGCGCACCATGGTCCCATGTCTGGGCAGGCTGTCCGGGTCGAACGCAGCAGAGTCTGCCGATGAGTTATCGACAAAGAATAGTGCCATCCGCTGGTGCTGGGTTTTGGCCACACGCTCCAGGGTTTCTGCCCAAGGATCGTCATTGACGATGACCGGTAGCACCTGTGCAGGAAAAAAAGGGCGGTTGTGGATGGGAATGACGTAGAGCTTGTCGGGCAAAGTCTGATCGGGTAGCGCAAGACCGTTGGGAATGACTTCGTGTTCGGGGGCGCGCTCGTGGTCAGGGCTGATCTCGTCAGTCATGCGGCTTCCTTGGATATGATGTGTGATTCCAAGATGGGGCGCGCCCTGCGATTTTCAACCGGGCCAAAGGAGAAAAGCCTTTCAATCCGAAAGGCTTTTCCCGGTTATTTTTCCATGGCCAGAACGTTGCGTTTGTCTTTCACTCCGGCATCGGCCAGGCGTTCGGCTTGCTCTGCGGAAATATGCACACTGATACCTGGGATGTTCAGTACCGACATGCGCGCATCTGCATCGGTACTGAGGTACGTATCAGCGAGCAGGCTGCGATAAACCTTGCCGCCGAGGCAAAAGGAGCAGGCGCGGGTAGAGCCATCGATTTCCACGATCATGATCGTGTCTCCTGCAAGCTTTTTTAGTGAACCGTCACTATTGCGACCACAATTGATTTGCAAGGATCAATGGCTGTCCCTAAAAATAAATAGTTATGATATAACATCTAGATTAACTGCCAAATCTTCACATGGTTGGCCTTTGTCGCTTGCCTGGAAGGCAATTATTGTTGTTGTCTGGAGTTTTCCCCGATGAGATTGACGCTAAACCCTCTCGCCTGGGCCGTTAGTTTGGCATTGGTTCCTGGTGCCTGGGCCGATGATGCGCTCGAACTGGAATCAACCGTGATCAGCGCCAGTGCGTTGGCCAGCAAGCGCTACCAGATGGTCACACCGACCGAGGTGTTGGAGGGGGATGAACTGGTAAAAAGTCGTGAGGCCAGCATCGGGGAGACGCTGGAGAAGCTGCCAGGCATGCGTTCAAGCAGCTTCGGTGCTGGCGTTGGTCGACCGGTGATTCGTGGCCAGGCCGGTGCGCGGGTAAAGATTTTGAGCGACGGCGTCGATGTGCTGGATGCATCCAGCATCAGTCCTGACCATACGGTGACCAGCGAGCCGTTGCTATCCGAGCGTATCGAAGTACTGAAGGGCCCGGCGACCCTGATGTATGGCGGCGGGGCGATTGGTGGCGTAGTCAACGTAATCGACAAGAAAATTCCTACTTACATTCCTGAAAAGGGCTACGAAGGCGAACTGGAGCTGCGTACCAATACAGTCGCCAACGAAGGTGCGGGAGCAGTCGGCATTACTGCTGGCAAAGGTAACTTCGCGGTACGTGTGGAAGGCATGAAGCGTCAGGCTGACGATTACGAGATCCCAGGTTCGCCGAGCAAGGAAAAAGGTTCCTACAACGATAATCACACTTTCACCCTTGGCGGCAGCTTCATCGGTGATCGCGGTTATCTGGGGGTAGCGTACAGTGAACAGCAGAACCAGTACGGGTTGCTTGGGCATGAACATGCCGAATGTTCCCACCAAGCTGGTGGTTGGCACTGCGAGCCCGAAGAAGAGCATGGCCATCATGAAGAGGAAGGCGCTGAACATGGCGAAGAGGATCACCACGAAGAGCACGCTGGCGAAGGCGTACCCTATATCGATCTGGACCAGAAACGCTGGGATCTGCGCGGTGAGCTGAGCGATCCCTTGCCCGGCTTCGAGCGGGTGAGGTTACGAATGGCTCACAACGATTACCAGCACAAGGAAATGGAAGGCGGCATAGTCAGTACGCTATACGAAAGCAAGGCTACCGATGGACGCCTGGAGTTGACTCACAAACCGATCTTCGGTTGGCGCGGTACGCTTGGCGGGCAGACCCTGCGCCGCGACTTCAAATCCTCCGGTGAAGAAGCCTATGTGCCGCAAACCATGACCCATAACCATGCGGTATTTCTGATGGAGGAGTACACCACCGGTAACTGGCGTTATGAATTGGGCTGGCGTCACGAATGGCAGGATATTGTCGCTGAGAATAATCCTAATAGCAGTCACCATGGTACGTCGCTGTCGGCTGGTACGGTCTGGACATTTGCTCCGGAATATTCCCTCGGCTTTTCTTATACCCGTTCGCAGCGCTTGCCGACGGTCGAAGAGTTGTACTCCAACGGTCCACATGCGGCAACGCGCACCGTCGAGCTGGGCGACCAGAGTCTTGACAGGGAAACTGCCCACAATACCGAGCTGACCTTGCGCAAGTTTGCCGGACGCACCACCTTCACCGTCAGTCTGTATCGCAACACCATCAGCGACTATATCTATGGTGCCTATACAGGTAGCGACCTCGGAGCTACTGGCTACCGGGAATTGCAATACCGCCAGGAAGACGCTGTCTTCACCGGCGCCGAGGGCGAGCTGCGTTTCCAAGCCACGGATGCTACTGCGTTGACCTTCTTCGGCGATCATGTGCGTGGCAAGCTGCGCGATGGCGGTGGCGACCTGCCACGGATTCCTTCCGACCGCCTGGGGGTAAGGGTGGAACAGCGCTTCACGCCTGCGCTCAATGGCCAGCTCGAGTTCTACAACGTTCACCATCAGGAGAAGGTGGCGGATTACGAAACGAAAACCTCAGGTTACAACATGCTCAATGCCGGCCTTGGCTACAGTGGTTATCTGAGCCGAGCCGATTATCTTATCTACTTGAAGGGCAACAATCTGCTTGACGAGAAATGGCGCAATACCACCTCCTATATCAAGGACGACGTCATCATGCCGGGTCGCAACCTGACGTTGGGCGTTCGGATGTCATTTTAGGATCTGTTCGTAAAAATGTTTACGATATAAAGGGTTCTTTCCAGGCGATGATGGCGGTCGCGAGATGATGGGAGAGCAGGGACTACAGGTTATATGGAATCAGACAGGTTGCCCGTTTTCGTCGAAGCTCAGGACAACGAGCTCATCATCCGAGTCTGTTATTTCCGCTTTTTGGAGTGTGCCGTTTTCGTGATACGTGTAGACGTGCTGCATTTCCAGCTCGCCGTAGACGATTTTCTCCAATTTGACCACGCGCTCTTGCGAGTCGAAGTAACCGCGAAAGAACGTATTGCGATTTTTCAGGCTCGCCTCGCTCAATTCGTTTGTTAGCTTCAGTGGCAGTTTGATGCCGCTATAGGTGACAAAATAGCGACAGCTATCATGGTTCATCTATTTTCGTTCCGTGACCGGTTTCAGGGGAGCCGATGATCGCATAATCGGAACGATTTTGAATTCCTGGCTTTCCAGCAGGTAAAGAAGGATTAGGATGGTGTATGTAAAAAACAAGGCACAGCAGGATTACCCTGCCGCGCCTTCGACTTACTGTCAGTAAACGCCTGAATGCGTAACCCAGCCAGCCAAGCCTGCTGTATCTACAAGTGGAATGTCGCCCATCTTGGTTTCACCCATTACTGCATTGGGTGATTGTGCAAGAGCAGTTTCAATGACTGTTGCCCCGTCCTTCAGGCAGTTATCGGCAATCGTCTTGTCGGTAGTTACAAAACTAGTCCGAGCTTCTGTATAGAAAACTTGCCATCCTGTTGCGTTGTTTTCTTCACTCATACCAACTCCTTGACCATATCAGTCTTTATGTTTACCTGTTTTTATTGTCTTAATTGCGATTGTGGAAAACAGAAACGCCTTTCGTACTTCGCGTTGCGATTTCTAGTTACCGATTAATGTGACTACCACCCTGAAAAATCGTGCTTGTCGTTGGTCGGTTTTTTGTCGGAAAACTGGAAAATGTCAAAAATCTCCGTGATATCTGACTGTTTCAGTAGGATTTTGCCATATCCGGGTAAATCGGAAACGTTGCTAGATGATGTTTTTTCGCTTGTTTCTGGTTCTGTCTTTGGAGTCGACCGGGCCGAATTTGCGATACATTTCCATATATCGATAGATATTCATCGAATCGATATAGGGCTCATCCATGAGTTGAGCTCGTATCGAGCGTTTGCCGGGTGTCAGCACAGGCTTGTAGTCCAGCAACGGTTTGATGCGTGGAGGCGCAGACGACTGGCTATAAACGAAGGGAATAGGCGCGGAACAAATATAGCCGGGCTCTTCGCCGTCACGAACACGCGCTCGAATATGTGGCGTGACAGGTCTGTAAATAGCTACCTGCTCATCAGGCATCAATCGCTCCAGCATGTCGATCGCAAAGACCAGTTTCCGATCCCCCGATTCCTCTGCGAGGCTTTGCAGCGATGGCCGATAGCCGTGGTTTTTCAACAGAAGTTCGTCATAAACCTGGATCAAGTCCATAACTCGCTTGCGTTCGATAGATGCACCTGTATCCCAATAGAAGCGCAGTGTGAAAGGCTTGGAAAGCAGGGGAGTCACCCGTAGGGCTTGAAGGCTCGCAATGGCTGGATGTGCGCGCCATATATCGATCCGGGCTTGCTGGTCGAGCGGTTTGATAATTTCGAACAGTTCCATCCGCAGCTTGTTGGTCGCATTGATCTGCTCCAGCATCAGATCCGGGACGGCAATCGCTCCGGGAGCGCGTAGTGTTTCCTTGGGGCTTTGCGCCGACCGTAACCAGATGCTGGTCAGTACCTCGATTGTGAGGTCGACCGCCTCTTGATCGGTCAAGGACCTGACATGAATGGGTTCGGCTTTATCCACGGTGGGACTGTTGCGCAGAGGAATTTCGTAAAGAGCATCGATGCGAATATTTTCGGCATTATGTCTCAGCATGGTCGCCAGTGTTTCCAAACCTTGATCAAGCTTGAAAATCAACTCCTTGGCACCCTGTGCAGGGCTGAGATAAAGGTTCATGGCGCACTCGTCCGGCTATATCCATTGGTGGTTTCGACTATACGCCCGAGGCTTTGACTGGACGGGCAGCCGAAGGCTGGACACAGAGTCTATCTGCTCCAGCCTTGGGGCTACCTTCTTACCTTTTCTTTAGACACGAAGATACGGGATGGCAAAAGGATCAGTGTTTGGCGGCAAGCGCATCCCGTAACAGCTCGGCCAGATGCCGAGGTCTGGAATCACCATGTGAACGCATCTGCTGGCGGCAGGAAAAGCCATTGGCTATCACGCGTGCCTCAGGTTTTTCGCGCAGGGCCGGAAGCAGAGCCTGTTCAGCCATTTCACTGGCCATTGCCGCATGTTCTTTCTCGATGCCGAACGTGCCGGCCATCCCGCAGCAACCCGCTTCGATCAAGGAAAAATCATGCTCGGGAATCATCTTGAGCACGCGGCGCATGGCTTTCATGGCGCCTACTGCTTTCTGGTGGCAATGACCATGGACCAGGGTTTCATTGGTCTGCAATGCTTGCAGCGGGAGTTCGAGTCGTTTGGCCATGCTTTCCTTGGCCAGGAACTCTTCGAACAGCAGCGTCTGCTTGCTCACGATATCGACCGCTTCGCCCAGCCCGAGGGCTTGCGCATCGTCACGCAGGCCGAGGACACAAGAGGCTTCCAGGCCGACGATCATACGGCCGGCGGCAACGTGTGGTAGTAGGGCATCGACCAGCCGCTTTGCTTCGGTACGTGCTTCTTCAACCATGCCCTGGGCCAGATAGGTTCGGCCGCAGCACAAGGGGCGGGCTGGCTCGGTACTGGCTGCATCCGGCTCGGCGATCAGTACGCGATAGCCGGCGGCGTGCAATACGCTCAACGCTGCTTGGGCAATATCCGGTTCAAAATGGCGGGTGAAGGTATCCACAAGCAGGACCACTTCAGGCAGTTCCCCGCTAATGCTGGCTTGCGCTTGTACGGCTGGTGCGTTGAATGACTGCATCGCCGGGGCAGGGATCGGACGGTCGGCGGCCAGCCCGAAAAAGCGTTCCGACAAGCGCGCCAGGACCGGGCTGCCGTTGCGCCAGTGCACCAGTGTTTTCAGCCAAGGTGCACGATGAAGCCAGCGCGGTGTATGGGCAAAGAGCCGGCTACGCACGCTTAGTCCCTGGCGAGTTGCACGTTGGGCAAGGAATTCCGTCTTGATCAGCGGCATGTCGACGTTGGCTTCGCACTCGCGCTTACAGCCCTTGCAGGCGACGCAGAGATCCATGGCTTCGGCCAATACCGGATTCGCCAGGGCCTGTTCCGCCAAGTCGTTGTTCAAGGCGGCCTTGAGCAAGGCTACCCGGCCGCCGGTGGATAGATTCTGGTTGCCACTGATACGAAAACTCGGGCACATCACCTGTTTGCCTTGCGCTTCGCACTGGCGACTGTTGATACAGGCTGCTATGGCCTTGGCAAAATCGCCACCATGCTTGGGGATATCTGCATAAGCATCGCCCATCCCGGCATCTTTATAGGCGGACCAATCGAGGAAGGTTTTCATCGATTGCACTCCTCTTCATGGATAGGGATCGGAACCAGTTGAAAGAATAAATAAGGACAAGCACTCATAATTCGGTAAGGTACATGCAAGTGAGTTTCCAGAAAGCCAAGCAAGACCTGAACCATATGCCAGATCATTATTTAAGTCATTGACCAGAATGGAAAACCGGTTGAGAAATGGATGGCGAGAGTCGTTGTAGCAGAGCCTTTGTCGCAATCGCTACACGTTATCCGTACTGTTTATGGAGCACTAGCAGGTCACTTTCGACGCATTGCAACACGATGTATTCATGTGATTCTGCGACAACCCGACCGGACTGATCTTCACTGCATCCGTTATCCGCTCGGATAGACGAGACAGAATAACGTAGGGCAGATAACAAAAAAGCCAATTTCCAGTTTCGATTTTTATTTCAGCAGGTACGGGGCCCCCATGACCGATAACTTCTGGATGGATAAATATCCGCCCGGGATCTCGAGCGAGATCCATCCCGAGACATACCGCAATATCCAATCTGTCCTTCGTGTGTCCTGCGAGCGTTTCGCTTCCAAAACTGCTTTCAGCAACCTTGGTAGATCGCTCACTTACCACGAACTGTACGAGCTTTCCGGGCATTTTGCGGCTTACCTGCAAAAGCACACTGACCTCAAGCCTGGGGATCGTATCGCCATCCAACTGCCCAACGTTATCCAGTATCCCATCGTAGTGTTCGGAGCCCTGCGAGCAGGGCTGGTCGTGGTCAACACCAATCCACTGTACACCGCGCGGGAAATGGAGCAGCAATTCAAGGATTCCGGTGCCAGAGGGCTGATCTGTCTGGCCAATATGGCTCATCGGGTGCAAGAGGTGCTGCCGGCAACGGATATCCGGCATGTAGTCATTACCGAAATTGGTGACATGCTCTCGATGCTCAAGGGGTTCATGGTCAATGCCGTGGTCAGGCATGTGAAAAAGCTGGTCCCGGCCTACCATCTGCCGCATGCCGTGCCTTTCCGTAAAGCCTTATCCCTTGGACAGGGCGAGATCCTGACCGAAACCGACTCCGAACCCAATGAGCTTGCCATTCTGCAATACACTGGCGGCACCACGGGCGTACCCAAGGGAGCCATGCTCAGTCATCGCAATATCATCGCCAATATGCTGCAGTGCCGTGCACTGGTCGGTTCGGAATTGCGTGATGGTTGCGAAACTGCCATAGCGCCGCTGCCGCTCTACCATGTTTATGCCTTTACTCTGCATTGCATGGTGATGGTGTTGATTGGTGCCCATAACGTGCTGATTACTAATCCGCGCGACCTGCCGGCTTTCATCAAAGATCTGCGTCGCCACCGCTTTACCTGCTTTGTCGGGCTCAACACCTTGTTCGCGTCGCTGTGCCATAACCAAGCGTTTCGCTTGCTGGATTTTTCCGCCTTGAGATCGACGTTTGCGGGTGGAATGGCCTTGCAGCTGGCCACGGCGGAGTGCTGGAAGGAGATGACCGGCTGTGCGATTTCCGAAGGCTATGGCATGACCGAGACCAGCCCGGTGGTGTCGGTGAACCCCTTCCAGCGCATCCAGCCCGGAACCATCGGTATTCCCGTGCCCTCGACGCTCTGCAAGGTTATCGACGAACAGGGTGAAACCCTGCCTGTCGGCATGGCTGGCGAACTCTGCGTGAAAGGACCGCAGGTGATGCTGGGCTATTGGCAACGGCCGGAAGCCACGGCGCAAGTGCTTGATGCTGATGGTTGGTTGAAGACTGGCGATATCGCGGTGATCCAGGCCGATGGCTACATGCGTATTGTCGATCGCAAGAAAGACATGATCCTGGTTTCCGGTTTCAATGTGTATCCCAGTGAGCTGGAGGATGTGCTGGCTACCTTGCCAGGTGTCATGCAGTGTGCGGCCATTGGTGTTCCGGATGAAAAATCTGGTGAGGCAATCAAGCTTTTCGTCGTGCCCAGACCGGGCACCGCCCTGACGAGCGAAGACGTCCTGCAGCATATGAAAGACAATCTCACTGCCTACAAGCGACCAAAATATATCGAGTTTCGCGAGAGCCTGCCGATCAGCAATGTAGGCAAGATCCTGCGTCGCGAGCTCAGAGATGAGGAGCTGATAAAGTTACGCCAGCGAAGCAAGGTGGTGGAGTAACGCAGCCACCCAGCACGATGTCCGGCCAAGTGCTCGATCAGAAATCCACACTCGCCGAAAACGTGGCGATGCGCTCCGCTCCCCAGGAGACCCGATTGGCGGTTTCACCGCTGGAAATGAAATATTTCTTGTCGGTCAGGTTCTCGATGTTCAACTGCATCCGCGTCATTTTGCCGATCGTATTGGGCATCGACCAGGAAACGAAGGCGTCGTAAGTCGTGTAGCCAGACAGTTCGAAACTGTTGGCTACATCGCCCTTGCGCCGACCGACGTAACGGGCGCCGCCACCAACGCGCAAAGAGCCGGGCAGGAAGGTTTGCGGCACGTCGTAGGAGACGAAGCCGCCTGCGACATTGCGGGCGACATTGACCAGATCGTTACCCTCATTGGCGGGATCCTTGGTGATTTCCGCGTCCGTGTAGGCATAGTTGAAAATCACATCCCAGCGCTCATTCAAATGTCCGTTGAGGTTGGCTTCCAGGCCGCGCGAGCGGGCTTTGCCGATGGTTTGGGTAGCCAAACTGCCGTTCATGAGCCCGTTGGTCTGGATATTCTTCTTGCGGATGTTGTACCAGGTAACCAGGCTGGACAGTCTGCTGTTGTCATAGCGGAAACCGAACTCGTACTGGCGGCCTTCTTCCGGCTTGCTGCCGTTTTGTACCTGGTTTCCGGCCTCGATGGTGTTCGGCTTGTAGGATTCACTGTAGTTGCCATACAGTGAAAAATTGTCGTTGATCTTGTAGACCAGGCCGGCGAAAGGCAGATTCCTGTTCTTGTTCAGATCCGTGCCGACCTGGTAGGGAATCCCCTGACCATCGTTCTGGCGAAACTTCTGGTGACGCAGGCCCAAAGACAGTATCCAGTGCTCATCGAGATGGATAGTGTCCTTGCCATACACAGAAAGCATCCTTACCCGTGAGCGCTGATCGCTGTTAGCCGCGTTGTATGGGGCGACGGGGCGTAGATTGCCGTAACGGGGCGAGTCCGGGTTGAATCCCCCTACGTTGTGGCCTTGCAGGAACTTGGCGGTCGACTCATCGTGGCGCTCGCTGTCGACGCCGAGAATCAGCTCATGGCGCATGCCGGCCAGTTCCACCTCGGTGAGCCAGTCCAGGGCCGCGTAGTTACGGCTTTTCTTGAAATCCGGATTGCTGCGAAAGCGTCGGCGCAGTTCCCTGGTCGCCGGGTTGTAGGTGCTCGGGTCGGCTTGGTAATCGCTGGAGGCGTCTTTGTTCCAGCCATAGATGAAGCGCAGGCGCGACTTGTCGGAGAAGCGGTACTCCGTGGTCAGGTTGGCGTATTGGCGCTGCCCGGTGATCCGCGTCCAGTGTTCGTCCAGTCGATGGTGCCGGTCGCCGACGTGGTGCCCTTGATAGAAAAAGGCGCCACGATCCAGAACGCTGCTGTAGTCGGAATACTCGTACGACAGGTTGAAGGAAAATTTCTCGCTTTCGTAGGCCAACGATGGCGCGACCAGCTTGTCGCGGTCGACGCCATAGTTGCGCCAGTAATCCTGGTCCTTGTATTGCCCGATCAGGCGAAAGGCGAAACCGCTTTCGCCCAGTGGGCCGGACAGGTCGAAATAGCTGCGGCCACCGCCTTCGTTGATCGTCTCGGCCCCAACCGTGCTGCGCCAGTGGTAGGTGGGTTTCTTGGTGATGATATTGATGACCCCGCCTGGCTCCTGCATGCCGTAGAACAGCGACGCCGGACCTTTCAGGATTTCCACCCGTTCGGTGGTGACCTTCTCGAAGTGGCGTCCCCGGCTGGTACGAATGCCATCACGCAGGGTCGAGCCGTCAGTGCCACCGCCGAAGCCGCGTTTCACTAGCGAATCCTGGGTACCGCCGAAGTTATTGCCAATGGTGATACCGGGAACGAACTTGATCGTATCTTCGAGATTGTCTACCGAGAAGTCATCCAGCGTTTTCTGGGTAATGGCGTAGGAGGTTTGTGACTGCTCGATGAAGGGGGTATTGAACTTGTCGGCGATGGAGGTTTGGCCGGCACGATAGCTACTACGGGTGCCGGTCTGAGAACCGACGATGGCGATGGAAGACAGCTCCATCTTGCTTTCGGCTGATGTTTGCAGAGAATAACTGCCGTTAGGGTGGCGTATCACTGTCAGCCCGCTGCCATCGATCAACATCTGCAATGCCGATTCGGTGGAGTAGCGTCCCTTAAGACCATTCGAATGGCGGTTGCGAGTCGCACCCGGATCGAATGAAAGCGTTATGTTGGTTTTTTGGGCAAACTGAGATAGCGCTGTCTCTAGCGAGCCGGCAGAAATGTTGAAGTCGAACGAAGATTCGGCGGTCTGTGCCCAGGCTGTCAAATGGACCAGCATGCCTGCCATCGGCATGCCGAGGATCGTGCAAGCCATGATCAGATGGATGGCTTGCTCCAACGGCCGCAACACGATCGAGATAGGAGAAGAGCGCTGATTGCTGGTATTCGACTGTCTATTCATGGCGAATTTGGATGATCCATAAATGCTCAGCAATCGTATTGATTGATATTTTCATTTATTAAGCCTAACGAGATTTGAAAGCAACAACCCCCTGCGATAAAAAATTCCTACTGGCCTGAATGAATCGTCTTGCCTGAATGAGTAAGAGTAGAGCGGTAACCGGGCTGCTCAACGCGACTCGAGACGAACCCAGTAGCGGGTGAAACGACTGACTTTCAACGGCAGGGTGCCAGCCAGGTTATCCAGCACGACATCGGTATCACCCAGTTGGAAGCTGCCGGAAATTCGCAAGCCGGCTACTGACTCGGCACAGCCCAGATAACCAGGCCGATAGCGCGTCAGTTCGGCAATGAAATCGTCCAGCCGCCAGTTGCTGGCGATCAGCATGCCGTGGGTCCAGGCATCGGCATTGCCGGCAAGCGGTTCGATGGTACTGGCGTGATGGGCAAAGAATTCCAGGTACTGCCCCTTATCCAGGTGGATAAGTGAGTCGGATAGGGCTTTAGGACGAATCTCCACGGCATCCTTAAGTACGCCAACCGTGGCTCTCTCTTCCATACTGCGTACCAGAAAGCGCGTACCGAGCGCATGAATGGTGCCTTGCGGAACTTGCACAACGAAAGGGCGAGACAGCGTATCGGGGGCGGTCTCGACCAGAATTTCTCCTCGATACAGATGGATTTCCCGCTGTCGGTCGCTGTAGCGGATATCCAGTGCGGTGTTGGTATTCATCTCCAGCAAGCCACCGTCGGCCAGGCGCAGTGTGCGCCGTTCGCCGGTAGCGGTACGTTGCTCGGCCATCCAACTGCGCCAGGGCGTGTTTTGCCAAGCGACGATACTGCCACCACTGGTCGCCAGTAGCAGGGTCAGCAGTTTGAGCATTTCGCGTCGCCGCACCTGGGCGGCGCCACGCAAGGTGGAATGAAGAACCGGTGAAGGCAGCACGCCAAGTTTGTGCTGTAACTTTTCCACGCGTAGCCAGGCTTGGCGATGCGTGGGGTCGGCATCCAGCCACAGGCGATGAGCCTTGCGGGTTGCATGGCAATTCGGTGCGGCCTGCAGGTCGACATACCAGCGTGCCGCCGCTTCCAGTGTGCTGTGATCGAGTGATTGTCTCACCTCAATCTTCCATCAGCAGCAGACATTGAGTCAGTGCCTGGACCAGATGCTTGCGCACCGTGTTGGTGGAGACACCGAGCTGCCGGCCGATCTCGACATGGCTCAGACCATCGAGCTGCGCCATGAAGAAGATCGTCCGGGTGCGCTCACTGAACCTGTCGAACATGGCGTCGAGCTCGGTCAGCGTTTCCATGATCAGGGCACGCGCTTCCGGCGAAATATCCAGCGGCTCGGGCAGGGTCTCCAGGCTTTCCAGATAAGCCTGTTCCAGGGCTCGACGGCGATAACGGTCGATCAACAGGCCACGCGCAATGCTGCTCAAATAGGCGCGGGGTTCTTGCAGATCGGACACTTTGCGGCTGACGAGCAGGCGCATGAATGTATCCTGAGCCAGGTCGGCAGCGCTATCCGAGCAGTCCAGGCGTTTACGCAGCCAGGATTTGAGCCAGTCGTTATGTTGCTGATAAAGGTCGCTAACGGCTTGCTGCACTGTGATATCGGAAGAAAGCATTCGAGTCATTCCAGATAAGCTCGGCCGATAAGCCGTATTTTGATAACAATCGAAGAACTGCGGGAAAGGCGGTAACAACTACCTCCAGCCCTTGCAACTGGATGAATGTTTACTCGTCATTTCTGCCTGCGTCTGTTCGCATGTCTGAGTAATCCCGGAGTATCAGGATTGTCAGTTGGGCACCGCATCTCACAAAATGAGAACTCATCTCATTTGTGTTCAAGAATATCGAATGGTGACTGGCTATGTCGAGCCTTGATGATTTGTATTGAGAGTAGGTACGGAGCCATTGCAGCAAGTGCCATGGCTGGACTAGAGCGCTGCTTGCAGCGCCAACTGGGCGATGGCAGCGATGTTGTTGACCTGACACAGCAGACCTTTCTGCGACTACTAGTCACACCATGACGCATCCTGCTCGCTGAACTCTTGCGGTTCAGTGCCGTGATCGGTCAATCACCAAAGGTCCTGCCTCAAGCCGACGAGCAGTTATTTCTATTATGTATCCACTGATTGGCCAGCATGGCAGTGATATTGGCTTTGTCGCTGCTTTGCCAACTGTGCCTGAACGTTTTCTGCTGGTTCCGCTGATTCGATAAACGGTAATCGAGGCAGGCGGTTTTCCCATTTCGAGGCATGGATTGTCTGCTTGCGCAGTCTTGTTGTTATGATATAACGTTTTTATAAGGACTTTCTGATTAGGATGCCTTATGACCGAAGCCGAGTTGCTTGCCCAGCCCATCGAAGCCTATATGAATGAACAGCAGCAGGAGTTTTTCCGCAACCTGCTGCAACTCCAGCGTGCCGAGTTGCAAACCCGTATCGACGATGAGTTCGCTGCCTTGCGCGAGCAGGAGCCCAGCAGCGATCCGGCGGATATTGGCAGCGCCGAAGAGCAGCGCCAATGGCAGTTACGCGTCCTGGAGCGGGAAAAGAAGCTGCTAGACAAGATTGATGAAGCGCTGGAGCGGTTGGCTCGTAGAGAGTACGGCTGGTGTCGTGAGACGGGCGAGCCGATCGGTTTGCGCCGGTTGTTGCTGCGCCCGACTGCCACGCTCTGTATCGAAGCCAAGGAGCGCCAGGAACTACGCGAACGACATCAACGCGATGTGTGAGGAAGAATCCATGGATCGACGTCTGCCTGTAACGGTGCTGTCCGGTTTCCTCGGAGCCGGCAAAAGTACCTTGCTCAATCATGTTTTGAGAAATCGTGAAAATCGAAAAGTAGCGGTGATCGTCAACGACATGAGCGAAATCAATATCGATGGGAGCGAGGTGCAGCGCGATGTCAGCCTCAAGCGCGGCGAGGAAAAGCTCGTCGAGATGAGCAATGGCTGTATCTGTTGCACTTTGCGTGAAGATTTGCTCGAAGAGGTCAGCCGGCTGGCACGCGAAGAGCGCTTCGACTATCTGTTGATCGAGTCGACCGGTATTGCCGAACCCTTGCCTGTGGCAGAAACATTCACCTTTCGCGACGAACAAGGTCGTAGTCTCTCCGATCTGGCGCGTCTCGACACGTTGGTTACCGTCGTCGATGGCGTGAATTTCCTGCGGGATTTCCACGATGCCGAAAGCCTGGCCAGTTATGGTCAAAGCCTGGGCGAGGAAGACGAGCGATCGATCACCGATCTGCTGATCGAGCAGGTGGAGTTCGCCGATGTCATCCTGATCAGCAAGATTGATCTGATTTCCCGGGCCGAGCGGGAAGAATTGATGGCAATTCTTTCCCGGCTCAATACCCAGGCCGAGATTCTGCCGATGAGCATGGGCCAGGTAGCACTGGATAAGATTCTCGATACTGGCCGCTTCGATTTCGAACGTGCTGCGCAGGCGCCTGGCTGGCTCAAGGAGATGCGTGGAGAGCATGTGCCGGAAACGGAGGAATACGGGATTGATTCGATGGCCTATCAGGCACGCTGCCCGTTTCATCCGCAGCGCTTCTTCGATTTTCTGAATCGTGAATGGAGTAATGGGCGGCTGCTTCGCTCCAAAGGCTGGTTCTGGCTGGCGAGTAAGCCCCGGGAGGCAGGTAGTTGGTCGCAGGCGGGAGGCTTGATGCGGTACGGCTATGCTGGGTACTGGTGGCGCTTCGTACCCAGGGAGCACTGGCCGCAGGACAAAGAAGGCGTGGAAAACATCATGAAGCACTGGAGCAAGGAGGTTGGCGATTGTCGTCAGGAACTGGTCTTCATCGGTCAGAACATCAACTTCACTTTGCTCACCGAGGAGCTGAATGCTTGTTTGCTTGACGATGCCGAGCTGGCCGGTGGGCCGGAAAACTGGCAAGCCCTGCCTGACCCGTTCGGTCTTTGGAGCAAACAAGAGGCCTGATGCCGATTGCCCCCTGGACTGGCTGGATTTAAAAATCGACATTATCCAGAGATCGCTTGGCTTGTCTGGCATATTAAGAAGGGAAAACGCACGGGTACGTGATCCCATTACGCGATAACCATAGGTAAAAAGGTTATTTAAAGAAAGATTCATATTCCGCTAAATTGCGCTCGTCGCGTACTGATTGGCCAACCGGTGAGCCGCGCATGTAATAGAAATGGATGCGCCATTCGCATCCAACCTAGTCGTCACGTTATTGCGTGACCATGCGTCGGGAGTGTTCTCATGTCAGCGGTCGAATCCTTGTCCATAGCCGAAGTACCATCCCAATCGTTTGAAATTCGTCCGTTGGACGAAACCCTGGGAGCAGAAGTCATCGGCCTGGATCTGTCCCGCTCTCTCAATCTGGAAGATTTTTCCCTCATTCACCGTGCTTACTTGGAGCACAAGGTGCTGGTATTCCGCGACCAGCGGATCACCCCCGAGCAGCAGATCGCCTTCAGCCGTCGCTTCGGCCCGCTGCAGATCCATGTGCTCAAGCAATTCCTGCTGGCCGGACATCCGGAGGTCTTCATCATCTCCAATATCCTGGAGAACGACCGCCCCATCGGTTTGGGGGATGCCGGTAAATTCTGGCATTCGGATCTGTCCTACAAGGAACTACCCAGTCTGGGCGCCATGCTGCACGCGCAGATTCTGCCGGAGGAAGGTGGCGATACCCTGTTCGCCGATCAGCAGCGTGCCTATGAAACCCTGCCAGACGCCTTGAAAAAAGCCATCGAAGGGCGTCGTGCGAATCATTCCTACACTGCCACCTATGCCAAACCCAAGCTGGAAGGCGATTGGCGTCCGGTACTGACCGAACAGCAACTGGCTGAAGTCAAGGAAGTCATCCATCCGGTGGTACGCACCCATCCGGAAACCGGGCGCAAGGGCCTGTTCGTCAGCGAGAGCTTCACTACACGTATTCTCGATCTGCCAGAAGATGAGAGTCGTCAGATTTTGAATGAGCTGTTCGCTCACAGCATCCGGCCGGAATTCATCTACCGGCACCAGTGGCAAGCACATGACCTGCTGTTCTGGGATAACCGCGCCTTGATCCATCTGGCGACCGGTTGTCCGAACGAGCTGCCGCGCAAGATGTATCGCACCACCATTCAGGGTGATGCGCCGTTCTGATTTCGTCGATTGCCAGATTCTGAACCGCTGATTAATCGGGCGCAGGATTGCTGGCGTTTTTTCGATTCATTCGTCTTTCGGAGCCAAGCACATGAATGCCTTTCTGGAAAGCCAAGCGGCCAGCCATGATGCGATGGCTATCTTTCAACCTCTGCTGCAGGTACAGCGGGTCAGCCTCGAATACCGCACTGCGCAGCGCGTGGTGCGTGCTACGCACGAAGTCAGCTTCGAAGTCGATCCCGGAGATCGTTTCGTCCTGCTTGGCCCGTCCGGCTGCGGCAAGTCGACCCTGCTCAAGGCAGTCGCTGGCTTTATCCGGCCGCACGATGGCGAGATCCGCCTTGACGGGCAGACAGTACGCGAACCAGGCCCGGATCGGATCGTTGTATTCCAGGAATTCGACCAGTTGCCGCCATGGAAGACGGTAAAGCAGAACGTGATTTTCCCACTGTTGGCCACCGGCTCGCTCAAGCGCCGCGAAGCCGAGCAACGCGCCTTGCATTATCTGAACAAGGTTGGCCTGGCCGGTTTTGCCGATGCCTATCCGCATACCCTGTCCGGTGGCATGAAGGCACGGGTAGCGATTGCCCGGGCGCTGGCGATGCAGCCGAAGATCCTGCTGATGGACGAACCTTTTGCCGCGCTCGATGCGCTGACCCGGCGCAAGATGCAGGAGGAACTACTGGAACTGTGGCAGGAGGTGAAATTCACCCTGTTGTTTGTCACTCATTCCATCGAAGAAGCGCTAGTGGTCGGCAACCGTATCCTCTTGCTGTCACCGCATCCGGGACGGGTGCGCGCCGAGATCAACAGCCACTCCTTTGATCTACACAGCAGCGGCGATACCTCTTTCCAGCGCACTGCCCAGCGCATCCATCGATTGTTGTTCGAAGAGCAGACAGACGGTGTTACCTCGAATGTTGCTACGCCGAGCGCCGTCGCGCCGGATATTTCCGCTGCAGTCGAGCCAGCGGTCGACTCCCAGAACAAGGCGCGCCGCGCCTGATCGATCTTTCGAGGAAATACCCCATGAGCCTGACGCCTCCTTTGCGACCAGAGTACGAAGTCGCCCTGCAACCTCTGATCAATCTGCCGCTGGAGCGTGAGTTGCCACTGGTCCGGCGCCTCTGGCAGCAGAGTTGGCTACGTAAGACGCTGATCCTGATTGTGCTCGCCCTGCTTTGGGAACTGGCCGCGCGCATCCAGGGCAACGACCTGCTGTTGCCGAGCTTTCTGCAGACGGCACGGGCCTTTATCGATGGTATGCTCAGCGGCGAGCTGCCGGAAAAAGTGGCGCTTTCCATGGCCGTGCTGGTCAAGGGCTACCTGATCGGTATCGTTCTGGCTTTTGCCCTGACAACCCTGGCCGTCTCCACCCAGCTCGGCCGCGACCTGCTGTCAGCCTTGACCTCCATGTTCAATCCGTTGCCGGCCATCGCGTTATTGCCGCTGGCACTGCTTTGGTTCGGCCTGGGTGAAAACAGCCTGATTTTTGTATTGGTGCATTCGGTGCTCTGGGCTCTGGCGTTGAATACTTACGCCGGCTTTCTCAGCGTTTCAGATACCCAACGCATGGTCGGGCGTAACTACGGCCTGCGTGGATTACGCTTCGTCACGCTGATCCTGATTCCGGCGGCGCTACCGTCGATTCTCTCCGGTTTGAAAATCGGCTGGGCCTTCGCCTGGCGTACTTTGATCGCCGCCGAACTGGTGTTCGGTGCCAGTAGCGGCAAGGGCGGGCTTGGCTGGTATATCTTTCAGAACCGCAACGAGTTGTATACCGACAAGGTATTTGCTGGCCTGGCGGCAGTGATCCTGATCGGCCTGCTGGTGGAAAGCCTGGTGTTCGACAATCTAGAGCGACTGACTGTAAAGCGCTGGGGAATGCAGCGTTGAACGTCCACAACAAAACTGTTTGGCTTCAAACTATCTTTTAGAGCCTGTTCACGATTTCGCGAGCTAGAGCTAAACGGTGGCGAAAATGGCTGAGGAAGCGGACCGGGCTCGCGCGCGAGTTTACGCGTTGTAAATGAGCATTCCGACCGGGCTGGCGATCCAGGCTATTTTCAACGCCGTTTAGCCGATGCGCAGCAGATCGTGAACAGGCTCTTAAGATCGCCCGGTATCCGTAACACCACCAACCGCCGCGCCAACGCGGCGGATGACAGGACTCAGTCATGCCTTATAGCTATCTTTCCCATCTCTACTGCCCCAAGACCGGCGAACGCTATCCTGCCGGTCGTGTCCAGCAACTCAGCCAAGTTGGTGCTCCGTTGCTGGTCGCTTATGACCTGCAAGCCTTGAAAGAAACGTGGAAACCGGCCGATCTGGTGGGCCGCGAAGCCAGCCTGTGGCGCTATCACGAGCTACTACCAGTACGTGATCCGGCCAATGTGGTCACCCTCGGCGAGGGCTTCACGCCGTTGCTGCCGACACCCAGGGTTGGCCAGGACATGGGTATCCGCGATCTCTGGATGAAGGACGAGGGCATTATTCCCACAGGCTCGTTCAAGGCCCGAGGCGCGGCGGTAGGGGTTTCCCGGGCGCTGGAGCTGGGAGTCAGTCGGCTGGCCATGCCGACCAACGGCAATGCTGGTGCAGCCTGGGCGTTGTATGCGGCGCGTGCGGGTATCGAAGCGACCATCGTCATGCCGCAGGATGCACCTCTGATCACCCGCAACGAAGTCTATGCCTGCGGAGCACGGCTGTTTCTGGTCGACGGGCTGATTTCGGACGCCGGCAAGCAGGTCGCCCAGGCGGTAGCGGAAGAGGGGTTGTTCGATGCCTCGACCCTGAAGGAGCCTTATCGTATCGAAGGCAAGAAAACCATGGGCCTGGAAATCGCCGAGCAGTTCGGCTGGCGTCTGCCGGACGTGATTCTTTACCCCACTGGCGGCGGAGTCGGCCTGATCGGCATCCACAAGGCATTCAAGGAGCTGCGCGAACTGGGCTGGATCGCCGCCGGCCGGCCGTTGCCGCGCCTGGTCGCGGTACAGGCCAGTGGTTGTGCGCCAATCGTCAAGGCTTGGGAGGCGAGGGCGAAGGAGTCGGAGTTCTGGCCAGATTCGCAGACCGTGGCTTTCGGTATCAACGTACCCAAGCCGCTGGGGGATTTTCTCGTGCTTGAAGCTCTGTATGAAAGCGAAGGCTGCGCGCTTGCCATCGAGGATGCCGAACTGCTCAAGGAACAGCGTCGGGTAGCCGAACTGGAGGGCGCCTTCGTTTGCCCGGAAGGCGCTGCGGTCTTCGCGGCAGCCCGCCGCTTACGCGAAAATGGCTGGATCAAGGACAACGAACGCGTGGTGGCCCTGAACACCGGTGCCGGCATCAAGTACCCGGATACCTTGACGGCGGATGCACCGTTGCTGCAGCCGGGCGAACGGTTGCCGCGTTAAGCGTCGGCAAACTGTTGGCTACACAGGCTGGAGGTAAAAGCCGGGTAGCGCTTGAGGCGAAGCTGGCCCTAAGACTAAATGGGAGATAGCCGCCTCTAACCTGCAGCTTGTGGCAAACTCCGCTGGTCAGGAAGTTCTTGTGCGGAGTCTTCATGGAGACCGTTTCGCTCGTATTGGTCATGCTCGTGGCTGTTCTGTTCGCCAGTATCCTGCGCCGGATGCTGCCAGCCAGTTTTTCGGTTCCCCAGCCGTTACTACAGATAGCCCTGGGTGCGGGCATCGGCATGGTTTCGGATTGGCGCCTGCAAATGGACCCGCAGGTATTCTTTCTACTGTTTCTGCCGCCCTTGCTGTTTCTCGATGGTTGGCGAATTCCCAAGGAGGGATTGTCCCACGACCGGGGCATCATCCTGTCTCTGGCCATTGGCCTGGTGGTATTCACTGTCGTCGGTGCCGGTTATTTCATTAACTGGTTGCTGCCTTCGATCCCTCTGGGGGTGGCTTTTGCCCTGGCGGCGGTGATCTCGCCGACGGACCCGGTGGCGGTCTCGGCGATCGCCGCGCGGATTCCGATACCGAAAAGGCTGATGCATATCCTCGAAGGCGAATCGCTACTCAACGATGCCTCTGGCCTGGTCTGCCTGCGTTTTGCCGTAGCTGCCGTGCTTAGCGGTGGTTTCGAGCTGTCGGATGCCGTACTGGATTTCCTGCGCCTGGCGGTCGGTGGTGTCGCCATTGGGGTAGCCATTGCCTGGAGTATCAATTGGGCCAAGCGCTGGATTTCCAGGCATTTCGGCGAGGAGGCGGCAGCCCAGATCCTGGTCAGCCTGCTCCTGCCGTTCCTGGCTTATCTGGCCGCCGAGCATTTGCACTGTTCCGGTATCCTCGCGGCGGTGGCGGCAGGCTTCGTCATGAGTCGTACCGAGTTGTCCGGACAGGCGCTGGCCGTAACCCGATTGCAGCGCCGCGCCGTTTGGGACACTTTGCAATACGCGCTCAATGGGTTGATGTTCGTGCTGCTGGGCGAGCAGTTGCCAGGCATCGTTTCACGACTTGGCATACTGGATGACCCCGGTACGTTGAGCTGGCTACTGCTCTATGTGCTGATTATCAATCTCTCGTTGATGGGGCTGCGTTTCGTCTGGGTCTTCGCTTCGCTGCGCTTTACCTTGTTCGCTGGTAAAAATGCCGCTGCTTTCCAGCCGCGCAAGGCCTTGTCTATCGCAGCCGTCACCTCGGTAGCCGGGGTGCGTGGCGCTATCAGCCTGGCTGGGGTGATGACCTTGCCGCTGTACATTAGCTTTGGTTATCCGTTTCCGGCACGGGACCTGGTGATATTCCTGACCACCGGTGTGATCATCGTCTCGCTGATCGTTGCCGGGATCGGTCTGCCGTTACTGATCAGGGGGCTGGAGATGCCCTACGAGCCAGAGGAACATGTCCACGAGAATCGTGCCCGCGATCAGGCTGCCCAGGCCGCGATCAAAGCAATCGAGCAGGCCCTGCACCGGCTGAGCGAGGATTGCCCGGATGCCGGCGGGTATATCGAAGTGGCTTCGCGGGTCACGGATACCTACCGTAGCCGCATCGAGAGCCGCGCTGCTTCCCTGGAAAGCCAGAACCTGACGCGGGTTGCCGAGGAAGTCGAGCGTCAGTTGTTGCTGGTGGGGTTGCAAGCCGAGCGCAGCGAGCTGTTCCGCCTGGCTCGTACGCGCCGGCTGGATGAGCAACAGGCGCGCAGGTTGATCCGGCAGATAGATCTGATCGAGGCACAGCATATTCGCTGAAGCCTCGGCAAGGTTTTATAGTGGGCTTCCTTGTCGGAGCCGGATATTTCCGGTAAACGGGCAGAAAGAATGGGCCGAAACTGGCCCTTCACTGGTTATTTCTCAATAATTCAGGCATACCGCCAACCGGTACGAGCAAGGAGTCTGTATGACCAACAAACCTTCGGCCCCGCAGCCGACGGCAGAGAGCCAGACCGGGCCAGTCAGGTGGCAGTTGGAGCGCATCGTCGAACAGTTGCGTACCGTTCGCACTGAATGGCGCAGCAATTCCGGTCGGCCGCGCGAGACAGGCGGGCGCGACCTGCCATCACGGCAGACCATGGGCATGATCATCGAGGCCCTGATGTGCGCGTTGTTCCCCATGCGTCTTGGCCCCAGCAATTTGCGTGAGGAGAGCGAGGATTTCTACGTCGGTTATACCCTGGACAATGCGCTCAATACCTTGCTCGGCCAGGTCCGCCTGGAGTTGCGCTACACGGCCCATCAGCAGGAGGCTGTCGAAAGCGATCTGGATGCGCAGGCAATACGCGTCGTGCGTGATTTCGCTTCGACTCTGCCGGATCTGCGCCACCTGCTCGATACCGATGTGATTGCCGCCTACAACGGTGATCCGGCGGCGCGTAGCGTCGATGAGGTTTTGCTCTGCTATCCCGGTATCCTGGCAGTGATTTATCACCGCATAGCGCATCGCCTGTACAAGGCTGGATTGCCGCTCCTGGCGCGCATCAGCGCGGAAATTGCCCATTCCGCCACTGGCATCGATATCCATCCGGGGGCGCAGATCGGCCACAGCTTTTTCATCGACCATGGCACAGGCGTGGTGATCGGTGAAACCGCAGTTATCGGCAATCATGTGCGCATTTATCAGGCCGTGACTCTCGGTGCCAAGCGCTTCGATGTCGACGAATCCGGCAATCTGCAGAAGGGCCAGGCGCGCCATCCGATCGTCGAGGACGATGTGGTGATCTACGCCGGTGCCACCATCCTCGGGCGTATCACCATCGGCAAGGGAGCCGTCATCGGTGGCAATGTGTGGCTGACCCGTAGCGTTCCGCCGGGCAGCAACATCACCCAGGCGAACTCGCAGAACGTGCCCAGTGGTACGAATTGAAGCCTGTCTCGAAGCCGGCGAGTTGACTCCTTGTACAGCTCGCCGAAATGCAGCAGCGCCCGGCTTAACGTCGATCGAGTTTCTGGGCCAGGCGGTCGCCGCCGAACTGTACCAGGGTGACCAGTGCCACCAGAGCGACGATCACGGTCAGCATCACCTGACTATCGAAGCGCTGATAGCCATAGCGGTAAGCCAGATCGCCCAGGCCACCGGCACCAATAGCACCAGCCATGGCCGAGGCGTTGATCATGGTCACCAGGGTAATGGTAAAACCACCGACGATTCCCGGCAGCGCTTCAGGCAGCAGAACGTGGCGGACGATATGCCGGCGCTGGCACCCCATCGCCTGGGCTGCTTCGATCAGGCCGTGATCCACTTCACGCAGGCTGACTTCGGCGATGCGGGCGAAGAATGGCGTGGCGGCGATGGTCAGCGGCACCACCGCGGCCCAGACTCCATAACTGGTACCGACCAGCAAGCGAGTGAACGGAATCAGCGCCACCATCAGGATCAAGAAGGGTATCGAGCGGAACAGGTTGACGATGCTGCCCAGCACTTGGTTGGCCAGGGGGGCTTCAAAGATTCCGCCGCGCCCGCTGGTGACCAGAAATACCGCCAGTGGAATTCCGGCGAGCAGGGCAATCAACGAGGATACGCCGACCATCAGTAACGTATCGAGCAGGCTCGCCCAGAGTCGTTCAAGCAGCAGCGACATAACCCAACACCTCCACTCTGTCCGCCAGATGGCGGGCTTGGTTCGCCAATTCATTGGCCGTCAGGGATGATCCGGCGACGGTCAATAGCAGATGTCCCACGGCGCGCCCTTGAATTCGCTCGACATTGCCGCCGAGCAGTCCGATGCGCCCGCCTAGGACGTTGCCCAACGCTGCCAGGTCCGGCTCATGGATGCCAGTGAAAAGCAGATCCAGCAGCAGCGTATCCTCTGGCTGCTCCGGTTGTTGGCGCAGGCGCGCCTGTAGGTCGGCTGGCAAGTCATAGCGCAGTGGCGCGAGCAGGCTACGTGTCGTTGCATGATGCGGCTCGCCGAATACCTGCCAGACTGCCCCCTGTTCCACTGCCTGGCCTTTTTCCAGTACTACGACACGTTGGCAGATCTCGCGGATCACCGCCATTTCGTGGGTAATCAGCACAATGGTCAGGCCCAGGCTGCGATTGATCTCACGCAACAGGGCGAGGATCGCCTGGGTGGTTTCCGGGTCCAGTGCGCTGGTGGCTTCGTCGCACAGCAGGATTTCGGGGTTGTGAACCAAGGCGCGAGCAATGCCGACGCGCTGTTTCTGGCCACCGGAAAGTTGTGCCGGATAGACGTCGTGCTTGCCGTCCAGGCCGACCAGGGCAAGCAGTTCGTCGACTTTGCGCCGCCGTGCTTCACGCGGCACACCCGCTACCCTGAGCGGTAGTTCGACGTTGTCGCGCACAGTCTTGGCCGACATCAGGTTGAAGTGCTGAAAGATCATGCCGATGCGCCGGCGCAGTGCGACCAGGCGATTTTCGTCCAGCTTGGCGATGTCTGTCCCGTCGATCAGTATCCGGCCACTGCTGGGTTGCTCCAGGCGATTGATGGTGCGCAGTAGTGATGATTTACCGGCGCCGCTACGGCCAATGATGCCGAAGATCTCGCCGCGCCGGATTTCCAGATCGATGCTCTGCAGAGCCGGCACCGGTCCTTGGGCGGTGAGGTAAGTCTTGCTGACTCCTTCGAAACGCAGATGGATATCCGCAGGCTCCTGCACCGCGACCGGCTGTGGCGTCGATGACGCCGAGAGCAAGGAAAAATCAGGCAAATCGTCGGCCTGCTTGTATTGAGCGGCACGGCTGTTCATGAACCAGTCCCTGCCGTTCGGTTTTCCCAGCCGGGTTGATAGAGCGTGCCATGGGCTTTATCCAGGGCGGCACGAACCTCCGGCGAATGCTGGTAGATATCGACAAATTTGCGTAGACGTGGATCGTCCGCGTGATCCGGCCGGATGACGAACTGAATGATGTATTCCGGGTGATCCAGTCCGTCGAACAGTAGGGCAGAGTAGGGATCGAAAGTACCGGCTAGACGAATATAGGCAGGGTAGCCCTGCACCAGATCCACGTCTTCATAGGCACGCACCAGTTGTACTGCTTCCAGCTCGATGATTTTCAGATGCTTGGGGTTGGCAGTGATGTCGGCCAGGGTTGCCTTGTGGCTGACGCCGGGCTTCAGGGTGATCAGTCCGGCTTTTTGCAGCAGTTGCAGGCCGCGCCCACCATTCACTGGGTCGTTGGCGATGGCGACCTGAGCGCCTTCGGGCAATTCGCTGAGGTTTTTATAGCGTTTCGAATAGAGGCCGACATTATTGATGACGCCAGGCGCGTAGGGCACCAGATTGTAGCCACCTTCCTTTTTGGCGTTTTCCAGGAAGGGAATGTGCTGGAAGTAATTCACGTCGATATCGCCATGGGCCAGGCTGACGTTGGGGGCGATCCAGTCGCTGAATTCGATCAACTCGACTTTCAGGCCTTGTTTCTCGGCGACGTTGACCGCGGCCTCCAGAGGTGGGGCGAAGGCGGCAGTCGTGCCGAGCTTGAGCGGTTCTGTGTAATCGGCAGCCTGGCCCTGGCCGACAATGGCGAGCAGAGCAGCGGCGCCCAGGGTTTTCAGCCAGTTGTGGCTAGCCATCAATCGGTGCAGCATTTTGGGATTCCTTTTTCTCGATGAGGTTAGATCGCTGTTCGGTGTTGAGTATCCCGTTGGCCCAGGTTGCGCCAGCCAGCACCAGGATGACCTTGCGGCAGGCGCGGCCCCTGGCCGAATACCTTGTCGCGCAGAGTGCCTTCGGCGTAGGCCGTCTTGTATGAGCCACGGGACTGCAGTTCGGGAATCACCAGGTCGATGAAGTCGGCATAGCTTTCCGGGGTTACCGTGCGGGTCAAGTTGAAGCCGTCCAGCCCGGTTTCGGCGATCCAGCTTTCCAGTCCGTCGGCGACTTGAATGGGCGAGCCCACCAGCAGCGGGTAACGTCCGCCCAAGGCGTGCTGCTCCAGAAGGCGCCGCCGGGTCCAGCCGCTGTCTTTTGCCGTGAAGGTCTTGGTCACTGATTCGATGGCGTTGGTCTTCTGGTAGCGGATCGGTTCATCCAGGGCATAGCGGGAAAAGTCGATGCCGGTGGAGCTGGAAAGGTGTGCTAGGCCTGCCTCGGGATTGGCATGGCGCAGGTATTCGGCATGTTTGTCGCGGGCTTCGGCTTCGGTGGGCGCGACAATCACGCTGATCCCCATGAATACCTTGATCGCTTGCGCCGATCGACCGGCCACTAGCGCACTCTGGCGAACCCGTTCGACCTGTTCGCGTACCACTGCCTTATTCTGGCCAGTGATGAAAACACCTTCGGCATGCTGTCCGGCGAAGCGTAGGCCGCGCTCGGAGGAGCCGGCCTGGAACAGCAGCGGTGTGCGTTGTGGCGATGGTGCGGTGAGGTGATAGCCCTCGACCTGATAAAACTCGCCATGGTGGTGGACCTTGTGCACCTTGTCCGGCTGGGCATAGATGCGGCGCTTACGATCGGCCAGCACCGCATCGTCTTCCCAACTGCCTTCCCAGAGTTGGTAGAGCACCTGCAGGTATTCGTCGGCCTGATCGTAGCGGCGATCATGCTCGACCTGAGCTTGCCGGCCGATGGCCTTGGCTGCACTTTCCAGATAACCGGTGACGATATTCCAGCCGATCCGGCCACGGGTCAGATGGTCGAGTGTGGACAGCCGCCGGGCGAACACGTAAGGCGGTTCAGTGAGGTTGGCGGTCAGGCCGAAGCCGAGGTGCCGGGTGACGCTGGCCATGGCTGAAGCGATCAGCAACGGGTCGTGCACGGGTAATTGAATGGCTTCCTTGAGTGTCAGGTCGATACCGTTCTGGTAGACGTCATAGACGCCGACGATATCGGCGATGAACAGCCCATCGAACAGGCCGCGCTCCAGCAACCGAGCCAGATCGGTCCAGTATTCCAGCGTGTCGAATTCAACGGAGCGGTCGCGCGGATGCGTCCACAGGCCATGGTTGATGTGGCCGATACAGTTCATGTTGAACGCGTTGAGCAGTATCTGTTTTCCGGCCATCAGATTGTTCCCCGGCGCGGCGGCAGGGTGTCGTTGAGGTAGTAGTTGCCAATGGCGTGGTACTTCCAGCGCACCGGATCGTGCAGGGTATGGGTGCGTGCATTGCGCCAGTGCCGGTCGAGATTGTGTGCGGCGAGAGTGGCGCGGCTGCCGGAGAGCTCGAACAATTTGCTGGCAGCATTCAGGGATATCTCGGTGGTGATTGCGCGTGCCTTGGCTACGACGATGGAGGCGGCCGCCACTGCCGAGGCATTCGCTTCGTCCTGCACCTGATCGAGCACTTCTCCGGCTTCTTCCAACAGCGCTTCGGCCGCATGCAGGCGGGCGGTGAGACGGCCGATTTCGGCCAGGGTCAGTGGATCGTTGCTGGCCTGTTCATGGCCCGAATCGATCCAGGGGCGCGCATGTTCCCGGACGAACGCCAGAGTATCCTCATAGGCGGCGCGAGCAATGCCGGCATCGATGGCAGCATGCAGGATCTGCGCGAACGGCCCGAGGCGGGTTGGGTGTTCGAAGACCGGTTGCAGCGGCACGATATCGTCGGCTTCGACGCGTACGTTATCGAATATTACCGAGCCGCTGCCGCTGGTGCGCTGGCCGAACCCTGACCAGTCGTCGACTATCTTCAGCCCTGAGGCCGAGCGCGGCACGAAGGCGAATTGCAGCACGCCATCCTCGTCGACTGCTGAAGTCGGGATGCGCTGGGCAAACAGAGCCCCGGTGGAATAGAACTTGCGACCATCGATGCGGTAGCCGCTGCCGTCGTGCCGCAGGCGGGTAGCACGATCCTGAGCTGTACGGGTCCCCAGTTCGGCATGGGCATTACCAAAGCGGGCACCACTCAATACCTCGGCATAGAGACGTTGTTGCTGCACCGGGCTACCGTTCAGCCGGAGCAGCTCCAGGGCGTAGTAGTGATTTTGTGGGATATGCCCAAGAGAGCTGTCGGCGCGGGAAATCCGAGCTACGACCTTGGCCAGGGTGGCGGCGGAAACATCGGCACCACCGTATTCCTTCGGTACCGTGATGCCCCACAGTCCGGAGCGCGAGAATTGCTCCAGTTCGGCATGCGGCAGGCGTCTTTCGCGGTCGCGCTCGGCCGCTTCGCGGACGAAGATCGCGGCCAGTTCTTCGGCTACTTCCAGGGCCTGGGCATCGCTCTGAATCAGGGCGGTGGCTTGTGTCGTATCACGGCGATTGTCTTTGACGATTGCGTTCATGAGCGTGCTCCGTTCAGATCCAGGAATGCCGGGCGGGTTTGGCGCCATTGAGGTGGTAATTGCCGATAGCGTGATACTTCCAGCGCACCGGGTCGTGCAGGGTGTGGGTGCGGGCGTTACGCCAATGGCGATCGAGGTTGTAGTCGGCGAGAGTGGCGCGGCTGCCGGCCAGTTCGAACAGCTTCTCGCTGGCAGCCAGGGAAATCTCGGTGGTCAGTACCTTGGCTTCGGCTACTGCTATGGACGCGCGGGCGGCGGAGTCGGCATCGATGGGCGCGGCATTGATTTCGTCCAGCACCCGTCCGGCTCTTTTTAACAGCGACTCGGCGGCATGCAGGTCGAGCTGTAGGCGGCCAATGTCAGCAATCACGTAGGGATCGTCGCCGGCTCGTTCGACGCCAGCATCGATCCATGGCCGCGCCTGGGTTCGGACGAAGGCAATGGTATCTTCCAGGGCGGCGCGGGCGATGCCGACGTCGATGGCAGCCTGGACCAGTTGCGAGCTGGAGCCTTGAATATTCGGCTGTTCTACCAGTTTCCAAATAGGAATGATGTTCTCGGCTGCGACTGGCACTCGATCAAGCAATATGGTGCCGCTGGCCGTAGTGCGCTGGCCGAAGCCGGACCAGTCGTTGAGGATGCGCAGCCCTGGCGTGCCGCGTGGGATGAAGGCCAGCACCAGGCGGCCTTCGTCATCGATGGCCTTGGCGGCGATCCAGTGGGCGAACAACGCACCGGTGGAATAGAACTTTTCACCGCTCAGCACGTAATTGCCGCCGTCACTGACGATTCGCGCCCGGACATCCAGGGTGTGCTTGCTGTTGCGTTCGGGGCCGGCATTACCGATCCGCCAGCCCTCCAGCACGGTCTTGAGCAGGCGGCGTTTCTGCGTTTCGCTGCCACTGGCCAGAAGTAGCTGGATGATGCCGAAATGATTTTGCGGAATCTGCCCGAGAGATGGATCGGCCTGGGAAATGGTGCGGAACACTTCGGCAATGGTGACGAACGATAAGCCTGGTCCACCGTACTGGCGTGGAATGGCGATGCTGCCCAGGCCGCTGCTGGTGAATCTTTCGATTTCGTTCCATGGCAGCTTGCGTTCGCTGTCCCGCAGCGCCGCTTCGGTCAGGGCTGCGCGAGCCAGCGAACGGGCAGCTTCAAGGGCCTGTCCGGCATGTTCGATAGTCTGGACCGGTAGCAGGGGCGGAGCTGCATCCTGATCGCTTTCGAGAACGATGGACGCTTGTTGCGCGGTAAGTGGAGGGGAAAGCTGACTGGTCATGTGAACCTCATCTTCGGATAAGCCGCTACGGCATCGCGAAGATGAACCGAAGCTGGCTGGTTGGCGGTGCTCCGGTAGTCCGGTACATATACCCTAACTATTGGTAAATAAAAAATAAAATAGCCTTTTAGAATATCTATAGGCATTTTAGATTGTGTGTAATATGCAATTTTTTCATTTAAAGAGAGAAATAAATTCTTTTTAAGAATTAATTTACTCGTCTAAATTCGCCCCCTGCCGACAGCGGACCACCGCATCGAGCTCATCAAGGGGCTCGCTTGTCATTCGAGCCCCAGCAGATTCGTGTATTACACTGCATTTGGAGCATCGAGCATGAACAGATCGTCCCTGGTCCTGGTTGCCGCTTTCGGCATGGGCATCCAGTCGGCCAGTGCCGCCGGCTTTTTTGAGGACAGCAAAGCGACCCTTAGCCTGCGTAACCTTTATTTCAATCAGGATAACCGCTCAGGTTCCGCCGACCCGTCCAAGCTGGAGGAGTGGGGCCAAGGATTCAACCTCAACTACACGTCCGGCTATACGGAGGGCCCGGTTGGTTTCGGTATCGATGCGTTGGGTCTTTGGGGGATACGGCTCGATTCGGGCAAGGGCACTCACTACAACCCGAGCAGTGCCAGCTACAGCGGGCAATTGTTCCCCACCGATCATGGTGGCCGGGCGGTGCACAGCTACGGCAGTATCTTGCCAACCGGCAAGATAAGGTTTTCCAAGACTGAAGTACGCTTGGGCACCTTGCTACCGAGGTTGCCGGTAGTGTCCTACAACGACGGTCGTCTGCTGCCGCAGACGTTCAGCGGTGCCCAGGTCGTCTCCAAGGAAATTGACAACCTGACGCTGATTGCCGGCAAGTTGGAGCGTGCCAAGGGACGTAGTTCTACCAACAGTGAGTCTCTGTCCATTGCGGGCTCCAACAATGCCCAGACTGGCCACTTCAGCAACAAGTTTTACTATGCCGGGCTCGACTACAACCTTACCAAGGACCTGACGCTGCAGTACTACTACGGCAACCTGGAAAAATTCTACGAGCAGCATTTCGTCGGCCTGATCCATGTGCTGCCAATTGGCGAAAAGCAGTCGCTGAAAACCGATCTGCGTTATTTCAACAGTTATTCCGCCGGCAGAAATAGCCATGCTTCCGGCCGCGCCCAGGGGTATCGCAGTAGTGGTTACTGGTCGCCTGGCGATTCGGATAGTGGCGAGGTAGATAACCGTACCTGGAGTATCAACTTTACCTACAATGTGGCAGGGCACGAGTTGACCGCTGGTATGCAGCGAATGTCCGGCAATAGTGACTTTCCGGTACTCAACCAAGGCGATGGCTATACCTCTTACCTGATTACCGACAGCCAGTTTGCCAAATTCCTCAATGCCGGCGAGCGTACCTGGCGCGTTAGTTATTCCTACGATTTCGCTGCCATTGGCCTTCCGGGCCTGAAAGCGCTGGGGATTTACCTGCGTGGTGATAATGTTGATGCTGCTGGCGGCAGCGACCAGAAAGAATGGGAACGCGATCTACGCCTCAGCTATACGGTCCAGAGCGGGATACTCAAGGGAGTTGGCCTGAGTTACTGGCATGCAACTTTCCGTACTGATGTAAGAACCGGGCGCGATCTCGACGAGGATCGTATCTACCTCACCTACAGCCTGCCTTTGCTGTGATCTGCTGCCCTGGCATGCTGGCTTGGTAGCTAGCTGTCGGTGGTCTGATGTGAGCTGCTTCATAAGGATGTGATGCAGTTATCCAAGGTGATTGAGAGGAAACAGGGCAAGGAGTAAAAGGCTATATATTTCAATTTTGAATATAAATAAAATAAAAAATTACTTTTTTGGAATATAAAGGTTGCATAAAGTGGCTTCACCGCAGCGCGACAGATCGCCTGCGGAATCTGATCCGCCGATCAAGGAGCCTTTTATGTCTGTTGTTGCCCATGTGCCTTCCGCCATTGTAAGAAGGCCCACCGATGTACGCACGGTGCTTGCTACCAGCGCTGATGAACTGCTTGCTCGTGGGCGAACTCGAGCGGTTGAAAATAGCTTGGCATATGCTGGTAGCCTCTATCCGCCGGAAGCCTGGGCGTTATTACAGAGTGGTCTGGTGACTTTGGTGGATGTGCGCACGGCAGAAGAATTGAAATTCGTCGGCCATGTGCCGGATAGCTTGCATGTGGCCTGGCAGACCGGGCCAGCGATGATCAAGAATCCGCGCTTTTTGCGTGAACTGGAGCTCAAGGCCGGGCGTGACGGTATCCTGGTCTTGCTGTGTCGTAGTGGCAAGCGTTCCGATGCGGCCGCAACGGCTGCAACCGCCGCAGGCTTTACCCAGGTCTTCAATGTGCTGGAGGGCTTCGAGGGTGATCTCGATACCCAGCGGCAACGCGGTGAAGCGGGTGGCTGGCGGCATTGGGGCCTGCCCTGGGTGCAGGACTGAAAACCAGGCCTTTCTTTTCTTTCACTTTTTTGGACCAGACCGCCAGGCGGTCAATAACAAGGAGTCTCTATGTCCAAGCAGCCTTCGGCTATCGATGATTCTGTTCATGCTTTGCTGGAAACGGTGGCCCAACCGGTCAACTGGCAGCTGGAGCGGATTGTCGAAGAGTTGCGTGCCGCCCGTGCCGAGTGGCGCAGCAGTACCGGGCGGATTCGCGAACTGGGTGGCCGTGAGTTGCCTTCGCGTCAGGCTGTCGCTGATATTCTCGCTGCCCTGAGTGGTGCATTGTTCCCCATGCGCCTTGGCCCTAGCAGCCTGCGTGAAGAAAGCGAGAGCTTCTATGTTGGCTATACCCTCGATAATGCGCTCAACAACCTGTTGGGCCAGGTCCAGTTGGAGCTGCGCTACGCCGCTCGCCAGCGCGGTGAGGCCGAAAAGGATCTGGAAGCACGGGCAGTACGGATCGTCCGCGATTTTGCTGCTGCCTTGCCGAATTTGCGGCGTTTACTCGACAGTGATGTGATCGCTGCCTACAACGGCGATCCGGCGGCGCGTAGCGTCGATGAAGTTTTGCTCTGCTATCCCGGTATCCTCGCGGTTATTCACCATCGCCTGGCGCATCATTTGTATCAGACCGGATTGCCGCTCCTGGCGCGCATCAGCGCGGAAATTGCCCACTCGGCCACCGGCATCGATATCCATCCGGGAGCGCAGATTGGCCACAGCTTTTTCATCGACCATGGCACAGGCGTGGTGATCGGTGAAACCGCAGTCATCGGCAATCATGTGCGCATTTATCAGGCCGTGACTCTCGGTGCCAAGCGCTTCGATGTCGACGAATCCGGCAATCTGCAGAAGGGTCAGGCGCGCCATCCGATCGTCGAGGACGATGTGGTGATCTACGCCGGTGCCACCATCCTCGGGCGTATCACTATCGGCAAGGGCTCCACCATCGGTGGCAATGTCTGGCTGACCCGCAGCGTGCCACCTGGCAGCAGTATCACCCAGGCGAACTTGCAAAATCTGCCAGGCAGCGCGCGGTAATCGCACGACGAACCTTTTCGTTTGCCTGCCCTGACCACTGAACACCGAGCATGTAAGTAGCTTGCAGGCATGTCATTACTGATGCCTGGCTGTGACCACGTTCACTCTGCTCGGTTGTATATCTTTTAATTATAAATATATAATCAAAAACACACATGGATCGGTCACAGTTTTTTCATCGATCACGGTGCAGTATGGCCGTCGCCGAAACCGACAATCCTGTGCGTATTCAGCTAGGGGCTGTTGACGTTTCGAGCCAGAGGCGTTGATGAAGAAGAGCAAACCCGCAGAATTCAGGGCCCAGCCAGATAACCCCGCGAGTTTGCA
>NZ_JACHXI010000020.1 GCF_014191985.1 Azomonas macrocytogenes
CAGGCACAGCTGGACCAGTTGACCGCGAACATCCCGTCCGCCCAGATCAGCGATATCTACCCGCTCTCGCCGATGCAGCAGGGCATGCTGTTCCATTCTGTCGAAAGCACAGAATCAGGGTTGTATATCAATCAATTGAATGTCTCTGTAGTGGGACTCAATGTAAATCGTTTTCGGTTGGCTTGGCAAGCAGCGGTAGCGCGCCATGATATTTTGCGAACTGGCTTTGTTTGGCAAAGCGATTTTCATGAGCCTCTCCAGTTTGTAATGCGCTCCGTCGAGTTTCCGATTCGCATAATAGATTGGCGTGATCGTGAGATTGGCGAGCAGCAATTGAGAGAATTGGCTTTGGATGAGTGTAAGTTGGGATTCGATTTGACTTCTCCTCCATTACAACGTGTTCTACTGGTCTGTCTAGCTGAAAATCATTATCAGCTGATTTGGACCAGTCATCATATATTAATGGATGGTTGGAGTCGCTCTCAATTAATGGGAGAGGTTTTAGCCCTATATTTCGGAGACTCGGTGCTTTCGACAGACAGGAGTTACCGTGATTATATCGCTTGGTTGAAATGTCAGGATAAAAAGAAGTTAGAGCACTTTTGGAAAAGTAAGTTGCTCCTGCTTAATGAGCCAACTTGCCTGGCTACTTGTGTAGTTCCCGTTTCTGAGAAAGGCCGAAGTGGTCATGCTGAATACTATTTGCGTTGTGATAAGGAAAGAACCAGTGCGCTCAAGAGGTTCGCTCTAACCCAGCGAGTTACCGTCAATACCTTGATTCAGGCAACTTGGCTACTGTTGCTACAGAAGTATACTGGCCAATCGATCGTTACTTTTGGTGCTACTGTTGCTGGACGGCCACTTGGTTTGGCTGGAGTTGAAAACCTTCTCGGGCTATTCATTAATACTTTGCCGATAATTCAGCAAATAGATTCACAGAAGACTGTTGGTGACTGGTTACGTGAACTACAGCAATATAACTTGTATGCTCGAGAATACGAGCATGCTCCATTGCAAGATATACAGCGTTGGGCTGGACAAAGTGGTCAACCTATTTTCGACAGTATCCTGGTTTTTGAAAATTATCCGCTGGATCAGCGCCTACAACTTCTTGGCAATGACGAGTTGAATTTTGGTACTACGTTCTCTCATGATGTCACTAACTTTGCTATGGGTCTTGGCGTTAATCTTGACGAGACGTTGACCATCGAATTCGTTTATTTACGTCAGGCTTTTTCTGATACTGGAGCGGAACGAATTCGGGATTATTTTAATATTCTGCTGGCTACTCTAATTCAAGATGCTTTGTGTCCAATTGGAAACCTTGGCATCTTACCTGTTTCCTCGAATTTTCTTCCGCCGCAAAATCTTGACATTCGTCCAGGCGCTCCAGTGAAGTTTGTTCATGAGGTGATCGCCCGTCAAGCGATGGCCCGTCCTAATGCTCCTGCGTTGATTTGTGGGGAACAATGCCTCAACTATGCAGAATTGGAGCGGCGCGCTAATCATCTAGCTAACTGCTTGATACAGAAGGGAGTAGGTCCTGAAGTTCGAGTTGGAGTCGCGTTACCCCGCTCAGTCGAACTACCACTAGCTCTTTTAGCTATTCTCAAGGCAGGAGGTGTGTTTGTTCCACTGGATATTTCTTACCCTGCAGAACGGTTGGCCTACCAGATGGCCGATTCGCAAATGGCCTTGCTGTTAACCAATAGCCGGATAAACCAACAGTTAGCCATTGTTGATAACTTAATCTGCCTGAATATAGATGATCTTCCGATTTTGGATTCATCGACGATAGTCACTCCGGCATATTTACATACAGAAAATTTGGCCTATCTGATCTATACATCCGGTTCTACCGGGTTGCCAAAAGGAGTAGCGGTTGCTCACGGGGCAATAGCCCAGCATTGTCAAGGTATTATTGACCTATATGAGCTGGGAGAAAATTCTCGTGAGTTCCACTTCATGTCTTTTGCCTTCGATGGTGCTCAGGAGCGCTGGTTGAGTGTACTGATGTCTGGAGGACGCTTGGTCATCCGCGATGAAGGCCTATGGACTGCGGAACAGACCCTAGAGGTATTACGGAACCATCAAATCAATGTCGCCTGCTTTCCGCCTGCATATTTAATGCAACTGGCCGAGGCGGCTGAACTTTTAGCGACGCCTCCAATAGTTCATACCTATTGTTTCGGTGGTGAAGCGGTATCCGAGGCTAGCTTCGAGCGAGTCAAGAGAACTCTCAAGCCACAGTGGCTGATAAATGGTTATGGTCCGACCGAAACTGTAGTGACTCCGTTGCTCTGGCGGGCTGCGGCGAGTGAACACTGTGCTGCACCCTATGCACCAATTGGTCATGCTGTTGCTAAGCGTGAGGTATTCATACTTGATAACGATCTAAATCTCCTTCCTGTGGGCATAGCTGGAGAGTTATTTATTGGCGGAGAATGTTTGGCGCGTGGTTATCTACTTCGTCCGGCATTAACCGCTGGGTGCTTTGTTCCCAATCCTTTTACTGTGGACGGCGGTCGACTTTACCGAACTGGCGATATCGTTCGGCAACGGCAAGATGGTTTGATCGATTATCTTGGGCGTCTCGATCAGCAGGTTAAAATTCGCGGTTTTCGTATTGAATTGGGTGAGATCGAGTCTCACCTACGCACTTTGCCACGTATAAAGGAAGCTGTCGTTACTGTGCATGAAAATGCTATTGGCAAATATTTGATTGCCTATGTAACGGGTATGTTAGAGCGTGGATCGGAACAAGCTTTGAGTGCTGCATTGCGAATGCAGCTTCCCGATTATATGGTTCCGACCAGAATCATCCAGTTAGATAGCCTGCCGCTTACAACAAGCGGAAAGATAGATCGGCGAGCCCTACCTGAGCCAGATTGGACTACCAAAATTTATCGCGCTCCACGCAATAAGCTAGAAGAGGCATTGGCCGCAATCTGGGCGGAGGTCCTTGGAATATCCCGTATAGGCATTGATGATAATTTCTTCGAATTAGGAGGGGATTCGTTACAGGTATTAAAAGTGATATCTAAAGTTCGCACCTGCCCTGAATTGGGGCTAGATCTAAAGTTGCGAGATTTGATGCAGAAACCCTATATTAGGGAGCTGAGTGGTTTTATGGAGAATACTTCTATACAACACATTCCAGACTCATTGCTGCTATTGAATACGCTAATTGAGGACTCTCCACCGTTATTTTGTTTACATGGAGGTTTCGGTACTGTATTTGATTATGAACCTCTCGCTCGACGTCTTAACAGACGGCGTACGGTCTATGGTATCCAGTGTCGAATGTTATTTGATTCTGCTTGGCAAGATATATCGCTCGAACAAATGGCTAAAGACTATGCTCAGCGTATTCGGCAAATTCAGGTTGAAGGACCCTATTATCTACTTGGCTGGTCCTTGGGTGGAACTCTTGCGTTGTTAGTAGCCTATGAATTGGAATCTCAAGGCGAACAGGTAGTCTTTGCCGGGTTGGTAGATAGCTTTATTGTTGGAGGCTCTGCGCCTAGTGACTGGCGGGATGATCTGTCCTACTATCTTGCTTTTGTACTGAAGCTTCCCTTGGAAGAAGTAAGCTCATTGCTTTCT
The DNA here is from genome assembly GCF_014191985.1 of Azomonas macrocytogenes. Classification (GTDB taxonomy): domain Bacteria; phylum Pseudomonadota; class Gammaproteobacteria; order Pseudomonadales; family Pseudomonadaceae; genus Azomonas; species Azomonas macrocytogenes. The sequence continues at coordinate 3,607 of NZ_JACHXI010000020.1, forward strand.
GGCTTGGAGATGCAAAGTTATGACAACAAGGTCGTTAAACGAATCATTGAGGCTGCGCTGGCTTTACCAAATTTTATTGCGAATGATGCGTCGGCTGTGCTTAGCACTGTAGAGTTGACGCATATTTTTACGGTTGGTAATCATCTCAAACAGCTGGCTTTCGAAGCAAAAGCTCCAGCTATACCTCAAGTAGCGATACATTGCTGGTGGAACCCTGAAGTTACTAAAGAAAATAATATTTCTTCAGTGCAGATTCCGTATCGAGTTATGGATCATACAGTGCAAGGCGGACATTTTGAATTGATGTACAAAAACAGCTTACTTGATGAGCTTGTAGATTTATTGGACCCTGTTTCGATGTCTGCAATTACTGTTTGTCTGGAATAAGTTATCAAGCGGGGACTGAATAGAATCCTTTTTTATTCAGTCTTTAGCTTTTATTTTTCACAATTCATATAGTAGTCTTACTGTATCAAGGAAACAGAGGCATAATTAGATAGTTTTCTGGCCCAGTTTATCGTCATAATGAAAGAGCGCTTTAAAAATTATCTGGCTGTGCGAGACACATGGATCATGCCGACCAGTGCAACGGACTTCGTGGCTACTATTAAGGATTGGTGCTGACGTTGGAAGGCAAGGCGCCGCTACCGCCGAAACTGTGGGGGGGCGGCGTAGACCACAAGCCAGCCCCGCCTGCTGCGTCGATCACCCGACCAGGCACACCCCGAATACTTAGGTGAAAGTATTTTGCAATTAAGCTAGGTTACAATGATCGAAAAAGGATTCACGACTCATAAGCATAAGTGCCGCTCGTTTATGGGGGAAGTCAAATTCGCGGCAACAATGAAACCGATTTTTGATCATATAATTGATCATCCGCTCATTATCTGCACGTGGTTCTGCCACAATTCGTTGAGTTCGTGGGTCATCTAAGAATAAATAATGAGCGAGTCCCGATAACCAACTTGTTACTTTATGTGGTCCGCGGTGGTGATCTTCTCCAACCAGCATATGAATACCACGATCATAATCGGATACATCATAGTATGGGGATATACGATCTTCTTTGGCCCAATAAGCTTCAAAGTATGCAAAAGGCTCGTCGTTAAAGCAGCCTATCAAGGTAAGCGTATGGGGATCATCTTTTAACTTCTGTAAATATTTTCGATGCCGTTCTAAATCACCACTTTCCTGCCAAAACTTCGAAACTCGTGGTAGGTTCTGCCAGCAATTGAAAAGTGCTAAATCGCTGTTAATATCTAAGGTTCGTATGGATATCCAGGTATTTAAGTGATTGTCGAAACGTCGGTATACTTCACCTTTGGGTTTTGAGGGGCGACGTGGATGACGCTTCTCTCCACTCATTTGCATTTGGTGTGGGTAAGGAACAGTTGGCTTGACTAACCATAGATTCGGCAGTTGCCAAAATTGATCACGATCACAATAATAGGTTTTAGTTTTATCGCAAAAAAATAAAGAATCACAGCTTTCAAGAGTATCTTGAGATTTCCATATGATTCTTGAGTAGCTTAAATATCGTGTGAATAACCAATAGTTAGCTAGCTGTATCGCTTGATTTCGGTATTTAAAAGTCCATTTTTGGGGAAAAATAGTCAATGTATTACTGGTTTGTTTTTTGTTAAGCTCTACAAGTGGTGTATTATCGAGACTAAAATTTAACCAGGTATTGGTTTCGTCAACATTTAAATACTGGCCGTTGGGTAGTGGGAATGTATTTTTTAAATTTGATGTCATGAGTGTCGCCTATAAAATATTTTCATAAGTTTATTAATTTATTTTAATGGCTTGTGTTTTGGTGGAATTTTAACCTTTGGTTAACATTTTATCGAGTTGCTAAAAATAGAGAAAATATCTATTTTATATTTTGCAATTAAGCAAATCTACTTGCCTTTAAGTTGTGTTGAAAACAGGTAGATTTGCATTGTTTAAATATATGGGTTTTCTAGGATTTATTAAATGCTCCTAAAAATCCCAGCGTGTAGTGAGCATCATGTTACGGGGTTCTCCGTAAGCTCGAGTGCTATATTGACCAATATTGGTATAATAGTATCGATCAAATAAATTATTGATATTTAGCGTTGCGGATAACTTATCGGTTACTTGATACTTACCCATTAGATTGAATAACCAGTAGGAACCTTGGCGATTGATCGCTGGGTTGTAATCGTAATCATAGACATTTTTATTCCAAGTCTTACCTTGAAAGTTGGCACCTCCGCCAATGGTAAGTTTGTTCAAGCTGCCCGGAAGACGGTATGTCGTATAAAGTTTGAATAGATCCTCCGGTTCTTCAGTCGAAAGTTTATTATTATTGTTGTCCTGTCGGATAATCTTATGAGTATAGCCGGCTTGAATGTTCCAACCTGGTATCAACTCGCCGGATATTTCGGCTTCAAAACCTTTGGTTTTGGCTTTCATCCCTTTATAAATCCCGGTGTAGGTAGCGTAATTCCAGCCTACTTCAACCGCACGGTTATCTTCGCGAATCTCGAAATAGGCCAAGCTGGCATTCAGGCGACCGTTGAACCATTCGCCTTTGATACCACCTTCGTAGCTGTTGCCTTTATTAGGGGAAAGCAGCTGATCGTTTTCATCTCGGCTGTTCGAGGGTAAAAATATCTTCGTATAGCTGGCATAAAGAGAATAGTTGTCGTTAAGGTCATAGACCACACCGGCAAACGGCGTCACCTCACCCGTAGAGCGTGAGTTGTAATCGCGTGTCATGTGGTAGTTGGTGACCCGTCCACCGAGAATCAGCGCCAGATCATCGGTAGGCTTGAAACGTACCGTGGCATAGAGGGCTCGTTGATTCGTAAGCTGGTCAAATCGACGAGTCACTGTGCCAGCTTCTGGTTTCTGAATATCGCCACTCCAGTCATAAAAATCATCTGCTGTGGCTGAAAACGGGTGGTGATTACCTCCTTTCCAATGATTGCGGTAGGCACTGGCACCGATGACCAGTTCGTGCTCACGTCCAAATAGTTCGAAAGGACCGCTGGCATAGAGCTCCACTGCATGGCTCTTGGTCTTGCCACGGTAGAGACCGCCAGCCAACTGAGCTTCACGGGTTTCGGCATCTGGTCCGTAAAGCAACGAGCCGAGCTGGGCGTCGTAACCATTAACCTGAAAGGTGTAATAGGCTCGGCTGACCCAGCCATTGTCGAAATGATGATCCAATTGAGTGAAGGCTGAGCGGCTGTATTGTTCGTAAGAGCTCCAGTCCGCGCCGGGGTTGTACGAGCGCGATACATGCACCCGCTTGTTGGCACTGTCATAGAGGGGAACTCCACCCCAGCTGGAGCCGGTCGGCGTGGTTTTGTTGGAGTCGAACCCCACTGTCCAGAGTGTATTGGGCGACAGGTCCATTTCCAGAATGCCGTAATAGGCCTTGTTCAAGCGTTTGTAGTGATCCTGAAACCATTGCTTGTCCTGGATGGAAGCGGCTAGCCGGCCACGAATAGTCCCTGACTCGTTCAGTGCGTTGCCAATATCGAATTCGGAACGGTAATTGTCCCACGAGCCGACCTCGGCAGTGACATGCCCGGAAAGGTAGGCGGTGGGTTTCTTGCGTATCAAATTTAGCGTGGCCCCGGGAGTACCGGCACCGGTCGTCAGGCCACTGGCGCCCTTGATGATTTCGACCCGGTCATAGACGATCATGTCACTCAGGGTATTACCGGAGGAGTATTGGGCATTGCGCTGGATGGGGATGCCGTCGTACTGATAGTTGGTGATGGGGAAACCACGTGCGTAATATTCCGAGCGATCACTATCGTAGGTAGAGCGAGTAATACCTGGCGTATGATCCATCACCTTGTCCATATTGGTCAGGTTGAAGTCATCCATGTGCTGGCGAGTGATGACGGTGACGGTCTGAGGGGTTTCGCGTGGGGTGAGCACCAAGCGGGTGGCGGTAGCAATTGTGCCGGGTGTATAGGATTTGGTGTTCTCGGTGATGGTGCCGAGCTGGTTATCTACTATCGTCATTGCATCCAAACTCATTGAGCCGGATGCTTCTCGCGAATCTAAAATCGTAATGGTATTACCTTCAAGGTTATAGCTAATTCCCGTGCCCATTAATAATTGCTCTAAGGCAGTCGTAGGATTTAGAGCACCTTTTATATTGTTGCTACGTTGATTTTTAATTTTTTCTGAATTAAAAAGCACCTGCATGCCAGCTTGGGAACCGAACGCTTGAAGGGCGCTAGATAGTGGTTGGGCAGGAATATTGAAATTGACTTCTTGGGCCTGAACTTGTATTGCAAATGGAAATATGAACGCCATTCCAAATGCTGCTGAAACCTTGGACTGGAAAAGTCGATGTACAAGTAAAGCTTTGGCAAAAGGAGGTAATCCATTACTTTCCTGTATTTTCATTCCGCTTGATCCTCATTGAAATAATTTATACAACTCTAGTGCTATAGAAACTAAACGAGTTGCGCCAAGAAAAATTCAAATGATTAATTCGCTCAACATGAAAAGAAGATCTGTCATGGTTTCGTTCCGATGGATTTAAGCCTTGGGTTGTTGATAAATCATGCTTGCAAGGGTTTTCACAAATCCCGTGTCACACGAAAACTCAGCCAATCGCCACGGATGTCTGGCTCGCGATGATTACGATTACCTGAGCGGGAAAATATTGGTGGTTCGATCCAATCGTTACCGCGGATCTGATAGAACTCGCACTTTTCTTCCATCCAGGCGCTGCCATCAGTCGGTGCGTTGAGGTAATTGTCATGCCAGCAATCGGCGACCCATTCGTAGACATTGCCATGCATGTCGTAAACGCCGAAGTCGTTAGGCGAAAAGCTGCCGACCGGCGCGGTATAGCTGAAGCCATCGGTAGGGCCATAGGTGTTGGCATGCTTGGCGATGCTGTACTTGCCCGGTTCATCAAACGGGAAAGGGTAGGGTCCCTGGCTTCCAGCTCTGGCAGCATATTCACGTTCCGCTTCGCTGAGCATGCGGTAGTGTTTGCCTGTCTGTTTTGAAAGCCAGTCGATGTAAGCTTTTACATCGTAATAATCGATGCAGACCGCCGGCTGGCGTGGAGTTTGCGGATAACGAGGTTTGCCAGCGATACATTCACGCCCTGGTCGAGTATCACCATTTTTGAGCTTGATACCGGTCGCTTTTGCATAAGCTTCCCATTCGCCAGCGGTAATGTGGAATTTACTGATGGCAAAAGGTTTGGCGAAGGAAACGGAATGCAGCGGGCCTTCGTCTTCCTGCCTACCTATTTCATCGTCGGGAGTTCCCATAATGAATGAGCCCGCAGGCAACACGACCATTTCCGGGCAGTTTTTACAATCCTTGAAAGTGCTGCCGGGCTTATGCTGTTCATCTGCTTGGGCAACGCTTATCAATATTGAACCGAGCCAAACGATAGCGAAAAAATGAAAAATATGGCGCATGTGATTTTCCATTATGAAAGTACGTTTCCCGAAGGCACGGTTTATTGAGCCTTCTTGCCCAATCAGCTTGTTGGCTTGTATTTTCTGGCTAACAGGTCGATGACACGGTCGACTTCCGCTTCGTTGTTCAACAAACTCGGGGCCATCCGGGTAACTTGTCCGGCATCGCGCAAGACAGCATCGGCAATGATTTTATTATCGACGAGGTAGGCTCCCACTTCTTCTTGGTCTACATCTTTGACTCTGAAGAAGGTGAAGCCTGAAGACAGTTCCGGACTCAGAGGAGTTACCAGTTCAATATTCTTCAACTCTTGAAGACGCTGTTTGCAATAACTATTAAGGCTATGAATGCGCTCTTGAACGTCACCCTTGCCCAGTTGTAAATGCAGCTCAAATGCCTTGCTGACCGCCCAGCGATGTTCAAAGGCGTGATAGCCACCCGGGCTCATGAGTCCGGCAAAGTTGTTGCCCGGAGAGAAGGTTGCGAAGGTCGGGCTGATATCCTTCATTTCTTCTGAAGCCGCGCAAATGATTCCAGTGCCGCGCGCTCCGAACAGCCATTTATGAGTGCCAGAAATAAAGAAGTCGCAGTTGAAGTCGGCGAAGGTGGCATTTTCGATGCCAAAACCATGTACCCCGTCGACGCAGAATAGAATGCGATCATCGGCATCCCGGTTGCGATTCAATTCGCGTACGAGTTGGCCGATCTCGCCAATGGGCAGCTTGACACCACTGCTTGAATGCACCCAAGTAAGGCCAAGCACGCGGGTATTGGGACGGATGTTGCGTTTGATATCGTCCAATACTTCATCTGCCGAGACCTGATATGCATTTTTGAACAGGGGGATTTTACGAACCTGAGTGCCATCGCTCTGGGTCCGGAATTCCATCGCTTCATAGGCAGATGAGTGTTCGTGAGTACTGGTCAGGATTTCCTGGCCTTGCTTGATATGAATTCCCGTATAAACAAGCGAAAGCCCTTGTGTGGTGCTGCCGGTCAGGGCTATCTGACCGGGTTTGACGTCCAGATAGCGCCCAGCCCAGCTGCGTACTTCGTCATCGAGGTTCCAGACGGTTTGCCGCTCATAATCCATTACCAGCCCGGGATTGGTATCCAACTGAGCCCGATAGCTTTCGATAGCATCGCGTACCGGTTTGGGATGTGAGGTGATGAGGAAGTTGGCGAAGTGTGCATAGCTCCAATCCAGTTGAAAAAGGTCGCGCAGCTTTACCCATTTATTGTCTGTTGTCCGGGATGTCTGGGTGGTAGCCGGAGCAGCGGCCAGGCTAGTGAGCGGAAGACTGGCGGTAAATATTCCGGCTTGTTTGAGAAATGTTCGGCGATCGCTCATAGGTATCTCATTGATGGATAGTGAGAAAAATCAGGAAGAAGGTTTGGCTTGGTTCTGCACTTGCTCCCATACGCGCAGAAAGTTGCCTCCCCAAAGCTTGGCAATGTCCTCATTCGAATAACCGCGCTGAATGAGTGCAGCGGTCACGTTGCGAGTGTCGCCGACGTTTTCCCAATCGTTCACACCTCCGCCGTCGTTGAAGTCCGAGCTGATGCCAACGTGATTGATACCGATCTTCTTGACGGCATAGTCGATCGAATCGACGTACTGCTCCAAAGTGGCTGGTGGTTCCTGTCCCAGAACTTCATAGAAAGGAGCGATGAATTCGCCGAATTTTTCCTCGGACCAGATGGAAAACACTGGATCGGTCGTCGTGCCCATCTGCGTCATATTTTGGATATCCGGCAGATCGAATCGGGCTCGCAATTCGTTCATTTTCTCGATGGTTTTTCGGGAAAATGGCTTGAGGTAATTGGAGTAGCCAACGATGTTCACGATCCCGCCGGTGTTCTTGATCCGTTGCAGATCCTCATCACTCAGATTGCGACGAATATCCATCAGGCCCCGTACGCCAGTGTGCGAGGCGATTACCGGGGCGGAAGTCAGTTCGGTAACTTGCTGGATGGCGTTGCTGGACATCTGCGAGACATCAATCACTACACCCAGCTCATTCAGTTTGTGAACAGCTTGTCTGCCCAGCTCGGACAATCCGCCCAGTGCATCTGGGGTATCGCCCAGAAAAGGCAGTGGACGAGCGGAATCGGTCCAACTGTTATTGGCCACATAGCCAGGACCAAAAATACGTACGCCTCGGGCTGCCCATTCATCGAGCTTGGACAAATCATCACCTAGGGGATAAGCGTTGAGCATGCTGATGATGATGGCGAATTTGCCTTCATGGACCAGGCGGCGAAGATCGTCTGGGGTATAGGCAATGCCAGCCTGATTAGGATAATCCCGGGCGATGCCGGTAATTATTCGATAGCGCACCTCAAGCTCGTTACGTATGGCTTCAAGAGAGTTTGATGTGGGACGACGGGGGGGGCCTTCACCGTTCCAGAACTCTGGCCAAGACCAAATCGTCAAGGCCGCACCGCTCAGGCGGCCTCGCGCAGCCTTGACCAAATCGAATTGCGTATCGCCGTCACGATTGACTTCCTGGCCCTCGCTACCGAAATTCAGAGCAACATCAAGATGCCCATCCAAACTGATGATTTGTTCCTGTAGCTCATTGGCTCTGCGCATGACACTCAATGGATAAGGGTGACTGGTTTTAAAAAAAAACCACCAAACCAGAAAAGCGGCACCTGCAAGGATGAGCAGAAACAAAACGAATCTTTTACGAGTCACGTGAAGTATGGCCATGGTGCTCTCGAAGCATGGATAAACAGGCTGGTTAATGCCGGCACTTTGGGATAACGAACCTGTCTAGAAAGAATTTAGATACCTTAAATTCGGCTGAAGACCCTTCGTTCTTGCTGCAAGGCTCGTAGGACTATCGAGCGTAAGGACGGCATGCAGCGCAGATGAAGTTTTCTCGACGAGGGTTTGTAACTGGTTTGGCGATAGCGGGAGTCGCGGGGATACCTGCAGGTCTCTACGTTCGGCAACAGGTACTGGAAGCGGAGGAAAAAGAGTTGGCTTCTGACGAGCCTTCCGTTTCACCTCCTCCATTAAATGACTCGTTGTTGGCAGGACGTCTTATCGGCATCTGGGATTTTCGTCTGTTGGAGGGGGCGGCAGATTTTCCGGAAATTCCAAATGAAAGAGCTGAGCTGCTATTGGATATTGGCCCAGGAGGGCGATCATTGACCGGACGTTTGGGGCAACGTCCTTTCAAAGAGCAAACATTGTTTAATGTATATGGCGAGGTAGTAGCCAGCAAACTGCCGCAATTGCGTTGGAAATTATCTGACCGGCAAGGCAACGCTTATGAGTGCACTGCAACTGTGGATCACCTATGGGGAGGCTGGAGCAACGGAGGTGGTGGCGCAACGCTAAATGGTCGTCTACACCGTCTGGGTGTGCAGCCAGGGTTTTCTGCGGCTCAGGCTACGTTTGTAGCTAACCGCCTTCCTTTTATAGAAGCCCGCGAGCAGCTTACCTACGCACCTGAACTGCATCGCTGGCTGATTTCACCAGGACAACGTTTGTATCACCAGCTCTGGCATGCCTCACGGGACAAGTGGCATCGTCTTAGCGACGAGCGACGCCAGGCATTACGCGGGCTTGGATGGCAGCCGGGGCCGGTCAAGCATGAACGTGATGCACGGGGCAAACATCGGCATAAAAATGGTTCCGGCGAAGATTTTCTGTTCATGCATCGCGACATGATTCAGCGCGCGCGAAGCTTGCAGGATTTGCCTTCGTGGACCAGCTTGCCGGCGCCGCGGCCTTATATCGGTCATGGCGTGGACGCGTTTGTCCGCTACGTGGAAAACGCTAATGGTTATTCCGTACCGCCTACCTGGGAAATTCCCGGTGATGACGCGTTCAATAAATGGCTGTTCGATGTGAAAAGCAGCGAAGGATTTTACGGCAATTTTCAGTTATGGGAAGCGCAATACCAGGACCCTCAATATCTCAGCACATTGTGCCTGGCGGAGTTGGGTTCCCATATTGAGCTGGGCATCCATGACTGGCTGCATATGTGCTGGGCTTCGATTGGTCGCGATCCTACCAGCGGCTTGCCGATGCCTGGCTCTCGCAGCATGACGGATTTTTCCGAGCGCTGGTTCCGTGCGGAGAATGACTATCTCGGCGATGCGTTTTCCTCGCATGTCAATCCGGTGTTTTGGCGGTTTCATGGTTGGATCGATGATCGTATCGAAGACTGGTTTCTTGCCCATGAGCAAGCGCATCCCGGCGAGGTCAAGCGAGCCGTGGTGAACGGCGTACCTTGGTTCGCCCCCGGGCCATGGGTGAAGCTTGCCGAGCCATGGATCGGTCCGGCGAAAGAAGGATGTGGCGCCTGGTTGCATAGCAATGGAGGCGGTTCGGACATCGGCATGCTTGATCTTGAAACCATGAAGCTAGCCTTGCGCCTCGTTTTTAGCGAAGAGGAAGAGGCAGATCGCTTATCCAAGCGTGTATCGCGTCGGCCTTGGTATGGACGCTATTTGGCGCCAGGTCCATCTTCTTTGTTGTGATGGCGTAGTTCACGGCTCGGGTTGCTGGTCGAGCGTTGATGGCGCATGAGCATCAGCGTGACCCGTCCCTCGGTGTTCCAGTGCAGGATCTGTGCTTGTCGGGGTCGTCTCAGAAAACGGATCGCAAAGTACGCTAAGCGTGCGCTGAGGCCGGTATCCAGCGGTACAGCGTAGGAATGGACACACCTAGGTTCTTGGCCACGTCCTTGGGTGGGACGCCGCTGGCCAGCAGCTTCTTGGCCGACTCGATCTTGCTGTCGGTCATCTTGGGCTTGCGGCCGCCTTTGCGGCCGAGCTGCCGGGCGACTTCCAGCCCGGCGCGGGTGCGCTCGACGGTCAGCTCGCGCTCCATTTCGGCGAGGTTGGCCATGACGTGGAAGAAGAACCGGCCTGATGGCGTGCCGGTGTCGATGGCGTCGGTCAGGCTCCTGAACTGCACGCCTTGCTTGTGCAACTCGCCAACCAGATCGACCAGTTGCTTGACGCTGCGGCCCAGTCGATCTAGCTTCCAGACCACCAGGGTATCGCCTTCGCGCAGCATCTCCAGCGCCCTGGCCAGGCCGGGGCGATCGGCCCGCGTGCCGCTCACCTTATCCTCGAAAACCTTCTGGCATCCGGTCCTGGTCAGAGCTTCGCGCTGCAACTCGAGGTTCTGGTCCTGCGTCGAGACGCGCGCATAGCCGATCAACATGGCTTGTCTCTCGCCCGGTCGATGTGTGCCTGCATCGCTCGCATGACTTCTTCGTGCCTGTATGACCGGGCGTTGGGATCGTCGGCTTCCTGCAGGGCTTCCTCGGCGATCTGTGACCAGGCGCTGGCCAGCGCCTCGATGCTGGACGTGCTCATTTGCTCATCCACTTGCGTAGCAGGCGCTTTTTCAGGGAAGCGCGCTCTTGCGGGTTGCATCCCTTGCGGTTGGCGATGCGATCCTCCGTTGCGACCTGACGCTTGAGGGGCCAGTAGGAGCGGCCGTCCTTGCCCATCGACCAGACATTGCTGACCTGGTTTTCCAGCAGGGTCAGATGGGCGTCCAAAGTGTCCGGCGATGTACTGGCCAGCGCAGTGCGCTCACGGGTTCGCCAGCGCTGATGCCAGAGCTTCTTGTCCTCGCGCTCGCTGCGGCAAGTCGTGTGGCCCACGATAGGCGTTTTGCGTCGGCTACGGCTCATGATTCGGTGCTCCCTCACACATTCAGGACTGACCCCATGCCTCGATGGTCAGCACTGGGTCGGGCAGACAGGCGGCGATCCTGTCAGGGGGCTGCACGCATCGGTTGCGGCCTGCTGCATATGGTCAAGGTAGTCAGGCAGACGGTTCTCGCTCATACCGGCCGAGCCTCCGCGAGTATCTTGGCCCGGAACTTCGCTGGCAGGTCGGCGGGAGTGAGCAGATCGACGTGGACGCCGAGCAGCGATTCCAGCTCGTCTTGCAGGCCGCCCAAGTCGAACAGCGTCGCGCCGGGCAGCGCATCGACCAGCAGGTCGAGATCGCTACCGTCCCGGTCGGTGCCATGCAGCACCGAACCGAAGACGCGCGGGTTGGCCACCCGGAAGCGGCTCGCCGCTTCGCGGACGGCACTTCGCTTGAGCTCAAGCACGAGCGAGGGGCGCATGGGCATCTTTCCGTTATCGAAACCCGTTGAGATGCTAGGTTATCGAGAATAGTGTTTCAAGAAACATTTTCGAGAATGGCAATGCCTTGATTTCCCGTGCCGTGCCGGAGGTCTTGGCGGGCTTGTCGTAAACCTACGCTTTCAAGAAGAAGGAGACTGCATGCCCCGCCGTTCGATCCTGTCCGTCACCGAGCGCGAAAGCCTGCTAGCGTTGCCGGACACCAAGGACGAGTTGATCCGTCATTACACGTTTAGCGAAACCGACCTCTCCATCATCCGGCAACGACGAGGCCCCGCCAACCGGCTAGGCTTCGCTGTGCAGCTCTACTACATGCGTTATCCCGGTGTGATGCTCGCGGTGCGCGCAACGCCCTGGCTCGCGAGGTGTTCTTCAACCGCCAGGGCGAAATCCGCGACCGCAGTTTCGAGCAGCAGCGCTACCGGGCCAGCGGCCTCAACCTGGTGACGGCCGCCATCGTGCTGTGGAACACGGTCTACCTGGAGCGAGCTACCCACGCCTTGCGCAACCACAGCCAAACCGCCGATGACACCCTGTTGTAGTACCTGTCACCGCTGGGCTGGGAGCACATCAACCTGAGCGAGGATTACCTCTGGCGTAACAGCGCCAAGATCGGCGTTGGTAAGTTCAGGCCGCTACGGCCGCTGCAACCGGCTTAGCGTACTTTGCGATCCGTTTTCTGAGACGACCCCTTGTCTTGCGCCTAATGTGTATCTGTCGCTCTTGAAATCTGGTATCGGATCCCCATTTCGCTGGAACCGCCGCCAAAGCGGCCTCTGCCATTAACGATATGGAGTCTGATTACCATGAGTGTGGAAACTCAAAAAGAAACCCTGGGCTTCCAGACCGAAGTGAAGCAGTTGCTGCATCTGATGATTCACTCGCTGTATTCCAACAAGGAAATTTTCCTTCGCGAGCTGATCTCCAATGCTTCCGATGCGGCTGATAAGTTGCGCTTTGAAAGTCTGGCCAAGCCAGAGCTTCTCGAGAGCGATACCGAACTCAAGATACGCCTCAGCTTCGATAAAGACGCCAATACCGTCACGCTCGAAGACAATGGCATCGGCATGAGCCGCGACGACGTGATTGCGCACCTCGGTACTATCGCCAAGTCCGGGACGGCCGATTTTCTGAAGAATTTGAGTGGTGATCAGAGAAAGGATTCACACCTGATCGGTCAGTTCGGGGTGGGCTTCTATTCGGCGTTCATCGTTGCCGATCAGGTGGATGTATATACCCGTCGAGCCGGTCTGGCTGCCGGCGAGGGCGTGCATTGGTCCTCGAAGGGTGAAGGTAATTTCGACGTTGCATCGATCGACAAGCCTGAACGCGGCACCCGTATCGTTCTGCATCTCAAGAAAGGTGAAGAAGAGTTCGCCGATGGCTGGCGTTTGCGCAACATCATCAAGAAATACTCTGACCATATTGCCTTGCCGATCGAGCTACCCAAGGAGCATCACGGCGAGGAGGAAAAGGATCAGTCTGCCGAACCGGAGTGGGAGACCGTCAACCGAGCCAGCGCGCTCTGGACGCGTCCGCGTACTGATGTGAGTGATGATGAGTACCGGGAATTCTACAAGCACACAGCGCATGATTTCGAAGATCCACTGACCTGGAGCCATAACAAGGTCGAGGGCAAACTGGAGTACACCTCGCTGCTGTATGTTCCTGCCCGAGCGCCCTTCGACCTGTATCACCGTGAAGCACCCAAGGGACTCAAGCTGTATGTCCAGCGTGTCTTCATCATGGATCAAGCTGAACAATTCCTGCCATTGTACTTGCGTTTTATCAAGGGGGTAGTCGATTCCAACGATCTATCGCTCAACGTCTCAAGGGAAATCCTGCAGAAAGATCCGGTCATCGATTCTATGCGTTCGGCGTTGACCAAGCGTGTGCTGGATATGCTGGAAAAATTGGCCAAGAACGAGCCGGAGCAGTACAAGGGCTTTTGGAAAAACTTCGGCCAAGTACTGAAAGAAGGACCGGCAGAAGATTTTGCCAATCGCGAAAAAATCGCCAGTCTGCTGCGCTTCTCTTCCACGCACGATGCTTCCGGCGAGCAGAGTGTCGGGCTTGCTGACTATATCGGTCGCATGAAGGAAGGGCAGGACAAGCTCTACTTCCTGACCGGAGACTCCTTTGCCCAGGTCAAGAACAGCCCGCACCTGGAAGTCTTCCGCAAGAAAGGCATCGAAGTGCTGCTGCTGACCGACCGGATCGATGAATGGTTGATGAGCTATCTCAGCGAGTTCGATGGCAAACATTTTGTCGATGTCACGCGCGGTGATCTGGACCTTGGTCAACTGGATACAGAAGAAGACAAGAAGGCCCAGGAAGAGGTAGCCAAGACCCGGGAAGGATTGGTCGAGCGTCTCAAAAACGTTCTGGAAGAGCAGGTGGCGGAAGTCCGGGTATCCCATCGATTGACCGATTCACCTGCGATTCTTGCCATCGGCGAGCAGGATCTGGGGATGCAGATGCGCCAGATTCTTGAAGCCAGCGGCCAGAAGGTTCCAGATTCCAAGCCGATTTTCGAGATCAATCCTCAGCATCCGCTGATTGAAAAACTCGATGCCGAGCCGGATGAAGATCGCTTTGCCGATCTGTCTCGTATCCTTTTCGATCAGGCAGCCCTGGCTGCCGGTGACACTCTCAAGGATCCGGCAAGTTATGTACAGCGCTTGAACAAGCTGCTGATCGAGCTTTCTGCCTGACTTCTACCCAAAAAGCCGGCAACACCTGATCGCTTCGATGAGGTGTTGCCGTATTCTGTAATCGCTTGGCGGATGATTCAGGCAAGCGCCAGATGTCGACTTATCAACGCGCGCAAAATGGCTGGCTTGACCGGCTTCGATAGGTAGCCCAGCCCGGCAGCATGAATGCTAGCAACCAGTTCCGGCCTGGCATCAGCACTGATAATCACGCCGGGGATCGGTTCGCCCAGGTAGGTACGCAACCAGGCCATCAATGAGGTTCCGGTTTCACCCTCATCCAGGTGGTAATCGACCAGCACCAATTGCGGGCGAATGCCTTCATCCAGTAACTGTTCGCAGCCTTTGCGGTGGCGAGCTGTCCATACCTGGCAGCCCCAGCGTGACAACAGGCTGTGCATCCCGGTCAGAATGCTGTCCTCGTTGTCGATGCACAGCACTTGCATGCCGTTCAATATTTGCGGCTGCGCGTCGCTATAAGCGCTGGGAACCCGAGGAGGGATGATGTCGCGCGCCAGCGGTACGGTAACGCTGAATACACTGCCTTTACCGACCCAGGAGCGTACGCTCAGTGGATGGCCGAGGACTCGGCATAATCCTTCGGCGATCGCCAGGCCAAGCCCCAGGCCTTTTTCAGCGCGCGTCTGATGGCTATCCAGGCGCTTGAACTCCTGGAAGATCACGCTGAGTTTGTCCTGGGGAATACCAGGACCACGGTCCCAGACTTCCAGACGCAAGAATCTGCCGTGGCGCCGTACGCCGAGTACCACTCGCCCCTTGGCGTAGCGCAAGGCGTTGGTCAGGAAATTCTGCAGGACACGTCGGAGCAGTTTTATATCGCTGCTGATACGCTGCTTGCTGCCGTGAACCTGGAATTGCGTACCGTATTCCTGGGCCAGCACAGTGAATTCTGCTCCTAGCGTGTCAAATAATGAGGCCAGCGGAAAGGTATTGCAGTCCGGCGTAATGCGACCGCTTTCCAGACGCGAGATATCCAGCAGGTCACTGATGAGGTCTTCGGCAGAACGCAGCGAACTGTCCAGGTGACGTATCAGCTCCTGTGTTTCATGGGGCAAGGCCTCCTGCTGGTGGGCAAGCGAAGCCGAGAACAGGCGTGCGGCATTGAGCGGCTGCATCAGGTCATGGCTGACTGCGGCCAGAAAACGGGTTTTGGATGCATTGGCGGCTTCGGCGACACTTTTGGCTGCGGTCAGGGCTTTATTCAGTTCAGATAGCTCGCGGGTACGTTCCTGTACGCGATGTTCCAGGCTTTCGTTGGCTTCCTTGAGGGCTTTTTCCGCCTGGCGAAAAGCCGTGATGTCGCTGAAGCTCATGACGAAGCCGCCCCCCGGCATGGGGTTGCCGATCAGCTCCACGACCCGGCCATTGGGAAATAGCCGTTCGGAGGTATGCGGTGTGCCTTGGCGCATCCAGAACAGGCGTTTGGCAACGTGGCCATCCGCATCGCCAGGGCCGCACAGGCCGCGCTCGGCGTTGAAGCGAATGATGTCGGCGATCGGCCGGCCGATATAAACCATCCCTTCCGGATATTCGAAGATTTCCAGATAGCGCCGGTTCCAGGCAACCAGACGCTGCGATTGATCGACTACGCTGATGCCGTGGGTGATGTTTTCGATCGCGCCTTGCAACAGGGCTCGGTTGAATTCTAGGACTTCCGAAGCTTCGCCGACGATGCGCACGACATCCTCGACCTCCATGTCCCGGCCTTCCAGTACGGCCTTGACCACTGCCCGGGTCGATGAAGCGCCCAACACGCCGGCCAGCAAGCGTTCGGTGTGGGCGATCCAGCGCGTATCGGCCGGCTGCTTGAGCGACAGTGGCTGGCCGGTACGGCGGGCGAAATGCTGGAAGCTCTGTTGGGCGCGCTCGGCACCGACGAAGCGGGAAGCCAGGCTCAGCAAATCTTCGACCTGCACTGCCAATAGCCGTCTTACACCGGGTTGCGGGTTGATCTGCTGCCCCACGAAGCGGCTGGCTTGCCAGTGCTCCGAAAACCGCGAGCGGGTCATGACCGATACCCAGAAGAAGAGGGTGGAATTACCGACGAGGGAAAGAACCATACCTTGGGTCAGTGGATCGATACCGAGCCCGGTCGGGTTGCTTTGTAGCCATTGGAGGCCTGGAAAATGATCCAGCGGCCAACCCAGCAGTGGAATGATCAAGGTGTAGAACCAGATCAAGGCACCGGTAGCCAGTCCGGCAAGCACGCCGCGACGGTTGGCCTGTTTCCAATAGAGGGCGCCGATCATTGCCGGTGCCAGCTGAGCCACCGCCGTGAAAGCGATCTGACCGATGGTCGCCAGGCTGGATGTCGAACCGAGAAGTCGATAGCTGACATAAGCCATCAGCAATACCGCGACAATACTGATCCGGCGTACCGACAGCATCCAGTAGCGAAAGGCTTCGAAAGGGCGTTCGGTCTTCTGGCGGCGCAGCAGCCAGGGCAGGAGAATATCGTTGGAGACCATGGTCGATAATGCCACGCTTCCTACGATCACCATGCCTGTTGCTGCCGAAGCGCCACCGACGAAAGCCATGAGAGCCAGCCACGGACGCTCCTGCGCCAAGGGCAGGCTGATCAGGTAGGAATCTGGCGAGACCGATCCAGGAAGCAGTAGTTTTCCGGCAAGGGCGATCGGTACCACGAATGCTGCGGCAAGCACGAGATAGAGCGGAAAGACCCAGCGAGCCGTACGGAAGTCGCGTGGATTGGTGTTTTCCACCACCGCCACATGGAATTGCCGCGGTAGGCAGATGATGGCCATGAGTGCAACGCTGGTATGGATCAGCATCATCGGCCAACTTATGGTTTTTTGCCAATAGTCGGTCAGTTTGGTGCTGGCTTGTGCCTGGCTCCATAAATCATCGGCACCATCGAACAAGCCGAACGTGACATAGGCACCGATGGTAATGAAAGCCAGCAGCTTGACTAGTGATTCGAAGGCGATGGCCAGAACCATACCGCGATGATGCTCGGTGACATCGAGGTTGCGGGTGCCGAACAAAATGATGAACAGGGCCAGCACAACCGAAACGATCAATGCCGTATCCAGGGCCTGGGGTGTGACCACGTCGGTATCGCTACCGCTGAGCAAATTGACGCCGATGACGATGCCTTTCAATTGCAGTGCTATATAAGGTAGTACTGCAACCAGACAGATCATGGTCACGACCACTGCCAGAAATTGCGATTTCCCATAGCGCGAGGCGATGAAGTCGGCAATCGACGTAATGTTCTCCTGCTTGCTGATCGCCAATACCTTTTGCAGGACATGCGGTGCGAACAACAAAAGCAGGACAGGGCCGAGATAGATGGGTAAGAACGACCATAGCTCCACTGCCGCCTGGCCTACTGTGCCAAAGAAGGTCCAGCTTGTGCAGTACACGGCCAGGGACAGGCTGTAGACTAAGGCCCGCACACGAGGTGGTATCGCCTGGCCGCGTCGGTCGCCATAAAAGGCAAGAGAGAAAAGAATGGCCATGTAGATCAGGGCGACCATGGCAATCACCCCATTGGACAACGTCATGCGAACTCCGAAACAGCAAAATGGCTTGCCTTGGCCTGGTGTCGATACCGGCGGGTCGAGGCTGGTTTATATCTTGTCAGAGTGTTCGCTCTCGCTGAAGCTGATAGCGCATGACCGGGCACATTCGAACAGTAACCGGCTATCCGAATCGAGCCTCTAAGCGTGTGTAGTTTCGCAGTTAAAATAAGCGTATGCGAAACTTGCGACCATTGTCTCATGTGGTGTCTTTGCACTTGCGCCAAGCCGTTGCAAGTCACTGGCATCGATCAAGTCCCGTTCGTCTTACGGATCTACCGAAGGAAGGCGGCATCGCAGGAGAAACATTATGTTCAGACCAGCACCGATCATCTTGCAGCGAGGCGCATTGCGTCTGCAGCCGTTGGTCGAGGCAGATATCCCTTGTCTGGTCGATCTGGCACAGCGTAACCACGAATCGCTGGTTTATATGAACGGCCCGCTACGACCGGATTGGTATCGTCGTGGATTGAACGAACAGGCAGCAGGGCAAAGCCTGATCTTTTCCATACGCCTGGCCGACCGTATCGTCGGGACAACTCGTTTCAGTGATTTCCAGGCCTATCTGCCTGCCGCCGAACTTGGTTGGAGCTGGCTGGAAAGCGAGCAGCACGGTAGCGGGCTCAATACAACGATCAAGTATCTTATGCTTTGCCATGCATTCGGCAATTGGAAGCTGGTTCGCGTACAACTGAAGACGGCCGCGAGCAACCTGCGAGCCCAAAAGGCGATAGAAAAGCTGGGCGCCTCGCCGGAGGGTAGATTGCGCAATCATCGGCGCCTGGGAGGTGGCCGCCTGGATGATACCTTGCTCTATAGCATCACTGATCATGACTGGCCCGCTGTCCGGCAAGGGCTGGAAGCTCGTTTCACGTGAGTTCTCGACCTTCTTCGAGGTCGCTTTCCGCTCACTGGGCGTATAGCTGGAACCAGGCAGTACCAGCTAACGGATTATCGATCAGATACCTTGTAGAATTTCCTCGCCGCCCAATGCTTCGGTCAGCGCCGGGATAAATTCCGCAAACGTCAGCATCATGAGTGTGAAACTGGCGTCCTGCTGCCCCAAGGCATCGTCTCCACCATCCTGCTCCGCTTGCTCTTGCAGCAAATCCTCGAAGCGCAGACGCTTGATGATCAGCTTGTCGTCGAGAATGAAGGAAAGCTTGTCCTGCCAGGCCAGCCCCAGTTGCGTGACTTGCTTGCCGGCACCCAGATGGCGCTGGATTTCATCACTGGCCAAGTCCTGGCGCTTGCAGCGAACCGTGCCACCGTCCTCATGGGTATCGCGCAATTCGCATTCATCCAGGATCTGAAAGCCAGCGCTGGCCTGCTGGGATTGAACCCAGGAAGTCAGGGTTGCCGCAGGAGCTACCTTTATTGCCAGAGGGCGAATCGGCAGCGAGCCGAGTGCTTCACGCAGTGTCGACAGCAGATCTTCGGCACGTTTAGCACTGGATGTATCTACCCATATCAGTCCTAGCGCAGGCGCTATGGCCGCGTAAGTTGCGGATTTTCGAATGAAAGCCCGTGGCAAAAAGCTTTGTACTATCTCGTCTTTCAACTGTTCGCGCTCTTTCTTGTAGACCTTGCGCATCTGCTGAGTTTCGATCTCGTCGATTTTTTCCTTGAGTGCGTCGTTTACCACGCTGCTGGGTAGAATCCGTTCCTCCTTGCGTGCAGCGATCAGCAGAAAACCTTCGCTGGCGTGAACCAGCGGTGCATCTTCTCCTTTGCCGAACGGAGCAACGAAGCCATAGGTATTCAACTCCTGGCTGGCGCAGGGGCGGGCCGGCTTGCTGGCCAGTGCGGCTTCGAGGGTCTCGGGATCAAGGCTTATATTCTGGGTGAGTCGATAGACGAGCAGATTGCGAAACCACATGACGGAAAACACTCCTGAAACGAAGCGCGCATTATTCCTGCCTGGTACGGGTTGTCCAACCCCACGATGCCGTGTCTGTTGCATTCTTGTTGCGTTTTTGAGCTGCCTCAGCTAAGTCGTTGGAAGTCTTGAAAAAATATTTTCACAAAGGGGTTGCCAAGGTGAAAAAGGCTCTCTAAAATGCGCCCCACTTCGAGAGTGAAGGGTGATTAGCTCAGCTGGGAGAGCATCTGCCTTACAAGCAGAGGGTCGGCGGTTCGATCCCGTCATCACCCACCAAACTCGAGGTAATGCGCAGCGGTAGTTCAGTCGGTTAGAATACCGGCCTGTCACGCCGGGGGTCGCGGGTTCGAGTCCCGTCCGCTGCGCCACACACCGGATCACTATGTTGTTGGGTGATCATCAAGAAAGCGGCCTACGGGCCGCTTTTTTCTTATGGGCTGGATTGAAGTGTGTTGAATCTGTAGCCCTGATTCTTTGATTTTGCCCTGCAGTCATGCAAACAACGCAAGTTGCGCGGCGAAGCTCTCAATATATTCGTGGATACTCGTTGCGATGCATGGTAGCCATTCTTCCAGATCGCCTGCTAAGCTGCTCCGCTCTTTTATCCTGAAGCGTCTATATAAGGAAACCGCATGAGACACCAACGTTTGGCATCTGCCTTGGCCCTTGTTGGCCTGGTTTTGGCGGGTTGTGATTCGCAAACCAGCGTCGAGCTGAAGACGCCAGCGCAGAAAGCTTCCTACGGTATCGGCCTGAATATGGGCAAGAGCATGTCGCAGGAAGGCATGGATGATCTCGATTCGAAAGCTGTTGCCCAAGGTATTGAAGACGCGATCGGCAAGAAAGAACAAAAGCTCTCCGACGAAGAGCTGATGGAGGCCTTTACCTATCTGCAGACGCGTGCTGAAGAGCGCGTGTCTGCCATGAATCAGGAAGCGCTCAAGACCGGTGAGAAGTTCCTGGCAGAGAATGCCAAGCGCCAGGAAGTGAAAACTACCGAATCCGGCTTGCAGTATGAAGTGACCAAGGCCGCTGAAGGTCCGCAGCCTGGTCCTGATGACGTCGTTACCGTGCATTACGAAGGCCGCCTGGTCGACGGTACCGTTTTCGACAGTTCCTACAAGCGTGGCAATCCTATTGATCTTCCCGTTAGCGGCGTGATTCCGGGTTGGGTCGAAGGCTTGCAATTGATGCATGTAGGAGAAAAATACAAGCTCTATATCCCCAGCAAGCTGGCTTATGGCGAGCAAAGCCCCAGTCCGCTGATTCCGGCAAACTCGGTTCTGGTGTTTGATCTGGAATTGTTGGGAATCAAGAAACAGGAAGCGACTCCTCCGGCTGCGGAAGAAGAATCGGCACCTGAGGAAAAAGCAGCTGCTCCGGCGGCGACCGATGAGTCGGCTCCCCAAGAAAAAGCTGCTGAGTAAGCAAGAGTCGGGATAAAAAGGTAGTAGGGAATGGGCGCAGGATCGTTCGGCAGCATCCCGCTGGAGCTGATCGAAGGCCTGCGCTCTAGCAGGCATGTGGTGGTATTTACCGGTGCCGGCGTTTCTGCAGAAAGTGGGGTTCCAACTTTTCGTGATGCGCTGACCGGTCTGTGGGCTCGCTACGATCCCCTGGCGCTGGCGACGCCTGAAGCCTTTCAGCAAGACCCCGACCTGGTCTGGGGCTGGTACGAGTGGCGTCGTCTGCGTACTCTTCAGGCATCTCCCAATCCTGCCCATCATGCAATTGCCGAGCTTGCTCGCCGAGTACCTCGACTGACACTGATCACGCAGAATGTCGATGATCTGCATGAGCGAGCCGGTTGCCAGGATGTTTTGCACCTGCATGGCAGTCTGCATCACCCTCGTTGTTTCAACTGTGCTGCTGCTTTTAATGGTTTGCTCGAAACAACCAATGAACCTCCCGTTGAAAAGCGGCAATCGCCACCATGCTGCCCGATTTGCTCGGGGCCGGTTCGCCCGGGTGTTGTCTGGTTCGGTGAAGCGTTACCTGAAAAAGCCATGCATGAGGCATTCGCAGCGGCAAGCGAATGTGATTTGTTGCTGTCGGTAGGTACTTCAGGTGCGGTTTATCCTGCTGCCCTCATTCCTTCGCTTGCTTGGCAAGGTGGTGCTTTGGTGGCGCATATAAATCCCCAGCCTTCTTCGCTGCATTCCGTTCGTGAATACAATCTCACCGGTTTTGCCGGAGAGGTGCTTCCTGCCTTGTTGGATGCCGTATTCTGAGGTCGATGTGACTTGTCTATGTTTGCTGGCTTTTATCGAGGTATTTGAAATCGAGAACGATTAGCAATTAAGTATTCAGAATTTTTTAAAACCAATAATTAAATAAAATGACAAATTTTATATTTCTTGATCTTTTCCTCTTGAATATTTTTATTGTGGCAATCTGCTTATTGTTTTGCTGGTCAATGAAGTTCGATTTGGGTAGTTAGATAGACTATTGTATTGGCTTTGTATAATTAGTTTTTGAATATGTTTTTATTTTCTTTTGCTTGTCATGAGCTGTCTTGTTCGAGTTTAAAAACTATTACGTTTTGGTTGATGGTTTAGGTTCGAAAAATACTTAATCTCATATGTGACGATTTGATAGGATTGCGACCCCCTGATTCAGGGATATTTCGTACTTCCTGATTCCATCTCGAGAAACAGATGCACGCAAGGCATCCTGGCAATTGGTCCAAGGGAAATGGCATGTCTCAGATCGAAACTTTTTATGAAGTAATGCGACGCCAGGGAATTACTCGTCGCAGCTTTCTCAAGTTCTGCAGCCTAACTGCGGCGGCTTTGGGTCTGGGGCCTGCCTTCGTTCCGCGAATCGCCAATGCGATGGAGACCAAGCCACGAACCCCGGTGCTCTGGATCCATGGCCTGGAATGCACCTGCTGTTCAGAATCCTTCATTCGCTCTGCGCATCCACTGGTCAAGGATGTAGTGCTGTCGATGATCTCGCTGGATTATGACGACACGCTGATGGCTGCTGCCGGTCACCAGGCTGAAGCAAGCCTTGAGCAGACCATGCAGAAATACAAGGGTGAATACATCCTGGCAGTGGAAGGCAACCCGCCATTGAACGAAGACGGCATGTTCTGCATCGTCGGTGGAAAACCATTCCTCGATCAGCTCAAGCATGCGGCCAAGGATGCCAAGGCCGTGATTGCCTGGGGTAGCTGTGCCAGCTGGGGCTGTGTGCAGGCGGCTCGGCCGAATCCGACGCAGGCCGTGCCGATTCACAAGGTGATTACCGACAAGCCGATCATCAAGGTACCGGGCTGTCCACCTATCGCCGAGGTGATGACCGGGGTGATTACCTACATGCTGACGTTTGGCAAGCTGCCTGAACTGGATCGCCAGGGCCGGCCAAAGATGTTCTATGGTCAGCGCATTCACGATAAATGCTATCGCCGTCCACACTTCGATGCCGGTCAGTTCGTCGAGCATTGGGACGACGAAGGCGCCCGCAAGGGCTACTGCCTTTATAAGGCCGGTTGCAAGGGACCAACCAGCTATAACGCCTGTTCGACTGTCCGCTGGAATGGCGGCGTTTCCTTCCCGATCCAGTCCGGTCATGGTTGTATCGGTTGTTCCGAAGACGGTTTCTGGGACAAAGGTTCCTTCTATAGCCGCTTGAGCAATATTCCGCAGTTCGGCATCGAGAAGAATGCCGACGATATCGGGCTTGCCGTTACTGGCGGGGTCGGTGCCGCCATCGCCGCGCATGCTGCGGTCAGTGCCATCAAACGCATGCAGGACAAGGGAGAGCAGGCATGAACAAGCCGATGAATGCCAGCCAGCTCGACAATTCCGGACGGCGCATCGTGGTCGATCCGGTTACCCGGATCGAAGGGCACATGCGTTGCGAAGTCAATGTCGACGAGCACAACGTCATTCGCAATGCCGTTTCCACCGGAACCATGTGGCGTGGCCTGGAAGTGATCCTCAAGGGGCGCGATCCGCGCGATGCCTGGGCGTTCGTCGAGCGCATCTGTGGTGTCTGCACGGGTACTCACGCGCTGGCTTCGGTGCGCGCGGTAGAAGATGCCCTGGGTATCGATGTGCCCTACAACGCCTTGTTGATTCGCCAGTTGATGGACAAGACGCTGCAGGTTCATGACCACATCGTGCATTTCTACCACCTGCATGCCCTGGACTGGGTCAACCCGGTCAACGCGCTGAAGGCCGATCCGAAAGCCACATCGGCGCTGCAGCAAATGGTGTCGCCGGCGCACCCCAAGTCCAGCCCGGGCTATTTCCGCGATGTGCAGAATCGCCTGAAGAAGTTTGTCGAGAGTGGCCAGCTCGGTCTTTTCTCCAACGGCTATTGGGACAATCCGGCCTACAAGCTGCCACCGGAAGCGGATCTCATGGCGGTCACCCACTACCTTGAGGCACTGGATCTGCAGAAGGATATCGTCAAGATCCACACGATCTTCGGCGGCAAGAACCCGCACCCCAACTACATGGTTGGCGGCATGGCCTGTGCCATCAATCTGGACGATGTAGGTGCCGCTGGCGCACCGGTCAACATGGTCACGTTGAACTTCGTGCTGGAGCGTATCCACGAGGCTCGCGAATTCACCAAGAATGTCTATCTGCCGGATGTGCTGGCTGTTGCCGGCGTCTACAAGGACTGGCTCTACGGCGGCGGTCTGGCCTCGCAGAACCTGCTTTCCTACGGCACGCATGCCCAGCGGCCGGGCGACAAATCCACCGACATCCTGCCGGCCGGCGCAATCGTCAACGGCAACTGGAACGAAGTGCTGCCGGTGAACGTCCGTGATCCAGAGGAAATCCAGGAGTTCGTGACCCATTCCTGGTATGCCTATGGCGACGAGACCAAAGGCCTGCATCCCTGGGATGGTGTCACCGAGCCGAAATTCGAGCTCGGCCCGAACACCAAGGGCACCCGCACCGATATCAAGGAGCTGGACGAGGCGCACAAGTACAGCTGGATCAAGGCGCCACGCTGGCGCGGGCATGCCATGGAGGTTGGTCCGCTGGCGCGCTACATCATCGCCTATGTTTCCGGGCGCGAGTATGTGAAGGAGCAGGTGGACCGTTCGCTGGCCGCCTTCAATCAGGGGACTGGCCAGGCGCTCACCCTGAAACAGTTCCTGCCTTCGACGCTCGGTCGCACCCTGGCTCGGGCGCTGGAATGCGAGCTGTGTACCGATACCATGCTCGACGACTGGAACGCCTTGGTCACCAACATCAAGAACGGGGATACCGCGACCGCCAACGTCGACAAGTGGGACCCCAGCAGTTGGCCGAAGGAGGCCAGGGGCGTCGGGATCAACGAGGCACCGCGCGGCGCGCTCGGTCACTGGATCAAGATCAAGGATGGCAAGATCGAGAACTATCAGGCCATCGTCCCGACGACCTGGAACGCCACGCCGCGCGATCACAAAGGCAACATCGGTGCCTATGAAGCTTCCCTGCTCGACACACCGATGGAGCGTCCCGACGAGCCGGTCGAAATCCTGCGTACCTTGCACAGCTTCGATCCCTGCCTCG
The DNA here is from genome assembly GCF_014191985.1 of Azomonas macrocytogenes. GTDB lineage: Bacteria > Pseudomonadota > Gammaproteobacteria > Pseudomonadales > Pseudomonadaceae > Azomonas > Azomonas macrocytogenes. Next base: position 28,849 of record NZ_JACHXI010000020.1, read on the forward strand.
CCTGTTCGACCCATGTGATCGCGCCGGACGGCCAGGAACTGACTCGGGTGAAGATTCGCTAGAGGACAACGCAATGGCTCTGGAAAAATCGCTGGCCGATGCTGGCCACGATCAGGTGCGCAAGCAGACGGCCGTATATGTCTACGAGGCGCCGGTGCGCCTTTGGCATTGGGTGACGGCGCTCTGCATCGTGACGCTGAGCATAACCGGCTATCTGATCGGGGTGCCGCTGCCGACGATGCCTGGCGAGGCAAGCGACAATTACCTGATGGGTTATATCCGTTTTGCCCATTTCTCTGCAGGTTACGTGCTGGCGCTTGGTCTGCTCGGGCGCATCTACTGGGCATTCGTCGGCAATCATCATGCGCGCGAGCTGTTCCTGGTGCCGATCCATAAAAAAGCCTGGTGGCACGAATTGATCCACGAGCTCCGCTGGTATCTGTTCCTGGAAAAGACGCCGAAGAAGTACATCGGCCACAACCCGCTGGGTCAGCTGGCCATGTTCAGTGTCTTCGTGATCGGCGCGATCTTCATGAGCGTCACCGGCTTCGCCTTGTATGGCGAGGGTACGGGGCAGGGCAGTTGGGCCGACCGCTTGTTCGGCTGGGTGATTCCGCTGTTCGGCCAGAGCCTGGATGTGCACAGCTGGCACCGCCTCGGCATGTGGTACATCCTCATGTTCGTGATGATCCATGTCTATCTGGCCATTCGTGAAGACATCATGTCCCGCCAATCGCTGATTTCCACCATGGTCGGCGGCTGGCGCATGTTCAAGGACGACAAACCGGACTGACGGCAGCCTGGAGTCCGGTCATGAGCTGGGCTAAAGCTGCTTCAGCCTTGCCATAAGCCAATCTCCGCGAGTGCCAGAAAAACAGCCTATGAGCGACAGCATCCTGATTCTTGGTATTGGCAACCTGCTCTGGGCGGACGAAGGCTTCGGCATTCGCTGCGTCGAGCTACTGAACGAGCGCTATCGATTTCCCGACCCAGTGCAACTGATGGATGGCGGTACTCAAGGTATCTATCTGGTTCAGCATGTCCAGAAAGCGAGCCGCCTTATCGTGTTCGATGCCGTCGACTATGGCTTGCCGCCCGGTACGCTGAAAATTGTGCGCGACGACGAGGTACCCAAATTCATGGGCGCCAAGCGTATGAGTTTGCACCAGACCGGTTTCCAGGATGTGCTAGCACTCGCCGAATTCACGGGTGATTACCCGAAAGAACTGCTGCTGGTCGGTGTCCAGCCCGAACAACTGGAAGATTTCGGCGGTAGCCTGCGTGACTCGGTCAAGGCGCAGTTGCAACCGGCCATCGACATTGCCCTGGCTTTTCTGGCGGAACGCGGTGTCGTGCCTGAGGATCGCACGCCCGATGCCGAGCCATCCGGATGCCTGGCTCCCGAACAGCTGGCGCTGGAACGGTACGAGGCCGAGCGCCCGCCGGAGCATGTCGCCTATCGCTACGGTGACCTCCGTTTCATCAATGCCGGCGGCAAGGAGTAGCCATGTGCATCGGCATCCCCATGCAAGTGCTGCAAACCGAATCGGGACGGGCCTGGTGCGATGATGGCCAACAGGCTCGCTGGATCGATACGCGCCTGATCGATGAACCGGATGCAGGAAGCTGGTTGCTGGTATTCCTCGATGCTGCCCGCGAGGCGATCACGGCCCAGCGCGCTGCTCAGGTTCGTGATGCGCTCGGCGCACTGGCCGCCATCAACTCGGGCGATCTGGTTGACCTGGATGGTTTCTTTGCCGATCTTCTCGAGCGTGAACCGCAACTGCCACCGCACCTGCAAGCCCAGGTTCGAGCCAAGGAAAAAACCTGATGAAGCATCCTTTGCTGGCGCGTTTGACCGGGACGCTGGATTTTCCTTGTCTGGACGAAATTGAGTTCGAGCGCCACGTACAGGCGCAGGATTTTTCCGTGCTGTTTTTTTGCGGCGATCCCAAGCGCTTTCCCGAGTCGCTGGATGTCGCCGTGATCCTGCCGGAACTGCTCAAGGTATTCCCGCAACTGAGCCCAGCCCTGATCGCTCATGATTTCGAGCAGCGCCTGCAGATGCGTTACGGTTTCAGCGTCTGGCCGACGCTGGTATTCCTGAAAGCGGGACGCTATCTCGGCAGTCTGCCCAAGGTTCGGGACTGGGATGAATATCTGGCGCAGATTCCGTTGATTCTTGCGCTCGAGCCGCAAGACGCTGCCACACGCATTCCGCTCCTGGCAGCGGCGACACCTCCTATCCCTGATCACTGAGGGCGATGCAATGAATGGCGAAACCCCCTTCTTCAATAGCGGTATCGGTCCTGGCTCACGTACGGAAGACGATCAGCTCAGCTATATGCCGATGCCGCATGAAATGCATACCTTCGCGATTCCTGTACTGCCTGAAAGCGAAGAGCTGGGCGAGTATCCCGAAACGCTAGAGCTGCTGGAGCGCGTGCAGGCCGAGCTGGATGGCTACAAGGCCGGTGAACCTGGCCGAGCCGTCGAACTGGCGTGTCTTCCAGAACCGGGATTGGCATTGTTGAACCAGATCCTCGGGGAAGGCGAAGTGGCGGTGCAGGTGTGTGGTGCACAACCGGTACGTATTCAGGAAACCGTGCTGGCCGGAGTCTGGTGGGGCCAGCAGCTGGATGAGCAGGGCATCATTGTCCGGCAGTGGCTGGAAATCGCGGACGTGCCGGCGTTGGTTCTGCAACAGGCATTCGCCGACGCGCGCTGGCCGCAGCTGCAGGCGGCAGCGATGCCTGCTGATTTGCTCAATGCCGGCCCGGTGCTGGCTGAGCTGTTGGATGCGGCGCAACGGCATGCCGAGGCAGGGTTGGGTATGGCGCGCGTGGTCAATCTGTCATTGCTGCCATTCTCGCCGGAAGACCATCGATTTCTCGCCGAGCAATTGGGCGACGGAGCGGTAGTCATGCTGTCCCGCGGTTATGGCAGTTGTCGGATCGCCAGTACGGCAACGCCCGGGATCTGGCGGGTGCAGTATTTCAACAGTACCGACCAGTTGATCCTCGATACGCTGGAAGTCACGACGATTCCGCAAGTAGCCTGTGCCGCACAGGAAGATGTGGAGGATTCCAGCGAGCGCCTACGGGAAATTCGCGCGGTGCTGATATGAACCGACAGTTCGAAGGCAGCTATCTGGGCGATGGCAGCCGCCTGCTGGATGAGGCGGTATTGGAATGCAAGATCTGCTGGTATCAGTATGACCCGGCCAAGGGCGATGAGGTCTGGCAGATCGCGCCCGGTACGCCGTTCAGTCGGTTGCCGGAGCACTGGTGTTGCCCGCGGTGCGATGGCGCACGCGAGCAGTTCATGGTCGTGAGCGCTTGAGCCAGCCATGCATGAGCGTATCGAAATCGAAGCCTGTTATCGCGCGGTCGGCCTGCGCATGGCAGAACTGCCCATCTGTAATCCGGCGCTTAAGGTCGAGCTGGTTGGCTGGCGCTTGCTGGAGGATATCGGTCAGGTGGGGGTATTGATCACGCCCTGGTGCATGAATCTACTCTGGCAGCCCTTGCCCGGAGCGGCGTTGCCACGTCAGGGCGGGCCGGTACTGCTGATGCTGCCTTCCGGCGAATATGAATGCATCGTGCACAACGATGAAATCCTGGGCTTGCTGGCCAGTGCCTCGCTGTATTCGCCGATGCAGGATTTTCCCGGGCAAATCGAGGCACGGGCCGTCGCCGGCGAGGTGCTCACGCTAATCCTGGGCGATACGTCGCACGCAGATGAAGAGGCTGCTGGCGTGAGTCGACGTACCTTGTTTCGCCGGGTATTGGGGCAGACTGTACGTGAGTAGCCTGGCCGGTCGGCTGTGCATCGACGTCCAGCATGCGACCGATCGGATCGTGGCGGTGACGACGAATCTGCAACGGCCCTTGGAACACATCAGCCGCTTGCTGACAGGCCGTGAACCGGAGCCGGCCTTGCGCTGTATTGCGTTGCTGTTTTCTATTTGTTCTAACGCCCAGCAGGTTGCCGCGGTCAATGCCCTGGAGCAGGCGCTTGGCTGGCAGACCCCGCTGGAGGTTGTGCGGGCACGGCAACAGCTGACCGAGCTGGAACTGATCCGTGAATCGTTGCTGCGCCTGGCTCACGGCTGGGAGCTGCCGATTGCCGCCGATCAGCTGAAGCGATTGGTTTCGCTGTGCCAGCATGGCATCTCGGCGTTGCAGCCGATGGCTGGCTTGCAGGCGCTTGCTGATGATCCGCAACGCGGCGAACTGAACACCGCCTTGCAGCAATTGGCTGAGTATGGCCAGCAGCTGCAAGACATCGGGTCTTGCGGTTGGCTGATGCCGCGCCTGGCGCACTGGTCGGGCATCACCTTGGGCGGAGCCGTTCCCGAGGCGCTGGAACCGACCCGGATCGAGCCGCTTCTAGCGGCGCTGCGTGAAGGAAGAGTGACCGCCGAGATCGACGGGCAACCGCGAATGACCGGGCCGGCCACTGCCAGTGAGATTACGGGATCGGCCGGTCGGCAGATCGAACAGCGGGTCATGGCTTTGCTGCATGGCGCGTGCCGTTCGATGGCTGCGCTGCAGACGCTCCCGCCGGTGGCCTGTATGGCGCAACCGGTACTGGAAGCGGGCGAGGGCATGGCGCTGGTCAAGACGGCCCGTGGCTGGCTGCTGCAGCGTATTCGTGTGGAGCGCGGGCGGATCGCCGAATGGCAGATCATTGCGCCGACCGACTGGAATTTCCATGCCGATGGCCTGTTGCGCCGGCAGTTGCGCGGGATTCGGGTTCCTGTGGAGCAGGCCGAAACGCTGGTGCACGAGTTGGTGCTGTCGATGGATCCCTGTCTGGATTTCGAGGTGAAGATCGACCATGCATGAAATGTCCATTGCCGAAGGTGTCGTCCAGTTGCTGGAAGAGCAGGCTACCGCGCAGCGGTTTTCCCGAGTCAAGACGGTATGGCTGGAAATCGGCCCGTTAGCGATGATCGAGCAGCAGGCGCTGCGTTTCTGTTTCGAGGCAGTGACACGCAATACCCTGGCGCAGGATGCCCGTCTGGAAATCATCGACTTGCCAGGGCAGGCCTGGTGCCTGGGCTGCAATGCCAGCGTGCCGATCCGCCAGCGCTACGATGCCTGCCCAGCCTGCGGTAGTCATCATCTGCAGGTCACTCAAGGCGATGAAATGCGGGTCAAGGAACTGGAGGTAGAGTAGAGATGTGTACCATTTGTGGCTGCGAAACCGGCGAGGCTCGGATCGAAGGTCAGGCGTATCGCGTGCAGACCCAGGAGCGGATTCGGCATAGCCATATGAACATCCGGCGAGCAGTTGCTCCGGTAATTCCTGCGGCGGACAAGCCGGTGAGCGACGGGTTGGATCTGCATTTCGGCCAGGGCCCGGCGCATGCTCATGTACCGGGCTTGAGCCAAAGCCGCATGGTACAGATCGAGAAGGACATCCTGGGCAAGAACGCTGGCTATGCTGCGCAGAATCGCAGCCGTTTCGAGGCGTTGTCGCTGTTTGCGCTGAATCTGGTGTCCAGCCCCGGTTCCGGCAAGACCACCTTGCTGACCAGCACCATCCGGCAACTGGGTGGGCGCCTGCCGTTGGCCGTGATCGAGGGTGACCAGCAGACTGCCAATGATGCCGAGCGTATCCGTGCTACCGGCGTGCCGGCGGTGCAAGTCAATACCGGCAAGGGTTGCCATCTGGATGCCCATATGGTCGGCCTGGCTCTCGAACGACTGGAGCACCTGGACGGCGGGCTGCTGTTCATCGAAAACGTGGGCAATCTGGTTTGCCCGGCCGCCTTTGATCTGGGCGAGGCGCACAAGGTCGTCATCCTGTCGGTGACCGAGGGCGAGGACAAGCCGCTCAAGTACCCGGACATGTTTCATGCTGCGGACCTGATGTTGTTGAACAAGATCGACCTGCTGCCGCATCTGGATTTCGCTGTCGAGGCGTGTATCGAATATGCCCGTCGGGTCAATCCACGAATCGAAGTGCTCGAGGTTTCCGCGCGCACCGGAGTGGGCATGGGCGAATGGCTGGACTGGATCGACCGCCGCCGTACGGCCCGTATTCATGCCCGTATCGACGCCTTGAACGAGCAGGCCCGGGCGCTTGAGGCTCTGCTCTGAACAACGCTGCCGAGGTCGCTGAAATGCTCCGGTTGCGACTGCTGTTGAGCGGGCAGGTGCAAGGCGTGGGCATGCGACCTTTCGTCTATCGGCTGGCGACAGCGCTGGGGTTGTGTGGACAGGTGTGCAATACACGGCAGGGCGTGCGCATCGATCTGCAAGGCTCCGTCGCCGACTTGGCGAGCTTCACGAGTCGTCTACAGGCTGAACTGCCGCCGTTGGCGCGGATCGATGCGCTCCAGCGCGAAATCTGCCCGAGCGAACTTCGCTTCGAGCGCTTCGACATTATCCATACGCTGGATGAGCCAGCGCCGCTCATGCTCGGCGCGCCGCCGGATGCGGCGGTGTGCCCGGACTGTCTGACCGAGCTGTTCGATCCGCACAATCGCCGCTGGCGTTACCCCTTCATCAACTGTACCCACTGCGGGCCACGCTACACGCTGATGGAGCGCTTGCCTTACGACCGGGCCGGCACCAGCATGGCGTGCTTCGAGCTGTGCCCAGCCTGCCAGCAGGAATATGACGACCCGGCCGACCGGCGCTTTCATGCCCAACCCAATGCCTGTCCGGTCTGTGGGCCGCAGCTCTGGGGTGAGGACGGCGCTGGCCGGCGTCTGGCTGGCGATCCTGTGGCGCAGACGCTGGCGGTCATCGAGCAGGGCGGCATCGTCGCGCTGCGGGGTGTCGGCGGTTTCCATCTGCTGTGCGATGCGCGCAATGCCGAGGCTGTGGCTGAGTTGCGGCGGCGCAAGCGGCGGCCGGAAAAACCCTTCGCCCTGATGGCCGCCAATCTGCCCACATTGGAAACACTGGTCGAGTTGACCGACGTTGGTTGTCGCGAGTTATCCAGCCCGGCAGCCCCTGTTGTGCTGCAGCGCAAACGACCCGCCGCTGCCGTACTGGCTCCGCAACTGGCGCCACGGCTCGGTTGGCTGGGGGTCATGCTGCCGCACAGTCCATTGCACTGGCTGTTGTTCCACGAAGTGGCCGGGCGGCCGGGTGGGATTGATTGGACCAGGCGAGTGCAGTCACTCGTTCTGGTAATGACCAGCGCCAATCGGCAGGGCGAGCCGCTGATGACCGATAACGACGAGGCCCGCCGTACGCTGGCCGGGATCGCCGATCTCTGGTTGCTGCATGATCGGGAGATCGTGAGGCGCTGCGACGATTCGGTCATCAATGCCATCGGCGCCCCGCCAGCCGTCATTCGTCTGGGGCGCGGCTTGGCGCCACAGTTCATCGAACTGCCTTGGAGCGGTCCAGCGATCCTGGCGCTGGGCGGGCAGCTGAAAACCACCATCTGCCTGACGCGTGGCAACCAGGCCTATATTTCCCAGCATATCGGCGATCTCGACAATGCCGACAACTGTCGTGCTCTGGAGCGGACGGTCGCGCAACTGAGTGAACTGCTGGATATCCAGCCCGAGCATGTCGCCTGCGATCTGCATGCGGATTTCCATTCCAGCCGTTTCGCCCACGATTACGCCGAGCGCCATGGCCTGCCGCTGCGCCCGGTACAGCATCATCATGCGCATCTCTGTGCGGTGATGGCCGAGCATGGAATCAGCGAGCCGATATTGGGGCTGGCGCTGGATGGCTTTGGGCTGGGGTGGGATGGCCAGTTGCGTGGCGGTGAGTTGTTGGCAGTCTCTACGGACGGTTTCATGCCACTGGGCGAACTGGCTCCGCTGCCTTTGCCCGGCGGCGATAAAGGTGCCCGCGAGCCATGGCGCATGGCCGCGGCCGTGTTGCATACATTGGGGCGAAACCGGCAGATTGCCGAGCGTTTCGCCGACCAGCCGGCCTGCGTAACCGTTGCTCGAATGCTCGCCCGCGAGTTCAATTGCCCGCTCACCAGCAGTGCCGGTCGCCTGTTCGATGCGGCGGCTGGGTTGCTAGGCATCTGTCTGCGGCAGGATTTCGAGGCGCAGGCAGCGCTATTGCTGGAGTCGCTGGTCGTCGAGCTGCCGTTGGTGGAGCCCGGTCTTTGGCACATCAGGCCGGATAATCAGCTGGATTGCCTACCCTTGCTGGAGCGCCTGGCGGAAATGACCGATCCGCAGACCGGTGCAGAATTGTTTCATGCGGTCCTGATCGAGGCGCTGGCTGCCTGGGTAACGGCGACCGCCACGCAACATGGGCTTGAGCGAGTCGTCCTGAGTGGCGGCTGTTTTCTGAATATGTGCCTGCGCGATGGCTTGCGCGAGCGCTTGAAGCACAACGGGCTGCAGGTATGGCTACCGGAACGAGTCCCGGCGAACGATGCCGGCTTGTCGCTGGGGCAGGCGTGGGCAGTCCTGTTGAGCAGACAGAACATCAACATGAGGTAACGCAGATGTGCCTGGCAATTCCGGTTCGTATCGAAGAACTGGTCGATGAAGAAACCGCCGTCGCGCACATCGGTGGCTTGCGCAAGACCATCAATATCGCGCTGGTGGATGGGTTGCAGGTTGGTGACTACGTCATCCTACATGTCGGCTTTGCCCTGGAGAAACTCGACGAGCAAGAAGCGCAACGGACGTTGGCCCTGTTCACGGAGCTGGGGCAACTGGAACAAGTGCAGCAGGCTGCGCTGGAGGATGCCTCATGAAGTACGTCGATGAATTTCGCGATGGCGACAAGGCACGGCTCCTTGCCGCCCGCATCGCTGCCGAAGCGAGTCCGCTGCGTCTGTATCATCTGATGGAGTTCTGCGGCGGGCATACCCACGCCATTTTTCGCTATGGCATTGTGGACCTGCTGCCGGATAACGTGCGGCTGATCCATGGACCGGGTTGTCCGGTCTGCGTGATGCCTGTCGCCCGCCTGGATCTGGCGCTCGATCTGGCGCGCCGACCGGGTGTGATGCTCTGCACCTATGGCGACATGCTGCGGGTGCCCGGCTCAGGCCGGCTGACCCTGTTGAAAGTACGTGCCGAAGGCGCTGACGTGCGGATGCTGTATTCACCTGCCGATGCCTTGAAGCTGGCGCAGGCGCATCCGGATAAGGAGGTGGTGTTCTTCGCCATCGGTTTCGAGACTACTACGCCGCCTACTGCCCTGGTGATCGAACAGGCGCGAAGGCTGGGCCTGAAGAATTTTTCGGTGCTCTGCAACCACGTCCTGACCCCAGCGGCGATGCATGCGATTCTTACCACGCCCGAGTCGGAATCCGGCGAGCTGCAACTGGATGGCTTCATTGGGCCGGCGCATGTCAGCACTGTGATCGGCAGCGCGCCTTACGAACCGTTTCCCGAGCGCTATGGCAAGCCGGTCGTGATTGCCGGTTTCGAGCCCTTGGATGTATTGCAGGCGATTCTGATGCTGGTGCGGCAACTCAATGATGGGCGCGCCATGGTGGAAAATGAATTCACCCGCGCCGTGACCCGTGAAGGCAATACCAAGGCGAAGGGGTTGACCGAAAAGGTTTTCGAACCGCGCGAAAGCTTTGAATGGCGTGGTCTGGGTAGCGTGCCGTACAGCGCCCTGCGAATTCGCGAAGCCTATGGCGAATTCGATGCCGAACGGCGTTTTGCGCTGCACGTAAAGCCCGTGCAGGAAAACCGGGCTTGCGAATGCCCGGCAATCCTGCGCGGAGTGAAAAATCCACGCGATTGCCGGCTGTTCGGCACGTCCTGCACGCCGGATAACCCGCTTGGTTCCTGCATGGTGTCATCCGAAGGCGCGTGCGCCGCTTATTACCGCTACGGTCGGTATCGCGAAGCAGGGGCTGCGGCCCGGCAGGTGTATGCATGAACCGGCTCGATCTACGCAACGGCAAGGTGGAGATGGTACACGGCAGCGGTGGCCGGGCGATGGGGCAATTGATCCGGGAATTATTTGCCGCAGCCTTTCGCAACGAGTGGCTGGATCAAGGCAACGATCAGGCTCAATTCAGCTTGCCGCCGGGGCGGGTGGTCATGGCTACCGATAGCCATGTGATCGCGCCGCTGTTTTTCCCTGGCGGGGATATCGGCAGCCTGTCCGTGCACGGCACCATCAACGATGTGGCGATGGCTGGCGCCAGGCCTTGTTACCTGGCTGCCGGTTTCATCCTGGAGGAAGGTTTTCCGCTGGCCGACTTGCAGCGCATCGTCGAGTCAATGGCTGCTGCCTCGCGTGCAGCCGGGGTGCCGATCGTGACCGGTGATACCAAGGTCGTGGAGCGCGGCAAGGGCGATGGCGTATTCATCACTACGACTGGCGTGGGCGTGATGCCCCCAGGGGTAGAGCTTTCCGGAGATCGCGCTCGGCCAGGTGACAGGATTCTGCTTTCCGGGAATATTGGCGATCACGGAGTGACCATCCTGTCGTTACGCGAGAGCCTGGGCTTCGAGACAGAGATCGGTTCCGATTCCCAGGCATTGCATACCCTGGTAGCGGCAATGGTGGAGGCAGTGCCGGAAATCCGCTGCCTGCGCGATCCGACTCGTGGTGGACTGGCCAACACCTTGAACGAGTTGGCGCAGCAGTCCGGCGTCGGTATGCAATTGCTCGAACGGGAAATTCCGGTGCGCGAGCCGGTGCGGGCAGCTTGTGAGTTTCTTGGGTTGGATCCGCTGTATGTCGCCAACGAAGGCAAGCTGATCGCCATCTGCCCGGTGGAACAGGCTGAACGGTTACTGGCGACAATGCGCGCCCACCCGCAAGGACGTGATGCAGCGATCATTGGTACGGTGGTTGAGGATGTCCAGTGTTTCGTGCAGATGGAAACACTGTTCGGTGGCAATCGCATGGTGGACTGGCTTAATGGAGAACAACTGCCGCGTATCTGCTGAGCCGATTCATGGGCGACACCTAAAAGAAGACCGGGCACGCAGGCCCGGTCTTTGGTTTTCCAGCAAGCGCCATCAGACCATCATCAACGCACCGCTGGCGGCGATCAGCGCGCCAGCTCCACGGGCCAGCAGCGGCAAGCGCTGACGAAGCGTCGTGGTGAGCAGCCCTCCGGTCACGTGCAGGGCGAGACTGGCCGCGAGGAAGCCGCTGGCAAAGGCGATCACGCTGCCGCTGGCTTCCGCGCCATGGGCATAGCCATGGAAGATCGCAAAAAAGCCCGCCAGGGCCAGCGATACGAAAGCGGGTAGGCGAATGGCGCTGGCGAGCAACAGGCCCAGGAGCAGGACGGAAAGTGCGATACCGGTTTCCAGCAGCGGCAGTCCCGTACCGGCCACGCCCATGGCGAATCCGGCCAGCAAGGCCGTCAGGAAGGTCGCTGGAACAGCGATCTGCATGGCTCGTGGTTGCAGCGCAGCCCAGATACCGATGGCCAGCATTGCCAACAGATGATCTGCTCCGGTAAAGGGATGGAGCAAGCCGGCAATCAGACCGTTCCCGTCATGGCCGGCATGGGCGAATGCCGCACCGGGCAACAAAGCCAGGGCAAGCAGGGAAAACAGATGACGTTTGTTCATGAGCAACTCCTGATGATCGATTTCGTCATGCCGGCGACCTTCCATGAAGTGCCGTATTAAAGATGAAGAGAGGCGCAGCTTAATTCAAAAGCACAGCAGTCACCATGTTCGAATCAGCGCCTTGCATAGCTGTTTTGTCTTGTGGCAACGGAGGTATGGTTGTCCGCCAAAAACCGCTTTCAAGTCTCGGACCTTGATTTATACTCGGACAAGCGGTCGTTGCTGGAAACGCATTTCCATTCCGCAGCACGCAGCAGATGGATGCCGAAATGCTCGGTTTCTTGTCGAACCGCGAAGCGCCCTCGTCAGGGGGAACAATAAAAGCGAATTGGAGATGTGCTAATGGCTGGTCGTGAAACAGGAACCGTCAAATGGTTCAACGATGCCAAGGGGTACGGGTTTATTCAGCGTGAAGGCGGCGCGGACGTATTCGTCCACTATCGGGCTATTCGCGGCGAAGGCCACCGCTCTCTTGTAGAAGGTCAGAAGGTCGAGTTTTCGGTTACCGACGGCCAGAAAGGCCTGCAGGCCGAAGACGTCGCCAGCGTCTGATCGTACTGCTGGCGTTGCCGAAAGAGGCCCGTTGCAGGCGGGTTCCTCTTTTCATTCAGTTCAACCGGTGCGCCAGATGATCTCTTGCTCGCCTTGCTCGGTAAGGCTGATCCAGCGGTCGGCTTCCTCCTCTTGTTCGTCTTCCTGCCAACCTCCCGGCGCACAACGAATTTCCACCTGCAAGGCCTGATAGGCATCCCGGGCGCAGGCCAGATCGTCTTCCCAGGGCGTGTTGTCACTTTCCAGCAGCAGGCTGTGCCATTTACCAACGGCCTTGGGTAGCCAGACTATCGGGATTCCACTGGCGGATTCGCAGGTGGAAACCTCCCCTTTGGACTGCCAGGGCGAACAAGGCCCGAGGCTCTGTTCCAGCCAGGTTCCTACAGTTTGCCGATCGGCATCCTTGAGATAGATCTCGATATCCGGTTGACGCATGAAAGGGGACCTTGTGCGTGATGGGTGCTTGCTTGAGGCGAAACGAAACTCACCGCCCCAGGCGGTGAGTTGGCCAGAATCCAGGCTGGTGAAGGTAGCCGGAAGCTGTCAGACGAAAGAGTCGTCGTCGCTATCGAAGAAACCACCGTCGTCACCGCCAGAATCTGCTTGCTGGAAGTCATCGCTGCCATAATTGTCATCCATGCCTGAGTCAGCCCAGGCCCCTTGATCGGGCTCGGCAGCGCCGGTATCGGCTACAGCTGGAGCGGGTTCTTCATTGATGACCTGGACGATTTCTTCCGGAGACGAGTCGTGGAAAAGGCCGGAAATGGTATCGGCCAGCAGCATACCACCTGCCACACCCACTGCTGTTTGCATGGCTCCAGCCAGGAAGCCCCCGGAGCGGGAAGGGGCTGCTGCTGCATTGTTGCCCCAGCCAGCCGGATTGCCCTGGCCGTAGTTCTGCTGATTGCCCTGGCGCGGACCAGGCTCGTTCCAGCCGCTCCGGCTGGGTGTCGCTACCGATGTTTTATGGCTGGGCTGCTGGTCGCCACCACCGAACAGACTCGACAGGAATCCACCACTGCTGGGGCGGCTTTGCTGGAGTGAAGCTACCTGGGCTTCCAGCTCTTTTATGCGTTGGTCCAGACGCTTGAGCGCTGCTTCCTGGATGAGAATGACCTGAGCCATGTAGTAGGGGGCGGCAGGTTGCTCGCGCAGGCGCGCCTGGATGAGTTGCTCGGCTTGGCTATCGCGCGTGGCTGTCTGGTTTTCGGCTTCTTTGAGACGGGTGAACAAGCCGTCGATAAGCTTCTGTTCTTCAGTTTGCATGATCGGTTTCCTGTGTACGCGCGGCACTAGAACATATCTAGTCTAAACGTTGGTACTTCCTCGTTTGTATTGGTCACGATGGAAGCGGGTTGGCAGAGTGCTCGTGCCTACTAATATGCTGACGAGCCACTCGTTTTTCAATGTTGCCCGGGAGCGGAGGCGGAATTTGTCTTTCAGGCAATCCCTGCAACCGGATGGAACGTTGCAGCACGTAACGAATCAGGTCAGCAAGCGCACTAGTGTCCTGTAGTAAATATCGGTCAGCAGATCGAGATCACTGGCCAGAACCTTTTCGTTTACCTGGTGAATGGTGGCGTTGACCGGGCCCAGTTCGACCACCTGGGTACCCAGGGTCGCAATGAAGCGGCCATCCGACGTGCCGCCGCTGGTGGATGGGGTTGTTTCGCGCCCCGTCACCTCATGAATGCTGGCGGCGATGGCATCGAGCAAATCGCCCGGTTCGGTGAGAAACGGCAGACCGGACAGGGACCAGTCGATATGCCAGTCCAGCTTGTGCTTGTCGAGAATCATCTGGGTGCGTTGCTGCAACCGCTCGACAGTCGACTCGGTGGAAAAACGGAAATTGAATAGCGCGACCAAGGTGCCCGGTATGACGTTGGTCGCACCAGTCCCGGCATTCAGGTTGGATATCTGGAAACTGGTCGGCGGGAAGAAGGCATTGCCATCGTCCCAATGTTCGGCAGCGAGTTCGGCCAGGGCCGGTGCAGCCAGATGGATCGGATTTCTGGCCAGGTGTGGATACGCGACATGGCCTTGTTTGCCACGGATGGTCAGCGTGCCGCCAAGAGAGCCGCGGCGGCCATTCTTGACCATGTCGCCGAGCAGGTCGGTACTGGATGGCTCGCCGACGATGCACCAATCCAACTGCTGGTTGCGTTCTCGCAGGCGTTCGACCACCGCCCTAGTGCCATGCACTGCCGGGCCTTCTTCGTCGCTGGTAATGAGAAAAGCGATCCTGCCGCGGTGGTCTGGATGATCGCTGACAAAGCGCTCCACTGCGACCACCATCGCCGCGAGGCTGCCTTTCATATCTGCAGCTCCCCGGCCAAGCAGCATGCCCTGGGCGTCGATGATGGGCGCGAATGGTGGTTGCGTCCAGGCATCCTGCGGGCCGCTGGGGACTACGTCGGTATGCCCGGCAAAACAGAGAACCGGCCCTGTTGTGCCCCGAATCGCCCAGAAGTTCTCTACGCCTTCGATGGGCAGCGGTTCCGTCTGGAAGCCACAGGCAGCCAGGCGCTTCATCATCAATGGCTGGCAGCCTTCGTCCAGCGGGGTTACGGATGGGCGGCTGATCAGGTCACAGGCCAATTCGAGGGTCGGAGAAACGGGGGACATGCATGCTCCGCAATGGCGAAAACGAGGTCGGCATAGTAGCAGGCTGGGTGCTTAGGATGATTCTGTATCGATGCGAGCAAGGGCATGCCCATGCCCTTAGAGCCTGTTCACGATCTGCTGCGCGTCGGCCAAACGGCGATAAAACCGGCCTGGATCGCCAGCCCGGTCGGCATGCTCATTTACCACCCGTAAACTCGCGCACGAGCCCGGTCCGCTTCCTCAGTCGTTTTCGCCACCGTTTAGCTCTAGCTCGCGAGATCGTGAACAGGCTCTTATACTTTTCGCTCGTTTTCTGGAGGGTGGCATGGGTTTCGACGAGCAGCGTTTTGGCGGGATTGCCCGCTTGTATGGTTTGGCCGGTATCGAGCGTCTGGTCGCGGCCCATGTTGCTGTGGTCGGCGTCGGCGGGGTTGGTTCTTGGGCTGCCGAGGCGCTGGCGCGTAGCGGGGTCGGGGAGATTTCCCTGTTCGACCTGGATGATGTCTGTGTCAGTAATACCAACCGCCAGTCGCACGCTTTGGTAGGCTCCATCGGACAACCCAAAGTCGAGGTGCTGGCCGCGCGTATTCGCGCTATCAGTCCTCATTGCCTGGTCCATCCTGTGACCGATTTCGTCACGCGGGAAAGCATGGCCGAGCACATCACGGAAAACCTGGACTTCGTGCTCGACTGCATCGACAGCGTACCGGCCAAGGCCGCGCTGATCGCCTGGTGCAAAAGACGCAAGATCGGCATCGTCACGACCGGTGGTGCAGGCGGGCAGATCGATCCCACCCGGATCGAAATCGTCGATCTGAACAAGACCTATAACGATCCCTTGGCTGCCAAGGTGCGCTCTTTGTTACGTCGCGACTACAACTTCTCGCGTACGCCGGGGCGGCATTACAGTGTGCCCTGCGTTTTTTCTTCCGAGCAGCTGCGCTATCCGCAAACCGATGGCAGTGTGTGCCAAAGCAAGGGATTTATCGGTGAAGGCGTAAAGTTGGACTGTGCTGGTGGCTTCGGTGCGGTAATGATGGTCACTGCCAGTTTCGGCATGGCGGCGGCCGCCAAGGCGGTAGAAAAGCTGGTAGCTGGAGCACGACGGCCTTCGGAGAGAGGTACCGGCTAGGTTTTTGTGTCGGCCAGTTCACGCATTCGCTGTAGCACGGCGTTCAGTCCGTTGCTGCGGGAAGGCGAAAGCTGGCGAGACAGCCCGAGCTGGGCGAACCAATCGGCAAGGTCGATGGTATCCAGCTCCTGGCGCGTAAGGCCATTGATCCGCAGCAGCAGCAAAGCCAGCAGGCCACGCAGGATGCGCGCATCGCTCACGGCACGAAAATGTAGGTGATTTTCGCTGCTGGCGTCGATCAGCCAGACCAGACTTTCGCAGCCCTGGATCCGGTTGGTTTCATTGCATTCTTCGGTGCCGACCGCTTCCAACTGGTTTCCCCATTGCATCAACAAGCGGGCCCTTTGTTCCCAGCTAGCGGCCTGCTGAAAACGTTCCAAGACCTGGGCAGCCGCAGTGGGTAGGGCATTCATGCCAGCAATTCCAAGGCTTGATCGAGAGCAGTGAAGAAGCGCTGCAGGTCGGAAGAATCGTTGTACAGTCCGAGTGAAACCCGGATTGCTCCAGCCAGCCCGAGATGTTTCATCAGCGGCATGGCGCAGTGGGTGCCGCTGCGTACTGCGATACCCTGTTCGGTGAGTAGATGAGATAGGTCTGCATGATGAACGCCGATTGCATTGAAACTGACCAGCGCGGTCTGGGGGTGGGCGACGATGCGGATGCTTTTTCGTGCGAGCAACCCTGCCATTAGCTCCGCATGCAAGGACTGCTCATGGGCCGATACGGCGACCATATCCAGCCCTGCCAGATAATCGAGGGTTGCTCCAAGGCCGATCACTCCGGCAATTGGTGGCGTGCCGGCTTCGAATCCGAAGGGAGTCGAATGAAATTCCGCGGCGTGATAGTCGGCGGCGCGCACCATTTCGCCACCGAATTGCCAGTGTTGCAGTTGGTTCAGCGCTTCGTTTCGGCCATAAAGGATACCGACGCCATCCGGTCCGTACAGCTTGTGACTGGAAAGTACGTAGAAGTCGCAGCCTATTTTCTGTACGTCATGACGGCCATGTACCGCGCCCTGTGCACCATCGATGATGGTCAAGGCACCATGGGTTCGGGCCATGGGCAGCAACTCTGCGAGTGGTTGCCAGCTACCGAGCACGTTGGATAATTGGCTTACCGCTAGCAGTCGGGTGCGTGAGCCGATCATCTGGCGTGCCGCATCGAGATCGACCATTCCTGCATCGTCGATGGGCAGGATGACCAGGCGGGCCTGTCGCCGCAGGGCAAGCTGTTGCCAGGGCAGTAGGTTGGCATGGTGCTCCAGGGCGCTGACCACAATGTCGTCGCCTGGCTGGATCAGGTGCTCCAGGCCATAAGCAAGCAGATTTAGGGCTTCGGTCGCGCCACGGGTGAAGACGATTCGACTCGGGGAGCCGGCCCCGATCCAGTCAGCCATTTTCTGGCGTGCTGCCTCGAACGCCTGGGTCGAGCGTTCGGCTGGCAGATGCTGGGCGCGGTGTACGTTGGCTATGCCGTAGCTATAACAGGCATGCAAGGCATCGATCAGTACCAAGGGTTTCTGGGCGGTCGCGGCGCTGTCGAGGTAGGTCTGGTTTTCAGCTTCGAAAGCTGCCAAGGCAGGAAAGTCGGAACGCCAGGGAGAGATCAGCGACATGACGGACTCGAATCACGGGCTCTATGCAGGGAGGGCAGGGTAAGCCTGCCCTTTGTCGGAGCTGCGGTCGGCTCAGTTATGTGCGTGCAGCACTTCATTGAGTTCGATTGCGGACTTGTGGGTTTTGCATTCGACCGCCCCGCTCAGGGAGTTGCGGCGAAACAGTAGGTCCGGCTGTCCTGCCAGTTCCCGGGCCTTGACCGCCTTGACCAGCTGATTGTGCTCGTCCAGTAGATGCACCTTGGTGCCGGCAGTGATGTACAGACCCGCTTCGACTGTGTTGCGATCCCCCAGAGGAATGCCGATTCCTGCGTTAGCGCCGATCAGGCAACCTTCACCCACCGCGATCACGATATTGCCGCCGCCGGAAAGCGTACCCATGGTAGAGCAGCCACCGCCAAGGTCGGAGCCCTTGCCGATGAACACGCCTGCGGAGACGCGGCCTTCGATCATTCCCGGGCCTTCGGTTCCGGCATTGAAGTTGATGAAGCCTTCATGCATCACGGTTGTGCCTTCGCCGACATAGGCGCCGAGGCGAATGCGTGCCGTATCGGCAATGCGCACGCCAGCCGGCACCACGTAGTCAGTCATTTTCGGGAATTTGTCTACCGAGAATACTTCCAGCAGTTCGCCTTTCAAGCGCGCTTCCAACTGCCGTTCGGCCAGCTCGGCAAGATCCACGGCTCCCTCGTTGGTCCAGGCCACGTTGGGCAGCAAGGGGAATATTCCACTCAGGTTCACGCCATGCGGTTTGACCAGTCGATGCGAGAGTAAATGCAGCTTTAGATAGGCTTCGGGAGTGGAGGTCGGTGCCGAATCCTCGACAAGCAGGGTCGCGACCAGTGGGCGATGGCTTTCCGCCAGGCGGGTCAGCAGTGCGCTTTGCGCGGTGTTCAGCGGCTTGAGCGCTTCTGCCAGTTGACTAGCCTGGGTATTGGTGATGGCAATGGCCTGATTGCCACCCGAATAGTTCAACAGGGAAGCGATTGCGTCGACCAGTTCACCGGCCGGATTCAACAGGGGTTGCGCATAGAAGATTTCCAGCCAGTTTCCCTGGCGATTCTGTGTACCAACTCCAAAAGCCAGGCTGAAAAGCGTGGACATGCTCGTTTTTCCTCTTTACGTTCCGCCATACCCAAACCGCTTTCTTGGCTGGTATGCCGGTATCAATTAAGTGACAAGGCCGCTGCGTAGATTTCCGGCTTGAAGCCGACCAGGGTGTGCTTGCCCAGATCGAGAATCGGTCGTTTGATCATCGAAGGCTGGGTCAGCATCAAATCAATGGCTTTGTCCTGGTTGAGATCGATCTTGCAGGTCTCATCGAGTTTGCGAAAAGTTGTACCGGATCGATTGAGTATCGTCTGCCAGCCATGCTCCTCGCACCAGGCTTGCAGGTGCTGACGATCGATGCCAACGCTCTTGTAATCGTGAAAAGCATAGTGCAAGCCTTGCTGATCCAGCCACTGGCGAGCCTTTTTCATGGTATCGCAAGCCTTGATCCCGTAGATAATATAGGTCATTGATTGTTAAAGGAGTCTGCCTGTTTAAGCATTCTCCTGATACTCCTGCCGGATCGGGATGCCGATTATGCCATGAGGCTGATCGATCCTGAGTTTCAGCGATCGAGTGCATAAGATATTTTGGGGTACGCATGCAGCGACAGCTGGCGCTAAGCATAAGGATTATTACAGGTTCATTTGGCGCTGATGGTAACGCTTACCTGATGCATGACAAATCGATAATTGCTGGAATTGCAAAAGCTGAATATAAAAGCGAGCAAGTGTGAATCACTACAAGTTCATCTGGGGCGGGATGGCAGTTGCAATAAATTTATCTGAATATTTCTAATTGTTTTTCTTACTGTTTGCTGTTGAGTATTTTTAATTTGCAATGATGGAGTCATTGTTCAATGACTTATTTCCGATCGTAGATTTCTTTGAAAAAACCTACTGCGGAAATTTCAATAATTATGCCGAGCATACCGAATACAATATCCATCAAGGAGGCAGTTCTATGTGGCAAGAGCATTTGTATGAGTTCTATGGCCACGGTGAGCAGGGCAAGTAATGCCGCCAATTTGAGGTGATGTAGAAATTGGAATGCCATTCGCCCGGTGCATGCCAGCATGGCAAAGGCACCGAAGTGATAAAGCTTGTCTGCCTGTGGAAAGAGCAGGTCTGGTTGTGACGGTTTCAAAGCCATCACCAGAACGAAAACCAATGTAAGCCAGAAGATTCGGCAAAAAATACGAGACAGGTCTTTTGTGGATGAAAACGGTTTTGGAGAGGGTTCGATCGAGGCTTGGTTATCGGTCATTTCGATTCGTGACTGGAATGATGCCTTGTCAGACGTTAGAAAGACTCGGTGTGCCAAGCTTTTGCTTGGCACCCTGGTAGCTTGTTTTTATTTCAAACTATCAGCTCATCACTGAGAGAAGTTGTATTTTGCATTGGCGCCCGTTCCCACAAAGGTGGCAGAAGGTATCAACTGGTTGATGTAGCGGTTCCAGCGAGTAATGCTTGCCGGGCCGATATAGACCACGTCCTGGGGTTGCAGCATGAAATGTCTGGCAAGAGCAAAGGACGCTGGCGATTTTGCATTCAGTTTGAAGACTGTCGCTTTTTCGTTTTCCATATTTCTGACGCCGCGAATCACATATACGGCTTCTGCATTTGCAGTTTCCTGGGCAAGACCACCAGCACTGCCGATAGCATCCATCAGGTTCAGGGTTGTAGCCTTGAAGGTCATGGCTTGCGGCAGTTTTATCTCGCCCAAGACATAGATCTTCTTCTGATCATTATAGGGTAGGTGAATTTGGTCGCCATGTTTCAGGTAGACCGCGTACAGCCAGGATTCAGGACGGTTGAGGCTGTCGATGTTGAGGATGTATTCGCGGCCATCGCGTCTGAGGCTGAGATTTGTAAGATCGGCCACCTCGGTCGCCACGCCGGCCTGCCCGAGTACCTGAACGATCGAGATTGGTACGCCAGTCACCGGAATTTCCCCAGCTGTCTTGAAGGCACCGGAAAGCACTACGCGCTGGCTGCCGTAACGCAATATACCGACATCCACCTGCGGGCTATCGATGTAGCTTGCGAGACGACGGGCAATGGCTGCACGCAGTTCCTCGACCGTCATGCCTTCTGCCTTGATCGTGCCGATATAGGGATAGAAAAGCGTCCCATCTGCGCGAACCAGACGACCATTTGCATCTATCTGTTGTTGCGGCCCGGACGGGGCAGTGAGCTCCGGATGATCCCATACCGTTATGTAAAGCAGATCATTCGGACCAATACGGTAAGCCGTCGGCTTATAGCTCAGCAGCTCTCTCTTCTGTTGATCGTTGATGGTGAATATGGTGGTCTGGTTTTTCTGAACGACTTCCGGAGTGATTTTTACAAGATTGACGCTTGCGTCATTGCCATCTTCTGCCGTTGTGTTTTCTTCGAAATCATCTGGGTCGAGGTATTGGCCAGGAGACCAGACGCAGCCTTGTAAGGCGATCATGGCTATGCCAGCAAAAGCAAATAGGGATTTTTTCATGGGTTCATCCTTGATGGACATAGTTATTAGGACAAGCCGCAAGACGATTGTAATTTCCGGTCTGAGTGCCTACGCGTTGATTGAGCCATTTCAACTGTGGCTGAGTGCACTCTTGCAGTCCTTTGCAATATTTTTACATTTAGAACAAAAATGTTTCTCCGAAATTCACAGCAAGTGTGGCTAACCATTTTTTGGTATTGATTGGTCGCACGAGTTGTAGTCAAGAGAAATTTCCTTTGAACCTTCGATTATTCCTACGCCTTCAGATAAACCCTTTCATATCAAAAGGATATCAAAGTGATTCGGGCAAATGGATAGACCGCTCCGATTAGCTTGAGTTCCTCTGAATTTTTCATGATTGGAAAGATTGCCAACGTTAATAATTAATGGTCCGGTTTGGCTGAATTGGCAGCTTTACGGGATTTCAGATTTCTTTCCCGTAAATAGGCAGGAATTATGAACATGAAGTTATTGAGGTAGCGCTTGCCCAGGCGACGAGGTTCAAGGGTAGTGCGATAAAGCCATTCGAGGCGTGCTTCCTGCATCCATTTCGGTGCTCTTTTTACTGTGCCTGTAGCAAATGAAATAGAGGCTCCGATACCTATGCCCATACCGGTTCTTTCATGGCTTTGTACTTTACTGGCAAGTATTTCACCCTGAGGAGTTCCAACGGCATAGAACACAAGATCCGATGGATGTTCGCGGATGAACGCCAGGCAGCGCTCGACTTCTTCCGGGTGCTTGATGAAGCCCATTGGCGGGTTGTAGTGATCCAGTTTGATATTCGGATACATGCGAAGTAATTTGCCGCATTCGGCGCTGGTACTTCCAATCAGTACTATGCGTAGATGATCTTCATTGGCCCATTTGAGAAGATCGAGCGTCAGGTCACTGCCTGTGATCACTTCCTTGACATGTACACCCAGTGAGTTGAGCAAGGGCATGATGACACGGCTGTCACAAAGACGAAGACGTGCTCTGTCATAAGCATCACGAAACGCTTCTTCGTTTCTGACACGAGCCAGATGGTCCATGTTGGGCGTGACCAGGTATGAATAGGGCTGCTTGATCCAATCGCGAATACAAGCCAGCAGTTCCGCTTTACTGCCGGTATAGAAATCGATGCCGAATGCGGTATTGTTTTTACTTGACACTCATTGTTACTCCTTTGAAGGCTCCCTTGATTCCAGACCAGACCAGGTTGGGTTTCCTGAATTCCTGAATGGCCATGATTCCCGAAAGCAGACAAGCTGAAACAAAGGCAAATGCCGATCCATAGAAGCGTTTGTTAAAGCGTACTGCCGCCCGGTTGCGGTAGTAGTGATAGAAGGCCGAGCGGCCGCCCGAACTCATTGAGCCGTGATGGTAAATCCGGCTTTCCGGGATCACCTGGCTGGTGATACCTAGTTTTTTAGCCTGGTATTGCCAGTCGACCTCTTCGGAATACATGAAATACTCTTCATCCATGAGGCCTACTTGATCGAGTAGCGATTTCGAGAAAGCCAGGCTGCAGCCCATGACATAGTCAGGCTTGTCCTGCAGGTTCTGTATGTTTTCCAGAGCCAATCCTTTACCGAGCAACTTCGTTTTGCCTAGCAAGGCATATACTTTGCCGCCGCCATAACATTCCAGGCGGCCAGTTTCGGCACTGAGGATTATCGATCCGACAAACTGTTTGTCGTTTTTCTCCAAGGCATCTTGAAGCGGCTTGAAAGCGTCACAGTCAACATAGGTATCGTTATTCACGATCCAGAAGTTTGTAATGTCCAGATTGTTCAAGGCCCAGCGAATGCCATAGTTATTACCGCCGGCATAACCATTATTTTCCGGATTGGCCAGTACTGTTACTTTCGATTGGCCGGTCGTTTGTTTCCATTCGTTGAACGCCTCAACGGAGCCATCCTGGGAATCGTTGTCGACAAGCACTATATGATCAACCGAAGTACAGTGTTGCAGTATACTTTCCACACATGTAACGGTTTCAGTAGCTGCCTTGTAATTGAGAATAAGGGCGACGTTCATAAATTCCTTCCAGGGTGCGGTAGTGCATGGCTCTTAACGAGAGAATGACGAAGTAAATGGCAAAAACTGGCTGATCGTATTCGAAAAGACCGTTGAGTGGCCAGGTAATGAAGTAGGCAAACAACGACGTATAGATAAACGTCATGTCAGAGCAAATGTTTTTGGCTATATAGTTGTAGACATATAAGCTTATCGGAACAACTAGAAATGCTAGAAATCCGAAACGAAAAGCCGTGCCGAAAAATCCTACATCAGAAAGAAAGAACCATTCGCCGAAATAAGGAATGAAGCCATCATTCCACATCAAGGAAAGCGATCCGCTGGGCAACCAGTTGACTTGATCCAGATGATGGAATATCTGATCGATGGTGTGCCCTCGGATATTGTCATCCATCCCCTTTTGTGCGGCCTGAGTGTAAAACTCAACATTCAGGCCTAGCAGCTTCAGCAGATCCGGGAAGAAATAGAATGGCAATGCCAGTACAACAAGTGCTACGGCCCAGACGACAGCCTTGAGGCGCAGACAGAACAGAGTAAACAGCAGGCACATGGCAAGCAGTTGGCGAATCTGAGTACCGAATGCCAGGGTCATCAACATGACAAAGGCAACCAGCAAATAGAAATTCTTGCTGCGCTTTGATCCGTCGATGGGCGAGGTACCGGTTGACCAGATCTGAATGCCATAGAAATAGGCCAAGGCCATCAAGTTGGGACCGATCGTAGAGCGGTCTGGCCGTTCGGACGAGAGAACCTTTTCGCGGGTATCGGCAATCAGGCCGAACTTGAAACACCAAGTGAAAAACACCGCGATCATGGCGCTGTAGACGATGGCGCGCTCGAATTCCAGAACGTTGACGCGTTTGGCCATAAATAGCAGCGGAATGGCTCCCAGGCAGAACATTACCCGGCGTTCTTCGATGATTCCGTAGATGAGTGGCTGACCATACATGAGGTTGGAGAAGATGGCCGGCAAAATAATAAACATGAAAATCGAGAAGGCGGAATAATAGAGCAGCAGATGGAATTCACGTGAAGAGTCTTCCGATTTCGCCATAATCAGAAAGCCCGCAAACCCTATACAGATAGCAAGATAGAGCTCATTGATCATCTTGATTCCATAGGGGTTGTGAATGCTTTCCCCCAGCACGGAAAAGTGCAGGAAGAGCCCTAGAATCAAAAGGGGAAAGTAGATTTTCGAACTGTTGATAGTCATCGCGTTCACTACATCCTCAAAGTAAGTCAGTCCCTGACTGAATTCCGGATTACGCGGTTTTCAACTGGCTTCTCTTGATCTTCTTGCGCCGAACCAGTAGTCCGGTGAAAGCTTTGAAGCTTTGGTAAAAACCTATCTCTTTCATGCTGCGGCTCAATTCGAATCCTTTGTAAGAAGGGATTTTCAGCATCAGTGCTTTCATCGCCAGCAGTCGGGGCAGGATGGTCGTGCGCCGGTAATACTGGAATGGCTGGATGGCAAATATGTTCTGTGCGTCGAATGATTCCACTTTGACAACAGCATCCGACTCCGCGTTGCGCAAAAGTTCCCGGCCTTTTTCAGTTCGCAGCAGAATGAGTGAGTGCCCGTCCTGTTCCTCGAAGGAGGGATAGCCTTTTTCGTCACCTTCCCAGCCATCCGCACACACAATATCGGCAAATTCTCCGATGCCATCCGGACAGATCTTGCAGCGAGTTTGCAGATGACGATTCAGAACCTTGCCCCAGGATTCGTTGTAGGTCATGGAGCGAGTTTCGCCGTTTTTCAGGGTGGCTTTGGTTAAGCCTGGCCAGCCGTCGCCACGATAGCGAAAGCCAATAATTTCCTGGCGAGAGACGTTCAGTTGATCGAGCACTTGGTGAGTGCCGGTAATACTTGGCGTGCCGGCGCACATGAAAGAAATCAGATAGGGAATTCCTTGCTTGATGTGAGGATCGTGCTTCTGTAGCTGCCGAATGGCGGCTACATCGCAGGGTTTGCCGACGAACAGGTATTTTTCCGTAGAGGATTTGACCAGTCGGATGGCTTCGGCAGGTGATGCTGGAGCATAGCGCGAACCTGACGAGGCAATGATCTGCTGTCGTGAACGGCTGATGACAGCGACGTTTTCCAGGGGATTTTGATCGCAAGCCTTGATCTG
This sequence comes from Azomonas macrocytogenes, assembly GCF_014191985.1. Taxonomy (GTDB): domain Bacteria; phylum Pseudomonadota; class Gammaproteobacteria; order Pseudomonadales; family Pseudomonadaceae; genus Azomonas; species Azomonas macrocytogenes. The sequence continues at coordinate 53,952 of NZ_JACHXI010000020.1, forward strand.
GATAACACCATCTACCAACTTGTGTTTGAGGCAATACTCGGCCAGTGCAGAAATAACACCGCCAGATGAGCCTGCCTGGCGAATCTCCTTGTCCTGCGCGTGGCCGCGCAATACTTCGAGAATTTCACCCCAGATAGGATGATAGTTCTTGGTTTTGTAGGGTGTGATATCAAGAGTCAGCGCAGGGCATGACCTGTTGAGAGTTTTCGTTGCTTCGGAACTGGCAATAGGCTGATCTTGATACGCTTTGTTGAGTCGCGGACGCTTATAGCCTGCTTCATCGATCTGCATGTGGATGGCTTGTTCATTCGCGATGGCGCTGCACATCCCACAGCCACTGCAGAGGTCATTGTTCAGAACGCGATTCAATAGTGCTTTCATATTCCAGCTTTCTCGTTAAGTGACAGACTTGCAGGCATCTCAGGTTGATCGGAAGCAGGCTGTGAAGCTTTTTTGCTGCGACGAATCCTTTGGAAAATGTTGTATACGCCATGACCATAAATGACACTCAGGATGGTCATGCCCAGAGTCGAGACCCAGGGCGCTGCTGCAATCCCATATGCTGGAATGAAAATCCAGTAGCAGATTACTGTCACTATCCCGGAAGTGATGATGCCGAAGGTCCGCAGAAAACCGGTTCCCAAGGCAATCAGTTGTACACCGAAGCCGGCAGCGAGGAAGCGTGTTGCCGTGAAACAGGCAAAAGCCAGCCAGAGCGCATTCAGCTCGATGTAATCCGGCCCGAGAAAGTGATCGGTGAACAGCGGTCCAATAAAATAGAATCCCAGGGCGAAAAGAACTCCCAGAATCATGTATTCACCAAGAATGCGCATGCTGTAGCTGCTTGCCATCAGGTTCTTGTTATGTAGCTGGTGAGCCAGGCGCGGAATATGAATACTGGCTAAAAGCACAGTGAACGGTACAGCACCCTGCAGCAGGCGAGCTCCGGCAAAATAGATTCCGGCTGCTTCCCGGCCAGCCAAGTGATTGACCAGAATCACATCGAGTTGGGCAAAGATATTTGTGGCACCACTGTCGATTGCGAAGCTGGTGGAGGTTCTGAAGCGTTCTTTCAGATCTTTCCAAGAGTTACGCAGGATTCCTTTGAGCTCCAGTATCCTGGACAGCGCAAACAACGCGCACAGCGCATAAACTGTGCGAGAAACCAGGAAGGCGAGCCCGATGGAAAGCAGATCGTTGCTTAACCAGATTGCCAGGCCGAGCAAGACGAAATGAACGATTGCGGTGAGCACGACAATCTTTGTTTCGCGATGAAACTGACCAATGCTGCGAAAAACAGTCAGGCTCAGGTCGCCGTAGGAAAAGGCAAGACTACCCAATAAAAACATGACCGCAGTCAATCGCTCGTCTGGCTGCAAGTGGAGCACGAGCAAGATCAGCGGAATGAGAATCAGGCAGGCTGGAATCACTAATAGTGTTTTGGCTGCCAGGCTAGCGGACATGACGTAGCCTGCCCGCTCGCGTTCGGCACCGATATCGCGTAACGCTCGCATCCCGAAGCCATAATCGGTTACCAGTGCAACAATGGCCGACCAGGTGATGGCGATGGAAACAAAGCCGAAATCGCTGGGTCCCAGGGTTCGGGCAAGAATAAGGAGTGTCCCAAGTGCCACGGCGGTCCTTGCCGCCGTGGTTACTCCCATTAGCGCGTGATCACGCATCCGGCATCACCCTTTCGCTTTTTGCTGGCCTATCGGTTGCTGCCCATTGGCAAGCGAATCCATCAGCTCTTCCAGCGCACTGCTATATGCCGAGAGTTTTCGTCGAATAATGCTGCCACTGGCATCGACTTCGGTTTGGAGCTGTTCGCGGCCATCGAGTTTGGAGAGTATTTTTTCCAGTGCGCTTTCAGTTGTTTCGACCTTCAGATCGACCACATGCCCATACTTCAAGGATTCATAGAGCCCGGTAAATTTGCGACTGTAGGCTAAGGGAACAACTGGTACTCCAGCTGAAAACGCGCCAATGGTGGCGTGCATGCGGGCACCGACAAAGAAGTCCAGGCCACTTATATAGGATTTCGCTTCGATAGGACCGCGGAAGCGTGGAGCCAACTTCAAGTGCGGGCGTTGTTCCACCAGTTTCTGCGCAAGCAAATAGTCATCTTCTTCGGGAAACCCTTCGGGGATGACATGTGGGACCAGATGTATCTCATGGCCGCGTTCATCCAGAACCTGGATCAGGCGCTCGGTCAATGCTACATAGTCGACTGTCAGGCCGAATTGGTTGGCGTTGCCTTCATAACCACCATGGTGAAGGAGAGCTGAAATATTCAGCCCGACCGCGAGTTTTTCTGAATTGCGTACTTCAGTATGCTTTTTAAAAGGCAGATGGAATGCAAGGTCGATGACTTCTTCCCGGTCCGGGACTTCCATTTCTTCCAGTACTGCGAAAGAGCGGTGATCGCGAGCAAAGACTTTGGTGCTCTTTTTCATCATGGCAGCAGATATCTTGTTGCCCCAGTCCGATTTAAAAGGGCCGATGGTCTGAGGGGAGAGAATCAGCGGAACTTTGGTCGACAAGGCCATACCTTTGCTCAATAGCAGTTTGACCAGGCGTTTGCTTCCATAGATATCCGAGAAGCTGTCACCTTCGCCAATATCGAAAATTGCATCGCAGGAGCGAATCGTATTGAACAGCTTGAGTGGGCTTTTCAACAGAGTCTTTTCAGTGAACTCGATATGTTCGCACTTAAAGCGATCTGTTTCCGGCGGATAGTCGCAAGGGCCTGATGATCCAATAACGACAAATTCGGGTTCTATTCCCCTTTTTCGTGCCGCTTCATCGATCAGCATCATGTTTGAGATGCTCAAGGCTCCCACGCCGAGATTTCCGGATGAGAACGAATGCCATAGCAGTCCAATTTTCATAGTATCGATTACTCTCTGGGATGAACTTCTGTCGAAGCCTCTGGCTGTGGCGGACCGATATCGACACAGCTGTTGGCGATGTGTTTTTGCAAAATGTCCATCTGTGGGCGGTCTTTCCCGTCGACAGGCTCGATGGCCAGTTTGTATTTCCCCCAACCAGGCCCTCCGGCCCAATACGCGCTAGGAATGCAATTTTCGTTGAGATAGGCGAGCAGGTTATCCATGGCTTTCAGCATTGACGGAGAGTCGTCAGGTACTCCGTATTCGCCCAGGAAGCCTTTCTGGCCATTGGCTTTCAACCATTCGACGAAAGGTTGGACATGCCTGACTCCGATCATGGGGTCGACCTGCTCCGGCCTGCTATATCGTCCCGAAGTATCATGGTCGAAATAGAGGTGTGCCTCGTAGATGAGGCGCTTGGCAGGATCCTTGATCAGCAGATCGCCATTGAACTTGGGCCAATGCCAGGCGCTGGCCCAACGGTCGCCTTCGATAAATATCAGAGTCTTGTCATCCACTTCGCGAATCGCATCGACTGCGACTTGGGCAGCCTTGGGCCATAGCCCTTGAGTGTCATGCGGCTCGTTCATGATGTCGTAGCCGTACACTGCCGGGTGGTCCTTGAAGGTTTCCGCCAGTTTTCGCCAGACGTTGGCATAAGCTTCGTAGGGAACTTTTTTCGAGCCAATCAGATTGTCTTTGTAGCGAGCATAGTTATGCATATCTAGTATGACTTTCTGACCATGCTGATGCGCCATATCCAACGTTTTCTTGATCAAACCTATATATTCAGAATCAAGTTTTGCGTTGAGATTGTGTTGAGCACGTTCCCAAAGGAAAAAAAAGCGAATGAGCCGAATATTTTTTTCACTGTAGTACTTGAAGTGATTTTTTTCTGGAAAGAAGTAATGTTGCCCATTTTTACCAGGTAAAACGTTTGGCGAAAAACCGGCTGCAGAAAGATTTATTCCAATAAGGTCGATTTTGTTCGTTAGGGTAGAAGTTTTATCGGGTTCGGCAAGAGAAATTTGTGTCGAGCCCAGTAGTATCGCTGCAAGGCTTAGAGCCAGTCGGTTGGTCATTATCATTTGTTTGCATGAAAGATCCATTAATTATATGGTCCTTTTGATATTTCGAATTTAACGAGACGAGTCTTCCCATAGCAGCAAGAAATAGTTGCAGCTTAGAGTTGATCGAGTTCGATAGCCTTTTCGAGATAAGGAAGCTTTGATGGCAAATTAGCCAGTAGAGCCTGATAATTATCTAGGTCCAGAACCGAACTATTCGTTTCGGTTATAATTTATGCAAATAATTTATTGTATGTGTACATTTTAACTCCCCCGACTTAAAGGTTTGGCGATAAGTGATCTGCATTAAGAGGACTTCACTTTCCATGCAGGCCGCAGATCGCCATCTTTGCTCTTATGACGAGCAAAGTTACTATATTATTTAGTTTTTATTTAATTATTATTAGTAGTCTGAAGCTGGCACCATGGTGGCTGGTCTATATCGCTACCGGCCGGCCACCATATAAAGCTAGATCATTCGATCATCTTATTTCGTATATTCATATTGGTAGTAGCCATGCTCGCCATAGTGGTGAGCCTTGCGATCTACCGCATTGAATATCACTCCTTTGACCAGCAGGCCGTTCTGTTCGAGACGACGCTTGGCCGCTTCGATTTCCTTGACCCGGTTTTGCCCGTAGCGAACCACCATGAGGATGGTGCCTGACTGGCTGCCTACCAGCGAAGCATCGGTAACGGCCAGGATCGGTGGTGTATCGAAAATGACCAGATCGTACATGTTGCTGACTTCCCGGACGAAACGGGTAAAGTTTTCATGCATCAGCAATTCGGACGGGTTCGGTGGCAGTTGGCCGTGACTGATCCAGTTGAGGTTGTTCAGCGGAGTTTTCTGAATGGCGTCGAAGAGCGTGATGCGACCGGCCAAGATGTCGGAAAGTCCTTTTTCGGCTTGACCACGCATGACCTTGTGCAGATAGCCTTTGCGCATATCGGCATCGATCAGCAGGACTTTTTTACCTGACTGGGCAGTCACGGCAGCCAGGTTGGCAGTAACGAAGGACTTACCGACGCTTGGGCTGGGGCCGGTGATCATCAGGATATTATTCTTGGCCTCGATCATAGCGAAGTGCAGGCTGGTACGCAGGCTACGCATGGCTTCGGTGGCCAGATCGGCCGGATCATCAATGGCCAGCATGCAGGAAGCATTGCTCTTGTCGCGCTTGTTGTTGAGACGTTTCTCGATGACCAGCTGTTTCTCGCTGAACGGGATGGCGGCATATACCGGGATACCGGTACGCTCGATGTCTTCTACGCTTTCTACCCCGCGTTTGAGAGCTTCGCGAACGTAGATGAATATGATTGCGAGCAGCGCGCCGAATGCCAAGGTCGCGATGACGACCAGCGGCTTGTTCGGTTTGACGGGTTCTTCGACGTTGACTGCGGCATGGTCGATGATATGAACGTTACCGACAGTACCGGCACGGATGATGTCCAGTTCCTGGGTCTTGTTCAGCAGCATCGCATACGTGTCGGAAGATACTTCGACGTCACGCGTCAAGCGCAGCAATTCTTGCTGGGTGGCAGGCAGTTTCTTGATCTGCGACTCCAGGGTGCTTTTTTCCTTCTCCATCTGTCCAATCTGGGTTACCAGTGCACGGAACTGCGGGTGCTGGCTGGTATAGAGCCTTTCCATCTCGCTGCGTTTCAGCTGCAATTCGGAAATTTTAGCTCCTATATCAACGAGACGATCAAGCACACCTTGAGTTTCTGTCGTGATATCTACGGAGCGGGCACCCGTCTGAAACTTGTTCAGTGCCGTCTGTGCTGCCTCCAGTTGCTTGCGAACCTGAGGTACCTGCTCGTCCAGGAATTTCAGGCTTTGGGTCGCTTCGGCTGCGTTGCGGGCGACATTCTGCTGTACGTAGAGAGTGGCGATTTCTTCCAGAATGCGGGCCGCTCTAGCGGGGTCGATATCCAGCAAATTGGCATCAATGATGCCCGACTGCTTGGCGCTTTCACCAGCGCTCAGCATGCTCTGATAGTTGTCGACGGTGTTATAGACCCGATTTTTGATGATTGTGAACGTAGTTCCAGGGCGAGCCAGCAATTCGTTTACCTTGATCCGGTAACCGTTGCTTTCAATCAGCTCTCCGACCGTTCCTTGAACCACGACGTTGTCGTCGTTATCGCGCAGAATGAAGCCTTTATTTTCCGCAGCTTCCAATTGCAGCTTTTCGCCGAACATTTTCTCGGGTACATCAAGTTCGGCTATCTGCGCTTTCTCGCCACCCCAGGCGTAAGACTCGAAGCCTTCCGGATACCAGGCAAGCTCATTGGGCTGGGTGGGTTCGAAACGACGAGCCATAAAGCCGCCGACGATGGGGAAATAGTTCGGTTTGATGATGATGTCCAGATTGAGATTCCGGACCGCTTGACCAATCACCGAACGGGATTTCAGCAGGGAAATTTCCGTTTCGGCAGGGGAAATAGGCTGCGGCATGCCCACTGCTTCGCTGAGTGAAGGCAGGCCGTTCTTCGGTTCGATCTGGATCATCGTACTGGCTAGGTAAACCGGCGTAGCAAGTAATACGTAAGCGACGCCTAAAGCACCAAAAATACCGGTGACACCGAAGATCAAGGCTTTGTTGCCGACGAAAATATCGAAAAGATGAGCAAGGTCGATATCCTTGCTTTCTTTTACTTCATAGACGGGGCGGGGCATGGTAGTCATGGGAATTCCCTTTCTTATCTGAGGTAAGGAAGCCAGCTTTCGATGGATGCCGACAGGAGGCCATGTACATGTTCAAATGCTGGCCGGGATTTCCGGTACGGATCCGGAATTTCCTCATCGTTCTGCCATTTACCGATAAGGAAGGTTTTTCCGTGCACCTCAGGTGCGATTTCACTGATATGCTGGATATGGCTACGCTCCATCGCGAGAATCAGGTCGGCCTGGCGAAGCATATCGCCCTTCACCTGTCTGGCTCGATGCGTAGCGAGTTCCAGTCCGTGGTCCTGCAAAACGTCTTGGGCGGTCTTGTCCATGGGGTTACCTACTAGTGCGCTAATTCCTGCGGAACTGAAAACCGGGCCTTTTCCCTGAAACCTGTGGCTGAACATGGCCTCAGCCATAGGGCTGCGACAGATATTCCCGACACAGATGATCAAGATATTCTTGAACATATCCAGTATTTCGTCCTTATTGCCCGATCGCGAAAAGAGTGAATTTCATACAAGCGGGGTATGAACCCTTCAGGATGTGTTAGTTCCTGCGCTTGCCAGTTTCTCGATGACATGTTCGTTCTTCCTCTATCTGACAAATCCGAAATGCAGTGGTCGATGGCATGCTTTTACTTATGTTTGATCCGCAATCGATGCTTCGCTTAATAGACGTCTTTGTTGAACAACAGAGCAGGAATGGTTTTGAAAAGAATGTTGAGGTCGAACCAGACCGACCAGCGCTCGATGTATTCGAGATCGAACTCGATGCGCTTCTCGATCTTTTCCAGCGTGTCGGTTTCACCGCGATAGCCATTGATTTGGGCCCAGCCGGTAATTCCCGGTTTGACCCGGTGGCGCGATGAATATTCCGCTACCGCTTCTTCGAACAGTACCCCGGCTGCCTTGGTGGCCGTTGCATGAGGGCGGGGACCGACCATGGACATGGTGCCGAGGAATACATTCAGCAGTTGTGGCAACTCGTCCAAGCTGGTCTTGCGAATGAAGCGGCCTACACGGGTTATGCGGTCGTCATCACGAGTAGTCTGGCGGTTAGCATTGGCATCTGCTTTTGCGTGATACATCGAGCGGAATTTGAACACTTCGATCAGACGGTTGTTATAACCGTAGCGTTTCTGGCGAAACAGTACCGGGCCGGGAGAGTCCAGTTTGATGGCAACGGCCAGGATCAGCATGACGGGCGCGGCGACGATCAATGCCAGGCTGGAAAGGACGATGTCTTCCAGACGCTTGAACAGCGGCGACCAGCCGCGCAGCGGCAGATCAGAGGCAATCAGTGCCGGCAACCCACCGACATCGGTGATGCGTTTATTGGCATGGCGGAAGGCAACCATATCCGGAACCAGCAGGACATTGACCGGCAGCTTGCGCAGTTCGTTGATGAGCTGGCCGATACGGTTGTCGGCAAACCAGGGGAGTGCAACCAGTACCTGGGTGACTTTCTCTTCGCGGATCAAGCGTTCCAGTTCCTGGGTATTGCCGAGCAGCGGTAGATCGGCCAGGTTTTTCGGCAGACGCTCCAGACGGTCGTCGATGAAACCGATTACGCCGGTACGGATATCGCGATTACTCTTGAGATACTCGGCAACCCGGATACCGTTATCGGTACCGCCCAGAATCACGGCATTCTGCAGAAACAGACCACGATCCATCAGTCTGCGGAACAGGGCAAGCATGCCCAGCCTTTCCGCACCGAACAATAGGGTACTGGCAACGAACCAGAAGAGCAGGTGCTCGGGGTGCAGGTCACTGAACATGCTTATGTCCAGACTCTGCCGCATGAAGATCAGCACGCTGAATGCGGCTGCCCAGGCCAGAAACGTTGTGCGAAAACGCAACAGGGGACTGAATATCTCTTCGCTATAAATGCCTACTGTCTGGAAGATCAGGATACTGAGAATACTGAACAATAAAAGGAAAGTGGCGAAGGTTCCTACCTGGGCTGGCTCAAGCGGCAGGACAGCAAGCAGAAGAAAACCGGGAAGAACGACGGTCAATGCATGTATGAGTCGAACACTACCCTTGAAGTAGTCGACGAAACTTGGGTGTGTATATTCAAGGGTTCCTACGGTTTGTGCGCGCATTTTAGGTAAGGCTCCTTCCTTCGAGGCACGTTCTATACGGCTGTGCTCGTACTTCTAACGGCCTATAACTGATGGCTCGGCTCATTGGTTAATTATGATGTGAAGATGCGAAGACATTGCGCCTTCCATCGGACACTCTCGTCGGACCGTGAAGGGAGGAATGAGTTCACTGCGAAGGGGCACAATTGCAATAAATAGACAGTTTTTTATTTTGTTATAACTTATTGTTTGTGAATGGTTTTTTATGTTCATGAAGAGACTTGCAGGTTTTTTGCAACGTTCGGCTTCATTAGGGTGATTATTGACGCAGGAGTCAGTTTTATTCTGACGACCGGTTTCGGACCGAACTGATGCCTGGTGCTGGAATAGTCAGCTTGGTCGGATTTCATCAATAGCGAATGAAATCGCCGTTTTCCGATGACCATTCTGATGTTGCCGGACCAAGGCTCGTTGACGTTTCGTCACGGTCATAATGAAACCTAAACCGGACCTTAAAGGAGCTGTAATGAGCAAACTCAGAGCTTGCCTGATTCTCAATGGAAAACAGGCCAACAATGAAGGCATCAGAACTGCGGTTCATTTACAGCGCGAGCGAGGCTGGGATCTGTCGGTGCGTGTTACTTGGGAAGCCAGTGATGTATCCAGGCTGGTACAGGAAGCACTGGCCGACGGCCACTCCATACTGGTTGCCGGCGGTGGCGATGGCACGCTGGGCGAGGTTGCCGATGCGCTGCTCAAGGCTAAGGGCGAGGCCAGTTTGGTTCTGTTGCCACTAGGGACGGCCAACGACTTCGCCACAGCGGCAGGTATACCGCTGGAGCCGGTCGATGCGCTGGAATTGCTTGATACGCCTCCCGTTGCCGTCGATCTGGGAAAAATGAATTCGCGCTTTTTCCTTAATATCGCAACGGGTGGCTTTGGCTCGCAGGTCACGGCCAATACTTCTGAAGATCTGAAGCGATTCCTGGGGGGAGGGGCTTATCTTCTGACCGGATTGACCCGTTTTGCCGAGGTTCATTCGGTGCGCGGTCGTTTCCATGGTCCGGATTTCGAGTGGGAGGGCGACTTTTTTGCTTTTGGCATCGGTAATGGCAGACAAGCAGGTGGCGGTCAGGAGCTTTGCCCACGTGCGCTTATCGACGATGGTTTGCTTGATCTGTGCATCATTCCGGCCCCCACCGATACAGTGAGTACCTTGGGTACCTTGCTGGCCAGAGGCCTGCATGGCGTAGAGGCTATCTCGCTGAACGCTCGTCTACCTTGGATAGATGTGAGCTTTCCCGAGGCCCTGGATATCAATCTCGATGGCGAGCCGGCTTCGAACGAGCGCATGCATTTTTCAATACAGCCCCAGGCATTGCGCCTGCATTTGCCAGCCGACTCTCCTTTATTGAAAGCCAATAGTGATGCCGAACCTGGGGAGGCAACAGGCGGTGAGTGAATCCAGTACAGCGCTTTGTCGGTAATCGATCCGGAAGAAGCGGTGGGTGCGATGCGCAATCATCCGCGTAGCGCGGATGATTCGGTATTTTGGCAAGCTTCAGGCGTGGTGTGAGCTGAAGCCGCCAGTTCTGGTTCTATTGACTCTCGAAGAACCGCTCATGCCATTCCACCAGAGGTTGTGGTGCGTTGAGTTTCTGTCCGTAGATGACGGCATAGGTCAGAACGTTCTGCACATACTGGCGAGTTTCGTCGAAGGGAATGTTCTCGATCCATACATCGAAAGACAGGTGCCGGGCATCCTGTAGCCATTGGCGAACCCGGCCGGGGCCTGCGTTGTAGGCAGCGGATGCCAGTACCCGGTTGCCGTTGAACTGCCCGTAGATCTGGCTCAGGTAAGCAGCTCCAAGCTGGATATTGGTATCCGGATTCAGCACATGTTGCGGCGATGCCAGCGGAATACCGAAGCGCCGGGCGGTTTCCTTGGCGGTGGCCGGCATCAGTTGCATCAGCCCACTTGCTCCTGCCTGCGAGCGGGCATCGGCCATGAAGGCGCTTTCCTGGCGAGTAATGGCGAAAACCCAGCTTGGATGGATATCCCGCTGATTGGCAGCCTGTACCAGATTGCTGCGATGGGCCATGGGGAAGCGAATGTCTAGATCATCCCAGTACTTGGCCTGGCTGATGGTGCGAATGGCCGGAAAATACCAGCCCATGTCATAAGCTATGCGGGCCTGGGCAACCAGTTCGTCGCGCTTGAACAGGTGGCTGGCGTGATACCACTCGCGCCGTGCATCGACGATCTGGCCACGGGCATGCAGCTCCATGGCACGGCGAATGCCGGCCACATTACGAACCCGCTGCATGACTCGGTTATCCAGAACCAGCGGCTGGCTGCGCAAATGGTAGGGCGCCTGGATACGGTCGGCGGAAAGGAAGCCGTAGAAGTCCCGTTCCTGGGCGACTGGCCGATAAAGCTGGGCTGCCTGTTCGCTCTGTGGGCGTGCCAGTTCCAGGCTGCGTGCCTGCCAGTAGCGCCAGCGATTGGTCGAGGCAAGGGTCTCCGGAAAGCGCTGGGTCAGCTGATACACCTCGTCCCAGCGGCCAAGCCGTAGCAACAGGCGGGCCCGCCATTCGGTAAGGGTATCGTCACGCAATTGCGGATCGTACTTGGCCATCACTGCGAGTGCGCGGCTATCGAAGCGCCGGGCCAGAATCAGGCCGATCTGGCGAGCCAGAGCGACTTTTTCGCTCTCCGAGAATTGCAGGCGCCTGGCATAGTCTTCCAGCATGGCCAGTGCTCTTTCCGGGTCCTGGCGAGCGAGACGGCGCAAGCCGAATCCGACGACATCGCCCATGGCTTCGCTGGCTGGGAGAAAGCGTTCGGGCTGGTTCAGCAATTGTGGTTTCTTGGCGACATCCATAAGCAGTTCACCCTGCCGGCGTAGGGTCGTCAACTGCTTGGTCAAGCTGCTGGCCAGAGCGGGATTACCGGCTTCCATGGCCAGCTTGGTACGTTGCCAGAGCATCTCCTGGGTGAGCTTGCCGGCTGCGGCCCAACGGTCGAACAGAAGATTGCAGCTATCGGGCTGTGATTTGCCGATCAGCCACAGGCGCTCCGCTGTGGCATAACCGTCTGCAGTCATGCCGTTTTCCAACTGATAGCGCCCGTACAGGCAATCCAGTTCGGCAAAATCGAGCGATGGATCGTAGTGACGGATGAAACCCTGCCAGTCACCGCGCCCGGCCAGTGTGCGCAACCAGCGCAATTTCATCCAGCGGCTCTGCGGAAGATCGCCATGCGCGGTGAGAAATTCATCCACTTCGGTCTTGCCGGCAGTGTCCAGGCGGGCATTCAGCTCGGTGTATGCCAGATAGGGTTCCAGCGGATAGTCGCGCAGCGCCTGGGCATACATCCGGTAGGGGGCAGTGTTGCCCTTGGCCAGCGCCTGCTTGGCTTCATCATAGTAGCGGCGTTGCTCAGCCAGAGTGGCGGCAGTGCCATCGAAAGCGTAGACGCAGAGGAACAGATTACAGCAGAGCAGGACGAGTCGACCGCGCATGATAGTTCCGGAAGCGAGGAGAATGGATGGTAGGTGATTCATCCTAGCTTAACCTGCCCGAATGACCAGTGAAATGCGGCCCGGCAGAAAGCTGCTGGATGTGTTGGAGATTGGAAGCAATCACACGTTTTTCAAGATTTTGGGCCGCTGATCCGGGCGGCTTGCAGCCCTGGCGCTTCTGCTAGAATGGCGCTTCATTCCGGAGGTACCCATGACCCTGCTCAAGTTCACCGATGTATGCCTTGCCTATGGGGCGACGCCCTTGCTCGATCACGTCTCCTGGCAGATAGCGAAAGGCGAGCGGGTGTGCATCATCGGTCGGAACGGCACGGGCAAGTCCAGCCTGCTGCGATTGGTACAGGGTACGCAGCCAGCCGACGATGGCGAGATCTGGCGGGCGCCGGGGCTGAAGATCGGCGAGTTGCCCCAGGAGCTGCCACGCGCTGACGAGCGTACGGTCTACGATGTAGTTGCCGAGGGGCTGGCCGAGGTCGGCCGGTTGTTGGCCGAGTATCACCATCTCAGCCAGCATATTCAGGGCGACGACGACTTGGATGCGTTGATGCATGTCCAGCAGGATCTGGAAGCGCGAGATGGCTGGCGTCTGCAACAGTTGGTCGAAAGTACGCTCAGTCGCCTGCAACTACCGGCCGAGAAGACTCTGGCCGAGCTGTCCGGTGGTTGGCGGCGGCGCGTACTGCTGGCCCAGGCGCTGGTTTCCGAGCCTGACCTGCTGCTGCTCGACGAGCCGACCAACCACCTCGATATCGGTGCCATTGCCTGGCTCGAAGACGCATTGAAAGGCTTCAACGGTGCGGTACTGTTCATCACCCACGACCGGGCCTTCCTGCAGAACCTGGCAACCCGTATTCTCGAACTGGATCGTGGTCACCTGATCGACTGGAACGGCGACTACGCCAGCTTCCTTGTTCATAAAGAGCAGCAACTGGCGGCGGAAGAGACCGCCAATGCCTTGTTCGACAAGAAACTGGCACAGGAAGAAGTCTGGATTCGCCAGGGCATCAAGGCGCGCCGGACCCGCAACGAAGGACGGGTACGGGCACTCAAGGCCATGCGCGCAGAGCGCAACGAGCGGCGTGACCGCCAGGGCAAGGCCAGCTTCCAGATCGAGTCGGCGGACAAATCCGGCAAGCAGGTCATCGTCGCCGAGCATATCGGTTTTGCTCATCCCGGCGGCGAGCCGCTGATCCATGATTTCTCCATGGTCCTGCAACGGGGCGATCGTATCGGTCTGCTAGGGGCCAACGGTACCGGCAAGACGACTCTGTTGAAGCTGCTGCTTGGAGACTTGCAGCCAACTTCGGGGCGGATTGATGTCGGTACCAAGCTTGAAGTCGCTTATTTCGATCAGCTTCGCCACCAGTTGGATCTGGAAAAGACCGTCATCGATAATCTCTCCGAGGGACGCGACTTCATCAGCATCGATGGACAGAGCCGGCATGTCCTGAGCTATCTGGGCGATTTCCTGTTCAGCCCGCAGCGCGCGCGCACGCCGGTCAAGGCGCTGTCGGGCGGTGAGCGTGCGCGCTTGCTGCTGGCCAAGCTGTTCAGCAAGCCGGCCAACCTGCTGATCCTTGACGAACCGACCAACGACCTGGATGTGGAGACCCTGGAGTTACTGGAGGAAGTGCTGCTGGATTTCGCCGGTACCGTACTCATGGTCAGCCACGACCGGGCTTTTCTCGACAACGTGGTTACCAGCACGCTGGTGTTCGAAGGGAATGGTCAGGTCCGGGAATATGTCGGCGGTTACCAGGACTGGCTGCGTCAGGGCGGCTCGCCCCGCTTGTTGGGCGTTGGTGAAGAGCGGGTTGCGGAAAAGAAGACAGCCGCACCGAATACTGTGCCTGCGCCTGTTGTTTCGGAGCCGGCAACGCCGAAGAAAAAGCTCAGCTACAAATTGCAGCGAGAGCTGGAAGCACTGCCGGGGCAGATCGAGGAGGCTGAGCGAGCGATCAAGGCTTTGCAGGAAGAGATGGCTGATCCGGCCTTTTTCCAGCGCTCGGCAGAGGAGAGCAGCGTTGCTCTGGCCCGTTTGCAAGTGTTGCAGAAAGGGCTGGACCAACTGGTAGAGCGCTGGGCGGAGCTGGAAGAGTAGCTCGCTGCCATGGCCGGGTGAGGCGGCTTTGTGGAGGAGCCTTGCCTCCTCCGTTCGCGCCATCGAATCGAGCAGTGTCCGCGATACCTGACCGGGTTGCTCGCTATTCTTCCTTGGGTAGCCGTACCGCCAGCACATCGCAAGGTGCGCCGTGCAGGATATCGTTGGCTGTGGAGCCCAGTAACAAAGCCAGGCCATGGCGGCCATGGCTACCGACCACGATCAGGTCGCAATTCTGTTCCTGGGCAAGGCGGTGTACTTCCTGACGCGGCTGGCCATAGGCGAGATGGCATTGCTCTGTGGTCAGCTCCGGATACTGGGCAGTGAATTTCTTCATCTGTGCGCGGGCCTGTTCGAATTGCTGTTGTTGCATCATCGACAGATCCATCGGCACATCGCCACCGAAGGCCATGGCCATGGGTTCGATGATATGCACCAGGCGCAATCGGGCTCCATTGATCCGGGCCAGTTCGTTGCCGCGCGCAATGACCGGGAGGCATTCGTCGGTCAGATCGATGGCGACCAGAATATGTTTGTAGGACATGGTGGTTCTCCCTTGAGGCCTGTTATGAACTATATAACAGTCGATTATCCGGCTGTTTCGGTATCCCGAGTAAATCTGCGAGCGTTGCAGGGACTCCGAGGCGTCGTCGGCGGAGCGAATTCAGCGGGTTGCCTGCGGATGATCCTAATCGCTGCCTGCTATCATGCCCTTACCCTTTTTGTCGCACGTTCGGCCTCGACGAGGACCTTTGCATGTTGATGTTCGATAATGACTACGCGATCGTCTGGATCATTTATTTGATCGGGGCGGTCGGTTGCCTGGCAGTATGGTTTCGCCTTACTCGCTGGATGTGGCGCTTGTTGCGTGAACCATTGCGCCTGGCGCTGGCCGTACTGCTGCTCACGCCGACCATTGTCGATCCCGATCGCTCTCTCTACGCTCCGGCGCTTGCCACCGCTGTGTTCGAGGCTGCTTTCAAACTGGGCAACAATGCCTTGCACGCAATCCCGGATCTGGCGTTGTACGCCCTGATCGGTTTTTCCCTGTACCTGCTGTTTGCCCTGGCGCGCTGGTTCTTCGAGCGCAATCGTGAGCAACAGATCGAGCAGCAGCGTGCCGAAGAACGATTGCAGGATCAGCGAACCCTGCGCGAGCGCATGCAAAGCATCGCCAGGGAGGATGCACGCCTCGATAGCTCGGCAGGAGCCGGGTCACGCGCGTGAGTGCCCGGCGATCCAGGTAGAAGACTGGACGAAAAAGTCCAGTACCTGTTTACTCGATGTCCAGTGTTTTCACTCACGGAGAGACACGGCATGTGCGAATTGCTCGGCATGAGCGCCAATGTCCCTACCGATATCCTGTTCAGCTTCACCGGGCTCATGCAGCGTGGCGGCAATACCGGTCCGCACAAGGATGGCTGGGGGATTGCGTTTTACGAAGGCCGCGGGCTACGTCTGTTCCAGGATACGAAGGCCAGCGTCGATTCCGAGGTGGCGCAGTTGGTAAGACGTTATCCAATCAAAAGCGAGATCGTGATTGGCCATATCCGCCAGGCCAATATCGGCAGGATCTGCCTGGTCAATACCCACCCCTTCGTTCGCGAGCTCTGGGGCAGCAATTGGTGCTTCGCACATAACGGCCAATTGGCCGATTTTCATCCGCCCAAGGGCTTCTACTGGCCGGTTGGCGATACCGATAGTGAAAAGGCGTTTTGCGACATGCTCAACCGTGTCCGGGAAGCCTTCTCCGGGCCGGTCGAGGCGGAGCGACTGATTCCTGTCCTGACGCGGGCCTGTGCCGAGTACCGAAAAAGTGGCGTATTCAACTGCCTGCTCAGTAATGGCGACTGGCTGTTCAGTTTCTGCAGCACCAAGCTGGTGGAAATCACCCGCAAGGCTCCTTTTGGCCCTGCCAGGCTCAAGGATGCTGACATGAGTGTGGATTTCCAGGCCGTCACCACACCTGACGATGTAGTGACCGTGCTCGCCACGGAAGACTTGACCCACGATGAAACCTGGACCAGCCATCCGTCTGGCGGCTGGAGCCTGTGGCGGCATGGCGAGTGCGTCGTACGTGGGCAGATAGAGGAGCAATAGCGGCAGGAGGCTGTCTGCGCCTGTCGCTGTTTGCCCATAGCCGCCATAGCCGTAGCGGCACTCTGATGCCGTGTTTCATGCCTGGGCGCAAAGGCGGATTCAGCGTGCCAGATACTTAATTCCTTCTTCCAGCCCGCTCAAGGTCAATGGATACATGTGGCCGTTCACCAGTTCGCGGACGATACCGATGGATGTGGTATAGCCCCAATAGCTTTGCGCGTAGGGATTGATCCAGATGAGCTTGCGGTATTTCTCCATGAAGCGTTGCATCCAGAGATAGCCGGCTTCCTCGTTCCAGTGTTCGACGCTGCCTCCGGGGTGAGTGATTTCGTAAGGCGCCATGGAGGCGTCACCGACGAACACCACCTTCCAATCCGGCCCGTAGGTGTGCAGCACATCCAGCGTCGGCGTAAGCTGAGAGTTGCGCCGCAGGTTGTCGCGCCAGATCGCTTCGTAGATGAAGTTGTGAAAATAGTAGTACTCGATGTGCTTGAATTCGCTCCGGCAGGCGGAAAACAGCTCTTCACAGGTTTTGACGTGCGCATCCATCGAGCCACCGATATCGAACAGCAAGAGCAGCTTCACGGCATTGCGCCGCTCGGGGCGCATGCGGATGTTCAAAAGCCCGGCATCGCGTGCGGTATGTTCGATGGTTTCATCGATATCCAGTTCTTGCGCCGCCCCTTCGCGGGCAAACTTGCGCAATCGGCGCAACGCCATCTGGATATTGCGACTGCCGACTTCCACTTGATCGTCCAGGTTGCGATAGTCGCGGCGCTCCCAGACCTTCACAGCCTTGCCCTGACGCTTGCCGGCGTCGCCCACGCGAATGCCTTCAGGGTGGTAGCCGCCCGAGCCGAACGGGCTGGTGCCGCCGGTGCCGATCCACTTGCTACCGCCGGCGTGCTTCTCGTTCTGTTCTTCCAGGCGTTGCTTGAAGGTTTCGATCAACTTGTCCAGCCCGCCCAGACTCTGGATCTGCGCCTTCTCCTCGGCACTCAGCGAGCGTTCGAATTCCTTGCGTAGCCACTCTTCGGGAATCAATGCTTCGAGTAGTTGTTCGAGGTTCTGCAACCCATTGAAGTAGGTCGCAAAAGCGCGGTCGAATTTATCGAAGTGACGTTCGTCCTTGACCATGATGGCGCGCGCCAGGAAGTAGAACTCGTCCATATCGGCGAATATCACACGCTGTTCCAATGCTTCGATTAAGTCGAGCAGCTCGCGTACCGAAACCGGCACTCTGGCCGCGCGCATTTCGTTGAACAGGTTGAGTAGCATGGCGATACTCCTGTAGCGACGGAGGGGCGGTCAGCGATTGCCGCGTCGACTCATAAACGCCAGCCGTTCCAGCAACTGCACGTCCTGCTCGTTCTTCACCAGTGCGCCGGCCAGAGGTGGGATGGCCTTGGTCGGGTCGCGTTCGCGCAACACAGCCTCGCCGATATCGTCGGCCATCAGCAGTTTCAACCAGTCGACCAGTTCCGAGGTCGAGGGCTTTTTCTTCAGGCCCGGCAGGCTGCGCACATCGAAGAAGATGTTCAGCGCCTCGCTGACCAGCGTCGATTTGATTCGAGGAAAGTGCACGTCGACGATTTTCTGCAGCGTTTCGCGATCCGGGAAGGCGATGTAATGGAAGAAGCAGCGACGCAGGAAAGCGTCCGGCAGCTCTTTTTCGTTGTTCGAGGTGATGACGATGATCGGCCGTTGCCTGGCCTTGATCGTCTCGCCGGTCTCGTAGACGAAAAATTCCATTCGGTCGAGTTCCTGTAGCAGATCGTTGGGAAACTCGATATCCGCCTTGTCGATCTCGTCAATCAGCAGGATGACGCGCTCATCTGTTTCAAAGGCTTCCCAGAGCTTGCCTTTCTTTATGTAGTTGCTTACCTCGTGAACGCCCTCTACCCCCAACTGCGAGTCACGCAGGCGGCTGACCGCGTCATATTCGTAAAGCCCCTGGTGTGCCTTGGTGGTGAACTTGATATGCCACGTGATCAACCGGGTGCCGAAGGATTCGGCCAACTGTTCGGCGAGCATGGTTTTACCGGTACCTGGTTCGCCTTTTACCAGCAAGGGGCGTTGCAGGGTGATCGCGGCATTTACTGCCAGCTTGAGATCGTCGGTGGCGACGTAGGCGGCGGTGCCTTCGAACTTCATGGATTGATTCCTCGGGCCGGTCTCTAAGGCAATTTCGTGTCTATGCTCGACTATAACGTTATCTGTTTATGCAATGATGGCTTTTTCAACCGATGACCGTTTACCGCGTTGTTACCGACAGTAGTGAAGCTGTCATCGATCAAGGGCTGTTGGCTGGACGAGTGCAATACCTGGGCATAGGCTGGTGCGCGTCCGAATCACTTTGAAGCAAGAGTAGGAACCATGACTCGAATCTACGCAGATAACGCACGTTCCATTGGCAATACACCGCTGGTAATGATCAATCGTCTAGGCCCCAAGGGCGTCACCATTCTGGCCAAGATCGAGGGGCGTAACCCGGCTTATTCGGTCAAGTGTCGGATCGGTGCCGGAATGATCTGGGATGCCGAACAATCCGGCAGGCTCAAGCCGGGCATGACCCTAGTGGAACCCACTTCCGGCAATACCGGGATCGGGCTGGCCTTCGTCGCTGCGGCGCGTGGCTATAAGCTGATCCTGACCATGCCGGCCTCCATGAGCCTGGAGCGGCGCAAGGTGCTGAAGGCGCTGGGCGCGGAATTGGTACTGACCGAGCCGGCCAAGGGCATGAAGGGGGCAATCGAGAAAGCCACTGAAATTGCTGCTGCCAATACCGAGCAGTATTTCATGCCACAGCAGTTCGAGAATCCATCCAATCCGGCCATTCATGAAAAGACTACCGGCCCGGAAATCTGGAACGATACCGACGGTAATGTCGACGTACTGGTTGCCGGTGTGGGCACCGGCGGCACCATTACTGGTGTTTCACGCTATATCAAGAAAACCATGGGCAAGCCGCTGCTGTCCGTGGCAGTGGAGCCGATCGGTTCCCCGGTGATCAGCCAGACGCTGGCCGGTGAAGAGGTCAAGCCCAGCCCGCACAAGATCCAGGGTATCGGTGCCGGTTTCGTGCCGAAGAACCTTGATCTGTCGATCGTGGACCGTGTCGAGCAGATCGCCGACGATGAGGCCAAGGATATGGCCCTGCGCCTGATGCGCGAGGAAGGCATTCTCTGCGGTATTTCCTGTGGTGCTGCCATGGCGGCAGCGGTGCGCCTGGCCGAGCATCCCGATATGCAGGGCAAGACCATTGTCGTGATTTTGCCGGACTCGGGTGAGCGTTATCTCTCTTCCATGCTTTTCGACGGTATGTTCAGTGAGCAGGAAACCGTCCAGTAGGGCTCTGCCTGGCAGATTCTAGTCACTATGAACACGGACTTGGAAGACAGCTTGTTGTCTGCTCGGTCCGTATAATGAAGCCATTCCAGGCCTGCCGCCAGCATGGTGTCGCAAGCTGGAACCACAGTCTGCTGGATACCTTGCGTCGCCTGTCTCGATTCTCTGGAATGTGATTTGCGTGTATGGCTTGGGGCTACAGCAGGCTGTCATCGAGCAAGTCAGATAGGAAAACAACATATCATGTCCGAGCAGACCCCTCCGCGATTCATCGGCCGCTTGTCTTTGGAAACCGAAATCGGAACCTTTTCCGATAAACGCATCCGGTTGCTCGAAATGATCGACGAGTATGGCTCCATCAACCAGGCAGCCAAGGCCGTTCCCTTATCCTATAAAGCAGCCTGGGACGCTATCGATGCCATGAACAATATGGCTGCGCAGCCTTTGGTCGTACGGGTCAGCGGGGGTCGCCAGGGTGGGGGGACGCAGCTTACCGAGCATGGGCGCCGCCTGATCGCTATGTATCGTGCCTTGGAAATCGAATATCAGGCCGCCCTCGATCTTCTCACCGAGCGCCTGGCGCATATCCAGGCAGGCGATATCCAGGAATTTCAGTCCTTGATGCGCAAGATTTCGTTGCGCACCAGTGCCCGCAACCAGTTTTCCGGGGTAGTCATCGGTTTGCGTGATGGTGGGGTGGATTATGAAGTGGATCTGCGGATCGATGATGAATCCGAGATCGTCGCGATCATTACCAAGGAGAGTGCCGAAAACCTGCAGTTGGGCATCGGTAAGGAAGTGGTCGCCCTGGTCAAGTCTTCATCGGTGATCCTGAATGCCGAACCTGGCCTGGCCTTGACGGCTCGCAACCAGTTATGGGGCGAAGTCGCCGATATCCATCGTGGCTCGGTAAATGACGAGATAACCCTGCGCTTGCCATCCGGGCGTAGCGTTACCGCGGTTGTCAGCCATGAAAGTTGTCTGAATATGGAACTGGCAGTCGGCAAGCGAGCCTGTGCGGCATTCAAGGCATCCAGCGTAATTCTGGCAGTCTATGGTTGAGGTGGTAATTTTCTCTCGATTCTCGGAGCTAGAGAAGCCATGCCTCGCGCGTACTGCCCCCGTTGCCAGCGTCCGGACAGCTATTGCTTGTGCTCGCTGATTCCATGCTTGCCGAGCCGTACTCGGGTATTGATCCTGCAACATCCAAGCGAAACCCGGCATGCTTTGAATACGGCTCGGCTGGCAGCATTGAGCCTGGAAAATGCCGAGTTACGGATCGGTGAACAGTTTGCCGACCCGTCCATTGTGGACCCGTCGAGCTACCTGCTGTTTCCCGGCCCGGAAGCTGTTCCTCTTGCGGAGCTGGCTGGGTCGGCCCGGCCGCTGCGCCTGATCGTGCCGGATGGCACCTGGCGTAAAGCGCGCAAGCTACTCTATTTGAATCCGGCGTTGGCCGCTTTGCCGCGCGTTTCTCTGCCGGAAGGCGCGGTTTCCCGCTATCGCTTGCGCAAGGCGTCCATACCTGGCGCGTTGTCTACTCTTGAGGCGATTGTCACGGCATTGAATCTGCTGGAAGGCACTGGCCGCTTCGATGCATTGCTCAAACCATTTGATGCGTTGATCGATGGCCAGATTCGGGCCATGGGCGAGAATATTTTTCGACGTAACCATGATTTCCAGCGCTGACAGGGCTTCAATCGATTTTCGGGAGCATTGCCAATGTGCTGTCAGCAAATATTTTTGCCTACCGCTGTGCATGGAAAAGGGTGGTTCCATAAAATCTGGTAACCCTTTCGGTTCTTATTGAATTTTCCCGTTCCTGGCGAGTCAGAACAGCGCTCGTCGATAGGCTGGCATCATTATTTCGTTTTTCGTTGCGATCGCTGTCGCTAAGGAAGTGGTAGATGGATCTATGGGCTGCCGTTCAGGCGCTGATCCTGGGTGTCGTCGAAGGTTTGACTGAGTTTCTTCCAATTTCCAGCACGGGCCACCAGATTATCGTGGCCGATCTGATCGGCTTTGGCGGAGACAGGGCCCAGGCTTTCAACATCATCATTCAGTTGGGCGCTATCCTGGCGGTCGTCTGGGAGTACCGGCACAAGATTCTTGATATCGTGACCGGTTTGCCGAGGGAGGCCCAGGCCCAGCGCTTTACCGTCAATCTGCTGATTGCCTTCCTGCCGGCCGTGGTGCTTGGTGTGATGTTTTCCGATCTGATCCATCATTACCTGTTCAATCCGATCACCGTGGCTACGGCATTGGTGATCGGCGGCATTGTGATGCTCTGGGCCGAGCGCCGCGAGCATCGCATCAAGGCCGAGACGGTGGATGATATGACCTGGCAGCTGGCCTTGAAGGTCGGTTGCGCCCAGTGCCTGGCATTGATTCCTGGTACTTCCCGTTCCGGCTCGACCATTATTGGCGGTTTGCTGTTCGGCCTTTCGCGCAAGGCCGCGACGGAGTTCTCCTTCTTTCTCGCCATGCCGACCATGGTCGGGGCGGCGGTCTACTCGGGGTTCAAATACCGCGATCTGTTCCAGCAGAGCGACCTGCCGATATTCGCCATCGGCTTTATCACTTCTTTTATTTTCGCCATGCTTGCGGTGCGTGCGCTGCTCAAGTTCATCGGCAATCACAGCTATGCGGCCTTCGCCTGGTACCGGATCGCCTTCGGCATTTTGATTCTGGCGACCTGGCAGCTGGGCGTGATCAACTGGAGCACGGCGGTGGCTTGAGCGTACGATGGCGCAGGAGGATCGTCTGCGCCCGTTCGGCATTTCGTTTCAGTCCAGCTCGACCCAGATGGGGCAATGATCCGAGGGTTTCTCCATGGCACGCAGATCATAGTCCACTCCCGCGTCTTTGAGCCTGGCTTGCAAGGCCGTCGAAGTCAGGATCAGGTCGATCCGCAGTCCGCGCCGGGGATTATCCTCGAAGCCGCGGCTGCGGTAATCGAACCAGCTGAAACGGTCGCTCACTTCAGGGTACAAGGCGCGAAAGCTGTCTTGCAGGCCCCAGGCCTTGAGCTTGCCCATCCATTCGCGCTCTTCCGGTAGAAAGCTGCATTTACCGGTACGCAGCCAGCGTTTGGCATTGGTTTCACCTATTCCTATATCGCAATCCTCCGGCGAAATATTGAAATCGCCCATGAGCGCCAGCGGCGCGTCGGCGGCGAAGCTCTGCTCCAGCATGGCTTGCAGGTCGGCGTAGAAACGCGTCTTGGCTGGAAATTTGACCGGATGATCGCGGCTTTCACCTTGCGGAAAATAACCGTTCATTACTGTGATGGGGTTACCTCCGGCATCGGCGAAACGCCCCCAAATGAAGCGCTTTTGCGACGCTTCGCCATCGTTCGCGAACCCCTTGTGGATCTCCAGAGGCGGCTGGCGTGACAGCAGGGCGACGCCGTAATGGCCTTTCTGGCCATGGAAGTGAACGTGATACCCCAAGGCCTCGATTTGCGTCTGGGGAAATTGTTCATCTGCGACCTTGGTTTCCTGCAAACCAATGATGTCTGGACGATGTCTATCGATCAGTGCCTGTAATTGATGCGGTCTTGCACGCAATCCGTTGATATTGAAGGAAACGAGTTTCATTGTGTGGCTTCCGCGAAAAATCGGGATTTTAGCTGTCTCTGCAGGTAATCGCGCGCTATCCATTTCTCCTTCATCATGTTCGAAAGGGCAAGCCAGCCGCTCAAGCATGCTAGTATCAATAACCATGCATATCAGAACATGGCAGGTGTTTGCCTGGGTTGGTCTATTGTCGCTTGTACCTGCGAGCGCAATGGCGGCGGAACTGGAAGTCCGTATCAAGCCCGGCAATGCCAGGTTGAAAGAAAACGTCACGAATCACGTCGGTGACCTGGGCAACCGGGACGAAGAGCAGTTGCTGCGCTACAGCTCCATCGCCCATAGGCAGGCAGAGCAGGCACTGCAGGCGCTTGGATATTACCAGGGACGGATTCAAACCGAAGTGCGTGGTGGCAGCACTCCCCGGCTGATCATCAGGATCGATGCCGGATCGCCGGTACGCCTGCGTAACGTCTCGGTGCGTATCGAAGGCGATGCTACGCAACTGAGCGATTTCAAGGGAATCGGCGATTCGCTCAAACCAGGCGCCATTCTCGATCACGGCGTCTATGAAGAAACCAAGCAGCAGATCCTCAACCTGGCATCCCGCTACGGTTTCTTCGCCGGGCGCTTTACTCGCCAGCGTCTGGTGGTGGATCCTGCCGCAGGTAAGGCTGATATCGAGCTGCTCTACGACAGTGGTCCTCGTTACCGGCTGGGTGAGGTTGCCTTCAATGGGGACGATCCTTTCGACAAGGATCTGTTACAGCGCATGGTGCCTTTCAAACGCGATACTCCTTACGACTCAAGCCTGATCGTCGACTTGAACCAGGCGTTGCAATCCAGCGGTTATTTCGATGGCGTGCGGGTGGATGCCAACCCGGCCATGGCGAAGGATCAGCGTATTCCCGTCGCTGTCCAGTTGACGACCAAGGAGCCGCGTACGCTCGGGGTCGGCCTGGGATTCTCCACTGATATCGGACCGCGCCTGAGCTTCGACTGGGAACGCCACTGGGTCAACCCTGAAGGACACAGCTACGGTGCTCAGATGGAGCTTTCCGATCCCCGGCAGAACATCGGTTTCTGGTATGAAATACCGCTCGATCCGCCGCTGACCAATAAGCTGCGCTACGCCGGCGGCTACCAGTATCAGGAAATCGCCGGGACCGACAGCAAGAGCAGCCTGTTGACGCTTGGCCCGGAGTGGCACAGCCAATACGAGAACGGCTGGCAGCGGGTGCTTTCGCTGAAGTGGCTGAACGAGGATTATCACCGGGGTGACGACTCCGGTTCCAGTACCTTCCTGATGCCTGGCGTCGCCTTCAATTACATGCGCAGCGACAACCGGATCAATCCGAGCCAGGGCTATCGGCTGGAGTTCAAACTGTCCGCCGCCAAGGATGGGGTGCTGTCGAATGCCGACCTGCTGCGTAGCGAAATGCTGTTCAAGGGGCTCACTACACTCTGGAAGCGACACCGTTTCCTTGGGCGAATCCAGTTGGGTGGCAACCTGACCGACGAGTACAAATCCATTCCGCCGTCGCTACGCTTCTTTGCCGGTGGCGATCAGAGTGTGCGGGGTTACGATTATCAGGACTTGTCGCCGACCAATTCCGACAACGACAGGATCGGTGGGCGCTTCATGGTCGCGGCCAGTGCCGAATATCAGTATTCGCTCACCGATAAATGGCGGATCGCCTCTTTTATCGACCAGGGTAATGCCTTCAATTCGCTGGATGCGCCCGCTCTGAAGACCAGCGTCGGCATGGGCGTCCGTTGGGTTTCCCCGGTCGGCCCGATACGGGTCGATCTGGCCCAGCCGCTGGATGATGGTGGCGGGATTCACTTCCACTTCTCGATGGGGCCGGAGTTGTGAAACGCATAGCCAGGATTTTCGGCTGGAGTCTTCTTGGTCTGTCATCGGTACTGATCGGTGGTGTCGCTACACTCCTGGGCACCACTGCCGGCAGTCGCTGGGTATTGGAGCGTGTACCGGGATTGCAGGTCGAGCAGTTCGGCGGTCGCCTGGGCGGTCGCTGGCAGGCTGCCCGTCTGCTCTGGACCCAGGACGGCAGCCGTGTAGAGGTGATGTCGCCGGTCTTCGACTGGAAACCGTCCTGCCTGCTGCAACTGACGCTTTGCGTGAACGAATTGCAGACCGGCGACATCGATCTGGTTTTTCCGTCAAGCCCCGATGATGAGGCGGCCAGCGAGCCTTTCAGCCTGCCGGACATCAAGCTGCCTGTAGCCTTGGCGGTAGGCCGGATCGAAATCGGTCAGCTGCGTTTCAATACGACTGAGCAATTACAGAGCTTGCTGCTGACGGCCGACTGGCAGCAGGACGGGATCGAAATCCGCACTCTGCAAGTTCGGCGCGAAGACTTGCAATTGGGCCTGCATGGGCGATTGCAACCCAGTGGCGCCTGGCCGTTGCAACTGCAAGGCGAAGCATCGTTGGCAGGCCTGGTGCAGCGGGACTGGAAGGTATCGCTCGGTATCGATGGCACGCTGCGCGAGCGGATCGACCTCAAGGTCGATAGTCAGGGGTACTTCAACGGGCGCCTGGCCGGTCGCCTGAGTCCGCTGGATGAAGCCTTGCCAGCGGAAATCCGTCTGACAGCAGATTCCTTCAAGGCCAGCCCCGAGCTACCGGATACCCTGACCTTGAAGGAGCTGGAACTGACCGCCAAAGGCGATCTGAAAACCGGTTATCAGCTGCTCGGAACCGCGTTGCTGCCAGGGCAGGGCGGTGCCGTGCGCCTGGCGTTGGACGGGCTGGTGGATAGCAAAGGTGCCAGGCTCGATCAGCTCGAACTGGATGCCGGAAACAAGCGTCGATTGCTGGTGCGGGGTAAGGCCGATTGGCAGCAGGCTCTCAAGGCCCAGGCCAGGCTCGACTGGCACGAGTTTCCCTGGCAGCGGCTTTACCCACTTGCCGAGCAGCCGCCGGTCGATCTGCGCAATCTGACTGCGCAGGTCAATTACGATGACGGTAACTATCAGGGCAATTTCGCTGCCGCGCTGCAAGGGCCGGCGGGCGATTTCACGCTCAAAAGTCCGTTCGACGGCACTCTGCAGCGCCTGAATTTGCCACAGCTGGAACTGGTTGCCGGGCAAGGCAAGGCTAGCGGCAATGTGACGGTTGGCTTCGCCAATGGTATCGACTGGAAAACCCGGTTGCAGTTGAGTTCGCTGAACCCTGCCTACTGGGTTGCCGAACTGCCGGGTAATCTGGGTGGATTACTGGTCAGCCAGGGAACGTTGCGTAATGAGACGCTTGCGGCCCAGATCGAACTCGGCCTGAACGGGCGCTTGCGCAAGCAGCCTACCGATCTGCGCCTGCAGGCTTCCGGCGAGGGTAATCGGTGGGATCTGGCCGATCTGCAATTCCGTTTTGGTGATAACCGGATCCAGGGCAAGGGCTGCTGGGCTGAGCGACTGGCCGGTCAGCTGGATTTGAATCTACCGCGCCTGGCTCAGGTGTGGCCCGGCCTGACCGGACAGGTAAAAGGGCGGCTCGAGCTGTCCGGTACGGCAACAGCGCCGCAAGGACAACTTAACCTGAACGGACAAGGGCTGGCTTTCGCGGAGCAACGCTTGCGCCAGATGACGCTGGCGGCTTCGCTGAATCCGGGTGAAAGGCTGAAGCTGGCTCTGGATGCCAAGGGTGTGAGCAGCGCTGGCAAGGATTATGGTCAGTTGACTATTACTGCCGAGGGTACGCGTGAGCGGCACGCAGCCAACCTGACGCTGCAAGGCGCTGTGCTGGATCTGGCACTGGCCGTGGATGGCAGTTTGCGTGGCCAGGATTGGCGTGGTCGCCTTGCCAGTGTCAACCTGGCTGCCAGCGGACAGAAATGGGCGCTGCGCCAGCCGACGGCAATCGAGCGCTTGGGCAATGGTCGCCTGACGCTGGCAGCCCACTGCTGGGATTCCGGACCGGCCAGTCTCTGTGCGGAAAGCCAACGCCTGATGCCTGAGCCGCAATTGCGCTACCGCCTGCGCAATTTCCCGTTGGCAAGCCTTGCCCAATTCATGCCGGACGATTTTGCCTGGAAGGGCGATTTGAACGCCGATCTCAAGCTGGATCTGCCCAAGTCCGGCCCGAATGGAAGTATCCGGATCGATGCTGGTCCCGGTGTCCTGCGCATGCGGGAGCGGGACAACTGGCTGGATTTTCCCTATCAGACCTTGTCGATCGATAGTCAGTTGAAGCCGCACCAGGTGGATACCCATCTCACTTTCCAGGGTAATGCCCTGGGGACTTTGCAAGCGAATGTCATCATCGACCCACGAGGTGAGACCAAGCCACTGAGTGGCGATTTCCAACTGAGCGGGGTCGATCTCGCTACGGCGCGTCCTTTCGTCCCGCAGGTCGATCGCCTGGAAGGCAAGCTCAACGGCAACGGTCGTTTGGGCGGTACCTTGCAAAAACCGCAGGTGAATGGACAGTTGATCCTGAGCAACGGTGTGATTGCAGGCAATCAATTGCCGACCAGCCTGGAGAACCTGCAGGTAAGGTTGGGAATCCAGGGCGAGCTACTGCGTATCGACGGCTCCTGGCAAAGCGGCAAGCAAGGCCGGGGACGGATCGATGGCACCCTGGCCTGGGCCGATGCTCTGGCGCTCGATATGACTGTCAGTGGTCAGCATTTGCCGATAGCCGTCGAGCCCTATGCCGAGCTCGATGTCACTCCGACCTTGAAGATCGGCCTGGCTGGAGAGCGCCTGACCGTCACCGGCAAGGTCGAGGTCCCGCGCGGGCAGATCACCGTCCGTCAGCTCCCGCCTTCAACAGTGAGTGTTTCCAGCGATACCGTGATAGTCGGAGATGAGACCAAAAAAGCAGCACCGTCCTTGCAGGTCGCCATGGACATCGATGTCGTGGTCGGCAAGGAAAAGCTGACCTTTTCCGGTTTCGGTCTCGAAGCCAATCTGGCCGGTTACATGCATATTGGCGATAACCTCGACGGACGCGGCGAGCTGAACCTGAACAACGGCCGTTACAAGGCCTATGGCCAGAACTTGAGCGTGCGTCGTGCACGTTTGCTGTTCATTGGCTCGCTGACCCAGCCGTACCTCGATATCGAAGCGGTCAGGACCATCAGCAGCGAAAGCGTGGTGGCAGGCTTGCACATTGCCGGCAATGCGGCACAGCCGACGGTCACCGTCTTTTCCGAACCGACGATGGCTCAGGAACAGGCGCTTTCCTACCTGATCACCGGGCATGCATTGGGGGGTGATGCCGACGACAGCAATCTTGTTGCCCGTGCTGCCTTGGGGTTGGGGCTGGCGGGTAGCGCCTCGATCACCGGCGCGCTGGCCCAGACCCTGGGGTTCCAGGATTTCGAACTGGATAGCCAGGGTACGGGCGATGCGACCAGTGTGGTGGCCAGCGGCAAAATCAATGACCGGTTATCGCTGCGCTATGGCTTCGGCGTCTTCGAACCCAGCAGTACCATCGGTCTGCGCTATCGCTTGACGCAAAGTATCTTTCTTGAGGCGGTAAGCGGCCTGGCTAGTTCGCTCGATCTGTTTTATCGCAAGAGCTTTTGAGGTTTCGCGGCATGCATGCGTATCAGCGTGAGCCGGTGTTGGTATTGCATGTGTTCCTTGAGGCCGCCTTACCAGGATTGGCGATCTACGATGGGACAATTGATCCTGTGAATAAAGGGTTCATCCCGATTTTCGATCAAATGTTGTGCGGCCTGGCGACCCATTTCGTAATAAGGGAGTTGCACGGTGGTCAGTGGTGGATAGAACAGCTCGGCAACGCCTACCATGTTGTCGTAGCCGAGTATTGCTATATCGGCAGGAATACGCAGGCCACGGCTGAGCAGGTATTGG
>NZ_JACHXI010000021.1 GCF_014191985.1 Azomonas macrocytogenes
ATTTCGTTTTCTACTCAATTGCTTGCCGCTGACTGCTGGGCTAACCAGCTGCCTGCGGGAGGCGCATAATACAGCATCTCAAACTACCGTCAAGCCCTAGATCAATCAAATTAAGCCATTGATAAGAACTAGCGCTAGTTGCTTATAGTTTAGCCAGATCGTTTACTGGCTGCCATGAATTTCAAAACGCCTATTAAGGCGGCTTGCACAAAGCGATACCAATCAAACAAAAGCCCTGGCCAGAAGACCAGGGCTTTGTCAGCAGCCTGAAAGGCGTTGCCTTTCAGGCATAACTCAAAACATACGTTATTGAGCTTGTGCCTCAACCTCAGCTTCAACCCGGCGGTTGATCTGGCGACCTTCTTCAGTTGCATTGTCAGCAACCGGACGGCTCTCACCATACCCAACGGAATCCACACGGCTAGAAGAAATACCGTAATCATCAACCAGTACAGTACGAACAGCCTTGGCACGACGCTCGGAAAGGCGCTGGTTATACTGGTCGGTACCTACGGAGTCGGTATGCCCTTCAACAACTGTAGTAGTTTGCGGATACTGCGTCATGAAATCAGCCAAGTTCTTGATTTCACTATAGCTATCACTACGTACAGTAGCTTTGTCGAAGTCGAATTTAACATCCAATTCAACACGCACTACAGCTGGTACAGCTTGCGGTTCCGGCTCTGCTACCGCTATAGGTTCCGGAGCTGGCTCGGCAGCAGCCTTGCGAGTAGATCCACCGAAGTTCAAACCAACCCCAACTCCAGCTGTCCACTCGGAGTAGCCGTCATCAATGTTATACATGCCATCTACACCAACTCTGGTGAACAGCATGTCGGTAACATACCACTTGACACCAGTACCCACATTCCAATAGGTGCTGTGATCGCGGCCGGTTTTATATGCTTGACCGATGGATTGATAGCCAATCCCTGTAGATACGTATGGACGAACGCCATACCACCCTGTACCAGACAAGGCCGATCCAGGGCTACCGAAGTGATAGGTAGCATCGATAGAAGTATAGGATCCCTTGATATTCCTACGGCCAGGACCATTACCATCAGTGCGGCCATCGGCCCCATCAGCCCTGAAATCATGGTATTCGCCGTAAGACGCGCCCAAAGAGACATCGTCTGTCAGAAAGTAGCTGGCACCACCGCCAAGCAGATTTCCTTGGTTGGAAATATCGCGAGAGTGCTGGGTCTGATAGCTTTTATAGAAAGCTTCCACCTCTACAGCGCCCTTGCCTTGTGCCATCGCGCTGACAGAGGAGACAGCAACCATAGAACCCAGAACGGCGCTCAAGGTGTTTTTTAGTCTCATTCGTAAATCCCCATTTTGACCGTGTATCAAGCTAATTCCGAGACAAAATACCAAATTCCTTCATCTTCAGTAAGACATCCCGGTCAAGTTAAGTTCCAGTATGCGCTGGAATTTTATCATGAGCATATACAGCAAAGCATCCTTGTTAGTTCACTATTTTTTGCTTCTTTTCAAAAAGACAAACCAAATTTCCTAAATGCTTATTTTTCTCGTCAAGCTGAATCAAATCTATAGCTTAGAATGAAATTGTACATATTTTAGTCAGAAGCATAGCCCTGAAGACGATAATGTCAAAATCTCAAACCCAGTCGGATCAATGTGCAACCGCAACGACATTCAAGGTTAACGAACGAACAAACAAAAAAACAAGAATTAAAATCAACTTAACAGCATTCAAATACATGATTAACAAATTGATTTTGTTAAAAATCATCCAAATATCACACTATAATTATTGGAGTCTTTTATGATGCAACGGATTCAATTTTATCAAGACGCATTAAAACCAATTAAAATTATTGCATTTTTTCAATCAACAATAAGTGGCTATTCAACTATAGAATACGATGACCTCCCCCACCTACATTTAAGCACTGGAATGTATTTCGTTCAGATTGAAAACAGCTGCAGTCTAAACTTTAGCCAGCCTTCCGATTGCACATATCAATCGATATTGACGTGCGCTTTATATAGACGAAAAAAGCAAAACCAATAGTGATTGACAGGAGTGCTACCCCAGCGCCGTGTCCAAAAACATCATAACGGCAAATCCTGCCATCAAGCCCAGCGTCGCGGGGGTCTGGTGGCCATTGCGGTGAGTCTCGGGGATGATTTCATGGGAAACGACGAAGAGCATCGCTCCAGCGGCAAGTCCCATGCTCACGGGGTAAGCCAAGGCAAAGCCGCTGGACATGCCGATCCCTACTAATGAGCCTATAGGCTCCATAAGCCCGCTACAGATAGCAATCAAGGTTGATCCTGGGATTGACAAGCCGGTAGTCCGCAAAGCCATAGCAACAGCTAAACCTTCCGGAATATCCTGAATGCAAATGGCCGTAGCCAGTGGAATGCCTACATTGAAATCGCTATCGGCAAAACCGACACCAATAGCCATTCCTTCTGGCAAATTATGTAAAGTGATGGCCAATACAAATAGCCAGACTCGATTGATACGCCCTGCATCCGGCCCACAAGGACCGGTACTTTCGTGTTCATGCGGAGTTAAGCGATCCAGACCGAGCATCAGCAGGACACCCAGCGTCAGACCGAGCACTACGGTGGCAGCAGCGGATATCCCACCGCCAGTGATACCTTTGGCTGCATCGATACCGGGCAGAATCAGCGAAAAGGAACTGGCTGCCAGCATCATACCGGCGGCAAAGCCGAGCATAGTATCCTGAACTCGGATGCCTATCCGACGCATAGGTATGGCCATAAATGCACCCAAAGCAGTGCAGGCAAAACCAGCTACGCCACCGTAAATCGCATAATGCAGGTTTCCTGGATGGCCATTAACGAGCGCGTTGTAAATGCTACTACCAACCAACCAAACCACGATCACCATGGATACGCCCAAGCCAGCGGTGATCCATGGACTGGCCTCGGCCTGAGCAACCCAAGCAGCCCGGAAGTGAGATAGTGAAACCTGTGCGCTACTCATACCGTTCCTCGTCGAAGGATTGGAGCAAGCTGACAGCCAATACCGACTGCACGATTCTATATATCTTCAATATGCCTGAAACATAAGCGATTTAAGCTAAATGGAACGCGGAAAGTCCCATACCGAAACTGAATTTTCAGGTAACGTTCCTTACTCATCCATACCCAACAACCAAGCAACAACTACAAAGAACCGAAGATTACTGCAACGAAACCCACTACATACGACCTGAAGAATATCGTGATATCACTTCTCTCAACGGAATCGCTTCGGGTTGGTTTACTTCGAAGAAAACCGTGAGCTCCTACTCCAAGCGAGAAAAAATCTGGATCGAAGCGCCCAGAAGCTGGTTGAATAGTTCGCTCGGCCGCTGCTTGATGCGGCATTCAAGGAGCCTCCATGCGTATTCTTCTGGTTGAAGACGACCAGGCCCTGGGCGAAGGTATTCGTGCAGCTCTTAAAAGCGAAGGCTACACAGTAGATTGGCTACAGGATGGTGCCAACGCCCTACATGCTCTGAAAAGCGAGATATTCGAACTGGTCGTACTCGATCTTGGCCTGCCGCGCCTGGACGGCCTTTCCGTACTCAAACGCTTACGCGCTGCTTCCAATCCAGTACCGGTTCTGGTACTCACAGCACGCGATACCACCAACGACCGGATTTCCGGGCTGGATGCAGGAGCAGATGATTACTTGGTCAAACCCTTCGATGTTGCCGAGCTCAAGGCGCGCCTGCGTGCGCTTTTGCGGCGTAGCCTGAATCGCACCCAACCGGTAGTCGCCTATCGCGAGGTCCTGCTCGATCCGGCAACCCAACAAGTCAGCTATCAAGGGCGGCCGGTCAGTCTGTCACGCAAGGAATTTCTGCTGTTACATCAACTGCTTGCCCAACCTGGGCGCGTACTGACTCGCGATAGATTACAGGAAGCGCTCTACGGCTGGGACGATGAGGTGGAAAGCAACGCTCTGGAAGTGCATATCCACCATTTACGCAAGAAATTTTTCCCCGAACTGATTCGGACTGTCCGTGGCGTCGGCTACCTGGCGGAGAAAATTTGATGTGGTCGCTACGCAGCCGAGTCCTGGCGCTGGTGCTGGGGCTGCTGACCTTATCGCTACCACTGATTTCCTATAAAAGCTACCGGGATGCTCGTCATGAGACAGAAGAGCTGTTCGATGCACAACTGGCTCAGAGCGCACGCCTGCTGGAAGGCTTGGTTGGGCATAACATGAGTGAGGAATCACTGGGTCAGGTCCAGATAGCCTTGGATAAAGCCGTCAACCTGCGTTCGCGCACCAAACATCCGGGGGCTCTAAGTCATCCTTACGAAAGCAAGCTGGCCTTTCAAGTCTTTACCGATACTGGCCGGTTGATTCTGCGCTCGGCCAGCGTGCCCGATAGTGCTCTCGACGAGCTATTGGCAAGCCAGACGCCAAGTTACGAACCGAGTATCCGCACAGCATTGTCCTTGAAGGAGCAGGGTCTAAGCGGCTATCACGACGCCATCTTGGAAGATGGCCGCCTGTGGCGCATGTTTTTACTGCATGACCAGCAAAGCGATCTCTGGATTTTAGCTGGAGAACGTGAAGATGTCCGTGGTGAACTGATCAGCAAGATTGCCCGTCGCACCCTGATTCCAGATCTGGTCGCACTACCTATGCTGGCATTGATGGTCTGGCTAGCGGTCGGCTGGGGCCTGCGACCGTTGGAACGTATGGTGCAACTGCTCAAGGTTCGCGATCCTAACAACCTGTCGCCAATCCTGTTCGATCCACTGCCAGCGGAACTCGAACCCATGGCCGCTTCGTTGAATCGCCTGCTACTGCAAGTCACTCGTCTGCTAGAACGAGAAAAACGCTTCCTGGCCGATGCCGCTCATGAACTACGCACTCCGCTCGCCGTACTGCGAATTCATCAGCAGAATGCTCTTGAGGCACGCGACCCCAAGGATCGAGAAGAAGCGCTCCAGCATCTGGGCAATGCTGTCGAGCGGGCCACTCGGGTCGTCAGCCAGTTGCTGACGCTCGCTCGCCTTGAGCCCAACGCCGTGCAACCAGCCATGGTCAAAGTTGACCTACTGGCCGTGGTACGCGGCCAATTGGCCGAACTGACGCCACTGGCCCTGGATCAGGGCCAGGATCTGATATTGGATGCCAATGAAGATGCCGACTATCGTATGGTGGCCGATGCACCGAGCCTGGGCATCCTGTTGCAAAACCTGGTCAGCAATGCCGTACAGTACACGCCGGCTGGCGGCATGATCCAAGTAATCCTAGAAGCAGAAAAAAGCATGCTCACCCTGCGAGTACTGGATAGTGGCTCTGGCGTACCGCCGGAGCTGCGCGAAAAACTCTTCGAGCGTTTCTTCCGCCAAGGTCCTGGACAGGGCGCCGGCCTGGGCCTGTCCATCGTCGCGCGGGTGGTGGAACTGCACGGCGGCAACATCGAACTGCTCGATTCGATGCTCGACGGGCTGGAAGTACGAGTGCAACTGCCACGCCGTTTTTAGCCCTGGCTTAATGCCGATGACAACTCCCTATATGCGAGCAGGTATTTTCAGCTACTACGCTCCCGGCCTTGTTGAGCTGCTGCAGAATTTCACAATTCTGACTACCTGAGCAGCTTTTTCTCAGCTCGACCAGCTGTGCTTGCAGGATCTGCAGACTGGCAATACGCGCACTCACATGTTCGATGTGCTCATCGATCAGTTCGTTGACGTTGGCACAATTACCGAGCGGTTGGTCACGAAACCCCAGGAGCTGGCGAATCTCGCCCAAAGTCATATCCAGGCTACGGCAGTTGCGAATAAAGGTCAGTCGCTCGACGTGAATATCGCCGTACAGCCGATAATTGCCGCTGCTGCGTTCAGGTTGAGGTAATAACCCTTCACGCTCGTAATAACGGATCGTCTCCACTTGGCAGTTCGTTAATTTCGCCAATTCACCGATTTTCACTATGTACTCTCCCTAAAGACTTGACCTTATAGTGGCTACAGGGTGTTCACTCGACAATAGAGTTCAAGGAGAAACGCATATGAGCACCTGTTGCGACCAACAATCGGAACTACCCATTCTTGATACCTGCTGCAATACAGCAGGTGATCATGCTCATCTACAATCTGAGACTCCACTACAGCATCAGGAGTACTCCAGCTTTTTCCGTATCGAACAGATGGACTGCCCGAATGAAGAAGCATTGATTCGCGACAAACTGACCAAGCTGCCGCAGGTTCGTGATCTGGAATTCAACCTCGTCCAGCGCACCCTGCGCATCTGGCACGATGCATTGCCTACCGGACAGATAGCTGCAGCCATCGCCGCACTCGGCATGCAGGCCGAGTCATTGTCGGTACAGACCGAAACCAGCATCCGGATCGAACAGATGTGCTGTCCGGTCGAGGAACGCCTGATTACCGGCAAACTTTCAGGGATGCCAGGCATCACAGAATTGCGCTTCAATCTGTTGCAGCGCACCCTCGTGCTTGGTCACGAGTCACATAGCCTGGAGCCGGCGCTGCGAGCCATCCGCGGACTGGGTTTCACGCCCCAAATCATCGGTAGAACCGGTGCGAAAACTACTGCTCCATCTGCTCCTGCAAGAAAGGACACCTGGAAACTGATCGTCGCAGGTCTGGCGGCAATCGCGGCGGAAGCCCTGCACTTTCTGCAATCCGGCCCCGAATGGCTGATCGTGGCTTTTGCCTTGGCGGCAATATTGGCAAGTGGCCTGGATGTTTACCGCAAGGGCTGGATTGCACTCAAAAATCGCAACCTCAATATCAATGCCCTGATGAGCGTCGCAGTGACTGGCGCGATTCTGATCGGCCAGTGGCCGGAAGCGGCAATGGTGATGTTTCTTTTCGCCATCGCCGAACGCATCGAAGCCCGCTCGCTGGATCGCGCCCGCGATGCCATTCGTGGTTTGATCGATCTCGCGCCGCAACAGGCGACGGTACGCAAGGAAGATGGCAGTTGGCAGGAACTGGACGCAGCCGAGATCGTCCTCGATAGTGTGGTGCGGGTGCGGCCGGGTGAACGTATCGCCCTGGATGGCGTGGTGCTCGAAGGCCATTCCAGCGTCGACCAGGCACCCATTACCGGTGAAAGCCTACCGGTGGAAAAGACCATAGGCGACCCACTATTCGCCGGCACCATCAACCAGGCTGGTGCCCTCGAGTACCGTGTTACCGCGATGGCTGACGATACCACCCTGGCCCGGATCATCCATGCCGTGGAAAAAGCCCAGGGTTCACGGGCACCGACCCAGCGTTTCATCGATAAGTTCTCGCACATCTATACCCCGGTCGTGTTCGCTCTATCGCTGGCCGTCGCAGTGCTGCCTCCCCTGTTCTTCGAGGTCAGTTGGCACGAATGGATCTACCGTGCGTTAGTGCTGCTGGTGGTTGCCTGCCCTTGCGCCTTGGTGATTTCCACACCGGTCAGCATCGTCAGTGGCCTCGCATCGGCAGCGCGCAAGGGCATCCTGATCAAGGGTGGTGTCCATCTGGAAAATGGCCGGCATATCACTCATTTAGCCTTGGACAAGACCGGAACGCTGACTCACGGCAAACCTATGCAGACCGACTTCGTGACGCTTGGCCCGGATACTCCCGAACGCTACCACGCGCTGGCGGCCAGTCTTGCCAGGCGCTCGGATCATCCGGTTTCTCGAGCACTGGCAAGCACAGCAACTGCAGGCCTGCCGCAGCACGAAGTAGCGCACTTTGCAGCACTGCCCGGGCGTGGCGTTCGCGGCGTGATCGACAGTCAAACCTACCACCTTGGCAACCATCGTCTGCTGGAAGAACTGAACCTTTGTTCACCGGAAATCGAACATCGCCTGGACGAATTGGAACGCCAGGGCAAGAGCGTAATCCTGCTGTGCGACGAAACCCGAGCGCTCGCTCTGTTCGCCGTGGCCGATACACTCAAGGACAACAGTCGCAGCGCCGTTAAGGAATTACATCGTCTGGGTGTCAAAACCCTGATACTGAGTGGCGACAACCTATATACGGCCCAAGCCATCGCAACCCAGGTCGGGATCGACGAAATTCGCGCCAACCTGCTGCCGGATGACAAACTGCAAGCCGTCGCAGCACTGTTGGGTAAGCATCGTACGGTTGGCATGGTCGGCGATGGCATCAATGATGCCCCTGCCCTAGCCCATGCCGATATCGGCTTTGCCATGGGTGCCATAGGTAGCGATACCGCCATCGAAACCGCCGACGTAGCGATCATGGACGACGACTTGGGCAAGATTCCGGCCTTTATCCGCCTGTCGAGACAAACCGCCACTGTGCTCAAACAAAACATCGGTCTGGCACTGGGTATCAAGGCTGTATTCCTTACCGTAGCACTGACTGGACACGCAACCTTGTGGATGGCCGTGTTTGCCGATGTAGGCGTCAGTTTGCTGGTGGTAGCAAATGGATTGCGCCTGTTACGGGCGTGACTGCTACGGATTCGAAATGAGAGTGCAGGCCGACGCCGACACTATAATAACGATCGGCCCGCTTGCTATTGGCACAGTGCCATAAGCCGCGCCGTTATCGTGCACAAAAGAAATCCGTAAATTAGTCTGAATAATGAAGGAACAATGCAGCTATTTTTACAGCAGTTGCCGCACTGCTTTTTGAAAAGACCAGCTTGGCACCGGTCTTCGTATCTGCTGGTATTACCTACTAGACAGGCTAGTTTGTACTGCCAGAATTTTTGCGAATATCGATTGCGAACTGAATTCGCTCGCTCCAAAAATCGAAGCGATCATTCATCACCTCTTTCACTTGCGCTATCTGCCCTGCATCATCTTGCCCATCCAAATGCGCCCAGCGAACCGATATGTCTTCAGCAATTGCCGAAGCACTCATTTTCCAAAGGTCCTGTAGCTTCTCGGGACGTTTAAAAAGCAGCATCAATATACAGATAAAATCTTGATCGACCCGATGCTGAATTTCCATCTCCAGGACACATGACTGGAGTTTTTCGTACATCTGGACCAACTGTTGTAACGTTTCGCCGGAGTTGGCCGCGAGGTGATCATTCGGCTCCTGGTTCATGTGCTATCTCCCTGCACTTATCCATATGAAATTTTGGCAACACAAGCTGAATTCAGCGCTTCACGCTTCATATAGTATGAATGTTGCCGGGCAAGAGGGTTCAATTATTTCGCCTGGACGGCCCACCACAACAGCCATGCCACAATGAATGCAGCTAAATATGCTATAGCAAAGTGCGCTTGGACGAACCAAGCGTAAGGACTGCATGGAAAGGTTTTATTTTAACTTGAGCTTTAGCGTGATATTGAATCCAGTAGACACCCTCGAACAGGAACAAAGCGAATGGAGATATGCCGACATACTCTGTATTTGATCAGACACGGCGAAACGGAGTGGAACGCGCAAAAGCGCTTGCAAGGTAGGCGAGATATTCCGCTCAACGAGATCGGACGCCAACAGGCGAACAACGCAGGAGCCTGCTTGACCTGGCTGAACCTGGACACAGCGAATCTGGACTTCCTCGCCAGTCCGCTTGTGCGGGCCCAGGAAACCATGCGCAGCGTTCGCCACCAGTTGGGCCTGGACCCTACAGCCTATCGAACCGACGACCGCCTGATGGAAATCAGCTTCGGCAAATGGGAAGGCTTGAGCTGGCAGCACATCCAGGCGGAACACCCGAAAGAATACCGGGCTCATTTAGCCGACCCACTGGAGCTGGCAATACCGGGTGGAGAAAGTTGGCGCATGGTCTTCACGCGTGTAGCGGCAGTACTAAAATCGCTGGAGCGGGATACCTTGATCGTGGCCCATGCGGGCATCCTTCGCGCCTGTCTCAAGCTGCAGGGCGGCGTGGATGAACGACTGGCTCCGAACCTGGACATTCCACAGAACCGCATTTTGATCATGCGTAATGGGCACTTTGCCTGGTTACAGGCCAACTCCACGCCCGATGGCAGCCAGGCAATGCTGTCTCAAACATCTCCTGGCTAACCAACCCCGAATCACAACTGCCACCGGCAGGGCGTTTTCCTTGCTACTGACAAGCCATCACCGATCCTGCCGCCGCCCTGCCAGATCAATCCTTGAGCGCCTGGATATGGTGGCGAAGATGATCCTCGATGAAACTGGCAATGAAGTAATAGCTATGATCATAGCCAGGTTGCAGCCGCAGCTTGAGAGGATGTCCAGCACGCTCCGCCGCCGCTTGCAGATTCATCGGTTTGAGCTGCTCCTCCAGAAAATCATCGGCGCCGCCTTGATCGACCAGAATCGGCACTCGTTCCGTCGCACCGGCAAGCAACTCGCAGGCGTCCCATTCCCGCCAACTGGCCCGATCCGCCCCCAGATACCGGCCAAACGCTTTTTCACCCCATGGACAATTCATCGGATTGGCAATCGGTGCAAAGGCTGAAACCGAACGATAGCGGCCGGAATTACGCAACGCACAGACCAACGCGCCATGCCCCCCCATGGAATGACCTGAAATTCCTCGCCGAGCGGAAACGGGAAAATTCATTTCGATCAACGCAGGCAACTCATTCACCACATAGTCATGCATGCGGTAATGACGTGCCCAGGGCTGCTGAACCGCATCAAGATAAAAACCAGCGCCATGGCCGAAATCCCAAACCCCATCCAGATCATCCGGAACATCTGCCCCACGCGGGCTGGTATCCGGCGCGACGATAACCAGACCCAACTGCGCAGCGTACCGATGGGCGCCGGCCTTCTGCATGAAATTCTCGTCGGTGCAGGTCAGGCCAGACAGCCAGTACAGCACCGGCAACGATTGCGTCGCGTCAACCTGGGGCGGCAGGTAAACGGCAAAAACCATGTCGCAACCAAGCGTAGCGGAACGATGGCGATAACGTTTGTGCCAGCCACCGAAGCTCCTGGCACTGGAAACAAGTTCGAGAGACATGCGACAAACTCCGTCAAACCGAAAACCATGAAGCCGAGACCACAAACGCTGGCTTACGCTCAGAAATGCACAACAGTCCGGATACTCTTGCCTTCGTGCATCAATTCAAAAGCATCGTTGATCTGCTCCAGGGCCATTGTATGGGTGATGAAAGTATCCAGTGGAATTTCGCCTTTTTGGGCTTTTTCCACGTAGCTGGGCAATTCGGTACGACCCTTCACACCACCGAAGGCACTGCCGCGCCAGACACGCCCAGTCACCAATTGGAAAGGTCTGGTGCTGATTTCCTGCCCGGCACCCGCCACGCCGATGATGGTCGATTCACCCCAGCCCTTGTGGCAGCACTCCAGCGCCGCGCGCATCAACTTGACGTTGCCGACACATTCGAGCGAGTAGTCCACGCCGCCATCGGTCATCTCCACGATGACATCCTGGATAGGTTTGGCGTGATCCTGCGGATTGACGAAATCGGTCGCGCCCAACTGCCTGGCGATCTCGAACTTGGCCGGATTGATATCAATGGCGATGATGCGCGCAGCCTTGGCCATGGTCGCACCGATGATCGCGGCAAGACCGATACCACCCAGCCCGAAGATCGCCACGCTAGAGCCAGCCTGGACCTTGGCTGTATTCAATACCGCACCGATGCCGGTAGTCACACCGCAACCAAGCAGGCAGACCTTTTCCAGCGGTGCATCCTGTGGAATTTTGGCCAGGGAGATTTCCGGCAGGACGGTGTATTCGGAGAAAGTCGAGCAGCCCATATAGTGGTAGATCAGCTGACCCTGATAAGAAAAGCGCGTCGTGCCGTCCGGCATCAACCCTTTACCCTGCGTGGCACGCACTGCCTGGCAGAGGTTGGTCTTGCCGGACTTGCAGAATTTGCACTGGCGACACTCGGCGGTATACAGCGGAATGACATGGTCGCCAACGGCGAGAGAGGTCACGCCCTCGCCTATCGCTTCGACGATGCCGCCGCCTTCATGGCCGAGAATACTGGGAAAGATCCCTTCCGGATCGTCTCCGGAGAGCGTGAAGGCATCGGTATGGCAAACCCCAGTGGCCACGATACGCACCAGCACCTCACCCGCCTTCGGCGGCTCGACATCCACCTCGACAATCTGCAAGGGCTGTTTGGGGCCGAATGCCACGGCCGCGCGGGATTTGATAGTCATCACGTTCACTCTTGATACAGGGAAAGCCCGAAGTTTAATTCAGGAAAAAGCCAGGCAAACCATCGATCCAGAATTTTTACCGACCGTCATCTTTTGCCTGAACATACTGTCAACACTGAAAACAACCAGAATTCCGGATATCCACTCGTTTATCTGCCAACTACCCGCAGCACTGCCTGTTCATTGATCTGACAATCCGGTCGAACCCGCCCAAAAGAGCTACAGTTAAGACAAGAGGTTGCCGCATACCGCCTGAGTATCGACGATTCGCATGGCTCGCGTGGCAACCTCTGGTTCCGTAACTGCAGGAGATCAGCATGGATATTCTGATAAACAGCAGCAACAGCACTAACGCCAACCATTTCGAACAACGAATCAGAGCCAGCCTGGAAAACGAACTGGATCGTTTTGAAGAACGCCTGACCCGTGTCGAAGTCCACCTGAGTGACGAGAACAGCAGCAAGAAAAGCGGACCAGCAGACAAACGTTGCCAGATGGAAGCGCGCATCAAGGCACGCGACCCTGTGTCGGTGACCCACAAGGCAGACTCCTATGAACAGGCCATCGCCGGAGCCACGGGAAAATTGAACAACGCCCTGGAGCACACCT
Source organism: Azomonas macrocytogenes (assembly GCF_014191985.1). Taxonomy (GTDB): domain Bacteria; phylum Pseudomonadota; class Gammaproteobacteria; order Pseudomonadales; family Pseudomonadaceae; genus Azomonas; species Azomonas macrocytogenes. The sequence continues at coordinate 12,688 of NZ_JACHXI010000021.1, forward strand.
TCGGCAGGCTTGATAATCGTCAGTAGCCTGTTTGGTCAATTCACAATTCAAGTAGTCAACTTCGACGACCGAGGTACCGAGACGGCATTGCCCCTCTTCGTCATGGTCCTGCTATGACTCCTCGTGACGCCTGGTTTCGGAACCTCGGCCACCCAAACTTGAGTTAACCTATTAACCGCACAGCCACGTTCAGCTTGAACCAACCCATGTTTCCTGGCTGAAGAAGCCACTGAAGGCTAAGAACTGGCTGCAAAGCCGATCCTCGTTCAGCCTCCCACCTTTAGCGGCTTTATTTATGAGTCTATTACGCAAGAAAAGAATCGAGGTCATGACTGGTACCGGTGCCGAGGTATCGGAGCTGAAGAAAGTCCTCGGTGCCCTTGATCTGGTCATGCTCGGATTGGGTGCGATGATCGGTACCGGTATTTTCGTGCTCACCGGTATCGGTGCAGTGGCGGCCGGGCCAGCCCTGGCCATCTCCTTTATCCTGGCAGCTTCTGCCTGCGCTCTGGCAGCGCTGTGCTATGCCGAATTCGCCTCGATGATTCCAGTAGCGGGATCGGCATATACCTATAGCTATGCCACACTGGGCGAGTTGATCGCCTGGATCGTCGGCTGGAGTCTGATTGCCGAATACGGCTTGGCAACTGCCGCCGTTTCGGTAGGTTGGTCGGGCTATTTCCAGGCACTGCTCGCCGGTTTCGGTCTGCAACTGCCAGCAGCGCTAAGCGCTGCGCCCGGCGTCGACGCAGCGGGAACAACCACCCTGTTCAACCTGCCGGCATTCGTGATCATGATGGTGATCACAGCGATTCTCGCTCTTGGTATTCACGAATCGAAGCGGGTCAACAATCTGCTGGTGATTATCAAGCTGATAGTGGTCATCCTGGTGATTGCGGTAGGCGGCTGGTACGTCAAACCGGAAAATTTCGAACCCTACGCGCCCCATGGGCTTTCAGGCATAGTCAGCGCTGCGGCACTGGTATTCTTCGCCTTCCTCGGTTTCGACGCTGTGTCGTCTGCGGCGGAGGAAGTACGCCGCCCGCAGCGCGACCTGCCCATTGGATTGATCGGTTCACTACTGATCTGTGCACTGCTTTATGCCCTGGTCGCCACCGTTGCCACCGGCATCGTGCCGTTCCAGGATTTCAAGGGTGTGGATGAGCCAATTGCCCTGGTATTCCAGCGCGCCGGAATCGACTGGCTTGCCGGGCTGGTCAGCCTGGCGGCAGTGAGCGGGATGATGACGGTGATTCTGGTAATGGGTTATGGCCTGACCCGCGTCGTGTTCGCCATGTCGCGTGACGGCTTGCTGCCGGGCTGGCTGTCACGGATTGACCAGCGCCAGGTTCCGGTTGCCTCGACCTGGCTGCTCGGTACGATTTCGGCACTGATTGCCGCAACCATTCCACTCACCACCCTGGCCGAGTTGATCAATATGGGTACATTGCTGGCCTTCACCATCATCTCCCTGTCCGTACCCATCCTGCGACGTACCCGCCCGGATCTGCAACGTGCCTTCCGGGTGCCGCTGCCCTGGGTACTGGGCCCGCTCTCGGTGGTGATTTGCCTGATTCTTATGCTCAATCTCGCTTTCGAAACCTGGTTTGCTTTCCTGATCTGGCTACTGGTCGGGCTGGCCTGCTATTTCGGCTATTCGCGCCACCACGCGCGCCACGAGAACCTGTACTGATCGGCAACGGTGATAGTTGTCGTGGGCACGTCAATCATCCTGCCGCTGATGCCATGTCCTGCGGAAAAAGCCGGTCCATACCGCGAATGAACTCGGCCTTGCCACCAAAGGACGGGTGTCGGATGCAGACAATCTGCCGCTCGGGAAAAGCCCGTCGCGCACATTCCGTTCCCTTGGCGCCGACCCCGGCCACCTGATCGGGGTGGAACAATCGCTCGATATCCCGCAGATAAGACACGCCCTGCGCGATTTCCTGCACCATGGGTGCTCGATTGCCGTCATGTTTGCCTGGCGGGTGCGGATGGAAGGGCAAGGAATTCCAGAACAACGGAGTAATGCACCGGGCACAAAGGTATTCCCAGACGATACTGGCAGTGTTTTCCGCCTCGATCCGGGCAAATACCAACTCATCTCGCAAGGCGTCCAGCAGTGGATGCCCGGCACGCGTGAAAATACGTCCGCTACTGAAGGGAATCCCGGTTATCCGACAGCCCTTGTAACCAGGTGCTTCCCCGACCAGCAACACGCGCCGACCTTCGATTCGGCACATATGATTCAGGTAGATACGCAGGTTATTGAGGATGGCAGCGTCGCGATAAGGATTGGTCAGCGTGGACGTATTGCGTTGCTTCGTCAGGGTCTGCAGGAATGTTTCGATGGGCACGCCGGACTCTCCGATTTTTCAAGCGGCCGGGTGGAAATGCAAGAAGCAATTTCCACCGCAATAATCGGAATAGGGAACGGAAAAAAATCCAAGCCAGTGGCCAAAGCTGCGTTTCAGCATTACGCCAGCATGGGCTACTCCAATCAATCAAACAGGCCAGTCACTAGCTCCCCTCGATATGCTGATCGAGATTTTCCACCAGCATTTTTTCGAACTGTTCGGTGAACCAGATTGTTGCCTTTTCCTTGTCCGTAGCCAGATCACCGGACCGGCGAGCGGCTTCGTAGGCACTGAAACGTGCAGCGGCATAGCGGATGGCAGCACTGATTTTCCCCAGGTCTTTCTCTTCTTCGAGCAGGCGGTTGGCTATGGCAATGAACTCATCGGCCATGTCGAAGATTTCCATGTTATTGGCTTGTTCGGACATTTTCTGATCCCTTGGCAAAGGTGGATCAGGCCAGCGTTCATGGCTTGTGTTTGATACACAAGTAGACGATCCAGCCTGAATGGACGTTATTTCATCAAGTACATGCCGCAGGTCTGTAAGCGACCCAAGGCATCGACCATTTTATCTCCCGAACGCCAAGCAATATAGCCGCATGCCTCTATCCCATGCAGCATGGACGGCCATCCTGACCGCTACCGGAGTGTCTTCCCTTACCAAGAGTGCGGCTTGACACGCCTCGGCTTATAACGAATCGATCACTCCGCCATCTACTCGTAAGGCTGCTCCCGTCGTAGCCGATGCCTGCGGTGAACAGGTATAGACGACCATATTGGCAACCTCATCCACAGTGGCCGGGCGCTGGATGATAGATGAAGGACGGTTCTTCATCACGAATTCGACACCAACTTCCTGCAACGTCTTGCCAGTCTTTTTCACTTCATCGGCAAGCATGTCGATCAAGCCTTCACTGAAGGTCGGGCCAGGCAGGATGGAATTCACCGTTACACCGGTACCGGCCATACGTTTGGCCAGACCACGCGCAATGGATAACAGTGCGGTCTTGGTAAAGCCGTAGTGGATCATGTCTGCCGGAATATTCAGCGCCGACTCGGAAGACAGGAATACCACCCGCCCCCAGCTATTTTCCTGCATGGCCGGCAAATAGGCCCGCGCCAGACGGACACCGGACATGACGTTGATTTCAAAAAAGCGCGTCCACTGCTCATCGGGAATCTCGAAGAAATCCTGCGGACCATAGATACCCAGGTTGTTCACCAGAATCTCGCAGCGTGGGTGCGCGTCCAAAAGTGCCGCACATCCCTGGGCAGTGCCCAGGTCCCCGGCAAAACCTTGAATCTGAGCCTTGGGTACGACCTCCAGAATGGTATCAATAGCCTCCTTCACCCGTTCGTCCTTGCGGCCATTGACGATAACCGATGCACCAGAGGCGGCAAGGCCTTGGGCAATAGCCAGGCCAATTCCACCTGTGGAACCGGTAACAATGGCAGTTTTTCCGGAAAGATCGATATGCATGCTGTCCTCTCTACAAACCATGGCTAGTTAAATTCAGAGACACGGTCTGTTTCTCGACAGTTTCAAAAAAGCGAAAACCGCTAACCCGTCATCTTCCAGCGGCATCAGGTGACGTTTAAGACAGCCTAAGGCTTCTCGTCCAGGGCTGAAGCTGTGGCGAAGCTGACAAAGACATACCTCTGATATGACCTCAACTTTATCGAGCTACAGCGGTCGATCTATCCAATGACAGCAGACCATGTACTCAGGAAGCTATCCATGACCATAGAAACCCTGCACATCGAAGGTATCCCTACCCCGGCCTCACGCATTGGCCTGGGTACCTGGGCCATCGGCGGCTGGATGTGGGGTGGTACCGACGAAGACAATTCCATCCGTACCATTCGCACTGCCATCGAACGCGGGATCAACCTGATCGACACTGCCCCGGTCTACGGTTTCGGCCGCTCGGAAGAAATTGTCGGCAAGGCCCTGGAAGGGATTCGCGACCAGGCAGTCGTTGCCACCAAGGTCGCACTCGAATGGAGCGAAGACGAGAAAATCGTGCGCAATTCAACGCCGGCACGTATTCGCCAGGAAATCGAAGATTCGCTGCGTCGTCTGCGCACCGATCGCATCGATCTCTACCAAGTGCATTGGCCAGACCCACTGGTGCCGTTCGAGGAAACTGCCGCCGAGCTGGAAAAGCTGCATCAGGAAGGCAAGGTTCTCGCCATTGGCGTCAGCAACTACAGCCCCGCACAAATGGATGCCTTTCGCAATAAAGCCCTGCTGGCCACCATCCAGCCGCCCTACAACCTGTTCGAACGTGACATCGAGGCAGATGTACTGCCCTATGCTCGTGCTCATGGACTGGTCGTGCTGGCCTACGGCGCACTCTGTCGCGGCCTGCTCTCTGGACGGATGAAGGCCGATACTCACTTCGATGGCGACGATTTGCGCAATGCCGACCCTAAATTCCAACCGCCGCGCTTCGCTCAATACCTGGCAGCGGTCAAGGCGCTGGAACAGTTGGCACGCGAACGCTACGACAAGCCAGTGCTAGCCTTGGCGATCCGCTGGATTCTCGATCAGGGTAAGACCATCGCGCTATGGGGTGCGCGCCGCCCCGACCAGCTCGAAGGCATCGACCAGGCTTTCGGCTGGAAACTGACGCCGCGCGATCTGAACGATATCGATGCGCTGCTTGCCGAGCATATCAAGGATCCGGTTGGCCCGGAATTCATGGCACCGCCGACCAAAGACAGTTGATCGGGGTCGCCACAGCCCCAAGAGGCCCGCTGCACCTCTTTCTTTTCAACCAACGAGACCGGACAGAGCCGACATGGCAGAGCACCAAGCTCACCTTCAACGCGGAGAAAGACCGGCAAGATAGGCCGACAGGTTTCTCGAGGCCACCAGAACTTTGCCGTGTCCCGTGAACCGGAGCACCATGAATTCTCCCGACTTGGCACTGCTCAGCATCCTGCCGAACATGCCCTTGCCAGACGCTGCAGCGGATATTTCATGGCGCAGTCCGGTACTCCAGGCGACCAGGTGCCCGTTGTCGATCACTAATTCTTGCCCCGGCTCGATAGCAGCCTCAAAGATTTGCCCAAAGCCACTGACTGCCACCTGTCCGCTGCCGGACGTCTGCATGATGACGAAGCCACCAGTGTCGCCGAACAAGGCACTGCCCAGAGAGTTCATCCGGTTTTCGATGGATACGCCAGCATCGCAAGCCAGGAAGCACCCCCGATTCAGAATATATTGGTCCCCGCCTGATACGTTTAGCACCTTGATATCGCCAGGCGCCTGTGGCGCCAGCATGATCTGGCCCTGGCCCGTCTTGCTGATGCCCTCGATCTGCTGGATGAAGAACGATTCATCGTTGGCGAAACTGCGCATGAGAGATGCCATAAGCCCGCCGCTCATGCGGCCTTCGACACTGACCAAGCCGTCATGCATCACCATCGCATTGGATTCGGCGATCACCTTTTCACCATAGGCAAGCTCGACCGACAGCAGTGGGTCACGCCCTTCCACAACCGTGAATGTGCTCATGCAGCCCTGCTCCTGGATTATCACGAACCCGGAATCGTAGTTGGCGCGCACAGGCTGTGCAATTTCACTATCGAAGATCGACCAGGCCGCCTTCGTCGTGAATGATTCCAGGTGCCGAGGGACACCGTGATCGTGCATAGATACCCGCAACCCAAGCCAGAACGCTAGTGTCGAATGTTTTCAAAGGAGTACAGCTTGTTTCCGGCTCTTGAAATTATCGATATACCCAATATCCAGCAGGTATCCTGTCGCAGGTTAAAAAGACGATAATGAACTATCGAAGCCGACTTCTGAAATTGTGGAATAACGTGGCGAACCTGCAACCATTATTCAAAGCGCTTCTGACGCGCTGGCCGACGGTCGATGTCGTTGGCAAGCCATCCCGGGATCTGCGGATCGATGTCGTCCGCGGGCTGATGCTTGTCTTTATCTTCATCAACCACATGCCCGGTAATTTCATCGCCCGCTATACGCTGTCCAATTTCAGCTTTTCGGATGCCGCCGAGATCTTTGTCCTGCTGGCCGGCCTCTCGGCGACGCTCGCCTACGGCAAGATCATCGACCAGCAAGGATTGGCCGTGGGAATGCTCAGGCTCGGCGCCCGTCTGTGGACGCTTTACGTGGCACATCTGATCGTGTTCCTGATCGTCTGCGGTGTCGTCTTCATGGCCGTCACCCGAACCCAGAACCCGCTTTACATCGCGTTGATCAACATACAGCCATTTCTGAGCGATCCACTCAATGCACTGGTCGATGTCCTGACGCTGGTCTATCAGCCCAGCTATCTCAACATTCTGCCGCTCTATATCGTTTTACTGGCGGCCTTTCCCTGCATTTATCTACTGGTACGCCGCAGTCCTGCGCTGGCGCTGGTCGTGTCGGTCATGGTTTGGCAAGGCGCGACGTTCTTCAATATCAATCTGCCCGAACGCTTCGGTGGCTGGTTCTTCAATCCACTGGGCTGGCAACTGGTCTTCACGCTTGGCGTGGTGATGGGGCAATTCATGCGGCACGGAATTTCGCTGGGGAATCCCCGAGCCGTAACCACCATTGCGTTAGCGGTATTGATTATCCTGTGCCTGGTCAAGATCTATCCTCCTGGCTTTCTCGGGCTGCCCTGGCTGGAGGCCTGGATCGATGAAGTACACATCGGTAACAACAAGATGAATCTGGCACCCGTGCGCGTTGCCCACCTGCTGGCGATAATCTGGGTCTTCTGCGCGTTCGTTTCCGCGCGCACGCCTCTACTGACCACTATTGCGGGGCGAATCCTTGCGATGATGGGGCGGCATTCCCTGGCGGTTTTCTGCACAGGTAGCGTTCTATCTATCCTGGGCGAGGTCATCATGACCGAGACGTCTTATGTCATCACCATTCAACTGCTCGTCTGTGCGACGGGTATCACGCTACTCGCTGGACTGGGAGCCTTTTTGTCATGGTATCAATTGCAGGTTGGATCGCAGACAGCACGCCAGCCCGCACCATCCGGCTCGGCATTGCCATCGCGCTCCTGATCTTGTGCCCGGCCTGGCAAATCCATGCCGAGGAACCCACCGGCAACTGCCAAGCCTGGAGCAATGCCCTGGAGTTCCACCCTGCGCTGCCGGCTACCCGGCATGCACTGCGGGAAGGCGCGGCACTGACGCTCGTAGCACTGGGCTCGTCCACCACAGAAGGGGCCGGAGCGAATGCCCAGGACGAGAGCTATCCCGCTGAAATCGGCGAGCAGCTGGAGCGCCGCCTGCCCGACCACCGAATCATCATCCTGAACGAAGGGATCGGCGGACAAACCGCATACGAGATGCTCCAGCGCATGGATGAGGACGTCATCGCTCGCCGACCGACACTGCTGATCTGGGATACGGTAATTACCGATACCCTGCGCGACGTGGGGCAGGCTCGCCTCGCCCGGACGTTGAGAAAAGGGATCGGAAAAGCCCGCGAAGCCGGGATCGATATCCTGCTGATGGACATGCAGTGGCTACCGCACGAGGATCGTTACCCAAACTACGATGACTATCGGAAAACGTTCAGGAAAACCGCTGCCGAGCTTGGCGTAGCGGTCATTCCGCGCTACGACCTGATGAAGATAATGGCCCGTTCGGAGATGTTTGCCCTACCGGATCAATCCGGAACGGACGTTCTCCAGTTGACCGATTCCAGTAACCACTGTCTTGCCATACTGGTGTCCGAAGCCATTGCGGGTGAGCAGCGTTAAGCCCGCTCGTATCCAGAATAGCGCGTTATCATGGCTGCCCGCCTCGCCAGGATTCACCTGCCGCCATGCCTCGCTTGCCTCGTCTCCAGCGCCTGCTTGTCGTTACCCTGACCATCGTTGCCGGGACGTTGCTGATCGCGTATTGGGCGACTCGCCAGGCCGAGTGGCGGGTGTTGCTCGAAGCAGGAACGGCAGGCGCAAGCCAGGCACAGCTTTATGCCAACAGCCTGCAGACCCTGATCGACCGCTACCGCACTCTGCCTGCCGTATTGGCGCTGGACTCCGAAATGCGTACCGCCCTGGCCGGCCCGATGGATGCCGAAACCAGCCAGCGCCTGAATCGGCGCCTGGAACGCATCAACCTCGCCACCGGATCATCTACGCTGGAACTGATGGACAAGACCGGTCTGGCCGTGGCGGCCAGCAACTGGCGTCAACCAACCAGCTATGCCGGGCACAATTACGGCTTCCGGCCCTATTTCCAGCAAACCCGTGTGCAAGGCACCGGGCGCTTCTATGGGGTCGGAGTGATCAGTGGGATTCCTGGGTATTTTCTCTCCCAGGCGGTGCTTGGCGAAGACGGCGAATTTCTCGGGGCCGTCGTGGTCAAGCTGGAGTTTCCCGAACTGGAACAGAGCTGGAGCCAGCGAGCGGAGGTAATCCTGGTCAGCGACGCCAGGGGAATTGTGTTTATCGCTAACCAGCCAGGCTGGCGCTACCGCATGCTGGGGCAACTCACTGCCAACGATCTGGCCGAGCTAGAGGCGAACCGGCAATACGACCGTCAGCCGCTGACACCCCTGACGTACCGCAATCTGCGCGAATTGGCACCCGGCCAGCGCCTGACGCGTATCGAAGGACCGGCAGACCGCAAGGATTTTCTCTGGAATTCACTACCGCTGGCGGAAACAGGCTGGACCCTGCACTTGCTGCGCGATACCCACGAATTCGCTGCCGATGCCCGCACAGCCGGTTTCGCCGTCGCGGGAGCCTGGCTGGCACTGGTTTTTGCCGGCCTGCTGCTGCACCAGCGCTGGCGCCTGGCTCGTGAACGCCAGCGCAGCCGCGGCGAATTGGAACGCCTGGTGGAGGCCCGCACCACGGCGCTGCGCACCGCCCAGGACGGGCTGGTCCAGGCCGCCAAGCTGGCTGCGCTGGGACAGATGTCCGCCGCCCTCGCCCACGAGCTGAACCAGCCGCTGACCGCCCAGCGCATGCATCTGGCCAGCCTGCACATGCTGCTCGACCGGCAGCGCATCGACGAAGCCCGCGAAGCCGTTGGCCGACTCGATGCGCTACTCACTCGCATGGCGGCGCTGACCGGCCATTTGAAGACCTACGCCCGCAAGACCCCCGGTGGCCTGCGCGAAGCGGTCGATCTGGCGCGGGTAGTGGATCATGCGCTGGAATTACTGGTAGCACGGGTGCGCACCGAGGAGGTTCATGTCGAACTGCACCTGGCACGCCCAGCGCGGGTGCTGGGCGATGGCATCCGCCTCGAGCAGGTGTTGGTCAATCTGCTACGCAATGCCCTGGATGCCATGACCGGAAAGAACGAACGGCGCCTGACAATCGATCTCGAATTGCATGGAAACAAATGGCGACTGGCAGTGACCGATACTGGCGGCGGTATCGCGGCAGAAGATCTGCCACAGATCTTCGATCCTTTTTTCACCACCAAGCCGGTAGGCGAAGGGTTGGGACTGGGGCTGGCGGTATCCTATGCCATCGTTCATGAACTGGGTGGCAACCTGAGCGCCGACAATACCGGCAGTGGCGCTCGTTTCAGCATGATCTTACCGGCCGCTCTGGAAACAGAGGAGTGAACATGACTGATCGTGTCATCGTCATCGACGACGAAGCCAGCATCCGCGAAGCGATCCAACAATGGCTGCAGCTCTCCGGTTTCACTGTCGATCTCTGCACCCGCGCCGAGGATTGTCTGCCCATGCTTAGACCGGACTTTCCAGGCGTGATCCTGAGCGATGTACGCATGCCCGGCCTGGATGGCCTGGCCTTGCTGGAGCACCTGCAAGCATTGGATCACGATCTGCCGGTGATTCTGTTGACCGGGCATGGCGACGTAGCCATGGCCGTGGAAGCCATGCGCCAGGGCGCCTACGACTTTCTGGAAAAACCCTTCAGCCCCGAAGCCCTGCTCGGTAGCCTGGGCCGGGCCCTGGAAAAGCGCCGACTGGTCCTGGAAAACCGCCGCTTGCAACAGCGTTCGGATTGTCGCAGCGAATTGGCGGCACGCCTGCTCGGCCTCTCGCGTAGCATGGAAAACCTGCGCCGGCAGGTGCTGGAGCTGGCCGACACGCCAGTGAACGTATTGCTGCGCGGCGAAACCGGCAGCGGCAAGGAAATGCTCGCGCGCTGCCTGCATGACTTTGGCTCGCGCCATGACCAACCCTTCGTGGCGCTCAATTGCGCGGCCATCCCGGATACGCTGTTCGAGGCAGAACTGTTCGGCCATGAAAGCGGCGCCTTCACAGGCGCCCAGGGCAAGCGTATCGGCAAGCTGGAACATGCCGATCGCGGCAGCCTGTTTCTCGACGAAATCGAAAGCATGCCGCTGGTTCAGCAGGCCAAGCTGTTGCGCGTACTACAAGAACAACGCTTGGAGCGCCTGGGTTCCAACCGCAGTATCGCGGTAGATCTGCGCATCATCGCCGCAACCAAGCCCGATCTGCTCGATGAGGCGCGTGCCGGGCGTTTTCGCGAAGATCTGGCCTATCGCCTCAATGTGGCCGAGCTGCATATTCCACCACTGCGCGAACGCCGTGAGGACATTCCGCTGCTGTTCGAGCATTTCACCCGCAGTGCTACCGAACGCCTGGGTCGCGAACCACGACCGCTCGGCGGTGCCCAGCTGGCCCGCCTGCTCGCCCACGATTGGCCGGGCAATGTGCGCGAACTGGCCAATGCCGCCGAACGCCATGTACTGGGCCTGACCTCGGGCGCGGCGACAATCGATGGCGAACCCCAATCCCTGGCCGCGCGCATGGAAGCCTACGAAGCGCAATGCCTGCGCGCCGCCCTGGCCAGGCACAAAGGCGAGATCAAGGCGGTGCTGGAGGAACTGCAGCTTCCCCGGCGAACCTTGAACGAAAAAATGCAGCGGCACGGCCTGGCCCGCAGCGAATTTCTCGAAGACAGCGAGCCGAGCACTTGAAAACCGGCTTGGCTGGATAGGCGGATTTCTGCTCATTACAGCGGGTTCATCGGCAAATTTCAGCTCAAGCGCAACGCATTGTCGGCAGCATCGAGGCTTTCCAGTTGGCCAAAAAATCCATAATTCTACGCAACCAAATGATTCAAATAGATTTTTCCTAACAGGCCAAATGCTTTTCCATTCCTGGCATAACTCCTGCTATGTCCTGCCCAAGCAGCACATCAGTGTTATCTCGACAACGATAAGATTAAGAGGAATACCCCCATGGAAAGTACTGCCACCCTCGCTGCGGGTGCCTTGCCCAAGACGACTTCCCAACGCCTCAAATCCATCTTCAGTGGCTCGGTAGGCAACTTGGTCGAATGGTACGACTGGTACGTCTACGCAGCCTTCTCGCTGTATTTCGCCAAATCCTTCTTTCCCCAGGGCGACCTCACTGCTCAACTGCTCAACACTGCCGCGATCTTCGCTGTGGGCTTTCTGATGCGCCCCATCGGCGGCTGGCTGATGGGTATCTACGCCGACCGCAAGGGTCGCAAGGCAGCCCTGATGGTCTCGGTGGTGCTGATGTGCGGCGGTTCGCTGATCATCGCCGTCACACCCAGCTATGAAAGCATCGGCGTCGCAGCGCCGGTCCTGCTGGTACTTGCCCGGCTGCTGCAAGGCTTGTCGGTGGGCGGCGAATACGGCACCTCGGCCACTTATCTGAGTGAGATGGCGACCAAGGAAAGCCGTGGTTTCTATTCCAGCTTCCAGTACGTGACGCTGGTATCCGGCCAATTGATCGCGCTGGCGGTGCTGATTCTGCTGCAACAGGTTCTCGATACCCAACAGCTGGAAAGCTGGGGCTGGCGTATTCCCTTCCTGATCGGTGCCCTCTGCGCGGTCTCCGCGCTGTACCTGCGCCGCGGCATGGAAGAAACCACATCCTTCACCAAGGAAGTGGCGAACAAGCCCAAGGAAAGCGCAATACGCACCCTGCTCCGCTATCCGAAGGAAGTCATGACCGTAGTCGGCCTGACCATGGGCGGCACCCTGGCCTTCTATACCTACACCACCTACATGCAGAAATACCTGGTCAACAGCGCAGGGATGAGCAAGTCCGATTCGACCATGATCTCGGCCGCCACCCTGTTCCTGTTCATGCTGCTGCAACCCCTGGTTGGTGGACTCTCCGATCGGATTGGCCGGCGTCCCATCCTGATCGCCTTCGGCATCACGGGCACCCTGTTCACTGTACCGATCCTGACCGCACTGCAAGATGTGCAGACCTGGTGGGGGGCATTCTTCCTGATCATGGTGGCGCTGATCATCGTCAGTGGCTACACCTCGATCAATGCCGTGGTGAAGGCGGAACTGTTCCCCACTGAGATTCGTGCCCTGGGCGTCGGCCTGCCCTACGCGCTGACCGTCTCGATCTTCGGCGGCACGGCGGAATACCTGGCCCTGTGGTTCAAGAGCGTCGGCCTGGAATCCGGCTATTACTGGTACGTCACTGCTGCCATTGCCTGTTCGCTATGTATCTACATCTCCATGAAGGATACGCGCGACAATTCGCGGATTACCGAAGAGTAACCAGCAACAGCACGCTGAAGAGGCCCCTTGTGGGCCTTTTCAGCGTTCAGGCCAGCGTACAGCTGAATCTTGACCATCATTCCATGCCAGCAAATGCCTGGCCGCGATCACCAGGCTAGCGTTCGATGGGCTCCCGCACCGTGCATCGAGTGATCCGGTGACAGCCCGCGCCAGTGATAGGCATGCAAGAGTAAGATGTAACGATCCCAGGCTCGTCATGAGAGACCCCGCATGCCAGACCACAGCCGGAACAGCATCCGCCTGATCAAGAAATACCCCAACCGCCGCCTGTACGATACGCACACCAGCACTCACGTCACCCTGGCAGACATCCGCCAGTTGGTAATCGACGAGATACCGTTCCAGGTGGTAGATGCCAAGAGCGGCGAAGACCTGACCCGCAGCATCCTGCTACAAGTCATCCAGGAGGCCGAGAGCGGCGGCGAGCCGATCTTCTCCAGCGACATGCTCAAGGGCATCATCCGTTTCTACGGGCCGTTCCAGGGCATGCTCGGCAGCTACCTGGACAAGAGCATCCAGACGGTCATCGACATCCAGACCCAAAGCGGCGTGCAATCCTCCCAGGCCTGGAGCGAGTTCATGCACAAGCAAGTGCCAGTGATGCAGGACCTGATGCGCCAATATGTCGAACAGTCGAAAAATCTCTATCTCGGCACCCAGAACCTGTTCGGTCTGTTCGGCGGCCGGGCACCGGGCAGCAACGAAGGGCGAAAGAAAGGCGGCGACGAATGAAAAAAGCCGCTGGAGACCGGCAACCTGATTCATCCCTTACACGATCACACCGAACTGGCGATGTGCTCACGCAACCATTGATGCGCGGGATCACGATGAGAGCGCTCATGCCAGAGCATGAGCATCTCGAAGCCTGGTACGTCGATGGGGGGCTCGACCACCTGCAGAGCGCCGCTGTCGCGTAGCAGGCGCGAAGGCAACAGCGCCACGAGATCCGTGCTCGCCAGGACCGACCGCAGAAACAGAAAGTGCGGAACGGAAAGCACAACCCGCCGCGTCAGGCCCAGTTCCGCGAGTGCGGTATCCGCGATGCCGTGAAATCCCCCGCCATCCGGCGACACGATCACATGATCGAGTTTGCAGAATTGCGCCAGTGTAGGTCGTTTTTCCAGGCACGGATGACCTGCGCGGCCGACCAGGACGTACCGTTCGGTGAACATCAAACGGCGGCGCAGACCGGCTGGCGCGCCCGCGCTGATATGAAAGGCGAGATCGATTTCCCCCTGTTCCGCTTGCTTGGCAATGCGTGAGGGAACGATTTCAAGAACGGCCAAGCGGGTACCAGGCGCCGCCGAACGCAGCCCGGTCAATGCAGGCAGCAGGAGCGTCGATTCGCTGTAATCGGACGCGGCAACGCGCCACGTATGGCTGGCCTTGCCTGGATCGAAGGGGCTGGCGGGTGACACCGCGCGCTCAAGCGCATCCAGCGCCTGCCGCAAGGGCTCGCGCAACTCGTCGGCCCTCGCGGTAGGCCGCATGCCTCGTGGCCCAGGTAGCAGCAAGGGGTCCCCAAAGGCTTCTCTCAGCTTGGCGAGCTGGACGCTTACCGATGGTTGCGAGAGATGCAGGCGTTCTGCTGCACGCGTCACATTGTGTTCCGCGAGCAAGGCATCGAGCGTTACCAGCAGGTTGAGGTCCAGTCGCCGCAGGGAATTATTCATGACAATACCTGGAATATCGGAAATTCATTTTAAATATGCCTGACAACTGCCTATCGTGCGCTCCATCTAGCTATGGAGTGTCCAGTCATGAACGTGCTTCTCGTCTATGCCCATCCCGAATCCAGCTCACTGAATGGCTCGCTCAAGAACTTCTCGGTCAAACACCTTGAGGACGCGGGACACAAGGTCCAGGTTTCGGATTTGTATGCAATGCAATGGAAAGCCATCCTTGACGCGGACGACAGTACGGATAGGCAACCCGGTGCACGCTTCGATCCATCCCTGGACTCCAAGCGCGCGTTCGAGAACGGCACACAGAGCCAGGACATCGCGCTCGAACAGGACAAGCTGCGCTGGGCCGATGCCGTCATCCTGCAGTTTCCCCTGTGGTGGTTTTCGATGCCGGCGATCCTGAAAGGCTGGGTGGAGCGTGTCTATGCCTATGGTTTCGCCTATGGCGTGGGAGAACATTCCGACACCCACTGGGGCGACCGCTATGGAGAAGGCATGCTGGCGGGAAAGCGGGCAATGCTGGTCGTTACCACGGGCGGATGGGAGTCGCATTACGGCCCACGAGGGATCAACGGCCCTATCGACGACATCCTGTTCCCCATCCAGCATGGGATCTTGTACTACCCCGGCTTCGACGTGCTACCGCCGTTCATGGTCTACCGGACCAGCCGGACTGACGAAGCACGATTCTCGAAGATTTGCGATGAACTCGGGCAACGTCTCGATGATCTTTGGAAGACTGCGCCGATACCCTTTCGCCCGCAGAATGCGGGAGCGTACGCCATTCCGGAACTCACGTTGCGGTCCGATATTGCAGCGGACCAGTACGGCTTCGATGCACACATCGCACGAGGAGGGTAGTTCTGGCATGGCCAACCGGCTTCTGCCGGCGCTTCAGCCCAGAACAGTGATGACAACAGATTTAGTGAGCTTGATCCTGGTCATGCCGACTCCTTGGAAACAATCCAGTTTCCAAGTGCCGGCCAGGGGCCCAGCGAGCGAAAGCCGGTAGGAAGCACCGGCTCCATATGGAAAGAGCTGGCTCTTACTGCTGGTGATACGACTCCTCCGTCGAATTGCTGGCCTCACGGGCAGCCTGGGCGGCTGCGGCAATGCCGTTTTCGGTGATTTCCGCCGCCTGTCTGGCTGCCTTCTGCGCGCTTTCGTAGACGGTACCGACACTTTCCAGCGCCGACTTGAACACAGCCACCACCGGCTCGGCACCAAGCGGCGCGTTCCTGGCGATCACATCCACCAGCTCCTGTGTCTGCTTGGCGCTCGCCTCGATCTGGCGTTCGGTGAGCTTGGCGACTTCCGCCTGGGTTCCGGAGATCAGCTCATACACCTGACGATTGAATTCCAGCAGGCGCTCGGCCTGGGCCGACGGCTGCGTGAAGGATGCCTGCAACTCGGTGAAAGCTTGCGGATCACGCGCTGACAGCAATTTGCGAAAAATCTCGAACTGATCGTCGCTCGAGGCACGCAGCGTCTTCAACTGCAATTGGCCGAGCTGTTCGACCCCTTCGAAAACCTTGCTGCTGATTTGTTGCAGCAAGTCGAAATTGGCTTGCTGGGCGCTGTGCAGTTTTTCCGAATCGAAAAAGGACATGGTTAGGGTCTCCTGGCAATGGAAAGGCCGATCTGGGTCCGGCACGCGAGAGCCCCCCACTACGAAATACGAAGCCAACGCGCTACTTGATTGTTGCGTTGCACAAAAGTCTTTGCAAGTATTTTTTGTGCAGCGCAAAAATACTTTGCCTGAGGAGAACTCATTGGCTATAAAAAGCCATTCCTATCCGTTGTTGGAAAACCGAGGATTCGGCCGCCCTCCCCCTGCCGGCCGGGCAAACGGCCAGACACAGGAGATCGCCATGAGTCAGGAAAGTTTTTTTGCAAAGCAGGAAGATAGCTTTTCCTCATTCCACAATTTATTCCAGCATCTGGGTTGCCTACACCACCTGCATACGCAGCTCGTCCTCGATGCCTTTCGCCAGCGCCAGGAAAAACTCCTTGCCCCCCTGCGCGAAGGCCGACTGCAGCAACCTTCGGCCCATGACTGGTGGGAATACCTAACCGATTTCGGCCAACGCAACCTGCTGTTCTGGGACACTCTGCGCCAGCGCGGCGATAACACCCTGGCCCACGAACGTGCCGGCTATCCCTTGCTGCTCAAATTCAAGCACGAAGTGCTGATCGACGGTCGCAGCCTCCCTCACCCAGTCAACTATTCGCTGCTACGCATCCTCCCCAACCCCGACCAACAGATCGACGACAGCCGCCCGCCGGTGATCATCATCGACCCACGCGGTGGCCACGGTGCCGGCATCGGCGGCTTCAAGCCGGATTCGGAAGTCGGCGAAAGCCTGCGCGCTGGACACCCCACCTACTTCATCGCCTTCAGTCATGCGCCGGAGCCCGGCCAGACCCTGCTGGATATCGGTGAAGCCGAGGCCTACTTCATCGAACAGGTTCGCACCCGTCACCTCACTACCGGCAAGCCGGTAGTGATCGGTAACTGCCAGGCAGGCTGGGCTCTGATGGGGCTGGCCGCCGCCCGCCCGGAACTCCCGGGGTTGGTGATTATCAATGGCGCGCCCCTGTCGTACTGGGCCGGTGTCAACGGCCGCAATCCGATGCGCTACACCGGCGGCCTGCTGGGCGGCGCCTGGATGACCCGCCTGGGTAGCGACCTGGGCAATGGCCGCTTCGACGGTGTCTGGCTGGTCAGCAACTTCGAGAGCCTGGACCCGGCCAACACTTACTGGAGCAAGTACTACAACCTGTTCAGCCAGGTCGACAGCGAGGCCACGCGCTTTCTCGATTTCGAACGCTGGTGGGGTAGCCCGACCCTGATCAACAGCGAAGAGATCGAAAACATTGTCGACGACCTGTTTATCGGCAATCGCCTGGCCGGTAGCTTCAGGCGCCGGAGCGGCGGCATCGACCTGAAGCGGATCGAAGCGCCGGTGGTGGTGTTCTGTTCCTATGGCGACAACATCACCCCGCCGCAGCAGGCGCTGAACTGGATCGCCGACGTCTACCCCAGTGATCTGGCGCTGCGTGTCGCCGGGCGTACCATCGTCTACCTGCGCCATGCCAGCATCGGCCACCTGGGCATCTTCGTTTCAGGCCAGGTAGCACGGCGTGAGCACCGCCAACTGCTTGGTGCCATCGACGCCATTCAGGCGCTGCCAGCCGGGCTGTTCGAACTGGTGATCGACGAGCAGCCCGGCGTCTCCGAAACAGGCTGCGTGGAGTATCTGGTGCATTTCGAACCCCGGCGGATCACTGACATCAGTTGCGACGAGGATGACTGCGACGACGAGCGCGAATTCGCCCTGGTCGAGCGTGCTTCCGAACTCAACAACACCCTCTACGACTGGTTCGTGCGCCCCTGGATGCGCAGGATAATCAGCGAACCCATGGCCGAGCTGATTCGCAAGGCGCATCCCTTCCGTCAGCAGCAGGTGGCCTGGAGCAGCCTGAATCCAGCTCTCTGGTGGCTGGCGAGCAGCGCCGAGCAGGTTCGCACGAATCGCACGCCGGTCGCCGGGAACAATCCATTGCTGGCCTGGCAGGCGTTATTTTCCGACCTGGTGGAAACCCAACTGGACACCTATCGCGATACCCGTGACGCCGTTCAGGAAATGGCTTTCCATGCTTTCTACGGCGGACTGAGCACTCTCACCGGCGGTCAGCGCCTACAGGACTCACAGAATCGGATCCGGCTACAGGACAAGGTCGTGGTCGAGCGTCTACAGGAGGCCCTGCCCCATGGCGGCAGGCTGGAAGCCGTGGCACGGATACTCTTCCTGCTGGAGCGTTACAGCAACAAGATCAGCAAGGAACGCATCGAATACCTGATCCAGCAGAGCCGGGCGCTCGTCCAGCAGTTCGCCATCGACCCCCTCCTCCTGCGCGACACCATCCGGCTGCAGAGCTTGCTGGTGTTCGCCCACCCCGAGGAGAGTCTGAGCACCCTGCCGCATCTGCTGCCAGATACCGAGTCACGCCAGAGAGTATTAAACAGAGTGGTTCAACTGGTGCCGGAGCTGCGCACGGCACAAGGTGTCGTAGGTGAGTTCTGGCGTGATCTGCATAGCTTGCTCGACCAACCGCCGCCCGGTTTCGCCTTGCCTGCCCTGACCTTCGCCGGGCAGGAAACGCCAGCGCTTCCCAGCCCGCAGGCGGTCCGGCCCGAGCCGGCATCCGCCACAGCAGCGAGCCCGGAAGCCCCTGAATCCGTTACGCCCGAGGCATCGCCCGCAACGACGGAAAACCTGGCCTCCTCGGCACCGATCACGCCCGAGCCGGTATCCGTTCCGGCAGCAGAGCTGGAAATCCCCGCACCCGAGCCAGAACCAGAACCAGAACCAGAATTGGAGCCGACCGATACGGCGGCATCCACAGTGCCCCAAGACGACGCGCTCCAAACGACGGGTGACGGACTATCCAGCGAGCCAACCGGCAAAACCACCAGAACCACCGTGCGTAAATCCAGCCCCGCCACGCCGCGCAAACGTACAGGCAAGAACCCGGGCAAAGGGAACAAGGGCAATTGAAGCACGCATCAACCCAGCATGGAGCTTGATGACCGCCGGGTTCGGCGGCATCGCCCTGGGTTCAAGCGCCGCGGCCATTTCAACATGACCGCCAGCCCCCAGAAACGCGACCTGGCCTGGGTATTCATCAGCATGCCGCGGATCTGCGGCTTGTGCATCGCTCATGCTGATCAGCGACCCCCTTGATTGCTACCCTGTTTTGCGGCTCGTAGTCCTGCTCTACAGGAGCGACGTCAATGACACGTAAGGAATTTCCAATCGCCCAAGAACATTTTCGACAGATGGCGATCTATCAATGACGTTTCCTTAAACGCTGCAAAATCACAATTACAAATTCGACAAAGCAGGAGGATGTCCATGTCAACTGGGATTCGCGTCGCGCTGGTTACCGGAGGTATGGGAGGCATCGGTACGGCTATCAGCCAACGCTTGCACAAGGATGGATTTACTGTGGCCGTCGGTTGCACTCCTGACTCAACTGATCGCAGGGAGGCCTGGGCGGCCCGCCAGCTCGAAGCCGGCTACCACTTCCACTACGTGGAGTGTGATATCACCGACTGGGAAAGCACCCGTCAGAGCTTCGAGTTGCTGCGCGAGCAGATCGGGCCGGTCGATGTACTGGTCAACAATGCCGGCATCACCCGCGATGCCACTTTTCGCAAGTTGACCCCGGAAGACTGGAACGCGGTAATCAACACCAACCTGACCGGTCTGTTCAACGTTACCAAACAGGTCATCGAAGGCATGCTGGCCAAGGGCTGGGGGCGGATCATCAATATTTCCTCGATCAACGGTCAGCGCGGCCAGTTCGGCCAGACCAATTACTCTGCAGCCAAGGCCGGCATACACGGCTTCACCATGGCCCTGGCCCGCGAGGTGACGGGCAAGGGCATCACGGTCAATACCGTTTCTCCCGGCTACATCCGCACCGACATGACCGCGGCAATGCGCCCGGACATCCTCGAAGGGCTGATTGCCGGCGTCCCGGTCGGTCGCCTCGGCAAACCCGAAGAAATCGCCTCTATCGTGGCCTGGCTGGCCTCCGAGGAATCCGCCTATGCCAGCGGCGCCGACTTCTCGCTGAACGGCGGCATGAATATGCAGTAGGGCCTCTGGCCGGGCGCAGAAGGATACGCCCGGCCAATGATCGAATGCCCGTAACGACTGCCACTGCTTCGGCAGCGAGGAGGTCGAACTGGCCTGCGGAATTTCTTCATTTCCCGGATAGAATCCATGGATAACCTGTACGCTTTCAGTCACTACTGGTCAGGCCAGACCCCGTTTTTCGCCAGCCTCACCCTGCAACAGTTACGCCTGTGGGTCAGCCATAACCCCTGGTTCACCGGGCATAAGCACGAGCGCTGGTTCGCCGTACCGCACGAAGACCTGCAACGTTTGCAGAGCGAGTACCAGAAGGAATGGACCCTCCTCGGCCAGCAACTCTTGACCCAGCAGGCCTTCAGCTTCGACGACCGACGCTTTGCCAGCACCAACTGGAACAACCCACTGTTCGGCTCGCTGGCCGCCTTCTACCTGCTCAACTCCAAGTTCCTGCTGAAACTGCTGGAGCTGCTGCCGATCGAGGAGGAGAAACCTCGTCTGCGCCTGCACTATCTGATCGAGCAGAACATCGCTGCCAGCGCACCAAGCAACTTCCTGGCCAGCAACCCCGACGCGCTGCAACGTCTGGTGGAAACCCAGGGCGCCAGCCTGTTCAGCGGCCTGCTGCACCTAAGCAGCGATATCCAGGAAGGCAAGTTGCGTCAGAGCGATCCTGGCGCTTTCACAGTCGGCGTCGACCTCGCCATCACCCCGGGTGAAGTGGTATTCGAGAACGAGCTGTTCCAGTTGATTCAATACTGGCCACTCACCGAGACCCAACACCAACGGCCTCTGCTCCTGGTCCCACCGGTGATCAACAAGTACTACATCCTCGACTTGCGCCCGGAGAATTCACTAGTTCGTCACCTGCTGGAACAGGGCCATCAGGTCTTCGTGATCTCCTGGCGCAACTTTGGCATGGAACAGGCCAGCCTGGGCTGGGACGATCTAATCCAGAATGGCGTAATCGCCGCCCTGCAGGTAACCCGCGCGATCAGCGGCGAACGCTGGCTGAACTGCCTGGGTTTCTGCATCGGCGGCACGTTGCTGAGCTGCGCCCTGGCGGTGCTGGCCGCCCGCGGCGACCAGGAGATTGCCAGCCTGAGCCTGCTGGCGAGCTTTCTCGACTACGAGAATACTGGGCAGATCAGCATTTTCATCGACGAGCAGTTGGTGGCCTACCGCGAGCGCACCATCGGCGGCCAGGGCGGCCCGGCCGGCCTATTCCGTGGCGAGGATATGGGCAACACCTTCTCCCTGTTGCGGCCCAACGAGCTGTGGTGGAACTACCATGTCGACAAGTATCTCAAGGGTCAGAAGCCGCTCCCTCTGGACCTGTTGTTCTGGAACAACGACAGCACCAACCTGCCTGGCCCCATGTACTGCTGGTACCTGCGCCACACCTACCTGCAGAACGAGTTGAAGACCGGCGAACTGGAGTGCTGTGGGGT
Organism: Azomonas macrocytogenes; assembly: GCF_014191985.1. Lineage (GTDB taxonomy): Bacteria > Pseudomonadota > Gammaproteobacteria > Pseudomonadales > Pseudomonadaceae > Azomonas > Azomonas macrocytogenes. Next base: position 34,356 of record NZ_JACHXI010000021.1, read on the forward strand.
CAAACTCGATCTGCACACCATCGAAGTACCGGCCTACATCCTCGGCACCCAGGACGATCATATCGTGCCCTGGCGCAGCGCTTACGCCAGTACCGCGCTGCTCGCCGGCCCCTGCCGCTTCGTGCTGGGCGCCTCCGGGCATATCGCCGGGGTAATCAACCCGCCGGCCAAGCACAAACGCCATTACTGGACCAACGAGCAGCTGCCAGCCGCTCCCGATGAGTGGTTCGCCACTGCCGAACAGCATCCCGGCAGTTGGTGGAACGACTGGTTTACCTGGCTACAGCTCCATGCGGGAGAGTACCAGCCTGCCCGGGAACAGATGGGCAGTGCCGAATATCCACCGTTGGAACCGGCTCCGGGCCGTTATGTCCTGCCCAGCGGATAGCCTGTCGATAGCCGAGTTTCTCGAGTGTTACAGCACTTTCGTGGCGGTCGCGCTGCACATCACACCCTTACGGGTGATTGTTGGAGGTACACAATGATCGGAATAAAAAGTATTGCCAGCTACGTCCCGGCAGGCCGGATCGATAACCTTGCGCAGGCTGCATCCTTTGACCGGGATGAGGCCTTTGTCATGGCTAAAATCGGTACTACCACGCTATCGGTGAAAGACGAAACCGAGGAGACCTCTGACCTGTGTGCCGCCGCCGTGCGCAATCTGCTGGCTGAAAACCCGGCCCTGAAACTCGATGCCATCGAGGCGTTGGTGGTGGTCACGCAAAACGGGGACGCCGAAGGACTGCCCCATACCTCGGCCATTGCCCAGCACAAGATTGGTCTGTCCACCCATACCGCCTGCTTCGATGTCGCCCTGGGCTGCTCCGGTTTCGTCTACGGATTGTATGCACTCAAGGGTTTCATGGAAGCGGCAGGACTGAAGAATGGCATCCTGGTCACCGCCGATCCCTACTCGAAAATCGTCAATCGCACCGACCGTCCCACGACCTTACTGTTCGGTGATGCCGCCACGGCCACCTGGATCGGCACCGATCCGGTCTGGAAACTCGGTCCGGCGCGCTTTGGCACCGATGGCAGCGGTGCCGAGCATCTGATGATCAAAGATGGCCTCTTTCATATGGATGGTCGCGAGGTACTCGACTTTGCCGGTGCCAATGTCGTTCCGCAGGTGCGGGAAGTGCTGGAACTGGCAGGCATGACGCTGGATGAAGTGGATGCCGTCCTTCTGCATCAGGGCAGCGCCACCATCATCGACTTGCTCACCCAAAAGCTGGGCGATAACGGACACAAGGCCATCAAAGATCTGTGCGCAATAGGCAATACAGTATCGTCTACCATCCCCTTGCTGCTGGAACGCCACGCGGCTGCTTCAAACTGGGAAAACCTGGTGGTAAGCGGTTTTGGGGTGGGGTTATCCTGGGGATCGGCCCTGCTGCTGCGCAATGCAGCTTGAATAAGCGTTCAACGGCTGGGGCTATAGTCCAAGCAAGCGCTCAGGTAGCACAGGAGCGCTCGGCCTATGACCATCAATTCGTGCGGGCGCAAACCGGCTTGGGGATGCAGTGGCTTCCAGTCACTAAAACCAGAGTCCGATGAAAAGCCTCTGCCGGTATCTGCCAGCAGGGGCTTTTTTTCCATTTCAAAAACCACCCGCAGCTTTTTCAGGGATTCCGTTTGAATATCACGAGCCTGGAAACCAGTCGTTGCAGCAGCTCACCCTGCTGGTTGAAGGTCAGGCTTTCCAGCGTGACCATGGCGCGATCCGGCTTGGAACGTGACGGGATGATCTCCTGCACAATGCTTTCCACATGCAGAATCTCCCCAGCGCGCGTGGGGCGCGGCCAGGTGATTTCGCCGCCGGCACCGATCAGCCCCTTGGCGATCGGGACACTTTCCACCATTAGACGCATGGTGATGGCCGCCGTATACCAGCCACTAGCGGCTAGCCCACCGAACAGGGTCGGCTTGGCGGCTTCGTCGTCCAGATGAAAGGGTTGCGGGTCGAACTGGCTGGCGAAAGCCTTGAGGCCGGCTTCATCCAGCTCCAATTCACTGCTACAGAAGCGGCGGCCTACGACGAGATCTTCCAGGTACAGATCCGCAGTCGGTTGTGATTCAGGCATGGCAGGTTCCTTGTGTCGAAGGTGGGGATATTCCCACCAAAGCGGGAATGTTCCTGGTGGTGGCCTTTAGCGCTTATTCACGCTCTGGCGAGCCAGCCCCAGACGAAGCCCTTTTTAACCTCGTATGACCGACGCACAGCTGATCGTGGACAAGTTCTCTCAGAGCAAAGGCAGGGTATGGTTGAGCGTAAGAAAATGCTGATGGTAGTTCTTGTCCAGATGGGCGTAGTCATAGGCCATGGTCAGGTTATTGCTCCAGTCGTACTTGAATTCGGCGTAGTCGAATTTATCGCTGGGGTTCAGCCCGGTCATGCCCTTGTTATTCACGGCGATATCCGTGGCAGCACTGGCGTTACGCTGGATATTGCGGGTCAGGCGACCAATATTGACCGTCAATCCGTCCAATTCCTGCGAAGAGAGACCTATCCCGCGAAAATACTGTGGAAATAGCCGGGTCTCGTTCGGTATGACGGTCGGCATCTTGGGAAACAACGTGCCATAGCGCAGGACGCTCCTGGAGAAACGCAGCTTGGCTGTGGCACTGGCCTTGCCATGGTCATTGGGTACATCGCCATCGTTATGCACAAACAGCCCGGTACCGGCACGCCCGGGGCTCGAATCAAGCCGGATGCCCCACATGCCGACGGCATCCAGACCAAAGCCCACCAGCCCTTCGGTAAACCCTGATTCGTATTTCAGGGTAAAACCCTGCGCCCACTCGTCGGCGTGGGATTGCCCAGCGTTATCCTGGCGGAAATCGCGATTGTAGTAATAGTTGCGTATCTGCAGGCTGGCCTTGCTGTCCTTGAGAAATTCCGCGTGAGCCACCGAAGCACCCAAGATCGCCAACACCACACTCCAGGAGATGGAGGATCTGAGCATGTTTCTGTCTTCCTTATTATTGTTGTCTTGTCTCGATTGCCGGTGCGGGTCTTTCAACGTCTTTCGTCAGCTAGTCGACATACAAGGGTGGAAAACCCTCACAGCAGTTTTCCACCGGGAGGTTCGGGCCATTCGCCGCGGGTTCGTTCGGTGGACAAGCCTTCGGCGTTGTCCAGTCTACGCAGGGGAAATCCGCACCGCGGTTTTCCCCGGGTAAGGCAGCGCCCTGTGGCTGTACCTGGCGAACCGCGCCTCAACGCGCCAGCATGTGGCCGCGCGCCTCGAGGTTGACATGCCAGCTCAGCGCTTCGTCGAGCAGATGCGGCGTATGCCCGCCCCTGGCACAGGCCGCCTCGAAGTAAGTGTTCATGGCTTCACGGTAGGCAGGATGCACACAGTTGGCGATGATCACCCGCGCCCGCTCGCGCGGCGCCAGGCCACGCAGGTCGGCCAGGCCCTGTTCGGTGACCAGGACATCCACATCCTGCCCGATATGGTCCACGTGGCTGACCATGGGCACGACGCTGGAAATGGCACCATCCTTGGCGATGGACTTGGTCACGAAGATCGCCATGTGCACGTTACGGGCAAAATCGCCTGATCCACCGATACCGTTCATCATGCGTGTCCCGCAGACATGGGTGGAATTGACGTTGCCGTAGATGTCGCATTCCAGCGCGGTGTTAATCCCGATGATACCGAGGCGACGCGCCAGCTCCGGATGATTGGAGATCTCCTGCGGGCGCAGTACCAGGCGATCCTTGTACTTCTCCAGATCGCCGAAAACACGTTTGCCACATTCGGCGGACAGGGTGATAGCGCTCCCCGAAGCGAATTTCAGCTTACCGGCATCAATCAATTCGAAGGTCGAATCCTGCAATACCTCCGAGTACTGCACCAGGTCCCTGAACGGCGCCTCGATCAGACCGCACATCACCGCATTGGCGATGCTGCCGACCCCGACCTGCAGCGGTGCCAGGCTACTGCTCAGGCGACCCGCCTCCACTTCCTGCTCGAAGAAGGCGATCAGATGATCGGCTATCGCCTGGGTCTCGGCATCCGGTGGCACGATGGTGGACGGTGAATCGACCTTATCGCTGATGACGATACCGGCGATCCGTTGCGGGTCCACGGCGATGGCGGTAGTCCCGATACGGTCGTCAGCATTCACCAGCGGGATCGGCTTGCGTCCCGGGCGCTTCTCGGGAATGTAGATATCGTGCAGCCCTTCCCAGTGAGCGCTGCAGGCCGGATTGATCTCGACGATCACCTGCCTGGCAGACAAGGCCAGGCTGGCCGAATTCCCCACCGATGCGGTCGGCACGATATGGCCCTGCTCGGTGATGGCGGCCGCTTCGATGATGGCGATATCGGGATTTTCGAGCTGCCCGTGGCGCATCAACTCGACGAGCTCCGACAAGTGCTGGTCGACGAACATGACTTCACCGGCGTTGATGGCCTTGCGCAAGGCGGCATCGGCCTGGAACGGCATACGCCGTGCCAGCAGCCCGGCTTCGGCCATCAGCCCGTCCAGGCGATTGCCGATACTGGCCCCGGTGATCACATTGATCTTCAAGGGCTTGCGCCTGGCCCTTTCGACCAGTGCCATGGGCACGGCCTTGGCATCGCCGGCACAACCGAAGCCGCTCAGGCCGACGGTCATACCATCTTTTATCAGGGCGGCAGCCTCATCGGCGCTTATTATTCTGTCTTGCAGGGAGGACAACCGAATGCGGTCGGAATGCATGGAAAACCTCGTGTATTTATAGTTGTCGGTACGAGAAAAACGCTCTGTAGTCTTTCGCTACTTTTGCTACATAAAACCAATAAAGCACAAGTCGCCGATGGTCGAATCACATGTTCGGATAGTTCGGCCCACCCCCTCCTTCGGGCGTCGTCCAGACGGCCGGATCCTTGATATCGCAGGTCTTGCAGTGCAGGCAGTTCTGCGCATTGATCTGGAAGGCCCAGCCACCCCGCTCGTCACCGATCACCTCGTACACGCCCGCCGGGCAGTAGCGCTGGGCCGGCTCGGCATAGCACGGCAGGTTCCTTTGCAGCGGGATCGAGGCATCCTCGAGCACCAGGTGGCAGGGCTGGTTTTCCGCGTGGTTGGTATGGAGAGGAATACCGAGCTGAGCTTGTCGAAACTCAGCACGCCATCCGGCCTGGGATAGGCGATGGGCGAGCAGTCGGCGCCGGGCCGCAGCCGCCCTTGGCGATCACCCGCGCCCCGTAGGAGACCCGCTTGCCGCCTTCCAGGTAGTGCCTGAACAGCGGGTGATGCATCATCCGCTGGAACCCGCGGCCAGCGACCTCAGCCGGCAGTTGAGTAAGAGGTAGGGCGTAGTCAGATTATTTCCTTGCCTTGCTTCTCCTCACCGAACCGGACATGCACCTTTCAATGCATCAGACTCTCCGCTTAAACGTTGGCGAACGCCATAGCCACTTCAGTGAAGCGCGAGGTCCATGTATTCCTGGGTTCCGATCTCAGGTAGGGATTACCTTCGGGTAGGCGCCACCGGAACAGCTCCTTACCTTGCCCAACTAACCGATATAGCGTTTCAGCGCCAAGCTTGCCGTTGTTAGTCTGGCCAACTGGCCGTTGATGCGCATGGCTTGCCGAAAGAATTTGTAGCACTTTTATTTATATATTTTTTAATCTTATCGTTTCATGTGAAATTTTCTAGGTAAATACTATTGACCTGCAATATGCCGCATAAATGATACAAAAGATTTACTTGTGATTGATATGAAAATCATGACATCTTTATTTGGCGAGCGGATACTTATATTTTATATTAAAGAATCATGCTGACAATTAAGTTTAATACGCTCGCTCAAAGAATTTGTTATGAAGAGGTTAAATTAATATATATGGCAGATCATACACAGTTTACTCTGTCGCATTTTTCCGTATTTTTAAGACGAATTGTATCCAACGAGAAAAAATTATACCAAGCCACAATCGTTTATAGCATTGCCATTAGCTTGCTGATTTTGATTGTGCCTGTGGCAATTCAAACAGTGATCAACACGGTTGCCAATTCAGCACAAGATTTGTCATTACTTATTTTGGTGGCGGGCGTTTTATTACTGCTTGTTATTGCCGCCTTGTTTTATGCCCTGCAAATTTACGTCATGGAGCTTTTCCAAAGACGCTTCTTTGCTCGTACAGTAGCTGAAATTGTAACCTCGATTTCCAACATTGCCGGAGATGTAGAAAACAGCATTAAAAGTAATGGGCTTGTAGAGCGGTACTTTGAAATCATGTTTGTTCAACAATCTGTACCAAATTTAATTGTTGGTGGAGTTTCTCTCTTGCTGCGCATGATTGTTGGCCTGTTAGTTGTTTCGTTCTACCACCCTTTCTTGTTTATGTTTAGTATTATTTTTGCTACGAGCTGTTTGATTATATGGCGCTTATGTCATCGTGATATGTATAATGGGGCTTATTCAGTTTCACTCGAAAAATACAATATGGCTAACGCATTAGAGCGTTTAGTTGATAAAGAGTTTCCTTTTGAAACCGATGCACGTAAAGATATATCTTTAGTCAATATCGACAGATTAAATAACGATTATATTTCTGCTCGCAAGGAATATTTCAGGACGTACTTAAGGCAAAATTTAGGATTTTTATTAGTTTATGTTTTAGCTAATGGTGGCTTGCTCGCACTTGGAGGTTGGCTTGTCCTTCAGGAGCAATTGTCACTCGGACAATTGGTTGCTGCTGAATTAATTTTGTCAACCATTTTCGCAAGTCTTCCGTGGCTTGGTTACTATCTAAAGCTGTATTATGAATTATGTGTTTCTGCAAGAAAGCTTGATGATTTAATCCGACATCCTGCCAAGCTTCTAAATGACAAGGAGGAAAAAAATGACGGAGATTTCTCCAGTTTTCATTTCTTATAAAAATATAAAAATGCCTCGCCCTTTGATGATTTTATGCATCATGCTTGTCGGGTTGATTATTATGAGCGCCCTTATTCTCATGTATGTGCCATGGGTTCAAACATCGCACGGTATGGGGCGAATTGTTTCTTTGGCACCAAACGGAAAAGTACAATTCATCCATGCTTTGGTGAAGGGGCGTATTCATAAATGGCATATTCGCGATGGTAGTATCGTGAAAAAGGGCGATGTCATTGCCGAGATCGTTGATAATGACCCGCTGTTTTTGGACAGATTGCAAGCACAGAAAAACAGCTTTACTGCCGCGAAAAATGCTGCAGGAATTGCTACAGAAACAGCATTAACCAATGTGCATAGACAAGAGCAACTCCATAAACAAGGTTTAGCAGCCCGTAAGGATGTTGAAAATGCGAGAATTAAATATGAATCTTGGTTAGCAAAACTGGCAGAAGCCGAGAGTAAAGTTGCTAGTGCCGAAGTAATGCTCTCACGTCAAACAAGACAAAAGATTATCGCCCCCCAAGATGGACAAATCTTAAACACATTTGCAGGTGATACAGCAACCCTCGTAAAAGAAGGCGATGTTTTAGCAGAGTTCTTACCTGTTAATTTAGATATCGGGATTGCCCTTGATATAGCAGGAATGGATATACCCCTTGTGCGTTTAGGGCAAAAAGTTCGCTTGCGATTTGATGGATGGCCAGCTATGCAATTTAGTGGATGGCCAACCACATCGGTTGGTACGTTTGGTGGTGTAGTTAGCATCATTGACCCAGCAATTTCTCCGACTGGGAAATTTCGCGTCATTATTTCAAAGCCAAAAGATGAATATTGGCCACCTGAAAAACTTTTGCGTGTTGGGGTAAGGGTTCAAGGCTGGATACTATTAGAAACTGTTTCCCTAGGATATGAAATATGGCGACAGCTTAATGGGTTTCCACCTGAGTTTCCTGTAAATACTACCAATAACTAAGTAAGAAGGGTTATACACTTTATGCGTAATTTTTTGGCTTCCACAGCAGGAATTTTCTCAGTTTGCTCTTCTGCCTATAGTTTGACCTTGGAACAAGTACTTAGTTCATCGGCAACGCACTATCCGAAAATTCTATCTTCTTTGCAGAAGATAGAGTCAGGTGATGCAGAAAAGCAAATAGCACAAGGGGCGTTTGATTGGGAAGTACAACAGAAAATCATGCGCCGCTCGCACACATACGATGGGCGTTATGCTGATACGCAGGTTACGCGTCGTTTTTATGATAATAACATGCGTCTTTATTTTGGCTATCGCATATCAAAAGATTACTTACCATCTTATGAAGATGCCATGAATACATATCGTGGGGGGGAGTTTAATGTGGGGGTTATGTTCTCTCTTCTCAAGGACAGAACAATCGACAAGGATAGATATAATGTCAGACAATCAGAATTGACTGCTAAAAAGGCACAAAATGAAATGCGCCTTACACAGCTCAAGACACAGTACCAGGCCATGAACGCTTATTTAGAATGGATTGCCCTTGGGAAATCCATTCAATCCATGCGTTACTTATTAGAATTATCTGAAAAAAGACAAGTTGCCTTTGAGAAGAAAAACAAACATGGTGATATCGCCGAAATTTATTTAACGGAAAACCAGCAATATATTCTAAAGCGTCAGATTGAAATCAATCAAATGGAACAAGAATGGCAAAATTCTGCAGTTTACCTTAGCTTGTTTTGGCGTGATGAAATGGGCAATTCAAACGTTCCAACACCGTTGGATATGCCACATGATTTTCCTGATAAGCCATCAATTGATAAGAATAAACTTATCCATGATATGGCATACTTGCAATCACAAAGCCCTGACATAATCGCCATTGATATGGAACAATCAAAACTCGATAATACAATCGAGTTAGGAGAAAATAGCCTTTTGCCCAAAGTCGATGTTGTCCTAGAGGGGACACATAATGTCGGTGGTCAAAAGAGTTCACCTGCAGGGAATGATGTGAAAATTGGTTTGTCTATTACAATTCCATTAGAGCGTAACATTGCCGAGGGAAAAATTCGCAAGGCAGAGGCTGAAAAAAATCGTTTGGAATATGAACAAAAATTAGTCGCCGAGCAAATTGCCACGCAGTTAAAAACCATTGCTAGCAACTATGCAATGATTGAAAAGTATCAAAACCTTATTTCGAAAGAAGTTGCCCTTGCTGAAGTAATGCAACAGGCTGAATATAGCAAGTTCAAAGAAGGTTTATCAGATTTATTTGTAGTCAACCTGCGGGAAGAAAAAACCATCGAGGCACAATTAAAACTCATCAAGGCCCAGCTTGATTTTTGGAAGAATATTTCAAACTACTACTTCTCGACGATGAATTATAGTTCGCTATATATAAAACAATATTCATACTCAAGCAATAATTGACTTTTCTCACAGGCCAAGAAAACTCTGAAAAAAACTTTTCTCAAAAAAATGCAATCCGGTAGCCATGCGGCCTCCAGATCGGCATCGCTGTTTTCTGGCCCGGAGCGATTCGTCGCCGCTGTTTTCAGCAGGTTTCAACGGGCCAGCATCTGGCCGTGCCGCGCCAGATTGATGTGCCACTCCAGCGCCCGCTCGATCAGGTGCGGAGTGTGCCCGCCCCTGGCACAGGCGGCCTCGAAGTAGGCATTCAGGGCGCTGCGATAGTCCGGGTGCACGCAGTTGTCGATGACCACTCGCGCCCGCTCCCGTGGCGCCAGTCCGCGCAGGTCGGCCAGGCCCTGCTCGGTGACCAGGATGTCCACGTCGTGCTCCGTATGGTCGACGTGACCGGCCATCGGCACCACGCTGGAGATGGCCCCGCCCTTGGCGATGGACTTGGTCACGAAGATCGACAGATGCGCGCTGCGGGCGAAATCCCCGGAGCCGCCGATGCCGTTCATCATCCGCGTGCCACCGACATGGGTGGAATTCACATTGCCGTAGATATCGAACTCCAGCGCCGTGTTGATGCCGATCACCCCCAGCCGCCGCGCCACTTCGGGATGGTTGGAGATTTCCTGCGGACGCAGCACCAGGCGGTCCTTGTACTTCTCCAGGTTGCCGAAGACCCGCTGGCCGCACTCGCCCGACAGAGTGATGGAGCAGCCGGAGGCGAACAGCAGCTTGCCGGCGTCGAACAGTGCGAAGGTGGAGTCCTGCAATACTTCAGAGTACTGCACCAGGTTGTTGAAGGGCGCATCGACCAGCCCGTGCATCACCGCGTTGGCGATGCTGCCGACACCGACCTGCAAGGGCGCCAGGCTGGCGCCCAGGCGGCCCGCTTCCACTTCCTGCTCGAAGAAGGCGATCAAATGGTCGGCGATGGCCTGGGTTTCCTCGTCCGGCGGCAGGATGGGCAGGGCCGTCTCGGGCGTGTCGCAGATGACGATGGCGGCGATCTTCGCCGGATCGATGGCGATGGCCGGGGCGCCGATGCGATCGTCCGGCCTGACCAGGGGGATCGGCGCGCGATCGGGACGGGTTTCCGGGATGTAGATATCGTGCAGCCCTTCCATGTGCGGACTACAGGCGAGGTTGAGTTCGACGATCACCTGCCGGGCGAACGCCGCGAAACTGGCCGAGTTGCCCACCGACGACGTCGGCACGATATGGCCCTGCTCGGTGATCGCCACCGCCTCGATCACCGCGACGTCCGGTGCCTTGAGTTGACCGTGGCGGATCTGCTCGATCAGTTCCGAGAGGTGCTGGTCGACGAACATCACCTGGCCCTCATTGATCGCCCTGCGCAGCACGGGATCGCCCTGGAATGGCATGCGCCGGGCGAGCAGCCCGGCCTCGCTCATCAGCCCGTCGAGGCCCCGGCCGAGGCTGGCGCCGGTGACCAGGTCGATCTTCAAGGGATGCTGTCTGGCGCGCTCGACCAGCGCCAGGGGAACGGCCTTGGCGTCGCCCGCGCCGCCGAAACCGCTGATACCGACGGTCATGCCGTCCTCGATCAGCAGGGCCGCCTCGGCGGCGCTCATGATGCGATCGTTCAAGGAAGACAAACGGATACGCTCGGAGTACATAAAAACCTCGTGATCATTATAGTTATTTGCCGAAGAAGCCTCGCTGCACCGACACGGTTCGCTGCCGCCCATGGCAAGCCCCGGCCTGGCCGCGCGGGCCGCAGCAGGGTCACATGTTCGGGTAATTAGGCCCGCCGCCTCCTTCGGGGGTCGTCCAGACGATGTTCTGCGCCGGGTCCTTGATATCGCAGGTCTTGCAGTGCAGGCAGTTCTGCGCGTTGACCTGAAAGCGCCAGCCCTCCCGCTCGTCGCCGCTCACCTCGTACACACCCGCCGGGCAGTAGCGCTGGGCCGGCTCGGCATAGCACGGCAGGTTGCTGGCCACTGGAACCTCGGCATCCTTCAGCACCAGGTGGCAGGGCTGATTTTCCGCGTGGTTGGTATTGGAGAGGAATACCGAGCTGAGCTTGTCGAAACTCAACAGGCCATCCGGTTTGGGATAGGCGATGGACGAGAAGTCGGCGGCGGGGCGTAGCCGGGCATGGTCCTCGTCCCGGTCTCGCAGGGTGATCGGCAACTGGCCGGAAAACAGGCTCTGTTCCAGGAAGTTGAAGGCCCCGCCGCCCAGGGCGCCGAAGCGATGCAGCGCCGGGCCGAAGTTGCGCGAGCGATAGAGTTCCTCGTACAGCCAGGAAGCCCGGAAGCGCTCGTCGAACGCCTCCAGCGCCCGGCCGCCTTCGTCGCCGTCCACCAGCGCCTCGAACACCGTCTCCGCCGCCAGCATCCCGGACTTCATCGCCGTGTGCGTGCCCTTGATCTTGGCGAAGTTCAGGGTTCCCGCCTCGCAACCGATCAGCAGGCCGCCCGGGAACACCATCTCGGGCAACGCATTGAAGCCGCCCTTGGCGATCGCCCGCGCCCCGTAGGAGACCCGCTTGCCGCCTTCCAGGTAGTGCTTCAGCACGGGATGGTGCTTCATCCGCTGGAATTCGTCGAACGGACTGAGCCAGGGGTTGACATAGTTCAGGTCGACGATCAGCCCGACCACCACCTGGTTGTTTTCTGCGTGATAGAGGAAGAATCCGCCGCTGGCATCCCCTTGCAGCGGCCAGCCGGAACCGTGGATGACCAGGCCGGGCTGGTGCCGGGCCGAATCGATGTCCCACAGTTCCTTGATGCCGAGGCCGTAGTGCTGGGGATCGGCGTTGCGCTCCAGCTCGAAGCGCCGGCGCAATTGCTGGCCCAGGTGGCCACGGCAACCCTCGGCGAACAGCGTGTATTTGGCATGCAGCTCGATGCCCGGCTCGAAGCTGTCCTTGCGCGAACCATCGGCGGCCACGCCCATGTCGCCGGTGGCCACGCCCTTGACGCTGCCATCCTCGCGGTAGAGCACCTCCGCGGCGGCGAAACCGGGGAAGATCTGCACGCCCAGCTGTTCGGCCTGCTCGCCCAGCCAGCGCACCAGGTTGCCCAGGCTGGCCACGTAGTTGCCCTGGTTGTGCAGGGTCTTCGGCACCAGCGGATCGGGTAGCCGGATGGCCTGCCCGGCGCTCTTCAGCAGGTACAGCCGGTCCTCGCTGACCGGCGTGTTCAGCGGCGCGCCGCGCTCCTTCCAGTCCGGGAACAACTCGTCCAGGGCACGCGGCTCGATCACCGCCCCGGAGAGGATATGCGCGCCCACCTCGGAGCCCTTCTCCACCACGCAGACCTCCAGTGCCCGCTCCTGTTCGGCGGCCAGTTGCATCAGCCGGCAGGCCGCGGACAAACCCGCCGGCCCGGCGCCGACGATCACCACGTCGAACTCCATCGATTCACGCATGGCTCGATCCTCCTCGAAGACCTTGTTGTTGTCGTAGTCGTAGGGTGGGTTAGCCGAACCGCGGCGTAACCCACCAAGGATGCCGACAGGCATCCCACTGCCAGCCTGACGGCCGGTCGGTGGGTTACGGCCTGCGGCCTAACCCACCCTACGGACTGCCGTCACAGCTTGCGTTCCAGCTCGGGAATGGCTTCGAACAGATCGGCCACCAGGCCGTAGTCGGCGACCTGGAAGATCGGTGCCTCCTCGTCCTTGTTGATGGCGACGATCACCTTGGATTCTTTCATCCCGGCCAGATGCTGGATGGCCCCGGAGATACCGACGGCGATGTACAGGTCGGGGGCGACGATCTTGCCGGTCTGCCCCACCTGCCTGTCGTTGGGCACGAAGCCGGCGTCCACCGCCGCCCGCGAGGCGCCGACCGCCGCGCCCAGCTTGTCGGCCAGCCGCTCCAGCAGGGCGAAGCTCTCCCCGCTGCCCAGCCCGCGCCCACCCGAGACGACGATGCGCGCGCTGCTCAATTCCGGACGTTCGGAAACCGCCACCTGCTCGCCGACGAAGCGGGCGGAATCGCCGGCATCTCCGGCGAAGTGGATGGATTCGATGGGCGTGCCGCCGCCTTCGGCCGGCGCGGGTTCGAAGGCGCTGCCGCGGACTGTCAATACCTTCACCGAATCCAGGGATTGCACGGTGGCGATGGCGTTGCCGGCATAGATCGGGCGGCGGAAGGTATCCGTCGACTCGACGCCGATCACCTCGGAGAGCTGCGCCACGCCCAGCAGCGCGGCTACGCGCGGCAGCAGGTTCTTGCCGCTGGTGGTCGCCGGCGCGACGATATGCGAGTAATCCTTGGCCAGCTCGACCACCAGGGGCGAAACCTTCTCCGCCAACTGCTGCGCGAGGCTGGCGTCGTCGGCCAGCAGCACCTTGGCCAGGCCGGGAATCCGCGCGGCCTGCCCGGCCGCCGCCCGGCAATCCCGGCCGGCTACCAGTAGATGAAGTTCCGCACCGATCTGTGCGGCGGCCGTGACGGCATTCAGGGTCGCGCTTTTCAGGGTGCGGTCGTCATGCTCGGCAATGATAAGGATAGCCATCAGATCACCTTCGCTTCGTTCTTCAGTTTTTCCACCAGCTCGTCGATGCTGGCCACCTTGATGCCGCCCTTGCGCTCGGCGGGCGCCTCGACCTTCAGCAGGCGGGTATGCGCCCTGGGCTGCACACCCAGCTCGGCCGGCGTCCTGACCTCCAGCGGCTTCTTCTTGGCCTTCATGATGTTGGGCAGGGAGGCGTAGCGCGGCTCGTTCAGGCGCAGGTCGGTGGTGACCACGGCCGGCAGCGACAGCGACAGGGTTTGCAGGCCGCCATCAATCTCGCGGGTCACCTCGACCCGCCCGTCGGCCAGCTTGAGCGCCGAGGCGAAGGTGCCCTGCGGCAAGTCCAGCAGCGCCGCCAGCATCTGCCCGGTCTGGTTGTTGTCGCTGTCGATGGATTGCTTGCCGGTGATGATCAGTTCTGGCCGCTCGGCCTCGACCACCTTGGCCAGCAGCCGGGCCACCTCCAGGGATTCGGGAAAGTCCTCGGTCTCGATGTGGATGCCCCGATCCGCGCCCAGAGCCAATGCGGTGCGAATCTGCTCCTGGCAGGCCTTGGGCCCGACCGAGACCGCCAGGATCTCGGTGGCGAGGCCGGCTTCCTTGAGGCGCACCGCCTCTTCCACGGCGATTTCACAGAAGGGGTTCATGGCCATCTTGACGTTGGCCAGGTCGACGTCGCTGTGGTCGGGCTTGACCCGCACCTTGACGTTGTAGTCGATCACCCGTTTGACGGTTACCAGTATTTTCATCGCAGCCGTTCCCTCGCCCCCACTCGATGCGGGGACGTGTCTGTCCACGCGGGGGCCTGGAAGCCCTCGCGGGATCGATTTCAGTGGATTGGAAGGGTGTCAGAGCCCGGACTGATGGCGCGGCCGCGCCATCAGTCCCGGTGCCCCGGCGGAACGCCGATCAGAACTGATCCTCGTCCAGCGCCATGATGCTGGCGCTGCCCGCCTTGATCGCCGCCAGTAGCGCGCCCGTCCTGGGCAGCAGGTGCTCGGCGTAGAAGCGCGAGGTGACCAGTTTGGCGTTCAGGAAACGCGCATCGCCGCCGCCGGCGTTCAGCAGGGCCTGGGCCCTGAGGGCGGACTTGCCGAGTAGCCAGCCGCCGCTCAGGTAGCCAAACAGCAGCAGGAAGTCGACGCTGACGCTGCCCGCCAGGGACGGGTCCCGGGCGGCGTTGTCGAGCAGGAAGCGGCGCGCCTCGCGGCCCGCCTCGAGAGCGTTGCGCAGGGCGTTGGCCTGGACGGCGAAGCGTTCGCCACCGGCCTCCAGTTGCTGGAGCGTCTCGCCGATCTCTTCCAGCAGATCGGCCAGCAGCGCACCCTGGTTAGCCAGCGTCTTGCGGCCTACCAGGTCGAGCGCCTGGATGCCGGTGGTGCCTTCGTAGATGGTGAGGATGCGCGCGTCGCGGTAATGCTGGGCCGCACCGGTCTCCTCGATGAAGCCCATGCCGCCGTGGATCTGGATGCCCAGCGCGGTCACCTCCTGGGCCAGTTCGGTCAGCCAGCCCTTGACGATGGGCGTCAGCAGCTCCACGCGGCCCTGGTGGCGGGCGGCGTCCGCGCCGTGGGCGCGGTCGGTCTCGGCGGCGGCGACCAGCGCCAGGGCGCGCATGGCCTCGTTGGACGCCTTCATCTGCAACAGCATGCGCCGCACGTCCGGGAACTTGATGATGCTGAAGCGGCTGCCGTCCTTATTGGTGCCCTGCAAGCGTTCCTTGGCGTAGGGCAGCGCCTGCTGGTAGGCGCGCTCGGCAACCGACAGGCCTTGCAGGCCAACCGCCTGGCGGGCGTGGTTCATCATGGTGAACATGTAGGCCAGGCCCTTGTGCGGCTCGCCCACCAAGTAGCCCACCGCGCCTTCCTTGTCACCGAAGCTCATCACGCAGGTCGGGCTGCCATGGATGCCCAGCTTGTGCTCCAGGGACACGCAGGCGACATCGTTGCGCACCGTGAAGCGGCCTTCCCGATCCGGCAGGAACTTGGGCACGATGAACAGCGAGATGCCCTTCACCCCGAACGGCGCATCCGGCAGGCGCGCCAGGACCAGATGGGCGATGTTTTCGGTCATCTGGTGATCGCCCCAGGTGATGAAGATCTTCTGGCCCGTGATCAGGTAATGGTCGCCCTGGGGCACGGCCTTGGTCTTGACCGCCGCCAGGTCGGAGCCGGCGTCCGGCTCGGTGAGGTTCATGGTGCCGGTCCATTCGCCGCTGACCAGCCGGGGCAGGTAGCTCCCCTTGAGCATGTCGGAACCATGATGGGCGATGGACTCGATGGCGCCCTGGGTGAGCATCGGGCAGAGGGCGAAGGCCAGGTTGGCCGAGTGCCAGATCTCGTTGACCGCAGTGCCGACCACATTGGGCAGGCCCTGGCCGCCGAACGCCTCGGCGGCGGTCAAGGACGGCCAGCCGCCTTCCTGGAATTGCCGATAGACGTCGGCGAAGCCGGGGGTTTCCTCGACGCCGCTCTCGCCGAGCCGCACGCCCAGGGTATCGCCGGTCCGGTTCAGCGGTGCCAGCACCTCGGAACCCAGCTTGCCGGCCTCGGCCAGGATCGCCGAAACCAACTCGCCGTTGACGTCGCTCAGGCCGGCATCGGCGCAGAGCCGGTCCAGCTCGACCAGTTCGTTGAGGACGAATTCCGCATCGCGGTAGGGGTGGATGTAATCGCTCATCTTGTTGTTCTCCTTATCTGCACGCTGAAGGGGTGGGGCATCACCGCCGCACCCTCAGAAATAGTTGCGGCCGGCCTTCAGCCGCGCCCGGAAATCGTCCGTCAGTTGGTAGAGACCGCCGTGCCGGGCGTGCGCCTCGGCCTGGCGGGCGAAGGTTTCCAGGCCCAGGGTGTCGATATAGCGCAGCGCGCCGCCCCGGAAGCGGGGGAAGCCGAGGCCGAGGATCAGGCCCATGTCCACCTCCTCCGGCGTCTCGACGATGCCATCTTCCAGGCAGCGCACGGACTCCAGGCAGAGGGGGATCATCAGCCGCTGGACGATCTCCCCATCCGACACCTCGGCAGACTGGCGCACCTGTTCGGCGATCAGCGCCCGGATGGCGGCCGAGGGCTGTTTGCTGCGCCGACCATCGGCATCCACCCCGTAATCATAGAAGCCCTTGCCGTTCTTCTGACCGAGGGAGCCGGCGGCCAGAAGCTGGTCCATGATCGGCTCGCCATCGTGGCCCATGCGCTCGGGGAAACCCTCCTGCAGCACATGGTCGGCGTGCACCATGGTGTCGATGCCGATCACGTCGGCCAGGTAGGCCGGGCCCATCGGCCAGCCGAACGCCTCCATCACCCGGTCGATCCGCTCGAAATCCACGCCGTCCTTGAGCAGCCGGTTGAAGCCGTTGAAGTAGGGAAAGAGGATGCGGTTGACCAGGAAGCCGGGGCAGTCGTTGACCACGATGGGCGTCTTGCCCATGGCGGTGGCGTAGGCCACCGTGGTGGCGATGGCGGCTTCGCTGGTGCGGCGGCCGCGTATCACCTCCACCAGCGGCATCAGGTGCACCGGGTTGAAGAAGTGCATGCCGCAGAACTGCTGCGGGCGCTTCAGGTGCTCGGCCAGCAGGTCGATGGAGATGGTCGAGGTATTGGAAGACAGCACGGCGCCCCCGCCGATCAGCCCTTCCACCTCGGCCAGCACCGCCGCCTTCACCTTGGGATTCTCCACCACCGCCTCGACCACCAGATCGACCTGCTCGAAATTCCGGTACTCCAGGGTGGGCGTGATGCGCTCCAGCACCTGACGCTTGCCGGCCTCGTCCAGGCGGCCCTTCTCCACCTGCTTGTCCAGTAGCCGGCTGGCCGTCTCGAAGCCCAGGTCGAGGGCGTCCTGGCGGATATCCTTCATCAGGATCGGTGTACCGCTGGAAGCCGACTGGAAGGCCACCCCGCCGCCCATGATGCCCGCGCCGAGCACCGCGCCCAGGCGTACCGAATGCCCCTTGGCGGCCCAGCCCTTGGCCTTCTTCTTGATCGCCTGATCGCTGAGGAACAGCCCCACCAGGGCGCGGGCGGCATCGGACTTGGCCAACCGGGCGAAGGTGTGCGTCTCGACCTCCAGCGCCTCCCGCAACGGCAGCGCGCTGTGGCGGACCACCGCTTCGACGATGGCGCCCGCCGCCGGATAGCGGGGATCGAGCTTTTTCCCGTAGGCCTGGGCCAGCGCTTGCAGTTTCGCCGGCGATTCCGGCGTCTGCTCGATGGGCTGCTGCTTGCGCGCCCGGTTCTTGCGGTAGTCGTGCTCGCCATCGGCGGCGGCCTTCAGGAACGCCAGCGCCTCGGCCCGCAGATCCTCAGCGATTCGGTCGACGGCGCCCAGCTCCAGGGCCTTCTTCGCCGCCTGGGGCTTGCCGCCGGTGGCCCACTCCAGCGCCGCCTCGGCGCCGATCAGCCGGCTCAGGCGCACGGTGCCGCCCCAGCCGGGGCAGATGCCCAGCGTCACTTCCGGCAGGCCGATCCTGGCATCCGCCGCCAGAATGCGGAAATCGGCGGCCAGCGCCAGCTCGAAGCCGCCACCCAAAGCCAGGCCGTTCACCGCGGCCACGGTGGGGAACGGCAGGTTTTCCAGGGCGAGGAACAGTGTATGCGTGTGCCGCCCCCACTCCACCACTTCGCTTTCTTTCAGGGCGAAGAGCTGGGTGAACTCGGTGATGTCCGCCCCCACCACGAAGGCCGGCTTGGCGCTGGAAATCAGCAGCCCCTTGACGCCCGCCCCGGGCCGGGAGACGAGCTCGATGGCCTCGCCCAGCTCGCTCAGGGTCAGCTTGTCGAGCTTGTTGACCGAGGAGCCCTGCAGGTCGAGCACCAGCTCGACCAGTCCCGAGCCGAGCGCCTTGAGGCCGATTGCCTTTCCGCTATACATGTCGAATTCCTTGTTATGCGAATGGTTTCGGGTATCGAACAGCTATGACCTGTCCAGATCGCTAAAACCCATCTCTTGTTGTCGGATCAAGACCAGCGCACGACAGATAAAGCTTGACGACTTCGGTAATGTCCATTGCCGCCAAGCAGTCGATCCGGATGCTTTCAAATAGCTTCCATGCTCACCGATAGGCCATGTACATCTAGCTAGTCAGACGGTGTCTTGTACTGGCATGGATTCATAGTTAGTCACTAATTGAGTGAAAAGAATCGATATCGACAGGCAATCTTATGTTTATCGACTTGCTCTTTACTGGCTGCTAGCTTCAGCTCCGGCCCTTCATTCGGCAATAACGAATCCAGTCCGATACTTGACATTAAAGGACAGTATGAACCGCATATTTCTTTACAATTTTTGCCCCCACAGCAATCCTTCAGCCCCGTTGACCGAACAAGAAAAATGAGTATCGAGCGCTATTCCATTTCCGTTCATTTCGCGCAAGTGGTGATAAAGGCAGCCAGAAAAAAAGGGCTCGACGAAGAAAACTTGCTCAAGGAAGCGGGAATCAGCCGAAAACTGCTCGACAGCTCGCACCTGCGAATCACTTCCGATCAGTTCAGCCGTCTGATGCTGGCCATATGGCGGATGGGTGACGATGAATTCATGGGGCTGGCCCCGTATCGCTCCCGGCATGGAGTGTTCGCCCTGATGGCCAGGCAAGCCGTCGAATGCCGCACGCTCGGCTCCGTCTATCATCATCTCAGCCGCTTCTACAATCTGGTGAACGATTCGCTGCGGCTGGAGCTCAGGATCGAAGGGGGAGATGCGCTCTTTTCCATGACCCTGGCAGATCCCGGGCACGATCCCGACTATCTGTTCAGGGAATTCTTCATGCTGCTCTGGCACCGTTTTCCCAGTTGGCTCATCGGCCACCGGATTCCGCTGAAATACATCACCTTCGAATATCCCGAACCGAAACATCTGGCCGAATATCGCCTCATGTTTCCCTGTCCTGCCCGATTCAACGAAAACAGCAACTGCTTCGTCTTCGGTATCGAGGCCCTCGATGCCCCCGTGGTGCAGACCCCAGCTACACTACGCACCCACCTGAAGCGCGCACCTCTCGACTGGTTCATACGCCAGGCCTATAACTCCGCATACACGAGAAGCGTGCTGAATTACCTGGAAAAAGCCACGGATCTGGCCAGTACCAATATCGGAGAGATCGCGAACGAATTGCACCTGACGGAAAGAACGCTGCGGCGGAAACTCTCTCTGGAAGGCACCAGCTTCCAGATCATCAAGGACGGCATTCGCCGCGACATGGCCATCCACTACCTGAACCAACCATCGATCTCGATCATTCAGATATCCCGCCAGCTTGGCTTTTCTGAACCCTCGGCCTTCACTCGAGCGTTCCGGCAATGGACGGGCGAATCCCCGAAGACCTATCGGGATGCGGCCCAGAACAAGAAGTAGGGAGCAATTGCATGTTCTTTATAAAGCCAGTTTCCGAGTGGTTCCCCGGGTTCTCCAAGACGCCGGATCGGAGAATAATGCGGCAGACACTCACCAGACCGGAACCGAGGCATTCATGACAGAGCAAACCAGGCCGCAACCGAACCAACCCTCGACCCACACGGTATTACTGATCGAACTGGCCCTGGCCATGGGCGGCTTCGGTATCGGCACAGGAGAATTCGCAACCATGGGGCTAATGCCAAACATGGCCCAAAACCTGGCTATCAGCGAACCACAAGTGGGGCACGTAATCAGCTCTTATGCCCTCGGCGTGGTGATCGGTGCGCCATTACTGGCAATTCTCGGCGCCCGGCTGCCGCGTCGTCTTCTGCTGATGCTATTGATGCTGTTCTTCGCCATCGGCAATTTCGCCAGCGCCATGGCTCCAGGCTATGAATCGCTAATGCTGTTCCGCTTCATCGCCGGCTTGCCGCATGGTGCCTATTTCGGTGTCGCATCGCTGGTGGCTGCCTCCATGGTGCCGCCCCACAAGCGCGCCAAGGCCGTCAGCCGAGTCTTGGCGGGGCTGACGCTCGCCATGCTGATCGGTAACCCTATCGCTACCTGGCTCGGGCAACTGCTGAGCTGGCGCTATGCCTTTGGCATGGTCGGCGCTATCGCCCTGGTGACCACGGTGCTGGTATTTATTTTCCTGCCACGCAATGCCGAAGCAACCCATAGCAACCCAAAAAGCGAAATCCAGTCGTTCAACCGCTCTCAGGTATGGCTCGCCCTGGGCATCAGCTCGATCGGCTTCGCGGGCATGTTCTGCGTATTCGGCTATCTGGCTCCGACTCTGCTGGAAGTAACCGGCGTTAGTGAAGGTTGGATTCCTTTTGCTCTGGCAGCCTTCGGCCTGGGCGGTATTTCTGGCAACCTGGTCGGTGGCTGGCTGTTCGACAAATTACAGTTCAAATCCATTTCACTGATATTGGTCTGGAGCATCATCGTATTGCTGCTGTTTCCGCTGGCCGCACAGTCGATCTGGAGCATGCTGCCGGCCATCTTCGCAGTGGGCACCATGGTCTCGCTGTCTCCTGCCTTGCAGACCCATTTGATGGATGTGGCCGTCGGCGCGCAGAACCTGGCAGCTGCCTCCAATCACGCCGCCTTCAATGTCGCCAATGCCTTGGGTCCATGGCTCGGTGGCCTGGCGATCTCGGCCGGCCTTGGCTGGACCTCTACCGGCTATGTCGGGGCGATCACAGCGGCCGGTGGGCTGGCGATCTTCTGGTGGGCCTGGAAAGACCAGGCACGTTATAGCGAAACGGCACAACGAGAAGAAGGCTTGGCGGAAAACGCTTGATCCGACTCGTCACGCGCTCGCCTTCAAGTCTCGAAGCCGTGCAATCTGTCATTCGAGGCTTGAAGAACTGACGGTGTTTCATACATGACCAGGCAAGACACGCTCCCTGGCGAATTCACCAGGAATCGTTCTTGCAGCATGAACTGCTTCGGTGCAATCCAGGTGCCGAATGGTCGTATTTACTGCATTAACGGAACTTTCCACATGCCTGATAGCTCACCCAGACTCGCATACCACGCACTTGGTGCCATCCTGGCATGCGTAGTAGTCAACTTCCTGCTGCGCACCTTCGTGAAAATCGGTGGCCCCATCGCCTCCCTACTGTTCGCAACGCTGATCGCCATAGGTATGGCTTTCGCCTTCCACTGGCAGGCCCACCGTGGGCCTACTCCCAGCGAACGCAGAGGCTTGGTGGCCCGTTACGCTTTAGGGCTCGGCGCGCTCTACACCGCCCTGCTTGTGATGATGGAGAATCAGTCTACGCATGGCCTGGTCGGGCTATTGGTGTTCTTCCTGCACTATGCCTGCTATCCGGCAATGGCCTGGATCGCCTTGGCACCGCGCTGGTTCAAATCGTGATTTCCCCGTAAGGCAACTCTAACTCCCAAGCGACACCATAAATCCTTGGCAAGAAAATTGCTTAAAAAAGAAAGGAATATGGAGAGTCGCAGTATGCGCAAAGCAGTAAATATCGAGCAGATATTTGTTACATCCATTTGTAAATCTTTCTTTTTTTATTGATTCCGAGAATAGAAAAAATTACCGCAATGGCTCACGAGCTCTTGCTTGCCAGACTCGTTACTCAAAAACCACTATAAAAAATGCCGACAACCAATACTAAAGTAGTAGACAAATACCGCCACAGATATTGTGGTCATACGTCCATTACATTAACGTTGCGCTGGCTAACTATTAAAAAGCGGCAGAATGCCGCACAAGAAATGTCTCGTAGTGATCGATTTCTGCCTCCACTACCACTGTCAAGAGACAACGACCGCCTTGCCCATGAAACCTATGGAACGTGCCTTGATGAAACGATATCCGATTTGCGCCTTGCTGATCGCCCTTACCGGCTGCGCTGGGTCTCAGAGCGATCCAGCTCTGGACGCCACGCTCAAGACATTCCAGACAGCCCCTAAAAAAGCTGGCATCTATGTCTATCGTAATGAAACCGTCGATGCCGGATTGAAGATGAACGTGATGGTCGATGGCAAGTCCATCGGCAAAACCGTCGGTAAAACCTATCTGTACCATGAAGTAAAACCTGGCAAGCACACTATCACGGCCGAAGCGGAAAATACCGATACGCTGGAAGTGGACCTGCAACCCGGCACCATCACTTATATCTGGCAGGATGTGAAAATCAGTGCTCCCTACGCCAAGAACAAACTGCACATCATGGATGAAGATGAAGGCCAGAAAGGCGTCATGGAAACGAAGCTGATCGTAGGCCGATAACGTTATCGAGTCAGATCAGACCTTGCCTACTCGAGCTTGCAGGGTAAAAAGCAAAGGGCGATTCGAAAATTCGAATCGCCCTTTTTCATTTATATTCCAGATTGCTGCCAACCAACTTTACTTTGCACCTAAACCGAAGCCTTGTGCCGGTGTTCGGTGACCCAGCCGTTTTTTCTCGCCCCACATATCATGCATTCACTGTACATGGCATGCGGTTCTTGTAGATGCTGCATTGGGCCTCCGCAGCTGGGACAACCACCATCGCTATTACCGCTTCGCCAGTGGATATACAGCCAGAGCCTGTAAAGCCCCCAGATCGCACTCAGCGATACCAAGCAGAGTATTCCCCAGTGGCAGATATCCCAAAACGCTGCCTCAACCTGCAAAGACGCCACCCTGTTGGCACTGGCAAGTCTCGGCAACAGCCACTTATCCAGAAGAAGACCGCCGACGCTCATGGTTACTGGCGCCAACAACAAGCGAATCAGAGGCCCGATCCCTTGGATAGTCATTTTTCTACCTCTAGCTACCCTGGGCCCAAACGGTATATGGCCACGAATAACATAAGAAAATCAAAAAGCTATCAAGCTCTATGTCGTGCGAAAGGCGCGGATCAATGTCTACTTGCCCAGAATCCGTATTTTTCAGCTTCTATGAATCAATGACCAGATATCGAAAAAAGCGTTTTGATGGTTCGCTTGAAAATCGAGGGTAGTCGCTGACCAGAAGACAATGCCTTGATGTCTTTTTACTGGCAGATCGGCTTTGCAGCATCATTCATTTGGATGATATCAACGAAAAACAAGCCGCTTTCCCACCAATCTGAAAGTGGAATCGTGCCAAACGAAATAGCGAACAACGTAACCAATAAGCAGGCTTTCTTTCACGAAAACTTAACCAGCTATGGCTAACGTGCTCTTGCCTGAACGCCGGCAGCCCGGGGCAAGACCATCTCCGCAGTTTCCCCTTTGGGTTCCAGTGGCTCCATTTTTCCCAAAATTCACCCTAAAGGACTCTAGACGTGATGATTCGCTATTCGTTGGTAATTTCCGCTGCTTCGCTTGCCCTGCTGAGTACAGATCCGGCAGTCGCTCAACAGAACCAGAACGTCGCTAACAACGGACTCATGAATCGAGAGGCAAAAGGCGATATCACCACCTTCGGCGGAGCTCGCCGCCTTGATCGGGATATAACCAAAGCCCTGAAAGATTCGCTTTCAAGCAAGCGAGTCAAGAATGTGATCCTGCTGATCGGGGATGGCATGGGTGACTCTGAAATTACCGCAGCACGGAACTATGCCGAAGGGGCCAGCGGCTATTTCAAAGGTATCGACGCGCTGCCGCTGACCGGCCAATACACCCATTATGCTCTGGAGAAGGAAACCGGTCTGCCAGATTATGTGACCGACTCTGCCGCCTCGGCCAGCGCCTGGTCTACGGGCGTCAAAACCTACAACGGCGCCCTGAGCGTCGATATTCACGAAAAACCTCAGATCACCCTGTTGGAGCTGGCCAAATACGCAGGCAAGGCGACTGGCAACGTCTCCACCGCTGAGCTGCAGGATGCCACTCCAGCGGCGATGATGTCCCACGTTACGGCACGTAGCTGCTACGGCCCGGAAGCAACCAGCAAAACTTGCCCATCAAATGCACTGGAAAATAGGGGTCTCGGCTCCATTACTGAGCAGATACTTAATACCCGTCCCGATGTAACCCTGGGCGGCGGCGCCAAGACTTTCTCGGAAACCGCCAAAGCCGGTAACTGGGCAGGCAAGACCCTGATGACTCAGGCCACCGAGCGTGGCTTCCAGCTCGTGCAGAATATGCAGGAACTACAAAGCATCAACAGAGCCAACCAAAACAAACCACTATTAGGAGTGTTTGCCCAAGGCAATATGCCAGTTCGCTGGAATGGCCCCAAAGCCAGCTACCATGGCAACCTCGGCACTCCTGTGATCTGTGAGCCCAATACCGAGCGCACTGCAGAGATCCCCACCCTGGCCGATATGACAGAAAAAGCCATCGAACTGCTGAGCAGCAACCGTAATGGCTTCTTCCTGCAGGTTGAAGGCGCTTCTATCGACAAACAGGATCATGCTGCCAACCCCTGCGGCCAGATTGGCGAAACCGTGGACCTGGACGAAGCCGTTCAGAAAGCCCTCGCCTTTGCCAAGGCCGATGGCAATACGCTAGTCATCGTCACTGCCGACCATGCCCATTCCAGCCAGATCATTGCGCCCGATAGCCAGGCACCCGGCTTGACCCAATCCATGAAAACCAAAGATGGCGCCATCATGGGCATCAGCTACGGTAACTCTGAAACCTCTTCGCAAGGCCACACCGGTACGCAGTTACGGATTGCTGCCTACGGCCCCAATGCTGCTAACGTCACCGGCCTGACCGATCAGACCGATCTGTTTTTCACCATGACCAGAGCGATGCTCGCCAAGTAACTCATCGCTCAGAATAAACAGAAGAAAAAGACGCGCTCTCTCGATAACAGGAGCTCGCCTACAAGGTGGATAATCGAGCATCGGCTAAGAGCCTGTTCAAAATCTCGCGAGCCAAGGCCAGACAAGGCGAAAATGGCTGAGAAAGCGGACCGGGCTGGCGATCCAGGCCATTTTCAACGCGGTATGGCCAACGCGTAGCAGACTTTGAACAGGTTCTAAGCCTTGTGGAGAAAGCTTCATAAGTGCCCGACAAACCATGCCCTCACAAAGCCAAAGTGGTAGCCATTGATTCCAATCGACTCAACCGCCCAAGCATGATCCTCCAGATCGACTGCTGGCGCTTCAGAGTTCCTTCAAAAGCTGACGAGCCTCATGTGAACCGCTATTGTTCGCAGCAAGGGTCAGCCAATAACGAGCTTTCCTTGATTCATAGCGACACGACAAGCTGAGTAAACGGCCAAGCTCTAGCTGCGCCTGAGAATCTCCGGCACGAGCGGCCTGACGCAGAAGGCTCTCGCCAATGCGTCGATCGCGGCGGTTATCACAATCCTTGCACAACAAACGCCCCAGTCTGCTTTGCGCAGAAACCACACCTTCGCGAGCTGGTTGCTTTAACAGGTGGCCCGCCATACGTTTGGCGAATGCAGTCTGGCCAAGCCGTTGACTATCCAGCAACCAGGTAGCGACACGCAGCGGAATCCGGGTAGAAAACGAATAGGGAGAAATGATCGGCATTGAAGTTGAGTGATGTCGCATGAGCGGGGAAAGAATCACGAAAAGGCCGCGCACTTTACACGTTTTTTCATGAAGTGAAAGACTTGCCAAATTGTTGCAGAGAGGTTCCAGCCTTACCTTGAGAAAAATCCACAGATCCTGTGGATAAGTCGGTGGACAATCTGCCTAAAAGATTCTACAGCACCCATGGATAAAGGCTCTCGAACAAACTGACGCTTTTTTACTCATAGAAATTAATTTTTATAAATCAATAAGTTAAAATAAAAAACCAAACGCATCAAAAATTGCGACAGTTTGTCCGCATTGCTTGACAAGCTAAATGACGAGTGTGCACAAACTCATTCGAAGCAAGCTGCAACAACCATAATCCCCCCCTTGTTTTTCCATATCTCGACACAATAGTTCGAAAAAATAGCGATTTACCTTGAGTAAAAATTCAAACAACGTAAAAAATTACGTCATTGGCGAGCCTGATTGAACGAGGTAATGCAGGTATGACAATCGGGCGTACCCGGCGCTGGCCGATCCTTTTTTTCTCCCTGCTACTCGCCTCGATTGCAGGAGTGGTCGGGCAACAGCAATGGCAGCGATTCAAGCAAGAGCAAGGAATCGAGAGACTGGAATGCAAGGGCTGGGAGTTTTCTCTTAAAGGGCTGCGGCTACAGCAGTTCAATATCGAAATGCATAACGATTCCGGCCAATTGAAACTTGCCGCCCATGATGTCCAGGTAAGCCTCGATAAGCTACTCAATCCCCTCCCCGTTCAAGGGCTAAGGATTTCCGATTTATCGATAGCGTGGTTTCCCGAAGCCAAATTGGATCAGAGCTCACCACCTACAACACTCCCAAGTCGACAGGATCTGGAATCCTGGCTGGGTTGGATGCCTCGACAAATAATGATCGAAGCGCTACAGCTCGAACTACCCTGCGCAACAGGAATCTGTCGTGAAAAAGGCAGTTTGCAATGGCAACAATCTACTTCCGAGGCCTTGCCTGTCAGCCTGGAAATTCAAATCCAGCATGATAAACATCTGTTGCACTTATCAGCTTCTGCCAGGCAAATCACAGATAAAGTAGAGCTATCGCTACATTTAGCGCTGGATGGCAACAATCGAATCAAATCTCGCCAATGGCTGGCCAGCGAAGCTGACAAACTTGCCTGGAACGGCACGCTCGGCCTGACAGAACTCCCAGAAGCTCCATGGTTGCTCAATTGGTTGAACCCCTGGCTAACCTACGAACTATCCAGCCTGCCGGCTTCTCCTGAAGCCATGCACCTGCAAACAAGCTGGGCACTACAATTATCGCCAGCTGACCTGAAACAAATCCATGGCGAGTTCAGCACCTCGTTATATCTACCAGTACCCTGGCCTATTCCCGGCCTGGGCCAAGTCCAGGGAAACCTGGATATAACGTTGGCCAGCCGGATGAATTCATGGTTGCCTATTTCAGGCTCAAGCGATTTGAATATAAAACCACAGCCTGAACTATTCAAAACACTACCTACCGAACTACGACCCGAGCGGTTAAAAATAAAAATCACACCTATCGCTAACAGTGGTACGCAATCACCGCTATCCTTCAAGCTCGACCTTCTGAGTCAAGGCAAAAGTGAACTCGGTCTGCAATCTCCATACATGCAGATAAGTATTTCACCTTTTATCGTAAAGATGGAAAAAACCCGAGTCACCTTCAAAGTACCGCAACTATCGGTAGCTGGAACTGCATTCAAATCCATCCAGACGAATTTGCAACTTGAAGGCAAGCTCGACGCTACACATGCATCCATTCGAACCCTGAGTGGTTCCACTGCAACGCTACAGGAAATCAAACCAATAGATGTGCAAGGGTCTGCAAAGCAGATTCTGGTATCTTTGAATAACTTGAATTTCAATGGGCATCTTTTAAATAATCAGTTGATAAATTATGACTTGCAAGGCCCATTGAAACTGAAGCTGGGTTCTCTTTACCACTCGCAACTCCACTCCCGCGCCTGGCAATGGCAGGGACAAATCAAACTTGATTCACGGCAACTCGACCTGAATGGAAAATTAGCCAATGATGTGAATTTGAAATTCACTACGCACTTGAACAAAAACTTTACGGGCTCGCTGATTTTCGATGGCACTCTTGAGCCGATACAACTGAATACAGGCAACCCAATTACACAAACGCTCAGCAACTGGCCTAAATTGCTGGAATTGAATTCGGGCCGAATACAAGCCCGAGGCCGGTTCGAGCTGCCGCCTGGCAAACAGGTAAAAGCCACGTTGTACTTGGAAAGCCAAGGGCTTAGCGGTATCTACGACCGAATCGAGTTGAACCAGCTCAACAGCAACCTTGTCCTCGCCTTGCAAAACCAACGCCTGCAGGTGGATCTCGACGGATTTCGTCTGGAACAGGCGAATCCTGGGCTCCGCTTCGGCCCCGTTATCTTGCAAGGGCAGTATCAGGCCAAGCTTGACCAACCACTCGCAGGTCAGCTCGATATAAGAAAGGCTCACGCCGAGGTCCTCGGCGGCGAGATCTGGGCCGAGCGCGGCTTGTTGAATCTTGCTGTTTCCAAACAGACTCAGGCAATACACGTAAAAGGTCTGGACCTTGCTCAGTTGCTTCTCGCTTACCCAGCAGAAGGACTGCAAGGCAGCGGCCTTATCGATGGCAGCTTCCAACTACAGCTGGAAAATCGCAATGTCAGCATTGAGCAAGGTTCGCTGGCAGCCAGAAATCCTGGTGTCCTGAGCATCAAGTCGCCACGTTTGCAGGCTCTCGGAAAATCCAATCCTGCCATGCAACTGGTCACTCAGGCATTGGAAAACTTTCATTATGATCTATTAGCCAGCGACATCCGTTATGATAAGCACGGTAAGTTGCAGCTTGGGCTTCGCCTGTATGGACGTAATCCCAGCCTCGAACGTGGACGCCCTATCAACTTCAACATCAACCTTGAAGAGAATATCCCGGACCTACTGACCAGCCTGCAATTGTCCGACCGGGTGAGCGAAACCATTCAGCAACGAGTGCGGGAACAGTTAGAAAGCGATAAGCAACCTACCCAGCCCTGAGAGTAAGGAGAAATCTCGGATGCAGCTGCGCCTTGCATTGAGCCTGTCGATATTATTCATCGTCAGCGCCTGCACTCCCCGCGTGGAACTGGCCATGGCCGATAAACCGATCAACATCAACCTCAATGTCAAGATCGAGCACGAGCTCTATATACGAGTCGACAAAGCCCTCGATTCCATCATCAACAAAGACAGCGGACTCTTCTAAGACTTATGAAAATGCATCTGAAGCTGGGAATACTACTGCTTGCGCTGAGCCTACCCGCTGCGGCTATCAATCTCGACGAAGCCATGTCAGCCCTGAGCGGTGCCAAGGCCAGCGGCCAACTTGGAGAAAAACCGGACGGCTACCTAGGAGTTATAAAGTCCGATGGTCAGGCAGAAGCTATCGCCGCCCAAATCAATCAGGCCCGTCGCGCCGAATATCAACGCCTCGCTAGTCAGAACGGGATCGACATAAGCAATGTAGAAGCGATAGCTGGAAAAAAAGCTATAGAAAAAACACCGGCGGGGCAATATGTACAGATAAATGGTAGCTGGGTTCGGAAATGAGCAGAGATCTGCTTTTAGAATATAGCCAATTAGGCTTTTTCGTTACAGAAAGCTGTAACAGCTGTATTAATCAGGAATATTTGCGCAGCAGTATAAAATTTACCAAAAATTGTTTGGCAACAATTAATCAATTTACATCAACCATCGAATCATCTTACTGAGCATGGTTTGAAATATGTCTCGCAATATAAAAAACGCCCCGTTCCATATTGCTTTTGGCGTAGATGAAAACTATATACGCCCGATGGGCGTTACAATCACATCAATTATAAAAAACAACCCAGATTCCAGCTTTGTATTCCATATTTTCTCGCCAGAAATATCTCAATCCAACCTAGAAAAAATAAACAAGCTAAGCACGCTCAGCTCGGTGAGCATAAATGTACATATTATTGAAAAACCCTCCACTCAAAATAAACAAATAAATGACAAGAAACTTTCTCACATCTCAGAAGCTGCATATACACGAATTCTGATACCAAAATTACTTCACAAAATTACAAACAATTTTTTATATCTGGATGCCGATATACTATGTACAGGAGATATATCCAGCCTATTTGATATTGATATCAGCAATGTAGCCGCTGCCGTAGTTAGAGATATAAATTCTGAAACAATGCAGCACAGGCTCGCAAAAAAACAATTAGTACTTAGCGACTACTTTAACTCTGGCGTTTTATATATAAACATATCTTACTGGCTAGCCAACAACATCTCAGAAAAAGTATTAGAAAAAATAAATGATCCCATATTACAGCTAGGATATTTCGATCAGGATGCTCTCAACGTTATTCTTGATCATTCAGTATTCTTCATAGATAGCGAATGGAATTATCAATACCCTCTGACTTCTGCTCTTAGAAGAGGTATCGTCGATACTTCGTATTCAAATAAAAAATTTATCCATTTCATTGGACCAATGAAGCCTTGGCGAAACTGGAATCCCCATAACTCAAAAGAACTTTTCCTTAAGTATCAGGATCAATCGCCATGGTCAGAAATAAATCTAGATGACGAATTTAGTCCTAGAGAAGCCTACATATACTCAAAATACATGTGTAGAACCATGCTGAAACAAAGGCGCTGGCACGAACTGTTTATTTGGTATACAAAATTCAAACATCTTAAACGTTCAAGAAAACATATACCCGGATGACAAATAAGAAATCCTGATCTTACCTAATATTCGTGAATACAGATTCAAGCTCTCATCCGGACGCCAAAGGCTTCCAGACGGCTATCCCCCTGTGTGCGTGACGCGCCACTGGCGGTTGCAGTCGCAATGTATATCACCACGGTTTGGTGCGTTTGGGCGCTCATGCTGCAGTGTCGGTGATGGGCGCAAATCAAGCCCGCCGCTTGGCTGCAGCGCATAACTACACCCCAGAGCTATTTACGCCGCCGCCAACGCGCAGCAGACCTTGAACAAGCTCTAAGGCACAATCACGAAGCTCCGCTGTGATCTGATGCCAATCGGCTCACAGCCAAGGCTCGGGATTTTGTCATCGCAGGCTTGTCGGCCCTCTTTTCCACCATGGCGCAAGTAGGTTTCCGTACGAGCTATTTGATCATCCATGATCCGGAAACTATCCTGATAAGAATCTCAACCCATAAATCTTGCATAACTAGATTTTATTTTTAATTTAACAAAACTAAACAAAGGAGATTTCAACATGCAATATATTGTTCCCGATCTATGCGATGCGTATCCTGATTCTGTCCAGGTAGTTGAACCTGTATTCAGTAATTTTGGTGGGAGAGATTCTTTTGGCGGCAAAATAATAACCATAAAATGTTTCGAAGATAACTCCAGAGTTAAAGAGCAAGTGGACTTGAACGGAACAGGCAAAGTTTTGGTTGTCGATGGGGGCGGATCGCTTCGTCGTGCTTTGTTGGGAGATATGCTGGCGGAGAAAGCTGCCAAGAATGGCTGGGAAGGTATTGTGGTATACGGATGTATACGCGATGTCGATGTAATTGCACAAACTGATTTAGGGGTTCAGGCGCTAGCCAGTCATCCGATGAAAACTGACAGACGTGGTATTGGTGAACTCAATGTCAATGTTACGTTCTGCGGTATAACCTTTCACCCTGGACATTATTTATACGCAGATAATAATGGAATTATTGTATCGCCAACCCCCTTAAAAATGCCCGAATGCTAGCCAAGCGATTAAATATTGGTTCACAGCATGGGCTTGCCATGCGCAGAGCCTGGCTTCCAGGCTCAGTCCAGATTTTATTTTCGAAGCAGTTAATTTCTAGAAAAGTGGCAGTAGTCCAGACAAGGATGAAGCATGTTTGATTCGCTTGTAGAAGTGGTTAACGAAATGGGGTATGTGGGAATTATATTCCTGATGTTCATGGAAAACCTGTTTCCGCCGATTCCTTCGGAGGTAATCATGCCACTGGCCGGATTTTCCGCTGCCAATGGAGATTTACATATAATACTCGTCATTCTGTCAGGAACCTTTGGCTCTGTTCTCGGCGCTTTGCCTTGGTATTACGCTGGCGTCTATTTTGGCGAGGAAAGAATGCTTCGTTTGGCCAAGCGCTACGGGCGCTGGATGACTATTTCCTGCGATGATGTTTCCAACGCTTCAAGCTGGTTTAGTAAACATGGCCGCAAGGCCGTCTTTTTCGGTCGGATGATTCCTGCAATCCGCACGCTGATATCGGTACCTGCTGGAATTGCCAGGATGCCTTTTTTACCGTTTCTGGCCTATTCGGCCCTGGGCTCGATGCTATGGACGTCGCTCTTGACAATTCTGGGGTACATACTGCACACGGAGTACGCCAAGGTGGCGGATTATGTCGATCCGTTTTCGAAAATAGTGCTCGGCACTATTATCGGTATCTATATTTATCGTTTGTTTTTCGTCAAGAGAAACGACAGCATAAAGCCACCTAGTAAATAAGCGCAGAGAAGTTGCAGGCGGTCTGTCGTAGCGCGTGGCAATGACCCGATACTGCTTCAGACGAGCGAAGAAGTTTTCGATCAGGTGTCGAGCCTTATATAGGTCGTGGTCGTAGAGACGTTGTACCTTGCGGTTTGGGTGGCAAGGAATCACAACCTGCTTGCCGGCCTGCTGCAACGGTTCGATTACCCGCTCACCGGCGTCATCCGGCATGAACATCATCCGGGCAATCGTGGCTGGAGAGCGTAACCCTGATGCTCTGACGACTATGCGTGACCGTAACTGCAAGTCCACTGTCGAGACGATCCGATCAGCATTGGTCAACAAACATGTCTTCGCGCTGCAACAAGCGCTGGCAGCTGATCAGCCGATACCGCAGGATACCTTGCCCAAGGCACGCAGCCACACATAACAGTCGAATGCACTCAGCATCGCACTGTTCAAATTTCCGGAGCCACCTCAAACCAATTGTCGGATTAATTAGTTCTTGATTGCTGTTTTTTCATTCAAGGTCTTATCTCAAGGGACTGACACATTGTATGGATTGATAATTCTTATTGATCTCTGGATGGATCCTACTATATGGATATCGAAAAACCAGGCGATACCAGCATTATTCCTTTATTTGCGCTTATCTCCGACATGAACACAGTCATGCGCGATCCATTTTCGCTGGGTTGTCGGCTTATGACCCAACAGACGGTCAAAGCTTGCACCTCTGAGCTCAACGCTTTAGAGCAGCAGAGTGATACTTCCGGCTTTTTACACTTTTTATTGTATTAAGTTCAGGAGAAATCGAATGCACACTCATGCCTTCGCGGGTATTCGCAAGTTGTTTTTTATTTCCGTAGCCTTGGCAGCAGCTTTTAGTAGTTATTCTATAGCCGCTAATCCAATCAATATGATAGGGGTCAATCTGTCCGGTGCCAGTTTTAGCGACACAGTATATCCTGGCGTATATGGTACTCATTACATCTACCCCGCAGAGTCGTATTATCAGAAGTATGCGGACATGGGCATAAAGCTGATTCGCTTGCCTTTTTTATGGGAACGTATCCAGCCAGCACTCAATACCGAACTGCAAAGTGCCGAACTGGCGCGTCTCCTTCAAAGTCTGGATTATGCCCAGAAATACGGAATGCAAGTGATTCTGGATCTGCATAACCATTACCGTTATTACAATAAGCAGATTGCTTCCAGCGATGTTCCGATCAGCGCTTTCGCTAATTTCTGGCAGCGCCTCGCCCAGAAGGTAGTCAATCACCCAGCAGTCTATGGCTATGATTTGATGAATGAGCCTTTCAACACCAATGGTTACTGGCCGCAAGCTGCCCTGGCAGCGGCGCAAGCAGTGCGTACCGTGGATAATAGCCGCTGGATTTTCGTTGCAGGCGATTATTGGTCAAGCGCTTATCATTGGACTTTGTTTAATAACCAACTGGTCGCAGACCCCTGGATGCGTGATCCGAATAACAATTTGGTGTACGAAGCACACCTGTATCTTGACAAGGATTTCTCGGGTAACTACACCGACCGCGCCGAGACGTTTGACCCGATGCTTGGCGTGAACCGGGCCAAACCCTTCGTAGATTGGCTGAAGCAAAACAATCTACGCGGTTACCTCGGCGAGCATGGGGTGCCAGACTTCTCGCCATCGGCGGTAGTCGCGATGGACAACCTACTGAATTACCTGGCTCAGAACTGCATACCGATGACCTACTGGGCTGCCGGTCCATGGTGGATTAATCATCCGCTGTCGTTGGATGTGAACAGCGGCGCTGCTCGTCCACAGTTGCCGATTTTGCGGAAATATGTTGGCAACACTTCCTGCTCGATTATCGGACCAAGTGTCATCGACGATACGAGCACTGGGCAAGTCTATCGCCTCTACCAGGCAGCTTTCGATCGAGCGCCTGATAGTACTGGCCTGAGCTATTGGGTTAATAAAATAAATACGGGTGCTTCGCTATCAACGGTAGCTCAGGGATTCATTGACTCTAATGAGTTTCAGCAACGTTATGGGATTGCCATTAATAACCAATCATTCATCTCCACTCTGTACATGAATGTGCTTAATCGCCAACCCGATCCGACGGGTCTTGCCTTTTGGCAAAACCGGATGGCACAGGGAATGTCGGAGGCTGAAGTACTGATTGGGTTTTCAGAAAGCGGCGAAAACAAGGCAAATGTTGCTAAGAATACTCTGTAGCAATAAGGCTTCGTAGTGCGACGCTGGAACGGGGCAGGATCGTGCACGCTGAGATGCCAGAATATGCTACAGGTGATCGCGTCGCAGTCGTGCACGCGGGAGTCGATGTTTGAGTACCTTGTAGCGGGCCAGCCACTTGTAGGCCGTTTGCGGGGTGATCCCGAAGCGCCGGCACAGCTCGCAGCGGTTGGCCCCCTTCTGTTGAGCCAGGCGGACGAATGCTTTTCGAAGGCTCATGGTGGATTTTGTGTTCCAAAGCATGGTCATACGCTCGGCAGGTCACTGCCGAAAGCGTCAATCATGTGTCCGCACACCTGTCACCTATGTGTCCGGTCTGTACAGTGTCATAAAGTTAAACGTTCATTTATTCGATATTTTCCGCCCGCAGCACGGACAGCAACCAAGGCGGCTCGCCAGCCGCTGAGCGATCAACCCGCGTAAAACGTAAGGTCGCGATCAAGTTAGATTGATCACGATTACCCATTGAGCTCCAGGAGACGTCCATATAAAGGTAACCGTACGGGTTCGCTCATGGGTTTCTGTTATTTTGTAACAAGTCGCACTCTATTGCGGCTTGGATAAACCAACCAAAGGAAGACTGATGTCCAGGTTTTTTAATCTTTCTGCGGCTTTGCTGGTGCCATCCCTGCTCTTGTCGCTGAGTGGCTGTACCAATCTGGAGGAATCCAATCCTCCACGTACGGCGACGGAAGAGCTGTTGATTTCGACGGCAGCCGAACGGGCTGCCAGAAAACTGAAACTCAAACTGCCATCGGGAGGCAAGGTATTCGTCGACACAACTAACTTCGAGGGCACCGACAGCAAATACACCATCGCCGCGATCCGCAGCCACTTGCTATCCCGTGGAGTTCGTCTGGCGGACGACAAGGGCAGCGCCGATACGATCGTCGAACTGCGAGCCGATGCCCTGTCAACCGACCGTATCAATTTCGTGGTCGGCATTCCCTCCTTCAACCTACCTATGCCGCTTTCCTCAAGCCCCATCAGTATTCCGCAACTGGCCTTGTACGGTGAACACGGCCAAAAGGGCGTAGCCAGCTTTGCTGCCACTAGCTATAACGCCAAGACGGGTGCCTACATCGATGCGCAACAACCGCAGTTCGGTTATTCCCACAATAACAAGACTACCTTGCTATTCTTTTTTTCTTGGATCAACAACGACACCATTCCCAAAAATCAGCAAGACTGATCGTTGCTGAATCCGAATCCGGCGTGACGCAAGAGTCGGTCAGACCGGTTACTGTTGTGCACGCCGACAGAATCGCTTAATGGTGCTCTCGTTGAAAGATACTGCCTTAGTGATTGGGTTCTGAGCCTGAGTTAAGGGATACCTCATTCAGGGAAAAACAGATCATGAACAATGTCGATGACATTCTTTTTCATGCCAATGAGTTCTCACAACCTGACAACGGCCTTATCGCAACAGATCCCTGTATAGATCGGCACGGGTCCATGGCACATCAATGGAGCCATCGGCGAAAGGCTTCACCGCGAGAATTTGATGCAGGTTGATCCAGTTGCGACGAAAACCGTAGGCACAACCCGCCAAATAGAGGCGCCAAATACGCAGCGTCTGTTCTGTCACTAGCGATTGGGCTTTGTCGAGCTGGGTTTCCAGGCGCGCGCTCCAACTTTCCAACGTTCGCACATAATGTCGGCGCAGACTTTCCACATCGATTATCTCTAATCCAGCCTCGCTTAGTTTCGCGCTAATCAGCGCCAGGTGCGGCAGCTCGCCATGAGGAAATACATAGCGGCCAATGAATTGGCCTGCGCCACGATTAGCCGGGTGTCCATCTGTGTGCAGAGTAGTGATCCCATGGTTCATTACCAGACCACCAGGGCGCACTGCATTGAATAAGATTTTGCAATACAGCGGCAGGTTAGCGTAGCCGACATGCTCGAACATACCGACGCTAACC
Source organism: Azomonas macrocytogenes (assembly GCF_014191985.1). Taxonomy (GTDB): domain Bacteria; phylum Pseudomonadota; class Gammaproteobacteria; order Pseudomonadales; family Pseudomonadaceae; genus Azomonas; species Azomonas macrocytogenes. Next base: position 71,159 of record NZ_JACHXI010000021.1, read on the forward strand.
ACTTTATCGAAGCGGCCATCTTGTGGCAGATCCCGATAATCCATCAGCTTGAGGTTTACCCGGTCTTGCAGGTTTTCCTCAGCAATGCGCTGTTGGGCCAGGGTGAGCTGGGCTTGGCTGAGAGTAATGCCGAATACTTTTACCCCATACTCACGTGCCGCGAAACGTGCCAGACCGCCCCAACCACAGCCCACGTCCAGTAACGATTCACCAGGCTGTAGGCGTAGTTTGCGGCAGAGGTAATGCAATTTAGCTTGCTGGGCCTGGTCGAGGTCTTCTTTGCCTGTTTCGAAGTAGGCACAGGAATAGACCATATCGCGATCCAGCCAGAGCCGGTAAAAATCATTGGATATGTCGTAATGGTAAGCGATCGCGCTGGCGTCGGTAGCCTTGTCATGAGCTTCATGCAGCGGTAAATCCTCGTTTTCCCTGTCTCCAAGCAGCGCTTGGCATAAATCATCGGCCAAGCGAATCACGTCGTTGATCGACCCTTCGATTTCCAACCGTCCCTCAACGTAACTGCTACCGAGAAGGTTCAGGCTCAGTTGATCAAGCTGAGCGATTAGCGAAGGGTCCTTGATGTTCAGCGTGACCACTGGATCAGGGCCAAGAGGTATCTGGCAGCCATCCCAAAGACGCAATTGTAAAGGTAGGTGCAGGTTATGTAATTTGGCTGGAAGCTGCCTAAACATAGCTATTCCTCCTTGGCATGTGCCGCAAGGTCTGTTGTTGTCTCGAACGCGCAGGATGACTCATAAGTCGCGAGCGATTGTGCATGCTGCCAGCCTTATGCGAGTGGGCTGGTATTTAGTTTTTCGACGACGCTTGAGAGTTCAAAAATAGATGATCGGCACGATTCTAAAGTGAGGTATTGATCGATCACTCCACGGTTTGAATAGGTCCCAGATCTGAATCAAATCGTTTTCTGCCTGCACGGTCGGGTGCAGCCGTCGGGAATGATGATTGATCGACTGGATGGCAGAACCAGGTCGGTGCTGGCGGGCAAACCGGTGAAGCTGGGGGATGCAAGCGTGCTCAGTGAGCCAGGAGCCACCGGCTCAACTTGGCGTTTGCATTACGCCCTGGACTTATCGACTCGGTAATGCGGACAAGCTCGCATCATGCCAGTGAGTACAAGTGAAGGGCTGGCGCAATTCACGGTTCAATCTGACGCTGTTCTCATCGGCGATCGTGGACTGACTCACCGTCGAGAGGTACAGCCTGTGCTGGCACAGGGAGGCGATATGATCCTGCGCATAGGGGTAGTTAGCCTTCACAGCTTGGGAATGGATGACGTGCGCCTCACCGCTGCCACTACTAAGTCGACAGCACATTCAGACCGCCAGACAATAATCGCCAAGCGGTGCCGCACGATAGGGCTGGGAGAGCTCGTCGAATAGGCAGATGCTCTCGAGCAGACGCTGGGCTGCCGACGACAGTTGACGGTCGGCGCAATAGCTGATGCCGAAGCAGGTGCCGCCGTCGAGCAGCGCCTGCGGCGTATCGGTGAACTGCAGGGTCTGGAAACCACCTTGGGCCAGAGTATGAGCAACTACATCCTCGGTAACTATTCCGATGGTGTTCGAGCGGGCAACAATACGCAGCAAGATATCGGTATCGCGGCATTCCATGCTTACTGGTAGGGTGCGTCTCCCCGCTCGCTCGCCGAGCAGGATGCGCAACTCTGTAGGCAGCGTGGTGCAGGCCAGCGGATAGTTCGCTAGCGCACGGAAGGCAGGCGTCCCACCGGACAGCAGCGGATGCTGCTGGCGGCAGAACAACTGGAAGCGCCGGGTGCGCAACGGCCGAGTCACATAGCCCTTGCTGGCCTCGATATGACGTAGATCGGCAACCATGAATTCTATTTCGCCGGTATTCAGGAACTGCTTGAGGACATCGGGCATCTCCACCCGCAATTCGATCCGGGTATCACCATGGCGATCGAGGAAGTCGGCCACCGCGTCAGGCACCAACCGGGCCGCCGGCAGCGGACCGGCACCAAAGCGCAACGCAGGTCTGGCCGTCATTTCGAGAGCACTGATCTCCGCACGCAGACTGCTTGCACCAGCCAGCAACTTCCGGGCGCGCGCCTGTAAGGCCAAGCCCTGGGTGGTCAGGCTGATGCCACGCTTGCTGCGCTCCACCAAGCGGCAGCCCAGGTCCTGTTCGAGGGTCTGAATGCTGCGGCTGAACGCCGACTGGGTGATGCAGGAAGCCTCAGCCGCTCGAGTGAAGTTCGCATGCTCAGCCAAGGCGACGAAGTGGCGAAGTTGGTGCAGATCCATTGGGCAGTCCTTTTTTGCATGCCAACGATGCAGGCAATGGGTTGTACCGCTGGCGGATGCGCTTGATAAAAGACCCCTGGCTCAGCCATCGGGTGCAGCATTCTGTACTTATAACATTATAATATGAAATTCTAATTAATTATAACCATATTAGCAATTCGCAACCATTCCGGCGGTTTCCACGCATGACGGCGGAAACTCCCCTGCCAAAGCAGCAAGGTCACCCAGCCGAGAGCCACGGTGAGTTGCACGTCACGGCCGCGCCCACGAATCCTCCGTCGACACACCGCTAGCGGCCATGGTGCGGGCGCAGTCATGAGTGGAGCCTGTTTCGGGGTATGACGCGGCAGAGTGTGTGCTGCGTACATCCTGACGTTTCCAGACCTTTTGCTCATGCAGGCAATGAGATTAATGAATTTCACAGCCCGTTCGCCGCACGCTTAAATAACGAAACGAAGCGCGAAACGCCTTCGCAGCGGCTTCTCTGATAAGGGCCGCTAGCCGAAAACGACCAACGCCAACAACCTGACGTTCCCCCCTCGCGCCCTCCCGGGCGGCGTACGCGCCGTGTTCCGGGCTGGGAAAGGGCTTGCCTTGCGAAACATGGCGGGACGCAACCGGAGGAGCCAGTCCGTGAACAGCAAGAACTCCAAGTCAGCCTATTTACCGCGATACCTGATGAGCGGCGCACTGAGCCGAGCCTGCCGCCCTGCCATTCAAGGCAGTAGGTGAGCATTCAGGTGCGCAAGGATTTCTGCATCACCCTACCCGGCGCCCACGATGGGCACCATTTCCCACTCGGAGCATGATCGTGTCCCTGAATCTGGAGCGACTCAATCCAAACCTCGGTGCGCGCATCGAGGGTATCGACCTGCGCACGGTGGATGATGCCACGTTGGCGCTCATCGAAAACGCGCTGGTCGAACACAAAGTACTGTTTTTCAGCGACCAACACTGGAGTTCCGTCGAGCAGAGACGCTTCGCCGAGCGCTTCGGTGAACTGCATGTGCATCCAGTGTTCGAGGCCGACCCGGAGGTCAAGGAACTGGTGGTACTGGCTTACGGCCCACACCGCAAAGGCGCTAACGACACCTGGCACGCTGACGTCACATTCGCCGAACGGCCGCTGAAATACGGCATCCTGTTCGCGGAGGAAATCCCGCCGCTGGGTGGCGACACCCTCTGGCTGGATACCGAAGCGGCCTATCAGGCGCTGTCCGCCCCCGTGCGCCAGGTACTCGACGATCTGTACGCCGTGCATACCTTCCTCAAGTCGGTGGACCTGACCCCTTCATCCCATGACGAGCGGGAGGAGGTTCGCCGACGCATGCCGCTGCCGACGCGCCACCCGGTGGTGCGTACCCATCCGGTTACCGGACGCAAGTCGCTGTATGTCAACCAAGCCTTCACCACCCACATCGAAGGCCTTTCGCGGCTGGAGTCCGACTACCTGCTGCGCCTGCTGCTGCAGCACCTGGAAAATCCCGAATTCCAGATGCGCTGGCGCTGGGCGCGCAACACCGTGGCCATCTGGGACAACCGCAGCACCCAGCACTTGGCAGTGTCCGACTACTTCCCGGCACCACGCCGGGTACGCCGGGCAGCGGTGCTGGAAGAACGACGGCCGGTATGAGGCGTCGATCCGTTCTCCTGGCGTACGCCCTATGGTCGCGCTCTACGGCCTGCGCATCGGTTACCACAACAAGCAGCATGCCCTGTTGGAGCGGTGCTTTCCACAGACTCTACTTGGCGGTGCCTATATATGTAATTGAATATAAAGATAATTTTTAATTATTCAACGATCTGAAAAGAAGCTTTAAATACTACCGATGTTAGCGCTATTACGTGAGTTGTCTCTCGTCATCTGCCACTCGCACAACGGGACCAGAACAGGCGCTTCGTTCAGACCCAGTGGCCGAGCAGACCGCATCCGGTCGCGACAGACAGAGCAAGAGCATGAAGAAAAGCAATCATCGCGACGCTGCTGCGCATAGCAGCCAACAACGTTTTATCGGTTATCGCGACTCCTTGGCTATAGCCATCCTGATAGCCTCTTTCGGGAGCTCCGCTTGGGCAGAGCAGGAGGGGGAAGGAGCTACGACAGCAAAAACGTCGTCTGCTGGCCGAAGCGAGCCGACGCTCAAGGCCGTCACCGTCACCGTCACCGCCACTCGCCGCGAAGAGTCGCTGCAGCAGGTTCCCGTGGCGGTTTCAGTGATCGACGGCGAACAACTGGAACGGGACAACCGCAACAACGTCTCGAGCATCGTGCAGCAGGTGCCAAGCCTGAATTTCCGTACCGGCGCCTCGAACAAGGACACCACGCTGTTCATCCGTGGCGTCGGTACCATCTCCACTTCGCCGGGTATCGAGCCGACCGTGGCCACGGTGATCGACGGCGTGGTGTTCGGCCGGGCCGGCCAATCGACCCTGGACCTGCTCGACCTGGAGCGCATCGAGGTGCTGCGCGGACCACAGGGCACCCTGTTCGGCAAGAATGCCTCGGCCGGCGTACTCAATATTGTCACCCGCTCGGCGCCGGAAGAATTCCGGGGTTATGTGGATTACTCGCACTTCGGCAACGGTAACGAAAACCGCTACCGCTTCGGGGTTGGCGGACGCCTGACCGATACCCTCAAGGGTTCGATCAGCGGCCTGTTCGGCAAATACGATGGCAACGTGAAAAATGTCAGAAATGGCGACGATGTCAACGGCTACGACCGCACGGGCCTGCGCGGCAAGCTGGAGTTCGAACCGAACGAGAACTTTCGCTTCACCCTGATCGGCGACTACGCGCGCAGCGACGACGACATTCCCACCGGGGTGATGGTTTCGACCACCAGCGCGGCGTTCGCCAATGCGCTCAAGCCCGTATCGCCAAGCAAGCACAATCAGGACATCAACAACGACTACAAAACTCGTGTCGAGGATACCAGCGCCGGGATTTCCGCCACGCTCGACTGGCAGTTGGGCGACTACAGCCTGACCTCCATCACCGCCTGGCGGCGCTGGGATAATACTCAGTTCCAGGACAACGACCGTCTCGCTGCCCTGCCCCTGACCGCCTCCCACGACAAGGGCAAGGTGGACTACGACCAGTACACCCAGGAGATTCGCCTGGCCTCGCCCAAGGGCCAGTTCCTCGAATACGTGCTGGGTGTCTATTACATGCATGGCCATACCGGCGAA
>NZ_JACHXI010000022.1 GCF_014191985.1 Azomonas macrocytogenes
AAGGCTTCGCGCATGCTGAAGTGGTGCAGGCTTTGGCGGTGATCGTGCAGGGCTTTCCAGGAGGGCAGGCCGGTGACGTCGAGCGGATTCTGGTAATAACTCATGGAGAAGGGCTTCCTTTGCTTGGCAGGCCTGGGAAACTCATGTGGCAACGGGTGTGTCACGTGTTACCGGGCCAAAGGGTACAGTCGCGCCGTTATAGTCGAGTCTCAATAGATAAGACGCAAGCCGCTTCGGTTTTACCGGAGCGGTGATAAATCATCCTGATGCCATCGGCCCTGCTTTGATCAGCACGTTCGTTGTTGTGTTCCGCAACATGAGCTGGGTATACACACGAAAAGCCGAGCCATGCTCAGTCGAGGTCAGGCAAGCTGAACCGGGATGGCATTACTGGTATGGCTGAGCTCTCCCTCGGCCCCCATATAGAGTATCCGCGGTTTGAAGTCGACCAGCTCGGCCTCGCTGTAGTGGGCATAGGCGCAGATGATCAGGCGCTGGCCGACACCTGCCTTGTGTGCGGCAGCGCCGTTGACCGAAATGATTCGCGAACCTTCTTCGCCGCGGATCGCGTAGGTCGTGAAGCGCTCACCGTTATCGACGTTGTAGAGCTGGATCTGCTCGTATTCACGAATGCCGGCCAGGTCCAGCCAGTCACCATCGATGGCGCAGGAGCCTTCATAGTCGAGCACCGAGTGGGTCACCAAGGCGCGATGCAGTTTGGCCTTGAGCATAATGGCGTGCATGTGTGGAAATTCCTCCGGCTGTGTAGCGCGCAGAATGTGCCCGAACCTTTGATGGCTATCAAGAATGCGGGGCGAATTGATCTTTCAACTGGGAGCGTCGAGATCTACCTGCAGGTTATCGATCAGGCGCGTAGTGCCCAGGTAGGCTGCGGCAAGCAATGCCAGTTGAACGGTATTGGCATCGGCCGGGCGCAGGGTCTGCGCATCGCGGATCTCCAGATAGTCGGGGCGCATGCCGGCTGTGCGTAGCTCATTCAGTCCAGAATCGATCAAGGTCGAATAATCTCGCTGGCCGCTGCGAAGTTGGTTGGCCATCCGCTTCAAGGTGGCATATAGCGCTGGTGCCCGCTGGCGTTCCTCTGGTGTCAGGTAGCCATTGCGCGAAGACAATGCCAGGCCATCCTCGGCGCGTATGGTTGCCTTGCCGATGATCCGAATGGGCAGGTTGAGGTCACGAACCATGCTGCGAATCACCGCCAACTGCTGGAAATCCTTCTGGCCGAAGACGGCAAGATCGGGCTGAACCATGTTGAACAGCTTGCAAACCACCGTGGCTACGCCGGTGAAATGTCCTGGGCGACTACCCCCGCATAATCCTTCCGACACGCCGGGTACAGTGACCAGGGTCTGGTCGGCCTGGCCGTGTGGATACATTTCGTTCACGTTCGGTGCGAACAGGAGATGGCAACCGGCGGTTTGCAGTTTTTCCTGGTCGGTAGCCAGGGTTCGCGGATAACTGTTCAGGTCTTCATGGGGGCCGAATTGCAGTGGATTGACAAAGATACTGGCAACCACAAAATCGGCTTCCCCAAGGGCTGTGCCGATCAGGGCGATATGGCCGCTATGCAGATTGCCCATGGTGGGTACGAAACCAATCCGCTTGTTTTCACGGCGGGCTTGGGCGACGGCCGCGCGCAATTCGCTGATGGTGTTGATCGTCTTCATGCGTTGAACCCATGCTCCACGGCGGGAAATTCGCCAGATTTTACTGCTTTGACATAGGCGCCGATGGCTGCCGGAATATCATGTTGATCCTGCATGAAATTCCTGACGAATTTTGGCGTATGGCTCCCTAGCGAGAGGCCCAGCATGTCGTGCAGTACCAGTACCTGGCCATCTGTGCCTGCACCTGCGCCGATACCGATGACGGGGATGCGGACTGCCTGGGTGATCCGGTTCGCCAGCTCGCTGGGAACGCATTCGAGCAGCAGCATGGCGGCACCGGCTTCTTCCAGTGCCTGGGCATCTTCCAGCATCTTTTTCGCCTGGGCTTCATGGCGGCCCTGTACTTTATAACCGCCAAAAATATTCACGGCCTGCGGAGTCAGGCCCAGATGCACGCAAACGGGAATACCGCGCTCAGCCAGCAGACGTACGGAAGGAGTCAGCCAGCCGCCGCCTTCCGCCTTGACCATGTGCGCGCCGGCCTGCATCAGAGTTGTCGAATTGGCCAGGATGCGTTCTTCGGTAGCTGCCGCCATGAATGGCAGGTCAGCCAGGATCAGCGCGCCTTGATTGCCACGCTTGACGCTGGCTGTATGGTAAGCGATATCGGCGATTGTGACCGGTAGCGTGCTGTCGTGCCCCTGCAGGACCATGCCCAGAGAATCGCCGATCAGCAATACCTCGACACCTGCGGCACAGGCGATCCTGGCGAAGATGGCATCGTAGCTGGTAAGCATGACGATCTTTTCACCTTTCTGTTTCAGGCTCTGCAGGGTGGTCAGGGTTACGTCTGGCATGGAGGTGCCCTCGGATTGAGTCGTGGGTTGCGGGCAGACAGCAAGTGTCAATGAACGAACGGTTTCGCATGAAATACGAGCGTTCGGAATGCCGAAACAGCGGGGCATTACCGTGGCGGGGGCCTATGGTCCTGACGCTCTGGCGATAAGTCAATCCGTGTTGTTACCCGGCTGTTACTGTTACCTGTGTTACCTGTTGTCTACTGACACTGAATCCAGTTTTTCCAGGCCGTTGAAGGGACAGGCGGCGAGCAGATCGGTCAAGCGACGTCCATCGGGCAGGCGCAGACTGGCAGGTGCCAGCTCTGCCAGCGGGTACAGCACAAAGGCTCGGGCATGCAAGTGATAATGGGGCACCTTGAGCCGAGCCTCATTCAGCAGACGGTCGCCAAACAGCAGTATGTCCAGGTCCAGTGTGCGCGGTCCCCAGCGTTCGGCTTTGCGTTCGCGGCCCTGGTTGCGCTCGATGTCCTGCAAGGCATCGAGCAGGCCCAGCGGAGGCATTGTCGTGGCGAGAGCAGCGACTGCATTGACGTAGCGAGGCTGTTCCGGTGGCCCCAGTGGATCGCTTGCATAAAAGGAGGAGACGGCAACCAACCGGGTATTCGGCAATTTCTGCAAAGCGCACAAGGCCTCGCCTAGCTGCTTGATCGGTTCGGACAGATTGCTGCCAAGACCGACATAGACGCGTTCTGTTTCAATCATCGCTAAGTGGGGCGGCTTTGCTGCTGTTGCGTCGCCGGCCACCGCGACGGCGTTTGCGCGTATTGCTTCGGCCTTCGTCGTCAAGATTGCGAATCATCTCGCGCCGTTCGCTACCGGTGGCTTCCTGATAGTCCGTCCACCAGTCGCCAAGACCCGATGTTTTCTCTCCGGCACTTTCCCGTAGCAGCAGAAAATCGTATCCGGCACGAAAGCGCGGGTTTTCCAGCAGTTGATCGGCACGACGCCCATGGCGACGCGGCAAGCGTTCCTGCATGTCCCAGATCTCGCGCATAGGGATGGTGAAGCGCTTGGGAATGGAGGTGCGCTGGCATTGTTCCCAGATCAGGTCATGCGCGGCTTCCTGCATTGCGGGAATCGGTGGAATGCCACGATCCTGCAGTTCCAGCACTCGGGCTGGCAGCGCCGGCCAGAGCAGGGCGGCGAACAGAAAGGCCGGGGTGACCGGTTTGCCTTGCGCGATGCGCTCGTCGGTATTGATCAGTGCCTGGCGGATCAGGTGCCCCGTATAGTCCGGGTTATGGCGAAGCGCTACGGCAGTAGCCGGGAACAGTGGTGCGAACAGATCGTAATGCAACAGCAGTTCCAAGGTTTCTTCTGCCTGGCCGCCCAAAAACAATTTGATGGTTTCATCGAACAGGCGTGCCGCAGGGATTTCTTTGAGTAGATGTGCCAGATGGCGGATTGGCTCGGCACTATGGTGTTCCAGGTCGAAATCCAGTTTGGCCGCGAAGCGGATGGCACGCAGCATTCGTACCGGATCTTCCTGGTAGCGTTGTTCTGGACTACCGATAAGCCGGATCAAGCGGTTGCGGATGTCATGAACGCCGTGGGTGTGATCCAGAATTCGCTCACTGGATGGATCGTAGTAGAGCGCATTGATGGTGAAATCCCGGCGCTGTGCATCGTCTTCCAGCGAGCCATAGATATTGTCGCGCAGTATCCGGCCATTCTGGTTGCGTGATGCTTGATGGTCATCATCGTCGTCCAATGGATGATCGGCCCGGAAGGTGGCCACCTCGATGATTTCACGGCCGAAATGGACATGTACCAACTTGAAGCGCCGGCCTATGACCCGGGCATTGCGAAATTCCGCCCGTACCTGCTCCGGTGTTGCACTGGTGGCAACATCGTAATCCTTGGGTTCTATGTGCAGTAGCAAATCCCGCACGCAGCCGCCCACCACATAGGCTTGGTAACCGGCCTTTTGGAGCCGCTCCACTACGTTGACAGCGTGTCGGCTGATGTCTTGACGCTTTAGCGAATGTTGTCGGGCCGTGAGGATGTCAGGCGCTCGGCGCTGATGTGGCAGGCGGCTCAATGGCAGGCGAAGGGACTGGAACAGCTTTTTCAGCATGAGGGATTCTGTGCGAGGGGTGGAGTGGCCGGCATGGTTGAATTCAATCTGCAAGTGGTCGGCTGGGTACTGTAGATCCCGAACGCTGGGAAGCTAGGCATCTCATCTTGACCAGAACTCGGTTGACTGAATTCTAGCACTGGTAAAGAAGAGAAAAATGAGCGGAATGGAAAAAGCAATAGTAGACATGACGCAGCAGAGGGAGCCGAAGCTCCCTCTTAAGTAATGTTGCGTGCTTTTATTATTATTGATCGGACCTATTGTTTTTGTTTTAGGGCCGTCCCTTGAGCCAACGCTTTTCGGGATATGCTCCTTCACTGGGAGCCAAGAGCAAACGGATACCTTTGGCCGCTGATGTTACCTTTTCCAACCAGTTCGGGCTTCTGCTTGTGCAGTTTTTGTTGTTCTCTGCCTGGTGGTGCTGCTGGTGCAGCTTGGCAACTCCTCTCCAAAAGAATCAGTTAGCTTCGTCTCTGCCGTCTTGTTGTTGTTCTGCTAGAGCCGTTACGTTTTGTTCTTGTTATGAGTTCTGGTTGTTATCGTTGTTGTACGAAGATATAAAGCATCTGCTGTGCCAACTTTTAAAAATCTTTTTAATTCATGCTGTTATGATTTTTTAAGATTTTTTTCTGATGATTTTGTGAAGTGTTTCGTTACCGATAAACTCGCTTGGTGTAGATGTTGTTACTCATCGTTTCCTGGCGGTAACAGTTTTCGACCTGTTACTCGATACTGGTCTTGCGCCTGGGGATGCCCAGGCGTTGGCGGCGCTCCCACAAGCATTTGCGGCTGATACCCAGTTTGCGGGCCAACTCCGTTTCGGTCATGCGATCCTGATGCTCCAGGACGAAGTGCTGGAAATAATCTTCCAGCGAAAGGTCTTCGGGCGATTCGGGACAGTGATCCGATTCTGCCGAGAAATTCGCCAGTGGGAGTTCATCGAAGGATGTAGCGTCCATGGCATTCAAGTCGATGTCGATACCCAGGTATTCGGCATCGATTTCCGGTTTCTCGCTCAGGATGGTCGCGCGCTCGACGGCATTTTCCAGTTCGCGCACATTACCTGGCCATGTGTAGCTGAGAATGGCTCGCTTGGCTTCCCGGGAAAAGTGTAGCCTGCCGGTTTCCTGTTGGCTGTTCTGGCGCTCCAGGAAGGCTTCGGCGATTTCCAGGACGTCACTGTCGCGCTCGCGCAGAGGTGGGAGTTTCAGGGCAATGACGTTCAGGCGGTAATAAAGGTCTTCCCGGAACTGTCCGGTTTTGGCCAGGGTTTTCAGATCGCGATGGGTTGCCGCTACCAGGCGTACATTGACTTTTTGTGACTGGACCGAGCCAACCCGGCGAATCTCGCCTTCCTGCAGTACCCGAAGCAGGCGTGCCTGGGCTTCCAGCGGCAATTCGCCGATTTCATCGAGAAACAGGGTGCCACCATCTGCCGCTTCCACCAGGCCGGTACGTGTGCTGCTGGCGCCAGTGAACGCGCCCTTTTCATGACCGAAGAGTTCGGACTCGATCAGGGTTTCGGGAATGGCTGCGCAGTTGACTGAAATCATCGGTTTCTTATTGCGCCGGGAAAGGTTGTGCAAAGCCCGAGCGACCAGTTCCTTGCCGGTACCGGATTCGCCCAGCACCAGTACGTTGGAGTCGGTTGGCGCAACCTTGCGAATCTTGTTGAACAGGTCCTGCATGGCCGGGCAGCAGCCGATGATGCCGAGATCGCTGTGGTTTACCCGACTATCTAGGTTTGCTTCCGGTACGGTTACAGGCGCCGCTGCGGCTTTGTGGTCATGCAGGATCCTGGCGATCATCTGCAGCATTTCGTCGTGGTCGAATGGCTTGGCGATATAGTCCACCGCGCCCATTCTCATCGAGTCCACGGCCGAGCGCAGGCTGGCATAGCTGGTCATGATCAGGACCGGTTTGCCTTGGGCATGTTCGATCAGATCGGTGCCGGTGGCACCAGGCAGGCGCAGGTCACTGATGATCAGGTCGAAGTCCGGGATGCTGTAGCTGTCCAGGGCTTCTTGTACTGAGCCGGCCTCGCTGATCTGGTATTGGTTGCGTTCCAGCAGGCGGCGCAAAGCGGAGCGGATGATTGGTTCGTCTTCGACAAGCAGGATATGTGGCATCGGAAACTCTCTCGACCTCTTCGGGAGCGGATGACCTGCGACGGTCTTCAACCCGTAGCGGGTGTCGCGTCGATATGCCGCGGCAAACTGATCCGGATGCGGGTACCAAGCTGGTTTTCCGGATCGATCGGGCTTTCAATGTCGACGCGGCCATGATGCTCTTCCACGATGGAATAGACCAGTGCAAGGCCCAGCCCGGTCCCTTTGCCAGGGTCTTTGGTGGTAAAGAACGGCTCGAACAGACGAGCCCGGATAGTCTGCGGAATGCCGCTGCCTTCGTCCTCGACAATCAGCTGGACCATCTGGTCCTTCTCTTCGCTCCTCACGCGAATGACGCCTCCGGCAGGCGATGCGTCACGGGCATTCGATATAAGGTTGATCAGTACCTGAGCCAGCCGCTGCGGATCGCCTTCGGCCACATGAGTCGGATCGCACAGGTTGATGAAGCATACTTCGGTACCCTGGCGGTTGAGCGAGAGCAAGGCGATGGCGTCCTGGGCGATGGCTGACAGGCTGACCGGATAGTGCTGTTGATGGTGTGGTCCGGCATGGGCAAAGCTCATCAGAGACTGGACGATCTTGGTGATGCGCTTGGTTTGCTCGATGATCTGGTTGCTGGTTTCGCTGATTTCCTTATCCGCTTCGTGCTCTTCGCGCAGGTTCTGCGCCAGACAGGCAATGCCGGTAACCGGGTTGCCGATTTCATGAGCCACACCTGCGGCCAGGCGGCCGATGCTGGCCAGGCGTTCGGAGTGGATCAGATAATCTTCCAGAACCTGGACTTCGGTACAGTCTTCTACCAGCAGCACCAGCCCGGCATTGCCAGGGGCCAGTGGCTCGTCGATGGCAGCCTTGTGCAGATTCAGCCAGCGTGGCTTGCCATCGAGCGGCAGGCGTTGTTTGTGTAGATGCTCATCCTGTTGATGGATGAAATTTTCAAACATACTCATCCAGGGTTGGCCGATGGCCGACAGGCGTGAACCGACCACTTCTTGCGCAGAAATCTCCGTAAGTTCTTCCATGGCCCGATTCCACATGAGGATTTCCTGGTCCTTGGCCAGCGAACAGACGCCCATCGGCAACTCTTGCAGTGTTTGCCGATGATAGCGGCGCAAGGTATCGAGTTCGGCTGCCAGGCCGGTAAGCCTCAATTTGTAATCTTCGATACGATTTTCGATGAAGTGGATATCCTCGCTGACGAAGCCTTCGGTGGTGTCTTTGTAGGGAAGAAAATTCTTGACGATATCCTGGGCGATGCTCGGTCCCATCAGGCCGGACAGGTTGGCTTCGACACGGTCGCGCAGGCGGCGCAGGGCATAAGGTCGCTGTTCGTTGAACGGCAGGCGTAGCTCGCGCAGGGCTTTTCCGACTTCTTTTTGCGCTGTTGCCGCGCCCAATGGCTTGGCCAGTTGCTCAGTGAATTCCTGCGGCGAGACGGCAACCAGTTCGCGCCGCTGTGGCAGGCGCATGTTTTCCACTGCGCAGGCTTCGGCGGCACGGATCTCCTCGGGAGTTGAGCGGGTGAACAGGGAAACCAGCGAGAACACCAGTACGTTGATGGCCAGTGAAGCCACCGCGGCCATATGCAGGGTATTTTCATCCAGTACATAAATGCGGTTGAGCAGCGGCAGGTACAGCACTTCATGCCCTTTGATCAGGGGCATGAGCATGCAGAAAATCCAGATACTGATACCGACCAGCAGGCCGGCGATATAGCCGCGCCGGTTTGCCGTGGGCCAATACAGGGTGGAGAGCACACCTGGCAGAAATTGCAGTGTACCGACATAGGCTACGCTGCCCAGGCTGGTGAGATCGTGCCGGCCGTCGAGCAGCCGGTAGAAACCATATCCGGCCATGATGATGGCGAAGATCAGCCCGCGCCGGGTCCATTTCAGCCAGCGATAGATGTTGCCTTCGACGGGGGGCTGGTAGAGCGGCAGCACCAGATGATTGAGCACCATCCCGGAAAGCGCCAGGGTGCTGACGATGATCAGACCACTGGAGGCGGAAAGCCCGCCAATGAAGGCCAGCAAGGCAAGGGGTTCGCTGTTGACCGCCAGCCCCAGGCCCAGGGTGAAATATTCCGGAGGCGTGGCGACATCGAGCTTCAGCCCGCTCCAGAGGATCAGGGGAACCGCCAGGCTCATCAGCAACAGGTATAGCGGCAGGCCCCAACTGGCGGTGACCATGCCATTGGAGCCGATACTTTCGGTGAATGCCATGTGATACATGTGCGGTGTCACCAGGGCTGCGGAAAAAAATACCAGCAGCATGGTGCGCCAGGGACCTTCCTGCAGCGGGGTATGCAAGGCGGCCAAGGCGCTCTGGTTCTGCTGCAGCCAGAGCTCCAGTTGGCTGGAGCCGTCGAATACTGCAAATAGTGCATACAGGCCGATCACTATCAGGGCGATCAGCTTGACCAGCGATTCGAAGGCGATGGCCAGGACCAGCCCTTCGTGCTTTTCCTGGGAGGCAATGTGCCGGGCCCCGAAGAGCATGGTGAACAGCATGATCAGCATGCAGTAAACCAGCGATATGCGTTCGGGTTGCGGTTCGAGAGTCATGATGCCGACGGTGTCGGCTACCGCCTGGATTTGCAGGGCCAGCAGCGGCAGCATGCCAATCAGCATCACGAGCGTAGTCAGGGAACCGCTCCAGGGGCTGCGGAAGCGGAAGGCGAACAAGTCAGCCAGCGATGAGAGCTGGTAGGTTCGGGTCAGGCGCAGGATCGGATGAAGCAGCACCGGTCCGAGCAGAAAGGCGCCGCTGACACCCAGATAGGTCGCCAGGTAACCGTAACCATATTGATAGGCCAGGCCCACTGTGCCATAGAAGGCCCAGGCACTGGCGTAGACACCAAGCGAGAGGGTATAGGTCAGGGGATTGCGGACGATCCAGGTAGGGATCAGGCCGCGTTCGGTTACCCAGGCGATACTGAAGAGGATGAACAGGTAAAGGGCGCTGATCAGCAGCAGATGACTGAGGCTAAAGCTGGTCAGCATCGCTTCTGCTCTGCAGGATGAAGGTCACTACGATCAGGATCAGCCAGAGCAGGTAGGGGCGATACCAGGCGCCGTCGGGAGCGATCCACAGGTCCATGATCGCCGGGGAAAACAAATAGATGCCCACAACCAGGATCAATACCAGGCGGTAGATGTACATGCCGGCGTTCTCCGCAGATAAGTGCGGGGATGGTAGCGGAGGATATCGATGGCGACCACTGTCCGGCGGTTTTTCTCTCGCTGGGTTCAGCGTAGTTGCGCTTCGGCGAGGCTTTGGCGCCGGGGAATGCGTTCTGCCGTCCAGTGGCTAATGGCCCAGGCAAGAATATCGGCGGGCAACGCTTGGTGCAGCTCGGCCGGCGGTTGCTGGCCGAGTGTGCGCAGGGCTCGCAGTAGCAGCGGTGCGGCTTCCTCGGGCCGTAACGGGGGAGAGCGGTAGCTCTTGCCCAGCTTGTGGCCGTCCGGCTGGATGATCAACGGCACATGCAGATAGCGGGGGTGCAGCAACCCCATGAGTTCCTGCAGATAAAGCTGGCGTGGCGTCGAGTCGAGCAGATCGGCGCCCCGCACGATATCGGTCACTCCTTGCCAGGCGTCGTCCAGAACCACAGCCAGTTGGTAGGCAAGCAGACCATCGCGACGGCAAATGATGAAATCACCGACGTCCTGGCCCAACTGCTGGGTATATTCACCCTGAACGCGGTCGGTAAAGCGGTAATAAAGATGCGGCGCGCGCACACGGATAGCGGCATTTTGCCGGTCGCGTCCTGCTTCGCGGCAAAAGCCGGGATAAGGGCCGGGATAGGCTTTCAGTTGTCTGCGGGAACAGGCGCAGGGGTAGGCCAGCCCTTGTTCCAGCAGGTATTCGATGGCTTGCGCGTATTGCGCCTGGCGCGAACTCTGTCGGACAACTTCGCCGTCCCACTCCAGCCCGTAGCCTTCCAGCGTGTGCAGGATTGCATCCTGGGCTCCAGGTACTTCGCGCGGTGGGTCCAGGTCTTCCATGCGTACCAGCCAGCTCCCGCCAGCAGCGCGAGCGTCGAGAAAGGAGGCCAGGGCGGCGACCAGGGAGCCGAAATGCAGGTAGCCGCTCGGGGTTGGCGCGAAGCGTCCGATGTAGCGGTCAGATCGAGCGTGCGGGAAAGACATGCCGGAATCGGCTCGGGAAGTGAACGAGGCGGTAAAGCCCGGGAATGAAACGGGGCGAGCTGGCGCCCCGTTTCGTTCCGGTCATGAACCTATCTGCTTTTCCTTGATTTCCGCCAGCGTCTTGCAATCGATGCAAAGCGTTGCGGTAGGGCGAGCCTCCAGGCGACGGATACCGATCTCGACGCCGCAGGAATCGCACCAGCCATATTCGTTGTCTTCGATCAACTGGAGGGTTTCATCGATTTTTTTGATCAGTTTGCGTTCTCGGTCACGAGCGCGCAGCTCAAGGCTGAATTCTTCTTCCTGGCTGGCACGATCGGCAGGGTCAGGGAAGTTGGCCGCTTCGTCCTGCATGTGATGCACGGTACGATCGACCTCTTCCATCAACTCTTTCTTCCACTTGTTGAGGATGGCAGTGAAATGAGCGCGCATCTGCTCGCTCATGTATTCCTCGCCCTTAGTTTCCTTGTAAGGTTGGAAGCCGCGAACCAATTGTGTGTTTGTTGGGGTTGCTTTGGTAATGGGCATTGATGGCCGCCTCTCGCTATATCCATTGCGCAGCTTAAGGGTTTCCTTTGCCAGCAGTGCCGGCTCTGCGACTGCAAGCGAGCGAACTTACCAGATCGAACCGGGGTCCGCCACTCTCCGACACTACCGACGACTGCGGTGCTCATGAATCTTTGGATAGAATCCATCCTTTAAAGACATCTGCGAGGCTTGGATGATTCCAAACTACAGTGAACGCAGCAAGGCGATAGAACCTTTTCGGGTCATGGCACTGTTGGCGCGGGCCAAGGAATTGCAGGCGCAGGGCAAGGATGTCATCCATTTGCAGATCGGCGAACCGGACTTTTCCACCGCTGCACCCATCGTTGCCGCCGGGCAGGCTGCATTGGCGGCTGGCCATACGCGCTATACGGCAACAAAAGGACTGCTGCCGTTGCGCGAGGCGATCTCCGGGTTCTATGCGCAGCGCTATGGGATTACCATCGGACCAGAGCGGATCTTGATCACTCCTGGCGGATCGGGTGCGCTGCTTCTGGTCAGCAGCCTGCTGGTCGACCCCGGTAAACATTGGCTGCTGGCTGATCCCGGTTATCCCTGCAACCGGCACTTTTTGCGGTTGGTCGAAGGTGATTCGCAACTGATTCCAGTCGGGCCGCAAGAGCGTTATCAATTAACGCCCGCATTGATCGAGCAGTACTGGAACCAGAATAGTGTCGGTGCATTGGTGGCGTCTCCGGCCAACCCTACCGGTACGCTGCTGGCGCGGGAAGAGCTGGCCGGGCTGTCCGGAGCCTTGCGACGGCATGGCGGTCACCTGGTGGTGGACGAGATCTATCATGGGCTGACTTACGGTGTGGAGGCGGCCAGCATCCTGGAAGTGGATGACGAGGCCTTCGTGCTCAACAGTTTTTCCAAGTACTTCGGCATGACCGGTTGGCGCCTGGGCTGGTTGGTGGCGCCAGTGGCGGCGGTACCCGAGTTGGAAAAGCTGGCGCAGAATCTTTACATCAGCCCGCCGAGCATGGCCCAGCATGCGGCACTGGCCTGTTTCGAAACGCAGACGCTGGCTATTCTTGAAGAGCGACGTGCCGAATTTGCCAGACGTCGCGATTACCTGTTATCAGCATTACGTACCTTGGGGTTCGCGATTCATGTCGAGCCGCAAGGTGCTTTCTATCTATATGCCGACATCAGCGCTTTCGGCGGCGATTCCAATGCATTCTGCCAGTTCATGCTGGAAACCGAATACGTGGCTATCACGCCGGGAATCGATTTCGGTCGTCATCAGGCGGATCAGCATGTGCGGTTTGCCTACACCCAAGATCTGCCGCGCCTGGAACAGGCTGTCGCGCGCATCGCCCATGGCCTGCAGTATTGGAAGCCTTGAATGCATTTCGTTCCCGCTCTTGAGGAAGGTCGGCTGATTCGTCGCTATAAGCGTTTTCTGGCCGATATCGTGACGGCACAGGGCGAGACTCTTTGCATTCACTGCCCGAATACCGGCTCCATGCGCAATTGCATGCAAGAGGGAGGGCGTATCTGGTTCCAGCGCTCCAGCGACCCCCGGCGTAAGTTGCCGGCAACCTGGGAACTGGCCGAGACGCCTCAAGGGCGAATCGCCTGCGTCAATACGGC
Source organism: Azomonas macrocytogenes (assembly GCF_014191985.1). Taxonomy (GTDB): domain Bacteria; phylum Pseudomonadota; class Gammaproteobacteria; order Pseudomonadales; family Pseudomonadaceae; genus Azomonas; species Azomonas macrocytogenes. Next base: position 12,988 of record NZ_JACHXI010000022.1, read on the forward strand.
AAGAGCGAATAGATTGGTCGAGGAGGCCCTGCGGGCTGGCCGCATCGAAGAGTTGTCCGGCTTCAGCGGGCTGCGGCGCGAGGTGGCCTATGGCGTGGAAGGCAGCCGGGTGGATTTTCGCCTTGATTATCCGGTCGGGTCGGCCTTTGTCGAGGTCAAGAGCGTCACCCTGGGGTTTGCCGGTACGTCCGTGGCGGCTTTCCCGGATGCCGTGACGCAGCGTGGAAGTCGTCACTTGCGTGAACTGGCTGCCCTGGCCCGGGACGGAATTCGCGCAGTACAACTTTATTGCGTGAATCTGTCGGGCATCGACGCGGTGCGGCCAGCCGGCGAGATAGATCCGTCCTATGCCGCTGCGTTACGTCATGCGAGGGCTGCGGGGGTCGAAGTACTGGCTTACGCGGCGCAATTGTCGGTCGATGGGATCTGTTTGCAGCGTAGAATCGAGGTGTTGCCTGACTGATGGATGCCGGCTGACCCTGTTCAGGCTTCGGGTGGCTGATCGTTTTTATTACGCTTGTGTGCGGCGTGTTGTTCAAGTATCCGCATCAATGACATCACGAGCAGCATCAGGAGCGTGCTGAGAACGGCCGTTGAACCATAGCCGAGGCCGGCTGCCGCGCCAATGGCGGCGGTCGTCCAGATCCCGGCAGCAGTGGTCAGGCCGTGAACCCGATGCAGGGAGCCACTACCTTTGAGAATGGTCCCGGCACCTAGAAAGCCCACACCGGTAATGATGCCCTGCAATACCCGGGATATGTCATCGTTCGATGTGCCAGCCAGGCTCGGTAGCAGAGCAAAAAGCGCGGCGCCCAGCGAAACCAGCATATGTGTTCGCAGGCCGGCTGATTTTCCGTGATATTCCCTTTCATAGCCGAGCAAACCTCCGAGAACGACGGCCAACAGCAGGCGAATGCAAATGCGAAGCGCCTTTTCCTGATCGGCAATGTCGGAAAACTCCGCAGCGATGCTTGCCGCCAGCAGGTTCCAGATATCCATTTCTTTTCCTGCCTGAGCAATGAATGGGGTGGTTGTCGATGACATGGACAGATAGCTACCGAGTCACCTCGAAGCGCAGTATGCCAATCAGCTGTCCTGCTTCGGTGGTTACCCGCACATGCCATTTGCCTGCCGGGTTTTCGGGAAAGTTGCGTTTATAGCTCCAGGCACGATAACCCGCTTCCCGCCCACCCTTGATATCCAGCGCGATACGGTCGATCTGCCGGCCTTCGTAAAGCCATTCATGGTAGATCCGCTCCTTAAGTCCGCGTGGAGCGCTGATCGCGGTATAGGCATAGAGTCCGTTCGCTTTGAGCTGTTTTACCGTCAGCCGGTCGATACTGTCAGCCGGCGCGCGGCCGTGGTTATCCAGATGCATGGTAACCGAGATCTGATTGAGCCTGAGGGTAGCCGGCGGAACCCAGGTTCGCCCCAGCCATCCTGCTGTTGCAGTGAGGGCGACCAGGCCGACAATTGCCAGCAGGCGGCGCCAGCCCCAATTCGCAAACAGGCCACTGAAGCTGGGTAGCGCTAATATCAGGGCTGTCCCCAGGGCGAGGCGATAGCTCTGTGGCGTGGACAGATGAAACACGATCGGCAGGATGGTCAGCAATACCGCAAACAGGGTCAGCGCATGAAAGGCCAGGTACAGCCAGCGTCGTTCTGCCAGCCATTTGTAGTACAGCGGATCGATCACCGAAACCAGCGCTGCACAGCCCAGTAACCCGGAAAAAATCGCTTGTCCGCTGTTCCAGGTGGTCGTTACGGTAAAGAACGGGATGACGAAAAACAGGCTTTCCTGGTGAATCACCTGGGTTGCATAGCGCAACAGTGCGGTTGGCAATTGCCAGCCGAAGCGGCTCAGCAGGAAGCGACGCAGAATATTTTCCAGAGTCAGCCAGAGCCAACTGATCAGCATGACCAGGGCTACGACCTTTGCCAGCCGCGCCTGGCGTTCCACGAGAAAAAAGCTGGCCACTCCAGAGCAGAAGCCGAAAAGGGCCACGGCTCCGGGATAGCGGTGCGTCAGCCTGGCGACGATATTCAGTAGTTGGGTCAGACGGTTTTTCCAAGTCAGAAGCATGATGGCAAGTTATTCAAATTAGAAAACATTCATGAAAGCGCGGATCATGGGCTCAAGTTGGATCTTTCGAAAGCGCCTTGGCCAACCAGGCCAGCCTGTTTGGCCTGACAGTGATGGTGAGTGTCGGTTTTGGCTGGTGCGTTAGGAAAGGCAACTGATCAGATCTGGTTTCCCTGGTTTCGATTGGAGTTATCCAGTTATCCCAGAAGTCTGTGTAGCACCCTGTGGATAATCATGGGAAAGGACTTTCCAGGCCTTGCAGCACTAGGCGTTACCGGTGTAGTACAAAAAATGCACACAGAGGATTTGGTCTTTTATCGACCTCCATTCTGATTCATATGTCAAGTATTTGTGCGTTTTTGCTTGGTGCCATTGATCAAGTGTGAGTTTTCCACGGAATATGTGGAGAGGCCTGTGGATAACCTGGGAGAAAAGCCAAGCAGTCGTTCATTTGCATAGCCCTGGGCAGTATTGAGCAAAAAGTATTCAATCGCATGGTTTTTCGGATTGCCCCGCAGGGATCCGGCAAATGCCGGGATTGAACAGTTGGCCGCGAGACAGGCGGTAGCTGGATTATGAACTGCGACCTTAGTCGGAAGGAACTTCGGTGCGTTGAGCACATCGCTTCTCGAAGGTACACTCCAAGCCTTATTCAGCACTTGCTTACGGGGAGGCTAGTATGCGTAAAGACAAGAAGCAGGTGATCGGAGAGGAGCTTCCTGATGAAGCGATCAAACTATTTCTCCTACCTGAACCTGCTGACGATACCCCTCCTGCGTTACATAAACTTATCAAGGCATATCGGGGTTTGCGTGTGGACGACTTCGCTCGTTACCTGGAGTTTTTCGTCGCTCAGGGCCTGGATCTGCGCACCAAAAATGCCAAAGGTGAAAGTTTTCTCGACCTGGTCGGCGATCAGCGTCAGGCTGCGCCTTATGTCGAACTGGTGAAAGCCGCTCGGGCCTGATCGATCCTGCATGCTTCTTGATTTGCCAGACAGGAATGACGGTGCTGCCGAGATAATCCGGTAGCTTCGATGGCCGGTAGGCCGGCTCGAAACGAGAGTCTTGCGATGCGTCCTGCTCGAGTATCGGGTAAAACACCCGCCGAGGTGCGGGCGTGTGGCGATTCAAGGTGGCCACAAGCCGCCTGGCAGTTGAATCGGAACATCGGTTCCGACTGGTCGGATGATCCGCTTTCTAGAGCGTTCGGCCCATGGTTTCGCGCGCGCCGCCTACCGCGGTCGCGAAAGTCTTTTGCTGTGTTCTGGGAGAAGCGTTAATGACGCAAAATAGCGACGCGCTGGATATGGTGCTGGTTGGAGCTGGCATCATGAGTGCCACACTTGCGGTATTGCTCAAGGAGCTCGATCCCAGCCTCAGGCTGGAGATCGTGGAAATGCGGGAGGCCGGAGCGACAGAGAGCTCCAACCCATGGAACAATGCTGGCACCGGTCACGCTGGACTTTGCGAACTGAATTACACCCCTCAGGCCCAAGACGGTTCCGTCGATATTTCCAAGGCTGTCGTCATCAACAGTCAGTTCGAGGTTTCCAAGCAATTCTGGGCTTATATGGTCGGCAAGGAAGGCTTTGGTGACCCGAGCAACTTTATCAATTCGGTCCCTCACCTGAGTTTCGTTCGCGGCGACAAGGATATCGAGTACCTCAAGAAGCGCCACGAGCTACTCAGCGCTCACCATGCCTTTGCCGATATGGTTTATTCGGAAGATCGCGCCACTATCGCCGACTGGGTACCGTTGATGATGCCGGGGCGTGATGCCGATGAGCACATTGCCGCTACGCGTTCCATGCGAGGAACTGATGTCAACTTCGGTGCCCTGACCAACCAGTTGCTGAAGTATCTGGCTGCCCAGCCAGGTGTAACAGTGACTTTCAATAGCAAAGTGACAGGGCTACAGCGTACTGGTGACAGTTGGCAGGTTGAAGTCAAGAACCTCAATAGCGTACAGACCCGCCAGCTCGATACCCGGTTCGTCTTCCTTGGCGCCGGTGGTGGTGCGCTACCCCTGTTGCAGATATCCGGTATCGAAGAGGGCAAGGGATTCGGTGGTTTCCCTGTCAGCGGCCAATGGCTGCGCTGCGACAATCCGGACGTGGTGAGCAAGCACCAAGCCAAGGTGTACAGCCAGGCCGAGGTCGGAGCTCCGCCAATGTCGGTACCGCATCTTGACACCCGCGTGGTCGATGGCAAGAAGTCGCTATTGTTCGGGCCTTATGCCGGTTTCACTACCAAATTCCTCAAATACGGTTCGATGGCGGATCTGCCTCTATCGATCCGCCTGGGCAATATCAAGCCGATACTATCTGTAGCCCGCGATAACATGGATCTGACTCGTTATCTGATCCGTGAGGTAATGCAGTCGATGGACGAACGTCTGGCCAGCCTGCGCAAGTTCTATCCCGAGGCGAAAGCCGAGGACTGGCGCCTCGAGGTTGCTGGTCAGCGAGTCCAGATCATCAAGAAAGACGAGAAGAAAGGCGGTGTTCTGCAGTTCGGGACTGAGCTGGTTGCGTCGAAAGACGGCTCCATCGCCGCTTTGCTCGGTGCATCCCCCGGCGCCTCCGTTACTGTTCCGATCATGCTCAACCTGATCGAACGTTGCTTCGCCGACAAGATTGCCACTGATGACTGGAAAGCCAAGCTCGGCGAGATCTTCCAGGCTCGCGAGAAAGCCCTGCAGACCGATGCCGAAACCTATCGCAAGGTAAGCGCCGAATCCGGTAAGCGCCTGGGGCTGACTGCTGCCTGATAGCGATTGTTCCATTCTATATTTGCGATTACCGTCCTTCATGCTCTGCATGCAGGGCGGTTTTATTTTGTCGTGTTCGTCTACTCAGTGATTCCTGTCGACACCCGCTGGCTCTCGCTATACTGCCGTCAACATTTCAATACTCAAATTGGAGAAAAACGGCATGCTGCAGCGTTTGTTGTTCGGTCTTGCCCTGATTGCCTGTGTGGGGCTCACCGGCTGCGCGAACAGTCCCCAGCAACTCGATCCTATCCCCAAGCTGAATGACCCCATCACTGCTGTTGGGCAGGGGCAGCCTGTAATAGTGCGAGTGGTGGATGGACGCCCTTCGTCGACGTTGGGTACGCGGGGCGGTATCTACCCAGATACCAGCCTGGTCATCGTGCCAAGTGATAAGCTGCTGCCGAAACTGCAAGCCCAGGTCGAGACTGCCGTACGCCTGCTGGGCTTCACGCCTTCACCAAATGCCGCGAATGCACCGCAGCTGACCGTGACACTGGCCGAACTGAAATACCAGTCGCCCAATGATGACATCTATGTCACCGATGCGGTTATCAACGCTACTTTCCGCCTGGATGTGCAGAACGCCACACGTCGCTACACCGGACGTTACAGTGCCAGTCTCAATCGGCGCTTTGGTATGACGCCAAGCGAGCAAACCAACAACGAGCTGGTCGGCAGTGTGCTGAGCGATGCACTGACTCGGGTATTCAAAGACCAGAATATCGCTCCGCTGCTCGTGCAGCAGTAACAACGATGCACTGCTGAAACACAAAGGCCTGTTCAAGCGACGGGCCTTGTGCTGTTCACGAGTTGTGTTTTGCTCAGAGTGGCAAGCCAGCCTTCACCCGGTACTGGTTGCGTACCGGCATCGCATACTGCTGGATCAGATAGGGACGATGTTCGTTCGGACAGGCGTTCAGGCGCTTGTTCCACTCGTCCTCGGCTTTGGCCAGTTCTTGCCTGCCGAATAGCTCGTGCGCGGCTGGTACTTGCAGCTCCGGTTCCCGTTTCATCCACATGGCATAGGCCAGGTAATGAACGGGAAATAGCCGATAGCCTTGCAGGATCTGCCGATCCAGGGCTGCTGCCATCTGTTTGGCGTCTTCCGGGATTTGGGTCATCGGCGGGCTGAAGTGGATATGTACGCGCCCTTTGTAGCCAGTGATGCCGAGGGCGATGCTGGTGTCATCTTCGCCCTTGGCCTTGCTATAGGTACCGGTAGTGGCACGAATGTAGAGCTCGCGAGCTTTAGCCTGGTCGCAAGGGTCGTATTCGTAGCTGATGGAAACCGGCACAGGGCGCAGAGCCGCCAGGGTTTCGGCAAAGCTTTCGCTCTTGCGGCTCATGTGCATCATCTTGAGGATCGCCGAGTCGGTGCGGTCGTCGCCGTCCTTGGCGCGGCCTTCGGCCTGGGCGATCCAGATGGATTCATTATCGTTGCGGATCGAGTGGTTGATGTAGGCAGAAAGCACCTGATAAGCAGCCAGCTTCTCGCGACGCCCAACCAGTGAGCGATGCACGATAAAGCTTTTATTCAAGCGCATCAGATCGCTGACGAACGGGCGTTGAAGCAGGTTGTCGCCAATTGCGATACGCGGGGTACGCATTTTCGCGTGAAAGATTGCGTAATTGACGAACGCCGGATCCATCACGATGTCACGATGATTGGCGAGGAACAGATAGGCGCAGCCACGCTGCATCTGCTCCATGCCCGAGTAGGTGGTGCCATCGGTCGCACGTTCGACGGTGCGGTCGACGTAATGTTCGATTCGGTTCTGTAGAGCCTCAACTGTAGAAATGCTGCCGAACTGGCGGCGCAGGCGGAAAGCGATGAGCGGTTTGAGCAACCAGCCCAGGGGGCCGGCCAGTCGAGGAAAGCGGAAGTGGGCCAGTACGGCTAGAAGGGCTTCATCTGCCAGCAGTCGATTCAGGACGCCGGGGACCTCGGCATCGGAATAAGGGCGGATGGCTTCGAATTCGTCCATCATGTTCTCGATAGGAAACGGGATACTACGACCCAGCCGGGCCGAAACGGGCGGAGATTATAACGGCTGTCACGGAGGAAGCGATGAATGCTGGAATTACAGGTATTCCAATGCCCCTATTGTGGTGAGCAGGTTGAAACCGTGCTCGATCTTTCGGCTGGTGATCAGCAGTATATCGAGGATTGCCCGGTCTGCTGCAGGTCGATGGTGCTTGATCTGCGTACCGACGGCAGCGATTGGCAGTTGGATGTCCGGCGGGAAGACGATTGACGTGATGACTCCGAGAACAGGGCGATCTACCGGCGTTGGATGTGTTGTCCGGTATTTTGCCGGCAGATGGGCAGGCGCACAGCTTACCCGAGGTCTACAATACGGCCTGGCCGGCTCGCTGCCTGGCAGCGAGCCGGAACGTGATCTTGTCTGCTGATTCGAGAGTCTTTGACCTTCATGTGTGGCCGTTATGCCTTGTTTCGCTGGGACGCGGATTTTGCCGCCTTGCCCGGCTTTCCCGCCGATCACTCGCCCCAGTGGAATATTTCTCCGCACGGCCAGGTGCTGATCCGGCGCAATCTGGGAAATGGCCAGCGACTCGATCGGGTGCGCTGGGGATTGACGCCTGCCTGGCTGACTGATCTTTCTCGCACACCGGCGCAGGCCCGTGCGGAAACCCTGGCGGAGCAGCCCATGTTTCGTGAGGCTTTTCGTCTGCGCCGCGGTTTGTTACCGGCCAACGGTTTCTATGAATGGCGTGGTTCGGTGCGCAAGCGCCCTTATTGGATGACTGGCCCGGTGTCGCTGCTTGGTTTCGCGGCGATTTGGGAGGCCTATCCGGTGCAAGGGCATACTTACCTGAGCGCCGCAGTGGTGACCTTGCCGGCAGCTGGCCTGCGCCGGCCATTGATTCTCGACGAGGCCGGACAAGCCGCCTGGCTGGCTGCCGATACGTCGGTCGCTCAGCTTGCTGCGCTGCTTGGGGCGCAAGCGCCACAGTTGCGGGAACGGCCGCTGGCCGCACTAGTCAATGACCCCAGCCTTGATGGCCCGCAATGCCTGACGCCGGTTTGATTTCCGGCTTGCCTGCCAGTATGTTCACCGACCCTATGGCCGGTGCTCGCTGTATAAAGCATGACAGGCTGGGGCCGTCGTTTTCAGGAGAAGCGAGATGTTCAAACCGTGTTCGTTGCCTATGTTGTTTGCCGCCATGCTGGTGGCTGGTTGCGAGACTGTGAATACCACCAGTGGCGGGGCGGTTGGAGTCGATCGTCAGCAGCGTATGTTCAGCATGTTGTCGACCGAAGAAGTCAACCAGATGTATGCACAGTCCTATCGGGAAACCTTGCAGAAAGCTTCCGAGGCCGGTGTGCTTGATGAGAGCAGTGCGATCACCAAGCGCGTGAATACCATCGCTCAGCGCCTGATCGCCCAGGTTCCGGTCTTCCGCCCGGATGCAGCCCAGTGGGCCTGGGAAGTAAACGTGATCGACAGCGACGAACTGAACGCCAACTGCGGTCCTGGCGGCAAGATCATCTTTTATACCGGGCTGATCGAGGAGTTGAACCTGAGCGATGATGAAATCGCCGCGGTAATGGGCCATGAAATTGCTCATGCTCTACGTGAACACGGGCGCGAGGCGATGTCCAAGGCTTATGGCGTGCAGATGGCTACGCAACTGGGGTCGGCATTTGGCGTCAGTACGGCTGGTCTACAGCTGGCCAATACTGGTGTGCAATATTTGATGACTCTGCCCAACAGTCGTAGCAACGAGAACGAAGCTGACCTGATCGGGCTGGAGCTGGCGGCTCGTGCCGGCTATAACCCGAATGCGGCGCTTAGCCTCTGGCAGAAGATGAATAAGGAAAGCGCTTCCTCGCCACCGGAATTCATGAGTACTCACCCGTCCTCCAGTACGCGGATTACGGAGTTGCAGGCGAATATCCCGAAGGTCATGCCGCTTTACGAAGCGGCGCGGGCGCGTGTCAATTAGGGCCAGTTGGAGCGTCAGCCTCTCAAGATGGGAGGCTGACGGTAGCTTTAGCTGCGTTTGGCGCGGTAGACACGAAACCCCTGGCCTTCATCGAGCACTGTACACGGGCCCACATGCGCTTCGATCAAGGATGGGTACTGCAGGAACGTATTGGCTACCAGCCGCAACTCGCCGCGTGGTCGCAGGTGCTGTGTGGCCTGGGTGAGTAGCCTTTCAGTGGCCCGATAGTCGGTATGCACGCCCTGGTGGAAGGGTGGGTTGCTGATAATGGCGGCCAGCTCCTTTGGAGCGGCATCGATTCCATCGGCACCGATCAACTGGCCATGCAGGCCATTGGCGGCCAGGGTCAGGCGGCTGCTTTCAAGGGCGAAGGCATCCACGTCTTGCAGCAGCAGCTCGCTATGTGGATAGCGGCGCTTGAGAGCGCAGCCGATGATGCCGGCACCACAGCCGAAATCCAGTAAGCGTCCTTCCGGTAAATCGTCCAGCTGGCCGAGCAGCAAGGCGCTGCCGGCATCGAGCCGGCCATGGCTGAATACACCTGGCAGGCTGACGATATGCAGGGGACCGTCCGCCAGCTCAAGGGTAAAGCGTCGGGCCACGTTGGTTAGTGCAGGTACCTGTGGCGGTCGTTCGATGCGCACTTGCCAGAGTTGGCAATGCCGGGCGCTGTCCAGTTTGCTTGGCTTGCCATAGAGCGCAAGATGCTTGGCGGCCCGTTCGATGCCGGCTCGTTTCTCGCCCACCAGGTAAAGTAAGCCGCCATCGAGTCGGGCGGCCAGGCTTTGCAGCAGAAATTCGGCAAGCTCTCGCGACTTGGGCAAAAATAGCACACCGGCTTCGAATGGCGCTTCCGGAGCCTCGGTAGCGAAGCGGCAGCGTTCGTCACCGAAGCGGGATACCAACTGCTGCTGTTCGCCAGCGTGCCAGCTCCAGCCGCTGGCGGCGGGAAGCCGACCGAGCAGATCGTCTGCTGGCAGGCCGGCAAGCAGGATTTTTCCACCGAACAGTGCCATCTGGCGCAGCAGGACTTGGCTTCTTGGGTCCACAGGGCTCCCCTCGGATAAAATGCCAAGGGTAGCAAGAGCGGCCGGGACAAACACTCGAAAGCCTGGGTGACGGTAATTTTTATCCTACCAGTCGGATCGGCCGGCCATCGGCGAAGGCTCGGGCGTTTTCGGCTATTTGCACAACGATGCGCTGGCGAGCCTCGCGACTGCCCCAGGCGGTGTGTGGTGTCACAATCAGACGGGGGATGTCATCGGCCAGCAATGGGTTGCCAGCGGCCGGCGGCTCCTCCAGCAACACGTCGGTGGCGGCACCGCCGAGATGACCACGGCGCAGGGTATCGGCCAGGGCTTGCTCGTCGACGATCCCACCGCGTGCCGTGTTGATCAGGAAGGCTTCTGGCTTCATCAGGGCCAGTTCGCTGGCACCGATCAGGTTGCGTGTTGCTTCGGTGAGTGGGCAATGCAGGGTCAGGGCATCCACTTGGGGCAGCAGTTCTGCCAGCGAGAGGCGATCAGGACGTACTGGTCGTCCCGGCAGGTTGCCGACCAGCACGCGCATGCCAAAGGTTTCGGCAAGCCGGGCCACTTCGCTGCCAAGGGTGCCCTGGCCAAGCAAACCGAGCGTCTTGCCAGCCAATTCGATGATAGGAAAGTCGAGCAGGCAGAAATCCCTGCTTTCATTCCAGCGCCCAGCTGTTACGGCGCGCTGGTAGTCAGGCAAGCGGGTCGCCAGGGCCAGCAGCAGCATCAGGGTGTGTTGGGCTACTGTCGCGGTGCCGTAGCCCTGGCAATTGCAGACGGTGATGCCGCGCGCGCGCGCGGCCGCAATGTCGACATTGTTGTAGCCGGTGGCCGCGACCAGAATCAGTTTCAGCTCCGGGCAGGCAGCGATGGCTTCGGCGCTCAGTCGTACCTTGTTGGAAATGACCGCCTGAGCCCCCTGCAGGCGTTCAATGACTTGCTCCGGTGTGGTTTGCTCGTGACAGACGAGTTCGTCGAAGGCCTGGTGCAAGGGGCTTAGGTCCAGATCGTTCTGGTCCAGTGGAAGCAGGTCGAGAAAGACGGCACGGCGAAGAGACATACTGGATTCCTTTTTATCGTTAAGTGGAAAGTAAGACGGTTTTATCAGTCTTTCCGCGCTCATGCACAAGCCTGCCGGCGGCATAGGTAGCCTTCACGGTACGATCATCCCCGAGGATCATCAGGGCAAAGAGCTTTTCCGCCAGCCCTCTGGCCTGCTCGATCCGCTGGGCTAGCAGTGGCGTAGCGAAGTAGTCCAGTACCACGAAGTCTGCTTCCTTGCCCGGTTGCAGGTTGCCGATGCGATCATCCAGGTAAAGCGCCCGCGCACCGCCCAGGGTCGCCAGGTAGAGTGCCTTGAATGGATCGAGCGATTGCCCCTGCAACTGCAGGATCTTGTAGGCTTCATCAAGGCTGCGCAGTTGGGAAAAGCTGGTGCCGCCACCTATATCGGTGCCCAGGCCGACACGCACGTCATGCCGTTCCAGCCTGGCCAGGTCGAACAGGCCGCTGCCGAGGAACAAGTTGGAGGTCGGGCAGAAAGCCACCGTTGAGCCGGTCTCGCCGAGCCGTTGGCACTCGTCGTCGCACAGATGGATGCCATGGGCGAATACCGAGCGTGCACCAAGCAATCGATAATGGTCATAGACATCCAGATAATGCTTGCGCTCGGGAAACAACTCTTTCACCCACTGCACTTCCTGGCGGTTTTCGGCGAGATGGGTGTGCAGGTAGAGATCGGGGTATTCACCAAGCAGCTTGCCGGCCAGTGCCAATTGCTGCGGCGTGCTGGTGGGAGCAAAGCGCGGAGTGACAGCGTAGTGCAGGCGCTTGCGGCCGTGCCAGCGCTCGATCAACGCTTGGCTATCGGCGTAACCCGATTCGGCCGTATCGGTCAGATAGTCGGGCGCATTGCGATCCATCAACACTTTGCCAGCGAGCATACGCAGGTTCAGGCGCAGGGCTTCCTCGAAGAAAGCTTCTACCGATTCCTTGTGTACCGTGCAAAATACCAGCGCCGTAGTGGTGCCGTTGCGCAGCAGTTCGCGCAGGAAAAAACGTGCCTGGAGGCGAGCATATTCAAGATCGGCAAAACGGCGCTCGGCCGGGAAGACATAAGTTTGTAGCCAATCCAGCAACTGCGTGCCGTAAGAGCCGATCATGCCTTGTTGCGGATAGTGGATATGGGTGTCGACGAAACCAGCGGTAATCAGGGCGTCGCTATATTCGACCACCTCGACTCCCGCTGGCAATTGAGGCAACAAGTCATAAGCATGCCCGATCCGAGCAATTCGCCCATGCTCGACGACCAATAGACCGTCAGTGAAATATTCATGGGATTCCTGGCTTTCTGGAGCGGCGAGAAAGTGCAGCACAGCGGCGCGATAGGCTTTGACAGAATCGCTCATGGCAACCTCGGTGCGGATATTTATTGCCTGGGTCGGCAGTAATAGAGCTTGGCGCACTGTTATCGCTGATGGAAAGCACCTCGTAAAGCTGGATTGCTTACTTCGGTAGCCTGGTGATTGCCATCTGTCCCTCGGGCGGCGATTGTTTTGTGCGGCGAAGCCGGCGAGCCGAGCGACTTGCCGAACAGGGATAGAAGCAGCAGGGCTGCATCGCAATCTAGTGGCCTGTTTGGTTGATTCGATTAGCCAATGCCGGTGCCCGAAGCGCCGATACAGCGTTGCCACTGCCCACCATCGCTCTGCTATGGTTCGTTGTGGCATCTGGTCTCGAAACTCCGGTCAGCCGACTTGAGTCAATCCATTAACCGCACAGGCTATTAGCTGATTGATTGGGAGGAGTCAGTCCGCAGCCTTTCAGGATAAGGCCTATGAGATTTTCGGTTGCTTGTTCGAAATCTTCGCGGTTCATGCGTCGATTACCGGTTACGAGGCAAATCTGTTCGGAGAAATCAGCATAGTATTTAGTGCTGCTCCATATCAGAAAAATCAGCTGGATCGGATCTACCTGAGCCATTTTCCCGTCGGCGATCCAGGCTTCGAATACGGCGGCACGGCCACGGAACCACGTCCGATAGTCTTGATTGTAGTGGTTGGAAAGATACTCGCAGCCCCCAATGATCTCCATGGCGAAGATCTTGGAGGCCTGGGGATGGCGGCGGGAAAATTCCATCCGTGCCCGAATATAGGTCGCCAGGGCGATTGCCGGATCGTCCTCGATAGTCAGGGAGTCGAAGGCGTTGTCCCAGAGCTCCAGGATATGCCGCAGAACCTCCATGTAGAGGCCCAGCTTGCTGGTGAAATAGTAATGTAGATTGGCCTTGGGCAGTCCGGCACGCTGTGCAATGACATTCATGCTGGTTCCCTTGAACCCATGACGGGCGAATTCCTTGGCCGCTGCGTCGAGAATCTTCCCTTTGTTCTTCAGGCGGATGCGTCCTGCAGGTTTTTCGCTGGAGACACCGGTTTGCTCAAAATTGATCATGGCTCTTCCTTGAATCGTTATTTTCCTACCTGGTTTTCAAGCCGGGTGGAGTGAAAATCGCTACCTTCCGGGTACGCAAATTCGAAGCCAGTTGTATCCGATACTCTGGCTGCCAACTGACAACATCTTCTGTTGACGAACCGGTAAGGTGGTGCCTGGTGCTCCTTTGGGCGAAAGAAGCTTGTTCACAAGCACTATTTCACTACCGATTCTATTCAGGTTGTGGTGTTCATTTCCAACCGGCGGTCCGGTTAGGTGGCCTTTTGATCGCAAATGAGTGGCATTGGTTCGCAATAATGCTGGTGATCTTTCAGAATGCGATGCGCTTGATCGTTTGGATCGAGTGGCCGGCGGTGTTTGGCGGCCAGGTAGTGACTGGTGAAAACATCCAGCCATGCATCCAGCAACTCGCCGGCTTGCCGGTCACCGGCCAGTTGCAGGCACAGCGCCGCGACTTCGGCGGTGCACAAGTGTTCAGCACAGGTCGAGCGCCGTAAGCGATAGCGGGAAAGTGCCTCCGGTTGCAGGCTGAGTACCGGTAATGCATCCAGGTAAGGGCTCTTGCGAAACATCTTGCGGGCTTCAGTCCAGGTGGCGTCCAGCAGGATGAATAACGGGCGTTTGCTCGCTGGAAGTGGCAATTGGATGTCGTTTACGACCCGTCCAGGGGCAGTATATTCGCCAGGAAATACGACGAACGGTTGCCACTGCGGCTCGGCAAGGAGTTGCAGCAAGCGCTCGTCGACACCGGTCCGGTACCAAGTGAATGCCCAGGTATCGGGAACGATATCGGCAATCAGCCAGCCTGTGTTAGTGGGTTTGAGCGGTTCGATGTCGTGCATCAGCAGGCAGACGCCGGCATTGTTCATCGGAACGTGCGGCAGCCACGAGCACAGGCAGTGGGTAAGTGGCACGCGGCAATGCGGACAGCGCTGAATGCGCGAACCTCGGGCAACGAATGGTTTTTCGCTACGGGCAAGGCGCTCGGCGCGCAGGCGGGCAACAGCATGAGGCATCATGGAGTGGACAGAATGGCAGGGATCGGTAGTCTAGCAGGCTGCCCAATGATTCGACATTGGCAAGCTGAACCTGACGGAAAGCATGCCAGTCGAAGTTGCTCATTCGTAAAGGAGGTTTCATGAAACAGCTGCCGCTGCTGTTGCTGCTCTGTCTGATCTGGACTGGCGCACAGGCTCAATCATTGATGGAGTACGAGGTAGAGCGGATGCTCGAGCAGGTCGCTCGCGAGAGTAACGTCGGAACCCCGCGCGCGATCAACTCCGACCTGCTTGATCAGGGGTATACGGTTGATGGTACTACGCTGGTCAACTTTATCAGTGTCCAGCCGCGGCACGCAGCGATGATGCGGGACAATCCCAAGGATGTGCGCAAGCAGCTGACCAAAAGCGTCTGCCAGAACAACGGGTTCCGCAAACTCTTGGAAAACGGCGCCAAGCTGCGTTACGAATTCAGCGAGTACAAGAGCAACCGTCCGATCGCCACTGAGCATTTCGCTGCCAAGGATTGCAAGCTGTAAGTTACTGCAGTCGGGGCAGGGCCCTGGCTGCGCATCCTTCTCAACCGGTCGAAACGATGGCCCATGACGCGGCGAAAAATCATCCATGTGGATTGCGATTGCTTCTATGCCGCCATCGAAATGCGCGACGATCCGCAATTGGCCGGCCGACCGTTGGCGGTTGGTGGAGCGGCTGCGCGGCGTGGCGTGATCGCCACCTGCAACTATGAAGCCCGCGCTTATGGCGTGCGCTCGGCAATGGCTTCCGCACACGCTCAGCGTCTTTGTCCAGAGCTGTTGATCCTGAAACCGCGGATGGATACCTACCGTGAGGTTTCGCGGCAGATTCACCAGATATTCCAGTCCTATACCGAGCAGATCGAGCCGCTTTCCCTGGACGAGGCTTTTCTCGATGTAAGCGATTGCGCGCATTTCTCCGGCAGCGCTACGCGTATTGCCGAGGATATCCGTCGGCGGATCTGGCAGCAGCTGCGTATTACGGTGTCGGCTGGGGTGGCACCGAACAAGTTTCTCGCCAAGATCGCCAGCGACTGGAATAAACCGGATGGGTTGTTCGTGATCACACCTGATCAGGTCGAGGATTTCGTGCGATTGCTATCGGTCGACCGTTTGCATGGCGTGGGTAAGGTTACCGCCGAGCGGCTGCAGCGGATGGGTATTCGTAACTGTGGTGACTTGCGCGAACATGCCAGAAACACTCTGGTTCAAGAGTTCGGTGCATTCGGTGAGCGCTTGTGGAGTCTATCCAGAGGCATTGACGAGCGCCCGGTAAACGTGGCGAACCGGCGCCAATCGGTCAGCGTAGAGCGAACTTTCGAGAAAGATCTGCCCGACTTGCCGTCATGCGTCGCGCAGTTGCCGTATTTGCTGGATGAATTGTCCGTGCGTCTGGCCCGGCTGGGGGCTGGTTATCGTCCGGGTAAACCATTCGTCAAACTCAAGTTTCATGATTTCAGCCAAACGACGTTGGAGCAGGCTGGTGCCAGGTTGGACAACAATGAATATGCCCAATTGTTGGGACAGGCCTTTGCGCGTGGTTGCAAGCCGGTACGGCTGGTCGGAATCGGTGTGCGGTTGATCGATACATACGGCGAGCAGCAACAGCTGCGTTTGTTTGAGTAGCGTCGAGTCCGCCAGGCTACCGCGAGAGCAATAAAAGAGGGAGCTCCCTGGCCTGCCTGTACCAGGGGTCCCAAGAGAACCCAGTCTCCTTGAATAGCAGCACAAGCTATGCCAGGCATTCATAGATAAGGCTGCTGTTCGTCGCAGTGCTTGCCAAGGTCGATATCAGGCGAGGTTGGCGGGCAAGCGAAACGGCTGGCAGATTTCCTTGTGCTGGACTTTGTGTCAAGGATATGCCCTCGGCTAGAGCGATTTACCCTGGCGTGCCCTCTTTTGTGACGTTTCAGTCGTTCTGGCCGGGCCAGAAGCGTAGCGGCTTGCCCTGGACCGGCCATAGGCGTAGCTGGTCTATCGACGAAATATCCCAGTGCTCCACATGTGCCAGCAGATTCAGGAAATGCCGTTCCTGGCGATTGAGTTCCTCGGTGCATGCCTTGCGCGTGCTCCCGATATTGCTGAAACGTAACTGCTTTTGTTCCAGGCTGTAGGTTGCGAACCAGTGGTTGCACCCCGTATTGCCGTAGGCCCGGCCTTCGCTGAAGGTCAGGGAAACCTGGCGTTGCCCGATGATCGGGTCGGCGCCGATCCACTCGGCAATGTAGGTCACGTCTTCCTGCACACTTGGTGGCGATGCTGCACAGCCAGTGAGGCCGAGAATCAGGGTCGCCAGCCTGTAATGATTCATGGGCGCTCCTTCCGGCACGCTGGACAATGACAGTAGCCATCCTGCTGCTGCCAGCCGATTTCGGTGAGCCGCGCTGCGATGGCGGAGAGCTTCGCCGCTTTGCCCAACGCTGCGTCCAGGGCGACTTCCATATCGAGTCGCTTGCCACAGGCGGCACAGTCGAGCCGTTCTTCGACGATGCGCAACTCACGAAAGGCCGGACCGTTGGCCACTGCCAGCCATTGGCCTGGCGGGTTGAGCTGATAGCGGATCTTTTCCACGGTCAGCCGCAGAGACAGTTCGCGGCTGCCTTTAAGCGTGACCAGCAGGATATCGCCCTTGCGAATCGAGCCACCCGTGCCGGTCACCTGGTAACGTCCAGGGGTGATTGCGCGGCATTCGGTTAGATTATGAACGGGGTTGAGCAGGGCATAGCGAAAGTCATGTTCGGACATTGTGGCAAGGACGGCGGTAGGCTAGGTACGTGGGATGTCGCATCGTAGCACGAGGCTTGCCCGGGAAAGTCGAGGACCGAGCATGCTCTTTCGCAAAGCGGTCATTGGCGAGCACATCAGGTACCAGCGAAGTAGTCTGGCTTGTGTGCTGGCTCAGTCGTCGAAGGTCCGTTTGAAAAATAGGGTCATATCCGCCCAGGAGCGTTCGTCGGCCCGCTTGTTGTAGGCGACATCCAGGCCTTTTTTGCTGTTTTCATCGGCGGCTGGATTGGTGAAGGCATGTTTGGCACCGGGGTGACTGACCAGTTGATAGTCGACACCAGCCTTGACCATTTCCGCGCTGATCGCGGCCACATCGTCTGCCGTGACCATGCTGTCCGCTGCGCCATGCTCGACCAGAACGCGCGCCTTGACAGCTCCGGGCGTGGCTGGATTGCGGGTAACCAGTGCACCGTGGAAACTCACCACGCCGGCCAGCGGTACCCCCTGGCGGGCCATCTCCAGTACCACGCGGCCGCCGAAGCAATAGCCGGCGGCACCGATGCGTCTGGGGTCGGTCTGTGGTTGTCGCTGCAGTAATTCCATGCCCGCCATGAAGCGGGATCGTGTTGTTTCGGCGTTCTGCAAGGCGGCCTGCATGAATGCCTTGGCATCCTGGGGATGCTCGGCGACCTTGCCCTCGCCGTACATGTCGATGGCAAGAGTGCTGTAGCCCAGTTTGGCCATTTCCCGGGCGCGTTCCCGGGCGTGATCGTTGAGACCCCAGAATTCATGGACCAC
Source organism: Azomonas macrocytogenes (assembly GCF_014191985.1). GTDB lineage: Bacteria > Pseudomonadota > Gammaproteobacteria > Pseudomonadales > Pseudomonadaceae > Azomonas > Azomonas macrocytogenes. The sequence continues at coordinate 30,854 of NZ_JACHXI010000022.1, forward strand.
GATAATACCGGGACGCGGGCCCTGAATTGTATCGTCGTAGGCGTGGTAACCGACCATGGTGGTGCCATCCTCCGCCGTATAAGGGATCTCGCGGGTCTGGATATCGGCTGCAGCGAGCGTGCTGCAGGTCAGCAGCAGGCCGGACAGAGCTTGGCGCATCGACTGTTCCTTGGGTGAACGGTATGAATGGAAAACCATAGACGCAATCCTCCTGGGCCGCGAGTCGCTGATAGCTATGGATTGTTGTACACAGGCAACTCGATCAGCGGTCGTGATAGGCTCAATCCCTCTATATATGCACCAGTGAGTACGGTTTTATAGATGTCCAGCCAAGCGACTTCTTCGTATTTCGTACGGGGTACTGCAGCTTATCGCAAGGCGACGCTGGCGCTGTTTTGTGCAGGTTTCGCCACCTTTGCACTGTTGTACTGTGTGCAACCGCTGTTGCCGCTCCTAGCTACGCACTTCGCAATCTCTGCCGCGAGCAGCAGCCTGGTATTGTCGCTGACTACGCTGAGCCTGGCTGGAGCCCTGCTGGTTTCCGGCGCGCTGGCGGAAAGTTGGGGACGTAAATCGGTCATGGGAATTGCGCTGGGGCTGGCCTGCCTGTTGGGCGGTGCCTGTGTTTGGGTAGATTCCTGGCACGCTTTACTGGTTTTGCGTGCGCTGCTCGGCTTGGCCCTGAGCGGCCTGCCGGCCGTAGCAATGGCTTATGTAGGCGAGGAGTTCCATCCCGATTCACTGCCGGCGGCAATGGGGCTGTATATCGGCGGTACTGCGCTGGGTGGCCTGCTTGGCCGGATGCTGGCAGGGTTGTTAAGCGATCTCGGTGGTTGGCAAGTGGCGTTGGGAGGCATTGCTGCGCTTGGTTTTCTATCTCTGGGCCTGTTTCTCTGGATGCTGCCACCGTCCCGGCATTTCACCGCCCAGCCGCTTTCTCTGGTAGGTCTGCTGGCCAACTTCCGCCTGCATTTGGCCAATCCGATTTTGCGTATGCTGTTTTTGCAGGGCTTTTTGCTGATGGGCGGCTTTGTAGCCCTGTTCAACTATATCGGCTTTCGTCTGGCGGCAGCGCCTTTCAATCTTTCTTCCACGGTGATCGGCCTGTTGTTTGTCGCTTATCTGGCCGGGATTTTCAGCGCAGGTTGGGCTGGGCATCTGGTGCCTGTCCATGGTCCGCGCAAGGTACTGCAAGGCGGTATCGGTTTGATGATGACTGGCGTCGTACTGTGTGCCACTCCCTGGCTGATCTGCATCTTCCTGGGACTGATTTCGCTCGCGCTGGGTTTCTTCTGTGCCCACTCCGTAGCCAGCGGCCAGATTGGTGTCAATGCCAGGAGCGCCAAGGCGCAGGCAGCGGCACTGTATCTCTGCGCCTACTATTTGGGATCGAGTGTCGTGGGGTATGTGGCGGGTTATGTCTGGGAGCATGCCGGCTGGTTGCCGTTGCTGGCGGTACTGGCCGGGTTGTTCATGATTGCAGGCTGGCAGGCTCGGCGTCTGTAGTTACCTGCTATTCGAAGCGTTGCTGGCCGTTATGCACGAGCGGAGCATTGCACTGTTTGCACCGATAACGATGCCCTTTGGCAACCAGTGCATGTCGCCGTGCGCTAAAGGCGAAATCCCGGTCCGGGCATTCACAGCGATAGATATAGCGTCGGCTCTTGCGTCGCGCGACCTGGTACTGATGGCAGCGAGCTGGCGTCAGATCGAATACGCCACGCATGATCTGCTGCCACTCTTTGCCGTGGGGTCTGATCCTCGGACCGAACAACTGGTGTGCCACCAGATGCGCCACTTCATGGGCGACGGTCTGGTGCAGGAAGTGTTCTTTGTTTTCCAGATAGAGCTGCGTATTGAAGCGCAGGCGATTTTCGTCGAGATACGCCACACCGGCTTTCTGGCCGCGCAGCTTAAGACTTACCACGGGGCGCAAAAAGCGCTTGCCGAAGAAGGCTTCAGCCTGTCGATAGCACGTCTCGACACGAGCCAGTAGTTGTTCGGGCATCGGCAGGGTCTCCATATGTCCAGGAATTATGCCCGAAAGAAAAATGCGGATCGGGACGGTATGCCGATCCTGCCATTCGCTGCATCGACTGGGGAGAAAAGCGCTTTGCGCGTAGAATATAGGCTTTGTATTTTTCGGATCCGCATTCGCCATGGGTACCCTTTCGGTCAACCAGAACAAGCTGCAGAAGCGCCTGCGCCGTCTCGCCGGTGAAGCTGTCACCGATTTCAACATGATCGAGGAAGGCGACAAAGTCATGGTCTGCCTGTCCGGCGGCAAGGACAGCTACACCATGCTCGATGTCCTGCTCTATTTGCAGAAGGTCGCGCCCATCCGGTTCGAGATTGTCGCCGTGAACATGGACCAGAAGCAGCCGGGGTTTCCCGAACATGTGTTGCCGGAATACCTGCAATCCATCGGCGTCGAGTATCACATCATCGAGAAGGATACCTACTCGGTCGTGAAAGAGAAGATTCCCGAAGGCAAGACCACCTGCTCGCTGTGCTCGCGTCTGCGCCGTGGCACGCTGTACACCTTCGCCGATCAGATCGGCGCGACTCGGCTGGCGCTTGGGCATCATCGTGACGACATTCTGGAAACCTTTTTCCTCAACCTGTTTTATGGCGGTACGCTCAAAGCCATGCCGCCCAAGCTGTTGTCCGACGATGGCCGCAACGTGGTGATCCGCCCGTTGGCCTATTGTAGCGAGACCGATATCGAGGCCTACGCCAGGATCAAGCAATTCCCCATCATTCCCTGCAATCTCTGTGGCTCGCAGGAAAACCTGCAGCGCCAGGTAGTCAAGGAAATGCTACGGGACTGGGAGCGCAAGACGCCGGGGCGGACCGAAGTCATGTTCCGTGCCCTACAGAACGTGGTGCCCTCGCAACTGGCCGATCGCGAGCTGTTCGATTTCAGCAGCCTGCGGATCGACGAAGAGGCACCCCCGCGTTTCGTCGAGGTAATGAATCTCTGACCGCTTGCCGGACTCTTTCTGAAAACCAATACGGATTTCGTCAGGATCGATGCACGATTATCGCTGGTTATACGAATATTGCCTGAATCGCTTTGGCTCCACGGCTGCGCTGGAAGCGCAGTTACCCATGCCGAAGTCGGCAGAAGAGCTACGGATTCTGCCGGATGATCGCTATCTCTCACAGATGGCATTACGCGTCTTCCGGGCTGGCCTGAAGCACAGTCTGGTGGATGCGAAATGGCCGGCTTTCGAAGAGGCATTTTTCGGCTTTGTTCCGGAAAAGGTCGTGTTGATGGGCGGCGAGCATCTTGAGCGCCTGATGCAGAACAAGCAGCTGATTCGTCATCTAGGCAAGCTCAAGAGCGTTCCGCTGAATGCACAGATGCTGCTCGATATCGCGAAAGAAAAGGGTAGCTTCGGTGCTCTGATCGCCGACTGGCCAGTGACCGATATCGTCGGGCTGTGGAAATACCTGGCCAAGCGCGGCAGCCAGCTTGGCGGAGCATCGGCGCCGCGTTTTCTACGCATGGTCGGCAAGGACACCTTCGTATTTACCGAAGATGTGATCGCGGCTTTGAAGGCCCAGGGTATCGTTGACAAAGCGCCCACCAGCCAGCGCGATCTGGCCACTGTTCAGGATGCCTTCAATGCCCTGCATGCCGAAAGCGGCAGACCGCTCTGCCAGCTTTCCGTCATGCTGGCGCACACCGCCAACCATTGAAGAGGTAGTGCGTGAGCACCTTGGATATTCCCATGCCGCAAGCCATCGATACCGTTGCCGAGGCCCTGCGAAAAGCCGGGCGTATCCTCATTATCAGCGGGGCGGGCTTATCCGCCGATTCCGGCCTGCCAACCTATCGCGGCTTGGGCGGGCTTTATAATGGCCATACTACCGAAGGATTGCCGATCGAAACGGCACTCTCCGGTAATATGCTGCGTCGTGATCCTGCTCTCTGCTGGAAATACCTTGCCGAGCTCGGCAAGGCTTGCCAGGGAGCCTTGCCCAACCTGGCCCATCGCATTATTGCGGCATTGCAGGTGCAGTATCCGGGCTGCTGGATACTGACCCAAAATATCGATGGTTATCACCTGCAGGCGGGTAGCCCACCTGAGCGATTGATCGAGATCCACGGCCAGTTGCGGCCACTATTTTGTCCATCCTGCGGATTTACAAGCGACGAGCTGGATACTTGCCTGCATGGCCCGTTACCACCTCGTTGCGAGGATTGCGGCGGCGTGCTTCGGCCATCAGTAGTCTTGTTCGGTGAAATGTTGCCTGCGCGAGCGCTACAGACGTTGCAGGAGCGGGTCGATATGGGCTTCGATCTGGTCATGAGTGTAGGGACAACGGCCAGTTTCCCCTATGTCGTTGAACCACTTTTGCAGGTGCGTGACGCCGGTGGCTTCAGCGTGGAAATCAACCCGGAACGTACCGCAATCAGCGACATGGTGGACGTCCATCTGGCAATGGGTGCTGTGGCGGCTTTCCAGTCGCTGGCTGCGACCATTGGGCTTGTCTCTGAAATTTCTGCCGATTGGTTCATGCCAGCAGGCTAGAAGAGAATTAGTCGCATTGAAAATGACCTGGATCAAGGAGCCATATACTCTCTGAGCCAGCAGCGTTGAAAGTCGAATTCGTGGGGAGCATATTCGGCCCCCACTTCTTTATGAACTTTCGAACACGGTTGTGCCGATGCTTAGACGCTTAGCGCCCCTCACGACTTGTGCCGCTGCCATTCTGCTGACTGCCTGTGCAGGCCAGGTTCCCGAACAGCAAGCCAGCAACTCCAGCAAGGATCTTGCCCGCCACTTGTATGAGCAGCATGCGATGCAGGAAGAGGAGCAAGAGCCGGCAGAGGAGACCGCCCAGGTACAGGCCGAAACTATCCTCGAACGTGGCTTGAAGCTGCTTGGTACCCCCTACCGCTTCGGTGGTGTCTCGCTGAAAACCGGCTTCGATTGCAGCGGCTTTATCGGCTTCCTGTTCCGCGAGGAAGCGGGTATTCAACTGCCGCGTTCCACCCGCGAGATGATCGCGCTCGATGTGCCACAGGTTTCGCGTGACAAACTGCAAGCTGGCGACATTCTGTTCTTCAATAAGCGTGGCCGCGGGCGAGTTTCCCATGTGGGCATCTATATCGGCGATGATCGCTTCCTTCATTCGGCCAGCAGGCGCAGCGGCGGCGTGCGGGTCGACAGCCTGGGTAATACCTACTGGCGTGCCAGCTACATGCAAGCCAAGCGGGTTCTGACTGATACTACCAGTGCATCTGGTGGTGCCTGACCCGAGGCTGGCGTTGGTAGAGGGCCTGCCAGCGCTTGTACAGTTTCACCGCAGGCGGCAAAGTTAGGCGAAACTCAACAGGACTTATCGCGCATGCCAGCCCAGGTCCGCATCCTCTTCCTGCTTTTCGCCGCCTTGCTCAGTCTCACTGCTTGTACCAACCATACTGCTCCTGCCAAATCTGCAGCCATTCCCAAAAAGTCGCAGGTCCAGGCCTTTCCACCCATGGCCAACGAAGTACTGTTTCGGGCTTTGGGGCTGGTCGGCACACCCTATGTCTGGGGTGGTAACACACCGGAAAGCGGTTTCGATTGCAGCGGCTTGATCGGTTACGTCTATCGTGATGCCGCAGGCATCGTACTGCCGCGCACGACCAGCGAAATGATTCAGGTAAAAGCTACCCATATTCCACGCCAGTCGTTGCTGGCAGGTGATCTGGTGTTCTTCGCCACCAGTGGTGGCAGGCGCGTCAGCCATGCGGGGATCTATGTCGGCGAAGAGCGTTTCGTACATGCGCCGTCTTCCGGTGGAACGGTTCGTCTGGATCGGCTCTCCGACAGTTATTGGCAGCGCAGTTATCTTGGTGCCAGACGTATTCTCGATAAAGGCCGATTGACCACGCAGAATTACTGACTGGTCAGGCCGAGGTGCCGGAAAGCCTTTTCTCGCCGCCTGTCGAGCCTGTTCAGAGTATGGGCCATTCCAGCATGAAATGCGTGGCAAGGACGAAGGCGTCGTCCTGGAAGTCCCAACGTTCCACCTTTACCCGTTTACTCTGGCCAAGCTCCAGTTGCAGCCGGTTGAAGGAGTTCGGCGAAGTGCCGCGAACCCGGTGCGATAATGCGGTTCCTGCCTGTATTGTCCAGATTTCGCGGCTCAGGTCGGGATATTGAGGCTTCAGTGGCAACACATAGGGCAGGTGGATATGCCCGCCCATGACGATATCCAGGCCAGCATCTGCCCAGCGTGCCAAGGCTTGCGCGGCACCGTGCTGCAGGTTGTAGACGTCGCTGAGTTCCATCAGGCCGAACGGCTGGTGTGCCACGACTATTTTCAGTTTGCGTGGATCACTTCGCTGTAATCGTTCATAGACGGCTTCTATTTGCCGGGCGGTGACCAGGCCATCCTTGTGCCGCCTCGGATGCGTGGTATTGAGGCCGATCACCAGCATGTCGTCACTCTCGAATACCGGCTCGAGGTTTTTGCCCAGATGACGGCGGTAGTTGGCGTAGGGGGCAAGAAAGCGCAGCGGCAGGTTGAACAGTGGGATGTCGTGATTACCCGGAACGATCAGTCGGGACGGAATACCCAACGTCTCCAGGCGTTCGATGAACTCTCGAGCTGCAGCAAATTGCTCGCAGCGCGCACGTTGCGTGATGTCTCCGGAAAGAACGAGCAGGTCAGCTCCATGTTCGTGAACATGGGCTTCCATGGCCTTTACTACTGGAGCAGTTTCGGTACCGAAATGCGTGTCGGAAATCTGCAAAATGGTCTTCATGAAAGGTTCTTGCTGACAAATGGCAGGTGCGCCTGGCGTCCTGGTTAACAAGGTTGTTGATATGAGGCAATGCGTACTGTTGAAGGTTCGCGCGGAGGCTGCAACGGAACGACCTCCAGGTCAAGATCATTCCGCCTATAGAACGTATCAACAGCGTATGGATTGCTTGATCAATCGCTTGATTCAACCAGTTGTTGCCACGGGGCGTGTCGGGTCGGTGATCCATTCGCTCCAGGAGCCGGCATACAGGCGCGGCAGTGGATAGCCTGCCAGGCAGAAGGCAAAAAGATTGTGACAGGCGGTCACGCCAGATCCGCAATAGGCGACCAACTTTTCCGGCGCACGATTGGCCAGCAGCGCGGAGAAGCGTTGGCGCAATTGTTCCTGCGGCAAAAAACGTCCGTCCGGGCCGAGGTTCTCGGTGAAAGGGGCACAAGATGCACCAGGAATATGGCCGGCGACCGGATCGATGGGTTCCACTTCGCCGCGAAAACGGGGCAGGGCGCGAGCATCGAGCAAGGTTAGTTCGGCTGAATCCAGGTGCTGCTGCAGGCCTGTTGCGTCGATGACCACGGTGGGGTCGGGCTCGCCGTGCAGGTTGCCCTGGTAGGGTTTCGGCAATGTAGTGGTAAGCGGAAGATCGGCTTCGCGCCAGGCCTTGAGCCCACCATCGAGCAGGCAGACGCCTTCGCGTTTACCCAACCAGGCCAGTAGCCACCAGGCTCGTGCGGCAAACGTACCGGGACCGTCGTCATACAGAACCACATCGCAGTCGTCGTCGATCCCCCAGGTGCGCAATCTGGCCAGCAAGTGGGTCGGGTCGGGGAGCGGGTGGCGACCGGTTCGGCCAGGTTGTACTGGTGCGGAAAGGTCTTTTTCCAGATCGGCGAAATACGCACCGGGAATGTGGCCCGTATCATAGCCATGCTGCCCGTACGCAGGATCCTCCAGGGCGAAGCGGCAGTCGAGCACGACAAGCTTCGGTTGCAGCAGGCGGGGCGCAAGTTGCTGGGGCGTGATCAGACAGGCAATCGGCATTTTGATACTCCAGACAGGTTTTTTGGAAAGCGTTAGCATGCGAATCATGCAGGTAGCCCTTGAAGGGCGATATATACTGCGACCCCAAATATGGCGATTAAGCCAATCCAGGCGCGGATGCTGAAAGGATTTTTTTCGTGAGTATCGACATCCAGTGGATTCTTGATGATGCCTTGTTGGCAGAGGCCTGTGCCCAGTGGTGCCAACTGTCATACGTGGCATTGGATACCGAGTTCATGCGGGTAGACACCTTCTATCCGCTGGCGGGGCTGGTGCAGGTCGGCGATGGCCAGCGGGCCTGGCTGATCGATCCGTTGACGATCAAGGATTGGCAGCCATTTGCACAGTTGCTCGAAGATCGTCAGGTGATGAAGGTCCTGCATGCTTGCAGCGAAGACCTGGAAGTGCTGCAGCGCCTGACCGGCAGCCTGCCGCAGCCACTGTTTGACACGCAACTGGCGGCAGCTTATCTCAACCTTGGCTTTTCCATGGGGTATTCCCGGCTGGTGGAGCAGGTACTGAGTGTGGAGCTACCCAAGGGAGAAACGCGCTCCGATTGGCTGCAGCGGCCGCTCAGTGAGATGCAGGTACGCTATGCTGCCGAGGACGTCCAGCATCTGGCTGAGTTGTATCTGGTACTTGACCCAAGGCTGCCTGAAGAAAAACGCCTCTGGTTACTGGCGGATGGTGCCGAATTGGTGGCCAATCTCTGTCGCGAAAGCGATCCCGCCGAGCTGTATCGCGAGATCAAGCAGGCATGGCGGCTGAATCGCCAGCAACTGGCTGTGTTGCGCGCTCTGGTAGCCTGGCGTGAGCGCCAGGCGCGCGTGCGAAACCAGCCGCGTAACCGCATCATTCGGGAAAACAGCCTGTGGCCGCTGGCGCGTTTCCAACCTGGCGATTTGACAGCCCTGGCACAGATCGAGGATATCCATCCGCGCACTGTTCGTCAGGATGGTCAGGTTCTATTGGAGTTGATCCGGCAAGCGGCGGTCCTGACTCCTGAGGATCGGCCGCAAGTTCTGGCGCAACCGTTACCGCTGGAGTCCTCGGCGCTGCTCAAAAAGCTGCGGGCCGTGGGGCAGCGCGAGGCGGAGCGACTGCAGATCGCTCCCGAGCTGATGCTGCGCAAGAAGATTCTCGAAAGTTTGTTGAAAAGTGGCTATCCCGATGGCCCGTACCAATTGCCCGATTCCTTGCGTGGTTGGCGCCGCGAACGGATGGGGCAAGCCTTGCTGGATGCTTTGGAAGTCGACCGATGAAACGTATTTGTTCTATCTACAGAAGCCCGCGCAAGAGCGAAATGTATCTCTACGTCGACAAGCGCGAAGCGCTGGCGCGTGTACCCGAAGCCCTGTTGGCGACATTCGGTCCGCCACAGCACGCGTTCGATCTCGTGCTTACACCAGAGCGCCAATTGGCGCGTGAGGATGTGAGTAAGGTGCTGGCCAATCTCGAGAAGCAGGGTTTCCATCTGCAGATGCCGCCTCCTGAAGATGAGTACATCGAGCATCTTCCGGACGAGCTGCTGCGGCGCAACGATCCCGTCTGAAACTTCCGCCAAGTCCGTGGCTTGGACGGCCATGGCTGGCAGGCTAGACTGACTATCCTTTTTCGTCCGGTGTCGCTCTCTGCCAATGGCTGCCAAAGTAGAACCCTTCTGGAAACGTAAAAGCCTCGACCAGCTCGATCAGCAGGAATGGGAATCGCTCTGCGACGGCTGCGGGTTGTGCTGCTTGCAGAAACTGGAGGATGACGAGGACGGTAGCGTGTATTACACGCGTATTGCCTGTCGGTTGCTGGACCTGAATACGTGCCGTTGCCGCGATTATGTCAACCGCCAGGCCAGTGTGCCGGACTGCATCCAACTGACCGCTGCCGAGGCCGGGCAGTTCGCATGGCTACCGGCCACCTGCGCCTATCGCCTGCTGGCCGCGGGTGAGGATCTGCCGCTCTGGCATCATCTGATCTGCCATGATCCGGATGCAGTGCATGGCGAACGAATCTCCCAAGCTGGACGGATGCTCGCTGAAGATGCCGTGCCTGATGAAGACTGGGAGTCCTATCTGATTTTCCGAGCAGGATAGCTTTTGGCAGGGCAGACGATTCAGAGCACGGGATTCCGAACTGCTACGCTAAATATCGATAGTCGTTGGTAACAGCTGGCGTACGAGAATAACCGTGAAATCTTCGGGAGCAATCCATGCAGTTGATCGATCTGCGCAGCGATACGGTGACCCAGCCAACCGATGCCATGCGCCAGGCCATGGCCAGAGCCGAGACTGGCGATGACGTCTATGGTGACGATCCGACCGTCAGGCTGCTTGAAAGCACGCTGGCCGAGCGATTGGGCATGGCGGCGGGCATGTTCGTGCCCAGCGGAACCATGAGCAACCTGCTGGCGTTGATGGCACATTGTGAACGGGGGGACGAGTACATCGTTGGCCAGCAGGCGCATACCTATAAATATGAGGGTGGCGGTGCAGCTGTGCTGGGCTCGATCCAGCCGCAACCGATCGAAATGGAGGCGGATGGCACCCTGTCGTTCGAGCGTATTCGAGCGGCGATCAAGCCGGATGACTTCCATTTTGCCCGAACTCGGCTACTGGCGCTGGAAAACACCATGCAGGGCAAGGTGCTGCCAACTGATTATCTTGCCGCCGCGCGGGCCTTTGCTCACGAGCATGGTCTGGCCCTGCATCTGGATGGTGCCCGGTTGTTCAACGCTGCGGTCAAGTCGGGCTGCGAAGCACAGGATATCGCTCAACATTTCGATTCGGTTTCGGTATGCCTATCCAAGAGTCTGGGAGCGCCAGTCGGTTCGGTGCTGTGTGGCGATTGGGCATTGATCGACAGGGCTCGCCGCCTGCGCAAGATGGTCGGTGGCGGCATGCGGCAGTCAGGTATCCTGGCGGCAGCAGGCCTGTATGCGCTGGAGCATCATGTCGAGCGTCTGGCCGAAGACCATGAGCATGCCCGGCTGCTGGGGGAAGGCCTGCGCGAGGCTGGCTATGAGGTCGAACCGGTGCAGACCAACATGGTTTATGTACAGATCGGCGAGCGGATTCAGGCACTGGCGGCGTTTTGTTCTGAGCGTGGTATTCGTCTGATCCCTTCAGCGCGTTTACGGTTGGTTACGCATCTCGATGTGAGTGGCGAGATGATCCGGCAGGTTATTGCCGCGTTTATCGAGTTCGCCCGAGCTTGAATGAGTCGACAGATGATGAAAATGCGTTTCGGCAATGCCCTGCCGGTCGCAAACCACGCTGATATCGTGCGAAAATTCCACCATAAGTCCGATTCAACTGCCCATGGCTGCTTTGTTTCATCGCGCCGACTGGCAGTCGCCCCGCCGCCGTCCCCTGGATGAATTTATGAAAAGCGCAGAAATCCGTGAAGCCTTCCTTCGCTTCTTCGAAGAAAAGGGTCATACCCGTGTCGCCTCCAGCTCGCTGATTCCGGCGAACGATCCAACGTTGCTGTTCACCAATGCCGGTATGAACCAGTTCAAGGATTGCTTCCTCGGGTTGGAAAAGCGCTCTTATACCCGTGCTACCAGCAGCCAGAAATGCGTTCGAGCGGGCGGCAAACACAACGACCTGGAAAATGTCGGCTATACCGCGCGCCACCATACATTCTTCGAGATGCTGGGCAATTTCAGTTTCGGCGATTATTTCAAGCGCGATGCCATCCATTACGCTTGGGAGTTTCTCACTGCGAAAAAATGGTTGGGCCTGCCGCAAGATAAGCTTTGGATCACTGTCTATGCCAATGATGACGAGGCCTACGACATCTGGACTAAAGAGGTCGGCGTACCGGCCGGGCGCATGATTCGTATCGGCGATAACAAAGGCGCACCTTACGCTTCCGACAACTTCTGGGCGATGGGTGACACTGGACCCTGTGGTCCCTGTACCGAAATTTTCTATGATCACGGCGCGGAGATCTGGGGTGGCCCGCCCGGTAGCCCGGAAGAAGATGGCGATCGCTATATCGAAATCTGGAACAACGTGTTCATGCAGTTCAACCGCACCGCTGACGGTGAAATGCAACCATTGCCGGCACCCAGCGTGGATACTGGAATGGGGTTGGAGCGAATCAGCGCGGTATTGCAGCATGTGCATGCCAACTATGAAATCGATCTGTTCCAGAATCTCCTGAAAGCTTCGGCCGTCGCCATCGGTTGTGCCAACGACGGCGCGCCTTCTCTGAAAGTGGTGGCCGATCATATCCGCTCCTGCAGTTTTCTGATCGCCGATGGCGTGTTGCCTTCGAATGAGGGGCGAGGTTATGTCCTGCGACGGATCATTCGTCGTGCCTGTCGGCATGGCAACAAATTGGGCGCCAAAGGCGCTTTCTTCTATAAGATCGTCACCGCCCTGGTGGCAGAAATGGGCGATGCCTACTCGGAATTGCAGCAGCAACAGGCGCATATCCAGCGTGTATTACTGAACGAAGAGGAGCAATTCGCCAAGACCCTGGAGCAGGGATTGCGCATCCTTGAACAGGATCTGGTTCAGTTGCAGGGTTCGGTAATTCCTGGTGATGTGATCTTCAAGCTCTACGATACTTATGGCTTTCCGGTAGACCTGACCAACGATATTGCCCGCGAACGCAATCTTACGCTGGATGAGCCGGGGTTCGAACGTGAAATGGAGGCACAGCGCGAACGTGCCCGTTCGGCCAGCGTCTTTGGCATGGACTACAACAGCCTGGTCAAGGTGGAAGGCGAAACCCGTTTTACTGGCTACGCCGATACTCGTGGCACTGGCACGATTCTGGTGTTGTTCAAGGATGGCTTGAACGTTGAACGACTACAGGCTGGCGAGAGTGGCGTAGTGGTCCTGGACCAGACGCCGTTCTATGCTGAGTCAGGAGGGCAGGCTGGCGACAGCGGCTATCTGCGCGCGCCGGGATCGTGCTTCGATGTGGGCGATACCAGCAAGACGGCCGGTGGTGCATTTCTGCATCACGGCAGCGTCGCTAGTGGCTGTCTTGAGATTGGCGCGAGCATAGAGGCGATAGTCGACGACTCCGTGCGCCAGGCCACTGCCCTGCATCATTCGGCTACTCATCTCTTGCACGCTGCACTGCGGCGCATTCTTGGCGAGCACGTGCAGCAGAAAGGCTCGTTGGTCAACAGCCAGCGCCTGCGTTTTGACTTCAGCCATTTCGAGGCTGTATCGCCTGCCCAGATTCAAGCCTTGGAAGACATGGTCAACGAGCAGATTCGCCAGAATTCACCGGTCGAGATCGAGCAAACCGATATCGATACGGCCAAGGCCAAAGGTGCCATGGCTCTGTTCGGTGAAAAATACGGCGAGTGTGTTCGGGTATTGACCATGGGCAGCGGTTTTTCGGTCGAACTGTGCGGCGGAACTCACGTCCAGCGTACGGGTGATATCGGATTGTTCAAGATTGTCAGCGAAAGCGGCGTGGCTTCCGGTATCCGGCGTATCGAAGCGGTAACCGGCGCAGTGGCACTGGCCTATCTGAATCAAGCGGAGCAGCAACTCAAGGATGTGGCGGCACTGCTCAAGGGTAGTCGCGAAAATCTGCTCGACAAGCTTTCCATCGTGCTCGAACGCAACCGCCAACTTGAGAAAGAACTGGAACAGCTCAAAGCCAAGGCTGCCAGCGCAGCGGGTAATGATCTGGCTGGCTCGGCCGTTGATATCAAAGGGATCAAGGTTCTTGCCTCACGCCTCGACGGGTTGGACGGCAAGGCCATGCTGGCGATGGTCGACCAGTTGAAGAACAAGCTGGGTAGCGCGGTCATCCTGCTGGGTGGTGCTCTCGACGGCAAAGTCATCCTGGTTGCAGGGGTCACTCAGGATCTGACCGGCAAGCTCAAGGCGGGTGATCTGATGAAGCAGGCTGCGGCTGCCGTCGGCGGCAAGGGTGGTGGCCGTCCCGACATGGCCCAGGGGGGTGGTAGCGAGGTAGACAGACTGGACGAATCCCTTGCTCTGGCCATTTCTTTTGTCGAGTCGAAGGCATGAACCACGAAGCATGCTTTGCTCCCAGGAAACGGCTTGGATTCTTTTTCTGAAACCCTGTATTCAATGATTGCCCTCAGGGCTTAGGCGGCTAGCACATGGCTTTGATCGTACAAAAATTCGGCGGTACTTCAGTGGGTAGCATCGAGCGAATCGAGCAAGTCGCCGAGAAAGTAAAAACGTTTCGCGAAAAGGGTAATCAAATCGTCGTGGTCGTTTCAGCCATGAGCGGCGAGACCAACCGCTTGATCGAGCTGGCCAGGCAGGTCAATTCGCAGCCCGATCCCCGCGAGCTGGATGTGATGGTTTCCACCGGCGAGCAGGTGACTATTGCGCTGCTGGCAATGGCGCTACTCAAGCGCGGCGTCAATGCCGTTTCCTATACCGGCGACCAGGTGCGGATTCTGACTGACAGTGCCTTTAACAAAGCACGGATACTGCAAATCGATGCGCATCGCATTCACGCTGACTTGAAGGCCGGTCACGTCGTGGTCGTGGCAGGCTTCCAGGGTGTGGACGGGCAGGGCAACATCACGACGCTCGGCCGTGGTGGTTCAGATACCACCGGCGTGGCTCTGGCTGCTGCACTCAAGGCGGACGAATGCCAGATCTATACTGATGTGGATGGTGTCTACACTACCGATCCACGGGTCGTACCCAAGGCGCGTCGTCTGGAAAAAATCACCTTCGAGGAAATGCTGGAAATGGCCAGCCTCGGCTCGAAGGTCTTGCAGATCCGCTCGGTGGAATTCGCCGGAAAATACAATGTCCCGCTACGCGTGCTGCATAGTTTTCAGGAGGGGCCGGGCACCCTCATTACCCTTGATGAAGAGGAATCCATGGAACAGCCGATTATCTCTGGCATTGCCTTCAATCGTGATGAAGCCAAGCTGACCATTCGAGGAGTACCTGACAATCCTGGTATCGCCTTCCAGATCCTCGGCCCTATCAGTTCAGCTAATGTGGAAGTGGACATGATCGTGCAGAATGTCGCGCGGGATAACACGACCGATTTCACCTTTACCGTGCATCGCAACGATTACGACAAGGCGCTTGGCATTCTGAAACAGACTGCTGCGCAGATGGGGGCTCGCGAAGTATCCGGCGATACTGAAATCGCCAAGGTGTCCATTGTCGGCGTTGGCATGCGTTCACATGCTGGGGTTGCCAGCCGCATGTTCGAGGCCCTGGCCAAGGAAAGCATCAACATCCAGATGATTTCGACTTCCGAGATCAAGGTTTCGGTCGTCATCGAGGAGAAGTATTTAGAGCTGGCCGTGCGGACATTGCACGCCGCATTCGAGCTGGATGCGCCAACTGGTCAGCAGGTCAAGTAATTATCAAAAGTTCATTTCGAAACTGAACCTTTCGTCGAGTTTAGCTTGTTTTGAAGGAATTTCATTTCTTGCGCATGGGTCCATTATTGGCGTCAGGCTTATTGTCCATTTGTTTTCATGGACCTGTTTCAAACTTAATTTTGCAGACTGTTTTTTGACTGAATCCGTTAAGGAGAAAGGAATGCTGATTCTAACGCGTCGGGTCGGAGAGACCTTGATGGTGGGTGATGAGGTCACTGTCACCGTATTGGGAGTAAAGGGTAACCAGGTACGAATCGGCGTGAATGCTCCTAAGGAAGTAGCCGTGCATCGCGAGGAAATTTACCAACGGATTCAAAAAGAAAAAGACCAGGAATCAAGCCACTGATTTAGCGTTTTTTTTGCTTTCCAATCGGGGTAAAGATAAGTATCATGCGCCCCGTGTTGCGGAGAGGTGGCCGAGAGGCCGAAGGCGCTCCCCTGCTAAGGGAGTACATCTCAAAAGGGTGTCGGGGGTTCGAATCCCCCCCTCTCCGCCATTGCGTTATTTAGAGGCGAGCTGATGTCATCTAGCTCGAATGGTCAGGTAGGTTTGAACCTCGCTGTAGTTGACCATCTTCTCTAAGGCTTTATAATGCACGCCCCTAACGCACTCATAGCTCAGCTGGATAGAGTACCCGGCTACGAACCGGGCGGTCGGAGGTTCGAATCCTCCTGAGTGCGCCATTAACGTTTGTAAAGCTGTACAGTGCCACTTGGTACTTGTCATGCACTCATAGCTCAGCTGGATAGAGTACCCGGCTACGAACCGGGCGGTCGGAGGTTCGAATCCTCCTGAGTGCACCATAAGTCATGAAAAAGCTACAGACCTGAGTTTCTGTGGTTTTTTCTGCCTCTAGCGTTTTTTCTTCGACGATACTTTCCCGATTACACAATCGTTTTCATCAAAGCTTACTGTGCGGCTTTGGTGTCGATTAGCTTTGTAACGATAAACGCGTTTCCCATCATTGAATGTAATTGTGTCAGGTTTGCCCAAGGCACTTTCCACATCAGCTCGGCTTATTCCCGCGCGTATCTGCTTTTGGAGAATGGCTTTGCGCTTGTCTCTGTTTTCAAGAAGATTGCCGCAGCCATCGTCCTGCTGGCCAACAATCGTTAGCGTGTCATCATTGTGTTTCTTTACATCCTTCTGTTTTGGTGGTGATGAGATACTCTTGATGGCTGGACTGTTGGGTTGATTATGGTTCTCCTGCCACTGAGTGTTTTGATCGGCAGGACAGCCTTGTTGAGTAAAGGTGGTGTTCCCATTGCTATCGATACAGCGGTAAATGCTGGCGGCATAAGGTATTTCGGGAATACCAAGTAGCAACACACTGGCGATTACGGGAACAGTCATACGCATGGTTCGTCTTCCTTGACGTTGCTGCGCCATGGCTTGGGCATATGGTTGGCAAGTACCATTGACGCTTTATGCAAATGTAGTGGCGTGCGCTACCCATGCTTTATATATCTACATGCCTTCGCGCGATTGGTTCGGGTTTTAGTCCTGTAACAGCTATATAAGAAATTGTTCTAGAGATCTATCAAGTGCATCCTTTCTTCTCTTAAATGTTATTATAAGTAAATTCGCCTTAAGGGCTCATGGAATAAACCCATGGACTTACCCAGTAGTCGCTCTGGACTTCCGTTTAATAATCCAATACTGACTGTTTGACTCTCTGGCACACCCCTATGCCAGAGGGGGGAGTGCGCCATATGACTGAAACAGAAGCCAAAAAAGCGCCAGAAGGCCCGCAGGACCGTTTAGCTCAGGTAGTTGACTTACTGCAGCGTCATAAGCTCATCGAAGACTTGACGCATCGCCAGGAAGGCGGACATCAAGCGTTGGTGGAAAGCTTGGTCCATCGACAAAATCTGGCCGAACTACAGCGAAAATTGAACGAGCTTCATCCTGCTGACGTAGCTCGTATCCTCGAAGCCTTGCCGTTTGAAGAACGTCTTACCATCTGGCAACTGGTTAAGGCGGAGCGGGATGGGGATATCCTGCTCGAAGTTTCCGATGCTGTCCGCGAGACCTTGATCGCCGATATGGACGATCATGAATTGTTGGCTGCGGCAAAGGAAATGAATGCCGATGAGCTGGCTGACCTGGCACCGGAATTACCGCGAGATGTTGTCCATGAGCTGATGGAAAGCCTCGATGGGCAGCAGCGAGAAAGGGTGCGTTCGGCTCTTTCCTATGACAGCGATCAGGTTGGCGCCTTGATGAACTTCGGAATGGTCACTATCCGAGAAGACGTCAGCCTTGAAGTCGTTCTGCGTTACCTGCGTCGCTTGAAAGAACTACCAGGACATACTGATAAGCTTTTCGTTGTCGATTACGATGGTGTGCTTAAAGGTGTTCTGCCAATCAAGCGCCTTCTGGTCAATGATCCTGAGAAGCAAGTCAGCGACGTGATGGCCAGCGACCCGGTGACCTTCCATCCTGACGAAGATGCCTATGAGGCTGCGCAGGCCTTCGAGCGTTACGATCTGGTGTCGTCACCTGTCGTAGATAAGAATGGCAAATTGATCGGTCGCCTGACCATTGACGAAATTGTCGACCTGATTCGCGAGGAAAGCGAAAGCGAAGTCCTCAACATGGCAGGTCTGCGCGAAGAAGAAGATATATTTGCTTCTGTCTGGAGATCGCTGCGTAACCGTTGGGCTTGGCTAGCCATTAATCTGGTTACTGCTTTCGCAGCTTCAAGAGTCATCGGCTTGTTCGGGGATGCGATAGAGCGCCTGGTGGCTCTGGCAGCATTGATGCCTATCGTGGCGGGGATCGGTGGCAATTCAGGCAACCAGACTATCACCATGATTGTCCGTGCCATGGCTCTGGATCAGCTCGGATCTGGAAATACGTTACGTTTGCTGCGTAAAGAGCTTGGCGTTTCGTTGATCAATGGATTGATCTGGGGAGGAGTCATTGGCGTCGTTGCCTGGCTGTTATATGACAGCTGGAAATTGGGCGCTGTCATGGTCGCAGCCATGACACTCAACTTGCTGCTTGCAGCATTCATGGGGGTGCTTATTCCAATGACCTTGGCAAAGCTTGGGAAAGATCCAGCAATGGGTGCCAGCGTAATGATTACGGCAGTTACCGATAGCGGTGGCTTTCTTATTTTCCTTGGCCTTGCGACTTTCTTCCTTATGGGATAGGTGAGATTAGAAGGCCGGTAGTCAAACCGGCTTTCCAGGTGCTGGATTTAAATTACTTTTCTTCGGTATCTATCGTTAGGTCTTGGGCGATCAAAGAGATCAGGGCATTTTGCTGTCGCTTGGATAGTTGGCGAAAACGCTGAAGCAATTCGCGCTCGTGAAGAGATAGGTCCGGATTATCCAGACGCATATTCAAATCATCGTCCAGGGCTCCCTCTTGAAAAAGGCTTTGCTCTAATCGGGCGATTATTTCAGAGTTCATACTGCGATGATGATTACGAGCCACCTCTGCTATACGGTCTCGCATGCCATCGGGTAACCGAACCACAAATTTATCAGCCGTTCGGCTGGAAAAAACTGCCTGTTTCATAGGGCGCATATCTTACCGGTTAGTCGTTGGGCGATGCTGGCGTTGCGATTGCAATTATCACCGGTCTGACAATTGAATTTCGCCTGCCGTTCCATGGCCAGCCTTATATATTTTTATTCGCCAGCTCAGTTATTTTTTGCCGATTATGCGCCTGCTGATTACTTTCATGGAAGCGCCAATGAGTGCGATTCCGATATCTGAATCTAAAAATATGAAGTTTTGGAAAATACCCGCCACTTAATATTGGGCGGATATGGAGAGATACATGTAAAGCCTATCGCAAGATCGGGTCGAATTTGATTTTGCGACCTTTCAGTAGGGCTAACAAAAAAACTATGCCAAATACTATCGAGCCTATACAACCCAGGCGATTCATGAAACTTGATTCGAGGCTCAGTATCGCGACAGCTCCGCAGACTAGAATGGCAAACAAGGAAAAAATGGCTGTTTTCGACATGTTTTTGTTCTCCTCGCTAAGGCAGTCCTGTTTGGGTCAAAAAGTCCAGCGCTGGGTTTCTTGTGATAGATGAGTAAATTCCGCAGTGTCGGCGGCAAATACAATACCGGAACGGTGCTCCTGCAATGCATACGTGGTGGCGTGTGCTTGAGAAGCTGTTTTTTCGTCAGTCATAAAGGGGGCGATTATGATCGAAGCCAAAAAAGCTGCGCTTGCTACGAATAATGCATATGGCATGGCGTTTCCTTCGCTGTTCTCATTAGTCAGTCCATGTCGCTCTGAGAAAATGCAGGTCTCATGCCATTTTTTGATTGTTATTTTGTTTTAAAAATCAATAAATTATATATTTTTATTGCGATAATCCCATGCATTTTGCATGAGGTGGTGTTTTTCATAGTGCATTTTGCAATGTCGATTTTTGTTGTTGTCCCTAAGGGATACCATCAACCCTGTGTCGCATGACAAGAAGGGGGGTTGTCGTTAGAATATATGCCCGCATAAGGCCTTGCCTGTTGCTCGTTGGTATTTATCGATGGCCTGTGTCCCAGTAGCTCAATTGGATAGAGCATCCCCCTCCTAAGGGGAAGGTTGGTGGTTCGAACCCACTCTGGGATACCATTAAAGTTTTGATAGTTGCGTTTGCCAACTCTTGAACTTTGGTTTTTATATATCGGTAGACTTGCTGGGTTAGTTGTGCACGAGTTACTGAGTGCAGTGTTGAGCTTCGGTTTCTATACTGCGAGCGGGCTCGTTTGAGGTTGGTTTGTTTCTGGGGTTATCAAATGACTAACTGGTGTCAATGATATTTTATCGTGATGCTTTTTGAAGTTGATTGACGAATAGCTCTATCTTGCGTTGAATAAAGCCATCCAGCAAATGAAAGCGAAATCCATATAACGTATGGTTTCGTGCTTCATCGTGGTGAAAATGCCGTAGCTCCACCGCTATTTCGATATTGCCGAACGGTAATTGTGTAAAAAATTTCTCATAAATCGTGCCGGCTTGAAGCTTATGCTTGATAGGTCCGTCGACTTTCAATCGACATCCGCCGACAGATATATCTATTAACTGACCTTCCAGCGCCAGGTTGCTACGAGAATCCGTTAATTTTGCGCTTGCCTTGAACGTCAATATAGCCCTGTAGGCATTACGGCGTTGGTGATAGCTGAGTTGCTGCGGAATTTTTACCCAATGACAAGGAGCCTCATCCACTTCGTCCGGGATAGCTGCTTGTCTGTTTTCCCATAGTATGCGAGCGCCTTCATGGAACGCTTCGATCTTGAAGTATTCGCCGTTGCGCATGTGGCGTTCGCCGTCACTTGGAATGACTTCATCAAGCATCAAGTAGCCTTCTTCCCGGTCGATATCTATCAAGTAACTTCGATAGCTGGAGCCGCGTTCGAGAAAACGAATGGTCAGGGGAGTGTGATTGGCTTGAAGAGGGCGCAGGGCTGCAACTATCTCGACAACGGATGCCAGGATTTGAGGTGGCCGAGGGCCTTCTTCTTTGGAAAATGGGTTTGACACGCGCTCTGGCTCCACCAAGAGGCTGGTTTGGTGTATCAGGCCTGACTCAAAGGGCGTTGCCAGCCATGCTTTGCTGTCGATCCGTGTTTATCGTAAAGCCTGGGTGATTCGGTGCAGCCATGCAGAATTACATTCAGCATATTCTCGACAGCTGTCTTGCCGGCACGGATCAAGCGCCCGTTGTTTTCGTTTGTTGTCCGGCAGTCTTCAATCAATTCTGCAAGCTTCTCAGCCTGTGACAGGATCTGCTCTCGGTTTTCCATCATCATGATCAGGGCCTTGAGTCCTGTGTGATCGACTGGCAGTCGATGAGCAGCCAGCAGCTCGCTGCGTTGGTTACCATGTTTGCCAAGCAGGGCAATGAGTGGCTGTTTTTGCGCCAATATTGTTTCAAGGCATGCAAGATTGCGTTCTTTCAATGCCTGGAATTCCTGTTTTGTCAGGTCGAGAAGTTCCTGAGCTGCCTCGATATCGTTTGCAAGCTGTTGAGGCAATTCGATCTGTTTCATGGCGAGTTCCAGGGAATGATGTATGCAGCGCGAGGTACTCAGGATTCGAAATCGAGCAGCTTGGAAGCGAGGCGTTCGCTGTCGACACGATAGGAACCATCAGAGATTGCCTGTTTGATCTGGGTAACGCGTTCCGAGTCGACTTCAGGTAGGTCGCGAAGGTTTTCGGAAGCCTGCTTGATCTTTTGCGCCTCGGGACTGAGGTTGACACTTTCTCCAGTAGTAATGGCAACTTGCTCGCTCTTTGGCTCACTGGTTATGGGCGAGGAGGCCGGGTCGGTTTTGCCGGCACCTTGTGTACCGCTCGTTCGTCCATTGGTGGTGATGCTGGAGTTATGCGGCCTATCGAATTCGATGACCATGTTCGTGAACCTCGAAAAGAGTCTGTGTCTGTCTTGTATCGGCATTGCCAGGAAAAGCTTTAATGGGGTTTTCGAGGCTTGCCGATCTGTCTGTCGGATTGATCGGGGTAAGCTATCGTGCATCGCCGTGTATGGCATCATATGTCGACTTCGACCTGTCCCGGCCCGGTAACCCTTGCCTTGAGCATGCGTCCCGAGCTCAGGTTCTTGACCCTGATCTGTTGCCCCGGAGCGCCGCCAGCAAGGGCTTCACCCATCATGCGTACGTTCATGCCGCCGCTTGTGGCATTGATGACGACATGATCGCCTTTGCGAACGGTTTCGGCCAATGCCAAGGCCGAGGGCGATAGTGTTTGATCGATTGGAAGCGGACGCATCAATTTGCTGCCGAGCACTTGGTCCAGATCTATCAGGTAGCCTTGGGAAAGTAGTCCGATATCGCGCTCTGCCAGGGCAACATCCAGATTTCCAAGCACAGTATTTCTTTGCAGTGGGCGGGCGGCGACGACTACCTTCCGGTAAAGGCGTACTCGTGCAGGCACGAAGACGGTCCAGGAATTCGTTCCTGCGCAGCGGATCTGTACGGTTACTCGGCCGACAGGTTGAGCAGGGCTTTCCAGCTTCGCACCGACAGGGCCGTCGCATTCTGCCAGTCGCAAGCGTGGGTCTGGCCTGTTCACGTCTATTTCGTGGCGTCCCTGGATCGAGCCCTGCCGTAAATACTCTTCAACCGCACGCTCAAGAAACTCCTGCGTTACGTCGATAAGCTGGGCGGAAAGTGTCATCGCCTGGATATTGGATATGTGGCTGGTGAGGTGCACAACCGATAGCAGGACAAGAGTCCGTGTTGTTTTTTTGCTGAGACGTCGAAAATAAGTCGGTTTTTTATTCATACGCTCGATCAAGCAAGCAGCATGCCGCAGGATCAGGTTCGAACACATGAGAGGAGTTTGCATGGCCGGCATATTGGACTCGGTTAATCAGCGTACCCAGCTTGTCGGGCAGAATCGGTTGGAGCTGCTGTTGTTCCGGCTTGATGGGCGACAGCTGTATGGCATCAATGTCTTCAAGGTAAAAGAGGTCTTGCAGTGCCCGCGACTGACTGTCATGCCCAGGTCCAGCAAGCTGGTGCGAGGGGTGGCAAGCATCCGTGGCAGTACGTTGCCGATCCTCGATCTGGCCATGGCTACGGGCAAACCAGCCTTGCAGGAACTGGCCAATACCTTTGCCATCATTACCGAATACAACAACTGTGTTCTGGGTTTTCTGGTGCGTTCGGTCGAGCGCATCATCAACATGAACTGGGAAGAAATTCTCCCGCCGCCGAAAGGGGCCGGGCGCGATCACTATCTCACCGCTGTCACGCATGTAGAGGGCGAGTTGGTCGAGATTCTCGATGTGGAAAAGATTCTGGCCGAAGTGGCGCCCGTGCCCGCTGAAATTTCCGCCAGTGTAATGAGTCGGGCAGTACAGTCGAAGGCCAGGATTGACTCCGTACGAATTCTGATCGTCGACGATTCATCCGTGGCCCGAAAGCAGGTTGCGCGCTGCCTGGAACAAATCGGGATCGAAGTCATGTCGCTCAACGATGGCCGACAGGCCTTGAATTATCTGAAGGCGCTTGCCGATGGCGGGCAGAACCCGGCAGAAGAATTATTGATGCTGATTTCGGATATCGAGATGCCGGAAATGGATGGCTATACCCTGACTACAGAAATTCGCCATGATCCCCGCATGAAAGATTTGTACATACTCCTGCATACTTCGCTGTCCGGGGTATTCAACCTGGCGATGGTAAAGCGAGTCGGAGCAGATGATTTTCTCGCCAAATTTCAGGCGGATGAACTGGCTGGCCGGGTACTGGAAAGGATCAGGGTTGCAGATAACGGATAATACATGCGTTGTAGGCGGCCTGGCACGGTAGCGAATCGCTGGCGAAGTTTTACTGTCGTTTCATGAAACGTTGAGTTTAGGCGAACGAACCAAGTGTCATTCAATCCTGATTTCGAGCAGTTCCGGGTTTTCCTGGAGAAGACCAGTGGCATTGAGCTGGGAAGCAACAAGCAGTATCTGGTGTCCAGCCGTCTCAACAGATTAATGGAGCAGCAAGGGCTGAAGAGTCTGGGCGATCTGGTTGCGCGGATTCAGACCCAGCCGCGCAGTGGGCTGCGTGAGCAGGTAATCGATGCGATGACGACCAACGAAACCCTGTGGTTTCGCGATACCTATCCGTTCGAGGTCCTGAAACAACGCATTCTGCCTGAGATACTCAAGGCGAACCCCGGACAGCGCTTGCGCCTCTGGTCGGCGGCCTGTTCTTCAGGGCAGGAGCCTTACTCGCTGGCCATGACCGTCGACGAGTTCGAACGCAGTAATCCGGCCCGTTTGAAAGCCGGCATACAGGGCGTACAGATAGTTGCGACCGATCTTTCCGGCTCGATGCTGACCGCCTGCAAGGCTGGCGAATACGATAGCCTGGCGATAGGCCGGGGACTTTCCCGGGAGCGTTTACAGCGTTATTTCGAGCCAGCAGGCCCTGCGCGCTGGGCGATAAAGCCGCAGATCAAATCCCGTGTCGAGTTTCGCTCGCTCAATCTGCTTGATAGCTATGCCATTCTGGGAAAGTTCGACATCGTGTTCTGTCGCAACGTACTGATCTATTTTTCCGCCGCTATGAAGAAGGACATCCTGGCTCGCATCCATGGTGTGCTGAAGCCGGGTGGCTATCTGTTCCTCGGCGCGTCCGAAGCGCTCAATGGCCTGCCGGATCTCTATCAGATGGTGCAGTGCAAGCCGGGCATCATCTATAAGGCCAAGTAGGCGATAGCTGTTTTGGCCTTTTTCCTGTTCTTGATGGCGTCAAGCTCCTGCCGCCATGGTCGCGATAACTCCTCCTGATACGGGATTTTCTTGCCGTTATCCGTAAGGTTTTTGGCGTTGATTGTTAACTGTTTGATTTTTTTGTTTAATTTTATTGGTATGGCTTTTGCTGTAACCCTGTGACCATCGCTCAACAGGGTTTTGATCATGAGCATCAGTTTCCAAAATGCGCTCGGTATTCACGAGCAGGCACTGGAGTTTCGCTCCCGTCGTGCCGAGGTTCTCGGCAATAACATCGCCAACGCCAGCACGCCGCACTACAAGGCACGCGATCTGGATTTCAGCGCCGTGCTTGCCGAGCAGGCGCAAAAAGCCAGCAACGGAAAAGAGTACTTCGACCTGGCCACGACCGATAACCGGCATATCGTTGCCGAAAGCGTTGTTTCCGGAGTCGAGGATGCTGCGCTGCGCTATCGCATCCCGACCCAACCTTCGCTGGATCAGAACACTGTCGACGAACAGGTGGAGCAAGCCAGCTACGCCGAAAACGCCATGCAGTTCCAGGCCAGCTTCACGCTGCTCAACAGCAAGTTCAAAGGGCTTGTCGCGGCCATTCGCGGAGAATGATCGATGTCTCTCAGCAATCTTTTCAGCATCGCCGGCACCGGCATGAGCGCCCAGAACACTCGCTTGAATACCGTGGCCAGTAACATTGCCAACGCCGAAACGGTGTCCTCCAGTGTCGACGAGACCTATCGGGCTCGCCATCCTGTATTTGCGACCATGTTCAGCAATGCCCGCAATGGCGGCGGCACCCTGTTCGAAGAGCAGGGCGAGGCGGGAGCTGGCGTCCAGGTCACCGGCATCGTCGAGGATCGGAGCGATCTCCAGGCCCGTTACGAACCCAATCACCCGGCCGCCGACCAAGACGGTTACGTGTACTACCCCAACGTCAATGTCGTCGAGGAAATGGCCGACATGATTTCCGCCAGCCGGGCGTTCCAGACCAATGCCGAGATCATGAACACCGCCAAGCAGATGATGCAGAAAGTGCTGACTCTTGGGCAGTGAGCTGGAGACGATGAATGACTTCCTTTAGCGATTCTTCCAATTCTCTGCTGGCGGGCCTGTCCAGCACGACAAATACGAAAAATACCGTTTCGAGCGCCGATACCAGCTCCTTGGGCAAGGATGATTTCCTGCAACTGCTGGTGGCGCAACTGAACAACCAGAATCCGCTGGACCCGCAGGATAACAGTGAGTTTGTCGCCCAACTGGCGCAGTTCAGCAGTGTCGAAAGCCTGCAGAATCTGAATGCCTCCGTCGACACCATTCGCAGTAACTACAACTCTTCGCAAGCCCTGCAGGCATCGTCGCTGGTCGGGCGTTCGGTCATCGTCAAAGACAGTAGCGCACAGGTGGATACCAGCAGCAGCTTCAGCGGTTCCCTGGTGCTGCCCAGTACCGGTTCCAATGTTTCCGTCGGCGTCTACAACGCTTCGGGCGAGCAGGTGAAGACCATCGATCTTGGCCAGCAGGCCGGTGGCAGTGTGGCCTTCAGTTGGGATGGTACCGATGACAACGGCAATGCCCTTGATTCCGGTGCCTATACCTTCAAGGCAACCGCCAGCATCGACGGCACCGAAACGGCTTTAACCACCTACCTGCCAGCCACGGTCAATAGCGTGACGCTTGGTCAGGATGGTGGAGAGATGATGCTTAACCTGGCTGGGCTGGGCAGTGTTGCGCTGTCGCAGGTCCAGATGATCGGCCAATAACCGGCTCGCCGGAAGGAGTATTCGATGTCTTTCAATATCGGTTTGAGCGGTCTGAACGCCGCCGGCAAAAACCTGAATGTGACCGGCAACAACATTGCCAACGTAGGCTCGACCGGCTTCAAGGCGTCGCGGGCCGAATTCGCCGATGTCTACGCCACCTCGATGTTCGGTTCGGGCAAGAACACCACGGGCAGCGGCGTGCTGACGGCCAATATTTCCCAGCAGTTCACCCAGGGCAACATTACCTCCACCGGCAACAGCCTGGATCTGGCGATCAACGGCAACGGTTTTTTTGTCCTGAGCGACAATGGCTCGCGGGTCTATACGCGCAACGGTACGTTCAGTACCGACAGCTCCGGTTATGTCGTCGATAACGCCGGCAATAACCTTCAGGGCTATGGCGTCGATGCCAACGGCAATGTCATCAATGGGGTCGTGAGCGACCTCAGGATCGATACCGCTAACCAACTACCCCGGTCGACGACTCAAATCAACCAGACCGTTGCCCTGAATTCGACGTCATCCGTTCCCGTGAACACGCCATTCGATGCCGGTGATTCGCAAAGCTACAACTGGTCCACGTCCGTCGATGTGTATGACTCCCAGGGCAATTCCCACACCTTGTCGCAGTACTTCGTCAAGGATGGTTCCAATTCCTGGGCGATGTTCGTCACTGTCGATGGTCGCAATCCCAGCGATCCGACTTCCACCACACCGGCCATGGCCTCTGTCACGTTCGATTCCTCGGGGAATCTGAATCTGGTCAGCCCTTCGCTTACCCAGAATACAGATGGAACCTATAGCAGCGATTTCATGGTGACGCAGGACGGCACCATCAGCCTGGCCAACGGTACGCAAACCAGGACCATCACCAACCCGGACGGCTCGACTAACGATGTCCAGGTCAACGTAGCGGGCTGGGTTCCAGCCACCATTACCGATGGCACCACCACACCGGCGACCTGGGGTTCCAACGGTTCCACCGCCAGCGCAACCGGCCTGGAGCTCGACATGCGTGGTTCCACCCAGACCAATACCAGCTTCGCGGTGACCAGGGTTGACCAGGATGGCTATACCACTGGCCAATTATCCGGCCTGTCCGTCGCCGAGAACGGCAACCTGTTCGCCACCTATACCAATGGCCAATCCAAGGTTATCGGGCAGACGATCCTGGCGACCTTTGCCAACATGCAGGGACTGACTCCGGTCGGCAATACCAACTGGGCCGAGTCCTATGCCTCTGGAGAGCCGGCAATCGGCACGCCGGGGTCGGGAATCCTGGGTAGCCTGGCTTCGGGATCGCTGGAGGACTCCAACGTCGACCTGACGGCCGAGCTGGTCAACCTGATCGTTGCGCAGCGCGATTACCAGGCGAACGCCAAGACCATCGAAACCGAAAACACCGTCTCCCAGACCATTATCCAGATGACCTGACGGATCTCTGCCGCGCGCTTTCGAAAAAGCCTCTTTCGAGGCTTTTTTATTTTTAAAATCAACATGATATTTGTCTTCTTCATGGATGGCACAAGGATTGCTGACTAACCCTTGAGTCTTTCAATAGACGGCAGAACTCCGTCGCTTCGAGGTCACTCATGGACAAAATGCTCTATGTCGCCATGTCCGGCGCCAGCCAGAACCAGATGGCAATGCGCGCCCATGCCAACAATCTGGCGAATGTCTCGACCACCGGTTTTCGCAAGGATCTGGAACAGGCGCGCTCGATGCAAGTGTTCGGCGACACTCATCCGTCTCGCGTCTATGCCATGAGCGAGCGGCCGGCTACCGATTTCAGCGCAGCGGCGCTACAGGAAACCGGACGCGATCTGGACGTGGCCATCGAAGGCGCTGGCTGGATCGCCGTCCAGTCGCCGGACGGCGGGGAAGCCTACGTGCGTACCGGCAGCCTGGAAGTCGATGCGCTGGGCATGCTGCGAACCGCCAGCGGATTGCCCGTACTGGGTAACGGTGGCCCCATCGCCGTACCGCCCAGAACGCAGATCGAGATCGGTCAGGACGGCACCGTGAGCATCCGGGCCGAAGGGCAGAGTTCGGCGGTCATTGCCCAGGTGGACCGATTGAAATTGGTAAACCCCGATCAGCAGCAAATGGAGAAAGGCAGCGACGGCCTGATCCACCTGAAGAAGGGGCAGCCCGTTCCCCTGGCAGATGCCAGTGTTCGGGTGGTTTCCGGTTTCGTCGAAGCGAGCAACGTCAATGCCGCGCAGGAAATGACCTCGATCCTGTCGCTGTCCCGGCAATTCGAACTGCATATCAAGATGATGCGTACCGCCGAAGACGATGCGGCGGCGATGGCCAAAGTTCTGCAAATCGGCTGAATGCCGACTGATGCGCCATAAAGCCGGCGCTAAAGGAGAAACCTATGCTACAGGCACTATGGGTCAGCAAGACCGGACTATCCGCCCAGGATCTGAACCTGACCACCATTTCCAACAACCTGGCCAACGTCTCGACTACCGGCTTCAAGCGTGACCGCGCTGAGTTCCAGGATTTGCTCTACCAGATTCGCCGCCAGCCAGGCGCGCAGAATACCCAGGACAGCGAGCTGCCCTCCGGCCTGCAACTAGGCACCGGAGTGCGCATCGTCGGCACCCAGAAAACCTTCACCGAAGGCAGCTTGCAGACCACCGAGCAACCGCTGGACATGGCGATCAACGGCGATGGCTTTTTCCAGGTACTGATGCCGGACGGCACCCTTTCCTATACCCGCGATGGCACCTTCCATCTCAATTCGGATGGCCAGGTCGTCACTGCCAACGGTTTTCCGCTCGAACCGGCGATCACCGTGCCGCAAGAGACCAAAACCTTCACTGTCGGCGAAGACGGAACCGTCTCGGTCACCACGGCCGGCAATGTAACGCCACAGATCATCGGCAATATCCAGACGGCCAGCTTCATCAATCCGGCTGGCCTGCAGGCGACCGGCAACAACCTGTTCACCGAAACCGCTTCCAGCGGCGTACCACAGATCGGTACGCCCGGCCTGAACGGTCTTGGCACGGTGCTGCAGAACACGCTGGAAAATTCCAACGTCAGCACGGTCGAGGAACTGGTGAACATGATCACCACGCAGCGCGCCTACGAGATGAATTCCAAGGTCATTTCCACCGCCGATCAGATGCTGGGCTTTCTGAGCCAGAACCTTTGATCGTTGTTGAGCCTGTTGTGTGAGGTGCCTATGAACCGGTTGTCGATTGCATTTGCTCTGCTGTCCACCTTGCTGGTGGCCGGTTGCGTAGGGCCCACGGCCAAACCGAACGATCCTTACTACGCGCCGGTATTGCCGCGTACGCCCATTCCTGCAGCGCAGACCAGTGGTGCCATTTATCAGGCTGGCTTCGATCAAAGCCTGTTCAATGACCGGCGTGCCCGGCGGGTTGGCGACGTCATCACCATCACCCTGAGCGAGAGAACCCAGGCCAGGAAAACCGCCAACTCCGAGCTGGAGAAGAACAGCGACGCCAGCCTGAGCCTGGGTTCGTTGTTCGGCAGCAAAATGAGCGGCAAGAATCCGATCTCCGGTTCGCCCCTGTCCTTCAGCGCCGACTACAGCGGTACGCGCCAGACCGATGGCTCTGCCGATGCCGACCAGAGCAACAGCCTGACCGGCTCGATCACCGTCACGGTGGCGGAGGTGATGCCCAACGGGGTCATGCTCGTCCGCGGCGAAAAATGGATGACCCTCAATACCGGTGATGAGTTGATCCGCATCTCCGGTCTGATCCGCACCGAAGACATCATGCCGGACAACACCGTCTCCTCCAATCGAGTGGCGGATGCCCGCATCACCTATTCCGGTACCGGAGCCTTTGCCGACGCCAGCCAGCCGGGGTGGTTCGACCGTCTGCTGATGAGTCCCTTGATGCCGTTCTGAACGAGTCGACAATCATGATCAAATACCTGTTTGGCGGCCTGGCTCTCTTGTTCGCCGCCACCTGCGTTCACGCTGAACGGCTGAAAGATATCGCCAGCATCCAGGGGGTGCGCACCAACCAGTTGGTCGGTTACGGCCTTGTCGTCGGTCTCAACGGTTCGGGCGACCAGACCACCCAGACGCCCTTTACGATCCAGACCTTCAAGAACATGCTGATCCAGTTCGGCATCCAGTTGCCGAGCAATATCGGCAATATCCAGTTGAAGAACGTCGCTACCGTGTCCATCCATGCCGACCTGCCGGCGTTCGCCAAGCCGGGGCAGACCATTGACGTGACTGTTTCTTCCATCGGCAACGCCAAGAGCCTGCGCGGCGGCAGCCTGCTGATGGCTCCGCTCAAGGGCATCGATGGCAACGTCTATGCGGTGGCGCAGGGCAACCTGGTGGTCGGTGGGTTCGATGCCGAGGGGCGCGACGGGTCGAGGATCACCGTCAATGTGCCCTCGGCGGGGCGGATTCCGGCGGGGGCCACGGTGGAGCGACCGGTGCCGACCGGTTTCGAACAGGGCAATACATTGACCCTGAACCTCAACCGTTCCGACTTCACCACCGCCAAGCATATCGTCGACAAGATCAACGAATTGCTGGGGCCGGGCGTGGCCTCGGCGATCGATGGCGGCTCGGTGCGGGTCAGTGCGCCGCGCGATCCCAACCAGCGGGTGGACTACATCTCGATCCTGGAAAACCTCGAAATCGATCCGGGCCAGGCGGTGGCCAAGGTCATCATCAATTCGCGTACCGGCACCATCGTCATCGGCCAGAACGTCCGGGTTGCGCCGGCTGCCGTTACCCATGGCAGCCTGACCGTGACCATCAGCGAAGATCCTATCGTCAGCCAGCCGAACGCGCTGTCCGGCGGGCAGACGGCAGTCGTGCCGAATTCCAAGGTCGCCATCGACCAGGAGGCCAAGCCGATGTTCAAGTTCGGCCCCGGCACGACCCTGGATGAAATCGTCCGGGCGGTCAACCAGGTAGGGGCCGCGCCAAGCGACATGATGGCCATCCTCGAAGCCCTCAAGCAGGCCGGCGCATTGCAGGCCGAGCTGATCGTGATCTAAGGAGAAAGCAGATATGGATTCACGTCTGGGCGGTACCTACGCTAGCCAGGCCGACTCTGGCGCGTTCACCGACATCAACCGCCTTGCCAGGCTGAAGGGCAAGGATCGGGATAGCGCGGAAAACGTCAAGCAGGTCGCCCAGGAGTTCGAGTCCCTGTTTCTCAACCAGATGCTGAAATCCATGCGTTCGGCCAACGAAGCACTGGCCGACAAGGACAGCCCGTTTTCCAGCGACACGGTCAAGCAGTACCAGGACATGTACGACCAGCAGATGTCCCTGAGCCTGTCCCGCGACAATGGTGGCATCGGCCTGGCCGGCGTACTGGAGCGCCAGATGAGCAAGACCGGTAACCGCGTCGGGCGCACGAATCCCTTTGCCCAGGTTGCCGGGGCGCAGGCCGTTACCGACAGCCGTAACGCTGTAGCGACTGGCGCTGCGCCGGGCAACGCCTTGCCAACCGATAAGATAAAAAGTGCCGGGCCGGCCTTGTCTGCTGCGCGTCCATTGAATGCTGTCGACCCGGGCCGCGATGATTCGTCGTTGATCAACCGGCGGCGTCTGGCACTGCCGGGCACGCTGAGCCAGCGGATCGCCGCTGGAATCCTGCCCGATTCCGCCGCCTCGCCTCGCGCCGCGAGCATCGCCGAGCAGATCGGCAGCGACTGGAAGCATTCTGCCTCCGGCAACCCCTTCGATCAGTTCGCGGCGGGCCGCTACAGGGTGCAGCAGCAGAGTGCCGGCAGCGAGCGAGCCGCAACGGTGGCTGCCACCGCGAACAAGACAGGCTTCGGCAACAAGGAGGCATTCATCAATACCATGTTGCCCATGGCCGAGGCCGCTGCCAAACGGATCGGTGTCGATCCACGTTACCTGGTCGCCCAGGCTGCGCTGGAAACCGGCTGGGGCAAGCACATGGCACGCCAGTCCGATGGTTCGAACAGCAATAACCTGTTCGGTATCAAGGCTCATGGCTGGAAAGGGGCTTCGGCGAATGCCGTTACCCGCGAATACGTCAATGGCCGGCCAGTCATGGAAAAGGCCGGCTTCCGGGCTTATGCATCCTATGCCGACAGCTTTCACGACTATGTAAGTTTTCTGCAGAGCAATGACCGCTACCGGGAGGCGCTGGACACCGGCGGCAACTCGGAACGCTTCATGCGCGAGCTGCAGAAGGCCGGTTATGCCACCGATCCCCAGTATGCCAGCAAGGTAAACCGGATCGCCCGTGGCATGGACACCTACCAGTCCATCCAGACCCTGGCGTCCCGGGATAACCGCATCACTCGCTCATAGGGCCCGAACATGGCGAATCTACTTTCCATCGGCGTATCCGGGCTGGCTGCCAGCCAGGCGGCGCTGAACGTGACCGGCAACAACATCACCAATGCCAATACAGCCGGCTACACGCGCCAGGCCACGGTGCAAACGGCTGCGCTGTCGCAGAAGAGCGGCAATGCCTATTTCGGCAGCGGCACCACGCTGGACGATGTCCGGCGTATCTACAGCAGCTATCTCGGTACCCAGTTGCGCAGCACTACCGCACTGGATAGCGCCGCCCAGTCCTACCATACCCAGATCAAGCAGCTGGACTCGCTCTTGGCCGACAGCTCGACTGGTATCTCCAGTGTCCTGCAAACCTTCTTTTCGTCCATGCAGACCGCTGCCGCCAGCCCGACCGACCCGGCGTCGCGGCAACTGCTGCTGACCCAGGCCAATACCCTGAGCGACCGCTTCAATTCGATCTACAGCCAACTCGCCGACCAGAACAGCTACCTCAACGAGCAACTGACCAGCATGACTGGCGAAGTCAACAAACTGGCTTCCAGCGTGGCGCAATACAACCAGCAGATCACCCAGGCTTCGGCCAGCGGTGCATCACCCAATACCTTGCTCGACGCGCGCGACGAAGCGGTCAGGCAGCTCAATGAAATGATCGGTGTTACCGCCGTCGACCAGGGCGGCAGCTACAGCCTGTATATCGGTTCGGGCCAGCCGCTGGTCGTCGGTAGCAACGTCTCCACGCTCAACGCCACGCCGAGCGCCGACGATCCGGCGCGCCACGCCATTACCCTGAGCCAGGGCAATTCGACCCAGGATGTCACGGCCGCTGTCAGTGGTGGTGAAATCGGCGGGCTGCTGCGCTACCGCAGCGACGTGCTGGATTCCACCATGAACGATCTGGGACGCATGGCTCTGGTCGTCGCCGATACCATCAATTCCCAGCTGGGGCAGGGGTTGGATCTGAACGGCGATTTCGGCGCCGCACTGTTCAGCGACATCAACACGCCGGCACTGACCGGCCAGCGCAGCGTGGCCCAGGTCGGCAATGTCAGTACGACCACCAACTTTGCTGTACGCATCGAAGATTCCAGCCAACTGACCACCAGCGACTACGAAGTGACCTTCGCGGACAACACGCATTACACCGTCACGCGGCTGTCCGATGGTACGGTTTTTCCGCCGAGTGGCTCCGGGACCACCGCTTACGCTACCGGCGATCCAGCCCCCCAGATCGACGGCTTCTCACTGCAGTTGGTGAGCGGCAGCGCAGTAGCGGGTGACAAGTTCACCATCATGCCGACCCGCTATGCTGCCAACACCATCGACATCAGCATGACCGATGCCGACCAGTTGGCTTTCGCTGCACCGCTGGTAGCCACGGCGACCACGGGCAACTACGGCACGGGCAGCATCACCCAACCGACGCTGGCCTTCACGGCTGACCCCAGTACCAGCCTGCAAGGCGGCTTGCCGATAAAAATGGTCTTTGCTGCCGCCAGCGATGGCACGCAGGGCTACACCCTGTACGACTCGACCGGGACCTCCATCGGCAACGGCAGCATCGTGCCGGGCAACAGCAACACCCTGACCATCAGCGTACCGGCGACGAACTTGGCGTTTTCCTTCGAAACCACTATCGGCGGCTCGCCGGGCACGGGAGACAGCTTCACCTTCGCCTTCAACGCGGATGGCACCGCCGACAACCGCAATGCCCAGAGCCTGCTGGACCTGCAGAGCAAAAAGACCATAGGGATGCAAGCGGGCGGCGGCATGAGCTTCGTCACGTCGTACAGCTCGCTGATCGAACAGGTCGGCGCCAGGGCCAGCCAGGCGGAACTCGATGCCAGCGCCACCTCGGCCGTGCTCGCCCAGGCGCAGGACAGCCGGGATTCCTACTCGGGCGTCAACCTCGATGAGGAAGCCGCCAACCTGATCAAATTCGAGCAGTACTACACCGCTGCCTCGCAGATCATTCAAGTCGCGCGCAGTACGTTCGATACATTGATCAACAGTTTCTGAAGGAGGTGAACCGTGCGCCTGTCGACCTCGCAAGTATTCGCGTCCAACGTTACCGGTTACCAGAAAGGCTATACGGACATCGTCAAGACCCAGCAACAGATTTCCAGCGGTGTGCGCATCCAGACTCCGGCGGACGATCCCGTCGGTGCCGCGCGCCTGTTGCAGCTCGAACAGCAGAAAGCCGAGCTCGACCAGTACAGCACCAACATGACCACGGCAACCAATGGCCTGACCCAGCAGAATGCCGTGCTCGACTCGGTCAACAACGTCCTGCAGCGAGCCCGGGAATTGACCGTGCAGGCAGGCAATGGCGCCCTGGCGGATGAGGATCGCGGCGCCATCGCCAGCGAGTTGGAGCAGATCCAGGGCCAGCTGATGAACCTGGTGAACAGCAAGGACGCCAACGGCCAATACCTGTTCGCTGGCTCGAACAGCGGCACGCAACCCTATACCAAGAACCCCGACGGAACCTACAGCTACAACGGCGACCAGACCACGCTCGACCTGCAGGTTGCCAGCGCCACCCGCCTGCCGGTCAACGACAGTGGCTGGAGCCTGTTCGAGAACATCCCCAATGCCAGCCGAACCTATTCGACCCTGACTGAGCAACCGGTAGCGGCTGACGAGCAGCAGGCTTTTCTCTCCCAGGGGCTGGTAACCGACGATACCCAGTACGACAAGCAATTTCGCGGCGGCTCGCCCTATACCCTGGAACTGCTCAGCGGCACCCAGTTCCGCATCACCGATGCCAGCGGCCAGGATGTCACCACGGAAGCGTCCGGCGGCAACGGTACTTTCGACCCCACCGCCAGCGACGGAACCACTATCGGCTTCCGAGGCGTCCAGCTGAAACTCGATGTCGCACTGCCGGAAGGCGAGGGCAGCAGTGTGCTGGGTGGCTACAGGTTCGCGTTCGGAACGGCCCCGGATGAGTTCGCCGTAACCCGCAACCCGAGCAATACTTCCAGCGCGCAGATCACGGGCGGTTCGGTAGCGGACCAGGCCACCTATTCCAGCAGCTTTCCTGCCAACGGTGTCGTCGTCCGCTTCACCGATGCCAGCGCTTATGAGGTCTACACTCAACCGCTGAAAAGCGGCGACGCGGCCATTGCCTCTGGTTCGCTGACTACCAATCCCCCGATCCTGACTATAGCGGGAGCGCAATTCAGCGTCAGCGGCACGCCGGCCAGCGGTGACCAGTTCACCCTGCAGGCCGATACCCGGGAAACCCAGGGCATCCTGGAAACCCTCTCAACGCTCACGACCGCCCTGCAGACGCCGCTCTCCAATGAGACTTCAAGCAAGCTGGCCCTGCGCGATGCCGTGGCCTCTGCCATCAGTAACCTCGATAAAGGCATGAACAACGTGCTGGCCACCCAGGCATCCATCGGCGCACGCCTGAATACCATCGACACCCTGACGACCGAAAACGAAAGCCTCTCGATCACCAATGCCTCGACCCAGTCGAGCATCCGCGATACCGACATGGCCGCAGCCACCTCGAAACTACTTCTGCAACAGACCATGCTGGAAGCGGCACAGGCATCGTTCTTGAAGATCAGCCAACTGAGCCTGTTCAACAAGATGTAGCCTGGCAACTACCGACGACAATCGACGCCGGAGCTAATGATTGGATCGATGTGGGATTAACGAAGGCTATTACGCCAGCGAAAGGTTCGCGGTAGAAAGCCTGCCCGCTGTCCAGTCATACCGAGCAGGCCGTATGACGCCGGGATCAACCCTGGCCCTGGATACCATCCCAGCCGGATTTGATCTCGCGCAGCAGGTTGCCCACCTCAAGCAGCGGCGCCGCATCGTTATGGCGATTCGCCTCGGATAGCCGTATCACCATATACGCATACAGGCGATCCAGATTCTGCGCCAGCTCGCCACCAGCCTCGAAATCCAGCGCTTCACGCAATCCACCGATAATGGCAATGCTCTTGCCGATCAACAGACCCTTTTCGGCCAGCATGCCACGCTCGGTTGCGCCGGTAGCCTGGCTGATGCGATCCAGCCCGCCCTGCATCAGCATCTGGATCAGACGATGCGGACTGGCTTCGGTCACCTGTGCCTGAAGGTTGACGTTCTGATATTGCCGCAAGGCCAGCGAAGCATTCATTGGAAACTCCCGAAAAATCAATCGATGCTCTTGTATCGACGAAGATTGCAGGAGCTTTAGAAACTGTTATTCATCCGACTGCTTTCTGAAGCCCCTCTCCCGCCAACGGGAGAGGGGGTGGGGTGAGGGTTATTGAAGGGTTATTTGAACCTGCCCCACCAGAGCGGACGCCAG
This sequence comes from Azomonas macrocytogenes, assembly GCF_014191985.1. Classification (GTDB taxonomy): domain Bacteria; phylum Pseudomonadota; class Gammaproteobacteria; order Pseudomonadales; family Pseudomonadaceae; genus Azomonas; species Azomonas macrocytogenes. The sequence goes on from NZ_JACHXI010000022.1 coordinate 67,604, forward strand.
GAAGCGATACTTTGATCGCAACCTGGAGGTTCCCATGCAACGTATTACCCGTCGTCGCTACACC
>NZ_JACHXI010000023.1 GCF_014191985.1 Azomonas macrocytogenes
TCCGCTACGACAAGCTGAAGCGAAATTACGAGAGCATGGTAGCCATGGCCTGTGGGTTTCTATGGCTCCCCATGTGAAACGTCAACAGACCCTAGGTAATGATGGATCTCAAACGCTTTACCATCGACGAGGCCGGCCTGTTGTACAAGGACCAGGCACGTCACCCGATCGTCGAAGACGATGTCGTGATCTACGCTGGGGCTATCTTCAGGCGCATCACCATCAGCAGAACTTCCACCCTTGGTGGAAACCTCTGGCTGACCTGTAGCGTGCCATCTGGCAGCAGTGTCACCCAGGCGAATTTGCAACATCTGCCAGGCAACGCGGGGTAGTCGCATGACGAACCTTTCCGGCCTGTTCATTTATTGACTACTGGACATCGGGCGCGTAAGTGGCTCGCAGACATGTCATTGCCAAATGGCTTGCATGTGTTTGTGTTTCATTTTTGCACGATGCCGATGAACTGCCACCTTGTCTTTTTTGGAGTAATTAATGGCCGATAATCAGGCTGCACCCCAGGCCCTTGGCGACAATTCCGCTCGCCAGCTGGCGAATGCGACGAAGACCGTTCCCCAGCTCTCTACCATCACTCCGCGCTGGTTAGTGCATCTGCTGCAATGGACGCCGCTGGAAGCCGGTATCTTCCGCCTGAACAAGGTCAGGAACCCGCTGAACGTGCAGGTAGCCTGCTCGCAACGCGACGAGTCAGCACTACCGCAAACGTTTGTCGATTACGAAGACCAGCCGCGCGAGTATTTCCTCAACGCGGTAACCACCATTCTCGACGTTCATACCCGCGTCTCAGATCTGTACAGCAGCCCGCACGACCAGATCCGCGAACAGCTGCGCCTGACCATCGAAACCATCAAGGAGCGTCAGGAAAACGAGCTGATCAACAACCCCGAATACGGTTTGCTGGCCAGTGTCGATCCGACTCAGCGCATCTCGACGCTGGGCGGCGCACCGACACCGGATGACCTCGACGAGTTGATCACCAAGGTCTGGAAAGAGCCGGCGTTCTTCCTGGCCCACCCGCTGGCGATCGCCGCCTTCGGTCGTGAGTGCACTCGCCGTGGTGTACCGCCGCCCACCATCAGCCTGTTCGGCTCGCAGTTCATCACCTGGCGCGGCCTGCCGCTGATCCCTTCGGACAAAATACCGTTCGACGAGAATGGCAAGACCAAGATCCTGCTGCTGCGCGTCGGTGATCAGCGTCAGGGCGTAATCGGTCTTTATCAGCCGGGTCTGGCTGGCGAGCAGAGCCCCGGACTGTCTGTCCGCTTCATGGGTATCAATCGCAATGCCATCGCTTCCTATCTGATTTCGTTGTACTGCTCGCTGGCAGTGCTGACCGAGGATGCCCTGGCTGTGCTCGATGACGTGGAGGTCGGCAAGTACCATGACTATCCAGACACTTACAAGTAACCCACTACCCGATCCGGCACTGGATGGCGGCTCGCCCGTCAGCCCGTTGGATCTGGGGGAGCTGGGCCAACTGGCGAATGAGTTATTTTCTCGTCTGCCGGGTGGCGGCAATTCGCATGCCCAGCCGACGGTTGCTCCGGTGACCGCAGACGCTGCCACGAGCCAGGTGCCGCATGAAGTCCCGCTGGCGGCCACGCCGCCGGCCGGGGTGGCCGATGGCGTCGAGCTGGGTTCGCCGGAGGCTTACACTGCGGCGATCCCGCGGATCTATCCGGGCTCTTCGCTGGGCCTTCCGGAAGCGGCTGGCAGTCCACTCTACTTTTATAGCCAGGGTAGCCAGAGCAGCGAGGTTGGCACTTACTCGCGCGAGCCGATCAAGGCTGTGGCGTTGCCGGATTATTCCGATCTGTCGTCGTTCGGCCTGCCGGACGCGAAAGCGCCTGGGTCGGTCCACCAGTCGGAGCCGGTTTCGGCACCGGGAGCAGTCAAGCCGCAGGCCGGGGGAACGAACGGACAGTTCTATTTCCTCGACCGGGCCGGAACGCCATACCGGGCGGAACGCTCGCAAGCCAAGGGCCAGCCCTCGACCCAGAATGTCTTTGATGTGCAGGCTGTGCGCCGGGATTTCCCGATTCTCAGTGAGCGGGTCAACGGCAAGCAACTGGTATGGTTCGATAATGCCGCCACTACGCACAAGCCAAAATCGGTCATCGAACGCCTGAGCTACTTCTACGAGCACGAAAACTCCAACATCCATCGTGCCGCGCATGAACTGGCGGCACGAGCCAGCGACGCCTACGAGGGCGCCCGCCGCAAAGTGGCGGACTTTCTCGGGGCGCGTTCGGTGGATGAAATCATCTTCGTGCGCGGCACCACCGAAGGCATCAACCTGATTGCCAATACCTTCGGTCGCCAGAACATTGGCGAAGGCGACGAAATCATCGTCTCCAACCTGGAGCATCACGCCAACATCGTGCCCTGGCAATTGCTGGCTGCCGAGGTTGGGGCGAAGATCCGGGTGATTCCAGTGGATGACACGGGCCAGATCATTCTGGAAGAGTACGCCAAGCTGCTCGGCCCGAAGACCAAGCTGGTATCGGTCACGCAGGTCTCCAATGCCCTGGGTACCGTGACGCCGATAGCCGAAATCATCAGCATGGCGCACGCGCTCGGTGTACGGGTGCTGGTGGATGGTGCGCAATCGGTCTCGCACATGCGGGTTGACGTGCGGGCGCTGGATGCCGACTTCTTCGTGTTTTCCGGACACAAGGTCTTCGGGCCGACCGGGATCGGAGCGGTCTACGGCAAACAGGAACTGCTTGAGCAACTGCCTCCCTGGGAAGGCGGCGGCAACATGATCGCCGATGTAACCTTCGAGAAGACGATCTACCAGTCGGCGCCTTTGCGTTTCGAGGCTGGCACCGGCAACATCGCTGACGCGGTAGGGCTGGGTGCGGCACTGGACTATGTGGAGCGGATCGGGCTGGAGAACATCTATCGCTACGAGCACGACCTGCTGGTCTATGCGACTCGCGGTCTGTCGGCGGTTCCCGGTATTCGCCTGATCGGCACGGCGGCCCACAAGGCCAGCGTGTTGTCCTTCGTGCTGGATGGCTACCGTACCGAAGAAATTGGCGTGGCCCTCAATCGCGAAGGAATCGCCGTGCGTTCCGGGCACCACTGCGCGCAGCCAATCCTGCGGCGCTTTGGTGTGGAAACCACGGTGCGGCCATCGCTGGCGTTCTACAACACCCATGCTGAAGTCGATCTGCTGGTTTCTGTTGTACAGCGATTGGCGCGTGACAAGGGTTTGGGGCGCTAATCCTTATCGAATGAATATTTGATAAGGACTGCCGGAGGCCGAACGAAAGCAGTATTTTCGTTCAGCCTTCGGTTTTTTTTGGTGGATAATTACTTAATATCACTTATTTATAATAAATAATTCCTATATTTAACTGCATAGTTCATTAGTATTGTTTGAAATGGCTTAAGGTTATTGATGTGACCCAGGAAGAAAGGCTCGATGCAATCGCCGCCCTGCTAGAGCGACAGCAGCGCATTACGGTCGATGAAATCTGCCGGAATTTTGCCATTTCTCGTGATTCCGCCCGGCGGGATCTGGTCAAGCTAACCGAGCAGCCACGGTTCCAGCGCATCCGTGGAGGTGCCAGGCTGCTCAAGCTAATCGCGGAGCCATTGCCATTCCTGCAGCGCTCACGCAGCGCAACCAAGGTGGCGCTTGCCCAGCGTACCCTGGAGGTACTGCAGCCTGGTGCCAGTCTGTATCTGGACAGTGGCAGCACTCTGCTGGAACTGGCTCGGCTGCTGGCGGCGCAGGCGCAGCCCTTCCGGCTGGTCAGCGCCGCGCTGGATGCGTTGCAATTGCTGAGTCAGAACCCGGTGCTCAGCCTGCATGGTCTGGGCGGAGAGTTCGAACCCTTGCAGCGCATGATGCTGGGCGCGGAAGCCGAACGGCAGTTGGGACTGTTCCGCTTGCAGCACGCGGTCATGGGGATTTGCGCTTTGAATGAGCACGGCCTGACTGCTCCAACAGCTGCCGAAGCCGGTTTGAAACGCCGGGCGATCAGCCAAGCCGGGCATCTGATTGCGGTCGGTAGCAGCGACAAATTTGGTCAGCAGCAATTGCATCAGGTTTGTGAACTGGCGCAACTGGATCTGCTGATTTGCGATGCCTTGCCTGCGGAGCCGTTGCGTCAGGCACTCTCCGATCTCGACATCCCGATTGTCACCCTGGAGGTTTCCCTTGATTAAGACTGCAGTCATCGGTTACGGGCTTTCGGCCCGGATTTTCCATTTGCCTTTCATCCTCAATCAGCCGGAACTGCAACTGGTGGCTATCAGCAGTTCCCAGCAGCAGTTGCGACAGGATTATCCGCACGTGCAGCATTACGCCGATGGCAGCGAGCTGATTGCCCAGAGCGATGCCGAACTGGTCGTCATCACCTCACCGAACCACAGTCATTTTCCTCTGGCCCGGCAGGCGCTGCTGGCTGGCAAGGATGTACTGGTGGAGAAACCTTTCGTCGTAAGTTCGGCAGAGGGTGAAGAATTGGTAGCTCTGGCCGAGCGCCAGCAACGCCTTCTGGCGGTCTATCACAACCGCCGTTTCGATGGTGACTTCCTGACTTTGCAACAACTGCTGCGCACTGGGCAACTGGGAGAAATCCGTTATTTCGAATCTCACTTCGACCGTTTTCGTCCGACGCCAAGGGCTCGTTGGCGCGAGCAGTCCGTACCCGGTGGCGGCATTCTCTATGATCTCGGTCCGCACCTGATTGATCAGGCGCTGGTGTTGTTCGGCCTGCCCGAAGCGATCAGTGCACGTTGTCGCGAATTACGCACCGGTGCCGAAGCCACTGATTACTTTCATCTGCAACTGCACTACCCGGATAAAGAAGTGATCGTGCATTCGAGTCCATTCTGCGCTGCTCCCAACCTGCGTTTCGTGCTGCAGGGGACCTTGGGTAGCTACCACAAGTCCGGGCTCGATCCGCAGGAAGATGCGCTACGTGCCGGCGAGCGGCCAGGCGGCCCGGACTGGGGGCAGGAAAGGGCGAGTCAGTACGGCAGCCTGTATACGGAGCATGAAACCCGGACGCTGGCGACCCTGGCCGGCAATTACCAACTCTTCTACCGGCAGCTGGTACAGGCCCTGCAACGCCGCGAGCCACCACCGGTCAGTCCTGCCGATGCCTTGCAGGGTATCCGGTTGATCGAACTGGCCTATCGCAGTCATGAACAAGGGCGGACTCTGGAGGTGAAGCCGTGACGCCAGCCGAACTGCTTAAACAGGAAACACAGCTGCATCTGCCAGGTTTCGATCTTGTCGCCGCCTGGCAACTGGGCCAACTGCTGTATCAGTATGCTGCCGCCGTCCAGGCTCCGGCCGTGCTGGAGATTCACGCCTATGGCCGGATTGTCTTCAGTGCCGCTTTGCCGGGCTCCAACGCAGACAATCACGACTGGGTCCGGCGCAAGCGTAATACGGTGCTGCGTTATGGGCACAGTTCGCTGTATCTGGGCGAGTACAACCGCAGCAGGGGACGCGAATTCGAAACCCAGCCGCATATCGATGCCAAGAAGTACGCAGCCCACGGCGGCAGCTTTCCGCTGCGCTTGGCAGGTGGCGGGGAATTGATTGGAGCAGTGACCCTGTCGGGACTGCCGCCGCAGGAAGACCATCAACTGGTGATCGATGTATTGCAAGCCTGGCTGAAGGTTGCCGGAACCTGATTGTTGGGTTGATTCGATTAGCCAATTCTGCGGCCCGAGGTCCTGATACGGTGTTGCCACTACCCGTCATAGCCCGCCATGGCCCGTTGTAGCGTCTGGTCTTAAAAACTTCGATCAGCCGAACTTGAGTAATTAACCACCTCAGTCATTAGCAATTCGATTCCGAGCCAGGGCTCCTTGCACAGCAATTGCATACGGTGTTGCCAGCGGTCGGCCGTTGGGTATTTTGCCGATACTCTCGTTCGACCGATCTATTTTCGAGGAGCTTGTCCATGTCGATTGAAAAAACTGTCCTGGTTATCGGAGGGGGCAGTCTTGGGTTATACATTGCCGGTCGTCTGAGTCTGGCGGGAAAGCCGGTAACCGTGGCGCAACGCAATGGCGCCGCGGCACAGGATGCCGGGATAACGGCCGAAGGCGATGAGCACTGGCAAGCACCGCAGGTACGCTATACGCCGTTCGATGAACTGCAGGGGCCTTTCGCCCAAGTGGTGGTGGCGGTGAAGTCGCACGATCTGGATGAACTGCTGCCGCGCCTGGTAGAGCTCGGCAATGCGGATACCGAATACCTTTTCCTGCAGAATGGCATTCCCTGGTGGTGGTCGCATCGCGATGGCGAGATCAGCGGCGCACCGCTACTGGCGCGCACCGTAGCGGTGATCGTCCATCATGCGGTAGAGCGTATCGCTCCCGGTCGCATTCGAGTTCGTCGCACCGGCAATGATCGTTACATCTGTGCCCGGATTCAGGGCCAGCCGGATGCTCCGTTGCAAGCGCTGGTTGCCGAGTGGCACCAGGCAGGCATCGCAGCAGTGAGTTCGGCGGATATTCGCCGTGAGGTATGGACCAAACTCATGGGCAACGCCACGCTCAATCCGCTGAGTGCGATCACCGGGGCAACGACCGGTGCGCTCGCCCGTACTCCGCATACCCGTTCTGTGCTACTCGCTGGCATGACGGAAATCTTTCGCCTCGCCGAGTTGGACGGCTGTACCCTGAGCACCACTCCCGAGGTGCGCGTGCAGCGTGCCGAAGAGGTAGGCGAAACGCGCACGTCGATGCTTCAGGACCGTCTGGCCGGACGGCGTCTGGAAACACAGGCCCTGCTTGCTGTGCCAATCGCCATCGCTGAGCGGCATGGCGAACCTGTTCCCGTCCTCAGAACCTTGCTTGGTTGCCTGGTGTTTGCTCAGGCGGACGCTGGCAGAGCGCAGTAGCAACTCGATCGCCTGTCCAGCCAGTTCCGGCGATGCCAGCACAGCTGGCCGGAACGGGGCTGGGCTTAAGTACAGCTAGCTATATGTGTCAGCCATTCAGTGCGGCCTGGAAGCTGCGATCCCATAGTGGCCGCACATCCACCGGTCGCTCGATCACTCCGGCCTTGAGAAAGAGATCAGCCACATCCTGCTGGCTGCGGATCGCCGTGTCGTCCACCGGTACCAAGCGACGTACCTGGCTTTCGTTACGCAGTAGGGTAAGTATGGCCTCGGTCGGTACACCGATTTCCGGAGCGAGTATTGTCGCATAGCGTTCCGGATTGTTCTGGCGCCAGGCGAATGCCTTTTGCAGGCGGGCGAAGTAATCGGCTATGGCTGCGTGGCGTTGAGGATCGGCGATAGCTTCAGGAGTGGAGAAGAAGAGATAGTTGCCCGACAGATAACCATTGGCGCGCTTGAGTACCCGTGCTCCGACGGAGGTTTGCGCCAGCGGCACCGAATAACCATAGATGGCCCAGGCATCGAGCTGGCCAGTGCGGAATGCGGCGGCACCATCGGGAACCGACAGGTTGACCGCCTGGATATCGGCAAAACTCAGGCCGACCTCATCGAGCATTCTGGTCAGGTAATACTGGGTTGTGGTGGCGCGTACATAACCGACACGCTTGCCCTTGAGTTCGGCAATAGACTGAATAGGCGAATCTTTGGGCACCAGTACCGTCTGTTCGTTGACATCGCCCTTGATCACGCCGATTACACGAATATGAGCGCCTTTGATGAAGCCAAACAGTGGCGGGATTTCACTACCGTAAGCTAGGTCAAGCGAGCCGCCGTTCATTGCCTCTAGCATCAGGTTGCCCGAAGCGAATTCCGCCCATTCGAGAGGGGATGGCGTATCGAGCAAGCCGGCAGCTTCCAGCAGCAGCTTGTCGCCACCCTTGTACTGAGCAACCCGCAGCTTGCCTGGTGCAGAGGGCTGGCCGTGAACCAGCAGTGGCGCCAAGGCCAGGGTGCCGGCAGTCGCGGCGAGGAACTGGCGGCGCGACAGACCGCCTGAGTGTCTCGGCATCGATATTTCCTCTCTCCTATTCGTTGAATGAAGGCGATGCTAGCGGCCCGTCATATTATTCATTAAATAAATAATAATTATATTTTTATATGATTATTTTTCACTAATAAGGCGCTTTGCCCGGAGGATTTCCAATCTTCCGAAATGTGGCCCACCGGCACGGAAAAGTGAGTGAGCTGCACTGTTGCTAGTGAAGCAGTACTGTCTTTTAACTGTTGCCAGGGCAGCACATGGCCTTCGACTGGTCACGCTACCCAGTGGCAGGTGCCGACAGATACTCCTTGTGCCGGTATCTCCGGGGTTGCCGCCATTCACGGCTATCGACGGTAAAATCCCTCGTTCTCCAGCGCTACCAGCCAAGCTGGCAACCTCTATGGCGCGACTTTTGCCCTGACAGGTACATCTGTACAGATTCACCCATACGTCAGTGCGCCAGAGGAAAAGGGACATGACAATCGATGTCGGCCGCAGATCGTTACTCAGGAATATGGCGTGGCTCGCTACCGCGAGTCTGATCCTGCCAGGGTGCGGGAAGAAGGAAGAGGGCGGCGCCGACAGTAGTTCGTCTGCGGGCGCTCCAGCCGTGTTGAAAAAGGTGGGTGATGGCGTGGTCGAGTTCAAGTATCCCGACAACCCGACCTTTGATCTGGTTTATCTGGCCGAGGCGCTGGGGTATTTCGACGGCACTCGCACGCGGCCGCGCTATGTGGGCAAGGTTGCCGCGCCGCAGATCATTCCCCTGATCGGCACCGGCGAGATCGACTTCGGGACACGCATGGTACCGCTGGTGATTTCTGCCATTGCCAGCGGCCTGGATATCAAGGTGGTATCCGCTGGCGGCAAGACCCTGGAAGAAGCCCCGCATATGAAATACTTCGTGCGCAAGGATGCCGGGATTCGCACGCCGAAGGATCTCGAAGGCAAGACGGTCGGTTTCAACAGCTTCGGTGCCTGCGCCGAATTCGTCACCAAGAAATACCTGCGTGCCCAGGGCGTGGATGTGAACAAGATCAACTGGCTGGTGGTGCCGGATAACCAGGCGGAGCAGACTCTGGCGACTGGCAATACCGATCTGGCGATCATCCACCCACCATTTTCCGGAGGTGCGGAAAGCAACACCGAGTTGACCAAGCTCTGGAGCGACTACGACCTCGACGGTGGGCTGGGTGGCATGGCGCCCTACAGCGTCTATGGCAAGTTTGCCCGCGAGCATCCCGAAGCCACGCGTGATCTGGTGGGGGCCATCGCCAAGGCAGCCAACTGGGTCAACGCCAATCCCGACGAGGCCCGCAAGATCACTGCCCAGCGCATCGGCATGGAGCTGCGTTTGGTCGAGCGCTTCGCCTATGTCGAGAATCTGGTCGTTACCGAAGCGCCGATCCAGTATTACATCGACATTCTCGAAAGCGAAGGCAAGCTGCCGCCCGGCAAGATTCGGGTGAAGGATGTCTACACCAACGAATTCAATCCTTTCGCCTGAGGTTGCCAGCGTGAGCAGCAAAATCGTGGCGCATGACCTGCGCATGGAGTTCACGGCGAAGAACGAGAGCGGTCAACCCGAACGCGTTGTGGCCCTGGCAGACTTCAATCTGGACGTTCGCGAAGGTGAGTTTCTGTCGGTGCTGGGTCCGTCCGGCTGCGGCAAGTCCACTTTCCTCAGCATTCTTGCCGGGTTGGCCAAAAAGACTGCCGGCAGCATCCGCATCGACGGCCAGCCGCTGGAAGGCATCAATGCCAACCAGGGTGTGGTGTTCCAGGGCTATGCCCTGTTTCCCTGGCGCACGGTGCTGGAGAATATCGAAGTGGGCCTGGAGATTCGGGGCGTCCCGCGCGCCGAGCGTCGCGAACGGGCCCGGGAATATCTGGAGCTGGTGGGGCTGGAGGGTTTCGGTGGACGCTATCCCCATGAAATTTCCGGTGGCATGCGCCAGCGTGTGGCCATTGCCCGTTCGCTGGTCTACGAGCCCGATGTGCTGCTGATGGACGAACCTTTCGCCGCCCTGGATGCCCAGACCCGGGAAATTCTCCAGGATGAATTGTTGCGCATTTGGGATCGCTACAAGAAAACCATCGTCTTCATCACCCACAGCCTGGACGAGGCGATTTTCCTCTCCGACCGCATCGCCGTGATGACCCATCGCCCGGGACGGGTCAAGGAAATCATCGAAGTGCCGTTACCGCGTCCACGGCAGGCCGAAGTCCGTAATTCCGAGGAGTTCGTTCATCTGCGCCAGCGCGCCTGGGCGGTCTTGAAGGATGAAGTCCGCTTTGCCAGCTTGCCGTCCCGTACCACTGCCGACGTGCAGCTAGCTTCACCTCCAGAGGCCATTCGCCAGTTTGCCAAGGGATAGAGAGCCATCATGAGCCAGCGTTTATCCAGGCTGCTTGATCGCTGCCTGGGCATCCTCCTCTTCATTCTGGTCTGGGAACTGCTGCCGCGCAGCGGTATCGTCAGCCAGGCTTACCTCAGCCCACCCTCGGCTGTCCTGCAAAGTATCTGGGAGCTGGCCTCGTCGGGCCTGTTATTCAAACACCTGGAAGCGAGTCTCTATCGCTCGCTGTCCGGTCTGCTGCTGGCCATTTTTACCGGGGTGAGCCTGGGTTTGCTGATGGGGTGGTTCGCCCGCTTCGAGTCGATGGTCGATCCTTTGCTGCAATTGTTCCGGCAGACTTCGGCGTTGGCATTGTTCCCGGTGTTCATCCTGTTTTTCGGCATCGGCGAACTCTCCAAAGTGGCGATCATCTTTTGGGCCTCGTTCTGGCCGATCCTGCTCAGTACGATCAGTGGTGTGAAGCAGGTGGATAAACTGCTGATCGATTCGGCCCGTTCCATGGGGGCTTCCCAGCTGTTCCTGTTCTATAAGGTGGTGCTGCCGGCCGCTTCGCCGTCGATTTTTACCGGCATCCGGCTTGCCGGAGCCTATTGCGTCACGGCACTGGTGGCTGCCGAGATGATCGGCGCGCATTCCGGGCTGGGTTTTTTAACCCTTAATTCCCAGGAAATCTTCCAGATCCCCAGCATGTATGCCGGCATCCTGCTGCTGGCCGTGGTCGGCTTGTTGCTCAATCTGGTGCTGGCGCTGATCGAGCGACGCTTCACCCGCTGGCGTAAAGGGCTGAGCCACAATGCCTGAAGCGCTGACGCCGCTTTTCAGCAAGGCTCCGTGGTGGTGGAGCCGTCCGGCGACGCGCTGGCTGCTGATCTCGACGCTGCTGGCCGTGGCAGGCCTATATGGTCTACCGGAATGGACCGATAACCCGTTGCTGCATGAGCGTTCTCCTGGCCCGCTGCTGGAACAGGCGCGCCTGCGCGGCAAACTGGTTGTCGGGGTCCGTGAATATTCGCGGCCAAGCATGCCGGGTGCGCCAGTCCGGCGCGAACCGGATAGTGTCGATGCGGCACTGGCACAAGCACTGGGGCGCTACCTGAAGGTTCCGGTGGAAATGCTCGGTCTGGCGTCGGATGAGCGCGAGGCAGCCTTGCGCGAACGGCAGGTCGACGTGTTGATTACCGGTGCGACGGAGCCAGCGGCCAGGACTGCAGTGCCGGTTCCGGCTTCTGCCGTTCATGGCCGCGGTGCCTTGATTGCGTTGCGTACCCTCGCTCTGCCAGAGCCCGAAGCACTCTCCGGGCATTCGGTTTGCCTGGCCGAAGGCAGCCCATACCACCTGCCGATCAGCAAAAGGGGCGGTTTGGTGCGCAACCATCCTTCATCGCTTCAGGCGGCCACTGCCTTCATGGCTGGCGAATGCGATGTGCTGGCAGAAGACCTCCGCCTGGTCGAATGGCTCCTGCAACAGCCCGACTGGCGCTTCTATCGCCAACTGCCGTTCGAAGTACGCCAGGAAACCGGTGGTTATGTGCAACTGCCGGATACAGAACCCCAGACTGTCACCTGGCTTGCGGCAGCGCTACGTGACTGGCAGCGCCAAGGATTGCAGGACCAGGCACTTGGTCAGCGCATCAGCGACTTCGGCCTCGATATGCTCAAGCTGGAAAATGGCCTGGTTTGTCATTGAGGGCTGATGGCTGGGTAACTGCTGTTATGGGGGGACGCATGGTAATAGTCTGCGTTAGCTCGCGAGCCTTTGAACAGGCTCTGAGACGCGCTGCAAGATGCAGCGCATCAAGGGCCGTCAGCCGGGGATGCCGCTGCCGCCCGCTACGCCAAACACCTGGCCGGTAAGGTAGCTGCCCTCGGTCGAGGCGAGCTGGACGAAGACTGGTGCGATTTCCACGGGTTGGCCGGGCCGCCCCATGGGTACGTCGGCACCGTGTTTTTCCACCGCCGACATCGGTTGCCCGCCGCAGACCTGCAAGGGTGTCCAGAACGGCCCGGGAGCCACGGCGTTCACACGGATGCCCTTGGGCATGAGCTGTTTCGCCAGGCCCTTGGTTAAATTGGTGATCGCCGCCTTGGTCAGCGCATAGTCCAGGATGATCGGGCCGGGAACATAGGAGTTGGTCGAACCCGTGTTCACGATCGCACCGCCGGGTGGCATGTGCGGGATCGCTGCCTTGATGATCCAGAACAGCGCATAGAGATTGGTCTTCAGCGTCCAGTCGAACTGCTCGGTGGTCAGGTCGAGGAAGTCCTCGTGGTAGAGCTGTCTTCCCGCACAATTGACCAGCGTATCCAACCCGCCGAGCTGCTCGACAGCGTCGGCGACCAGCTTCTGGCAGAACGCTTCCTCGCGTATGTCGCCGGGAATGGCCACGGCCTTGCGGCCTGCCTGGCGAATCAGTTCGATCACTTCGCGCGCATCTTCCTCCTCCTGCGGAAGGTAGTTGATCGCCACATCGGCGCCTTCTCGCGCATAGGCGATGGCTGCCGCGCGGCCCAACCCGGAGTCGCCGCCGGTGATCAGCGCCTTTCGGCCGGCCATCTTGCCGCTGCCTTTGTAGCTGGTCTCGCCGTGATCGGGGCGCGGATTCATCTTGGAGGCTAACCCTGGCCAGGGCTGCGGCTGTGCCGCGAAGGGGGGATGCACATAAAGCTTGCGCGGATCGGAAGGCGGTGGTGCAGCGGTGCTGTTCGCCTGTTCAGACGGTTGTGCCTGTACCTTGGCGGCAAGCGTTCCCGCGAGCCCTACTGCCACACCCGCGAGCACACCGCGACGTGTATTCGAGACTGGTCCGTTCCTGTCGTCTGCTTCACTCATTAATATCCTCCTGTTTTTGTCGAACGTTCGAAATCACGGTTCCTGATCTGCGCCTAATGGGCAGAGCCGCACCGGCTTTATCCAACGGCTACAGTCAGTTGTATTGTTGCGGTGATATGGGACTGGCGAGCTCGGGCTTGATGAGCTTTGCGCCAGATCGGCCACGCGATGAGGTGAGCTGGATCTATCCGTCGCTGGGTAAGCTTGATAGCGATACGCCGAATCTCCTGAATAAATCTGCGAAGAGTTCATTACTCCAATGCCGCTTGGAGCAATGAATTTGCCATTCGGTTTTTTCCTGTAAGGAAATACACCCATTCAGGTCATGACTAAATAGGCCGATGTAGGACTGGGGGGCTTCTAGGCTCTTAGGTCAGTCGCGAAGTGAGCCGGGTTGAACAGGTAGTTGGTTGTGCAGGGGATAATCGCGCTCGGCACTGGCAGAAGCAGTGCGCTTCGCTCATCCAGAAAGTGATCCCCGATAATCCGAGTGGCCTGCGGGCCTGACTTCCAATGCTCCGGCAGAATCGGGGAATCGGCCAGCGGAACCGAGTCGGGAAGCTCAATGCGGATTAGCTGCAGCGTCGAGGGAAAATCTTCCGGGTCGATTTCCAGGTGCACCAGAACCTCCAACATTGCCCCGGCAGGGCTGGCGGCAGTTACGTGCTGCCAAGCCGTGAGTGCCGGACTGACGGCCGTGCGGTGTGGGGTCGATCAACTGCGTCTGGAGCGTGGTGGTAAAACCCTGCAGAGGGCTAAGGCATTGCTCGCCTGAATTGCTCCGGTGTCCGTGACTTGCCGCGCTGCTTCAAGACTTTTCCTGAGCTGAATTTCAAATCGACAGACTGCCCAGCCGCCCGTCCTGCTCATGGCGTGTCGGTCGGCGCTTGTTGACCACCAGTTCGCCGAACTTGATCAGTTGTGCCCGAGTGATGTTGCGGCTGAGACCGAGCAGGTTGGCGGTGTGGACCTGATTGCCATGGCAGAAGCGGTAGGCAGTGCGCAGCAGGGTGGCCTCGACCCGTTCGTGCAGAGCGCCGCATTCTTCCTCGAAGAGTTTCTGGAAGGCCCGTTGCAGCAGGGCTTCGGCCGATTCGTCGGTGGTTTGGGACGTCTCTTCCTGGCGTTCGAGGCGCAGGTTGGAGAGGTGCAGGTCGCAGGCACGGATGAGGTTGTTGCGGCAGATCAGCAGTGTGTGGTGGATGACGTTTTCCAGCTCGCGGATGTTTCCCGGCCAGGAATACTCGACCAGTTTGCAGCGGGCGTCCTGGTCCAGGACGATCTGTTCGTAGCCCAGGCGGCGGCCGTATTCGACGATGAAATGGTTGGCCAGCGGCAGAATATCGCCAGGCCGTTCGCGTAACGGCGAGAGTTCCAGGCTGACCACGTTGAGCCGGTAGTAGAGATCCTCGCGGAAGTTACCGGCGTTGATGGCCTTTTCCAGCTGCACATTGGTGGCCGCCAGCACCCGGACGTTGATCGGAATACTTTTACGCGATCCCAGGCGCACCACCTCGCGCTCTTGCAGCACGCGCAGTAACTTGACCTGGATCGGCATTGGCAAATCACCGATCTCGTCGAGGAACAGCGTGCCGCCATTGGCCTCCTCGAACCAGCCCGCCTTGGCTCCGAGCGCGCCGGTAAAGGCGCCTTTTTCATGGCCGAACAGTTCCGCTTCCACCAGATTTTCCGAGAAAGCGCCGCAGTTGACCGCAACGAAAGGACCGTTGCAGCGGTTGCTCAGGTTGTGGACATGGCGGGCCACCAATTCCTTGCCGGTGCCGGTCTCGCCAATGATCAGCACACTGGCGTCGCTGGGTGCGATCTGCTGCAGATGGGCAAGCAGGGCCTCGGATTTGGGGTCCTCGAACACTTGGGCGGTGGCCCGGATCGAGGTAGCGAGTGCTGGCGTGGGCGGTAAGGTCAGCAGTTGCATGATGGTCCCTACGAATAGAAGGTCGGGGTCGGCAACGACTCGTTGAGAGCCCAATCGCCGAGTTCGTGCAGCTTGTAGTCCAGCGGATCGTGCAGGCTCTGGGTCCGCAAGTTGCGCCAGAAGCGATCCAGCCGCAGCGCGCCATGGGTGGCGCGGGCGCCGGTCACATCGAACAGGCGGCTGGTCAGGTCCAGGCCGGCGCGGGTGGCGGCGACCTTGGCAGTGGCGATGGCCAGCGCCAGTTCACCGCGCTCGCGGGCACCGAGCCCTTCCTGCTTGCTCCAGGCTTCGTCAAACAGCTCGTTGGCCCGGTTGGCCAGCAGGCGCACGCTTTCCAGGCCGACCCAGAATTCGCCATAGTGGCGCAGGATATAGGGATCTTCGGTGGCGAAGGCGGCGGCGGATTTGAACCAGGGGCGGGTTTCCTTGAGCGTATATTGCCGGGCCTCATGGAAAGCGCCTTCGGCAAGGCCGAGGAACAGGTTGACGAACGTCAGCTGGGCCAGCAGTGGGCGCAGACAGGCGAAGGGTGTGCTCAACGGACCGGGATCAAGCAGCAACTCGTTTTCCTCGACCCGCACCCGCTCGAAGGTGACGCTGCCACTGTCGGTCTGGCGCTGGCCCATGTTGTCCCAGTCGCCATGCAGGGTGATGCCGGTACGCCCACTGGGAATGGCGGCGATCAGCAGTTTGCCGCCATTGGACTCATCCAGCCCGGAGGCGATCAGCATTTCCGAATCGGCCGATCCGGAGCAGAAACTCTTGCGTCCGGAAAATTCGCGCCAGCCATCGCAACGCCTGGCCACGGTCCGGGTATCCAGGGGGTTGAGCGCATTGCCCCAGAACCAGTTCTTGCGCGCCGTCTGCTCGAACCAGGGTTGCCACTGCTCGGGGCGGGAAAACAGGCGCACGGTGGCCAGCATCAGGTGCTGGAAACCGTAGACATGGGCAATGGAGCTGTCGACGCGGGCAAATTCGCGGACGATCTCCAGTGCTTCGCTCCAACTGGCACCCAGGCCGCCGTATTCGCGGGGAATGCTCAGGGCCAGCAGGCCACTGCGGCGCAAGGCGTCGCGCTGGGCCTTCGGGGTGCCGCCCTGTTGATCACGCTCGGCAGCAGTTTCGGCGAATTCACTGGCCAGCTTGCGGGCAATCAGCAGAGGTGAAATCGGCTGAAGGGATTGGGATGAAGCAGTCACATGCGGTTCCTCTGCTGGTTTGGATGTTCAAGGCGTGTCAGAGCCTGTTCACGATCTGCTGCGCGTCGGTCAAACGGCGTTGAAAGCGGTCTGGATCGCCAGCCCGATCGGCATGTTCATTTACTACCCGTAAACTCGCGCCAGCCTGGTCCGCTTCCTCAGTCGTTTTCGCCTGGCTCGCGAGCTCGTGGCCAAGCGCTAACGGACGAATCGAGTACGCCTTGCCGAATACTGTTGCGAAATAAACAGTTATCGGAATGTTTCACAAGCAACAGTGCGGTGTCGGTTTTCGCTGTAGAAGCCGGCGTCGACATGGCTGCAAACTGTCCAGCAAGCAAGCTAAATGATCTAAGTTAATAAAAATAAATAATCTTTAGTTATTAACTTAGTTGCTGAGGTTGTGAGAGAGGTGTTGATGCCGCGATTGTGTTTGCCAGGCAACACTTGTCATATGGGTGGTGTTGATCGAGCAACAGCAAATCAACAGGTAAAGTATCGGGGGCAACAGTAGGCCGCCGCAGTAGCGGTTTTGCGACAGTGGCCAAAGGCTGGCCAGGGAAGGGCGGCAAGCCGCGCCAGGCCTGGCTTGTGGGCAAGCAGCAGCGAGGTGCGGGCATGCTGGCTGGTACAGCCCTTGCTGAAGAAAGGAGAAGTGCCGAGCCCGCAGTACCGCACCGCTTGCCGAGTGTGTATCTGCAGGTTTCCCGGCTTTTCCCTCTTCTGTTTGTGAGAGCTCATTCATGAGTCTGGATATTTTCTGGTTCCTGCCTACTTCCGGCGATACACGCTATCTGGGCAAATCATCCTCCGGTCGGCCGGCTACCAACGAATATATGCGGCAGATTGCCGTTACGGCTGAAAGCCTGGGTTATGACGGTCTGCTCATTCCCACCGGAGCCAGCTGCCTGGACCCTTGGGTTACTGCTGCCAGCCTGGTGCCGGTGACCAGCCGCATCAAGTTGCTGGTAGCTCTGCGCACCTCGGTCAGCGGGCCCACCGCCTGCGCTCGCCAGGCCGCTACGCTCGACCAGGCCTTGCATGGCCGACTGTTGCTCAATGTCGTACCGGGTGGCGATGCCACTGAACTGGCTGCCGAAGGCGTCTTCCTCGATCATGACCAGCGCTATCAGGCTGCCGACGAATTCCTCACGGTGTGGCGCGATCTACTGGCTGGCAAGACTGTCGATTTTTCGGGCGAGCACGTTACCGTGCAGCAAGCGCAGAATTTCTTCCCGCCCATACAGAAGCCTTATCCGCCGCTGTATTTCGGCGGCTCCTCGCCGGCAGCTCATGAACTGGCGGCCAAGCATGTAGATGCCTATCTCACCTGGGGCGAGCCGCCAGCGGCGGTGGCGGAAAAGATCGCCGATGTGCGTGAGCGGGCAAAGAAATATGGCCGTACCGTGCGTTTCGGTGTGCGCCTGCACGTGATCGTGCGCGAGACCAACGAGCAAGCCTGGGCCGCTGCCGAGCGGCTGATCAGCCATCTGGACGACGAGACCATCGCCCAGGCCCAGGCCAACTACGCCAGCATGGATTCCGAAGGCCAGCGCCGCATGGCCGCGCTGCACGGCGGCCGGCGCGACAAGCTGGAAGTCAGCCCCAATCTTTGGGCCGGTGTCGGTCTGGTGCGCGGCGGTGCCGGTACGGCGCTGGTGGGCGATCCGCAGACGGTGGCCGCGCGGCTGAAGGAGTACGCCGATCTCGGCGTGGACAGCTTCGTGCTGTCCGGCTATCCGCATCTGGAAGAATCCATCCGTTTCGCCGAGTTGGTCTTCCCTCTATTGCCCGGTAAACAGCCGGTTACCGTGACCGACCAGGTACTGACCGGCGGCGCCTTCGATATCCGCGCTAAAAATAGCGAGGCGGCGGCATGAACGTGATCGACATGCGTTGCCGGCCAGCCTACCTGCACGACTTCTTCGGTGCCACGCCCGGCTCGCCCGAGCATGCTACCGCCCGCTGGTTGAATCGGCGGGTCGGCACCCGTGGCCCGGATGCGCACTTCGAGCGCTCGCTGACCGCCGAGGGCTTTCTCGCCGAAGTCCGCGAAGCGGGGCTGAGCAAGGCGGTGGTGGTGGGGCGGCACACACCGAGCCAGCACCTGCCCAACGATTTCATCCACGAAATCGTGCAGGGGCATGATGAGCTGCTGGGTATCGCTGGCGTCGATCCGGCGTTGCAGGGAATAGATGCAGCCCTGGCCGAAGTGGATCGCGCCATCGATCGCCTGGGACTGGCAGGCATCGATCTGGAGCCGGGCTTCGGCGAACCGGCCCGGCACCCCGACGATGCGTTGTATTTCCCGCTGTACGAGCACCTGGCTCAACGGGGTATCCCGCTGTTTCTGATGTCCGGGCCGACCACTCCGGACCCGGCGTTCAACGATCCGGGCCGGCTGGCAAAGATCGCCCGCGATTTTCCGCAGTTGCGGATCGTCTGCTACCACGGCTATTGGCCGAATGTTCAGCAACTGCTGGGCGTGGCCTTCCGCTATGAGAATATCCTGGCGGTGCCGGACATGTACCTGTTCCTGCCCGGCAGCGAGGCGTTCGTCCAGGCGGCCAATGGTTTCCTTTCCGATCAGTTGTTGTTCGGCTCTTCCTACCCGTTCCGACCGATCCACCAGTCCATCGCCGATTTCCTTGGCCTGGGTTTTCACGAAAGCGTGATCGACAAGCTGCTGTACGGCAACGCGGCGCGCTTGTTCGGGCTCGCTTGAAACCGGGCCGGGCGCGGGCGATCCTCTGTCTGCGCCCGGCCGCCGGGTGAAAACGCCGACGCCTTTCCTTTGCTTCGCAGGTCCTCCCATGTCCGAACGCTTCCCAGGCTTTTCCACCCGTGCCGTACACGCTGGCAACGACATCGACCGCCAAAGGGTCACCCAGCCCAAGATCCTGCCGATCTACCAGACCTCGGTGTTCGTCTACGAGTCGCTGGCGCAGGTCGACGACTTCCTGGCCGGCAATCCCGACAACTACATGTACACGCGCCTCGGCAATCCCAATCCGGCGGCGCTGGAGGCGCTGATCCGCGAACTGGAAGGCGGCGAGGCGGCGTTGTTCTGCGCCTCCGGCATGGCCGCGATCAGCGCGGCGCTGCTGGGCAGTCTGGATAGCGGCGACCACCTGGTTGCCAGCCGCGAGTTGTACGGCACCACCCAGAGCTTGCTGGAAAAGGAACTGGCGCGCTTCGGCATCGCCGTCACGTTGGTGAATATCGGCGATCTGGTCGCTGTTGAAGCGGCGATCACGCCACGGACCCGATTGATCTACACGGAAACTGCCTCCAATCCATTGTTGCGGGTCAGCGACGTGCCGGCGCTGGCCGCGCTGGCGCAGTCGCACGATCTCAAGCTACTGGTGGACAACACCTTCCTGTCGCCGGCGCTGTTCCGTCCTCTGGACCACGGCGCCGACCTGGTGCTGCACAGCACCACCAAGTACCTCAACGGCCACAGCGATGCCACCGGCGGCATCCTGGTCGGCGATGCCGAGTGGGTGGCTCGGGCGCGGCGCTTCCAGATCAACGCCGGCGGCAGCGCCAGCCCATTCGAGGCCTGGCTGACCTTTCGCGGCGCCAAGACTCTGGCCCTGCGCATGCAGGCCCATTCGCGCAATGCCCTGGCGCTGGCCGAAGCGCTGGAGGCGCATCCGAAGGTGGCGCGGGTGTACTACCCGGATCTGCCCTCGCACCCGAATCACACCCTGGCGCAACGGCTGTTTCCCCAGGGCAGTTCGGGCATGCTCAGCTTTACCCTCAAGGGCGGGCTGGACGAGGTGGACCGGCTGATCCAGGCCTTGCAGCTCGCGGTATTCGCCCCCTCGCTGGCCGGAGTGGCAACCAGCATCAGCCATCCGGGCAAGACCTCGCACCGCAACCTGAACTCGGAGACCCTCGCCGAGCTGGATATCCACGACGGCACCGTACGGGTCTCGGTAGGTATTGAGGAGAGTGTGGATATCGTCGGCGATTTCATCCAGGCGCTGGATCGGCTCTGATCCGCCGCTGCCCGGCAGGCAACAGCGAACGGGCATTTTGTTTGGATACGGGTTTCGGGTTTATCCGGGGTGCGCATTTAACCATTTGAATAAATTGAGTTTTTATTGTGGCATGGATGTTGAGATGAGGCATGTCGCGTCTCCACCGAGGAGAAACGGCCATGATCAATCGACAGGAACCAGTCCATGCAAAACTCAACCCGCGCCCTATCCTTTTCCGTTGCCATGAGCATTCCGCTGGCCGCGGTCGGAGAGGGTTTCTTCGAGGATGCCAGCTTTAAGGTGCTCAACCGAAATTTCTACATGACCCAGGATTATCGCAACGGTGACGGCATTACCAACCCGCAGAATGGTGAGAACAAGAGCCGCAATTCCGAGTGGGCGCATGGTGTGATTGCCACCTTCCAGTCCGGCTTCACGCCGGGGGTGGTCGGTTTCGGGTTGGATGTCCGCGGCTTGTATGGGGTCAAATTGGACGGCGGCAACGGTCTGGTTGGTAATGGTACGTGCTGCAGTGGTCTCATTCCTCGGCGTGGCTATAACTATGATGGAAAGCCCAAGGATGAGTTTGGCAAGATCGACGTCGCGCTGAAGATGCGCCTGTTCGAGAATACTGAACTGCGTTATGGCGACCACCATATAAAGAGTCCTGTACTGTATTCGAGCGACACCCGTCTACTGCCGCAGAGCTTTCGCGGCACGCTTTTCAACAATACTTCGATCAGGGGATTGACCCTGCAGGGTGGCAAGCTGGAGTCCTCCAGCGAACGTGCCGCCACTGCCCACAATGGTGATCTGGGTACCGCTTACGGCGGGCGCTTCAAGGAGTCCGACGATTTTGTCTACGTGGGTGCCGATTATCGTTTCAACGACCGGCTCGCCGTCAAACTGCACCATGGCAAGCTTGATGACATTTGGAATCAGACGGCCCTGTATGTCGACTGGACGCAACCCTTAGCCGAGAGCCTGAGCCTTAACGCAGGGTTCAAATACTTCCGTACCCGCGATACCGGCAAATCGCTGCTGGGCGATATCGACAACGACTCCTGGAGCGCCCATGTCGGCCTGACCGCCGGCGCCCACGCCTTCACCCTGACGCATACTCGGATCGATAAGGACTCGCCATTCGATTATGTGTACAACACCTGGGATTTCTTCCTGAATACCGGCTCGCAAATATCCGACTTCAATAATCCTAACGAGCGCACCTGGATGTTCCGTTATGACTACGATTTTGCCGCTGTTGGCCTTCCCGGTCTGAGCTTCATTACCCGCTACGTGCGGGGTACCGATATCGACGGTCGCCACGTCGGGCCGGGCTATGCTGCCTACCAAGGCATCCGCGACGGTCGCCACTGGGAGCGTGACTTCTGGGTCACTTATGCGGTACAGGAAGGACCGGCGAAGGATCTGAGTTTCACCATCCTGCAAGCCACTCACCGAGTAGGCGGTGGCCACACCGCCGAAGCCAACATCGACGAGCTGCGGCTGATCCTCGAATACCCTCTGAACCTGCTTTGACGAGCAGAGATTCTGTCTGGACGGACCTTGTGCGCCTGCCATTTTCCCCGCAGATCAGCAACTGTTTCCACTTCAACAGCCGATCAGCAGCCTGCCGTCTCCAGATACACTTTGGAATTCAATTTTTATTATTAAGTTATTGATTTTAAACTATTTATACTTGTGGCACGGTTTCTGCGAAAGGTATCCCAGCGAGTGTGTCGTCCAGGCGGCGCGCTTTGACGAATTTGCCCGTAGGTACTTTTCAAGGAGAACCCCATGCCTCGCGAAATCCGCCTCAATGCCTTCGAGATGAACTGCGTCGGCCACCAGTCCCCCGGGTTGTGGGCGCACCCACGCGATCGTGCCTGGCAGTACAAGGACCTGGAATACTGGACCGATCTGGCAAAATTGCTTGAGCGCGGCAAGCTCGACGGAATCTTCATCGCCGATGTGATCGGCATCTACGACGTGCTCAACGGCAACGGCGAGGCGGCGATCCGCCAGTCCACCCAGGTGCCGGTGAACGATCCGCTGGCGCTGATCACGCCGATGGCGCTGGTCACCGAACACCTGGGCTTCGGTCTGACCGCCTCGCTGACCTTTGAGCATCCCTATCCCTTCGCCCGGCGCCTTTCCACCCTGGATCACCTGACCAAGGGGCGTATCGGCTGGAACATCGTCACTTCCTATCTGGACAGCGGCGCGCGCAACCTGGGACAGAAAGCTTTGGGCGGCCACGATGATCGCTACGACTATGCCGACGAATACCTGGAAGTGCTCTACAAGCTGTTCGAGGGCAGCTGGGAGGAGGGCGCGGTACTGCGCGACCGCGAAAAGCGTATTTTCAGCGACCCGAGCAAGATCCACGAGATCAATCATCTTGGTAAACACTTCCAGGTGCCTGGTATCCACCTCTGCGAGCCTTCGCCGCAGCGCACTCCAGTGCTCTATCAGGCCGGCGCTTCCAATCGTGGCAAGCAGTTCGCCGCCGAGCATGCCGAGTGCGTGTTCGTCGCCGCGCCGTCCAAGGTCATTCTCAAAAACGCCGTGGCCGACATCCGCCGCCGCGCCGCCGAAGCCGGTCGCGATCCGTACCAGGTGCGCATCTTCAACCTGCAAACGGTGATCCTCGGCGAGACCGATGCCCAGGCCCAGGCCAAGTGGCAGGACTACAAGTCCTACGTCAGCTACGAGGGCGCGCTGGCGCTGATCTCCGGCTGGACCGGTATCGACTTCGGCCAGTACCGACCCGATCAGGTGCTCAAGCACATTCATACCAACGCCATTCAGTCGGCGGTCGAGGCGTTCTCCACGGCTGATCCGAACAAGCAGTGGACGGTCCGAGAACTGGCCGACTGGGTCGGTATCGGCGGTTTCGGTCCGTTGTTCGTCGGCAGCGCGCAAACTGTGGCCGATCAGTTGCAGGAATGGGTCGAGGAGACCGATGTGGACGGCTTCAACCTGGCCTACGCGGTGACCCACGAAACCTTCGTCGATGTGGTCGAGCTGCTGGTGCCCGAGTTGCAGAAGCGCGGCGCGTTCAAGACCGAATACGCGCCCGGCACCTTGCGCGAGAAGCTGTTCGGCGCCGGCCCGCGGCTGCCGGAGAGCCATCCGGGCGCCGGCTACCGTGACCTCGCCGCCCTCGCGACGCAGCCCAGCAGCAAAGCGGCCATCGCTTGACCCATCCTTGGTTACAGGCGGGCCACGAGGCCTGCGGGGAGAAATGCCATGCGCGTGTATGAATCGGGTCTGGCCAGCGCCGACGCTTTGCCAGTCAATGCCGCCGAGTCGTTGCGGCGCTGGGCCGTCAGCCGCCCGCTCTCGATCGCCTTGTGCCACAAGCGGCGCGGGCGCTGGAAAGCCTGGCGCTGGGCCGAGGTGCCGCCCGAGGTCGCCCGGCTGGAGACCTTGTTGCGGCGCCAGGGATTCGGCTCTGATTCGCGCTTGGCGCTGTGCGGCGCCCTGGAACCAACGCTGATCCTGTTCGCCCTGGCGGCCCTGGCCGCCGGCGGCCAGGTTGTTTCGGCGGCGCGGCAGCTTGCGGGCGAAGAGCTGCGTGTGTGGCTGCTGCGCTACCGGCCGAGCCATGCCTTTTTGCAGAGTCGCGAGGCGGTCTCCCGCTGGCTGGAAGTCGGTGCCGAACAACCGCACGAGTTATTGCTGTTCTCCGCCCGATCGGCACCGCGCCAGCAAGGCAACTGCCGGGTGCTGCCGTTGGCCGGGCCGCCGGCCGTGGCATTGCCCCAGCCCTGGCAAGCATTCGAGGAACAGGACAGCCTGTGGAGCGAGGAGGGTAGCGAGTGGCGCGAAGGCTTGTCGCTGCTGCTTGAACGCTGGTTGGATCGCGGTGAAGGTTTGGCCTTCCCGGAAAACAGCGAGTCGGCGGCGCGCGACCGTCGCGAGGTTTCTCCCGTCACTCTGTTGCTGTCGTCAGCGCGTCAGCAGGCGCTGGCCGAGGAGATCGAGCATCGCCTGGCACCTGCCGATAGCTGGCGTCGCCGACTGTGCGACTGGGCCGCGCGTGATACCCAGCGTGGTATTCGGCGCTGGATTGAAGGGCGGGTGCGCGAGCTGCTCGGCCTGCGTCGTCTGCGCACGATTCTTCCCGGACCCGCGTCGGTGGTGGCGCTGCCACACGCTTACGGCTGGCTTCGCGAGGACCGGGAGCAGGCCGCATGAGCAGTGTTCCGAGTATCGAGGCGATCCTCGAGGTGCGCGATATCTCCCTGTCGTTCAAAGGCGTCAAGGCAATCTCCGGATTGTCGTTTGACGTGCGTCGCGGCGAGATCTGTGCGCTGATCGGCCCCAACGGCGCTGGCAAGAGTTCGCTGCTCAACATCCTCAACGGCGTGTATCGCCCGGATTCCGGAGAGGTGGTGTTCGAGACCGAGCACTTCCGCCGCATTCATCCACTGGAGGCGGCGCGCCGGGGTATCGGGCGTACCTTCCAGAACAATGCGCTGTTCAAGAAGATGGGCGTGCTCGACAACCTCCTCACTGGCCTGTCGCGGCACATGCGCAGCCATTTCTTCGAACAGGCCTTCGGCCTGCCGCGCGCCCGGCGTGAGGCGCAGCAGTTTCGTGAGCAGGCTGAGGGCATTCTCGAATTCCTCGAACTGCAACCCTGGCGCGAAGTGGCGGTGGGCAATCTCGCCTATGGCCTGCAAAAGCGCGTCGAACTGGGCCGCGCGCTGATCGCCGGACCGCGCCTGCTGCTGCTGGACGAGCCGATGGCTGGAATGAACGCCGAGGAAAAGCACGAGATGAGTCGCTTCATCGCCGATGTCAACCGCGACCTAGGAACTACCGTGGTGCTGATCGAGCACGACATCGGCGTGGTTATGGGCCTGTCCGATCATGTGGTCGTGCTCGACTACGGCCGCAAGGTTGGCGACGGCACGCCGGCCGAAGTGCAAGTTAATCCCGAAGTGATCGCCGCTTACCTGGGGACGCGGCATTAGAGGCTTTCTCCCTCTCCCCTGGCCCCTCTCCCACAAGTGGGCGAGGGGAGTATCGGGGCTGTTTTCCTTCTTCCGCAGGTGGACGGGGGAATGGCAGGGCAGTTCTCCCTCTCCCGCTTGCGGGAGAAGGCCGGGGAGAGGGGGTTTTTCGTTTTCCTCCTCCTACAGGTGAGCGCGGAAAATATTCAGGAGTCGAAATGACCTTCTTTCTGGAAACGCTGATCGGCGGCCTGCTCGCCGGAACCCTGTATTCGCTGGTAGCCATCGGCTTCGTGCTGATCTACAAGGCCAGCGGTGTGTTCAACTTCGCCCAGGGCGCCATGCTGCTGTTCGCCGCGCTGACCTTCGTCAGCCTGCAGGAGCAGGGTGTGCCCTTCGTCCTGGCCCTGCTGCTGACCTCGGTGGTGATGGCCATCGGCGCGCTGATCATCGAGCGTGCCGTGCTGCGCCCGCTGGTCAACCGCTCGCAGATCACCCTGTTCATGGCCACCCTCGGCCTGTCCTTCATCATCGAGGGGCTGGCCCAGGGGCTGATGGGCGCCCAGGTGCGTGCGCTGGATCTGGGCATCGACGATGTGCCGCTGTTCTTCGGCGAGATCATGGTCAGCCAGTTCGATCTGGTGGCGGCGGCTACCGCGGCGCTGCTGGTGATCGTGCTGGCGCTGCTGTTCAACCACACGCGGATCGGCGTGTCGCTGCGCGCGGTAGCCGACGATACCCGTGCGGCCTTGTCCATCGGCATCAACCTGAACCGCATCTGGCAGATCGTCTGGGCGGTGGCCGGGGTGGTCGGGCTGGTCGCCGGGCTCCTGTGGGGCGCGCGCCAGGGAGTGCAGTTTTCCCTCTCGCTGGTGGTGCTCAAGGCGCTGCCGGTGCTGATCATCGGCGGCTTCACCTCCATCGGCGGGGCTATCGTCGGCGGGTTGATCGTCGGTGCGGCGGAAAATCTCGCCGAGGCTTACATCGGTCCGCTGATCGGCGGCGGCATCACGCCCTGGTTCGCCTACTTCCTCGCCCTGATCTTCCTCTACATCCGTCCCGCCGGTCTGTTCGGCGAGCGCACCATCGAACGAGTGTGACCTCATGACTGCAACCTCTCACCCTCTGTCCGCCGCTGTCGACAACGCCCCCGTGGAGTTGGTCGCCCGGCATCTGCCATGGCCTTTGCTGGTGCTGCTGGCGACTGCCTTCGGTGTGCTGCCCTGGCTGGGCAATGACTACTGGCTCAATGCCATTCTGATCCCGTTCCTAGTGCTGTCGCTGGCCGGGCTCGGCCTCAATCTGCTGACCGGTTATACCGGACAGACTTCGGTGGGTGCCGCCGGCTTCATGGCGGTGGGTGCCTTCGCCACCTACAGCCTGCTGTTGCGCGTACCGGGGCTGCCATTGCCACTGGCGTTGCTCGGCGGCGGGCTGATCGCTGCGGCGGTCGGTTTCCTGTTCGGCATTCCGAGTTCGCGAATCAAGGGCTTCTACCTGATGGTCACCACCCTGGCCGCGCAGTTCTTCCTCGAATGGGTATTCACCAAGTTCCCCTGGTTCTACAACTACAGCTCCTCCGGCACCATCAGTGCGCCGCGCCTGGAGCTGTTCGGCTACAGCCTGGCCTCGCCGGTGGGGCGTTACCTGCTGGTGTTGAGCACGGTGGTGCTGCTGACCTGGGTGGCGGTCAACCTGGTGCGTAGCCAGGTCGGCCGTAACTGGATGGCGATCCGCGACATGGATACCGCCGCGGCGGTGATCGGCATCCCGGTGGACCGTTACAAGCGCCTGGCCTTCGCCGTCAGTTCCTTCTACCTGGGCGTGGCCGGCGCGCTCTGGGCCTTCGCCTACCTGGGCACCGCCAGCGCCGGGAGCTTCGATATCAACCGTTCGTTCCAGATCCTCTTCATCATCATTATCGGCGGCATGGGCAGCATCGCCGGTAACTTCGTCGGCGCCGCCTTCATCAGCCTGTTGCCGATCTTTCTCAATCAGGCCGGCCAGTGGTTGTTCGGCGGCCACGTCGATGCCGGGCAATTGCAGAACCTGCAAAAAATCATCTTCGGCGCATTGATCATCACCTTCCTGATCAAGGAGCCGGAGGGATTGATCCGCCTGCTCGATAATCTGCGCGAACGCTTGCGGGTCTGGCCGCTGCGTTTCTGATCGCTTTCGACCACCTGACCCGACCTCGGGAGGGATGAATCCATACCCAACCAGCAGAAGTGAAAGACATGCGTAAAACCTTGCAGTATTCCCTGGTCGCCAGCCTTGTCCTGGGCCTTCAGGCCAGCCCGCCGGAGGCGTGGGCGGCCGACGACGCGCAATTCATTCCGATGGCCACCTACCGGGTCGGTGCCTATGCCTCCAGCGGCATCCCCTGGTGGGCCGGCGAAATCGACTACTTCCGCTACATCAACGAGGTGGAAGGCGGCGTCAACGGCGTCAAGCTGGTCTGGCAGGAGTGCGAGACGGAGTGGAACGTCGACCGCATCGTCGAGTGCTACGAACGCCTGAAGACTGGCCAGGATGGCGCGCCGACCGCCTTCTTCTTCACCCATAGCACGCCGGGCTCCTATGCGCTGATGGAGAAGGGCGCCGCCGACAGAATTCCACTGATCGATGGCGGCGGCGGACGCACCGAGTCCACCGACGGCAGCGTGTTCCCCTACGCCTTCCCGATCCTGATGAACTACTACAGCCAGGCGTCGGTGGGCATCAACTACATCGCCGGGCGCGAGGGCGGGCTGGACAAGCTCAAGGGCAAGAAGATCGTCACCGTCTACCACGATTCCGCCTACGGTCGCGAAACCCAGGCGCCGATGAAGCTGCTGGCGGAGAAGTATGGCTTCGAGAACATCCAGATACCGGTGGCCGACCCCGGTAACGAGCAATCCGCGCAATGGCGCCAGGTGCGCCAGATCAAGCCGGACTGGGTGTTCCTGCGCACCTGGGGCGTGTCCACCCCGGTGGCGATCAAGACCGCGGCGCGCTTCGGCATCTCGGTCGAGCGCATCGTCGGCGATGTCTGGGCCGGTTCCGAAGCCGACGTGATCCCGGCCGGTAGCGCGGCCAAGGGCTACCAGGCGCTGGCGCCGTTCCCCGGTGGAACGGCGTTCGAGATCCATCAGCGCTTGAAGCAGTACATCATCGACCAAGGCAAGAGCGACCTGAAAGACACGCGGTATTTCGGCGAGGTCTACTACAACATCGGCCTGATCAATGCGGCCATCGCCGTGGAGGCGTTGCGCACTGGGCAGAAGAAATTCGGCAACCGTCCATTGAATGGCGAGGAGGGCCGCTGGGCCTTCGAGCACCTGGACATCGACGCTGCCCGCCTCAAGGCCATCGGCTTCGAGGGTCTGCTGGCGCCGCTGAAACTTTCCTGTTCCGACCACGAAGGCGGTGGAGCCGCCCGCGTACAGCAATGGGACGGCCAGCAATGGGTACTGGTGACCGACTGGATTCGCGCCGACCACCAACTCCTGCGCCCGCTGATCGAAGCCAAGTCCGCCGCCTACGCCAAGGAAAAGGGCATCACCCCGCGCAACTGCGCCGCCGAGCGCTGAGCCGAGGCAACTATTTACCCGGCATCTGGAACAACGCCGGTGCGAGGCGGCAATAGCGCCGGTCTTTCGATTCATACGAGCGAGTAACGACATGCATGCAACCTTGAAACGCACCTTCGTCGGCGCATTCCTCGCGCTGAGCATTTGCAATACCTTGCCCGCCCAGGCGGCAACCGACGAACAGTTCTTTCCGCTGGCCACCTACCGGGTCGGCGCCTATGCCTCCAGCGGTATCCCGGTGTGGGCCGGGATGATCGATTACCTGCGCTATATCAACGAGGTGGAAGGCGGCATCAACGGCGTCAAACTGGTATGGCAGGAGTGCGAGACCGAGTGGACGGCGGAGAAGGGCATCGAGTGCTACGAGCGCTTCAAGAACGGCCTGAACGGCGCGCCGGTGGCGGTTTACCAACCCAACGGTGCCCCGGCCGCCTATGCCCTGGCAGACAAGGCCGCCGCCGACAGGATTTCGCTGATCACCCTCGGCTACGGTCGCACCGAGGCTACTGATGGGAGCGTGTTCCCCTATAACTTCCCGGTGATGCTGACCTTCTACAGCGAGGCTTCGGCCTTCATCAATTATGTCGCCGAACGCGAGGGCGGGCTGGATAAGCTCAAGGGCAAGAAAATCGCCACCGTTTACCACGACTCCGCCTATGGCCGGGAAACCCAGGGTCCGCTGAAGCTGCTGGCGGAAAAGTACGGTTTCGAGAACATCCAGATACCGGTGGCCGACCCGGGCAACGAGCAGTCGGCGCAGTGGCGCCAGGTACGCCAGCTCAAGCCGGACTGGGTATTCCTGCGCACCTGGGGCGTGTCCACCCCGGTGGCGATCAAGACCGCAGCGCGCTTCGGCTTTCCGGTCGAGCGCATCGTCGGCGATATCTGGGCCAGTTCCGACGAGGACGTGCTACCCGCTGGCTCGGCCGGCAAGGGTTATCTAGCGCTCACGCCCTATCCGGGTGGCGCCGGCTTCGAGATCCACAAGCGCATCAAGGAACATATCCTCGATAAGGGCAAGAGCGATCTGAAGGACCCGAAAAGTTTCGGCAGCGTCTATTACAACTCCGGTCTGGTGAACGCCGCCATTGCTGTGGAGGCGATCCGCGCCGGGCAGGAAAAATTCGGCAAGCGTCCGCTGGAGGGTGACGAAGGCCGCTGGGGGCTGGAGCACCTGAACATCGACGCTGCCCGCCTCGAGACAATCGGTTTTCTCGGCCTGATGCAACCACTCAAGCTGTCCTGCAACGACCATGAGGGCGGTGGCGCGGCTAAGGTGCAACAGTGGGACGGTGGCCAGTGGAAGCTGATCACCGACTGGGTACAGGCCGACCGCCAGACCCTGCGCCCTCTGATCGAGGCCAAGTCGGCGGAATACGCTAGGGAGAAAAGCGTGACCCCGCGTGATTGCGGCGCAGAGAGCTGAGGCGCTGCGCCTGGCCTGATCTATTCACTCACTAGCGGGCGGGTAACGGCACAGCCTGGCCCGCCTTGACCGACAGGAATCCATTGATGAACAGCCAGACCCATTGCGCCGCCGCTCCCGTCGAGCTGCTGGCCGTGCAGGACATCGAAGTGATCTACGACGGCGCGATCCTCGCCGTGGCCGGCGTCTCGCTGCGCGTCGGGCAGGGCGGCATTGTCGCCTTGCTGGGCGCCAACGGCGCCGGCAAGAGCACCACCCTCAAGGCCATCTCCGGCCTGGTCCGGGCCGACCGCGCCCAGGTTAGCCGTGGCGCCATCCGCTTTCTCGGCGTGGATACCGCCGGGGTGGCGCCCAACGAGCTGGCGCGCCGCGGCATCGTCCACGTTCTCGAAGGGCGCCATGTGTTCGCGCACCTGAGCATCGAGGAGAACCTGCGCAGCGGCGGCTTCCTGCGCAATCCGGGCCGCCGCGAACTGGAACGGGACCTGGAGCGCATCTACGCCTGGTTTCCACGTCTGAAGACCAAGCGCAAGACCCAGGCCGGGCTGACCTCCGGGGGCGAGCAGCAGATGCTGGCCATCGGCCGCGCACTGATGACCCGGCCGAAACTGGTGTTGCTCGACGAACCTTCCATGGGCCTGGCGCCGATCCTCGTCGAGGAAATTTTCGAGATCGTCGCCCAGCTCAATGCCCGGGAAGGCGTGAGTTTCCTGGTCGCCGAACAGAATCTCAACGTCGCCCTGCGCCATGCCGGCTACGCCTACATCCTGGAAAACGGTCGGGTGGTGGGCGAGGGCGAGGCGCACGAAGACATTCAACACTTCTATCTGGGGGGGCGCAGTGCCTGATTTCTTCTTGGCGAGTCTGGAATTCGTCTTTCTGCGTCCGCCAGTTATGTGGCGTTCGCTGGATGTACGGCTGCTCTGCCTCATCACTGTCCGCTGGCGGGCAACGAATCCACAGACTGTCCGTCGAGCGACTTTCAGGGGTAAATCGATATCCTGCTCAACTATATGATTTTAAATGGTTTAATAAGTTGGCATGGGTGCTGCTGTAAGCCTGGCAAGCCTGTTCGGCCAAACCTGTCCCGCAAGGAGCCATTGCATGACCCAAAGCACCGTTTCCAACCTGCCTGCGCAGGCGTCGCCAACGCCCCGACGCAAGGCAAAGCTTATCCGCAGTGACGCCGAGGCAATCGAGGTCGCTCAGCAGCTGGCCGAGGACTTCGCCCGCGAAGCTGGCGAGCGCGACCGTGAGCGGCGTCTGCCATGGGAGGAGCTTGAGCGCTTTTCTGAGAGTGGTCTTTGGGGGATTACCGTGCCCAAGGCTTATGGCGGTGCCGGTGTTTCCTGGAGCACCCTGAGCGAGGTGGTCGCTACCATCTCGGCGGCGGATTCCTCCCTCGGCCAGTTGCCGCAGAATCATTTCGGCGTGCTCAACAACCTGTTGCTGACCGGCAACGAAGAGCAGAAGGGGCGCTACTTCGCCAAGGTGCTGGAAGGCTATCGCTTTGGCAATGCCTTCTCCGAGGCCAGGAGCAAGACCGTCACCGCCTTCGAAACCAGGGTTCGCTTCGAGGGCGACACGGTGGTCGTCCATGGCGAGAAGTTCTACTGCACCGGTGCGTTGTTCGCCCATATCGTGCCGGTGGTGGGAGTGGATGGGGAGAATCGCCCGTTCATCGCCTTCCTGCCGCGCGATGCCCAGGGGCTGACGGTCATCGACGACTGGGACGGTTTCGGCCAGCGCACCACCGCCAGCGGCAAGGTACTGATCGAGAACGTGCGGGTTCCTGCCAGTGAGGTAATCCCGGCCTGGAGAGCCTATGACCAGCCGACCGCCGACGGCCCGGTTTCGCAGATCATCCAGGCCGCCGTGGATACTGGCATCGCTCGCGGCGCTTTCGCCGAGACCCTGCGTGTCGCGCGCGAAGCCCGGCCCTGGGTCGATAGCGGTCTGGAGCACGGCTGGCAGGATCCGCTGAGCCAGGCGGCCATCGGCGAATTGGCGTGGCGCCTGCGCGCGGCCGAGGCAATCCTTGAAAAATCCGCCCAGGCAGTGGAGCGCGCCTTGGCTGAACCGAGCGAGGAAAGTGTGGCCGAGGCTTCGGTGATCGTCGGCCAGGCCAAGGTTCTGTCCACCGAGATCGCTTTGCTGGCGTCAAGCAAGCTGTTCGAACTGGGTGGAACGCGCTCGGTGTCCTCGCGTCAGGATCTGGATCGTTACTGGCGCAATGCACGCACTCATACCCTGCACGATCCGGTGCGCTGGAAATATCACCTGATCGGCAACCATGTGCTCAATGGCGTCAAGCCGGCACGTCATTCCTGGAATTGAAGGAGCTCCCAGCCATGCCCCATACGCATTCCCACAGCCAGCCGGATCTGGCCTATGCCCGCAATACCCTGACCGCCCTGGTCGAATATTTGCGCACACAACCGAGCAGAAACGATGCCTTGGTGATTGCCAGTATCGGTGAGCTGCAGGTTCGCATTAACGCCGCTGAATCCCTACAGCAACGTGCCGGGACCTCTGCCACGGCTGCCATCGAAGCGCGTTTGGCCGCGGTGGAAGCGGCCAGGCTGGGCTCTGAGCTGCAGCGCAGGTTGACGGGTAACGATCTGCCTCACCAGCCTGCTGGTGAGCCGGAACCGCTGTTGTTCGAACAGCAGCGTAAATTGGGCGATCACTATCTCAATGCGGTCGCTATTTCTTGAAGCGCTGGCCGGCGCGTTGGCATTCAGCTTCAGCAGTCGGCAGCGGCTCGTACCCTATGGATGCCTCGTTTCCTCGTAGTCACCCAACTAGCGGGAGAGGGAAGCGCATGGGTGCCTGCGATATGTGCTTTCCGGCCCTAACCGCTTTGCGGTCGGGGTTCCCTCCTTCCGGTACCGCTCCGGGGGCTGCGGTCTGGAAATCCCGAGTTTTGAAACCAAACACCTTGAAAGGGCTGGCTTTCAGGCGGCCTTGTCCGACCCGTCGCCGATCTGCCAGATATAGGGCGGCTCGGTGCCGTTGATCAGCCAGTCACCGATGATGCGCGCCTTGTAGATCAGCGGATTGTGCGAAGCGACGGTGCGGGCGTTGCGCCAGTGGCGATCGAGTACCTTGTCGATTCGTGCCGCCGATGCGCCCAGGGCGTTGAACAGGTCGCTGGCCGCGCGCAGGATCAATTCGGCGACGACGACCTGTGCTTTGGCCGATTCAATCTCGGCGGCGATATTGGCTTGCCGTTCGTTTTCATCGTCCTTGCCGAAACGCGCCTCGTAGGCCCATTGGGCGGGTTCGGCGGCACGAATCGCAGTGGCTTCGGCTGCGTAGACCAGTGCCGAAATCTGCCCGACCACCTGCTGTATCTGCACGTCCTCACTGACCCTTGGTGCGTTACCATGGCTGAAAACACGGGTGCGCTCGCGGACATGGCGGGCGATATCGCGCTCGATGGCCTTGCCGGTGCCCGCCAGGACTGCCAGCAGATTCAACTGATAGAGCGCAGTCTGGTATTTGAAGCGGGTGGCGAAGTCGATGACATTCTCGGCTTCGACCCGGGCATTCTCGAACACAGTGGTACCGCTGGCGGTGGTGCGCTGGCCGAAGCCGTCCCAGTCGTCGCTGCGCTTGACGCCGTCCTGATGCGTGCTGACCACGGCAATCACATCGCCGCCGTTATCGCTGCGCTGTGCATAGACATCGATCCAGTCGGCGAAGAGGCTGCCGGTGCTGTAGTACTTGGTGCCGTCTAGCCGCCAGTGATCGCCCTCGGGAGAGACCTTGGTGACCACGTCGCCGATCTTCACGGCACCGATTTCCGTCCAGGCGTTACCTATCAGATCGCCGTCGACGAAACGCTTGAACCAGCGATCACGCTCGGGGCTCGGCGCCGCATTGAGCCGGTCTTCGACAAAGGCGAAATGACCGCGCAGAGCCTGCGTCAGATTGGAATCGGCAGTCGCCAGTTCGATCAGCAGGCGCACCAGTTGCGGCAGCGAGGCGCCATCGCCGCCGTATTCCTGCGGGACGCGCACGGCGCCGAAGCCAGCCTCTTTCAGCCAGCGGATCTGCTCCACCGGCAGGCTGCGTTCGCGCTCGCGCTGTTCGGCGCCTTCGGCAATGCGTTCGAAGATCGGGCGGAAGCGCTTGGCGAGCTGTTCATAGTCGCTACCGCGAGACAGCGGATTGAAAGACTGGGCGCTGGACATGGCTTAGGTTCCTTTTGGGCTAGGGCTGTGGCTTCAGACGAGATCGGAGAATTTCGATGGCCTGGTATGGGCGGTGGCATTGGCGCCTTCTTTAAAGGCCCCCCGGTAGCGGGCTGCCGGATGATCGTCGGCGACATGGGAGGAATCGCCATCCAACAGATTCTGGCGCAGGGTTTCGCCTTCATAGGCGGTGCGCACGCGGCCGCGGCGCTGAAGCTCAGGGACGACGAACTCGATGAAGTCCTCAAAGGTGCCGGGAGTGATGGCGTAGGCCAGATTGAAACCGTCAATGCCGCCGACATCCACCCAACGCTCCAGTTCGTCAGCAACTTTCTGCGGGCCGCCGATGAATACCGGACCTAGACCACCAATGCTGCGATGTTTGATGATGTCGCGGGGGGTCCACTTGCGGTTCGGGTCGGCGGTTGACAGCAACTCCAGCACCGAGCGGATGCTGTCATTGTCGATGGCTTCCAGCGGTTGGTCCGGGTCGTACTCGGAGAAGTCGACACCAGTCCAGCCGCCATAGAACGACAGCATGCCTTCGCCGTTGCTGTACTGCAGATATTCCTCGTATTTGGCCTGTGCAGCTTCGTCGCTTTCGCCGGTGATCACGGTGAGCAGGACGAAGATTTTCAGCGAGTCGCGCTGACGGCCCGCTTGTACGGCCCGGTCGCGAATATCGTCGGAGACTGTTCGAGCCTGCTCCGGGGTCGCCGGGCTGATGAATACGCCTTCGGCGTGCTTGGCAGCAAAGTCGCGGCCTCGGCTGGAGGCACCAGCCTGGAAGATCACCGGGGTCCGCTGTGGCGAAGGCTCGCAGAGGTGAATGCCAGGTACATCGAAATATTTGCCTTTGTGACCGATGGGGTGAACCTTGGTTGGATCGGTGAACACACCTTTTTCACGGTCGCGCAGTACTGCGTCCTCATCCCAGGAGCCTTCCCACAGCTTGTAGGTGACATCGAGGAATTCGTCGGCGATGTCGTAGCGCTCATCGTGGGAAATCTGTTTTTTGAGGCCGAGATTGAGGGCGGCGCTGTTCAGGTAGGAGGTCACCACGTTCCAGGCCACCCGGCCTTTGGTCAGGTGATCGAGGCTGGAGTATTTACGTGCCAGCGCATACGGCAGTTCGTAGGTCAGCGCCGAGGTCACGCCGAAGCCCAGGTGCTTGGTAACAGCGGCCATGGCCGGCACCTGAAAGAATGGGTCGTTGACCGGCACCTGGTCGGCATCAATCAGCGAGGTTTCCACCGAGCCGCGATAGACATCGTAGACACCCACCACGTCGGCGATGAACAACGAATCGAAATAACCACGTTCAAGCAGCTTGGCCAGGTCGACCCAGTAATCGAGATCCTTGTATTTCCATGCCTGGCTTTCTGGATGGCGCCAGGTCCCGGCGGCCTGGTGACTGACGCAGGTCATGTCGAAGGCATTGAGAATAATGCGAGAGGCCATATTCGAATAACTCCTGTTTTAATAACGTTTAAAACGTATTCTTTTTAAATGAGTTCATTCCTGACTTGGTATTGAAAGTTTATGGCAAGGTTCGTGCCGAACTTAATGAAGCATGTTTTCACGCTTTTTTTATTGTTTTGAAAATAACAGATGTATGTGGGGCAACACTTTGTTATGGCGTTGAACGTCAGGCAACAGTATGACGATGAGAAATTGGCCTGGATCGATTTAATGGTTAATCGAGATCACTGTTGGCTATTGAACAGTTGATCAAAAAGATACCTGGTGATTGTTGTATGATGTATTTATATTATTGATATAAAAATGATTATATGAGTTTGATGTGCATCTTGCATGATGCTGATCATCGATTTGGTTATTACGGTTCAACGTGATTTTTGAGGTTGTTTTCACGTAAAAAATATACTTGTGGAAATCTTTAATTAATATCTCAAACTGTTTTTGAATAGATTTAAATTGTTTTAATATTTGAATGAGTGTTGATAGTGATAGATACATTCACTCGGGTGTTATTGAAAGGTGGCGCTTATTGAGGCGCAGTTATCTGCCGTCAGGCGATAGGGTACTACTGCGGCATGGGTATTTGAGGGGCCGCTTGGATAGGGAAGCTTACGCTTGCCGACGAGGTGCAGCCATTCGCAGCGGGCTCGTCGGCACAAGGTTTTCAGCAGGCATTGAGAATCGTCAGCAAGCCGCGATCTTGAGCGTTGCTGCATAAAGTTGAGAGTTGGATTATTGCAGATTCTGGCAAAAGTCATTGTTGTAACTGCCGCTGGAACCTTTCAATGAAGAGCTCTTATCTTAATAAATGCAGTAAAGGCATATCTCAGCTAAATAAGGTAGCGGCGCTAAAAGGGAGTATGTAATAAAAAAGGTTTTTCTTATGTTGGTGCTGGCTCCTTGCGAGGCTGATGGAATCAACCCATGAAATATCGCTCGATAGGTGACCTTCAATGAAAAAACTAATTGCTTTGCTGGCTTTGGCTGGAATGTCGTGTACGGCTGTAGCCGGCGGAATACAGGAACCTGCGGCTGATCATAAACTGGATACGGTTATTTCGCGTCCTGCGTATGGCACGGCGACGGAGCAGCAGACGTCTGCGAAGATCGAAAAATACCATTACTCAATGCATCCGAATATTGCCAAGGTGATCAGCATCACGCGGGCTGCTGATGAGTGCGGTGCCGTGCTTACCCGAATGACCTACGATGATTACCAGGGGCAGCGGCATGTCATGGAATATTCGACCGTAAATCTCTGCTCAAGAACGGGTAGCTGATCCAGAATTCTGGCTGTCTTGACTAGGCAAGTAGCCAATTCCCCAACGTGCATCCTTGAAGCGGCAACAGCCGTTGCCGTTCGCACAGAGGCAAAGCCATCAAAGCCGAAGGCTTGTTCTTCGATTGGCTGCTGGTAATCAAGCTAATGTCACTGGGCCAGTCCGTCGACGATTTCCTGGCTCCCGGTTTCAGGTGATGAGCAACAAGCTGCTCTACGGCAATGCGGCACAGCTGTTCGGGCTGTAGCCGCAAGGGAGATGTTGGTGCGGTTGTCTGGTTTACTGTGCCTGCCAGATACGGATGTCCCTGGCATTCAGCTTCTGGGGAATGATATGGGCTTGCTGGTAAAGGTCAGCGATTCGCTGTTGCTCGTCCAGCTCATCCCGGCGCACAGGAATGACGGAGTAGCTGCGATGGCTATTGGCCTGTTCGACGACCTCCACGGGCAGGTTACCCCATAGCGGCGCGAGGATTTCAGCCGCTTCGCGTGGATGCTCCTTGACCCATCTGCCGGTTTTCTGCAGCTCGTCGAACACAATTTGCAGCACCTGCGGATGCTGTTCGGCGAACGTGGTGGTGGCCATGTAGAAACGGTAATAGGCGGCGATACCGTCGCTGCCATTGGCCAGCACCCGGACCTTGCCACTGCGCTCCTGGCTGGAAAGGAAGGGATCCCAGATGGACAGAGCATCCACCTGGCCATTGACGAAGGCTGCCAGTGCATCCGGTGCTTCCAGATACTGGGGCTGGATGTCGTTACTACTCAGTCCGGCTTTTTGCAAGGCAGACAACAGCAGGAAGTGACTGCCCGAGCCTTTGCTCACGGCGACCTTGCGTCCCTTGAGCTCGGCTATGTTCCGGATTGGCGAGTCCTTGGCGACCAGAATCGCTTGAGCTGCCGGCTGGCTGTCTTCCTTGGCGTAATAGGTCAGGGGCGCGTTGGCAGCCTGGGTGAACAAAGCGAAGGCATCGGCTACATCGGCATGCAGGTCGACGCTGCCGGCATTCAGCGAGCTGAGCAGCCCTGAAGAGAATTCGTGCCATTTGATCTCGAAGCCCAAGGGTTTCAGGCGTTCTTCGAGGGCGCCGTTGCGTTTCAGCAGCATCAGCAGCGTTGATGAGCGCTGATAACTGATATCCAGGGTTTCAGCCTGGGTCAGGCAGGTGGTTGCGACCAGCAGCAGGCCGTAGAGGTAACGTGCGAGGGGTTTCATCGAATGTCTCATCTTTGATAATGCCGCATCGCGGCATCGCAAAGATGAACCGGAGCAGGCTGGATTGGCGAGGCTCCGGTGGTCCGGTTGGCTATACCCTAAGCAAAATCCGGAATGGAAAATAAATAGCCTTTGGATATAAGAATATAGGTATGTTGCCGAGGATGAATCGAGGCTCTCCGCAAGCCTCGATCCGCTTTTCAGGTTACCACTCGATAGCTGGGTACATAGGCCGTGCCGCCCGGCAGTTTCATACGATGTTGATTGACGAACGCCTGCAACAGGCGATCCAGCGGCTGCATGATCGCGGTATCTCCATGGATCTCGTAGGGTCCATGTTGCTCGATCAGGCGAATCCCCTTGTCTTTCACGTTGCCGGCGACGATGCCGGAAAAGGCGCGGCGCAGGTTGGCGGCCAGCGCGTGAGGCGGTAATTCGCGCTTGAGTTGCAGGCTGGCCATGTTGGCATGAGAGGGTTCGAACGGGCGTTGGAACCCTTCTTCGATCCTGAGCAGCCAGTTGAAATGGAAGGCGTCGTTGCGCTCCCGGCGGAAGCGTTTGACCATGATCAGTCCCTGAGCCATGTGCCTGGCCACTTCGGCAGGGTCGTCGATGATGATCTGATAGTGGCTCTGTGCAGCTTCGCCCAGCGTGGCGCCGACGAAGGCATGCAATTGTTGCAGGTAGGGCGCGGCGCTCTTGGGGCCGGTCAGGATGACCGGGAAGGGTAGCTCCCGGTTGTCCGGGTGCATCAGGATGCCCAGCAGGTAGAGAAACTCTTCGGCAGTGCCAGGGCCGCCGGGGAAGATGATGATCCCGTGGCCGACGCGCACGAAGGCTTCCAGGCGCTTCTCGATGTCCGGCAGGATCACCAGTTCATTGACGATCGGGTTGGGCGTCTCGGCCGCGATGATTCCCGGTTCGGTCAGCCCCAGATAGCGGCTGCCGTTGATCCTCTGCTTGGCATGGGCGATGGTGGCGCCTTTCATCGGTCCTTTCATCACACCCGGGCCGCAGCCGGTGCAGATGTCCAGCTTGCGCAGACCCAGTTCGTGGCCGACTTTCTTGGAGTAGCGATATTCTTCGGCGCTGATCGAATGACCGCCCCAGCACACCACCATTTTCGGCTCGACCCCGGGACGCAGGGTGCGGGCATTGCGCAGCAGGTGGAAGACGTAGTCGGTGATTCCCTGCGAGTTGCTCAGGTCGATGTGCGGGCTGCCGCGTTCGCTCTCGGTATAGACGATGTCGCGCAGGGCACTGAACAGCATTTCGCGGGTACTGGCAATCATCTCGCCATCGACGAAAGCATCCGCTGGCGCATTCAGCAGTTCCAGGCGCACGCCACGATCCTGTTGGTGGATGCGGACTTCGAAGTCCTTGTAGAGCTCGAGAATCGTTTTGGCGTTGTCGCTGTGGCCGCTCGTGTTGAGGATCGCCAGGGCGCATTGGCGGAATAGCGTGTAGACGCTGCCCGAACCGGCGGCGCTCAGTTGCTGTACTTCGCGTTGAGATAGGGTTTCCAGACTGCCTTTGGGACTTACCGAAGCATTGATTACATGTCTTGGAGCCATTCTAGGTTCCTTGTGGGCGATGCTGATGGGCCAAGACCCTGTCGCATCAGGAGGGTGAGCGTCGATCATGATCGCACGTGGCGGTTATTTTCTTCAGTGGTTGGACGAGAAAGCAAATGCTGCTGCTGGCGCGGGGCAGGGGTTTGGGTTGAATGACGTCTCACAACCTGACAACTACGCCTCGATCATGATCTGGACCCAGCGCGACAATGTGCTGGAGTTGATGCCCTTGATCCTGCTGTTTTTCGGTCTGCTGAGTTTTCTGATCAATTCTTTCAGGCAATCCGCCGATGCGGCGTCAATCGCAGGAGGCAATTTTTGCGGCAGGTACTGGATCTGCTTCGATATCTGCTGCTTGATCGTTTTTTCCGTAACGGCGATTTTGTTACCCTGAAACGTCCGCCGCCGTTTCGCTGTGCTTGTCTGCCGCGTCGATTGCTCAGTGGATGCAGCGGCTGTTTCGGATGTTTTCAGGAGTTTTGATGCTAACCATCACGCTGATTCTGGTCATGTTCGTGGCCGTTCTGGTCGCCAGCATTCTGGTGCGCATGTCACCTGTTCCCTTACCGTCGCCGCTGGTGCAGATCTTTCTCGGTACTTGTATCGGCATGGTGTCGGACTGGCGCCTAGAGCTCGATCCTCAGGTATTTTTCCTGATGTTCCTGCCGCCCCTGCTGTTTCTCGACGGTTGGCAAATCCCCAAGGAAGGCCTGTTCCGCGATAGAGGCATGATTCTGGCCCTGGCCCTGGGGCTGGTGGTATTCACTGTGCTGGGGGTTGGTTATTTCGTCCACTGGCTGATCCCGACCATACCGTTGTCAGTGGCTTTCGCTCTGGCGGCAGTGATCTCGCCGACCGATCCGGTGGCGGTTTCGGCGATCGCCGCACGGGTGCCGGTGCCCAAGCGCCTGATGCACATCCTCGAGGGCGAGTCGCTCCTCAACGATGCTTCCGGCCTGGTCTGTCTGCGCTTTGCCGTGGCCGCTACGTTGACCGGCAGCTTCGTGCTGACCGAAGCCTTCCTGACTTTCCTGCAATTGTCGCTGGGTGGTATCGCCATCGGCGTCGCGATCACCTGGATCATCAACAAGTCGAAGTCCTGGATTTCGCACCGTTTTGGCGAAGAGACTGGCGCGCAGATTCTCATCAGTCTGATCATGCCGTTCCTGGCCTACCAGGCTGCCGAGCATCTGCATTGTTCGGGCATTCTTGCCGCAGTGGCCGCCGGTATCGCCATGAGCTACAACGAGCTGTCCGGCAAAGTGCTGGCGGTGACGCGGGTGCAGCGTACCGCGGTCTGGGACATGCTGCAGTTTGCGCTCAACGGCTTGATCTTCGTCCTGCTCGGCGAGCAGTTGCCGGGTATCGTCGCCGGCGCCAGCCTGGCGATGGAGGAAATTGGCCGGCCAGACTGGCAGCAACTGCTTTTCTACGTGCTGGTGATCAACCTGGCGCTCGGTCTGCTGCGTTTCGCCTGGGTCTGGATTTCCATTCGGGTCACCAGGTTTTTCGGGAGCAAATCGACCGAACCCAGGCCACGCAAGGTCTGGCGTATCGCTGCAGCGACCTCGGTGGCTGGTGCGCGTGGGGCGATCACCCTGGCCGGTGTGCTGACTTTGCCGCTGGTGATGAATGATGGCACGCCGTTTCCGGCACGGGATCTGGCGATTCTGCTCGCGGCCGGGGTGATCATCGTTTCGCTGATAGTCGCCAGTATCGGCATGCCGTTGTTGCTCAAGGGAATCGATATGCCTGCCGAGCCGGAAAGACATGCCGAAGTGGATCGGGCTCGCGATCTGGCGGCGGAAGCGGCGATCCGTGCTATCGAACAGGCCCAGCACAAGATGAGTGAGGGGCGTCCGGATGTCGACCTGTATATCCAGGCTGCTGCGCGGATTACCGATATTTATCGCTATCGTATCGACAGTCATGCCGAGCAAGTGGAGAAGCAGGAGGATTACCGCATGGCCGAGGAAATCGAGCGCCATTTGCGCCTGGCTGGCCTGCGCGCCGAGCGTGATGAGCTGTTCCGCCTGGCGCGGCGCAAGTTGCTCGATGAGGAGGTAGCCCGCAAGCTGATCCGCGATATCGACCTGATGGAAACGCAGCAGGTCCGGTAGTAGTAAGGTGGCATTGAGGTGGTAGGCATGGGCCCGGAGTTCGGGCCCATATTTTGTTGCAGGTCTGGCAGGCTTAGCGCGCTGGTTTGCTTTCTTCCAGCAATACGGAACGCGTCAGATCGGTGCCGGCCTTGGGGTCGGTGTTCACATCGATGCCACCCGTCGGAGTGGGCTTGTCCAAATCATTGTATTGCAGGGTGCCGAAGGGCTGGATCTGGTCGGATGTCGGCAAAGCGGCTTGGTTCCAGCCGCCGCCGAGGGCGCGAATCAGTTCAGCTGAAGATTGCAGCAACTCCATCTTGACCTGCACTTCCCGGGTGCGGGATTGCAGCGTATTTACCTGGGCCACGATCAGATCGAGGCTGGTATTGAGGCCGCCTTTGTACAGTTCCATGGTCATGTCCTGAGTCTGGCCTGCCGCATCGACCGCCGCATGCTGGCTCTTGAGTTCCTCGCTGAAACGGTTTACCCGGCTTAGGCCGTCCTCGACTTCCCGGAAGGCGTTGAGCACCGTCGAGCGATAGTTGTCGCCGGTTTCCCGATACATCGACCAGGCCTGCTGCGTGCCAGCCCGGCGTGCGCCACCGGTAAAGACCGGTAGTTCGACGCCCACACCTGACTCTTCTCCCCCGGCACGCAGGAACACATTGGGGTAGAAGGAGGCGCGCTTGACGCCGATATTGGCGTTGGCTTCGGCCATCATCCGCTCGGCACGGGCGATGTCGGGGCGACGTTGCAGGAGCAAAGAGGGGATGTTCGCCGGAATACTCGGTACGGCCGTATTGGCATTGGTATCGACCGGCGCGATATGGAAATTGCTGGGAGCGACATTGCTCAGCACGGCGATGGCGTGCTCCATTACCTGCCGCTGGGCTTGTATATCGAGCTCTTCCGCCCGGGTACTGTAGAGCAATTCCTGGGCGCGCACGGCATCGAGCCGTGGCGACAGGAGACCTGTCACACGGGTCTGCACGATGTCGAGCGACTTTTCGTAGTACTGGATCGACTGCTTATAGTTCGCATCCTGCGCATCGAGACCGCGCAGGGCAAAGTAGTCATGGGCGATTTCGGCTTGCAGGCTCAGGCGCGCCGCCGCGTATTCGGCGGCACGTTGCTGGGCAGCGGCGACTTGGGCGCGGGTTTCGTTGCGGATTGCCGACCAGATATCCGGCTCCCAAGACACCATGCTGGCAGAGGCACCGAAGCCAAGGAGCGCTTGCGGCATAAGCCGCGAGCGCGCCTGCATCATCGAATCGCGTGCCTGTTGGAAACGTTCGGCGGCGGCCTGCAGGTCCGCGTTATTGGCCGTTGCCTGTTCCTCGATCCGGTCGAGGACCGGATCGTGGTAGAGCTTCCACCAGCCAGGCTGGACCGTCTGCGTGGAATCGGCGGAGCCGGGCCCGTTGCCTTGCCAGTTCGCCGGGACGACGAACTCCGGAGGTTGGTAGGTAGGTGCCAGGTCGCAAGCCGACAGGCTCATGAAAAGCGCGAGACCGGCAGAACGACTTATCGCGGGCCAGAATCTCTTCATCTGTTCGCCTCTTGCACCGGAGGTTGATGGGCTGCCGCACCGGCATGCTCGGAGGTTTCATCCTGGGCTCCTGCATGGTTGGACGGACCATGGTTGTAACCGGGTGTCGGCGGGACGAGCTGGACTTCTTCACCTTCCATCAATGCAGCGGGTGGGTTGTCGGCGATGCGATCGGCCGTGGTGAGCCCGTCCGTGATCTGGACGCGTTCGC
Source organism: Azomonas macrocytogenes (assembly GCF_014191985.1). Classification (GTDB taxonomy): domain Bacteria; phylum Pseudomonadota; class Gammaproteobacteria; order Pseudomonadales; family Pseudomonadaceae; genus Azomonas; species Azomonas macrocytogenes. Next base: position 43,821 of record NZ_JACHXI010000023.1, read on the forward strand.
CAAGCACTTTGCCGGACGTGATCGGTTTGAAATGGATATGGTTATCGGCAGTCACGCTCGCCACTTGCAGGCCGTTTTCCTCGAACACCAGGGCACTGGTCGGAATGGTGAGAATATGGCTATCCGCTGGCGCCGTCAGTTTGACGGTGGCGTAGGAGCCGGGCCAGAGGCTGGCATCAGTGTTATCGATGGTGAACTCGGTGACGGCTGTACGGGTGTTTGGATCATACCCCTTGGCTACCGTCAGAAAGTCCGCCGTGTAGTGCCGGTTGGGGTATTGCGGAACTTCGACATCTGCGGTCAGACCCGGTTTGAGCATGTAGGAGAATACCGCCGGAACGGAGACGAACAAGCGCATGGCATGGGTATCGGCGACGGAGAACAGCTCCGTTGCGTCACCGCTCGCACCCAGGTTGCCACCGCCTTCGTTGACCAGGTCGCCCACGTTGATCGAACGCGAGGTCACGGTGCCATCGAACGGCGCAACGATATGCTTGAACTTCTGCAAGGCCTCGAAGCGTTTGACATTCTGCTGGGCTGCCTCGAACAACGCTTTCTCGGATCGCGCGTTGGCTTCCTGTTCGGTGATGGACTGCTCCGATACCGCCTGGGAATGGCGCAAGGCTACCCAGCGCTTGGCGGTAACCACCGCCAAATGATACTTGGCCTCCGCCGAACGCAAGTCGGCCTTGGCCTGGGCATATTGAGCATCGAGCGCCGGCGTGTTGATCTCTGCCAATAGGTCACCGGTCTTCACATGGGCGCCGAAGTCCTTGTGCCACATTTTGACGTACCCGGAGACCTGGGCATAGATTGGTGCCTGGTACCAGGCTTCGACCGATCCCGGCAGGGTGAGTTTTTGCTCGGTCGGGCCTGGTTCCGGATTGACGACGGAGATCTTGGGGATTGCTCCTTCGAGAGTTTCTTCGCGTAGTTCCTCGGTCCGGTGTATCTGGTCGTAAACCTGATAGCCGCCAAGCCCGCCAACAGCCGCAACGACCACGACAGCGAGGATCACGCCACTTTTGCTTTTACTCTTGCGCATCAGGCGCTCTCCTTCTTGCGGTTGTTCCGGTAATAGACGATGGCGTAGACACAGGGAACGAAAAGCAGGGTGGAAATGGTCGCCACTGTCAGGCCGCCGATGACGGCCCGGCCGAGCGGTGCGTTCTGGGAGTTGCTCATGGACATGGGCACCATGCCGATAATCATGGCAGCTGCGGTCATGACGACCGGGCGAATCCGGCCATAACCGGCTTCGATGGCGGCGCGAATGGCATCGCCATGCACTTCCAGCCGTTCACGAGCGAAGGACACGACCAGGATCGAGTTCGCCGTCGCTGTACCCATGCACATGATCGCCCCCGTCAGGGCCGGGATGGAGAGGTTGGTTCCGGTGAGGAACAGCCCCCAGGCGATGCCCGCCAGTGCGCCCGGCAGGGCGGTGATGATGATGAACGGATCGAGCCAGGACTGGAAATTCACTACGATCAGCAGGTAGATGAGAGCGACCGAGATCGCCAGGCCAGCCACTAGCTGGCTGTAAGAGCTTTCCATGGTTTCGGCTTGACCGCGGATATCGACTGCCGCACCTCGTGGCAATTCCTCTTCCATGGAGGCGATGACTTTCTCCACATCCGCCGTTACGCCACCCAGGTCACGTCCTTCGTTGGAGACATAGATGTCGAAGAGCGGAATCAGGTTGTAGTGCGAAACTTGGCCAGGTGTGCCTTTCGGCATGAGGGTGCTCATGCTGCCGAGAAATTGCGTCGGCTTGCCGTCCGGGTTGCCATCGCCGTTGCCGAGCGGCGTGGTCATCAGGTCGTTGACGCTGGTGAGTTGCTCCTGTGGGGTATAGATGTTGATGGGATAGGACAGGCCGTTTTCCGGGTTGAGCCAGTAGCTCTGATGCACCTGCTGACTGCCGGACAGGGTGATCAACTCGTTGTTGGCCAGATCCTCTTCCGTCGTGCCGCTGCTCAGGCCCAGGGTGCGGTTGCCGTTGACCATGATTGTCGGCGTGCGCATCGTTTGCTGGATATTGACGTCAGCGGCGCCAGTGATTTTCTTCAGCTTGTCTTCGAGCTTTAGGGCGAACTCGTAGTTTTCCTGGGCGTTGAGGCCGGAAACCTGCACATCGATAGGTGCTGGAGAGCCGAAGTTGAGGATCTTGGCGGTGAGATCGGCCGGTTGGAAGGTGAAGACGGTACCGGGGAATTTCTTCGCCAGTCCTTCGCGCAGAATGGCTCGATAATCCCACACGGGCGAGGTTTCGTTCTTCAGCGAGATCGTCAGGTCACAATCCTGCGTACCGATGGTTGGGGTCGGGATGAACGCCAGGTTGTGCGGACCGACCGGCAGGCCACAGTTGTTGACGATTCCCTCGACCTGGCCTGGCAGCAGTCTTTCTATTTCCCGGTTGACCAGGGTCGCGATACGACCGGTGACCTCGATACGCGTACCGAGCGGCGCCCGCATGTGCATCTGTAGGGTGCCGGACTTGATTTCCGGGAAAAAGTCACGACCACTGAAGTAGAACAGGCTGGTGGATGCTAGGGCCAGGATGAGGAAGGTGAAGACGAATCCGGCACGGTGTGCGACTGCTTTCTCCAGCAGATCACGGTAGCCTTCGCGGAAGTTCGAGAACCCTCTCTCGAAGCCCTTCTGGAAGCGGCTTAGGAAACCAGGCTTACTGGGCTCCGTATGCTCCGCTGTGCCGTGGCCAGCGCCGGCTGGCAGCATTTTGTTCGCATACTCGGTGCGCTTGGCTTCGAGTTGCAATTGCCGGTGGTGCTCCTCGTTGAACTCCGCTTCTTCCGCCGCATCCAGTACTGCTGCTTCATGCGGATGCGCCGGTGCATGTGGATGTTCAGTGGCGGCATGGTGGGCATGGCCGGCAAGAAGGTACTTCGCCATAGTCGGAACCAGGGTCCGCGACAGGATGAACGAGGCGAGCATGGCGAAGATGATGGCTTCGGCCATTGGCATGAACAGCCAGCCGGAGACACCTTCCAGGGTGAACAGCGGGAACCAGACGATACAAATACAGAGCGTCGCCACGAGGGTCGGGATGACGATCTGGTTGGCGGCATCGATGATCGCCGTTTCGATATCCTTGCCCATTTCCAGGTGGGTATCGACGTTCTCGATCATGACGGTTGCGTCATCGACAAGGATGCCGACGGCCAGTGCCAATCCTCCCAGGGTCATGACGTTGATGGTCTGGCCCGCCCAGCCGAGCCCGATGATGGAGCAGAGAATGGCCAGCGGAATCGAGGTAGCGATGATGACTGTGGCGCGCCATGAACCAAGAAAGAGCAGCACCACGATACCTGTCAGCGCGGCAGCGGTGACCATCTCATGGACCACATCCTTGATCGAATCTTTCACGAAAGTCGACGCATCGTTCATGAGACTGACATGAACATCCGGCGGCAGAATCTTCTGCAATTTCGGCATCAGATCCTTGACACCCTGCACCACATCCAGCGTTGAGGCTTCGCCGCTCTTCATAATGACGACCAGCACGGCCTGCTTGCCCTTGACCAGTACCGAGTTGGTTTGTGGCGGCCCGGAGAGGGACACATCGGCGATATCGCGCAAATGAATGTAGGCGTTACCAGCCTTCTTGATTGGCAGGTCTTCGAAATGGTCGATAGCCAACGGAATCGCGTTTGTCTGCACCATCCAGTCCTGTCGGCCAATTTTCTGGTCGCCGGCTGGCAGCACGATGCTCTGCTTCTCCAGGGCTTTCTCGACATCCACGCCCGACAGGTGATGTGCCAACAACTGCTGTTGGTTGAGGTTGACCAGCAGGAAAGGCGGCTTGCCACCATAGGGGTGTGGAATGATGGCCCCCGGAACCGTCACGACAAAGGGCCGAATCCGGGCGAAGGCAAGGTTGTAGAGATCTGCCGGGGTACGTGAGTCGGAGGTCACCTGCATGGTCAGCACCGGCACTGACGATGCCTCGAGACGCATGATCATCGGTGGCGAGATGCCGGGTGGCAATTGCGGGATGACCGTTTGTGAAATCGAGGCAACATCTGCTTCGGCCGGGCCCAGATCGGTGCCTGGATGGAAGTAGATATTGGTGATCGAACTCCCGTAATAGGAAATGCTTTCGATATGTTCGATGCCTTCCACCGTGGAAGTGACGGCCTGCTCATAGTAGCGAACGATGCGTCCGCCAACGTCTTCCGGCATCAGACCGGAATAGGTCCAGACGACGGAAATAACGGGGATTTTGATATTGGGGAATACATCTGTCGGGGTATGGAAAACCGACCTGATCCCGAACATCAGAATAAGCAGGGAAAGGACAACGAACGTATAGGGCCTTCGCAGAGCGGTAATGACAATCGCATTCATATAGACAGGCGTCCCAATTTTAAGAGGGGATTTATGAAGGCTTGTGTATCGGTTCGGCGCAATGCCATTCCGGCAAGCGATCTTGATCCTTGAAACACGCATGGCCCATGAGGCGGGCAGTACATTTGCGTAGGAGGAATTATAAAATGTTGATACTCGACGTAACAATTAGAAATATTTTTAAATCGGAACTTTTTAAGAATTAAAGTTGACAAAAATATATTTTTTCACGGCATTTTCACATTTGCTTTATGCATATATCACGATGCATGTGCAGTAACCGCTCAAGGACGCGGATTTTGTGCTTGTTGTTTTGCTTGGGTAGAGCGTGGAAAGGCCGGCTCGCAGTGCAAGCGGTTCAGAGGAAAGGGGGCGGAACAGGAGTTAAGTTGTTACTAAAGGCTACATTGCAATAGGCTATTTATAACATCATAAATACAAATCGTAACTTTACGAACATTAATCCAATTCATGCACTATCAATATATAGAAAGGCCACGCCAAAAGGCGTGGCCTCACCGTGTAACGAACACAATTTCCCGGAAAAGCTGCAACGGTCAGTTTTTGTCCAATTTAACCAGTGGCGCTTCCTTCACTTCGATCCCGCGCCCCGCCTGGATTTCGTCAATCTTTTTCAGGGCTGCTTCGATATTTTCTTTTTTCGGCAGCAATGAAAAACCGACCTGGAAGTTTCGCTGCTCTTTGGGGCCAATGGTTGGAACCAGATTCAACGGGCGTTGCAGGCTACGGTTATAAGAGAAGCTGGTACCTGGCTCGAGACCGGTAACATAGCCTTGGCCTTTGGTATCGGTATTTTTCCAGAGGCTGAACACCGGCAATTGGTTGGTATTGAAATCCACTGCAATACCCAGGTCCCCGGCAGCGTTGTGCAACACAGCCAGCGTATTGCCTTGGTCATCCCCATAGGGAACCAGGTTATAGACGGTTTCGTCGTAACCTTCAGTGGGGCCACGATAATCCTGCCAGCTGGAAAGCTCGGCACGGGCTTTTTCATTGAAGGGCGAGACCTGCTTGAGCGGGGCAACGAAACGGCTGCCTTGTCCCAGCAACGGTGGGCCGAAATTATTGTGGTAAAGCACCTGATATTCCTGCGAATAATCACCCTCGTTGGTCAGGGTATCATTCAGGGTAAAGCGTAACGAGCCTGGGTCAGTGGCCAGTTCAGTGGTGATGGCGAAGTCGACCTTCTTGAATGCCTTTTCCTTCAACTCACCTTTGAGGCGAATGGTATAAGGCGGCTTTTCGTCGATGCTCAGAGTGACTTTCGAGGCTGGAATATTCGAGGCACGGCCGTGTAGGGTCAGTAGCTCTCCGTTGTCCAGGCCGGGATGGCCAATCCATTCGTAGCCACAACGAGTGACCAGCTCGTTGAAGCCTTCCAACCAGCCAAGGCCGTTGCGACTATTGAGTTCGATGAAGGCCGGATTGACTACCTCGTCGACAGGCGAATCCCAGCCCAGCTTCACGTCTCCTGCAACGGCGCGCAACACGTTCATGCCACGTGTTGGCACCACTGTGATACGCATGGAGCCATTGTCGATATCGATCAGGCTGACACCTTCCTGACGTCCGCCATGCAGTGTTCGCACTGTGATCGAAAACGGTTTGTCGGTTTCGATGCCGAGTTGCTTGCTGTCGATACTCCAGTTTTGTGCCGGCTTGTCAGTATCGATCAGCACCTGCTCCAGGGCCAGTGCGGGTGTGACGCCCGCCAATGCACCTAGGCCGATAAGGCCGGAGGAAAGCTTGTTCATGAGAAGTCCTTGTTGTTATCGAGGTTATGTCCAGGCTGGAAAACCGGGGTTTATCCAGCCTCTATCCTATCCACCACGTGTTCCAGAACCTATTCACGATCTGCTGTGTGTCGGCCAAACGGCGTTGAAACCGACCTGGATCGCCAGCCCGATCCGCTTCTTCAGCCGTTTTTGCCACCGTTTAGCCCTGGCTCGCGAGATCGTGAACAGGCTCTCAGAGCGCAGCTGCCTGTAGTTCATTGCCTGCGCGGGGCAGTTCATGACGACGAGGTAGGTCCGGTCCGTGACGCTGGCAGGTCAGGGCCGCAGCCTGCGTGGCAAAGTCAATCATTGCTTCAATGTGCGCACGTTGCAGCGTGGCAAGAGTGGCCGGTGTATCGAAGCCGTTTTCAAGCAGATAGGTAATCAGCGCTGCCTGGAAGGTATCGCCGGCACCCACGGTGTCTATCGTATTGATCTGGCATGCCGGGCTGGTCCAGTTACCATGATTGCGGGTGAAAACACTTGAGCCATTCTCACCATGGGTCAAGCAGACCAGCTGGCATTGGTTGGCAAGCAATGTAGCGGCTATTACCTGTGGGTCCTGTCCAGGATAGAGCAGCTCCAGATCCTCTTCGCTGACCTTGATGATATGGGCATGCTGGGCGAATGCCGTGATCCGCTCTCTCCAGACATCGAGATCGGGCTCAACATTCAGGCGGACATTCGGATCAAGTGTGATCAGACGATCCTGGGACGATTTGTGGACCAGTTCATACAGGGTTCCTGCTGTCGGCGCCACGACCAGAGAATATGAACCTACGTGGATTCCCCGGATTTCCTTGCCGATTTCAGGTACATGAGACGGTAGCAACTGACGATCCGCCCCTGAATGTCCGTAGAAGCTGTAGTGCGGGACGCCTCGCTTATCGACAGCTACCAGGCTCAAGGTTGTACTGGTTGCTTCAGGCTGGGCCAGATAGTGGGTCGATACGCCTTCGTTTTCCAGCACTTGCCGCAGTTGCTGGCCAAGAAAATCGTTCGACACACCCGTCAGCAACGCAGAGCCTACACCCAACCGGCTCAAGCCAACGGCCACATTGAACGGAGAACCGCCAGCAATGGCGGTAAAGCCGACCTTACCGGGAAATTCACTATGCGCAGGATCGACGAACAGATCGAACAGAGCTTCGCCACATACTAAAAACATTGCATATCTCCTTGTCGCATTACCGGCCTAGCAGGCGGCAGAACTGGAAACGGAAGACCCTATCGATTTTTGCGAAAGGGCATACAAAGCTACTACCACGTAGCATAGGAACGGGACGATAAATGATGTCGCAATACTGAATTCATCAGCCAGGGCTCCCATGACCAGCGGCAGGATAGCTGCACCAACCAGCGTCATTACCAGGATGGACCCACCCTTATTGGTCTTCTCACCCAGTCCGGCTACACCCATGCCAAAGATGGTCGGATACATGATAGACATAAAGAAATACATGGCGATCACTGCCAGTACGGAAACCTTTTCGACAGCCATCATGGCGACGACGCAGAGAAAGGCACAGGCGAGACCATTACCAAGCAGCAAATGGCGAGCCGGAATACGGCGCATCAACCAAGTACCGAAGAACCGGCCGATCATGTAGCCGACCATGGCGATCGACAATAGGAACGAGCAATATTGCGCCGATATTCCTTGCCAGTGTTCCAGGCAGAAATTGATAAAGAAGGCTCCTACACCCGCATAAGCGCCAATATTGCAAAACTGGGCGAGCAGGGCAAAAGTGAAGTTCTTCCTGGCCCACAGCGAAGAATTTTCTTTATCTGTAGTCTTGTTTTGTTCTGTGTTAGCGATTTCGGGTAATGAGATACGAGTGAAGACCAGCATCAACAGCAGGACCAGCACTGCCAGCGCGGCATAGATTACCGAAGTCGGTGCGATGATTTCGGTTCCAATGCGCAGCGGTGGTGCATAGAGTACTGCGCCGCCCAGCAGTGGTCCGAGAAAGACGCCGAAGCCGTTGAAGGATTGGGCGAAGTTCAGGCGTTGCACGGTAGTTTCGGGATTGCCCAGCGCTGCTGCATAAAGATTGGCGGAAACTTCGAGGCAAGCCAAACCACAGGCAAGCACAAAAAGCGCGCCCAGAAATAGTTCGAAGGTTGCCGACCAGGAGGCTGGCAGAAATAGCAGCGAGCCCAGTGAGAACAGCGCCAAACCAAGCAGAATGCCTGCTTTGTGGCCGTAGCGTTGCATGAACGCCCCGACTGGCAGAGCCATGACGAAGTAGGCTCCGAAATACGCTGTCTGTACCAATCCGGATTTGGCTCTAGAAATGTTCAGGGTTTCCTGGAAGTGGTGATTCAGCACATCCAGCAAACCGTGGGAAAATCCCCACATGAAGAACAGGGCTGTCACCAGGGCAAAAGCGAGTTTCCTCGAAACAGGGTTGCTTGTGCCGGTAATGATCTTCGATCGCTCTTGCAGAGTTAGTTCGACGCTCATCGTAACCATTCCTCTTGGAGTTGTTGTCTGGGTACAACGGCCATGCTCCGATCCGAAAACTGGAACACGACGCAATCGGTGGACGGGCTTTTTATGCCCGCCGCTTATTACCTGGATTAATGGAGGCTCAGCCGCGGTGCCGACCACGGAAATGATCGATCAGCCCCTGGGTCGAGGAATCCTCGGCCGGCTCTGCCTCGTAGCTGGTCAGGCGGTTGTAGACG
>NZ_JACHXI010000024.1 GCF_014191985.1 Azomonas macrocytogenes
CCAATACCTGCTCAGCCGTGGCCTGCGTATTCCTGCCGATATAGCAATACTCGGCTACGACAACATGGTAGGCGTTGCCGAGCTGTTCTATCCACTACTGACCACCGTGCAACTTCCTTATTACGAAATGGGTCGCCAGGCCGCACAACATTTGATCGAAAATCGGAATGAACCCTTTATTCACAGGATCAATTGTCCCATCGTGGATCGCCAATCTTGGTAATTCAAACCGCCATCTAACGATCTTATTATTATGGTTTTACTGTTAACGTTAACATATATACGCGCTAGGTATTCATCCATTCGCTGAGTGACCTACTTTAGCAGCTACTCTCTCTACAAAGATTTGCCACATAGTTTGCCTTTGTAATTTTTGATTTGGTAGAAAGATCCACAAACATAGTAGTAATAGCTTGTTATTTCAAGTGTTAATCATAAAAACAAGGAGCTGGAACCATGCTGGTCACTTCAAAATTTTTGAACTTCATCGTTTTTAACAGTATTAATCGAAGCAATAGTTTTATCTATAACACACTCCATACTGGCTTATCGAAGAAACCGAGTGTTTCTTCTGGAGAAGGATTTTGGTATCCACTGCCGGAGGAGCTGAAATGAAATTGGCATTGGTTGGCGACATCGGGGGCACTAATGCGCGCTTCGCTCTGTGGAACAATGGACAGATAAAGTCAGTGAAAACACTGGCTGCTGCCGATTTTGCCAGTCCGGAGTTGGCGATCGGGCATTACTTATCCTCCCTCGGATTGGCCCCAGACACACTCTCTAACCTGTGTTTGGGCTGTGCTGGTCCAGTGTCGGGCGAGAATTTTCGTTTCACTAACAATCACTGGACCCTGAACCGCACTGCTTTTCGCCAGGCATTGGAGCTGGATAATCTCTTATTGATTAATGACTTCACCGCTATGGCGCTGGGTATGACACGCTTGCGTGAAAGTGAGCGCATTCAGATTTGTCCTGGCGCGGCGGAATCTGGCAGCCCATCGCTGGTAATAGGTCCGGGTACGGGTTTGGGTGTCAGTACTCTGCTGCCTGATGACAAAGACCAATGGAGGGTTCTGTCCGGTGAAGGCGGACATGTCGATCTACCCATTGGCAGTCTGCGTGAAGCGGCATTATGGCAGCAGCTTTTCGGTGAACTTGGCCATGTGCGGGCCGAAGATATTCTCAGTGGCAGCGGTTTGACACGACTCTACCGTTCTATTTGCGCTTTGGATAAGCATGTTCCGCAATTGAGCACACCTGCCGAGATCAGCGCTGCAGCTCTGGCCGGAGACCCAGTTGCAGAGGAGGTTCTGAGTTTATTCTGCATCTGGCTCGGGCGCGTTACAGGCAATAATGTATTGACCATGGGGACTCGCGGGGGCGTGTATATCGTCGGTGGTGTAATTCCGCGCTTTGCAACCTTTTTCCAATCTAGTGGCTTCGCTGACAGCCTGTGCAGCAAGGGCAGCATGAGTCATTACCTCAAAGGTGTGCCAGTCTGGCTGGTAACAGCCGAATATCCGGGCTTGGAAGGCGCCGGCGTTGCCTTGCAGCAAATGCTGGAATCTGCCAGCAATTTTCCTGGCAGATAAACTGCGCACAAGCGAGGTGGTCCTCTTGGCTTCCATTTGGTTCGATCCAGGCTTCTAAAAAAGTTGGCCAAGATCGAGGATCTTGATTGAATCGTACTCCCAGCGTTCAACCTAGCTCATCCTGCAACAACCGAGGCAAGCATTCAGGTTGAACGTTTTCTCTTGAATTCGATACTTATCTAAACACCCGTTTCCAATTGAAGATTCGCGAGCCACAGGAAATAAAACCCACTGGCACCTTTGCGAAACTCACCCCCCACCTCTTTGCCTTTGTCCGTCAAGTAAAGAAGTTGGCCTTTGAGCTCAAGCAAGCCTGCAGCAACCAAACGCTCTGTCAGTTCGGCAGTTTTGATACCCCATGCAGCTGCAAACTTTGCAGTGGTGAGTTTTGCCATCTGGCCAGGTGTAGAGGAAAGATCGGACGGTTGGTCATCGTGAGCTTGGGAGGGGCTATCATCTCTTGCTACTTTTTCCATGGCGATTCTTACCTCATCGCTTACCCGAATAAGGCGTTGCGCCTCTTCGTATGCTTCACGATAGGTTTCACCATCCGATTCACGCGATAGGAATACTCCCATTTCGTTGTTATTTACTTGAGAGAACTCATAAAGATTCATGACTGCTAATAATGCAGGCTTCTTCGTTTAAATAGCATTTTGCATGTAAATTCTTGCAGAAACTGGTACGAATGAACGTCAGGTTTTTTAGCCAATTAATCTCGTCTGGATGCAGTTCGCTTTTGCCATAGACAATTCTGACATCAATTTTCAGCCGATTTTTATCTTCGAGAAGTTCTCGAATGCGGTCGTTAAGTTTTAAAAATGGGCTAATCAGAATCAACTGCTCGCGAGCACCTTTGATCAATTCCTCAAGAAAATAATTAGTCGCGCTGGTATTTAAAAATTTCGCCATTGTACTGCTATCCAGTATTGAGATTAACGTACAGGATAATGGCACTTTACCAAAAGCCAAACATGGCTCATTACGTCATGTGATCCCTGTGATCAACTATATGTGGTCGGGCTTGTCCACTGGGCCAATCTGGATGATGGCCATCAGATCGAGAATCCGCGCTGGTTGCGCGAAGCGCTGCCGCGTCTGGCTGAGCTTCAGCGGTAATCGTACGTTAATCTTTCTGCAACTGACTGTTGACGAATCACATGTTCCCTTTCAGGAAAGCGGCATTATTGCTGTTGAAAGGGGCGATCAGCGGACTGAGTCTATCCTGTGAAGACAGAAGGCATGTGGCTGCTCTCAAATTCTTTACTAAATATATGGATAGTCGTATATTCATAAATACGTATATTATTTGAGGCTCCGCCATGAGCGATAAGACTCGCGTGCTCTTCGTCTGCGTTGCCAACGCGGCCCGCTCCCAGTTAGCTGAGGCGCTGCTGCGTCATACCGATCCCGAGCACTTCGAAGCGTTCAGTGCCGGTACAGCGCCGAGCGCAATCGATCCGAACACCTATGAGGTATTACAGCACCTCGGAGTCAGCACGGAAGGGTTGCGCAGTAAAGCGATCGATGAGTTTGCCGGGGAGCGGTTCGAATACGTCATTACCCTGTGCGATAAGTCGGCATCGGAATGTCATGCACTTCCTGGGGCTGGTGAAGTTATGGCTTGGGATTTCGAAGACCCGGTGACCAGCGATAGACCCAATGCATTTCGCCACACCCTTCACGAGATCCACGAACGCATCAAGTTGTTCGTTTTGGCGAAAACCAGACGCTGAGGCCGACATGACTGACCACCTGACCCTCCCCATCGTATTCAAATGTCTGGCTGATGAAACCCGTATTCGCCTGATACTGCTCATCACTCGCGAGGAAGAACTCTGCGTTTGCGAGCTGACCTGTGCGCTGGATGAAAGCCAGCCGAAGATTTCCCGGCACCTGGCGCAACTGCGCACCTGCGGATTACTGGAGGATCGCCGCCAAGGACAGTGGGTGTACTACCGCTTGCACCCCAAGCTGCCGGATTGGGTTACCAAGGTTTTGCAGACCGTGCTGGACACCAATAAGCACTGGCTCAGCCCTGATTTGAAACGCCTCGAAAGCATGGGTGACCGCCCTGAGCGGGCGGCTATCTGCTGTTGACCTCAAGACCATCCGGGCCGCCTTCGGTCCCAACGAGACAATCCGATGAAAGTTCTATTTCTCTGCACCGCCAACAGCTGCCGCAGCATCCTCTGCGAGGCTGTGTTCAATCATCTGGCTCCGCCAGGAAGGCGGGCTTACAGCGCCGGCAGTCAGCCTAAAGGAGAAGTGCACCCGCAGAGCCTGAAGGCACTGGAGAAGGCTGGAATTTCCACCGAAGGTCTGTACAGCAAGTCCAGCGATGCTCATACAGTTTTAAATCCGAACTTTGTTATTAGCGTGTGCGACAAGGCTGCCGGCGAGGCCTGCCCAGTGTTCTTCGGGACGGCGATCAAGGTCACCCTGAAGCAGATTCAAACCCGTATCCAAGCTTTCTTGGCATTTCCCTTCGATCAGTTGAGTGCGGAACAACTCAAGACGGAGCTGGCCCTGATCGGCACGCTCTGACAACAGGAGGTATGACGATGAGCAAAAGCCGTCTTTCCTTTCTGGATCGTTACCTGACGATCTGGATTTTTCTGGCCATGGCGCTGGGCGTCGGCCTGGGCAGCCTGTTCGAAGGCCTGCCGGGCTGGCTGAACAGCCTGTCCGTGGGCTCGACCAATATTCCCATTGCCATCGGCCTGATCGTGATGATGTACCCGCCACTGGCCAAGGTGAAATACGAAGAGTTGCATCAAGTCTTTTCCGATAAGCGCCTTCTGGCCTTGTCGCTGATCCAAAACTGGGTAATCGGTCCGCTGCTGATGTTCGTGTTGGCTATTGTTTTTCTTGCGGACAAACCGGAATACATGACTGGCCTGATCTTGATCGGCCTGGCACGCTGTATCGCTATGGTGCTGGTGTGGAATCAGATCGCCGGGGGTAATAACCAGTATGTCGCGGGTCTGGTGGCCTTCAACAGTATCTTTCAAATCCTGTTTTTCAGCGTGTACGCCTGGATCTTCCTCGGCCTGCTGCCGCCATTATTCGGCCTTGAAGGCAGTGTGATCAAGACTAGCTTCCTCGACATCGCCGGGTCGGTACTGATCTACCTGGGCATCCCATTCCTGGCTGGATTCCTGACGCGCAAGTTGCTAATTGCCCGCAAAGGTGAAGCTTGGTATCAGGAGCATTTTATTCCGAAGATCAGTCCGCTGACCTTGATTGCATTGCTGTTGACCATCGTCGCGATGTTTAGCCTCAAGGGCGACATGGTGCTACAACTACCGTTCGATGTTCTACGCATCGCTATCCCGCTGAGCATTTATTTCGTGCTGATGTTCTTTGTCAGCTTCTGGATGGGCAAGTTTCTCGAGGCAGACTATCCGCGCATCACTGCACTGGCATTCACGGCTGCCAGCAACAATTTCGAACTGGCCATTGCCGTGGCCATCGCGACCTTCGGCTTGGCTTCACCGGTGGCCTTTGCGACCGTCATCGGTCCGCTGGTGGAAGTTCCCGTACTGATTTCCCTGGTCAGCGTGGCCTTCTGGCTCAAACGCCGTTGGTTCGATCAGCACGAAAGCACTCTCGCACAGGAGTAATCATGCTCAACGATCATATCCCCAACCTGGTTAGCGAGCTGGTCGACCTACCGACCTCGGACAAGCTCGGCTTGCCGTCGCAGTCGGAACACAAGCCACGCATTCTGCTGCTCTACGGCTCCAACCGCGAGCGTTCCTACAGCCGCCTGCTCGTGCGGGAAGCGGCTCGTCTACTCGAGCACTTTGGTGCCGAGACGCGCATTTTCGATCCTTCCGGCCTACCGCTACCGGACGATGTACCGGACACCCATCCCAAGGTGCAGGAACTGCTCGATCTGGTGCTCTGGTCGGAAGGCCAGGTGTGGTGCTCGCCGGAACGGCATGGTGCCATGAGCGCAGTGTTCAAAGCGCAGATCGACTGGATTCCGCTGAGCATGGGCGCGATCCGTCCGACTCAGGGCAAGACCCTGGCGCTGATGCAAGTGTGCGGTGGTTCGCAGTCGTTCAATGCAGTGAACCAGATGCGTGTGCTCGGTCGTTGGATGCGCATGTTCGCTATCCCCAACCAATCCTCGGTGGCCAAGGCCTTTCTGGAATTTGACGAGGTTGGACGCATGAAACCCTCGGCCTATTACGACCGGGTGGTGGACGTGATGGAGGAACTGGTCAAGTTCACCCTGTTGCTGCGCGACCGGTCCGACTATCTGGTCGACCGTTACTCCGAACGTAAAGAGTCGGCCGAAGAATTGTCTCGTCGCGTCAATCAGCGCGCTATTTGAAATCCGGAAACGCAAGGAGCACGCATCGTGCCGCACCCCTATGACATTCTCGACGTACCCGGCCGCTCGGGCCGCCTGATTTTCACCCCCTGCCCAGGACTCAAGGACACCAGCCTCGACAGTGCTCTGGATACCCTGCAGGCAGCCGGTGCCGAAGCGCTGATCACGCTGATGCCGCAGGAGGAGTTAAACCAGAACCAGATCGTCGACTTACCGGAACGTTGTGCCCACCGCAATCTGGAATGGTTCCACTTGCCGGTGGCCGATGAGCAGGAACCGGAAGCGGCCTTCGACGCCGCCTGGGCGGCAGCATGGCCACGTATCCACCAGCTACTCGACGAAGGACGCAGCCCGGCCATCCATTGCAAGGGGGGCTCCGGGCGTACCGGTTTGATCGCTGCGCGCATCCTGATCACGTGCGGCGTGCCACCCGCCGAGGCCATTGCGCAAGTGCAAGCGCTGCGGCCTCGATCCATCCAGAACTCAGTCCACATGGCCTGGATTGGACAATTCGACGTCAAATGACCCCAATCAATTTTGGAAACGACACCATGACCATCAAAGTGGGCATCAATGGCTTTGGCCGTATCGGACGCCTAGCCCTGCGCGCCGCCTGGGGCTGGCCAGAACTGGAGTTCGTGCAGATCAACGATCCGGCAGGCGATGCGGCGACCCATGCCCATCTGCTTAACTTCGACTCGGTGCATGGCCGCTGGCAGCACGAAGCCAACGCTGACGGTGACGGTGTGGTAATCGACGGCAAGCGCATTCGGGTCACCACCAACCGAGCTATCGCCGACACCGACTGGTCGGGCTGTGATGTGGTGATCGAGGCCAGTGGCAAGATGACCAAGGTTGCCCTGCTGCAAGCTTATCTGGGGCTTGGCGTGAAGCGCGTAGTGGTCAGTGCACCGGTCAAGGAGCCAGGTGTGCTCAACGTGGTGATGGGAGTGAACGATTGGCGCTTCAACCCCGCAGAGCATCGCATCGTCACTGCTGCCTCCTGCACCACTAACTGTCTGGCGCCGTTGGTCAAGGTGATCCACGAGAATCTGGGTATTCGTCACGGTGCAATTACCACTATCCACGATCTGACCAATACCCAGAGCATTCTCGACCAGCCACACAAGGACCTACGGCGCGCCCGCGCCTCGGGGATGAGTCTGATCCCCACTACCACCGGTTCAGCCACAGCTATCGCCGAAATCTTTCCAGAATTGCGCGGTCGCCTGAACGGCCACGCCGTGCGAGTGCCACTGGCTAACGCTTCGCTGACCGATTGCGTATTCGAAGTAAAGCGTGCCACTAGCGTGGAGGAGGTCAACCAACTCCTTAAGGAAGCTGCTGCCGGTGAACTCAAGGGCATTCTCGGCTATGAAGAGCGGCCGTTGGTATCCGTCGATTACCGTACCGATCCACGTTCGTCCATCGTCGATGCACTGTCGACTATGGTAGTCAACGGCACTCAGGTGAAGCTTTATGCCTGGTACGACAACGAATGGGGTTATGCCAACCGTGCCGTGGAACTGGCGCGATTGGTCGGTTTGGCCAACTGACGTGCAAGCAGGAGCTGATATGCACATGCTGTCGAAACTTGCCCCGGAGATCCGCCAGTACCTGCTGGTTACCGGCAATTATTGGGCCTTCACGCTCACCGACGGTGCTTTGCGCATGCTGGTGGTGCTGCACTTCCATGAGCTTGGCTACAGCCCATTGGAAATTGCTCTGCTGTTCGTCTTCTACGAATTTTTCGGCGTGGTCACTAATCTGGTCGGCGGTTGGCTGGGGGCGCACCTGGGTCTCAATCGCACCATGAACATTGGCCTAGGCTTGCAGGTGGTCGCGCTATTAATGCTTACCGTACCGGCAACGATGCTCACCGTGCCTTGGGTGATGGCGGCGCAGGCACTGTCCGGCATTGCCAAGGATCTTAACAAGATGAGCGCTAAGAGCTCGATCAAGCTCCTGGTCACGGATGGGCAACAGGGTACGCTCTATAAATGGGTAGCCGTGTTGACCGGCTCGAAAAATGCCCTCAAGGGGGTAGGCTTCTTTTTGGGTGGCGCACTGCTCGCCTGGCTGGGTTTTACCGGCGCGGTACTGGCTATGGCAGCGGTATTGGCAGTGATCTGGCTGGCCAGTCTGGCGCTCCTGAAAAAGGATTTGGGTAAGGCCAAGAGCAAGCCGAAATTCCGTGAAATCTGGTCGAAGAGTCGAGCCATTAATGTTCTCTCTGCCGCTCGGTTGTTTCTCTTCGGGGCACGCGATGTGTGGTTCGTGGTGGCGCTACCGGTGTATCTGACCAGCCAGTTTGGTTGGGACTTCTGGCAGGTTGGCGGCTTTCTGGCCCTGTGGGTGATTGGCTACGGCATCGTCCAGTCGTTCGCTCCGTATCTCACCGGCAAGCGGCGTGGCCAGGTGCCGGATGGCCGCGCGGCCTTCGGCTGGGCGCTGTCGCTGGCCTGGCTGCCGGCGGCCATCGCCATGGGCCTGGGCACCACGGAAGTGTCTGCCCAGACGGTGCTGATCGGCGGACTGCTGCTGTTCGGCGCGCTGTTCGCCGTCAATTCCTCGCTGCACAGCTACCTGATAGTCAGTTACGCGAAAGAAGACGGCGTGTCGCTGGATGTAGGCTTCTACTACATGTCCAATGCACTAGGCCGCTTGATCGGTACGTTGCTCTCGGGGTGGGTGTTCCAGGCGTATGGCTTGGAAGCCTGCCTGTGGGTATCCAGCACCTTTGTCTTGCTGGCCGCGCTGATTTCCGTCGCCTTACCCAGACACGCCGAGACGACGTGAGCCAGCAGGTATCTATGTCAACTTAAAATATGCCTCCGTTGCCACTGCCTATCGGCCGGGGGCTCTTATCTTATCGTTCAGGTAGCTTCTCGAGTGTTGCTGAACACGATTGTATTCACTG
This sequence comes from Azomonas macrocytogenes, assembly GCF_014191985.1. Classification (GTDB taxonomy): domain Bacteria; phylum Pseudomonadota; class Gammaproteobacteria; order Pseudomonadales; family Pseudomonadaceae; genus Azomonas; species Azomonas macrocytogenes. The sequence continues at coordinate 8,858 of NZ_JACHXI010000024.1, forward strand.
GTGTCGCCACACCTTGAAGGACGAGATGACGAGAATCAGGGCCAGCATCGGCAGCAGCAGTGTGTTTGGAACTATGCCAAGCAGGTTTGCGCCGATCCAGGCCCCCAGTAGAGAGCCAGTGGCCATAGCCAGGACGAATAGTTTGTTCTCGCGAAGGACCGCGAAGCTGTCATCAGTGCTGTAGCGGGTGAAGCCAACGATCATGGTTGGTAAGCTCACGAGCAGAGAAAGGCTGCCGGCCAGCTTGACATCCGCCCCAAACAGTAACACCAAGGTTGGGATCAGCAACTCTCCGCCTGCAATGCCCATCAGTGAAGCGATGACGCCGATGGCAAAACCGCTAACTACTCCCGCTACCATTTGCATCCACCCCGTCAACAACGGTTCGGTTGCGCCTTGCTCATGGCCGAACAGTAGCACCACGGCGATAAACACCAACAAGATGGCGAGGACTCGATAAAGCGTCTGGCTGCGCATTCGCATTGCCCAGCTTGCTCCCAGCCACGCGCCGATAAGGCTGCCTGAAAGCAGGTTAACGACAATGGGCCAATGCGCAGAGAGTTCTTCCAGGGGTACCGCTTTCATGCGAAACAGAAGAGCGGAAGCAACGACAACCAGGCTCATGGCCTTGTTCAGGATGACAGCGGACAGCGCGGCAAAACCGAATACGCCGATCAGCAGTGGTAGGCGAAATTCGGCCCCCCCCAAGCCGATCAGGCCACCAAGCGCACCGATTATCAGGCCACCTGCGAGAGCCTGAGTAAGTCGGACAGTGGATACTTCATGAGTGATCAGCATGTAATTTTCATTCCTAGGAAAGTCATAATTCCAATATTTTTAAATATATAGCGATTATATGGCTTCCCCTACTCAAACTGACAGAGGAGCGCACAGAATTTGGAAAAATTGCTATGCGTATGATTTTTCCGAATTCTGCAGGCTCCTTATCTCCATTAAAAATGCCGGGACTCGCCCGGCACTGTAGCTTGCTGCGGTTAGTGACGTTACGGATTAGCACTCACAGGCTGTGACCGTCCGTTCGAGTCATCGATGGCCACCACCGAAACCGGCGGCATTTGCGCAACATCCCGCTTGGAAATGCTGACACGCTTGCCGCTGACAGATGGGATCGTGCCATTGATGATCCATTCATAACGGCGCACACGTCCATCGGAGTCTTCACAGTTGGCATAGACGATCCAGCTCGAGGAGGTGTCTTCCACTTTCGTGGTGCACGTCGGAAGGTGATTGGGAATCACGCTCAGATTCAACTGCCCTTCCACTGTTTTGCCCATCAGGGTAGTGGCTTGCACTCCCAGCTGCGCATTACCTGCCCCCAGCGTGTAATACCCATAGAAGCCTGTGCCCTCGATTGGCTGACCGTTTAGGGTGAAAGAGCGTTGAACGATCTTGTCCAGAGGATGGCCACCGGAGAACTCGGGTTTCAGCACCACGGATACGGGCTCGCGCAGATCGGCATTGTTGGCGCGGTATGGCATGCCCACGACCCACGGCTCGGCTGGGGTCAGGGAAAGCGGATACTCGGCCACGGCCTGGTTGCCCCGGGCATCTGTCACCTTGGCTCGCAAGGTATAGTCGCCGGGTTCATTCAGGCTTAACGTGGCTTTTGAACCATTGATCACCACATTTTGCGCGCTTTCCGGCAGTTGCCACTCGTATTGCGGTGACTCCAGTTCGCTGCTGTAACCCACCTTGCGCACACTCAGTTTCACGTCTGCCGGGGCGACATTCGCCGTGGCCTGGTAGTTGATGGCAAATTCAGGCCAGATGTACTTCCAGACCCGCATGGTATAGCTCGCACTACTCTCGGCCCCCTGATCACGTAACCCCTCGATCCAGCCGGTATAGCGGATGGCCGCTGAACCGGTGGTCAGGTCATCCTCGGTAGGACTGTAATCCAGTGTAGTACCGGGGACTACGCTGCCATTGGGCAACGTGAACTCACCGCCCAGGGGCTCCTGCATGTCGCCATAGGGGGGATAGAGTGTGACCGTGATCGGATAGGATTTGCCGACTTCGACCCGTGCCGGCCCACTCAAGCGTACTCGCGGTGGCCTGATCGCATAGAAACTGGCGCGCAAGCGATTCGTGGTATAGGCCTGAGCATCCTCGGCGGGTGCGTTGGCCATTCGTACACGCGCCTTCAGGCGATAGGAGGTTGGTTTATCACTGGTCAGGGTGAGGGATGGGCCGGTTGACGTATAGGTGACACCATCATCCGTGGACCACTCAACGACAGATTGATCATACGCCAACGGTGCATCGTTGAGCGTGACAGCCGCCTGGAACGTCGCCTGGCTACCGACGAATTGGTTCGGTGCCCCCGTTATCTTGATCTTGGGAATTTCATAAGCGGTGAGCTCCATTGTTTCCGTGAAGAATTCAGTGCCCGAGTAGACATTGCTGATACGAGCCCGCAACAGGTATTTGCCGGCACTGAACGCTTGCTGGAACACCATCTTACGGCGCGGTTCAGGAGTGGTCGGCACCCAGCTCTGACCATTGTCGGCGCTGACCTCCCAGGTGACGTCACCCAATGACCGGGCTTTGTATTGATCATCAATGAGCAGGCGTGCATTAACCGTGAACGGTGCCGGCCCCGACAGCCGCCGGACATTGAGTTGGCCATCCACGCTACCCCCATAGAGCAAGGTGATATAGGCCGTCTGGCTGGACTGCACGATTCGCTCGAACCAGGGGTACTGACTGACCAGACGAGCTTCGGCTACAAGGCGCAGCGTGGTCTTGTCTGCCTCGGAGACATCGACATTGAAGCTGGCCGTGCCGCCGTTGGCATCGACATACGGGGCCAGCTCTTTGAAGGTGTTGGCCGACACCTGATTGAGCAGGCGTATCTGCCATTTTCCCATTACCTGTTCATCATAGGGAGCCGTGGGCTGATACTGATCCTTTATATTTACCGTGACCGGCAAGGCTTCGGTTCCCAGCACTTTGGTGGAACTGATCTCCGCGTACGGTTTGACCGACTCTGCCAAGCCTGCCACCAGGTTATACGTGGCCTGCGTGCTGACATCTGGTAGCTTGGCATAGGCCACCTTGACCGTGACCGGCGAGTTCGACCAGAAGCTCGATGCCGCTGCTTCGAGGCGGCGTTTCAGGGTGGTGGCTGCGCTGATTGAATTAGCCGGAAAGGTTTGATCTTCCAGTACCGTGCCGTTACGTTCAATGTGAACATTCAGATCCGCGCCGTTACCGGTAATGGTCGCGTCCCCCACATAGCCGCCACTGACAGGTACCACCAGGGTGTTTTCATTGCGCGGTAGCCGCGAATCGAGGCTGATGACCGGCGCCGGCGGATTCACCACTGTTATATTGGCGCTCTGCTGGGCCAGGGTGGCCTGAATGCCGCTTTTGGAAAAGAGACTTACACGCCATTTAAGCTGTTCCGTCGCCACATTGCTCAGGTAACCCGAGACTTGCGGCTGATCCAGCTTGGTGTTTTGGCTCAGTCCCGGCGGCAGCTGTTGCCATTCGAACAAACACGTCTTACCCGAGCCGCTGGTTGTGCTTCTCTGCGCATCGCTCAAGGCTCGGTCTGCCGACAGGGTCAACGCGCAACTGATTCCGTTTGTTTGTTCCAGACGGACATCGACATTCTGGATCGCGCGCAGGACCTGGGATAGATCGCTCGTAGGTGACAATTCAACCGCACCGAGCGGACTGGTCACGTTGATCGCGTGGGTACCCTGGCCAATCTTTACCTTGCTGCCATCACCGTTATAGAGGTAGGCGTTATACGCCAGAGACTGCGCTCCCACCTGCTCCGCCTGGCCCGCGACCTGTATGCCATTCACCAGCTCGGTCAGCTCTGCCCCAGCAGGTTTTGCTGTCCACTCAATCAGACACACCGGTCCCGAAAGAGGATCCGCTGCCCGGGCTTTGGCATCGTCCATCGTCAGGTGGCACGGCACGCCCGCGGCCGGTTTGGCGCTGATACTCAGTGGATCGATGATCTGACGTAATGACCAGGCGTTGGACTGCAAGGCCACATCGCCCTTCCAGAGATGAATATTGGCGACAGCAATCGGTGAGTTAGGCGCTGTGGTATTGATCAGCAGCGTGGCTACGCCCGTCTGGCCTGCCTGAGCTGCGCGTACGGAAACATTGATGCGACCATCGGAATCCACAAAGCTCTGCTGATACGTCACCGTCTTGCTTTCTCCCGGCGACAGCATTACACCATTGACCACCAGGGGAACCGCGGAGTCTGAGCGCAAGGTCGCGATCACATCGTAGGAGCCTTGCACCAGGCTACCGTCGCTCAGCGTCAACGGTTCCGTCTGGATAACGGGCAGCCCATTTTTATGCACGACATCCTGTTCAACCGAGGGCACATAGATCTCACCCGTCCCGACGGACACCTGGCGCGGGCTGTAGGTAAAGGTCACCGTCTTCTGGACCGAATTCCCCTGAGCGTCCACCGCTGCGACGGTGAGGCGATATTGCTCGCCCTGCGCCAGCGTTGGAAACATGATCGGGTATTCCAGCGCATAGTTGCCGTTACCCAGCGAGCGCCAAGACAGGTTGACGTTCTCACCGGCCGGGCCACCCTGCAAGTTGATCGAAGTCAGATTCGGTGTTGGGTCCACTGAGTCGACTAGCTTGATCGCAATATCATCCAGGGAGGAAATATCCGCGGCAGCGGTCACGTTCAGCGTCGGTGCCGTGCGGTCAACCACGACCGGCCCCTCGATGGGACTGGTCACCGTGTGACCATAACGATCTTGCCCACTCAGCGCGATGCTGTAAGTGCCATCCGGCAGCGTAGAATAGTTATAGGTGATACGGCTGTTATAGAGCGTGTAGTCTTCTTTTTGGATCTGGGTAAGAGTGTATTGTTGTTGGGTACTGAGATTGACTGCCGTGGCTTTTCTTGAAATAAAACCAAACCGCCAGGAGTCGCTGGAATTGAGTTCCTGGTAAGGCACTTCAAAGGTGCCCGTTACCCTTTTATTGGCTTCATCGTTCACGACATCGACAATCAGGGGTTCATTAAAATCAAAGGTCAATATAAATCGGCCGGCCCTAATAAAGCCGAAAGTCCCTTTACTAGCATTACCTTCAGCTTCATCGAAATAGATCCACCAATTAAAAGCACCCGCTTTCATATTGGGAGTAATAGCTTTATTATAGCCAGCTACTTCACAGTAATAGCTTCCTGCTGGAATCACACAGCTGGGTGAGTTGGGACCATCCGCTTTAAAATAGACAGGGTATGTCGTTGGGTTATTTAATTTGAAGCGTATGCCTGTAATTACCGTAGAGTTTCCAATATAGGAAATATGACTGGTATCTGCCTGAGTGGCTCCACTGTACCAGTCAGACGAGCCATCAAACTGCAGCTGCAGCATCCAGTCATTTGCTGTAGTAGAAGGCCGCGGAGCTTCCGTGATGCCAGTTATAGGCTTTAGCTGCATTTGAAGACTTGGCTTGAAGTCAGTGTAGCTCCCTGATTTGGTTGCGATGCGCCAGTAGGAATCATCAATCCCGTTAGGATAAACCCACTGTAACGTTGCCTGAATGGTTGTTGTACTGGTGATGTACGCTGTATCTCCCACAATCTGTACCGCCCAGCCGTGTCCCGTGTTGGGATCAATGCCAATGCCATTGGGGTTTTCGCTCGCCAGAGCACTTTTTGGCACCTTGAGACGGACTTTGGTGGGATTCTGTTTGACCGTCATGCCCGGCGTGTAAGGAATCCAGGTGCCTGTCACATCGTCCCAGATATCGGAGTATTGAAGACCCACCGGGAATGTGTGGTCCACATAGGAGTCACGGCTAACCAGGGTTTCATTACCCGCTTTGTCTGTGAGCTTGAAACCCAGTTCGTACTGAACATCATCGGTCGGAAAGACGGATCGAAGGAAGGAAGATCCACGCAGAAAAGCCGAGGCCTGATGTGCGGTGTCATCGTAAGAGGCATTTAGCCATTTCGTGATGCCAGTAGCCTTTTCCTTACCGTAGAACTGAACGGAATCAATCCCGGATGTGTCACTAATCCCTCGCAAGAAAAGGGTATCCGTCCCCACGCCAATCATCCCGATGCTGCCAGGCAGTCCGGCGAATCGAGACCAGTCCAGCGAGGCGTTAGCCGTCGGTTTGGTTGTATCAACTACCCAGGGATAACTCTCGCTTTGCATCACGGCCCCGGAAGTCGAAAGAATCTCGGCTTTCAGGGTATAGCTCCCCTCGGCGGGTGCCATAAAAGACAGCTCAGCACCGTAGTAATCGGTGCCGTTGACGGTAATCCGGCTGGTGGCTCCCAATAGCTCACTGGTGACCGATTGCACCACCGTCCCCACATTGTTCAGAACGGACAAACGCACTTTCCGGTCGATACCGCCCGAGAGTGCCGCCGTGATCGTACCGAGCGGATTGACATAGGTCGTACCAGGCTTCAGCGCTTTCTGCGTTCCATCGACAGCCGTGAACCGATATTCGATCAGTTCAGCGTGAGCTGCCATGGAAACAAACGAGAGCGAGGCTATCAACCCCGCTAGTTTAGTTCGTGGTTTCACGTAAATCCCCTTATCCGTAGTGGATACAACAACGCACGTTAAGGGTACGCAGTAACGGCAAAAAAACTGGCACGCCGAGTTGCCCAAAAAGGGCCAAATAAAGGCTTATTGCGTTTTTTGAAGCACGGGTTACTCAAGAAAAGCGTTTATTAGCAGGTCAACCAGGAGAAGCCCGCTCTATACGGGCTTTAGCGGGCCATATTCGAATAGGTCTAGCAGCTTGAGTTTATTGCCAAGTGCTCCATGTGGATGACTCCTCTCAAAAGAGTAAAGCTGGACAACATATATTACCTCTATCATTATGGTCATAATGATCAACATAGCTGGAGGTTACTTATGATCACCGAAGTCAATGCCGTCAATTTCCGGCAAAACCTGGGCGAAATGCTCAATCAAGTGCAGTATCGCAACGACAGCATCCTCATCAATAAGGATGGCAAACCCGTGGCTGCCCTGGTGGATGCAGAGCTGTTCGCTCGTATCCGCCGAATGCGTGACCGTTTCGATGCACTCAGCAGTCGTATTGCCGAAAACTATGCCGAGGTGCCTGTCGAGGAAGGACTGGCCGAGATCGATGCTCTGGTTGCCGAGGAAAGGAAGACTCGCTGATGGCCAAATTGCGAGTCGTACTGGATACCAATGTACTGGTGTCCGGGCTAGCGTATCCGGGAAGCGTGCCAGGCCGCATCATCGCTGCTTGGCACCAAGGGGGGCTGGATGTGGTGCTGTCGCGCTACATTCTTGATGAAATGACGCGGGTGCTGCCTCGGCTATCCCGAGTGAAATTAAGTACCTCAGAGATCCGCGACCTGAGCGACAGCTTTATGTTCCTCGCGGATATAGTCGAGCCGGATGACGAGCAGGATGCCGGCCTGCGCGATCCAGCCGATCAGCCCGTGTTAGCCACGTGGAAGGCAGCGCGGGCACATTACCTGGTTACGGGTGATAAAGATCTGCTGGTATTGGCCGACCGTTATCCAGTCGTTACGCCAGCGCAATTCTGGACGCGACACGGAGGTTGATTCACAGGCAATCCCACAGCCATAGCGAGCAGCTCCTAGTTGAATCGCAACTCGCACGGAACCAGCCTCGTGCGCTTTGTAGGTGAGCATCTGGTGCGCCATGCCAAAGCCCGCCGAGAGAATTTCCCGGTTGAGCCCAGCCTTCTGCCGCAAACGCCGGCCCGGCGCTTGCGCCGTACCGCGGGCGCTGCGGCTTGGGGCCAGTGCCTCGGTGGCGATCAACGCGCAGCGCTGCACCAGGGCCGAGGTCTGGCGGTGGAGAAAATCGCGTCGCCGCTTGGCTCGGCGGCAAAGCTGATCACGTTCACTTGCTGATCGACATCCGTCCGGCCCTCGACATCTCGGCGCTGGTCAACAATCTGAAAACAGCCAGTGCTCGGCGAGCCAGAGGACGCTTCTCCGAGCATCTGGCCGCCGTCTACCGCAAACTGGTTTTCTGGCATCGCACTTACTATGTCGGCAGTGTTGGGGAGCGACGCTCGAAACGGTAAAAGCCTATGTAGAGGCACAAGGCACTGAGGAACACGCCCGAAAAAGCGCAGAGCGGAAATCAAAGTCGCCCGCCGCCTGGCAACACACCTTTTGTGTAGAATGAGACCTTGGGTGTCACCGCAAAACGTGGGGGCAGGTTTAATTCAGCGCAGGTCGGGCCGCCGCGCGGAGCTGCCGTGCCTATGACCCCAAATCCGTCACGCCTTGACAAAGCCCACGACCATCGCGAGTCACCGTCCACTCTGGCTTTTCTCTCCCGGTTTTTCGCTGCTGAATCAGCAGGCGGCTTGATCCTGATGGCTGCTGCTTTGGCAGCGCTCGTCGTGGCCAACTCTCCTTGGTCTGATGCTTACTTCTCGACACTGCATATCAAGATCTTTGGTCTTTCGATTGAGCATTGGGTCAATGATGGCCTGATGGCTATCTTTTTCATGTTGGTCGGCCTAGAGATCAAGCGTGAAATACTGGTGGGCCAGTTATCGAGCTGGAGCCAGCGCGCTCTTCCAGGTTTCGCCGCACTGGGCGGCATGCTGTTACCGGCCTTGATCTACATCGCCGTCAACTGGGACAATACTGAAACCCTTGGTGGATGGGCCATTCCTGCAGCAACCGATATCGCGTTTGCCTTAGGCGTACTGTCACTACTTGGCAAGCATGTCCCCATCTCCTTGAAAATCTTTCTGTCTGCACTGGCGATTCTTGATGACCTTGGGGCCGTGCTCATTATCGCCCTGTTTTATACCAGTGGTTTGTCTGTCAGCATGCTGCTGGCCTCGCTGGGAGTTATTGTTTTTCTGATGATACTCAACCGCTGCGACGTGAAAAAACTCTCTCCTTATTTGGTAGCCGGCGGCCTGCTTTGGTTCTGCATGCTCCAGTCTGGCATCCATGCGACCTTGGCTGGTGTCATTCTTGCTCTGTGCGTTCCGCTGGGTGATCCAGACAACGAGCGGCAGTCACCGCTTCTCTACCTCGAAAAAAAACTGCATCCGTGGGTAGCTTTCGCGGTTGTGCCAATCTTCGGCTTTGCCAATGCCGGGGTATCCCTTGCGGGTATTTCGCCAAATAATCTAATCGACTCTGTACCGCTGGGAGTGGCTCTTGGGCTATTGCTAGGCAAGCAAATCGGAGTGTTTGGTTTGGCGACGCTGGCTATTCGTTCAGGTTTGGCAACGCTGCCCAAGGAGTGCGGCTGGTTCCAGCTATACGGCGTCGCACTCCTGTGCGGTATTGGATTCACGATGAGTCTTTTCATCGGAGCGCTGGCTTTCCCAAGTAATCCGCATCTGGTCGATGAGGTAAAGGTCGGAGTGCTACTGGGCTCCATTCTGTCCGCCATTCTGGGAGTTATCGTTCTTCTGAAGGCCCGAAGGGCAAAAGCATCAGTCTGATCCAATGCGATCACCCAAGTAATGCGTGATCCAGAAGGGGTTGCGCTTACCTACATAACCCAACCGGATGCGTCTAGAAAGATCGGTGGCACCGAGGAATATCTTCTATGACGCTGAGTAGACGAGCCCAGGACGGAGGATTGCCTAATCGTAAAGCCCTAGATATCTGACAATCACATGTCACTTGGCTGGATTGGCGTCCATTGATGCGGTAGGAGATCTTCAATATCTCTTGCCCATTGAGCTTGGCTGGCTGGATCAGGCTCATCAACGCCGCCGAGCGATCCAGCTTGCGCCCCAGTGCCTGCTGTTCGGCGTGGTTATTATCTAGCCGTCTCCCGTTCATTGAGATAATGCTAAATGCTTTCCTCGGTCTACTTGCTGTGAGCGGAAAATAAAAATTTAGGGGCTGTCGTAGATAAGGCTAGATTCCAGCCCACTCCTTCAGCGTTTTGAGTTGTTGTTTGTGGGTACCGTAGTTGAAACGGAACTCGCACTCCTTGAGGAAAAGCGGGAAGCTTTCCCTCGGGATTCCATTGTATTTGCGTAGCACGCGCTTTGCCTGGTTCCAGAAGTTCTCGATGCCGTTGATGTGGTTGTGGCCACGAGCGAACTCGGCCGAATGGTTGATGCGAACGTGGCGGAACTGGCTCACATCCAGCGCGTCGTAGCTGCCGAAGCTGTCGGTATAAACCCAGCTGTCTGGCGCTATTTTCCGCTGGATTACAGGCATCAGCGTGGTGGTCTTGGCGTTGTCCACCACCTTGGCATACACCCTGCCGCCGCGTTTGAGCAGGCCAAATACGACGACCTTGCCGGCAGCCCCGCGACCACGCTTGCCCTTGCGCACGCCGCCGAAGTAGCTCTCGTCCAGTCCGAGCTTTCGGTTGTGGCCCACAGGGAATTCCGAAGCAAACTCATAAAGAAACCACAAGGGTGGCCCCAACACCCAACACCCAACACCCAACACCCAAGAATGATGTAACCCCATGGTTCTCTCAGGCAGCTTCCGTAGTGGCGAACTAGAACGGCGAATGCCAAAGATGCAGTTGCTAAAAAAATGACCAACCAAACCAATGGCCGAATATCTCTCAATTTCAGCATGTCCCTTTTCCTCATGCCCAACTACATTTCGACACCAGATAGCGTAAAAAACTACGCCAACTGGTGTCTCGCCAGGGTCCGATCGATCAGGCGGATACTATCGCGTCCGCCACGCTTGGATTCGTAGAGCGCGGCGTCGCCCTGCTCGATCAATTCCGCCAGACTGGCGGGCGGTTGGTCGAACAGGTTGGCCCCGATGCTCAGGGTCACCGCTTCGGGCGTGACGAATGTCTGTGAAGCAGCCTTGTGAAACTGATCACGTAGCGCGCTGCCCAGCCCTACGATTCGCTCACTCGACGCGTTATTCAGCAGGATGATGAACTCGTCACCGCCCAGCCGGGCCGCAAGCGCGCCTTCGGGCAGTACCGAACGAATCATCTCGCTCAGCGCGACGAGCAGTCGGTCGCCGGCGGTATGGCCGTACAGGTCGTTGACCAGTTTGAAGTTGTCGACATCGATCAGCAGCAAGGCACCTGGTCGAGCGCTTGAGACTTCATCCAATAGACGCGGTGCTCGTACTTCGAGGGCACGGCGGTTGTACAGAGCGGTTAACGGATCACGTGCGGCCAGCCGTGCTATCCGCTTCTCCCGCCGGGAGCGCTCGGTACCGGTCATCGATAGCGCGATCAGCATGATCGCCATCGCACCCTCGACCAGCGAAATCTGAATGATCTCACCATGGAAGGCTGCAAGATCGATCAGAGTGCCCGGAATGACTGCCGATATCCCCTTGGCGAGATAGAAAATCCCGTGGATCAGCAGCACATAACGCAGCTGTACCGCCCCCACGCTCAACGATTTGCCATGGGAACGCAGGAGAAAGCTAGCTTTGAGCATCAATAGGGCTACTAGCAGCGAATTGACCAGCAGCATGACCTTCGACCACGGCGGCTCTCCCGGCAATAACAGCAGTGCAAGCCAGGCGACGAAAATCAGGTACCAGGCACGAGACAGGCGCGCCTCTGTGAAACGCGCGACGCCCAGCAGGAAAAGCCAGTGGGCCGTCACCAGCAGGCCGTTGGCAAACCAGATACCGATCAGCAAAAGGCCGCTCCTACGCAGCAAGGCGAGTGTCGACCCCATGGTGATCGTTGCAAAGCCCGCACTCCAGAACAGCAGCGAGGGCTCACGAACACTGCGCCACTCGACCGCCAGATACAGCGCGGCGGCCGCTGCGAGGGCGATCGTGAGTACCAACAGCGTGGGAGGGTCGAGCGCCATATCCTGACTGGCCTGTCTAATTTGCGGTGAAGGGGCTCGATTGTAAGCGCTTGAGTCGATTTTTCGGAGAGCTCATCACTCTCTACTGTGCAGCAGCAGTAGCCTGATGCAAGCATGCTCGGCAATTGGTGACTCAGGGTTCTACTCCATTTCCAAGAACATCCGAACTAAAGCACTTCATGTCCAAATGCCACCCTCAGTTGCATGCCGAACAACTGAATCTGTTCCCTTCCCTTCCCTTCCCTTCCCTTACCGAATAATTTCGTGTCCTGGATCACTCTTTTAAAGCATCAACAACGTAGATACATTGGATACACGGTTTACCTTGCAGATCTTTCGCCTACAGATACAATGTAGAAACATTGAGAGGTGATCTATGGAACTTAAAATTCAGCAATGGGGTAATAGTGCTGCGGTTCGTCTGCCGGTTTCTTTGCTTAAAAAACACAACCTGGCGTGTGGTGACTCACTAGCTGTTTCCGATTCTGGTAAAGAAATCACGCTGCGGCCGGTCAAGACAAAACCGCGTTATCGCCTGGCCGACCTGATGGCTCAATGTGATCTGACTGCGCCTGAGCCCACAGAGCTGTCTGCATGGAACACTATGCAACCAGTGGGGCGTGAGGCGTGAGGCGAGCGAAATACAGCCGAGGGGACATTGTGCGTCTGAATTTGAATCCGACCGCTGGCCGCGAGCAGCAAGGCGACTTCCGTCCCGCACTGATTCTGACCCCAGCCGCGTATAACGCTTCTGGCCTAGCGGTGATTGCACCTATCACTCAGGGAGGCGACTACGCTCGTTATGCAGGGTTTGCCGTGACACTGACAGGTTCAGGAACGGAAACACAGGGCGTCATTCTGACCAACCAGATTCGCACCGTTGATCTTGAGGCTCGCAGTGCGAAGCGTATCGAATCCGTGCCCGAGGTTGTGATTGACGACGCACTGGCTCGTGTTCAAGCACTGTTCGAGTGAAATGCGCTGGCTTCGCCGTACCGAATGATGGCAAGCCTCTTATGATGCAGACCTCCTCGAATCTATCTTGAGGGACAGCTTATGGCCGGACACTTTCGGCACAGAACGAAGCATCCAAGCCATTCGTTGAGCTGTTGGAAGCCTCAAAGAGCGATGCTTACGGGTCGACTGCGACCAGAACGCCGACCAGATGACATTACACAAGGACAGTTGTGAGTATGACGTACATAAATTTGCCCAACGATCAGCAGCGTGCGATCAGCGAAATTGAAGTGAATGCACTGCGGGCAGCAGTAGACAAGTGCCTGGATGAGGAGCGCGTGGGGCCGATCCACGAGCTTAGACTCAGCCAGTGCGGGCCATTTGTTACCTCCAAGCTTCAGGCGTTTCAGCAAGCGATCGGTGAACACGCCAAAGCGAAGGCCTACGCCAAGCGCGAGCGTACCAGGGCTGACGCACTGCGTGCCGGGAGCGATCTAGTCCATGTAGTACAGCAGATGAAAGGTCGCGTTGAAACCGAACATCAGGAGGGGCTGCTGTTTTACATCGATGATCAGATCATGCCGCCTTTCCATCTGAGCAAGCGGCTGACGGTAAGGATTCCATTCCGCTGGCGACCATCACCGACTGCGGAGTGGAAATCCGGGCAAATTACTTTCGTCTACGACTTCTCCCCTCGGCCTGACTATACCCAGTTGCTGTCTAAGCGAAAGCCCAGTGCGGCCAAATCCACGAGGGATCTCCAAGATCGCCTGTACGAGGAATGGGAGCGCCTGAAGATGCAGGCGCTGTACTCTCTCAGGGAGTTCTTCCGGAAAGGTGGCGCCGGTGAAACTGTCCCCGAGGTTTTCTCGGTTCAGCCAGATCCATATGGCGGAAGGCTGAACAACTTTAGCTGCAATTTTTGGCAGCCAAAGTAGTCGGGCTCTCAACTCCCGGCGAAGCCTTCGGCCGGGCCCCCCTATGACCGATGGCATAGGTGACCGAGCGTCTGCCCACCAAACTTTCTCCGCAGGCGCCTCCCCGCATCGTGAATCAATGCACCAGCATGACAGCATCGAGTCCTCACATTGACTCCATGCCGAGACGGCGATTGGCAGCTGAGGCGATGCCCATGAATATTTCAGGAGTGGATGATGGGAAAGCAACAAACGGCGACAAAGCTCGCTCGGCCTAATCCGAAAGATTTCCTACGAGCAAGACGCCCGGAGCAGTTCTCTGACTCCATAAAGCTGCATGAGTCAGCCATCGACCGCTCCATGCTGGAGTATCATTTTGAGAGTCTGAACAATCGAAGCCAAGAGCTTCAATTTGAGACCTTTGTCAGGAAGCTCTGCGAGCGAGAAATCTGTCCCAACCTAGTTCCGCAGACCGGGCCAACTGCGGGTGGCGACGGAAAAACCGATACCGAAACGTATCCTGTTGCGAATCAGATCGCTTTCTTCTGGGGCCTCAACGATGCTCCTGAGGCAGAGCGCTGGGCATTCGGCGTCAGTACTCAGAGAGCGTGGAAGGCCAAATGCGTCAAGGATGTCGAGAGCATCATGTCGACGGGGCGTGGCTACGTCCAAATCTTCTGTGTCAGCAGCCGCTACATCAAAAACAGCTCCAGGGTAGAGCTTCAGGACGAGCTCTCGAAAAAGCATGGTGTCAAGGTCACCATCCTCGACCGAACCTGGCTGCTTGATAAGACGCTGCAACCCAAAAATCAGCACCTGGCCATTGACCATCTAGGCCTCACAGGCAACTTTGAGAGCAAAGTCCAGCTCGGCCCCTTCGATGCTGACAAGCAGATCCAGCTAGCAGATATTGAGCGTCAGATCGATCAAATTGAAGACCCCGGTCATTTGACCATTCCACAAGTCGACCTCTACACAAACCGCGCCATCATCTACAAAGAGCTTGAGCGCGACGCTTATGCCGTGCGGCAGCAGTTTGATATTGCCGTGCGGACTGCAAAGAAATTTGGTACCCCAAGACAGCATTTCGATGCAATTTACGAGCTTGCATGGGCTGCCTATTGGTGGCTTGAGGATGCCGATCTTTTTGAAGCCAACATTGAAAAGGCACTTAGCGTAGCCGAAGAGACTGATAATGTTGAAGTCTGGGAGAAAATCGTAACGTTGTTTAGCTTGGCGGTTACAAGTCACCGAGAAGGCACCTGCACCCTCGATGTTGTTTCCTTGGAAGACAATATCCGCACCAAGTTGAACGCATTAGCCAGTGACGCTGATATGATTAGTGGAGCGCTTCAAGCTAAAACATCTTTGGCGTTGCTGGATCTGTTGAGGGCTGAAAGTGAAGAAAAAGTTACCAATACTTTTCGATCTTTGACCTTGATAGCCGATAGCGCTAAGAAGCTCATTGGATACCCCATGGCTCGGCTCATCAACTTGCTTGAGGAGCTTGATGTGGCGTTTGGTGACTTTGAAGCCTACGAGGATCTGGTTGATAAGGTCATTGACGATGCCAGCGCTCGGGAAGGTAGTCGACTAGTAGCGGACAAGTACCTTCGACGCGGTGCGGTTAGCCTCGATAAGAGGGATTACTACAGGGCGATCAAGTGCCTAGGGTTGTCCCTCTACGGGCTGTACAATAACAAAAGCAAAACAGAAATTTTCTCCGCTCTGTACATGTTGTCCCATGCCTATGAAAAACAGGGACTGCTCTGGGCTGCGCGTGGGGCCGCGCTGATGGCTGCTCACCTTGTTACCGCTGACGCCCTCAAAGAGCAGCGAAGCAGTAGCAAGCAGGTCGCCATCTATCATCGTCTGATGTGGATTGATGCACAGCTCGGACACTTAAGTCAGTCGTTGCACTGGTACTCCCTGTCTCACCTTATTGCTCCGATGCTGGCTGAAGATCGTTGGACAGACGACCAGAGAATTAGTTACGAATGCTTAATCGGTCAACTATTTCTTAATGCAAAGTTTTCAGATATTGAAAAAATAGCGTGGTTGCCAGATGGGCTGAATCAAATGGGTCTGCCTCTATGCGCGGACGCTCTCTTAGTGTGCCTGGGGCATGAGGACAAGGCAGGCCCGGAAAGCGAGTCAATTGATTTTGACTTTATCAATATGTGGCGAAGCATTGACCTGGGGGGATCCCCAATTGCTCCGCTCGATCTGTATTCAGAGCGCTGGACGACCATAGACTCACACATCCTTGGTTGTAAGGTCTCAGTTACTTTCCCAATTAAGCCGCCGTGTATCGAGTTGGCGCAGCAGTTACTGGCTGTTTTGGAAAGCTTCTGTGCCCCAATGATGGCAGATCATGCGGTGGCTACAGTGCCCAGCGTGAACATTGACATTTCATTGGAGGACGAGGATGACATGGTCTTGCAGCATGCGTTCGATATGGGTGCGCAAGTAACTTCCGCCCAGATCCTGTGCTCTGCCTTCGATATTGCGAAGCTTGACAATGACCAACGGGCAATCATCCAGCAGTTTTATACTGAATTTTGCCTCCATTTTGTTTCAGTAATTTGCCCCCAGATCGGTTGGTCAAAACTGGAAGAGATGCTGCGAGATGATAAGGCTTTGGAGCGTGCTGTTATCTTCAACTGCAATCTAGGGCTGGAAGGGCTCATGATGGGGTACGATGCTGTCCCAGGAATAGCGTCTCACCGAAAGCAGTCTTTCGAATTGTACGAACCAACTCGAAAAGTAACTTGGTTCGAGCACCACAAGATCGAGAAGGTGGATTGGCACCTTAAAACCGGCGTCGGTGAGGAACGGCCAAAGCATCCATTCCAACTAGAAGCGCTGAAACACAGGGAGCTGAAGGTAACCTCTTTGATTCAGGCTAGCTTGTGGGATCAGGCGCGATGGAAGGCCATGGGTTTCCAAACATGCGATGGGGAAATTCCCGTTTTGATGTTCGGCTTCGAACAGGCAGCAGTCGGGGACAAAATATTCTCAAACATGGCGAGGACTCTCGGAGACAAGGATCCTGCAAATACATTGCGTATCGCATTGATCCGTGGGATCAGCAAGCAAAATCCCACGCACTACCGTGTTGTAGTTACAAACAATATCGATGTTACCGAGGCCGACTCGACAAAAATTCAAACCAGCCTCTCCAGAATTAATACCATGACTCCGGAATCGACTGTTAACCTCGAAAGATTTTTTAAGGACTACGAAATTTGTAAAAAGTGTCATATTGCTACAGTAAACGCCCAAGGCAAACTCGTTACTCATCTGTTAACCTCCGGCGTTGTCACAAAGTATGCTTGGGAAATCGATGAGAACGATCAAGAAATCTCAGCAATTAGGCTTGATGATGATGTGTTCATTCCGGAAGGCATGGCTAATCCACCTATAAGCCGGGCGCTGGCGAAGATTCGCTCGTTGAGCAAGCGTTAGGACGATAGCCGTCTGGAGCTAGATACCGCCGTTAGGGCGTCCATGGGCAGGGTTTTCGCGCCCTGCGGGTCAGGCTTCGATGCTGTGAATCACCCCAGGTAAGTACCTGAACGGAAGTTTTCCGGGCTTTGCGCCGTTCCGAACCATGCAAGCCCCTGTGGTTCAGGAGCCTGCATGGGCATGCGCAGGAAAAATGCCGGATTATTTTTCTTCGAGTACTTATCCTAGATACATCGCGAGTGTCTGCTTTTGGCCGATTTTGTTGAAAAAGGCGATTCTACGGCAGCCAGCCGGCCAGGTGCACCAGCTTTCGAAGTGGCTGCAAGCCACTTCAAGTTGCCTTTCGGGGTTTCACTGAGCGTCCGGGCTCAGGTTTGCGGGTTAATTCGAGGGTTTCTGCTCGCACCGTGGCCGGTGGCCCTTGAGGCAAGAGCTTGGCCATGCGCCGCAGGTTCTGCACGGTCGCAGCCAAGGTGAATTCGTCAGTCGCGCCCGTCAGGCCGCGCAGCCGCAAGCGGTCGACTTTCATGATCCGTTTGAGGTGAGCGAAGAGCATCTCTACCTTCTTGCGTTCACAGCGGGAGTGAATGTACTCCGGCGTCTTGGCGATGCGTCGTGCTACGTCGCGAGCAGCTTCATGGATGCTGCGGACAATCTTGCGGTTCGGCGTATTGGGACAGCACTTCGCTTTCAGTGGGCAGGCAGCGCAGTCGGCTTGGCTGGAGCGGTAGATGATCGTGTTGGCCTTGGTCACCCGCGAGCGCTGCTGGGTGAACGCACGCCACTCACTGCGCAGCGGTTTGCCGTTTAGGCAGCGGTATTCCTCACCCTCTTCATTCCAGTGGAAATCATTGCTCGAGAAGGTGCCATCCTTGCGTTCGGTTTTGTCCCACACTGGGACATGCGGTTCGATGCCCTTTTCTTCCACCATCCAGGCCAGCATGGGCGCTGTCCCATAAGCGATGTCGCTGATTAGACGTTCCGGTGTGATGTCGAAACGCTCTTCGACGCGTTCCACCATGGTCTTGGTCGACTCGACCTCGGTGGTGCGGTGAGCCTGCGTGGCTTCCACGTCTAGGTCGGTGTCGATCAGGTAGTTCGTGGAATAGGCGAAGAACGCCGGCCCGCCCGGCGCAGCCGTCCAGCGGGTCGGTCAGTGACAAGCGCTTGGGTAGCGTTTCCGCGAGTGCTTCGTCATCGAGTGCCTCGAGGTACTCACGCACGGCGCGCGTGCTGAGTGCCGGGTCGCCCAGTTGATCGCTAGCCGACGCTGTCGGTTCGCATCTGCCTTGATGATGCTGGCTTCCACAGCAAAGCCTTTGCCTTTGACCAGGCCGGCGGTCATACAGCGACGAACCACTTCATTGAACAACCAAATCTCCCTTCGATGCCAAACACGTAACGTAACCGTCCGGGCAACTCACTTTCCTGACATAGTCGCTTCATAAATTGATGAGCAGTTCCTGACAGAGTCCCAAGAACCCTTCAGTGGCTAAGGATTCAATCCATTGATCGCTTCAATTGCATGCGGATCGCAAATGCTCGAGAGTGAATATAAGTCGACGAATATCCTTTGTTCTCCCTCTGCATAGCTGGCGATTTTGTACTCGGGGAAAGTGAATGTCAGACCGTCCTGCTCGATGTTAAACAACGAGAAATTTTCTGGTTCGGGCTCTGTCCCTGAAGTGAGCCATTCTACGTCATAGCGTCCGGTTTCACTGAGCCTGTGACGGACTACATCTGCGAGTAGAGGAAGGCGATTGAGATCACCAAGAAGATATTCAAGGGTGATTGGGTGAAACGGCTTCAGCGTATAGTTCAGTACGTGCGTGTCTCGCTGCCCATGGGCCGCGCCGGTGTAATAGGTGTCAATGCTGTACTTGATACTGATGACCTTCTCGTCCCTCCGTATGATTCGGTAGTGACCGGACAGGCCAGCCTTGATGTTCATGAGCGTGCCATCAAGCTCCTCGGGGTGCTTGTCCCAATGCTCCTGGGTACGCTGAAAATCCGCAAGGAGCTCTAAACCCCATGCTTCAATATTTCGGGATACGATGCGCTCAACCGGGCTCGGAAAGTCCGGAAAGTCGAATTGAAATGTGAACCCCGGAGCGCCATCGTTTACTTCATTCAATCGGCGCTTGTACTCAACAACCTCGGCCTGGAAGGTGCCATTGTCGTGCTTGCCAAACTCCTTAGCCAAATTTTCCTTGTAGATATGTAGAGCCTTGCGGTCGATGTCACCATTATGGACACGGCGGTGACAGAGCGGGCAGAGCGCGATCAGATTGGAGTACTCATGTTTTCTGCAGGTTTCCCATGGCACGATGTGGTGGACATCAAGCTCCGTCTGGTTACAGCGAGGGATTGCGCAGCGATGGCCAGCCTCTATTAGGACAGCGCGACGGATTTCAGTTGGGATAGCAGGTCTGGACAAAACAGGCCTCTCTGGCTCGGGAGTGAATGAGTAGCAAATGATCAAGTGACTGTATGTACCGAAATGGCTGGTGTCCAACATTTCGGGGTCAGATCACTTCGTCGAAGCGGTGTTTTGGATACCGCGCACTGGTACCTAATGGTGAATGCTTCCCAGCCGCTTCGGAGCTTGGAACAGCGTTTTCGAGCACTTTTCGCGCAGGTGCAGGATCGGCATCTGGAACAAGCTTCACTCGGTGCCCAGTCTTGAGGTCCACCTCACGAACTCCGGGAGGCGTCCCATATAAGAACCTAGGCTGAAGCATTTCTTTTCTGCGCCGACGAGGTGTTTAGCGCCATGGGCTTCGTACCTTCGGTCATTCCCCTTTATCAATCAAAGGGGAAACACTTCGAGCGCCGTATATAAGCCAATTGCGGGAGAACAGCATGGCAAATCTAGACGACTGGCTTGTGAAGGCCGCCCAACTCACCAATGTAGAACCTTCTCAAGCCAGCCTGGAAAAGCTGGAACAACGCCTGGCCACAGAGCCTAGCCCGAGAATATTTGCTGCTAGACGAGAGTTTCGACGCACCTTGCTCTGCACTACCGTAGCAGCCTTGCTCGGTTTCACGGGGAGCGGTGCTCTGGTCAATGCGGCATTGGCCCCATTCACACCCACATGGCTTTCTGCCCCGTCGGCTATTTCTCCTTCTGTATTACTGGTGGGTAGATGAAACCGCGTTGTCGATTTAGCCTACTTCTTTCCATCGTATTGGGCTGTTTGCTGGGGGCTGTGGCGGCCGGATTCATGACCTTTACCTGGCATAGGCATCATCCTCGAAGCGACCTTCATGAAATGCTGCATGAGGCTGTCCCGCTCGATGCCCAGGAACAAAAAATCCTTGATGCCCAAGAGCGCGCTTTTATACAGCGTAGATCAATGATTGAGATGCACATGCAAACCGCAAACAGACAGCTGTCCGAGGCGATCACTAATCATCCGGGCTGGACGCCAGCGGTCGAGGCAGCAATGCAACATGTCGAGCAGGCAGCCGCTGACCTACAACGCGAGACACTTGTTCATATTTTTGAAATGCGTGCCGGCTTAAAACCAGAACACCGCGCAGCCTATGATCATGTGTTGATTGAGGCGCTTCGCCACGGCTCACCGTGATATCCGATCAGCCTGACAACACGTTTGCCAGACTTGCAGCTCACGGTGACCAGCATGCCTTCAGCCTCCTGGTTCAGCGCCATAGCCCTGCGTTAGCTCAGGCGGCTCGTAGCTTTGGCATACCTGAGACGGATATCGACGACATCGTACAAGATACCTTTATTGCCGCTTGGCGCGCCTTGGACGAATACGATGAAACACGATCTTTTCGGTCCTGGCTGTTTCGTATCGGGCTCAACAAGATGCGGGATCTATGGCGATCACGAAAAGTCAGGAGCTTTCTGTTCGGCGCGATTGAGTTGGAAAGCTCGGATACGCTGCAGGTAGCCGATCTTGGTTCAGATCTCGAGCGAAACTCGATTGCGCAACGCGAGCTCGTCCGGGTCGTTTCTCTATTGAATGAACTGGATAGGGATCTTCGAGAAGCGCTGGTGCTGACTGCTATCGTCGGTATGTCTCAGGTGGAAGCGGCTGCGGCTTCAGGTACGACCGTAAAAGCCATCGAGGGCCGTGTATTAAGAGCCCGCGCCAAATTAGCAGCCATTCTGGATCAGTGTGGCTAAAAATTTTCAGCAAAATTGAGGGTAACGAACTTCCCCCCCGTATTAGACATACCGGTCTTCTCGACGGGACTGTCTTGCCAGGGGGATAAATCATCATTTCCACATTTCGTCGTGCTTCTTGCACACTGACTTTTTTGGCATTTGCCTCGATTACAAAGTCCATCCAGGCCACCGAAGCGCCGTCCTATGCAGTATTACTGAGACAGTCGCTTGCAAACGCTCCTGCACTCCTTGAACAAGCAGCCCATGTACGAGCTGCAGCGGCCGATGCTCAGCAATCTCAGGCGTGGCTCAATCCAAGTTTCGATGCGGAATTTGAGAACCTTAGCGCTCCTAAAAGCGGCGGAGTCAGTCAGCGTCAAGATACCTATACGCTCACTCAGCCCTTTGAAATAGGCGGTAAACGAGCCGCTCGGGTCGAGGCGGGTGAGCGCAGCCTTGACGTAGCAGAGGCGCGTCATCGACAGGTACGGATCGCCTTTGCTGCCAATCTAGCCATTGCCTATGCCACCGCAGCGGCTATGCAAGAGCGCCAGGCATTGGCGAGCGAAGACCTGGCACGGGCCAATGACGATCTTCGAGCAGCAAAGGCATGGGTGAAAGCCGGTAAGGAAGCGAACCTACGTCTAGCTCAGGCTCAAACGGGTGTCGCTACTGCTCAGGCAGCAGAACAGGCCGCTATAGCCAATACAACCGAGGCTCTTGAGCAATTATCAGCCTTAGTTGGAGCCAAGGCTCCTTATACGCAGGTCGACAGGACGCTCCTTACGTCCGTTTTTCAACTAGCCATAGCTGAGTCTTTATCGAATGACGAAGCACCGACAGTAGCAACTGCAGCAGCCGAACGTGATGCCCTGAACGCCTTGGTACGTGTTGAGCAGAAAAAGCAGATTCCTGACATCGGCCTGGGCGCAGGGCTGAGGCATTTTGGTTGGGCGGATGAAGCAGCCTTCGTTGTAAGTGTTTCTGCAAAAATCCCGATATTTGATCGGAACAGCGGCGGGATAACGGCAGCCAGGGAACGTGCGATAGCGGCAGATACTCGACTCGAAACAGCCCGTCTTGAGGCTGGAGCGGCTCGTCGAGCGGCCTTGGCTCAAGTCAAGGTATCCGAGGGGCGTTTGAACGCTGCTGTACAAGGCGAAAGTGCCGCTACTGAAGCTTATCGTTTGGGTCGAATCGGTTACGACGCAGGCAAAACGTCGCTGGTCGAGTTATTGGCCATTCGGCGTGCTTTGTCTGATGCGAAAGCACTGACAATTAATACCCGTTTGGCACGTATTTATGCGCTTGCAGCACTTTCTCAGGCCAATGGCCGCATCCCTTTTGGAGGTTGAAGTAATGGAACGGGGCCACAGGCAGCCAAGTTGGCCGATGATGGTAGGTATTGCAGGTATAAGCACCTTGGCTGGTTTCAGCATCTCGCATTGGTCGATACTCAAGGAAACGCCCTCGTTACCTATAGATGAACCTTCTCACACAGCCGTAAGTGCAGCTACAGCATCTGTCGAAGTAAAAATTCCAGCTCCCTACCTTGCCTCGGCCAATATTGCTGTGGAGCCGGTGATCATCGGCAAGGTGGGCATGGATATTCTGGTACCTGCAGTGGTCACCTCTCCTCCAGGCGGAGAAGCGAGCGTGGTGGCACGCGCTTCTGGCACCGTCATTCGGGTTAACTACCTGCTTGGCGATATGGTTCGTGCTGGTGATGTTCTTGCACTGATCGATAGCTTCGAGGCAGCTTCCATGTCGGCTGATCGTAGTGTAGCCATGGCCAAGGTCGAACTTGCCCGTAAAAGCTATGCGCGAGAAATCAGTCTGTATCAACAGGGTGTAACGCCCCGGCAAGACATGGAGGCAGCAAAGGCTACCTTGACCGTTGCCGAAGCCGAAGTGCGGCGTGCTACTGCCGTGGCACAGGCCGCACATATCTCTGATAATGGTAATTCAGTGGCGGTAGTCAGTCCGATAAATGGCAACATAACAACCGAAATGGCAACACTCGGTGCTTTTGTCGAACCGCAAGCTGAGCTCTTTCGCATAGCAAATTCGAAAGCCGTCCAGGTCGAAGCCTCCGTTACGGCAGCAGATAGCAGACGCATTACCGCAGGTAATCCGGCGGCCATCATATCGGCTACAGGCTCGCCACTATCTGCCGTGGTGCACTCAGTTACCCCGACGGTTAATGGCAGTACCCAGACGGCGACAGTCGTACTAAAACTCAACGAGTTCCAGAGCCTGACCGTCGGTGAGGGCGTGCAAGTACGACTACAGACGCATGAAGACGAGCGTGATGGATTGTCGGTGCCTGAAGACGCGGTGCAAAACCTTAACGGTCGTGACGTGCTGTTTGTCCGCACCGCTGAAGGTTTCCGAGCCCAGCCGGTATTGATCGGTGTTCGTAGCGGCAGTCGGGCTCAAATCGTCTCAGGTATCGGTGCTGGCGAACAAGTCGCCACGCGCAACGCTTTTCTCGTCAAAGCGGAAATGAATAAAGGCGCCGAGGAAGAAGAATGATCGGTAGTATCCTCAGCGGCTCGGTTCGCCTGCGCTGGTTTGTCCTTTTTTTAACGGTAATGGCTGCCGCGATCGGAGCATGGCAGTTGAACCTTCTACCGATCGACGTCACACCGGATATTACGAATAAGCAGGTTCAGATCAATACGGTGGTACCTACTCTAAATCCTGTCGAGGTCGAAAAGCGCGTCACGTATCCCATCGAGATGGCGCTTGCAGGCCTCAATGGTGTTGAAAGTACCCGCTCGTTTTCCCGCAACGGGTTCAGCCAAGTCACGGTAATCTTCGATGAAAGTGCAGATTTGTACTTCATGCGGCAGCAGGTAACGGAGCGATTAATAAAAGCGCGCTCCAGCCTGCCTGATGGAGTAGAACCCCAAATGGGACCCGTCTCCACCGGACTCGGCGAAATTTTTCACTATAGCGTCGAGTATGCCAATCCCGATGGAAAAAATGCTTCTCGCCATGATGGTCAGCCAGGCTGGCAGAACGACGGCAGCTTTCTTACCGGACAGGGTGAGCGATTTAACGACCCGATATCCAGGCTCGCCTATTTGCGCACTGTCCAGGATTGGATTATTCGACCACAGCTACGTACTACACCTGGCGTGGCCGATGTCGACTCTCTCGGTGGCTATGTAAAGGAATATGTGGTTGAACCGAATATGGCAAAGCTTGCTACCTACGGTATTTCCTATGCCGATCTGGCTCAAGCATTGGAGGATGCCAACTTATCGGTCGGTGCCCATTATATTCGCCGCTCGGGTGAGTCTTATTTAGTCCGCGCCGATGCGCGCATTAATTCAGTTGAGGAACTTAGAAGTGCGGTCATAACCAATCGCCAGGGCGTACCGATCACTGCGGGGCAGGTGGCAAATATAACAGTTGGGGGAGAGCTGCGTTCTGGTGCCGCTAGTCGAAACGGTTACGAGACCGTTGTAGGTAGTGCTCTTATGTTGGTCGGAGCGAACAGTCGTACGGTTGCACAAGCTGTTGGCGATAAGTTGAAGGAAATCGCAGGTACATTACCGGTAGGTATCATCGTAGTACCCACCTTGGATCGCTCACAATTGGTGCTGGCGACCATTCAAACGGTTGCGCGTAATCTTTTCGAAGGCGCGTTGCTGGTTGTCGCGATCCTATTCTTGCTGCTCGGTAACTGGCGAGCGGCAGTCATCGCAGCACTTATCATTCCACTGTCGCTTCTGATGAGCGCAATTGGTATGAACGCCCTTGGTATTTCAGGCAATTTGATGAGTCTGGGTGCACTCGACTTCGGCCTGATTATTGATGGTGCCATCATTATCGTAGAAAACGCGTTGAGTCGACTCGCGACACGTCAGCACCGGGAAGGTCGATTACTCTCGTTGAAAGAACGGCTGGAAGAAGTCACTGAGTCTTCCAAAGAAATGATCCGTCCAACAGTTTATGGCCAGATGGTGATTTTTCTCGTTTTTCTGCCTTGTCTGACGTTTCAGGGCGTTGAAGGCAAGATGTTCTCGCCCATGGTCATTACGTTAATGCTGGCGTTGGGCTCAGCTTTTGTATTGTCGCTTACGTTCGTGCCGGCCATGCTCGCCATTTTGCTGAGAGGCCACATCGCCGAAGAAGAGGTGCCAATTATTGCTAAAACGAAGCACTACTATGGTCCTCTGCTTCAGCATGCCGTTGTTCGGCCTATTCCGTTTATTGGTGCAGGCTTAGGAGTACTGTTATTGGCTATCGTCGCTTTCACCGTCGTTGGCCGTGAGTTCATGCCAACCTTGGATGAACAGAATCTCAATTTATCATCAGTACGTATCCCCTCGACCTCGATCGACCAATCAGTCGCTATCGATTTACCGCTTGAACGTGCAGTGATGACGCTACCTGAGGTGGAGACTGTTTATTCGAAAGCCGGTACCGCAAGTTTGGCAGCAGACCCCATGCCACCAAATGCCTCCGACAACTACATCATTCTCAAGCCCAAAGACCAGTGGCCATCTGGAGTAACCACCAAGGAGCAGGTCATCGAGCGTATACGTGAAAAAACAGCTCCATTGGTTGGCAATAATTACGATGTTACGCAGCCTATAGAAATGCGCTTTAACGAGTTGATTGGCGGGGTACGTAGCGATGTTGCAGTTAAGATTTATGGCGATGATCTCGACGAATTATCTGCCAGTGCTCAACGAATCGCCGCAGTATTGCGTAAAATACCCGGTGCATCGGATGTGCGGGTCGCCCAGACCGGAGGTTTTCCTACTTTCGATATTGTGTTTGATCGGGCCGCTATCGCTCGCCATGGATTAACCCTGCGTCAGGTCAGCGACACAGTCTCGATAGCGCTGGCTGGCAAAGTGGCCGGACAGATTTTTGAAGGTGATCGCCGCTTCGATATCGTAGTACGCTTGCCTGGCGAACAACGCGACAATCTCGACGTGCTTGGAGCATTACCTGTGATGCTTCCTGCAGCAGCAGGTCAAGCGGATGCCTCCGTGCCTCTTCGCCAACTCGCACAGTTCCGTTTCACCCAAGGCTTGAACGAGGTAAGCCGAGATAATGGCAAGCGTCGCATCTATGTCGAAGCGAATGTGGTTGACCGCGATTTAGGTAGCTTCGTTACGGAGGCTCGTTCACGTATAGCCACTCAAGTAAAGCTGCCGGCAGGCTCATGGATCGGATGGGGTGGCCAGTTCCAGAATCTCCAAGCGGCAACCCAACGCTTAGCGATCATTGTTCCGATCTGCTTTGTGCTGATTACAGGGGCATTGTACTTGGCGATAGGTAACGCCATGCTCACCGCTACCATCCTCACCGCAGTACCTCTGGCACTGGCTGGTGGCGTACTTGCACTGGCCTTGCGCGGCATACCTTTTTCGATCTCAGCGGCAGTTGGCTTCATTGCTGTATCCGGTGTTGCAGTACTCAACGGCCTTGTATTGATCTCCGCCATCCGCAAAAGGCTTGATGATGGCTGGGGGACAAATGCAGCGGTAATCGAGGGAACCATGGAGCGTGTACGCCCGGTGTTGATGACCGCCCTTGTCGCCTCACTCGGCTTTGTGCCGATGGCCATCGCAACGGGTACGGGAGCAGAAGTCCAAAAGCCACTTGCAACGGTGGTTATCGGCGGTCTGGTTAGCGCAACTATTTTGACTCTATTCGTGCTGCCTGCGATTTGCAGCATGGTGCTAAGGCGCAGCGCGTCCACCAGCTCTTAAAGCGGTGCAATCACGGCTGTGCCCAACCAAACAAATGAGTTGATCGAATGAATTGGAAGGAAGGGTTGCGCCAACCAGGTGTGCTGGCAGCCCTTGGTGCTGCTGTGCTGTTTGGCGCAGGAACACCGCTGGCGAAACTATTGTTGGACAGTGTCAGTCCTTGGCTGCTGGCGGGGCTGCTCTACTTAGGTTCGGGGGTTGGGTTAATGCTCTACCGCCTCCTGAATCGCGCCCCAGCAGTTAGCCTGCCGTGTCAAGAAGTGCCATGGCTCGCCGGCGCGATTGGAGCCGGTGGCGTTGTTGGGCCGGTGTTATTGATGCTGGGGCTAACTGGCATGCCAGCCTCGGGCGCCTCACTGTTGCTCAACGCCGAGGGCGTGTTCACTGCCCTGCTAGTGTGGTGTTCCGCAAATAAATAGAACTATGTAGGCGATGCGCTGTCTGACCGTGCGGATCAGGCATGAGAATGCACAGCATGGCGAAGACGGGACGTCCTCCAGCAGGGTTGGTGATCACCGACGCAGAGCGCGCGGAGCTTGGCGCGCCGCAAGTGGCCCAGTGACGAGAAGCTGCGGTGCTGGCGCTTGCCAACGGTGAATCGAGCACGTCGATCGCCTCGCGCTTGGAGACGACGGCGCAGACGGTGAGCAAGTGGCGGCGTCGTTTCCAGTGCTATCGCTTGCTGGGGCTGAGCGGTGCGCCACGCTCGGGTCGCAAGCGCAGCCTGGTCGATGAGCAAGTCCAGGACATCGTGGATCGGGTGCGGCAGACGCAGCCGAAGAATGCGACGCACTGGAGCGTGCGCAGCATGAGTGCGGCGACCGGGGTATCGGCCACCACGGTGCATCGCATCTGGCGTGCGTTCGGGCTCAAGCCGCATCTGCAGGACACGTTCAAGCTGTCGACCGATCCGCATTTCGTCGACAAGGTGCGCGACGTGGTCGGGCAGTATCTGAACCCTCCGGATACGAGGCCGACCTGCCCTGGGTTCGTCATTGAGTCCTTCCAGCCCCCACTGGACAAAGCGAAGACGCCATCGTGAAACTGTCTGAGCGGTAATGCCCAGTCGCCTGGCGATCGACGAGCCGGACTCGCCCTGAGCACAGGATAGGATGATCTCAGCCCTTAGCTGTGAGTCGGCCGGCCCTTTACGTCTGGCACGATGGTGGGTGAGTTCAGCTGAACCTGTCCCCTGAGAACGGACGCCAAGAAGCACGGGGTCAAGCGGCCTGCTTCATCTTCCTGGCATAGTCGTTGGGCGACAGGTAGCCAAG
>NZ_JACHXI010000025.1 GCF_014191985.1 Azomonas macrocytogenes
GTCACATTTTACCCAAAGCACTGTAAAGATAGCCAGTGAAAGGAGAGCGAGAACAGGGGCAACTTACGCTGCCGCGCTATTCCTCCCCGCACTAACAGTATGGGGTCTCTCGCGCAAAATACGATGAGATTGCCTTGGCACTGGGTATCAAGCAGCCATGCATAGCGGTTATGGAAAAGCCAGGTCGCAACCTGAAACTGTCCACGCTGAAACGCTATGTTGAGGCCACTGGATGCAAGCTACGCATCGATATTGAGCTGCCTGATGGTACTCACCACGGCTTCCCTGTCTAAGGGAATAGATATTTATGTGCCATGAATGTAATGTATTTCACAGGGTGGAATCGTATGTCTGGCATCCAGAGCAGGATTTGAAATGCCAACACTTGTATTGAATCCAACAAAGATTAGAGAACTGTTCGCCGATCTCGTGATACGAGAGGCTAACTCACGTCTCTATAATGAGATCGAGCAATGGGCTGATAAGGTTGATATCAGCGCTGAAAGCAAGCACTCATTACCGCCTGGTTATCACTTGCTACGTGTCGATGGTCGGCTAGGCAAGTTGAGACCTGATGGATTTGAAATCGTGCTGGTAAACGAGCTGACTAAGACGGTCGTTTATTACAATAAAGTGCTGTTTTCGGGTCAGCTTGATATGAATTGTCGCCCGGCAACGCAAGTGCTTGTATGGCGCACGACCGATTCTCGGCATGCAGCTGTTCTGTATGGCCTTGCTCAAGATGTTTTCTTCAATTATATCCTTGATAGATATGACATTATTTTGAGCGACAACTACCAAACCAGCGAAGGGCAATATTTTTGGATGCGCCAAATGTCCAACGCCCTGACGCTTAACTACCATGTTTATTACTACCGGCTGATGGAATCCAAGCTTGATCCAATTCCAGACCAGGATTCATTGGATGGACTGACGGATCAGATTTGGAGCGAAGATGATGGCCAGACATATCACTTGGCAGTGATTTCTAAAATAAAACTGCCTGCCGAACTGAAAGTCGAAGTCCAAGAGTAACAGCTAGAAAAGCCCCACTGCCTTGCGGCGGAGGGGCTTTCTCATTTTCGCCGAGTAGAGGAGGCATGGACGATCCAATGTTGGCGAGTTCACTCGGCTCAATGTGCCTCATCGAGATCGCCGCGCACCCACAGTACGCTTTCCAAGACACCCTCTACGACTTATGATGGCCTCTTGGAAAGCGTGAGAATACGTTGACTGATCCTTCGGGACAGTTGAAAAGGTAGCTGGCCTGCATAAACAAACAGCAATATAACGTTCAAGATTTTCCAATTTTTCCAATCCCCCTGGGGCGAAACCGCCCCTTTCCGGGAATGGTGCGCCCCTTTTTTTGTAGGAGACGCACCATGGACATACAACAGGCCGGTATCACTCAAGTGTTTCCGGACGCCCATCTCTTAAGCAGAAATCTGCTGTCTGACCGTCTGCGGCAATACCTGGAAACCCTGGATTGCCCAGGCATTATTAATGATTGGCGTGAACGCGAGAATCAATGGCGCTCATTGCTTAATGAGCTGCAGCAGTGTGGCCTCATGGGCACCATTGTGCGTAACGCAGAAACAACTCAATGGGCATTTATCAGTCCCGATCCTCAGCAACAGGGCAGCTACCGCTATACCTGTTTTGATCGAATCGGGTTCTTTGCCCACGGGGTATACCGCTCGCCTCAGGACACCCTCAAAGCGTTATTCGATATGGGCTACCGCTTCGTAGACGATTCTTCTCGTCTCGATGAGGTCTCTCGCCTTCCCGAGTGGAAAGCACGCTAGCCGTACCGATCTGATCGGTTCATTTCATTCTTTCAAACCCATGCCGGGAAAGTAGTCCCTGCATGGGCTTCTTTCCTGGCGCCTTTGGCGATAGCAGACGTACTCGAAGCCCGGATTTCCAGGGACCAGGGCAGTCCCGCTATCAACTCGACCAGGAGAAATTCAATGTCTTATTACTACAAAGCTGAAACTGTCCGTCAGGCGATCGCGGGTCAATGGCTGTTTGTGCTGGCCTCGCTCGCGCCTGAACTTGAACCCGCCTTGCGCAAGCCCGGTCGTCATGTTCCATGCCCGATACATGGTGGCAAGGATGGCTTTCGGCTGTTCAAGGATGCCCATGAAACCGGAGGTGGAGTCTGCAATACCTGTGGTACTCGCCATGATGGCTTCGAGCTGCTGATGTGGCTCAGGGGTTGGTCGTTCGATCAATGCCTGATGGAGGTCGGGGATAACCTGAACGCTGAGAAGCTCTACCGAAAAGCTCAGCGAATCATCCCGCCGGCTCAACAGGACCGTCAGAAGCTGCCCGAGGCGAAAACCTCACGGTTCAGCAGTAAAGGTGAGCTCGTTAATTTTGGTCCGGCTCGGTATGAGCACAAGCCAGAAAACGAGATGAGCTATTTCGCGACACTGCAAAGTGCCCATGGTATCGAACGAACAATCTGGGGAGTCGATATCGAACGTGCCCTGACTGAAAGCGGGGCCACGTGTGGCGACAAGGTGACGATGCTCAATCGTGGCCGGGAAGCGGTTACGGTGGTTCGTGAAGTGCTCGATGACCATGGCGAATTGCTCCACGAAGAATCGATAGCGACTCACCGCAATACATGGGAGGTCATTAATCATTCTGCCGTTCGTGAGCATGAGCAAACGGAGACGACTGATCGGCTCTGCCAGGCTCAATCTAATGGTGGGCAATCGGCATCACGCTTGCGAGTGGTGGCTTGCGAGCAACCAATCCGTGAAGAAGAAACGCTGGCTGATGAAGAGGCTTCAGCCTCGACAACAGGAGTCGTTCCTCTCTTTAAGGAAACCCAACAGGGTCCAGATTGGCTACACGCCGTGCAAACTAAAATGGAACAGCAAACTGAGCGGCGTAAGCGCCATGACGCTCAACCAGGTACCCAGCAGTTGAAGATCCTGAAGGTATGGGATGAATGCCTGCCCATTGCCAGCGAGATCGCAGCACCGCTGCATCGCTATTTTCAGGAGCGCAAGGTTCTGGTGCGCTTCGGTACCCTTGAACAGGGCGACAGTATTCGGTTTCATCCGAATTTGCCGTACTGGGAAGAAAATGCTGAAGGCAGGATGGTCGAGGTGGGGACATTCCCAGCCATTGTCACGGCCATTCGTGACGTAGATGGCCAGTTGATCACATTGCATCGGACCTATCTGTCGAACCACGGTAAAAAAGCCAAGGTTGCAGAATGCCGCAAGATGATGTCGGTGCCGGAAGGGTTGGACCTGAACGGCGGGGCAATCCCGCTTGCAGAGCCTGTCGAAGGCATCCTGGGTTTGGCTGAAGGACTGGAAACGGCTTTATCGGCTTATCGGGCGACGGGAATTGCAACCTGGTCGACCGTCAATGCACAGCTGATGAAGACCTTTGAATGTCCGGAAGGGGTACACACCGTCATTATCTGGGCTGATCGTGATCGCTCCCGTACCGGAGAGGTGGCGGCCAATGTCCTGAAAGCGCGGCTGGAAGCCAACGGCATCAGTGTGATCGTTCTCTTGCCTCAGTTGGCTATTGCGGCAAAGGCAAAAGGGATCGATTGGAACGACGTGCTGGTGGGACAGGGCATCCTTGGATTTCCTCCCGTTCGCCAGTTGCGCAGTTTCATCGAAAACAGGCGCTCACGCAGCATGTGAGGAACTGACCCTCAGTTCTATTCGAGAGGCTAGTTAGTTCGCTAGTCACCTGATTTAACCATTAACCCGCCAGGGGCCAACCCTGGTGGGAGGCCTCTGGCGGTTTGGTGAGGCCCAAAATGGAAAATACTGCACTGTCCTTGCCTGCGCTCGATTTGTTCGGTGAGCAGGTTGTGATTCAGCGGCGCTCATTTACGAGCCGGCTGCGCAAGAAAGCGCCGAAACAGCGGATCGTACAGCTGGAGTTCGTCGACCTTCTGGCGTTGTCGGACGAGGAACTGGAAGCGCTGCGGGCATTCGCTGAAACCACTCATGATTACGTTGAGTGGCTACGCGAATACCTGCTGATACTCACCTTGCGGCAGATTGTTAACCGCCAGGTAAGTGAAGAAACCTGGCGCGAAGCCATGGACTGGTTGCTATCGGACGAGATTCACCCGTTCAGCTTCCGGGTCTGTTGCCAAGCGCAGTTGAGCGATCACGAGGACATTCGTGAAAACACCTTGTTGATCGCTGCCAAAGAACTTTTTAAGTAAATCCAAGCCCGTCAGGGGAAAAGCCCCCTGGGGGCTTTCTCCTTTTCAGCCTGTGAACAGGAGTACAGTGTGATTAAATTTTTTGGTGAGATCCGTGCTGCTGACCCCTATCAGACGTTAATCGTCAAGACATTGGACCAGAAAACGGTTCTTTTGTATGTGGCGGTCTCTGAATCATGGACCTACGAGCGGCTACAAAAACTGCCGCTTAGAGCACTTTCGTTTTAAGTATTGCCATATCCGCAGGCTGCGAAGTAGTTACTGCATTCGCTTGGCGTGAACGCATCGAGCAGCCTGCCGATTTCATCCCAGAGCGTATCGACCGTTCTCATCCCAGCCTTGCGCAGCAAGGCCTTGAGTGTGGAGAACATCTTCTCGATCGGGTTCAGATCCGGCGAGTAAGGCGGTAGATAGCGCAGGCTGGCACCCACGGCTTCGATCGCTTCCCTGACACCGGCAACCTTGTGACAGGATAGGTTGTCGGCCACCACGATGTCCCCGGGCCGCAGCGTGGGGCACAGCCAGGTGCGCACATAGGCCAGGAAGACCGCTCCGTTCATCGGGCCGTCGAGCACGCGCCCCTTGCCGCAAGCCGGCAATGAACGTCGTGGTCTTCCAGTGGCCGTGGGGCACCGAGGCTATGCAGCGCAGCCCCCGAGGCGAACGACCGCGCAGACGCGTCATGCAGGTCGTGGCCCAGGTCGCGTCGAGAAAGACCAGACGTTCAGGATCAAGCATCGGCTGGGCCTGTTGCCAGTCACGGCGTGCCTGCTGCACGTCGACGCGTGCTTGCTC
The DNA here is from genome assembly GCF_014191985.1 of Azomonas macrocytogenes. Classification (GTDB taxonomy): domain Bacteria; phylum Pseudomonadota; class Gammaproteobacteria; order Pseudomonadales; family Pseudomonadaceae; genus Azomonas; species Azomonas macrocytogenes. The sequence continues at coordinate 5,009 of NZ_JACHXI010000025.1, forward strand.
GCTGGCGTGCAGAGTTTTTTTTGAAGCTCAGACCCCACTTGTCGAGTTGGTACCACAACGCCGGGACTTTGATCTGGATTCCCTCCTGGGCCAGTCGCTCGCTCAGTTCGGCGAGCGTCATATCCGGCGTGGCTTCGATCCAGTGACGAATGTCGGCTTCCCGGTGAGCGATCCGGGAGCGTCGATGACCACCTACCGGCAAGCTGTGGCGCTGCCCGGTTGCCTCGAAGCGCTTGCGCACTTGATACACCCACAGCCGGCTGACTTCGTAGCGCCGAGCAATGTCGCTCGGGCGCTCGCCACGCTGGAGAGCCCCCAGAACACGATCACGCAGGTCTTGCGAGTAGGCGTGCATACCGATCTCCCGAGAAAGAGCCCACACAGCCTAGATTATGTATATATTTAAATCAAAAATGCTCTATGGCCATGGTCGGCGATGAACTGTAAAACTTGAACAAATGCTCGGGCATTTGTTCATCCTCTTCTCCTAAAGGTGCCTCCCAGTCCACACGGGGGCCGGCCCAGAGTGCCGGATCGTGAAGCGCTGTCCGGCATCATCTTTGTTTTGCATGCTATGAGAGCGACTCACACAGGAAATGGGCTACGGCTCAGGTATCACCTGCTGGATACGACTCAGAGACTGGCATGAGGCCAGCGTCTGGAAGACACTACATGTGACCCTGCTCGAGCAGCTAGTCTGGGCCGATGCCATTGACTGGGAGCGAGCCGCCGCCGACAGCGTGTCCTTCAGGGCGAAAAAGGGGGCTCAGCCATAAGGCCCAACCCCCCGGGCCGTGGGCGAGCTGGTAGCAAACGGCACCTGATCACCTATGGGCAGGGAATTCCTCTGGGGCTGGTGTTCTCGGGGCCAACATACATGACAGCGTGCCCTTCGTATCACTGCTGCACTCCATCCCCGCGATACGAGCAAAGCGAGGGCGTCCACGTCATTGATCACGCAAGGTACACGCTGACAAGGCTTATGACTGTCGCCGTTGCCGCGAAAGCTGTAGAGCTCGGAATCCGAATTGCCCGCAGGGAAACCGATTCCGGAGAGCAACTGGAACGTTATCGGTGGGTAGTTGAGCGTACGTTCGCCTGGCTGAATCAGATGCGAAGACTGACCATACGCTATGAGTGTAGGCTGGATATTCATTACGTACTGACGTTGCTGGGCTGCTCGATCATCTGTTGGAGAAAGCTCAGACGCAGGTTTTGAAAGGAGTAGTAAACAACTAGTGATTTAAGTCACTACTCCCAGAACCTGAGGGCACTGTCTGCAATATCGGATCTGCCGGGTTTATCTGACGCAGTTCTTCCAGCAGTTCGATCCCCTTGGAATACTGCTTAGCCTCGTTCAGATACTCCACGAGAGCCAGTCGAACACTACGGTTGCTCGGCTGGCGTTGCAACATGCTCCTCAGTTGTTCGAGCGCCGCCTGCTGATTGCCACTGTCGTGCAGTGCGACCGCCAGCACGAAACCGTACTGCGTATTCTGTGGTTCCAGCCGTGCAGCCATGGCAAGAGCCTGCAAGGCTCCCGCGCGATCACCTTTGCGTATCAGTGCCAGACCGTTGGCGTGGTGCAGCAAGGTAGATTGCGGATGCTGCCGTAAACCTTGATCCAGCAACCTGCGGCCTTCTTCCTCGCGATAATTGCTGTGCAACCACTGGACCAGGCTAACTAGCGCCGGAAGAAAGTCCGGATCGCGTTGCAGTGCTGCCCGAAGATACGGCTCTACAGCAGCGGAGCGGCCGTTAGCCTGATATAGCATCGCCAGGTTGAGATTGGCCTCGGCGCGCTCCTGCACGCTCAACTGTACGGTTTCGTATTCGCCGATGGCTTTGCCCCAGCTTTTTTCGTAGTTGCCCAGACTCATGTCGTGCAAACCCAGCAGTTCGTAGGCTGCGCTGATGCGTACCGCGCGTACTGGATCGTTCAGCAGGGGAACCAGCAGATTGCGGCGCTGCTCGGAAGGTAACAGGGCGGCTATGGCCTTGATGGCTGCTTCGCGCACCTGTGGTGCTGAATTGGCTAAATCGATGGCTGCTATCTTCAACGCTCGCTCGCTGGGGTAGGTGGGCAATTCGGCCAGCAGAGTGGCTCGGTGGATGGCCGGCAGATCCCTGGATTCCAATTGCTGGAACAGTGCGCGTGTGGCTCCCGGCTTACCGTTGCGTACCAGCCACAGAGTCTCGTCGTAACGCGGAACGCTGAGCTTGTCTTCACCGTACCAGCGGTGGAACTGCTCGACGACCTGCGGCTCTGGCCGATCACGGTGGCAGCCAAGGCAGGCATCCGGTGTACCCAGCTTCAAGGCACGCACCGGATCGGGCGAGCTGAAACCATGGTCGTGACGGAAGTCGTTGCCCATGTAGAACTTGCCCGGCATGTGGCAAGCGGCACATTGCGAGCCAGCCTGGCCTTGTGCGTGGTGATGGTGTTCGGGAGATTCATAATCCTTCGCCTGCAAACCTTTAGCATCGATACCGGCGATGCCGCTTTGGCCTGCAAGGTTGTGGCACTGCAGACAGACACCGTTACCCGATACCTTCAGCGCTGTACTGTGGGGATTGTGGCAATTGCTGCAACGCACCCCCTTGGCGAACATCTTGCTCTGGGTGAACGCTCCGTATTCGAATACCTCGTCCTTGATTTTGCCGTCCAGCTCATAGAGCTCGCGGGTCAGCGCGCTGGGCAGGTAGTCGTTCATCAGTCGCTGCTCGTTGTGGAAGCCATCCCCCAGCGGAGCCCGACGAGCATGACAACGGGCGCAGGTTTCCACTTCAGTGAGGTTGTCCACCTTGCTCAACTCTTGAGCAAAGCCTGCATTGACTCCGCCAGCTTGCTTGGTCGTCCATGCCAAATGGCGCGAGGCCGGGCCATGGCAGGCTTGGCAGCCCACTCCCAGACTGTGCCACTGACTGGCAAAGCGGTTGGCGGCAGGATCGAAATTACGCCTGAAGCCGGTGGTATGGCACTCCACGCACATGAAGTTAGCATTCTGCTGCGGTTTGCTCCAATGCAGGGGGTTCTTGAAGTCCACACCTTGGCCTGGATAAAGGTGGAACCAGACGTGCTTCTCGGTATTCCAAGCCAGGCCCAGTGCTTGTAAACGACCGTCGGAGAGTTCGATCAAGTACTGCTGCAGCGGGGCGATACCAAAAGCATAGGCCACTTTGAAATCTGCTGGCTTGCCGTCCTGGTTGGGAGTATTGACCCAAAACCCGCCGTCTTTATGAAAGAAGCGGGTGGTCTCTCTGTCGTCCTTGAAGCTGACATCTTTGAAGTCGCCCAGTACGCTGCTCTCATTCGCCTCCTGCATCGCCAATTGATGATGGGAACCCTGCCAGTCCTTGACCTGCTGGACATGACAGCCAGCGCATTGAGTCTCGTCCACCAGACTTGCGAAAGGCAGCAGTTGCACGATTTGCTCTGGCTGGGTCGGCTCAACCCGAATACCAGGTAATGCGAGCGTACCGCTTCGAATGAACAGCCCCCCCCCCAAGCCGAGCAGCAGGAGGCCGATAATTACTGAAAGGATTGAGCGCGTGGGGCGAGAGGCTAATGGTGACTGCGCAGGGCTTGCGACCCTTTTCTTGCGTTTCGACATGCTGGCTTCCGCTAAGCGAGTGAGCGTTTCTCAAGAGAGAGCAGATCCGAGGCTCCAAAGATTCAAGGCTGCATTCCGAAAAACCAGCGGTAATAGGGATTGCCGCCGTCTTCGCGCATCACCTCGGCGAATTCGCGAGCCCAGGCCTGGCGCTCGCCACGATAGGCGTGCAAGCCAACCTCATAGAAGCGCCACAGACGCTGCTGCTGATCTCGCAACGCGACGTTCATGGCTTCATCGGTATTACGCAACGGCGGCGCACTTGCTTGTTGCAGCAAGGCTGGCAGGGTGCGGGTGATTTCGTTGGCATGTACCCATGGAGCGTACTCGATACGTGGTTGATCGTCGGTCACTGCTGGGGTATTTCCGGCGAAACGCTCCAGCCCCTGACGGTCGGTGATCCAGGTGGCCAGCAGCGCTGCCGGCGAGGCGATGCCGATTTCTTGTAGGGCACTGTGCACTTCCGGTTGGGCGAAGCGCTGGGCGATGCGCGAGACATCCAATTCGATGGGCTGGCGGGAGCCGACCAGTAGCGTCTCGTGAAATTCGGTGGTCCAGAGGCTGGCGTGAGGGAAGACATCAAGGAAGCTGCGCACCAGGGCGCGGCTATCTTCCATATTTTGCGTTGCCAGCGGTAACCACTGAGCCAGCAGGCCACCTGGTTGCAGCCGCTCGGCGGCAAGCTGGTAAAAGTCGCGGGAGTAGAGGTTGACCACTCCAGAGGCCGAGGGCGGCGGCGGTTCCAGAGTGATCAGATCGTAGCGCTGCGGATTGCGCAGCAACTCGCGGCGGCCATCGCGCAGGCGGATTTCCAGACGAGGATCACCCGCCGCGTTGTAGTTACCCTTGAACAACGGTGCGGCACGTACCACCGCCGGCAGCAGCTCGGCCACTACCCGCTGCTCCAGTTGCGGATAACGCAGCAGAGCGCCGGCGGTGATTCCGGTACCGAAACCGATAACCAGTGCCGAACGCGACTCGCTTTGATGGATGAGCAGCGGCAGCAGCGCCTGCAAGCGCATGTAGCGCAGCGACGGCATGGCGTCGCCAGTGTTGGAAACCCCCTGGATATACAGGCGATTGAAGCGCCGTGGCAACGCACCCTGAGTGGTCACTGCCACGGTGCCGCCACGACCTTCCTCGTAGAAAACGAGACTGCCTTTGCGCGCCCCGGGCAACAACTCAGCCAGACGCTCGACTGGTGTCAGCAGCCCGGTCGCCAAGACCACCAGGCCAATAGCCCAGACGGCCTGGCGTCGGCCACGCTGGTGACCAGCGCCCACTGCCAGAATGCCGATGGCGGTGGCCAGCAGCGCCAGGCTCACCAGGGTGTACACCAGACCCAAGGCCGGGATCAGCCAGAAGCCGCAAAGCATCACCCCGGCTATGCCGCCCAAGGTATTCAGCGCCACCACTGTTCCTACGTCGCGGCCGACCTGACAGCTGTCTACCGACAGGCGCAAAGCGATGGGGAAGGCCGCACCGAGCAGGGTGGTGGGCACAAAGACGATATATAGGGCAGCCACGGCAAAGCGTGCGCACATCCCTGCCAGCTCGCTGCCTGTCAGACCCAGCACCAGGCTTTCTGCCTGACTCTGTAGCGAGATTAGCCAGAGGCCTAGGCCGGCGATCTCCAGCAATGCCAGCAACCCGGCACCAGCGATCAACAGAGCGAACCAGCTCCAAGGGTCGCGAATGCGGTCGGCGCGCTTGGCGTATAGCGCACTACCCAGGGCCAGACCGGCGAGATAGGTAGCCAGCACGACGGCGAAAGCATAGGTGCGGGTACTCATGAACTGGATGATGGACTGTGACCAGACCACCTCGTAGCCAAGGGCAATGCCGCCAGCCACGGCATAAAGCCCGATCGCCAGACGAGTCTGGGGCGACTTGGTGACGACTGGTCGAGCGGCTTCTTGTGGCTGCGTATGGCTACGCTGTTGCAACCCGAATGCGCCCAAGGCCGCCAGCAGGTTGAGTGTGGCGGCGGCGCAGGCGCTGCCAAATACACCAAGCTGGGGAATCAGCAGAAAAGCACTGAGCAGGGTGCCGGCGATGGCGCCGCTGGTATTGGCCGCGTACAGGTACCCACCGGCCGAGCCAAGCTGGTTTGCGGAGGGAGCCAGAGCACGTACCAGTACCGGCAGGGTACCACCCATCAGTAGCGCTGGCAGGCCCACCAGCAGAAAGGGTAAGACCCAGGCCATTGCGCCGATGCTGCTTTCCAGACGGGCGAAAGGACCGGCGGCATGGGCAAAGCCGATGGTAGCACCGATACCCAGGATGGCCACTGCCAGCTCCAGCACGGCATAGAGATACATCGGTCGCGCCAGACGATCAGCCCAGCGGCCGAACAAGAAGCCACCCAGGGCCAGTCCGGCGAAAAAAGCACTGACACCGGTGGTAATGGCATACACCTCCACCCCGACTACCAGCGACAGTTGTTTTATCCACAGTATCTGGTAGATCAGCGCAGCGCAGCCGGAAACCAGCAGCAGGCTGGCCGAATACAACACGTACCAGTCTGGCTGCGTCTGGCAGACAGTTGAAGGTGTGCGGCTATGATGAGAAGAGCGAGTGGCGGGAGGCATCGAGTGTTGGCCTTATGTCCGGCGTCTGGAGTTCGGCCCTGCCGCATATCCGGCAAGGGCTGATCGCCCTCCTGACGGGAGGGCGATACAGGTGCATCACTGTTTTTATGGTTGGCGCATCTTCTCTTCGATCTTCGCATCGACAGCTTTGCGCACCTGGTCGATGCTGAAGCTTGCCGGGTGCTGGCTCGGTGGGTACGCAACGAAGGTCTCCAGGAACGTCGAGGCCTTCATCGTGGCGATGGCAGTCAAGTAAGCGTTTTCTGCCAACCACTTGTCATACTGATCAGAGACGATATCGGCAGTCTCGTAGGGATCCATGCGCAGATTGAATATCTTCGGTACACGCAAGCAGGTGAAAGGTTCACGCCAGACATCGAAACCGCCAGGCTTGCGCTGTTCGCAGAACACGGCTTTCCAGTTATCGAAGCGCATCGCCACTAGATCGCCATCATCGTTAAAATAGTAGAAGTCGTTACGCGCGCTCTTGTCGGTCTTACCGGTCAGATAATCCAGCTGGTTGTAGCCATCGAGGTGAACCTTAAAGCTCGGTCCCCCTGCGGCCGGCGCCCAACCGTTGAGCAGCTTGTCTTTGACATCAGCAATACCGGCCACGGCAAGCAAGGTCGGGAACCAGTCGAGGCCAGAGAACAACTGGTTGGAGACTTCCCCTGGCTTGATGTGATTCGGCCAGCGAACCATCGCCGGTACGCGGAAAGCTCCTTCGTAGTTGGAGTTCTTCTCGTTGCGGAACGGCGAGGTTGCTGCATCCGGCCAAGTAAAGCGATTAGGGCCGTTGTCGGTGGTGTAGACCACAATAGTGTTCTCGGTGAGCTGTAGATCATCGAGGGTTTTCAACAACTTGCCGACATCGCCGTCATGCTCGAGCATACCGTCGGCATACTCGTTGCCGGGCATTCCACTCTGACCCAGCATCGATTCGCGCACATGGGTGGCAAAGTGCATGCGCGTAGTATTCATCCAGACGAAAAATGGCTTGTCGGCCGCCGCCTGTTTCTTGATGAATTCCTGAGCTGCAGCGGTGGTTTCATCGTCAATGGTTTCCATGCGTTGCTTGGTCAACGCACCGGTGTCTTCGACCTTACCGTCAGTATGAGAGTGAATTACGCCACGGGGCGAAAAATTCTTCACAAAAGGATCGTTGGGATCTTTTGGCCAGTAAGGACGCTCCGGTTCCTCTTCGGCATTCAAGTGATAGAGGTTGCCGAAGAACTCATCGAAACCATGCTTGGTCGGCAGGTACTCATCGCGATCGCCCAAATGGTTCTTGCCGAATTGAGCAGTAGCGTAGCCTGCTGCCTTGAGCGCCTGGGCAATAGTGACATCACGTGCCTGCAAGCCAACCGCCGCACCCGGCACACCTACCTTGGACAACCCAGTGCGCAATGGTGTCTGCCCGGTGATGAAGCTTGAGCGCCCGGCAGTGCAGCTGTTCTCCGCGTAGTAATCGGTGAAGAGCATGCCTTCCTTGGCGATGCGGTCGATGTTCGGCGTCTTGTAGCCTGTCACCCCCATGGCATAGGCACTGATGTTGGTCTGGCCGATGTCGTCACCGAAGATCACCAGTATGTTGGGTTTATCCGCAGCCCCGGCTGACGCCGAAAGCCCCATGACCGAAGCGGCCACCAGACTGAATGTCGGTAGCCGCCATTTGCGTATGCACGTCATTGTTTTGCCTCCGTTTCACTGTATTCAGTTACCTTCTGGTAACCAATCGCGTGCTCCGGATACTTCCCCTGTAGCGGCCCGATGGCCGTGACATTTGCCTACTTCCGGTCAGCAGTTCTGCTCTTTCTAACGGTTCAATCGGAGGGGTAGACCCTGCTCCACTCCGCCTGCATATCCACCACCGTCCAGCCGTCCGCCCTGGCCTGGTCCAGGGCCTTGTCCAGTCGACCGATCTTCGATTGCCGGTCATAAGCCCATTCGCGCTTGGCGTCGGTGTGGTGCACCAGGCCCATGAAGCGCTTGCCCGAACCGGCTGCCGTCCACTGCAGCATCTGCAGGTCGCCGTCGGAGTTGCCGAAGGCGAGAATGGGGCGACGGCCGATGATTGCGTCGATACTTTCCGGCTTGCCTGGGCCGTCATCGTTGTGCGCCAGCCTGGGCGTACGCAGGATCAGCGGCCTGCCATTGTTGTACTGATACTGGCTGACAAAACGGGTGCCGATAATCTGTTCCGGCGGGATGCCATAGACCTCGGGCGCCCAGGCGCGCATGAAGGCCACCTCGCCGCCGGAGACTATGTAAGGCTTGAATTCCTTGGCGCGCAGATAATCCAGCAGTTCCAGCATTGGCTGGTAGACCAGCTCGGTGTAGGGCCGGTCTTTCTGTGGATGGCGTGCCTTGGCCAACCAGGCGCGTACGTTGGCAATGAAAATCTCGGTGCTGATGCCGGTATGGGTAGCGGCGACAATCTTGCTCACCCCGTCCATGCCACTGGCGGTCATGGTTTTCTGATCGCCTTCGAGCAGCGCCTTGAACGGCTGCTTCTGCTTCCACTCGGGATACTGCGGTGCCAGACGCCTCGCCTCATCAAAGGCGAACAGCACCTGGAAGTACATCGACTGTTCACTCCACAGAGTGCCGTCGTTGTCGAACACAGCGATGCGCTCGGCGGGAGCGACGAAGTCCTTCGAGCCTTCGCGGGTGACCGCCTCGACGAAGGTCACAATAGCGTTCTTCGAAGGGCCGTCGTGCCATGAAGGCAAAGATTCGGCCGCCTGCAGCAACAGCGGCCAGAGCAGTACCAGACAGAACCAGCGCACGGTATGAGCAGGAATGGGCGGTCGGTTCATGAGTGGTCCTTAGTTTGGATCGCTTGATGCGGGTTGAGAGGCCGCAATCCATGGCAGGGGAAGGATTGCGGGCGCAGCCGTTTCACGTGCTTGTGCAAGCTCTGCAGCGGTTGTTCAAAGTCATGCAGGTTTTTTGATGTGCCGCTCGAGTAGCCGAAACGTGCGCCGAGCGAACCTAGCAGTCGCTGCGCCAGGCCGGGATCGAGGCGCCTGGCGAGAGCCAGCAACCCGCTGTCGCCCTGGATACGGCGTACCCAGAGATAGAGCGCACCAAGCTGCGGCGGTTGGCCATTCAGTTGATCGCGTACCTGCTGCCAGGCATGCTCGGGGGAGGCTAGCCAAGCAGCTTGGCGCGCTGCCTGCCATCGTTGCCAGGCGGCACGGGCGCGCGGCGCCTGTAACCGACCGAAGTGCCAGAGTAACCAAGCAACCAGTAGCAGGGCGGCCAGATCCAGCCCGTGGCGCGACAGATGCAGGCGCGTGCTTTGGCTCAGGCGCTCAAGATCCTCGGTAACTGAGAAAGGTACCTGGTAGGCGTTATTGGTCTGGGCGTCGAATTCCAGCGCCGGCACGCTGGCGCTGCGCGCCTGACTGGTAGTGATATCCCACCATTGCAAGTCGATGGCTGGCAGGCGGTAATGACCAGGTTTATCGATACGATAGCTGACCCTGTCGATCCGCTGTCCGCCCTTGATATTGCCGCGCCCATCGTCCAGTGCTTGTATCAGAGGCGCCTCTGCGTAGCGGCGCAACCCCGCGATATCCTCCAGCAGCCTGGGTGGCGGTAGCAGCATGGCTTCTGCGCCATCCGCTTCCAGGCGCAGCTCGCGGGTAAGGTTATCGCCCACTTTCAACGACTCGGTCGGTTTTTCCAGTTGCTGGCTGAAGCGTAGTGCCTGGGCCACCAGCACCGGCTGACCGGCGGCGAATCCAGGTGGCTGGCGGGCGCTGAAACTCAGAGCTGCAGTGTGTACCTGCATCTCACCGCTGGCTTGAGCGGGCATGAGGCGGATGCTCAGCGCTGGAATGTCGAAGTCGCCCGTTCGGTTCGGGGTGATCCGGTAGGCGTAGCGCAGGCCGAAAAAAGTGGTGCCATCGCGCGTTTCAGTGAGGTGTTCGGCTGCACCGCTCGGCGGCATCACTAACGCGCCAGACAGTTGCAGGTCGGGCAACTGTGGTGCGCGGGTAAACCAGCTGTCCACCAATACATCCACCTCCAGGCGCACAGTACCGCCGACCATGGCCGTAGCCGAGGGTTGCAGGCGGCTTTCCACGCGTACCTGCGGCTCATCGGCGCGAACCGGCAGGGACAGCAGGCAGCAGAGCAAAAGCAGCAAGCGCTTCATGGCCGGACCGCTCCCCGAGCTTGGTTAGCGGCATCCTGCAGGCTGAATTTTTGCTTGAGGAATTTCGCCGGCGAGGTACTGAGATTCTGCAACCACAGCGCATCGGAGGACGCTTGCGGAGTCTGTACGGTTTCGCCCTGGCTGCTGCCGGATTGATCGAATTTCACTTCGTCCGGTTTGAGATTGGGGGCCTTTTCCGCAGCGGCGTCGTGGTCTTTCTGCAGAGCGATGGCTAAGGCCAGATTGGCGCTGGCTTCGGGGAATTGCGGTTGCAATTCGAGCGCCCGGCGATAGGCCGTGATGGCCTCGTCGAAATGAAAGCGGCGGGTGTGAATATTGCCCTGGTAGAAATAGGCCGGCGCGCTATCCAGACGCGCGAAGCTGGCCAGAGCCAGGTCGTAGTCGGCAGCACGGTAGGCGGCTATGCCTTTCCAGTAAGAGTCCTTGAAGTGGGCGGCGGCGGTCAGGTAATGCCCCTGTTTGAAAGCCCAGCGGCCTTGTTGGTCTGGGGTAAGAAAGGCATCGGCCACCCCCTCGGCGCGGCTTGGTTGCGGCACCGTCAGGTTCAGTGCCAGCAGCAGGGCGGCGCTCCAGTTCAGGCTCCAGCCGCGCCGCACGCAGAGAAAGGCAAGTACCAGCAATGGCCAGGTCAGCCAATAACCGGCATCCTTCCACTGGCTTTCCCGTTGTTCATCGCTGGCAGCCACGAAATGCCGCTGCGCATGCAGCTCGATCCAGTCGAGGTCGTCGTTGTTCAGGGTCAAGCTGCCCAATGGCGCATCGGCAGCTTCGGCCAGTTTTTCCAGGGCTGCCTTGTCGAAGCTGCCGAGCACCGGCCGGCCACTGGCATCGGTCCGCGGCTGGCCGTCGGCCATACGGATGATGCCGGCGTCGGCGCTGCCCACGGCGAGCACCAGCATTTGTAGCTTGCTACCCGCCAGGTGTTTGCCGATCTCGTCGAGCTGACTCGTGTCGGCGCCATCGGTGAGCAGGACCAAGCTGCCCGGTCCGCCTTCGGCATCGAGCAAGCGTCGGGCTTGGTCGATCACACCCACTACATCCTTGCCAGGTCGTTCGATCAGTTCGCTGGAGAGTGCCTGGAGGAAGCTGTTCAGCAACGCCGCATCCTCGGTAGGCGGCAGCACGAGATGAGCACTACCGCCATAGACAAGCAACCCGGTACGCGCGCCTGTGCGACGCGCAATCAAGTCATGGAGCTTGTGCCTGGCAGCCTCCAGACGAGTCGGCGAGGTATCGTCGGCATTCATCGACGGCGACAGATCCAGAGCCAGGATCAGGGGCGCCTTGTTCTCTAGAAAGGGAGGGCGATCCTGCTCCCAGGTCGGTCCGGCAGTGGCGAGGCCACCCAGCACCAGCAAAGCGCTGATCAGGTGCACCGGGCGCAAGCGCGGGTTATCCCGGGGCGTCAGCAGCAGGTGCGGCAATAGATGCGGGGCAATACTGCCTTGCAGACGTCGGACAACGTCTTGGCTTCGGTGCCAGAGCAGAGGCAGCAAGACACCCAGTAACACTGCCAGAAGCCAGAGTGGACGCAGGAAATGAAAGGCGGACAGGTCGATTTCCATTTCAGTCTCCTGTCCTTGGTACCAGCCATGCCGGCCGCTCAAAGTGCCCGGCAAACATGGCCAGCAGGTGGTAGGCCCCGAGCAGGGCAACGGCTATGCCCAGCGGCAGCCAGAACAGTTCGTGCCGAGGCTGGTGGCTGAAGGTTTTCACGTGTTGCGGGGTGATCTGGTCGAGGGTGGCGTAGACCTGCTCCAGGGCGTTGCGGTCGCTGGCGCGGAAGAAATGCCCCCCAGTGATGCTGGTGATCCGCTCCAAGGTTTGGAGATCGACTCTGGCCTCGCCACTGGCAGTTGGATCACCGATGCCGATGCTGTGCACCACGATGCCTTTGTCCGCCGCCATCTGCGCCGCGTGGGCTGGAGTGATGGCGCTACTGGTGTCATTGCCATCGGTGAGCAGGATCAGCACTTTGTCCTGTTCATGAGCCTGATCGAACAGTTTGATAGCCAGACCGATGGCGTCACCGATGGCGGTATTGGGTCCGGCCATGCCAATGCCCACCTCGTCGAGAAGGATCGCCAGGCTGGCGTGATCCTGCGTCAAGGGAGCCTGAGGGAAGGCGGCGCTGCCGAAGACGATAAGGCCAAGACGGTCGTTTTTGCGCCGCTCGATGAAACCCTGCACCACTTCCTGCACGGCGCTCAGGCGGTCGACTGGCTGCCCGGCGGTATTAGTCAGGTCGGTGGTTTCCATGGACTGCGAGATATCGATGGCAAGCATCAGATCGCGCACTGGCTGGCTGCGCACTATGGGCTGCTCCAGCCACTGTGGGCGGCTGGCGGCCAGCAGCAGCAGCGCCCAGACCAACAGGTTGAGTAGCAATTGCCAGCGCCCGCCGCTAGAGCGGCCCGGTACCTGGCCAATGGCACGGCTCATGGCGGCGAAGAAAGGAACACGCAGAGCAGTGCGCGCCGCACGGTATTCCGGCAGCAGGCGATACCCCAACCAGGGCAACGGCAGCAGAAACAGCAGCCAGGGATAGTCAAGCTGCCACATGATGCTTCTCCACCCAGGCCCGGCAAAGCCCTAGCAACTGCCGGCACTGGTCTGAGGAAAGGCTGCGCAGCCGTTCGTGAGGGGCATAGGCGAGTTGGGCCAGTTGCTGGGCAAAATCCGCCGGCAGGGGTTCACCGCCGTGGCGAGCGAGGAAGGCTTGCCAGGCGTTACCGCCGAGGGCGGCTACCGGCGGTGCGCCTGGCATCGACAGGGCTACGCGTTTCAACAGTTCCGGTAATTCCCGCAGGGCGGCCAAGCGCCGGGCGGGATCGTCCAGGGCTTGTTCCAGTTGCACCAGGCGACTCAGAGCCTCGCGGCGGTAACGGCTCCGTTGCCAGCGCCGGTATCGCAGGGCAGCCCAGCTCAGCAGGACGAACAGGGTTACCAGCAACAGCGCCAACCAGCCCCACGTCTGCGGCAACCAGGACACTGGCGTGGGCAGGGCCAGTTCCTTGAGCTGGTCGATATCGGGAGCATTCATCGCGGTGCTCCGATTATCCGGCCCAGTTCGCGGCGCAACTGCAGCACGGCTTCTTCACCGGTACTGAACATCATCAGGGGTATCTGGCTGTGACGCAGTAATTGGGCAACTTCCTTCAGCCGGCCATTGAGAAACTCTCCTAATGGCTGGCGTACCTGACGCTGCTCCACAGCCAGTTCTATCTGCAGCTCGCCCTGGGTCACGACTATTCGGCCCTGTTTCGGCAGCTTCAGGGCCAGCGGGTCATAGACCTGCATGGCAATTACGTCATTGTGCGCGGCAAGCTGGTGTAGCAACTGCAGGGTACGCGGGCCTGCGCCAGCGAAATCGCTAACAATGCAGATCAGGTAATCATGGCCCGCCAGGGCCAGGCAATGCTGCAAGGACTTATCCAACTGCGCCTCATCTGCATCTGCCACGGTTTCGACGCTGAGCGCCTGGTTCTGCCGTACCAGGCTGGCGAACAGTACCTGCAGGCGACTACGGCTGTGCAACGGGGCAATGCTGTCGATCTGGCTGTCGTTGAAAATCAGCCCGCCGACCCGGTCGCCGGCCTGGAACATCATCCAGGCGGCCAGGGCACCGAGTTCGGCAGCCATGGCGGATTTGAAGCTGCGGGTGGAGCCGAAAAACATCGACATACGCTGGTCCATCAGGATCAGCGACGACCGATCGCGCTCTTCGGTGAAGCTGCGCACGAAGGGTTTGCCGGTACGCAGCGTGGTACGCCAGTCGAGACGGCGCAGGTCGTCGCCGGCCTGGTAGCGGCGCAGCTCATCGAAGTTCAAGCCGCGCCCGCGCAGACGCGAGGCATGGTTGCCGGCAAGAATACTCGAGCGCGGCTGGCGGGCGAAAAAGCTCAGCTCACGGGTTGCGAACTCCAGCGCCATCAACTGCGCTAGGGAGACATAGACAAAGCCATCCGCAGCCTGTCGTTGCGTGTGCATCGCCATATCGCCATTCTCCCGATCAGGCTGGAATAGCCACTTTGTCGAGCAGGCGATCCAGTACCTGATCGGCGTTTACGCCGTCGGCCACAGCGTCGTAGCTGAGCCGCAGGCGATGGCGTAATACTGGGTGAAGCACCGCGCGCACATCGTCCGGGGTGACAAAATCCTGTCCCTCTAGCCAGGCATGTGCGCGGGCGGTGCGATCCAAACCGATGCCGCCACGCGGGCTGGTTCCGATGGCGATCCAGCGGGCTAGATCGGCGTCGTAATCGATTGGGTGGCGGGTAGCGTTGACCAGGTCGATTAGATAGCGGTCGATGCTTTCGGCCACGTGCACGCCGCTCAACTCGCGGCGTGCGGCAAAGATTGCCGCCGGGTCAAGACAAGCCGAGGCCGATGTCATGTCGAGCCGAGCCTGCTGTTCTTCTTCGCGCAGCAGGCGCAGTACCTGGCTTTCGTCGGCCGGAGCGGGGTAGTCGAGCTGCACTTTCATCAGGAAGCGGTCCATCTGCGCCTCGGGCAGTGGGTAGGTGCCTTCCTGCTCGATGGGGTTCTGCGTGGCCAGCACCATGAACAATTCGGACATCGGGTGGCTTTGCCCGGCGACGGTGATTTGCCGTTCCTCCATGGCTTCGAGCAAAGCAGCCTGGACCTTGGCCGGGGCACGGTTGATTTCGTCGGCCAGGATGATGCTGCCAAACAGCGGGCCGGGCTGAAAGCGGATCTGGTTTTGCCCGTCGAGCTGATGCAACACCTCAGCGCCGGTGATATCCGACGGCAGCAGGTCAGGGGTGAACTGGATGCGGCTCATCTTCGCATCGAGCTGGCGCGCCAGAGCCTTCACCGTGCGAGTCTTGGCCAGGCCGGGCAGGCCTTCCAGCAGCAAATGGCCATTGGCGAGCAAGGCCAGCAACACGTGGCGGATCACCTGCTCCTGGCCGAGCACGGCTTCGGCGATGTTGGCCTGTAGGGCGATGATGTTGTGGCGTACGCTCATGTTGTGTCCTCTACCAGACGTACTGCAGACGAAAAGTCCAGGTCTCGACATCGGCCGAGCCGGATTGCTTGGAGACAGTGTCGCTATAGGCCACCAGCCCGCCGAACTGCGGCGAGAGCATGAAACCCAGGCTGGCACCGAGCAGAGTGTTTTCCTGTTCATTGTGCTGGTTGACACCTTCGATCTTGGTTTCACCGCCCTTGCTCCAGGTGGCATCCAGCGACACCCACAGGGCACGGTTGAGGGTGTAGCTGTAGTGCCCTTCGATGGCGAATATCGGCCGCTGTTCGAGTTTGCGGTCGCGGAGATAGTCGTCGTTGTCGCCATACAACGAGAGCCAGGTATTGACTTCCAGCCAGGTCGGGCCGATAGGGTGACCGAAGGCCAGCTCCGGTTTGACCACCCAGCGGTTGGCGCCGATGTTGATCACGCGATCCTGGTCGTAGTCGCCGTTCGGAACGGTGAGGGTGATCGCACCGCTGAAGAAAGTGCCGGGTTGCCAACTGGAAAACGCTTCCTGGGTCAGCGCCGGGCCGCCGAAGAAGTTGTGGGCGAAGATAATTTGAGTATCACCCATGCCCCCATTCTTGCGGGTGCCGGTGAAGAAGCGGGCGTGATCGAAAGAAGCGTCGACGTCGGCGTAAGGCTGGATGATCTGGATGGCGGAGTTGCGCCCGGCCAGGTCGAAGGAGTACGCATAGCGC
Source organism: Azomonas macrocytogenes (assembly GCF_014191985.1). Lineage (GTDB taxonomy): Bacteria > Pseudomonadota > Gammaproteobacteria > Pseudomonadales > Pseudomonadaceae > Azomonas > Azomonas macrocytogenes. Next base: position 21,094 of record NZ_JACHXI010000025.1, read on the forward strand.
AGCAGGTAAAGATCCGCATTCAGCGACAGGCCATCGATGGGCAGGCTGGTATTGATGGTAGTGTTGGTATTTATGTCGTTGTAGTAGCCGAACACCATGTTCAGATTGATCGGTACGTTCTGCCAGTCACGCGCATTGTCGGCCAGGGTCAGCAACGGTAGGGAGGCCAGGCTGAAGGCACCTAGCCGGCGCAGGTAGGTAGCGTGACACATATCAGCGCCCCCCTTTTTCGGTAGGCGTCAGCAATGGCAACTGCCATTGCCCACTGGCCAATTCCGGCCCGGGCATGTAGATGCGCAACACGCCGTAGAACGGGCCGTTGGGCGCCGGTAGCCAGTTGCTTTGCTTGTCCTGGCCTGGGGATCGATGCTGCACGTACAGGGTCAGGCCGCCGTCGGCATCCTTCTTCAGGCTGTCGTACATGCGCGAATTGATCAGGTAGCGATTCAGCGGGTTGTCCACCAGCAGCTTGCTCTTGCCGTCGTACAGGGTCAGTGACCAGAAGGCTTTGGCTGGCGGCAGGGCACCTTTGGCGAAGTGCAAGGTGTAGTCGTGCGTCGCGGCATTGGCCGGTTGGCCCTTGCTGTCGACGAAATAGCCGATGTAGCTGGCTTCCTCGGCCGAGTTGCCGAAGATACCCATGTTAGCTCCGGCATAGCGGTAGAGATAATTGTTCTTCAGGTGCTCGCGGGTACCGAACAAGGCCCCGCTGTCCACCTTGCGGGTATCCACCTGTGCTTTTTTGAAGCGGGTGAATTCGGCCTGGCCATCAGCAATGCCGTCCTGCAGAGCCTTGAATTGCTCGACGCTGAGTTTACGCTCGTCGAAATGCAGGCCGGGCCCGACGTCGATTCTGGCGAAGCGCTGCATCAATGCGGTTTCGCTGGGATGAGTAGGGGCGAAGGTGAGGAGGAAATCGAGATAGCGGAACAGCGCCGGAGTTGCCGTCATATCCGCCTGCGGTCTGGGCCAGTCCACCGCCGGCACCGGTTTTGGTGCTGGCTGGCCGGAGAAGGCGGAAAGTCCCTGTACCTGGTAGCCGGCCTGGATCTTTTTCACCTGCGCCAAATCCTGCTCATCGAACAATTGAGTGCGATAGAGCGCATAAACGAGGTTGGACTCGCTGCGAATCAGCTTGTCGACATTGGCCGGTTTCTCGCCCTTCCAGTCGGGCCCGGCGACCATGAAGGTGCCACCCTGGGTGCCGGTGGTGCGGCTGCCCAGGTAGGCGAAATTCTGGGTGTAAAGGTCGATCAACTGCACCGAGTAGTAGCGGTTCTTCTCTACCGGTGGCAGGGTCAGCACCAGCGGCTCGGCGCGCAGATCCATCCAGACGAAGGAGTAGGGCGTGTCCGAATTGGGAGTGATGATCGCCGTGTCCCTGGGGGTGAACACGTTAGCGGTATTACCGATGTGGTTGATAGGTGCCTTGTAGTTCGGTCCACCTTGCTCCACCGCCTGGGCGTAGAGGGTCTTGTACATTTCCACCGCCGGGTAGCCGTAGAGATAAGCCTCCCTGGCGATGGCCCGGGCGCTCTCAGGCGTTGCAGTGAACGCAGCGTGGGCACTGGTGACCAGTAGAGCCAGGCTGGCGCAGATGACACGGAAACTACCTGTTGCTTGCATGGGGCACATCCTCCGTTCGTTCGCTATTTCGGGTTCAATCGAGCCGATTGATGTCGTTGAGCTTCCAGCTCTTGTCGAAATAGGCCTCGGTCGGCGCATAAAGGCGGAAGTAGCTGAACCAGTGCCGGCCGGAAACCGTCTGCACCCAGTTGTTTTCGAAGCCCTTGGGCGCCTCGGGGCCGAAGTAGAGGTCCACCGAACCATCGGCGTTTTTCGCAAGATTCTGCCGTGAGGAGAGGTCGGCCTTGCGCTGCGGGTTGTCGATCAGGCAACGGGTGTCGGTGTCATACACGGTCATCGACCAGAACTGCCTGGCCGGCACGTTTGCCGGCACGTGCAGCTTGTAGGCCTTGCCACCGTCGAGCCAGTCACCGGCCTGGTCGGCATAGGCACCGAGGTAGGTCTGCCCCAGCCCTGGGGTCTTGCTTATCATTCCTTTGGTGTTGGTCACCGCCTCGTAGTACCAAGCAGTGCGCTCCCACAACTGGTCAAAATAGGCCACGCGCTGGCTGGGGTCGGCGATGTTCAGCACCAAGTCCCACCCTCGGTCGGGCCAATAGCGTGATTGCGGGAAACGCTTGGCGAAGCTATTGGCCTTGGCGATCAGTTCGCCGGCCTGCGCGCCTTCTTCAAGAAACGTGCGCTGGCGTTCGCCGGGGGCGAAGGGCTGGCCTTTCTCGATGCCGAGGCTGGCCAGCATGGCCATATAAAAACGGTCGCGCTCGGCCACCGGCTCATCTTGCAGAATGGCGTGTAGCCGTTCCCAGTAAGCCAGGCCGCGCGGCTGGCCGCCGTACCAATGTTTGCCACCCGGCGTTATCTGGCGGGTGGCCGGCGGTTCGGCACGCTGGGCATACGAATAGAGCTTGAACGCATCCACCAGAGCCTTGCCCCTGGCCGGATCGGGATCAAGCACGCGAAAGCCCACCATTACGTTCATCGTGCTGGCTTTCACTGGATAATAGCCCTTGGCCTCGGCGTCTTCCGGCGCTTCTTCTCCCGGTGGTAGCAACAGGTACTTGCCACCTTTGCCTTGATCCGGGCCGGTTTGGCCGAGGTCAATCACCGACCGCTGCCAGAAGTCGCCGATACCACCGGCAGTAGGACCGGCAGGCAAGTCAATGACCAACGGCCCAGTCTCCTTGAGGTCGATGAAACTGAGGATGTAGGGCGTGGTGGCATTGGCAGTGAGGATGCCAAGCTTGTCCTCATAGCTGTTGTAGATCACCAGGTCGCCGCTTCTGGCACCGAACGTTTTCTCGTGGACTTGCTGCCATTCGGCAAAGGCCACTATGGGCAGCGCCCAAAGATAGCTCTGGGTTGCCTGTTGAAAGTCGAGTTCGTCATAGAGCTGCCCCACGGCATCCTTGGCTGGCAGGTCGCCCTGCATTTCCAGAGTGCCGAAGCGGGTTTCCAGCGAGGTGCCATAAGCGCTACCCACTGCCAGCATCAAGGGTAGCAGGAGGCCGAGTTGTCCTTTCATGGTGAGTCCTTATCTACCGAAGGTGAAGTTCAGACCGGCGAACAGGGTGAATTCGGGCAGCCCCGCGCCTTTGTGATCCACGGTCCATTGCGGCTCAACGAAGAAGTTGTAGATGTTGTGGCCGACCTTGCTGATCTTGCCGACACCGAAGCCGAGAGGAATGTAGTGGGTGTGGTTGTTCAGATCGAAAGTCCAGGTGCCGGTAGAACGCAGGTACCAGCCTTCGGGTAGGTTATGGATGAAGAAAGGCTGGAAAGTGGCGGTTTCCACGCGTTGACGGTCGCTGTCACCAGCGAAGGAGTGTTGGTATTGCACCAGAGCACCGAGCAGGCCACCCGGTGAGGCGTCTATGGCTACAGCGGCAAGGCCAGCTTGCCATTTGCCGGTGCCCAGCTCATCGTGCTCGGCGGTGGGTGCGGTGATCAACGGGCCGACGCCAAGTTGCACTCCCTTGAACGTGGATAGAAAGATGTCGAAGACGTTCAGGTCGCCAATGCCCGTGCTGTAGCCGCTGAGAGGATCGGGCCGAGTGCTGATGGGCAGGGTGGCGCGAAACAGTTGCGGCATGCCGATGAAATCACTGGGCGCGATCGGCAGAGTGCCGCGCAGTAGCAGGTCGTTGGTATGGGCATTGGTGTCATACAGCTCGGGGCTGTAGTAGTCCTGCAGGTTCAAGCTGGGTGCGAAGTTGAGCGGGTTGTTGCTCTTGTTCGCATCCTCGGCGTTGTCTGCCTGGACGGGTATGCAGGCAAACAACAGGACGGCTAGGGAAACGCTAATGCTGGGTAGGCGCTCTTGGTGCATTGGGACACCTTATTTTTCTTGAGCAACCCGCTGTACTGCTGAACGCAGCGGAGACGAAAGTTCGTTAATTCTTGTAGCGAATCACGATGCCTTTCAGTTTGCGGCCCTGGATGGTCTGGATATCCCGATCCCAGAGCGGCCCGCTGACGTAGGCAGCCACAGGTTGGATCTGGTCGTAGACCACTACCACGGCTTCGCCGCCGATCTTGGCAGCTTCTTCGCGCAGTTTTTGCTCGATTTCGTTTACCGGAGGCGACGGTTCAGTGCTGGCGTCGAGTACCACTTCGCCCAGACGATCATGCGGGCGGGTGGGCTCACTGCGCAGAACTTCGACGCTGGCCGGGCTGGTTGGCGAGATGTGTGGAGCACCGACGTATTCGGTGATATGCGCCTCAATATTGGCGCAAGCGCTCAAAAACAGCAGGGCGATGCCAGGAATAATTAATTGCAAATCATGGCCAAATTGCATATTGATTCTCTCGCTTACTTCTGTTAGCCAGAGATTAGTAGAGGTTTAAGGATTTGCCATATTGGGCAGATAGCGGAAAGTTGCCTGGGCGGGAAATAGCGGTGCTATCGGTGTTATTTTGGCAGCCCACGAGCCAGTGATGCGAGCGCAGAGTGCTGCATCCTGGCCTGGAAAACTCCACAGGGTCCGGTCAACTCCGGCGCACCGGCGGGGTGGGCGTGAGCGGGACGACGGTTATCGAGCGAATGACGGCGAGCCCGTCGAACGCCTCGGCGGTGATGCCGTTCGCGTCATTCGCGCCAGACACGACCGCACTCAGCGCATGCTCGTCGCCGTTCACGAACATTTCAACCGAAGTACGATCGACGATGATGTCGAGATCGACAACGCCGTCTCGCGGCCTAACGCGGATCGTGCGCCCGTGGCGATAGACCTCGGTCAGTTTATCAGCGATTGCATCGTGGTCGCGGACGATGAATGCCGTCTCGGTGGCGAAGTGCGTGCCGCCCGCCTTGAGTTTCAGTCGCACCTCCCGAGCCGGGTTGAGCGGATCTTACGTGATTGAAGCGTGCAACCGGTACGCGGCACCGCCCAGGTCTCGCCGTAGCCGATCAGAAGCTGCTTGATCTTGCAGGACGTTTTTACACAACCTGGAGCAGAAGGCAATCGCAAGTATCTGCGGAACCAGGTTCCGGTTCGAATTCAAAAACAAGTTTTAGCAATCTCTGTACCGCCAACTAAAATTCGAGATATAGGCGACTCGAAAATCCAGGAGCTACCATGTTGAATCGTTATGTATTCACAATCATCTGCATGGCCACTCTGCTGCAGGCTGGAGCGGCTTCGGCACTCAGTGTCACGATGACCACTGATTGGACTGCCGAGAAAGTCACCAATTCGGTGGAGGGTACATCTGACTTTACTTCGTCGTCCTTCAAGGATGACAAGGTTGTGCAAGAGGCCCGCGACGACGCTGCCTGCTTCGTCGCTAGCAATGGTGAGCAACGCGGCGTACGCCTGGAAGCCGCACTTGAACATATCCGCAACCTGGCACCACAGCTGGCTCAGGCCAGTGATTTGCAGCTGGCCCAAGCGATTCTGACGATCTGAAATAATGCATTGCTGATGTAACGCTACGACTCCTTGCTGCCGCAGAGAAAAGCAGTGAAAACCTACGGCAGCCCAACAGTTCAGGTCTACTTCAACCAGCTGCTGCCTCTGCCGAAGGCAGCTTGAAACCGCAGGCGATCCACTTATCAAATTCGGCTGCACTGTTCAAACGACTGGAGCCACTTCTAAGTTGAACATTTTTTATACTCGGCCGACTTGAGTCCTGTGCTCAACAATGATTGTAGTAGTGTACGTAGTCTCTCAACTCTGCCGGCATTCATCCCACTTGCGCTTGAATCGCCTGCGCGAGCAGAGCAGATATCCGTATCGAATTCTGAATCGCCCTTGGTTTCATAGACATCTCCGTCAACCGGTCAACAATGTGGTAAGTAAGCAGGAAGCACCTTTGAGCTCAGCCTGCTGAAATCACTTGGCCTTGAGCTTCAGGTAGGATTGATGCAGATCAGAGGCCCAGCCATCAAGAACCTTTCTCACATCTGCAACCTTCATGACTTGACTGTTGTTCTCCAAAGGCTCGCCAGCCCCCTTACGCACGACTTGCGCCACTACCCGGTTATTTTCTCCATCGATAAAGGCTGCTTCAGTGCCAATATTTGTTTCCTGATCACGGATGCCCGATGCAGCGCTGACTGCTGCAGCCACTAGAGCGATCGGAAGCACTTCATAAGGCTTCAGGCCTTCGGTTTTGCTGCTGACGGCAGTGATTGCCGGCCTAACGATGAGAGTTCTAGGCCCAGGTGATTTGGCCAGCGACAGTGATTTGCCAAGTTCACGTTTGAGCGCCTGATCATAATAGCTGGTGATGCCTTGCAAAGTACTTTGCGGAATTTTCTGAGTGGGTTGCGGCTTGGGATAAAGCTGGCTCGGCTCGACATAAAAACTGGTGTATTTGTTCAGATTCAACGTGGGATCGATCCAGCGCATCACAGCCGCACCGGAAGGCGATCTGCTTTCCTCTAACTGGCTATAGTCTTTGAGAAATCCAGAATATTCATCAGGCTGGGTTAGCTTGCTCGAACACCCCGTCAGCACTGAAGCGATATACAGCGAACTCATGAATAGCACAATTTTCATTCTGTAGCTCCTTTGGGAACGGGTGTTCCAAGCCCTGGCACACGATGCTGACAACGAATACTCAATGATCAATTCGACCATCGTCCGAGCGCATCAGCACAGTGCGGGTGCAAAAGGGGGGCACCGCAGGACATCGGGTGCAGCCGAGGCGGACTGAGCACCAAGATCCACGCTACGGTCGATGCACGGGGTAATCCCACTGGTTTCCACCTCACGCCAGATCAGGCGCACGATTTGGAGGGAACCCAAGCTCTACTAACCGGCACGGTGGCTGAAGCTGTGATCGCTGATCGTGCCTATGACGCCGGTGAGTGGGTAATCGAACCGTTGCAACAGGCCGGCAAGCAGGGGCTGAGTTATTCGGCGGCGTGTAAGATCATTGATCGATACGAGCAGGGTGGAATGGCCGCCCTGGCTCCGAAGACTCGTAGGTGACAAGCATGTGCTAACGGCAGAGCAAGAGCAGGCCTTGCGCGGCGTTATCTGCGATAAGCGTCCCGAACAGTTGAAAATGGACTTTGCCTTGTGGAGTCGTGTAGCAGTAATGCAACTAATCGAACGCGAGTATGGCGTGAGCCTGTCAGTACGCTCGGTGGGTAAGTATCTAGCCCGCTGGGACTTCACCCGATCCGTCGTGCATATGAGTAGTCCCCGCAGGCATTGTCTACGGGCGGCGCCATCCTGCTTAAACACAGCCCGATAGAAATCAGGCGTCCTTCTCGGACGCCTTTTTTTATATACCTATTTATAGGAAATAGCCTATATAGAGCTCACTTTATCAGCTGAGTACACTGTGTCATACATCACATAACGACAGAAAAATAACGTTTTTTTGTCAAAAAAATAACATAACACCTTGTCTAAAGTGGCCTAACGCCACTAGCCTGATTGCAGAATCAACCTCTATCAATTTCGTTCCCATTTGTAGAGCCACATGCCCGATATCGACCAGATTCCCGCTGACCCAGAAATCCGCCGGCAGTGGATAAAATACCAACTGAAAATCAGAGGGGCATCGCTGGCCAGCATTGCCCGGGAACACCAGGTTGATCGAAATATTCTGTCTACGGCTCTGAAACGGGGATCGCCGCGCTGGGATTACGAAATTGCCAAGGTGCTAGGGCTGACGCCTCAAAAACTCTGGCCTGAGCGCTATGACCAGAATGGTCTGCCGATCTGGAACCGACAAAAATGAGGGTGTTTTCCCCCAGCCTGCTGGCGACAGCAGTAGTCGCGTTCGCTCTAACGACAACGTACGCCTTTGGATTCGATTTAGCGGGTAGCGTTTTTGATCGGGCGGGGCGTCAGGCCGGGATAGACCCGCGGCTTTTATATGCTGTCGCGTTGGGGGAATCGGCGTTTGGCCAGGGTAACGGCAGCGTTGGTCCGCATCCCTGGACCCTGAGAGCGCCCGATCGTCCGGTCTATTCTCAGTCCCGCGCTGATGCAGAGGCCGCTCTGCGAGCGCTTATCGAGCGCCACGGATTGATGATCGATGTCGGCCTGATGCAGATCAATCTGCACTGGCATAGACGAAACATCACTGATCCCACCGCGCTGCTCGATCCTGCCGTCAATCTGCAGACAGGCGCCAAAATCCTCGCGCAAACCATTGCCTCAGCACCCGGTGATCTCGAACTTGGGATCGGCCGCTACCACAACTGGCGCGATGAGAGTCGGGCTCGAAACTATGGCAGCCGCATCCTGGCGATCCTCCGCAACCTTGAGAATCTGAAACCATGAGTGAACAGGAACAAAATCGATCGACAGTCGATCAGTTGGATGCGCGAGCGCAGGCCCTGCATAACCAGAGACCGGATCGAGATTTGAGAGAGCTGGACATCCTCCTGTGGGGCACACTGCATCAGCTGTGCTGGGGCGGACGCGAGTCCGTCAGCGAGCGATTTGTAGTCGATGAGCTGGCTATAAATGCCATCAGCCAGGCGTCGATCCAATCGATTTCAAAACTGGCATCGGGTTGTCTGCTCGGGTTTCGCCTGGTCAATGAGGGCCAGATCATCCGGCAATTGGAGCAGGTTTACAGCCCGATTCAGTTGGCTCATACCTCAGCCAATCAGATCGACGAGCAGTACTGGCTGCAGTTGCATCGGCTGGCCAATGAGGACCTGGCCCATGCGGAAATCGCGTTTGGTGTATCGCCCAAACTGGCCCGATATGTAGCCAGAGCCTCGGTATGCCAGCTCCGAATCATGAGCGCTCGGATACCCGCCCGCTTTGCATTGCGTTTTGATAGCGACACGATCGAACGAATCCTCAGTCACAGTCGTGGCATGAAGGAAGCCAGGTTACTGCGCATTCGCCTGATCCAACAGGCGTTTCGCGTTCGCAGACTTCAATAATAAGGGAGCTGGAAATGGCCTCGAATATCTCGAACATGATGCTGGATCGATTTCTCCTCGCCCGTGAAATGGCGATCGCCGGTTATGTTTCACAGATCATCACGTTGGAAACGACGCTGAGCTATAAACAACTGCGTCGAGTCTATGATTCGATTAAAACCTCTGGTGTAGAACGGTGCCGTTCCGGTCGAGCAGTGCGTAGCGGCTCGACGATTATCCAGAGCAACCTCGACAAGCTGCAGGCCAGCATGCTCATGCAGCTCTACCGCACGATCGGTGGCGAGGACGTTTTGAAAAAAACGAATATTGACGCGCTTAATCAGGCCTACCGGATGTATTGCGCCCTGCGATACGAAATCCCAGGTTATGAGCACCGCAGCTTTCGCCAGCTCTCCATCACCGATGCCTGGTGTCTGGCAGATGAACTGCGATCCAATCTGGCCATGATCGAGCACTGTCCTTATTGCGATCTCGAGTTTTTCATGTCCACCAATGCTCGATTGGTCTCTACGCGCCAGGAATGTCCGTTTTGTAAACGACAGCCGCACGAGGAGGAAGAGATGAATGAAATTCATCCATGATGTTATAAAATTCGATATTTCAGCGTTTTTCCGCTCAAGTTGCCCAAAAAGGGCAACTCCGCGTGCCAGTTATTTGCCCGCTAGCTGCTAAGCTTTCCCGCCATAATCACCCGTAGCAGAGTGCTCTCGCCAGCGACTTTGCTCCGGTTTCAGCCCTCGCTAAAGGCCCCCAACATGACTTAGACAGGCATAGAAACGCAAAAAGCCCCGGTTTGCCGACCGGGGCTTTCCACTGAAGAGAACGGGTTGGACCTTTGACGAGAAGCAACAACCCAGACCAACGACTAACGATTTGGTGAGTCGAGTATGACTACGCCCGCGATTTTGTGCAAGCGTAAACCTTCGCTCTACCTCATCGCTCGACGAGCGAGGGGGCAATGGCGACGCAAGCGCATCCACGTCTAAATCCCGCTTCCCCTGCTGCCGGCCTGCACGCCAAGGCCCGTCCCGATCCTGGTCATTCCGCCCAGCGACGTACCCTGTC
>NZ_JACHXI010000026.1 GCF_014191985.1 Azomonas macrocytogenes
GGGAGGCGCATAATACAGCATCTCAAACTACCGTCAAGCTATTAAAACAACCATAACCTTTCCGACACGCCAAACCACCCTTAAAAACAACATAAGCCATTGATTTAAGTTAATTTAATACAAAAAATCGTCTAATGCGAACTTATCATAGAAACTTCTGAGTCCACCTCAACAGCTATGAGTAAAAAGGAGACTTCTCACTTCAGCGGCGTAGCCGCTCGGCATTAAAGTGCCATGATTGAGTTTCGACAGCACAATCAAACGAAGGGGAGGTCTCCGATGGACACTATAACCAACACGATGGGTGTGGACCTGGCCAAGCAGATATTCTCGATCTTCGAGCTGGACGTTGGTGGGCGAGTTCGTCAGCACAAGGACTTGCAGCGGGTCACATTCGTGGTCTGGCTGGCGTAGTTTCCGGAGGGTACGGTGGTGGCGATGAAGATGGTCGAGCAGCAAGCACGACTGTCCTGGCACCGGGTACGAGAGGGCTACAAGGTCGAAGCCCTGGCCATCAGTAACCGGCTGCGCGGCCTGCTGCCGGCGATGCTAGGCGATCTGCTCGATGCGCTGTCCGGCCACTGACAGCAGGTGCGTGAACGGCTGGCCGAGTGCGATGCGCGCATTGCCGGCCATGACAAGGCGAACGTTCGCAGTGTACGGGCGCAGCAGATCCTGACTAAGAAGGTAGCGCCATCACATGACACGGTTGATCCCCATGCATGGACCAAACCGATGAATGAGATAGGATGGATATAAATACAAGCACTACAGTAATCTCGACTTAACCACCGCAATAAACAGGAAAATACTGCTTAAACAGCTTTCTGACGACGAGAACGATGCAAGGACTGCACGGGCCCAGATACAGCATAGGCAAGAAAAATCAACAAAAGCACACGAGGTGGGTCGCTGAATACTACAGCGAAGATCAACACCACAACCAAAATTGCTACAAAAGGCACACGTCCTTTTAGATCCAAATCCTTGAAGCTGTAGTATTTGATATTACTGACCATCAGCATTCCAGCTGCAGCCACCAGAATTGCAACGACAAAAGCCATGTTCGATCCTTGAATTCCAAAATCGCTGAATGCCCAGACCGTACCCGCTACCACTCCCGCCGCCGCAGGGCTGGCAAGACCGATAAAATAACGTCTGTCTGCCTTGCCAACTTGTGTATTGAAGCGAGCCAGACGTAGCGCAGCTCCAGCAACATAGATGAAGGCAACCATCCAGCCCACTTTACCTAGACTACCCAGTGCCCATTCAAATGCCAGCAATGCGGGAGCCACACCAAAGGCAACCATATCGGACAATGAGTCATATTCAGCACCAAAAGCACTTTGCGTATTGGTAAGGCGAGCAACGCGTCCATCCAGACCGTCAAGCACCATCGCGACAAAAACAGCCGCTGCAGCGACATAGAGATTTCCATTCATCGAATTGACAATGGAATAGAATCCGGCGAATAAGTTAGCTGTAGTAAACAGATTCGGCAGGAGGTATATCCCCTTATGGCGAACTTTCCGCCCTTCGTTGTCCTGCTCCTCTTCAACATGCTCATCAATAGGCAACAAGCCATCCTCAATGAAAGTGGAATTCTTATCGGACTCTTCTGGATTTTCGCTCATGAATGACACCTTGCTGCAAACTTGAGATTTTTGACCGGGCAGCCTAAGCAGGGTTCGAAGAAATGAATAGGCTTGGCCTGTGCCGGAAGCAATCGCTGCAAATAAGAAACGCGGCCCGAAGCCGCGTTTCTTTCAAACCAGCAAACTATCAGTTCTTGGATTTATCGACGATTTTATTAGCGGAAATCCACGGCATCATTCCACGCAGGTGCTCACCGACCTGCTCGATCGGATGGGCAGCATTATTACGACGATAAGCCGTCATGGACGGATAATTGCCAGCACCTTCGGTGATGAACATTTTTGCATATTCGCCGTTCTGGATACGCTTGAGTGCATTACGCATCGCCGCACGGGACTCGGCATTGATTACTTCCGGTCCGGTGACATACTCACCATACTCGGCATTGTTAGAGATCGAGTAGTTCATATTGGCGATACCGCCTTCGTACATGAGGTCTACGATCAACTTCAATTCATGCAAGCATTCGAAGTAAGCCATTTCCGGCGCATAACCTGCCTCAACCAGCGTCTCGAATCCAGCCTTCACCAATTCGACACAACCACCACAAAGAACAGCTTGCTCGCCGAAAAGATCGGTTTCTGTCTCATCTTTAAAAGTGGTTTCGATGATACCCGAGCGACCACCACCCACACCACAGGCGTAGGACAAAGCAAGATTCTTGGCGTTACCGGAAGCATCTTGCTGAATAGCGATCAAGTCAGGAATGCCGCCACCTTTGACGAACTCGGAACGCACAGTATGGCCTGGTGCCTTCGGCGCAATCATGACTACATCAAGATCGGCACGTGGCACAAGTTGGTTGTAGTGGATCGAAAAGCCGTGGGCAAAAGCCAGAGTAGCGCCTTTCTTCAGGTTTGGTTCGATCTCGTCCTTGTACAAGCGACCTTGAAATTCGTCCGGAGTCAAAATCATCACTACATCGGCAGCGGCGACGGCGGCAGACACCTCGCTAACCTTCAGGCCATGGGCTTCGGCCTTGGCGACAGAAGAAGATCCGGAGCGCAGACCGACAACAACGTCGACACCGGAATCCTTCAGGTTGCAGGCGTGAGCATGCCCTTGGGAACCATAGCCAATGATGGCAACCTTCTTGCCTTGGATGATGGAAAGGTCGCAGTCTTTGTCGTAGTAAACTTTCATGATTTTACCTTTGTACCTGGCCCATGAAGGCCGATCTTGATCAGATGCTCAGGACCTTGTCGCCCCGGGAAATTCCGGTAACGCCGCTTCGTACGACCTCCATGACGGAACCCGCACCAATAGCCTGAATGAAGCTGTCCAGTTTATCGCTAGTACCGGCAAGCTGGATGGTATACACACTACTGGTGACATCGACGATTTGTCCTCGGAAGATGTCGGTGGTGCGCTTGACCTCGGCACGTTGAGCGCCGGTGGCCTTGACTTTGATGAGCAGTAACTCACGCTCGATATGCGCGCTTTCGGACAGATCGACCAGCTTGACAACCTCAATCAGTTTGTTGAGGTTCTTGGTGATCTGCTCGATCATCTCACCGTGACCGATAGTGGTCAGCGTCAACCGAGAGAGTGTCGGATCCTCGGTTGGAGCTACGGTCAGACTCTCGATATTGTAGTTGCGCTGAGAGAATAGGCCGACTACACGAGACAGAGCACCCGGTTCGTTTTCCATTAGCAGGGAAATGATGTGTCTCATGCTCAGGTCCGCTCCGTCTTGCTCAGCCACATATCGCGCATTGCGCCGTCTCTGATCTGCATGGGGTAGACATGCTCGCTGGAGTCGACAGCAATATCCAGGAACACCAAGCGATCCTTGAGAGCAAAGGCTTCTTCCATTTTTGGACGAAGATCCTTCAATTCGGTAATGCGGATACCTATGTGGCCATAAGCTTCAGCCAGCTTGACGAAATCCGGTAGCGACTCCATGTAGGAATGCGAATGGCGGCTGTTGTACAGCATATCCTGCCACTGGCGAACCATTCCCAGCACACCGTTATTGAGATTGACGATCTTCACTGGCAGGTCGTACTGCAGACAGGTGGACATTTCCTGAATGTTCATCTGAATACTTCCTTCACCGGTAACACACGCTACGTCAGCTTCGGGAAAGTTGAGCTTGATACCCATGGCTGCCGGGAAACCAAAACCCATGGTGCCCAGGCCACCTGAGTTCACCCAGCGATTGGGTTTGTCGAACCTGTAATACTGCGCGGCGAACATCTGGTGCTGTCCAACATCCGACGCAACGTAGGCATCCCCTTTCGTCACTTCATAAAGCGTCTCGATTACCGTTTGCGGCTTGATGATCGAACCATCCCCTTTTTCGTAGGGGAACAGGCCACGAGTACCCCGCCATTCCTCGATCTGCTTCCACCAGCCAGCCAAGGTGTCCACCGGTCGCTCACCCTGCTCATTGAGGATGGAGAGCATTTCGGTCAGTACACTATCGACCGGACCGACAATGGGGATATCCGCCTTGATCGTCTTGGAAATCGAAGCAGGGTCGATATCGATATGGATAACTTTGGCATTCGGACAGAATTTTGCCGGACCGTTCACGACTCGATCGTCAAAGCGTGCGCCAACAGCCAGAATCACATCGGCATGGTGCATCGCAACATTAGCAACGTAGCTGCCATGCATGCCGAGCATGCCAAGGAAGCGACGGTCGCTCCCCGGATAAGCGCCAAGTCCCATCAGAGTATTGGTTACTGGTATATCAAGCTGTTTGGCCAGCCCGGTCAACTGAGCAGCAGCTCCGCCCAGAATTACACCACCACCGGCATAAAGGATTGGGCGTTTAGCTGCAAGCAGTAGCTCAGCAGCCTTGCGAATCTGTCCGGAATGCCCGCGAACAGCCGGACTATAGGAACGCAGTTTGGCTTTTCTGGGATAGACGTATTCATATTTCTCGGCCGGATTCGTCATATCCTTCGGAATATCCACCACGACCGGCCCAGGTCGACCAGACTGAGCCAGGAAAAAGGCTTTTTTCATTACCTCCGGAATTTCCTGCGGATTCTTGATCATGAAGCTATGCTTCACGATCGGCCTGGAAACTCCGAGCATGTCGGTTTCCTGAAAGGCGTCCGTACCGACCATGTTGCTGGGTACCTGGCCGGAAATGATCACCATAGGGATCGAATCCATATAGGCAGTAGCAATACCGGTGATGGCATTGGTCGCGCCAGGCCCGGAAGTCACCATGACAACGCCAGGCTTGCCGGTAGTCCGAGCGTAGCCGTCGGCCATATGAGTGGCCGCCTGTTCATGACGCACCAGGATATGCGTGACCGCCTTTTCCTTGAATAAGGCATCGTAGATATGCAACAAGGCACCACCTGGGTACCCATAAATATATTTCACGCCCTCGTCACGCAGAAAGCGAACAACCATTTCAGCGCCGGATAAAAGTTCCACTTAAATTCACCTCAGAAACGCTAGTGGATCGCTCCATACTGGGAGCGTCTAGGTAGGTTTACTGGCCAGGCAGAGCATGAGCGACGGGTGGTCGCCGACTACGTCAGCTACTGACTGAACGAGTATTGGGAGTACCCCAAATGGTTGCGGGACATCCCTCCCTGCGCGAGGTAACGCGTTGCGGGTAGAACAGGTCGGCGCGGGTGAGCACCTATTGATCTGCGGGTGGCACAGTGATGTGTACCGAACCGGTCAGCAAGCCAGGAATTGTTCGGTTTCCCCTCCTCCAAGTCAAGCCCACTCTGCTTTTGTTAAGCAACAGTTATCGATAGCAAGATTCGGCGACTGCTCCCGCCTGGCTTTTGGTTATAGTTGACGCAGGCTGCTAACCGGAGATTACGACAGCATGCGATCGGTGAAACTGGCAGGCAGTTTTCTGCTTCTCTTCTTCAACCCAGATGCCATGGCCGCCCACATCTACAAATGGGTAGATGCCCAGGGAATTACATATTTCGGCGCTCCCCCCCCTGCCGGACAGACAGCTGAAACCGTCAGCACCGGCTCGGCCATGCCCCACCATGCAATCCCCCTAATGCCGCCCAAGGAACAGGCACCAAGCAGTCAAGCTGACCCACAGAGGGCCATTGATCGGCAAGTCAAAAACCGAGTCATTGCCGAGGAGGCCGAGCGTAAGGAGTATTGTACGAAGCTGCGGACCGATCTCGCACAAATGAAGATCAATCCTCGGATTCATATCGAAGAAGAAGGCAAGGTCCGACGGATTACTGAAGAAGAAAGACAGACCCGCATGAGCGAAAGCGAAAAGCGGATAACCGAGAACTGCCAGTAGAAACGTCGGCTATGTCTCCCCCTGGATCAAACGATCAAAACGTTCCAGAACATCCAGAAGATTTCGTAGTTCATTCAAGCTCCCGCTATAGACGGTTTCAGCCATGGTCCGAATTCCGGATGCAAGAGGTAGTGGTACGTCGTTCTCAAGAATGAATTTCATTTTTGGCAGAAAGACCCACTGCAGCCACTCTTCGAAAAGTAGCGTATCGATACAGAAAGGCTCCTGGCTGGAGAGCGCCTCGGCAGTTGGCTGCGAATTACTCCATAACTGCTGCACGCGCAACTCACGTTCTATCAGTAGTAATTGCTCGGCGATTTCAGGAACCCGTGCATCCATTCGCTATCATCCTCCAGCTCGCTGTCGAGCCTGGGCGGCACCAGCGGCATCGCCCTGTTTTTCCCGAGCCTTGGCAATCAGTTCCCATAGATTGGCCTGCAATGCAGGACGACCAGCAGAATAACTCAGTGCACGCCGGGAAAGCTGTTCGGCCTGGGCAGCATCGCCCTGATCCAGGCGAACTTGGGCCAAGCGATAGAGCACCTGCGGTTCGCGAGGTGCAATTCGCTGTGCCCGCTCCAGGCTCGAAGCGGCGCCGTTCAGATCGCCACCACCCTGCTGCCGCTGAGCAGTGGTGAGTAATGCCAGCACCGGGCCATCCAATTGCTCATCGGCGGCAAGCGTACCTGAAGAACGGTTACTGGACGTGGTAGTTGGAGGGATACCGGTAGGCACACTTGGCTGCGGGATATTCTGCGGCACATTGGTATTATCCGGAGTAACAGGCGCCATAGTTATTGGTGGAGCCGTGGAAATCGCACTGGAGTCGGGTGCAGGAAAAGTCTGCAAGGGCACTGAACTGGCCTGTGGAACCATGACTACAACACCTGAATCCTCTGGAGTGGTTGTCGACTGTGCTTGTGCTGCCGGAGCCTGCTGCTGTTGCTGGGTAGCAGATGCCATATTCGTCCTCGTAGCAGCAGGCCCGCGCCCCGAACCTTCGGAAACAGGGGACCCGGAATCTATTACGGGAATAGCATCCTTGTTGACTGTCGCGCATCCATGCAACAGCACTATCCCTGTCAATAACGTCACCCACTGCTTGTTCACTTGCGCGACCTCTAAAAAATCCAGAACCAATTCACTGTAACCAGCCACGAACCCAGTCCATAACCTGTCCGGGTGGAGCCTGCGGCCCACAGCCTGGCCCAGGCGTAGGTTCACTGCCACGAATATAGGGCATTTGCACAGCTCCGGGGCAATTGGCTTCGGTGCCAAGCCCGCTATTGGCATCGATCCAAGTGTGCCCAATATTGCCCGGCTCCGGCATATCCAGCGGCAATGGGCTCGCGCGATACATAAAATCACTCCAGACCTGCAGCGCACCGGTAGCACCGGTCAGAGAGGTTTTGCCATTATCGTCCCGGCCAAGCCAGACGACCGCCAGCAAATCCTGCGTGAAGCCGGCAAACCAGCTATCGCGGGAATCATTGGTCGTCCCGGTCTTGCCGGCCAGCCCGAGGGATTTGGGTAGCTTATTGTAGGCGGAACGCCCAGTTCCTTCGTACATCACGCGCTGCATGGCGTATTGCGTCAGGTAGATGGCTCCGGCATCGAAACGCTGCTGGATCTGGAAAGGATAGCGTTTGAGCGGCTCGCCATCCGCAGTCAGCACACTGCGAATACCGCGCAGCGGCGTATTGAAACCGCCGTTGGCAAGCGTCTGGTACATACCGGCTACTTCTACAGGGGTAAGCGCGCCAGCTCCCAGGAGTATCGAGGGATAGGCCGGCCAGTCGCGTTCGATCCCCAGTCGCTGCAACGTCTTGAGGACCGCAGGCACACCTATTTCGAGGCCGAGCCTGGCTGTGGAAAGGTTATAGGAATGCGCTAGCGCCTGATAAAGATAGACACTGCCATGAATCTTGTGATCGTAGTTTTGTGGCTTCCAGATCTTGCCATCCACTCCCTTGACCGAAAACGGCTCATCGGCCAGTACGGAAGTCAGGGTATACGAAGCAGGACGCTCCAGAGCGGTCAGGTAGATGGCTGGCTTGATCAGCGAACCAATCGGCCGAACCGCATCCAGGGCACGATTGAAACCGGCATAACCTGGCTCGCGCCCACCCAGCATGGCCAATACCTCGCCGGTCTCGGGATTGGTCACCACCATCGAGCCTTCAACCTGTGCGGAACCGGCACGACCATCGAAACGCTTGAGCGTTTCGCTCATGGCTTTCTCGGCCTTCAGTTGGAGAATCGGATCGAAGCTGGTGAATACTCGCAACCCTTCCTCGGTAAGATCCTCTTCCCGATAATCTTCGCGCAACTGCCTTTTCACCAGATCAGTGAATGCCGGGAATGAAGTATTAGCCAAGGTACCGCTCTGAGTAACACCCAGCGGTTGCTCCTTGGCCTTGGCCGCCACTTCCGGACTCACGACCTGCAGTTCGGCAAGAAGATCCAGAATCAGGTTGCGCCGCTGCAAGGCCCGCTCAGGATAGCGACGCGGGTTGTAATAAGTAGGTCCCTTCACCATGCCGACCAGCAACGCGACTTGGTGAAGCTTCAGCTCATTGAGCGGAACATTGAAAAAATACTGGCTTGCCAACCCGAAACCATGGATGGCCCGGTTACCGTCCTGGCCGAGAAACACCTCGTTGAGATAGCTTTCGAGTATTTCCTGCTTGTCGTAATGCAGTTCCAGCAACACCGCCATCATGGCTTCAGTTGCTTTACGGGTAAGACTGCGTTCGTTGGTCAGGTAGAAATTCTTGACCAATTGCTGGGTCAAAGTGCTGCCACCCTGTACCAACCTTCCCGACGATGCATTGACCCATAGCGCCCGCAGGATCGATTTGGGTGATACGCCAAAATGCTCGAAGAAATCACGATCCTCCACTGCCACCAGCGTATCGACCAGATGGGGCGGCGCCTGATCTAGCCGGATCAGGATGCGATCCTCGTTGTGGGCCGGATAGATGCCACCGATCATCATCGGCTCAAGACGTGCCACGGCGAGATTACTATCGGCAGCACTGCTCAAACCGGCAACGGAATCGCCGGAAAATCGTACCTGTAACCGCCGAGCCGGCTCAGCACCATCAAAAAACTGGAAGCCACGAGTATTCAGTTCGACTCTGTTGCTGGCCACCGAGATTTCTCCAGGGCCACTAACCTTGCCTTGGCGGCGATAGCCAAGCGCATCCAGCTCGGCCAGGAAATCCCGCTGGGTCAGCTTCTGGCCAGCAAAGAGTTCTAGCGGCCGCGCGTAAACCTTGGCGGGAATAGTCCAGCGGCGGCCAGAAAATTTTTCCTGAATGATGGAATCGAAGTAGACGGCGAAACCTGCCAACACAACCAGACCAACCAAGGACAATTTGATGAGCCAGCCCAATACATTACGGATATAGCTGGTTCGGGGGTTCGAACGCTTGCGGCTTGTCACCAGGAATCTCCCTCAAGGTTACAGCTGAACAGCCGCAAAAAGACCTCGGTCGCGCCCAATAGTGCCGCGATACCAACATGAAAAATATACGAGCAAGTACTTTTCCATCATTTAAGAAGAGACCCGCAGCCCTGACACCAGACAGACATGCTCGCAAGACCTTTTCACGGCGACGCATTATACGTGCTTACCATTATGAACAGGCGCCTGGCGATGGTTTGCAGAGCCTTGCGCAATGACCATAATGCCGAGCTTATCTACTGTGTGAACAGTGTTGCGACGCACTCACACGACCCGCTCAACCAATTCTTGCAAGGAATGACCGTGAGCCAAGCTTTGATCGATGCCTTACGAAATCCCGCCGTCTACCCACATCCGGTAGATCAGGTGCGGATCATCGAAACCCACATTTCCTGGGTAATACTGACCGGCCACCACGCTTACAAAATGAAAAAACCGGTCAATTTCGGCTTTCTCGATTTCACCACGCTGGCTGCGCGCAAGCATTTTTGCGAGCAGGAACTGAAGCTGAACCAGCGCATGGCACCCGAGCTCTATCTGGAAGTGCTACCGGTAACCGGCACGCCCGATGCTCCGCAACTCTCAGGAGCGGGCGAGCCTATCGAATACCTGCTCAAGATGCAGGAATTCCCGCAATCCCAGTTGCTGGAGCACATCCAGGCCCGAGGTGAGCTGAATAACGGGCATATCGATGCCCTGGCGGAACAAATTGCCCACTTTCACCTGCAGACTCCGGCGCTTGCGAGCGAGCACCCGCTGAACAGCGCGCAGGCCATCGTCGCCCCCATGCGGCAGAACTTCGAACAGATACGCCCCTTGCTGCAGGAAACAGCAGATCTGGCGCAACTGGATGCGCTCGAAGCCTGGACCGAGACCAGCATCTCGCGCCTCGAACCGATGCTCGAACAACGTTGCCAGCAAGGCCTGATCCGCGAGTGCCACGGAGACCTGCACCTAGGCAACGCAACCCTGATCGACGGCAAGGTTGTGCTGTTCGATTGCATCGAATTCAACGAACCCTTCCGCATGATCGACATCGCCTCGGATGCGGCTTTTCTGGCCATGGATCTTGAAGACCGTGGGATGCAGCCCCAATCCCACCGCTTCATCAACGGCTGGCTGGAACGGACGGGTGATTATGGCGCCCTGCACTTGATGAACTTATACAAGGCCTATCGCGCGCTGGTTCGGGCCAAGGTCAACCTGTTTCGGCTGCATCAGGAACAAGACGACGACGAGCGCCAGGCAGTTTTACGTCAATATCGCAGCTATGCCGACCTGGCGGAAAGCTACAGCACCGTTCCATACCGCGTACTGGCCATCACCCATGGATTTTCCGCTGTCGGCAAGAGTTCGGTCTCACTTTGCCTGGTAGAAGCGCTAGGAGCGATTCGCCTACGCTCGGATGTAGAACGCAAACGATTGTTCGGCACTCAGAAAAAAGCGGATGGCCAGCAACTCGATACCGGCATCTACGACAAACAATCCAGCGAAGCGACCTATAAACGTTTGAACGAACTGGCTGAAACCGTGCTGCAAGCCGGTTTTTCCGTGGTTCTGGATGCAACCTACATTAAACAGGTCCAACGTCAGTCAGCTCGTTCAGTAGCTGAAGCTACCGGAGTACCTTTTCTGATTCTCGATTGCCAGGCACCGATGGAGCTGATCCTCGAGTGGCTGGCCGAACGCCAGGCGGAAGGTAGCGATCCATCGGACGCTACCGAAGCAGTCATTCGAGCCCAGCAAGCCAGCCAGGAGCCTCTCACAACCGAGGAGCTGACACACAGCCTACGCGTTGATACCCACATCCCGGCCAGTTACGACAACCTCGTAAATAAGCTGCGCCAACATCTTTCCGGCCTCTGATGAGTCTGGCCATTGTCACTACGGGGCCGGCCAGTCCAGCCCCGACTCACTTCCTGCGCAGCTTAAGAGTCGCTCAGTCATCCAGAAAAGGTCGCTGACTCAAAAAAAACCGGCACAGGGTATTGACTCTCAAATGAGAACGCTTATTATTCATCTCACCTGGTCGCGAGATCAGCCGGTAAACTGAAGCACGGGTAGTAGGTTTCAGGTTATCTCCTCATCAAGGCTAATCACGGTTTTTGACCCGGCTC
This sequence comes from Azomonas macrocytogenes, assembly GCF_014191985.1. Classification (GTDB taxonomy): domain Bacteria; phylum Pseudomonadota; class Gammaproteobacteria; order Pseudomonadales; family Pseudomonadaceae; genus Azomonas; species Azomonas macrocytogenes. Next base: position 11,492 of record NZ_JACHXI010000026.1, read on the forward strand.
TGCCGGGTCTTTTTTTGTCTGTCGCTTACTGACCAACCTACCGGATACGCTCCTTCAAACGTTCGCATGGCTCTCGCTGCTGTGGCATGGCTGCCGTGTACCAGACGAAATCCGCTTGCGCCGCCTGTACCTTGCTTCCCGCTTCGGCCAACATCAGAACGACAGCATCTTTTCCTCCAAGATCCTGCAAGTGCAGAGGTACGCCCAGATCGCGGCGAACATGGTAAGCGCCGGCCAGCAAAAGCGCAGGCCCTGGTGCAGCCAATAAACGTTCGGCTATACGGCGATCTCGCTGTTGCTGGATCGCCAGCATTGCCGGGAGCTGGTTTTCCGGCAGCAAATTGCAGTGAGCCTCGCGAATTCTGGCCATCAGCTTCTCTTGCACTGCTGGCGCCGAAGACAACTGACCTTTGAGAGGTTCTACGAGTCGATAAACCGAAGCGATTTCACTACGGTCGAGATTTGCAGCCAGCACCGGATATGGCTGCCTGAGCAGGTAACTTACCAGTGGTCCGTAAAGATCCCAGTCCCACCCCGGTTGCCAACCCAGGGCTTTCTTCAGATCGGCAGGTGGATTGCCACGAGCATAGGCCGCCTGAACCTGCCTGACCCTTTGTTGCTGGTCGGGAGTCAGCATTTCCAGCAATACGCTGCCTTGCCCACGCTGCTCGGCCAACGCCTGCAAAAGCCATAATTGCAAAGCATGGTGGTCGGGATTGTCGTGCCGCTCGCCCACTAGAACCCGGCTGGAAGCGGCGAGCCGATCGATCAGTTGAGCAGGTGCCAGAACTGCTCCCGTATGCAGATCAATGATCTGCCCCACGTTCTCATGCTCTCGTTGCCCAGGACTTTGCCAAGGCGGTAACGGTGGCAGAGAGTGACAAGCCGTCAATAGAATGGCGAGAACGAACAATACAATACGCATAGAAATTCCTTGCCGAACGCTATTTCCAAATGACGAGCGTCGGCCATCATGGCGAACTGGCCTTTTAGTCATACGTTTCGAACCAAGCAGCGGATTTCCAGCTTGGTTATCATGGCGCCTTCATTAATTCACGAGTTAGTTATGCGCTGCTTGCTGATCCTGCTGCTTTTTGTGATCACCTTGCCCGCCAGCGCCGGCCTGTTCGACAGCAAGCCGAGCTCGGAGCTCGGCTCGCCGCTTAACAACAGTGCGGATTTTCTTCCCGTGCGCCAGGCATTCCAGCTGAATCTGATAGAAGAAAAGCCAGAACAGTTACGCCTGCAGATTATTGCCGCCGACGGCTATTACCTTTATCGCCACCGCTTCCAGTTCAAGGTCGTGAACGAAAATATAGCCTTGGGTGAAGCGCAACTACCGGAAGGCCAGAAGAAAACCGATGAATATTTCGGCGCGGTCGAGATATATCGCGGCGTACTCGATATCGACTTGCCACTGGAAAATCCGCACAACCTTCCGTTCACCCTGCAAGTCACCTATCAAGGGTGTGCCGATCAAGGGCTTTGCTATCCGCCCGAGACCGAATCCATCGCCATTGGCAAACTCATTCCATCCGACAGCAACCCCTCTTCAAGTCACGGCACGGCCGCTTCGAAGCTTTCCTGGCATGCCCTGTCGCTATTTTTCCTGGCTGGCCTGGGGCTAGCCTTTACCCCTTGCGTACTACCGATGCTACCGATTCTTTCCGGCGTAGTACTACGCGAGCAAAGCGGTGGAATACGTAGCTTGCTACTGGCACTTGCCTATGTCTTGCCCATGGCTGCGGTATTTGCCCTGCTTGGCGTACTGATGGGGATCTTCGGTGCCGAGCTCAATCTGCAGGCACGCTTACAGTCGCCCTGGATACTAGTGCCTTTCTCGCTGTTTTTCGTCGCCTTTGCCCTGGCAATGTTCGGTCTCTTCGAGTTGCGCCTGCCGCACTTCATTAGCACACCATTGGATCGCCTGGCCGGCAAGACCAAAGGCGGCTCCTTTACCGGAGCGGCACTGCTGGGAGCATTGTCCAGCCTCCTGGTATCGCCCTGTGTCTCGGCGCCCCTTGCCGGTGCGCTGCTGTACATCAGCAGTAGCGGTGATGCACTGGGCGGTGGATTTCAGCTCTTTACCCTGGGCCTTGGCATGGGCATGCCATTGATCGTATTCGCCACAGGAGGCAACGCCTTACTGCCCAAAACCGGCGCCTGGATGGTTACGGTCCGCCATATATTCGGCGTGCTTCTGCTAGGCGTTGCAGTCTGGATGCTCGAGCGAATACTTGCTGGCCCGCTGACTCTAGTACTTTGGGGGTTGCTGGCAGGCGGTACGGCCGTATTTCTTGGAACCCTGGAATTCACTTCGAAATCCACCGGCCAGAAGCTCGCCCAGCTGCTTGGTCTGGCCTTGCTGGTGTATGCCATGGCAGCCTGGATTGGCGCGCTACAGGGCGCTTCCGACCCATTGCGACCACTGCCACGCAATGGCGTAGCGACCGAAGAGCGGCGAACCTGGCAGACGGTCGACTCCCCTGTCGAGCTAGAAGCGCAACTGGCTGCAGCCAGCGCAACTGGCCAGCCACTCCTGCTGGATTGGTACGCTGACTGGTGCATCAGTTGCAAAGTGATCGAAAGAGAGGTTCTCGAAAACCCGCGCATCACACCACTACTGGCGCGCTATCGACTCGTTCGCTTCGACATCACCGAAAGCAACTCAGCGCAACGTACCTTGCTCGATCACTTTGGGTTGTTCGGCCCTCCTGCCTTGCTGTTTTTCGACCACAGCGGCAAAGAATCGACAGAATTACGGATCGTCGGAGAAATCGACACAGCCGATTTCGAACAACACCTGACCACGGCGCAACCACTGCTCTAGAGCGTATCTCCAGCCAACCGGCGGCTATCTGTCGCGATCACACAACGACTGGACATTCACCGGTCGCATGGGGCATATTCGCGAACTAATTTTTGGTAGCCATATTCAGGGCAAAACAACAAGGATCCTCCATGGCCAAGCTTCTTGTATTGCACGGCCCGAACCTCAATCTGCTGGGCACTCGCGAACCGAGTGTCTATGGCGCCATAACCCTGCCGGAAATCAATCAGGATCTGGAACTACGGGCACGTGCAACTGGTCATGAATTGTCCTACCTACAATCCAACGCCGAGCATGAATTGATAGAACGAATCCACGCGGCCCGCAATGAAGATGTGAACTTCATTCTGATTAATCCGGCAGCCTTCACCCATACCAGTGTCGCACTGCGCGATGCTCTTCTGGCCGTGAACATCCCATTTATCGAAGTGCACCTTTCGAACGTGCACAAGCGAGAGCCTTTCCGCCATCACTCCTACTTTTCCGATGTGGCGGTTGGCGTGATCTGCGGTCTTGGAGCCAGCGGTTACCGACTGGCCCTGGACGCCGCACTGGAACAACTCGCCGCCTCGTGAAACGTCTGTGCCTGGTCGACAGGCCCGGGCCCGCTTTTGCTGCGGCAACAATAAACGTCAACTTACTTCCGAGAACTACTGCCTCATGGATATCCGCAAAGTCAAGAAACTCATCGAACTGCTGGAAGAGTCCGGTATAGACGAGCTCGAAATTCACGAAGGCGAAGAATCCGTACGCATCAGCCGACACAGTAAACAAGCCGCCATACCGCAACCGTTCTATGCCCAATCCATGCCGGCACCTGTGGCTGCACCAGCCGCCGCACCCGTCGCCGCCGAGGCAGCAACTCCGCCCCAGCCAAAACTGAACGGCACAGTGGTTCATTCGCCCATGGTCGGCACCTTCTACCGCGCTGCATCTCCGACCTCCGCGCCCTTCATCGAGGCCGGCAAGAGCGTGAAGAAAGGCGACATCCTCTGCATCGTCGAAGCCATGAAGATGATGAATCACATCGAAGCCGAAATCAGCGGCACCATCGAGTCCATACTCGTGGAGAATGGTCAGCCGGTCGAATTCGACCAGCCGCTGTTCACCATTGTCTGATCCGCGGAGAAGCCAGCGATGTTGGAAAAAGTACTGATCGCCAACCGCGGCGAAATTGCCCTGCGGATCCTGCGTGCCTGCAAGGAGTTGGGCATCAAGACCGTAGCGGTGCATTCCACTGCGGACCGCGAGCTCATGCACCTGGCTCTGGCCGACGAATCCGTCTGCATCGGCCCGGCCCAAGCCACTAACTCCTACCTGCACATCCCGTCCATCATCGCCGCAGCGGAAGTGACCGGCGCAACGGCCATCCATCCCGGCTACGGCTTTCTGGCGGAAAACGCCGACTTTGCCGAGCAGGTGGAAAAATCCGGCTTCACCTTTGTTGGCCCGACTGCTGACGTCATTCGCCTGATGGGTGACAAGGTTTCCGCCAAGGACGCCATGAAAAAAGCCGGCGTACCCACCGTACCCGGTTCCGACGGACCACTACCAGAAGACGAGAGCGAAGCCCTGGCCATCGCTCGCGAGGTCGGCTATCCCGTCATCATCAAGGCAGCAGGTGGTGGCGGTGGACGCGGCATGCGCGTCGTCCACAAGGAAGAAGACCTGATCAAGTCGGCCAAGCTGACACGCACCGAAGCCGGTGCAGCTTTTGGCAACTCCATGGTCTATCTGGAAAAATTCCTCGGCAACCCACGCCATGTCGAGGTTCAGGTGCTCTCCGACGGCCAGGGCAATGCCATTCACCTGGGTGATCGCGACTGCTCGCTGCAACGGCGGCACCAGAAAGTGCTGGAAGAAGCGCCAGCTCCTTTTATCGACGAAAAAGCCCGCGCCGAAGTACTGCAACGCTGCGTCGATGCCTGTGTCGAAATCGGCTACCGTGGCGCCGGCACCTTCGAGTTTCTCTATGAAGATGGTCATTTCTACTTCATCGAGATGAATACCCGCGTACAGGTCGAGCACCCTGTGACTGAAATGGTGACAGGCATCGATATTGTCAAGGAAATGCTACGCATCGCCAGCGGCGAAAAGCTGTCCATCAAACAGCAGGATGTAGTCATTCGCGGTCATGCCCTGGAATGTCGGATCAACGCCGAGGATCCAAAGACCTTCCTCCCCTGCCCTGGAAAAGTCTCCCATTTCCACGCACCTGGCGGCAACGGCGTACGCGTTGACTCGCATCTATACAGCGGCTATTCGGTACCACCGAACTATGACTCGCTGATCGGTAAGCTGATTACCTATGGCAGCAGCCGCGACGAAGCGCTGGCACGGATGCGCAATGCTCTGGATGAAATTGTCGTGGATGGCATCAAGACCAACGTTCCCCTCCACCGGGATCTCGTCCGGGACGAAAGCTTCTGCAAAGGTGGTGTGAATATCCACTACCTAGAGCATAAACTGGGGATGAAATAAGCCTCTCCCGAAAAGCCGCCTCCGGGCGGCTTTTTTCATTGAATATTTCGTATATCTTTCATCCCGAACCGATTTCCTTACGAGGTTCTCCATGCCCTGGCTCCAGCTCCGTCTCGCCATCACTCCAGATCAGGCGGAAATCCATGAAGACCTGCTGCTCGACATGGGTGCCATTTCCGTCACCTACATGGATGCGCAGGATCAGCCGATCTTCGAACCGGACCTGGGTACCACCCCGCTATGGACGAATACTCATTTGCTGGCACTTTTCGACGCAGATACCGATGAAAGCGCCCTTGTCTCTCATTTACAGCTACTGAGTGCCGGCAAGCTTCCTGAGTACCACCTGGAACGGATTGATGACCAGGACTGGGAACGCAGTTGGATGGATGACTTCCAGCCAATGCGCTTCGGCAAGCGGTTATGGATCGTTCCCAGCTGGCATGAGGCACCGGCACCGACAGCAGTAAACCTGCGCCTTGATCCCGGCCTTGCTTTCGGGACCGGAACCCACCCCACCACCGCACTCTGCCTGGAATGGCTCGACGGCCAGGATCTCTCGGGACTGCGCGTCCTGGATTTTGGCTGCGGCTCCGGAATCCTGGCCATTGCTGCCTTGCTGCTTGGTGCCGAACAAGCCATCGGCACCGACATAGATCCACAGGCGCTACAAGCTTCTCGCGACAATGCTCTGCGCAACGACATCCAGGTGGAACGCTTCGAACTGTATCTGCCTGAACACCTGGATCGCCAACCGGCTGATGTCGTGGTAGCCAATATTCTCGCCGGCCCGCTGGTACAACTCGCCCGGCAGATTACCGATCTCGTCAAGCCTGGCGGCCTGCTCGCCTTGTCCGGAATCCTCGCCGAGCAGGCCGAAGAAGTACGCCAGGCCTACAGCATCGACTTTGAACTGCTGCCCACCACCAGCAAGGACGGCTGGGTACGTATCGATGGCATTCGTCGTGATCAGGTACCCACCGTAACCTGTCATGCATAAGCTAGACTATGCGCCAGACCAGGCCGGCTTACCTCTTGATCGCATGACATCTCTCATCACCCAATGCCCGAAATGTCGCACCCGGTTTCACGTAAACCAAACCCAACTGACCATGGCGCGAGGTCTGGTCCGCTGTGGCGCATGCATGACGATCTTCAATGCCCAGACCCATTCGCCTGACCATATTGAACATGGCAAGGCGGCGAGCGAATCGGACACAACACTGCCAACCTCTGCTGCGCCGCTTAGCGCGGAACAGGAACACACTCGAACTGAAGAGCCCGATGAACTTTGGGTCCACGATGATCTGAATCTAAACGGCCTTGATCTGGAAAAGCTCGATCTTGATCAAGCGCTATCGAAGCTGATTCAGGAAGAACATCGCCCCTCCTATCAAACCCACGAGCACAAGCAAGCGAATCGCACAGAAAAGCCATTCACAGCCGATGCCAAGGAGATCAATCCGTTCGATGAATGCTGGGCCGAAGCCCGGACGACTCCAGCCAAACCCTTTGCCGAAAATCCGCCTGCAGAAAAGCCTCATCAGAACAGAGACAACCGCCAGGAACCGGATCTTTCAACGATCGCCAGTGCTGCAGCAACGCTTTCCTCGAATACCGTAGGCAAACCCGGAAATTCTCTGCTGGTTGCCAGGAAGACACCGGAAATAAACACGAAACCGCAATCCGAAAGGCCGGATCCCCCCATTAGCGCACTCGACGAACCGGCTTTACCCCAATTGAAAGCGTTGAAGGAAAAGCCGGAAAACTCCGCTGCCGAGCGCCTCGCCGCCCTGTATATCGAAGAAGAACGCATCCCAAGACAACGGCAACCACGCAGGAAACCCCGCCGGCACTGGTTCGCCTGGACCATGCTGTCGCTTGTTCTGGCACTGGCCATTGGCGGCCAATATGTCTTCCGTCATTTCGACGAATTGGCGCGAATGGGAGAGCTTCGACCCTGGTTTGAAAAAATCTGTCCATGGTTCGACTGCCAGCTACCGATCAAAATCGATATCTCTCAGATCAAGAGCAGTAATCTGGTCATCCGTCGCCACCCCGATTTCAAAGGAGCCCTGATAGCAGACGCCATCCTCTACAACCGGGCGACTTTCGCCCAACCGTTCCCGACGCTGGAACTGCGATTTGCCGATATCAATTCCCAACCAATAGCCAGCCGACGCTACCATCCGAGTGAATACCTGAGCGGTGAATTGACCAACCAGGCCAAAATGCCACCCCAGACGCCCATCCATATTCGTCTGGACGTACTCGATCCGGGTGAAAACGCAGTGAACTACAGCCTGAATTTCCTTCCTCCCGAGTAATGCGACAAAAAGGCTCGGCAAGACAGGAAATCCGGCCAGATCCGTGGGACAGGACGAGTCCAGGCACACGGGCCAGAGCCAGAATTGCATATGAAACAAACTTTATCCATTCATGCAGAGCGAGTATTATTCCCAGCCTTTTTTGCAGACCCGATCTACCTTACAAGCAGGCCCAGAACAGGGAATCGCCATGTCAGCGGTATGTATCGGACCCTATACTCTTTCCAACAGACTGATTCTCGCGCCCATGGCCGGCGTGACCGATCAACCTTTCCGCCGGCTATGCATGAAACTCGGCGCGGGAATGGCCGTATCGGAAATGATTACCAGCGATATTCGTCTATGGAACAGCCGCAAATCCCGACTACGCTTGCCTCATACGGAAGATCCAGAGCCTCGCTCAGTACAGATTGCCGGCAACGAACCGCGCATGCTTGCCGAATCGGCCAGACTCAATGTGGAACTGGGTGCACAGATCATCGACATCAACATGGGTTGCCCAGCGAAAAAGGTCTGCAGCAAAGCCGCAGGCTCGGCTCTGATGAAGGATGAGCGCCTGGTGGCCGACATCCTTGAGGCAGTAGTGGCGGCAGTGAACGTACCGGTAACCCTGAAAATACGAACCGGCTGGAACCGACAGGACAGAAATGCCCTGAGCATCGCGAAGATTGCCGAACAAGCCGGAGTTACAGCCCTGGCCATTCATGGCCGTACTCGTGCAGACCTGTTCAGTGGCACCGCCGAATACGACACCATTGCCGAAGTCAAGCAAGCCGTTTCGATCCCGGTTTTCGCCAATGGCGACATCGACTCGCCGCAGAAGGCCCAGCAGGTATTGCAGCAGACCGGTGCAGACGCATTGCTGATAGGCCGCGCTGCCCAAGGCAGGCCCTGGATCTTCCGCGAAATCAAGCACTACCTGGATACCGGCGAACTGCTAGCTTCACCCTCTTCAGACGAGGTAGAGCAGATCCTACTGGCACACCTGGCCGAGCTGTACAGGTTCTATGGCGAGGAAATGGGTGTCCGTATTGCCCGCAAACATGTCGCTTGGTATCTCGCAACGCTTGCCGGCGCGCGCGAATTCCGTACCCATTTCAATGGCCTGGTTGATATGGATGAACAAACCAACAGCATACGAGCCTTTTTCGACACACGCCGATTCGACTCCCTGACAGAAAGCGGCAAGGGGCAGGCAGCATAAAGATGACCGAAACCTTAATAACTGGAACAGCATCTGTGAGTGAGAATGCCGATCTCAAGCAACACCTGAACGCGTCTAGCGAGGCGGGCCAGCCTTTGCGCTACTGCGTCGAACAGGCACTACGGAACTACTTTGCCCATCTGGAAGGGGCTGAAGTCACGGATATCTACAACATGGTGTTATCCGAGATCGAGGCACCCTTGCTGGAAACGGTAATGGACTACGTCAAAGGCAACCAGACGAAAGCCTCCGAATTGCTGGGCCTGAACCGTGGCACGCTGCGCAAGAAACTCAAGCAATACGACCTGCTCTGAACACCGCTGAAAGCAGAGAATGCGACGAAATTCCCGATTCGATCTCGAATTCTCATTTTCAGCGATACCTTGAATCTCGATGGACCCGATATGACCGATCAACTCACCCGCCTCCCCATTCGTCGCGCGCTGATCAGCGTTTCAGACAAGACCGGCATCCTTGAATTTGCCCGTGAACTTGCCGTGCTGGGCGTAGAAATTCTTTCCACCGGAGGTACCTTCAAGCTACTGCGCGAAAGCGGTATCGACGCTATCGAGGTAGCCGACCATACCGGCTTCCCGGAAATGATGGACGGGCGGGTGAAAACACTGCATCCAAAGATCCATGGCGGCATTCTGGGACGACGTGACAAGGACGGCGCCGTAATGGCCGAACATGGCATCGCACCGATCGACTTGGTGGCAGTCAATCTTTATCCCTTTGCCGCTACCGTAGCCAAGCCGGATTGCAGCCTGGCCGAGGCCATCGAAAACATCGATATTGGCGGCCCGACCATGGTGCGTAGTGCCGCAAAAAATCACCAGGATGTCGCAATCGTCGTCAATACCTCTGACTACAGCGGCATTGTCGAATCGCTCAAGGCAGGTGGCCTGACTTACGCCCAGCGCTTTGATCTGGCCTTGAAAGCCTTCGAACACACTGCAGCCTACGATGGAATGATCGCCAACTACCTGGGCACCATCGATCAGCAAGCTGAAATCCTGTCGACTTCAGATCGCAACCTATTTCCGCGCACCTTCAATAGCCAGTTCACCAAGGCACAAGACATGCGCTATGGCGAAAACCCTCACCAAAGCGCTGCCTTCTATATAGAAGCCAAGCCAGCGGAAGCAGGTATTGCCACTGCCGTGCAGCTACAGGGCAAGGAGCTTTCGTACAACAACGTGGCCGACACCGATGCCGCGCTGGAGTGCGTCAAGAGCTTCGTCAAGCCAGCCTGCGTAATCGTCAAGCACGCCAACCCCTGTGGCGTTGCCGTAGTACCGGAAAACGAAGGTGGTATCCGTAAAGCCTACGACCTGGCCTACGCGACCGATAGCGAATCCGCTTTCGGCGGGATTATCGCCTTCAACCGCGAGCTGGACGGCGAAACCGCCAAAGCCATCGTTGAACGACAGTTTGTCGAAGTCATCATCGCGCCACGAATTTCCAAGGCTGCTCGTGAAGCAGTGGCCTCCAAGGCGAACGTGCGTCTGCTCGAATGTGGCGAATGGGCTGCCGAGCGAACCGCCGGCTGGGATTTCAAACGGGTAAACGGCGGCCTTCTGGTGCAGAGCCGTGACATTGGCATGCTTACCGAAGCCGACCTCAAGGTCGTGACTCAACGTACACCGACACAACAGGAAATCAATGACCTGGTCTTCGCCTGGAAAGTGGCCAAGTTCGTTAAATCCAACGCCATCGTCTATGCCAGCCAGCGGCAAACCATAGGGGTCGGCGCCGGACAGATGAGCCGAGTGAACTCGGCCCGTATTGCGGCAATCAAGGCCGAACATGCAGGCCTGCAAGTCAAGGGCGCAGTCATGGCTTCCGATGCTTTCTTCCCCTTCCGCGACGGCATCGACAACGCCGCCAAGGCCGGTATCACAGCAGTAATCCAGCCAGGCGGTTCGATGCGGGACACCGAAGTCATCGCCGCAGCCGACGAAGCCGGAATGGCCATGGTATTCACCGGCATGCGTCATTTCCGTCACTGATCCATTGTGGTGGATGATTGCAGCCATCTCGTCACAAGATTCGTAGGGTGGATGGCCAAAGCTGTCCGCCAACCGGGCCGCAGGGCCACCTCCCCAAGGAGCACCCCATGAATGTACTGATCATTGGCAGTGGCGGCCGCGAACATGCCCTGGCCTGGAAAGCGGCGCAGGACGCCAGGGTCGAAAAGGTTTTCGTCGCACCGGGCAATGCCGGAACAGCCCTCGAAGCCAAGTGTGAAAACGTCCCGATCGACGTACTGGCTATCGAGCAATTGGCCGATTTCGCCCAGCAAAATGCTGCTCTGACCATCGTTGGCCCGGAAGCCCCGCTGGTAAAAGGCGTGGTCGATCTGTTCCGCAGCCGTAACCTGGCCATCTTCGGACCCACGGCCGCAGCCGCCCAGTTGGAAGGCTCCAAAGCCTTCACCAAGGACTTTCTGGCCCGCCACAATATACCCACCGCACAATACCGGAATTTTACCGAGGTGGAGCCGGCACTGACCTACCTGCGCGAGCGTGGCGCTCCCATTGTAATCAAGGCCGATGGACTGGCTGCCGGCAAGGGGGTGATCGTCGCCACAAACTTGCAGCAAGCCGAAGATGCCGTCCGCGATATGCTGTCCGGCAATGCCTTTGGCGACGCCGGTGCCCGAGTGGTTATCGAGGATTTCCTCGATGGCGAAGAAGCCAGCTTCATCGTCATGGTCGATGGTAAAAACGTCCTGCCGATGGCGACCAGCCAGGATCACAAACGTGTCGGCGATGGCGATACCGGCCCGAACACCGGTGGAATGGGCGCCTATTCCCCGGCCCCCGTGGTCACCCCAGAAGTCCACCAGCGTGTACTGGACGAAATCATTTACCCGACCGTTCGCGGTATGGCGGCGGAAGGTAACATCTATACCGGCTTTCTGTACGCAGGATTGATGATCGACAAGAACGGCGCCCCCAAAGTCATCGAATTCAATTGCCGTTTCGGTGACCCAGAAACCCAGCCGATCATGCTGCGCCTCAAGTCCAGCCTGGTTTTGTTGGTCGAAGGCGCATTGGCCCAAGCGTTGGACAAAGTTGAAGCACAATGGGATCCGCGTCCAAGCCTGGGCGTTGTACTAGCAGCGGGAGGCTATCCGGGCAACTATGCCAAAGGCGCGCCTATCAACGGTCTCGATTCGGCAGCACAGCTCGAAGGCAAAGTCTTTCACGCAGGAACTGCACAACAGAATGGCCAGATAGTTACCGCAGGAGGCCGAGTGCTTTGTGCAACTGCCCTGGGGACGTCAGTTTCCGAAGCACAGCGCAATGCTTACGCTCTGGCAACACGAATCGACTGGAATGGCTGCTTCTATCGCAAGGATATTGGCTATCAAGCCATTGCTCGCGAAAACACCTGAGGACTTTCACAGGTTCGCGATACTCCCAAGCACGCCAAACGCTCCCCACCATCAATCTTGAATCGGGTTATTGCTTGCATCGTGCGAGTGATACCCCGAATGCCACCACGGTGCCGACTATCCTGATGTGGCCGGGGTAACTGGTGCAGCATGCGCACAACTATATCCGTCACGGCACCACCGATCGCTTTGCTGTCCCGGACATCAAGGTTGGCACCGTCATCGGCGAAATGCATCGCCGTCTCGAATTCCGCCATTTCCTGGCCACCATCGAGCAGGCCACACTGCCCGAGGTGTAGCTGCATCTGGTGCTAGACAACTTCAGTATCCACAAGACCTTATGGGTACAGCGCTGGCTGGTACGCCATTCGCGCGTGTACCTGACGTCATACCGACTTCAGCTTGCTGGCTTCACCTCGTGGAGTGCTGACTCTCCTTGCTCACCGTCCACTAACTCAGACGAGGCCAGTTCCGCTCCGAGCGCTGGAGTGCGCCATCCGGGCCTACATCGCCGAACACAGCGCTCACGTAAAGCCCTTCGTGTGAACCAAGACAGCGGAAGAAAGATCATGTGGAAGTCTACCGGCTTTCACATGGAGTGATATCGCCTTGCGGCTCAACCCCTATTCACCCAGTCAAGGGCGGCGTTCGCTTTTTCCACATTCTCATGCCCGTATCGCCAACAGCATTTCTTGCGATTTTTCTGCTCCGAAAGGCTGTGATACAGGCTTACCGTAAATGCTTAAGAATGCAGCAGGAAAACGTCTGTTATTGATGTGATATATCCAGAGCACCGTTTCGACGAACCGGTGTTATTTGCAAAAAAGTATCAACTGGCGGAAATAAACGCACTAGCGACCCAAAGCCTTCCTTCGTTAGCTTGGATAAGTAAACCGCGCCTTGCCAATGCATTCGGTAGCGGTAACTACCAACAACTACAAAAAAGGAACGCGCTATGGTTACCCGCGAAGCGTCAAGAGGGCTGCTGTTGGGCATGCCCTTATGTTTAATCTGGGGCTACGTAGCAATTGCCCTGTTCATGACAGGCGATGGCATTGAATTGGCCTTCCTGTCGCGCTATGTCGTCGACCTCGGTTTCTCTCCCACGCAAGCGTCTTTTCTGTTTGCTGTCTATGGGTTTCTGGCCGCCTTGTCCAGTTGGTGCTCTGGCGTACTGGCCGAAATGTTCGGGCCACGGCGGATCATGCGTATCGGTGTCATTGCCTGGATTGCCTTCCATGTCCTGTTCCTGGCCTTTGGTCTGGGCGAGCAGAATTACCTGCTGATGGTGCTGTTCTACGGCATACGCGGGCTCGCCTATCCCTTGTTTATCTACTCCTTCCTGGTCTGGGTCGCGCAGGTGGCACCACGTGAGCGCCTGGCCTCGGCAATGGGCTGGTACTGGACGATGTACTCCATCGGTATCGGCTTTCTGGGGACTTATCTGCCCAGCTTCAGTATCCCGCATATCGGCTTCATGGGTACCTTGTGGATGGCCGTGGTGTGGGTGGCTGTAGCCGGTATCATGGTCATGTTCCTGGTGAAGGATGATCGGCAGGCCCAGGCTGCCAGTGCCGATACCACCATGAAACTGGCTGAACGCCTTCGTGAGTTGAGCCGTGGTGCCACCATCCTGTTCGATAATCGCAGTATCCTGATCGCGGCCCTGGTCCGGATCATTTGCAATCTGACGCTATTCGGCTTTCCGGTAATCATGCCGCTGTTTCTCACCTCACCCGAGGTGGGCTATACCATGGAGCAGTGGCTGCGTATCTGGGGCCTGGTATTCATTGTCACCATCTTCACCAATGTGATGTGGGGGGTGATCGGTGACCGGATCGGCTGGATACGCCAGATGCGTTGGTTCGGTTGCGCCGGATGTGTATTCGCCACCCTGGCCTTCTATTACCTGCCGTTGATCTATGGCCCCACGACTGCCGTATCCATAGTGATCGCGGTGGCTTTGGGCATTGGTGTATCCGCCTTCGTACCCATGGGGGCGATCTTTCCTGCCATGGCCCCGGAGCACAAAGGTGCAGCCATCTCGGCCCATAACCTGGCCGCTGGTTTATCCAATTTCATGGGGCCAGCCATCGCTACCGTGGCGATCTCTTCGATCGGGGTCGAAGGTGTCGTTTGGATCTATGCCCTGCTTTATCTGGTTGGGGTAGTCCTGACCTATTTCATTCGAGTCGATCAACCCAGGTTTTCCCACAAGGCCGCCTCAACCGCGCCTATCTCGCCTCAAACAAAAACCAGCCAAGCCATCTAACGAGGAGTTCCCCATGAAAGCACTGGTCCTTGAAAAACAGCATGAATTGAATGTTCGTGACATCGACTTACCTTTGGAGCTTGGCCCGGATGATGTGCGCATTCGCATCCATACCGTGGGCATCTGCGGCAGCGATGTCCATTACTACACCCATGGCCGAATCGGCCCTTTCGTTGTCGATCAGCCGATGGTGTTGGGACATGAGGCGGCCGGTACGGTTGTCCAGGTCGGCCGCAATGTGACGCATCTGTCCGAAGGTGATCGCGTCTGCATGGAGCCTGGTATTCCGGATCCCCGATCGAAAGCTTCGCGCCTGGGCCTATATAACGTTGACCCGGCAGTCGTGTTCTGGGCGACACCTCCGGTGCATGGTTGCCTGACTTCAGAGGTTATCCATCCGGCGGCCTTCTCCTACAAGCTACCCGACCATGTCAGCTTTGGCGAAGGGGCCTTGGTAGAGCCCTTCGCCATCGGCATGCAGGCTGCGGTGAAAGCACGCATCAAGCCGGGTGATGTTGCCGTCGTGATCGGTGCTGGCACGATTGGCATCATGACCGCCCTGGCCGCATTGGCCGGTGGTGCCAGTCAGGTCCTGGTTTCTGATTTGATGGAAGAGAAGCTGGCGATTGCCCAGGGTTATGCAGGCATTACTGCCGTTGACATTCGCAACACGCCGCTGACGGACAAGGTGGCCGAGGTTACGGGAGGCTGGGGCGCAGACGTGGTATTCGAGGCCAGTGGCAGCGCTCGGGCCTATGCCGATGCCCTGGCAAGTGTTTGTCCTGGCGGGGCATTGGTACTGGTAGGCATGCCGGTGGATCCCGTGCCGTTTGACATCGTGGCCGCGCAAGCCAAGGAAATCAGGATCGAGACCGTGTTCCGCTATGCCAATGTCTACGAGCGGGCCGTGAATCTGATTGCCAGCGGCAAGGTCGATTTGAAGCCTCTGATTTCGGCTACCTTTCCCTTCGAGAAAGGCGTCGAGGCTTTCGAGCGAGCCGTTCGTGCGCTGCCGGGTGACGTGAAGCTGCAAATCACCCTAGGCGACAGTTAATGTCAGGTATATGACCCGTTAGGTGGAAGGCTCAGGGTGATGAAGAATAAACAGCCTGATAACAGACCCTCGGATTTGGAAGTGATCCTTACCCAACCAGGGTATAGCTTCAGATGGTATGAGCATGACTATCCCTATCCCTTGGCACGCTGGAATCATCATCCTGAGTTTGAAATACATCTGATTCGTCGCGGTAGCGGCAAGCTACTTGCCGGGGACTATATCGGCCATTTCGGCCCAGGCCATGTGGCGCTGATAGGCCCTGGATTGCCTCACGACTGGATAGGCGACCTGGCGCCTGGACAATCCATCGAAGGGCGCGACGTGGTATTGCAATTCGATGCGCAAACCTTGTTGTGTCTACGGGAAAGTCTGCCTGAACTGAATGAACTGCAAGGCTTATTCAGTAGAGCGCCACAAGGTATCGAATTCAGCGGCGAGACAGCCGCTACGGCTGCCGCTCTGCTCGAGGCCATCGGACAGAACAGTGGTTTAAAGCGACTCGTTTTGTTTTTGTCATTGCTGGAAACCCTGGCACAGGCCAAGCTGAGCGAAAGCCGCACCCTGGCGAGCCAGCAGTATGCGCCTATGCTGGATAGCCTTACGGCCGAACGGATGAAACAGGTCTTCGACTACATCCTGAGAGATTTGGCTGCAGAGATTCGCCTGTCGGTCATCGCGCAGCGTTTGCACATGAGCGAGTCAACCTTCTCACGCTTTTTCAAGCGCACGACAGGCCACACCTTTGTTGAGCTGATCCGCAAGCTGCGTATGCAACGTGCCTGCCGGCTACTGTTGCAGAGCCAACAATCGATAGGGGATATCTGCTTCGAGGTGGGCTACAGCAACCTGTCGAATTTCAATCGTCATTTTCGTGATGAAATGCATGAGACACCGAGCCAATACCGCCGAAAGCAGGGACTGAGTGCCGTTGCTGGAAAAAGAATCGCGTAATCACAACACTTAACTATCTCGCCTGCAAGGAGAGTGCGCCATGTTTCTAGTCTGCGGTGAAGCTTTATTCGATTTATTCGTTGATGTTGAATCCAGCACCTTGCCGAAGCAAGTAGGCTTCAACGCTGTGGCGGGAGGCTCGCCCTTCAATGTCGCCGTGGGGTTGAGCCGGTTGGGCGTCGAAGCGGCATTACTGACAGGTTTATCCAACGATTTTCTGGGCAGTCAGTTACGCCATGTATTGGTGGAGGAAGGCGTATCGACCCGCTACCTGGTTCCTCTCGAGGCGACCAGCACGACACTGAGTCTGGTGGCTCTCGACGCGCAAGGCGTACCTTGCTACAGCTTCTACGGACAAGCGGGAGCCGATAGCCGGTTGCAGCTCTCCCAAGTGCCCGAACTCGGCAGCGAGGTTCGCGGGATTCATGTAGGGTCGTATTCGCTGGTGGTGTCGCCAACGGCGGATACCCTGTACGACATCGTAGCAAAAGCGTCGCGGAACCTGCTGATTACCCTTGACCCCAACGTCCGGCTCAATGTCGAACCGGATCTTGGAATCTGGAGGAAACGGATTGCAGCATTTGCCCGCCATGCCCACATCATCAAAGTCAGCGAAGAGGACCTTCTGCTCCTCTATCCCCATGAAGATCCTGCAACCATAGCGTGTAATTGGCTTCTCGACCGCTGCCAACTGGTGCTCATGACACGTGGAAAAGAAGGGGCTAGCGCTTTTACGCGCAGCTTTGGCAACTGGTCACACCCAGGACGCCCACTGATTGCTGTCGATACTGTCGGCGCAGGTGATACCTTCCAGGCTGCGCTGATCGCTTTTCTGGTGGAAAACGGATGGGATTCTCCCGCTGCGCTAGCGTCGCTCGAACGCAGCAGCATCGATGCCATGCTGGCTTTTGCCACAGAAGCAGCCGCATTGACCTGCATGCGTCGTGGGCCCGATCTTCCAAGGCGCCATGAATTGAGTCATCCCTTTAGCCAAGACATCTGTCTATGAATCTCAACCCTGTCAAACCTAGCGCTTTTACTCTCTTTGGGGCGCTAGGAGACCTGGCCCTACGCAAGCTGTTTCCTTCCCTCTATCAACTCGATCGCGCGAACCTGCTGCACCCGGACATGCGCATCCTCGCCCTGTCCCG
>NZ_JACHXI010000027.1 GCF_014191985.1 Azomonas macrocytogenes
GACCATGATCGCGACATCAACGCGGCCCGTAATATAAAAGCCGCCGGGCTGGCGGTGTTAGCCTGTGGAGAGGCCGTAAGTCCAAGCGCTCAAGTGGCGTAAGGCAAGCCTCGCTGAAGCAGGAATCCCTGTCGTTCACGGCGGGGAGCAAGTCAATCTGGGTTTTCTCCATCCGTTCACGGAGCTCTGCCAGGTGGAGGTTGATTAACCTTTCATCAGCTTTGGCCCGAGCGCTGGCAACAGTCTCAGGCTTCTCTCTGTGCAACTTTTCAAACGTGCTTGCCATCTTGGGCATTCCTCGCGAATACGCAGGAGCCCTCCCATGCGGGAAAAGCTCCCGCATGGGATGAAAAATTAAACGGCCCTCCCCCAAGGCAAGGCCGCATGCTGTCAAACCACCGGAGCAGTCAAGGCTCGCTCCATCAGTCTGAACAGCGCTTTTTGCAGATCGGCCGCGTCTTGAATCACCACGTTCCGGCTGAACAAGCGAGTCACGGCAGAGGTTTCGATACCGATTCCGATAACTTCGACGTCGCTACGCTCACACAGGTCAATGACCTTGGTGCAGCTGACGGCGTTGTCAGGCTCCCCATCGGTAATCACGATGAGCAACTTGCGCTGCTCTCGCGTTTTGCTTAGCTCAAAGGCGCTATGCCACAGGGCTTCAGCCATGGGCGTGGTGCCCGTGGCCGAGAATACAAAGCCGCCTATGCTGCTTTGAACCCGCTCACCATGCTTCATGGCACTGAAAACCGGTGCATGGCTGTCGCCCGCAAAGAAGGTGACCGCAGGGTTTACCCCCGAGATGCCTTCCAGCGCAAGCGCCAGACTCAACGCAGATTCTCGAGCGATGTCCGCTCGTTTCTTGCCATTCGATACCCCCTTGTTCATCGAACTGCTCATATCGACGAGCACGTGGACCGCGGTATTGGGGCTGACCTTATCAGCTGATCGGCTAAACACGCGCGAGTCACCGGTCAGTACCTTCGTCAACCGGCGATGATCCACCTTCTTCCCGCGGCGTTCGGCCCGAACTGCTTTTTGCTGGCTGGCTTGCACCAGGCCAAGCAGTTGTTGCCGAAGGCGGCTGGAATGGCTTCGAACCGTTTGCAGCAGGCGATTACCGGCTTGCGGATCGTTACCGGCAGAACGCGCTTGTTTCACCGTTTGGTAACACGGGTCGCCTGCTTGGTGTGCCAACCCCTGCAACTCTCCCAGGAGTGCTGCATGGGCGTCACGAGGCAGATCGTTGCCGGTTGCCGTGAGGATTTGCTGGAGAAGCGCTGGCAGGTCTGCCTGCGCTGTTCCAGAGTGATCGTCCTGGCTGGCCGGGCAAGCCGTTGCTGGTCCTGACGAGTCAGCATCATCCTGACCTGGCTGAGCACTATCAGACGAATGCGATCCACTTTGCCCCGATGAGGCATCGTTTTTCGGACCGCCAGCATCAGCGTTTGCCTGGCCATTATCCGTTGACGGGGAGTCATTGGAACCCGATCCCGTTTGATCATCAGCTCTCCCCTGATCTTGGCCCTGTGAATGGTCTTGTGGACCCTTCTGAGGGGGCGGTGGGGGATTCTGGGCCGCTTTATCTTTTTCCTCCTCAATCATCTGGATGATCGCGGTGGCGAAGTCGGCGGCCTGCTGGGTGGATTGAGTATCCACGGCCTTGAGCAGGATAGCCTCCAGGCGAATACAGACGCCGCTGGGTAGCACCCTGTTCAGGATGGCTGACGCCGTTTGCATAAAAGGACGCAGCACGGCTTGCCCCACGCCTTCCGATTGCAGCCAATACAGACAGTAACCGGCCACCATGGAGGCTGGCGAGTCGCGGTCGGTAACCGGCTGGTAATGACCGGCCTGAACCATGTAACGCGCTGTCTCATGCAGCGTATGGGCGGTACCGGGATACAGAGCAATCATGGCCTGTTCGATGCGGCAATCTTCAATGATATTGGTCAGCATGGCATGAAGCCCTGGAGCACGGCTTACCGAAAAATCAGTAAACCGAACATGCGCGGCTTCATGGGCCAGATAGCCCCAGATCGCATCCCGGTTTCCAAAGGATTCCGGCACGTTGGGGATATTGATGCTTTTGCCGTTGGTGTAAGCCTGGTCGCCACCGAGGGTGACCTTAACCCCAAACTTTTCACCGTAGGCCGCTGCAACGATGGGCAGCGCGTTATAGAGGGTATGTCTTTTGGATTTCATGAGGTTTCTCTGTCACAAACAGGGAAACACACCTCCCCCGTGGGGGCGGTGTGCCCCCAAGGGGAATGGAAGGTTAAAGAAGGATCAGAAGAAGCCTTGATCCTCATCATCGTCCTGAGGTGGCTGAGCGGCCTCTTTAGGATCCATTACAGGTGCTGTCGCAGGAGTCGGAGCCACTGGTTCATCTGCAGTGGGGGTTACTGCTGTTTCCTTCGCAGGATTCGGCGCAACCACCTCGTCAGCCTGAAACTCGGCAAAGAACTGATCGATGTCATCCACGACATCGTTCTGCTCGTGGACCGGCTTCTGCTCGCCTACTCCAAGCTCCATGCTTTTTTGCTGCGGCGGGTCTTGAGGCGTTTGCAAAGCGAGCACGGAGGTGTTGCTCGGCGCTGCCGGTGAGCCTACCGCAAGCGGGGTCATATCCAGGGTGCGGGCAATGCCGTCCACCGAAACGCCCCCACTGGCATACAGCTGGATCTTGTCACGGTCAGCCATGATCAAGGTCGCGGCTATCACCTGGTACAGGAAGGGCGCGGTAATGAAACGCCCTGCCGCCGATTGCTTATAGCCGTCAATCGTTTCATCGAGCAGTCGAACCAGCGGATCGAAGGCCTGGTTCAGAAACGACAACCCGTCCACCTTGTCACGCAGATTCTCCAAGGTCTGCCGAGTACCAATCCCAACCTGGGTCTGGCCGGCCAGGCGTTCGTTGTAGAGCTTCGTTGCCGTCTCCACAATTTCGGCGATCAGATCATCCCCCAGGCTATTGACCTTGCGGTTCAAGCGCTGGGCGTTGCCATCATCTCCCGATACGGGTTGGATCATGAAAATCTGATACTCGAACGCAATCCGCTTCTCGACTTCGCTGCGGGGCAGCGCACCCGAACGGATGGCGCTTTCGTATTGCGGATTTTCCCTCACCCATTCGTCAACGGCCTGATGATAGCCCGCCACGAAAGCATCCTTGAGCGCGTTGTACTCACTCATAATCGAGTCGAGTCTTGCGCAAATATCGTTCACCTTGTCCACCGGTACCGCGTAACCGTTCATGAACGGCATGCCATACCGATGGAGCATGCGCCGAGCCTCCGATTTCAGCCGATGGAAACCCTTCAGCTTGGCCGGATCACAGATTTTCTTGCTACCCAGCTGGGCCAGTTTTTCGGGCGGAATTTCACCCCCGATACCTAGTTTGAAATCAGCAGCAGACAAACGGGTTTGTCCGCTCCAGATGTCGAAATCGATTTGAACGACCGACAGCGATTCCAGGTGAGTGACTTCAGTCATGGTGCGTCTCCTAAAAAGAAAGGGGCGCACCGCACCCGGAAAGGGGCGGTTTCGCCCCTTTAGGGATTGGAAAATAAATGGAAGATATTGAACGTGACGTTGCTGTTTGTTTATACAGGCCAGCTACCTTTTCAATCGCTCCCGAGGGAGTGACCAAATGCTTCTTTTCACTGATGACTCGAGGTGCCAATCACCACTGAAAAGAAAGGGCCGAAGCCCTTACCTTTCTCGAACCTTAGAAATAGTTTTGTTCGAACACGACCGGTACGTCTTCGAGCGGTGCAATGACCGCCGGTTCGACGACATGCCGAGGCATTACCGACTCGGTGGAGACCGTGACCCGGCAACGCTCTGACGATTTCGCACGATACTGCTCAACGTCTGTCGGGGTGATGTGTTGCCCGACCTCTTCAAGAAGCCTGGCGTAATCCACCTTTCCAGCCGTTTTGTATCGAGTCACCATGACCCCGCAATAATCTGCATGCAGGTATTCACCCATCAGGGTTTTCAGAGTCTCAAGGTGAGTTTTTTGCAGTTCCTCCAGCTCTTTTAACCGGTTTTTACAGGCCTGAATGTCGGCGTGAAAAAGTCGATATTGCTCAGCTGTATAGATCCATGCCTGAGCGTCTTCTCCCTTGGGGAGATAGAGGTCCAGGTCCGGATCTTTGACCGGTTCCTGCTTATTCACCACCTGCTGCCAGAACTGTTGCGCTTGCGCATACAACTCCCGCAGCAAAGCCTTGTCAGGCTCGATTTTGAAGTGGCGAATATCCCCCTCGAAGTAGAAAACCAGGTATCCGTTTCTCGATCCCGTGGCCAGCAACTGATGCTGGACCTGGGGATAGTAGAGCTGGAATGCCTCGCTGTTGGCTCCGTCAGAACAAACGGCTTTCCACACCTTTTCGCTGGGGCACTTGAGCTCAACCGGTTCTCGCTGAGTGGTAATGCCGTCCAAGGATGCCCGGATAAGAGGGTCGACCGTGGATTCGATACACACAGGAAGCAGCAGATCGCCCAGGTAATCCTCGAAAATCTGCCGTGCCAGATCTTCGCCTTCCCGCCCCTGGCGGACCAGAGGGTTCAGGCTTAGATCGACTTCACGTGCATACCCGGTCTTTTCGGCCCAGAGACGCCAGCGTGTCTTGTATTTCGAGCGTCCCAGCAGGATCGCCGCATCCGTTGCCGTGATGCCTTGAGCCCGCCAGGCCAACCATTGCTCGCTACCCTGCTCAAGGTTGACGATCTTCATAACTTCCTCGCAATACAAGCACGAGGGAACGCTTCCACGCGGAGGCAATCCCCCGCGTCGGGTTAATAAAAAGCAGGCTCGCTCTCGTCAGCACCGGGGACATCGTTAACGAAGCCCAGGCCTTCTTGATTCGATACCTGCTCAGCAGTCTGGACCGTGGTCTGCCGCTGCTGCGCTTCTTCCAGGCGATTGAGCGCGTATTCAGCCTCTGCACCCTGAAAGCGCTGATTGATATAGTGCTGGGCAGGTTCCCAGGCCATTTCCGTGGTTGCCCGATTGATCAGCTTATCCAGCAGCGGATCGATCTTGTCGTGGTTGATCTGCTGCACGGGCGCCGTGACGGGGCCAGGGCTTTCACGATCAACCACCGTAGCGCTACCCATATCGATGATGCGTTCCGCTTCATCCTGGTCGTAGATACCACTGAATCCGAACGCTACGCGGGCGCACTGAATCATCGCTTTGTGGCGATGCATCCGTTTGGGATGGCTTTGCCAGGGACCGTCAACCGTATAGAAAGCCTTGGTGTTCTTGTCCTTGACCTTGAATGGCCCTCGATAGACCTCATCGAGGTATTCACGGATGCGGATCGGTTGAGCCAGGTCCTGACGGTACATGACACACTCGATCCACTCATGGGCCGCAATCGTCGTACCGTCGGGAGTCAGGGTTGCATCCGAATAGACAAACTCCATACCCGCATACTGCGGATGTGAATTGACGATCCGAATCCAGCCATCGACGCCAATGACGGGCACGATACCGTTGTTCTTGTCGGGATATGCGTAGATCTCCCGCGTGAACGGATTGAGGTCGTACTGTTCAGCGACCACCAGCAAGACCATCATTTGCTCGTTCGTAATGGGTGAATTGTCTCGCTGCTTGAAGGCCGTCGCTTTTAGCGTCTCAAGCAGCTTTTCGCTATCGACACCAAATTTTTCCGCCAGGCGTTTAATCAGCAAGGGGCTTTTCACTTTTGCATCAGTCATGGTGTTACTCCGTAATTTGCTTGAACAAATGGAGGAGGCACCTTTCCCCAGGGGAGCATGGTGCCCCCGTGGGGTTTGTCTTGATGAAGCCGATCAGAAATAGTCGTCGTCGATATCGACGTCGAGAGACGTCAAGTCAATGACTTCAGCGACCAGTTCTAAACGAGCCGCATCTTTTCTGACCGTGATCGGATCAAAGCCGAATTCGGCCATGAGAGGTTTCAGGTCGTCGAACGTGGTGATCGACACCCGCTCGCCGGTCTCGCTGGCAAAGCCGACTTTTCCGTATCGTGACGCTCTGAGCTCCTTGTCCAAAAACCACAGGGCAAGCAGCGGCAGATGACCATGCGCCGGGATCAGCTCTCCGACAGCGGCCAGGGTGTCAGGGTTGATCGCATCGAGCCGACGTGATTCCCAGAGAATTTCATACTGATCCGGTACCCGAAAAAACAGGGAAGCCGGTAGTACCTCGTTCTCCGTAAGAAGACCCAGTCGTTGCATGGCGCCATGCATGGTTTCTCTCAGCCAACCTGCCATGAAGGTTTTTACGTGCGCTTGCATCGTAAATTCAGGGTTGAGTGGGAGCTGCCAAGTCAAGCGGGCTTGCGGAGTCTGGATCGGTACGGGTTCGTCGATAGGATCGATGGCACCGGTGAGGGTGTTTATTCGCACCTTGTCCAGAAAGAAAAAGCCCTTTTGCTCCAGCGCAGCGATGAGCGCCTTACGCACCTCTAGCACCGATTCTGGCAAAGCTGCCAGACTGGCTGCGTAGAAGGGTTTGCTCATTGCCTGCTTGAGATGCCCTTTTTGAGCGATTCGCTTAAGCCGAGTGATCAAGACCAACTGGTATTGAGCGGGTCCCGGCGAAGAGAGGACAGACAGCTGTTCCAGGGCCACCACTTGATCGTTCTCAAGAGGCAACTCCGGCGTGTTGTTGTCTGTTCTCCTGAAGCGGTGACAATCGAGAAGCATCATTGTCATCACCGCCTATGCCCACGAATCGCCAAAAACATCCTTGGCTATGCGCAGGATGGCTTCCCGGTCTTCTGGAATGGCACGAATCAGCAACGCCTGATTCAAGGCAAACTCCAGTGCGTTGGGGGCGCCCCTGAACTGAACCGTCAACTTGCACCACCGAACCAGGGTTCGCGTGGACATGGTGATGCTCAGTGGCTGGCCATCAGCAGCATTGCCGACAAACAGTTTGCGAACGTCATTGGCGATGCGAATAACCCCCTCTTTGATAGGGAGAGGAAGCTTCGGCACGGCCTTGTCCAGAATCTCTTTTTCAACGGCGGGATCGGCATAGTCCACCACAATGAAGCGGTATCGATCCATGGACGCTAGGTTCTGCATCATGATGCCTTGGTAAAGGCCCGTGGAGTCGCCGGAGCCCACAGAATTTCCCGTGACGACGATGCGGAACATGGGATGAGGCTGGATGATTTCTCCCCCATTCTGCGCGATCACCAACGGCCGCCCTTCCAGGATGTCGTTGAGACCGGCCATTTCAGCCGGATCAGCCAGATCGATCTCGTTGATGAGCAGAATATGGCCTTCGCGCATGGCAATGGCCAGCGGTCCGTACTGGAATTTCATGCTGGGCACTTCGCCTGGCGCGCTGGCGGTTAGGGCATGAAAGCCCACCAGATCGGCCAACTCCAATCGGGCATTAGCCGTGATTTGCTGGACCGGCCAATTCAGTCTGGCTGCCATCTGCGTAATGCCGGAGGTTTTACCGGAGCCGGTAGGCCCGGTAATAAACAAGCCGTCACCTCCTGGGTTTTGCAGAAAGTTACGCACATCCCGGATGAAATCCTTGCGGAATCGGTAAGCCGGATCCTTTTTTGGAATATACGGGTTGGTGTCGTCGACATACCCGGTGATCTGTACCGCATCAGGAATTTCGCTGAGATCAAACAGCGTATTGAGCTGAAAACGGGCGTACGGTGAAGTGTGCATGGTGCGTCTCCTGAAAAACAAAGGGGCGCACCGCACCCGGAAAGGGGCAGTTTCGCCCCTTTAGGGATTGGAAAATAAATGGAGGATATTGAACGTGACGTTGCTGTTTGTTTATGCAGGCCAGCTACCTTTTCAATCGCTCCCGAGGGAGTGACCAAAGTCTCTCTACGCTTTCCAAGTGGTCATAGGGTCTATGGCAGCTTGGAAAACGCAGGTCAGGATAACTCCTTGCGCTCCTGCCAAGGCTGAATTTCAGCCGGCCCTAAAGCTTGAGAGGGGGGAGGCCTAAGTGTTCCTTGTTTTTGGCATCTTCCTCGTCCGCCTTGCGGAAAACGAGGAAGGTGCCTAAACAGTGCCAAATGGCTCAGTGAGCCTTGGCTTTAGTCTTGGCTTCGTGCTTCTTGTCGAAATAATCAGCAATTTTGTAGCCAACAATTCCAACGAGAGCTAAAAATCCAATCACACTCGTAACAGAATAAACTAGTAATTCTGCCTGACTCATAGCAGTCTCCTTATGGATTTTTCGCGTCGATAACTAAGGATAGCATCAGATCGGTGCTCATCATGGCCAGCCCCAAAATCAGGCAAAACATCACGATAAACATGTCTATGCTCGGGGTCACGATCGAAATGAATGCAGCCGCT
The DNA here is from genome assembly GCF_014191985.1 of Azomonas macrocytogenes. Classification (GTDB taxonomy): domain Bacteria; phylum Pseudomonadota; class Gammaproteobacteria; order Pseudomonadales; family Pseudomonadaceae; genus Azomonas; species Azomonas macrocytogenes. The sequence continues at coordinate 8,344 of NZ_JACHXI010000027.1, forward strand.
AATAGGCTACAATCCACCCCCATCAGAGCATCCTTTAGCCAATTCACGAGAGTTGTCTTGTACAACGTTTTCTCCTCGAAAAAGAGTGTCGAGGAGTCCCAAACGGGATTCCCCGTCAGGGTTTAGGCTTCGCCTTGAAGCAGGCGGTGGATCAAATCGCTTGGTGCGCCTTGATCAATATCGCGGGCTGAGTTTCAGTCGGCCCTAAAGCTTGAGAGGGGGAGGCCTAAGTGCTCCTTGTTTTTGGCATCTTTCTCGTCCACCTTGCGGAAAACGAGGAAGGTGCCTAAACAGTGCCAAATGGCTCAGTGAGCCTTGGCTTTAAGCTTGGCTTCGTGCTTTTTGTCGAGGTGACTGGCTACAAAGTAGCCAATGATGCCAACGATCGTCAAAGAGCCGATGACAGTCAAAACTGCATAAACGAGCATTTCTTCTTCTGTCCAGTTGATAGGTCAGTTTCTTATGCAATGGCTTGAATGCCATTTTTCTGAATCACGGTCAGCAGGCGTAGCGCTGGACCTCCCGGCTTCTTGATACCTCGCTCCCAGTCTGAAATGAGGTTTTTACTCACGTTCAGATAGCGGGCGAAGACTGGCTGGGACAGATGCTCGCGTTGTCGCAGAGCACGGATTTCATCAGGCGATAAGACCTGAATCGGGGTAAGACAGGCATCATTAAACTCGCGCATGGTCTGCTTATCGACCGCGCCGATTTCATGCAACGCCTCCATCGTTTCATGGATTGCTGCAAGAGCATCACTTCGGTATTTTTTGGTCATTTTTATGGACCTCCAAAAACTGGCCTTTGCCGATCAAATCGGCTAACTGCTTGTCAGACAATCCAAAAACATAAGCTGCCACTCTTTTAAAGAGTAGCTCTTCATCGTCCTCGATATTGTCGCAGGCGTTTTTGGCAAAGCCATAGACGAAGAAAGCTCGTTTTGCCGATCGATATAAAATAATCGTTCGAAACCCACCAGACTTGCCTTGTCCTTTTCTGGCTATGCGTTGCTTGATCACACCGCTGCCAAGGTCGGCATCGATTTGACCTTTTTCTGCTCGCTTGATGGCCTCTAACAAAGTCTCATCAGGAATATGCTGTTTTCGAGCAAAACGCTCGAACCATGCATTTTTGAAGATCCTCATAAGGTGGCCTTGTTGTTTATCAGGCCAGAAAGCATCACGCAAAGTATGATAGAAATAGATGCTCTACCATATGATTTTCTTTGATATTCCGACATTAATTTCTCCTCGAATTGACGAGGAGTCCCAAACGGGATTCCCCGTCAGGGTTTAGGATTCGCCTTGAAGCAGGCGGTGGATCAAATCGCTTGGTGCGCCTTGATCAATATTGTGGTTTGAGACTGTCGAGCCGTTTCCAAGCCGATATCAAACGCTACACAGCCCAGTTGAATGCCAGCAGCACCCAGGGCCATCAACAGGATGAGGGTTTTCAAAGGATTGATTCTCTAGCTACAGGCGGAGAATCTACCCGGCAGGAAGGCTCCCCGCGTGGGTGAATGAACTACAGCGACGACACTATCAGCAGGTCACCATACCAGCTGCTTTCCCTTACGCAGGTAAGCCGGCTCGTCGTACTCTGACCAATTGGTCTCGTGAAATACCACACGATCAACCGATTGCTCGTGTGCGGTATTCGCAACCGACACATCCGTAGAGGCGTCAGTGCAAGGCTTTATGACGGCCTCATCAAGATCGGCAATGTCGGTCTCGTTGGAGGTGGCAGGCCGTGCCGTTTCTTCTACGGTGGCTTTTTTGTCTTTCCACTTTTTGATCAGGTAGCAAACTGCCAGGTACAGAGTGGACACAAAAACAGCACACAAAACGACAAAAATTACAAGATACATGGGTAAGCTCCTTGAGATCGGGAGCTATCCCCAGAATCGGGATTACTCCCGATAGGGTGGTGTTGCCATACGGCAAAAATAATTTGCTGTTTGTTTGCGACGGCCAGCTACCGTACGTTTTATCGCCAGGGCGATAAATGAGTCTTAACTATAACGAAGACTTTTCGAGCTGTACAAGTGGCATTTTGCTATTTCCGCTCAAGTTGCCCTTTTTGGGCAACTCCGCGTGCCTGTTTTTTGAGGGCTTGGCTCTATCCTTTCAAGGCATTTATTAGCTATCAGAAAGGATCAAAAATGGAAAATATTGAAGCCGAAAAACCCGTCAATCCTGCTCGCCAAGAGCTGTCCCGCCCGGTATTCACCCAGAAACTCACCGTCAACAGTCTCCAGGCACAGCGTGTGGTCGAGAGAAGCTTTAGTCGTGTCTCGCGGTCGCTTTTCTCGCTGGAAGTGATTTTACGAATCATCGGTCGCAAAGATGCCATCGATGAAGTGGAAAAGGTCATTACCAGTAGTATCAAGACGGTTGCCGATGATCTGGATAAAACGCAGACGCAGCTCAAAACCATCATGGATTCCAACGGCATTGATAGCGTGCCGGCCTATACCAATCCGCAGATCGTCGAGTTCGAGATTTTTTCGCCAAAGACCGTCCAGTTCATCCGCTTGATCACCAAGCTCGACACCCTGATGGGGTATGTCGACACCTTATGGATGAACAGCGAACTGGACAACGTACAGCGGGCGACACTGACCTACGAGTGGCAACAGCGCCTGAATCGCCTGGCGGCCCGCATTATCGGCATCGAAAAACATGCGCGCATTGCCGCTTACAAGGAAGGCAAGCAGCAGGAGGTCGATGCGCAAGCGCCGGCACAGACTGAAGATGTTGAACTGGATGAGGCATCGGAAGCTGGTGACACTCCTCTGGCTACTTTGCACGCGGAAACTGAAGCTTGATTCTGGCTGACCTTCCTTAAATCCAAAAGTGACATACAGACCCCTCTATGTGAGGGGTCTTTTCTTGGGGTTCGGGAAGTGCGATGTAACATACCCTTGATAGCAAACTGCTATTTGAAAAAGCCCCCTTGAATTACCCGAAGGAATCGCGTTCAAGCATGAAACAACTGTCCAAAACTCTTCTCGCCAGCTTGGGAATAATGATTCTAACGGGCTGTGCAACGACTGCTCCGGAACCCCAGCCCTACGATCCGACTAAAAGCCGGGCGTTGAATCTGGCCTATGCAGCGGGTCTTGATCGTTTGACCGATCAAGAGATACCCAAAGAGCAGGGACAACACATCACGGACTCGTTGGCCTACAACGCACTTTGGGCTCATACCAATTTCGTTTCTCCGGCCCCTGGTTTTTCCAGCTTCGGTGCTGGAGCGCTCAGCGTTGCCGGTTGGTTGTTTGCTCCGAAAGAAAAAGAGGCTCGCAATAGCTTGGTCGCCTGGATGCCGAAAACGATGGCTCGCACGCCAGAAGAGGCAGAGGATAAGATGCTAGATATCGTAAAAGAGGCTATCGATAAAGGGTTAACTGATCTTGGGGTAGATTTTTATTTCCTCTATAAAACAAGAAAATCTATATCTGCAGTAAGTTTTTTAATTAATGATGCTGCCTATGGCTGCCCACAAGTAAAGCCTGAAGATAGTATCCTTAATATATGCGGGGTAACTTTTATTGTAAGAGAGCCGCTAATTGGTAAAACTTCAACAGTTGTCAGCGAACATGAATACCCAACCTATTTTTTTGACCCTAGGCCAGATGTCAAATATTCAAAAATATTTATTGAGCAAACTGCTAACAGTAAACTTCCTGAGCAATCAATTTATGCTGCTATCAGCAAGCATTTACCCAAATGGGTTCTGCTATATTTAGCGGCTAATGAAGTAAAGCAGAAAGATGCTTCAAAGATTCCTTTCCCCTATATCCTTCAACAAGGAAAAGCAGAGTTATTTATAAAACCTGCGGCTATGCATTAGCAACAATAGAAGATGGGGTGAGCAGCTATGCTATGTACACTTCCTATCTCATCCTAGTCATCCGAGTCGGCTTATTGAATAGGTAAATGGTTCGGCAGCCAGCTTTTAACTGCCGAACCATTTTCAGAGCTCTACGGCAACGGCGCACCTGTGGCTGGCCGGTAGTTGATCGAGTTCTCGAAACGGGATTCATCCACACGAGAATCCTGCAGGCGCTGAATAGCCCGCTCCTCCGCATTGGCCCGATTGCCAAGGTTCAAGCCGTTGCCTGCTCCCGTTAGCGTATCGAGATCGACATTGCCAGCGTTGGGAAACAGCCCATTCTGAGTCAGCAGGCCCACCCATTCGTCCAAATCAATTTTGGTCCAATCAATTTGAGCGACTTGATCCATGGTCAGGCCGCCGCATTCTGGATGTTTAGCACTTCCAAAGTCCTGGCCGAGCTGAGGCCCTGCCTGCTCCTGGATAATGCGCGAGAGCGGTGAGGAAAAACAGCAATAGGATTCGCGCTTTTCAATGCATACGCCCAAAATCTCTTGAGCACAGTAGGAACCGACATAGCTGCATTTCTTGAGTTTGCGATCCACGTTGAGTTTCAGCTCATCCGCCGTGCAGGCATAAATCGTCTGGATCACGAGCATGGACACGGTATAGGCCGTATAAATTGCGCTTACTGTCGAAAGAACGCTGACAGCTTGGTTCACGATCGTATTAGCCATATCTTCTGCGGCACTTTGTGCCGTTTTGGCTGCTGCTTCCGCCCCTGCTGCGCCAGCGCCTGATTCATAGCCCACGCTTTTCAGCGCCTCGAGCGTAATTGCCTTAGCCTTGTTCTCCAGAGATTGAATAATTCCATTATAGGTTTGAGAGACCGTATCCACTGCCCCGCTTATATTGTCCGCATAGTTGGCGAAGGGCTGTTTGAGTTGATCCCAACCCTGAGTAATAGGGTCACGCAATAACTGGTAAGAGCTTCTAATGGAGTTAGTCTGATCAAGACTCATAATGGCTGTATCGAGTTTCGGCATAGCCATGATCATGGTCAGATAATCGGCAAAACTTACGTTGTCCGGCTTTTGGCAGCAGTTCACTACTCCCCCAACCGCCTTTTTGCATTCGCCGTCGTTGCCCTTAAAAATGGTGCATTCCTCAACATCCGAACCTGTCGGATTACCATTGGCATCCTGGCCGGTACACGCCATGTCCGAGGCCATGAACTGGGCTGCATTCAGTAAGGCGGCCGCCCTGGTAAACTCGGTATTTTGCGCTTGGCTTATATCCAGACAGTCACCGCCCATACAGCGGATAGGACCACCACAGTTGTAGGTAGCCGTTTTTTGGATGGTGGCGGTATTGACATCCGAACCACAGTCGTAGGTGTTATCGAATACATAGCAGGTGCCCTGTGATCCCTGGGCTCCCTCGACACATTTGGAACTGATGAATCCACACTGCGGATTGGCCTCGAGCGCTTCGCAGCTACTCAGCTGTTCACCCTGATTAGTGGGACACTGCTGATTGCCGTTTGCATCGGTATAACAGCCCATCGATCCTATGTTGTAATTGCATTGCAGTGAGGATACGTGGACCTTTAACGCCAGCTTGGACACATTCGGAATCGGCGGCGCTTGCAGTTTCGTGTAGATCGGATCGCCAGGACAAACATTGAAACCAGACAGGTTGATACAGTCGTTCTCCGAACCTACCGTTTGCGTATAGCTTCCTGAGCAAAACTCTTCCAGGCTGGATTTGGCCGCCTCCAGGCAGGCCTGCGGCTTCCAGCTATCTTCAACGATCGTCAGAAACTGCGCCGCTTTATAAAGGCCTGTGGCGGAAAAATTGTCGGCGATAGGCGTTCCCAGTGCCTGAACGCCGGCGTTATTGTGAAAAATAAATACCTTGAAGCCAAGCGCGTCCAGTCTGGCACGCAACGCACTGACGTTTCCGTTCGGATTGTCCTTGTTTCCAATAATAACGATGACTTTTTCAACATTATCTCGCCATGCGAAATGATCAATCGAAAAGTTTGTCGCATCGACATTATAAGTGTCGCCATGATTGAGCTTTATATGATTAACCCAGGATGTGAAAGCACTGATGGACGAAGATAAATTGATATTGTCTGTCAGGTATTGATTACCCCTGGTAACTGCGCCCCCCAGGCGTAAATTGCCGCCATTGTTTTCACCGAGTAACCGAGCCAGATCGCCGATAGAGGTTTTTAACGCATCAATGGCCTCGTCCATCGAGTTGGAGTTATCGACCAGGAATACCATGTCGGCAGGCTCGGCCTTGATCACGATTTCATGAGAAATATCGCAATCTCCTGCCGGCTTATTTAATTGTTCGCAATGTTCATATTCTGGAACGTGTTCTGTGTGTACAGCATCATTAAAAGTTGATTCGGTAGTGCAGTCGCCGAAGTTTTTCGCGATGAGATCCATTTCCTCATAGATAGTATTGCTTTGATTCAACATCGGATCATTGGCAAAGTTTGGTCGTGACCTCTTGGCAGCATCCAGCAGCACTTTGTACGCCGCCCCGCTGATAGAGGGATTGGCGCTGTTGGCGTCCTGATAAAGGATTTCCTGGGCATTGGCCCCCTTCTCATCCATGGTTGTGCCTGAATCGTACATCTCACGCGAATCATTGACGTTGGGTGGCAAGGTATCAGGGAAGTATTTCGACATGACATCCTGGTCGGACATGGGAGCGCTCGTTCCGGGAAACAGATCGTTGATGTTGAGGGGAGCGAGCCCGGAGCCGAGATTCAGATTCCCTCCGCTCACGCTAGGCTGGGAGTTTTTCATCTGCTCTTGGAGCGTTTTTCCATAGTGTTGAGCTTGTCGCCCAATATCGGCCATTTCGTCAGCGATCGCCTGAAAGGGCATCGCCGTGATGGTGACGATCAACGTCCGTGCGACAAGGCGCATAAGTGCGGATTCGCGCATTTTATTACTACCCAAAAAGCCAACAGCATAGGGCTTAATCCTAAAAAAACTGGCACGCGGAGTTGCCCAAAAAGGGCAACTTGAGCGGAAAGTTTTATGGCTATTGAGGTGGGTGCTTTTGTATCGCCATCAGACTGTTTTTTGCTTGCGTGTAGAAGCCGGTTGCGGCGTTTTTGATCAAGCTTATAGGTATCTTCCGAGTAGCGATGTTTCGCACCATTAATCAGGAACCACGGCGCGGGCGGGACATAGGGAGCCACTACGAAGAAGACGCTGCGTGCGTTGAGGCTAGAACCGGCTCAGGTGAGTCACCATGGCAATTGAACGAGCAATTGACGTTGAGCAGTGGCGATCTGGCTTTTTTGTGGCCAGACTTTGAGTCTTAAAGTGGTCGTATTTTGAAAGAGGATTGAGAGTGCTTACTGAAAATGAATTGCTGGCGCAGACGGATTCGGACTACATGAACGCTGAACAGCAGGCCTTCTTCAAGAAGCTCTTGGAGGAAAAGACGCGGCGAGTGCAGCAACGGCTGGTGGAGAACCAGGAGGCCTGTCGGATAGAGCGGCAGCCAGACGATACCGACTTCGCTACTACCGAAGAACAGCGTTCAATGGCACTCAGTATGATCGACCGTGACCGAGTGGAATTGAAGCGAATCAACAATGCCCTCGAAATAATCGAGTCTGGCGACTATGGCTTCTGCCTCGAAACGGGCGACCCCATTGGAATCAAACGATTGTTGCTGGTGCCTGAGTCCCTGTATAGCGTTGAGACGATGCGTATCCGGGAAGCAAAAGATGCCCACCAAGCCAAGGTTAGCTGATGAGAACACCGCCTAAGTTGCTCAATACGAGGGAAAGGCTGATGGCTTTTCTCTTTCAGCTATCCAGCGCACAGCAGCAATCCTGCCAAAGCGATTACTATCGCGCCCCCTTTCCGCAACAGGTCAAACGAGTCATTCAATATGAACAAAGCTGAACTGATAGCCAGCATCTCGGAACAAGCTGATATTCCCAAAACCATCACAACCAAAGCATTCGATGCCTTGATCAAGACAATCACTGCCGAGCTGAAGGCTGGGCATGATGTCACACTGGTTGGCTTTGGTACTTTTTCGGTGAAAGAGCGCGCCGCCCGCACGGGCCGCCATCCGAGGACAGGCGAAGAGCTCGCGATTGCTGCTGCCAAACTACCGGGATTTAAGCCGGGAAAAGCGTTGAAGGATGCGTTGAATTGAAGACCCGGACTGAGCTGAACACCACCGGCACAGAACGACCCGAAGCAGCCGATCGCGACAGGCAATAACCGGCCAGAAATGGACGGTCGCTCCATGAGGGAACATAAATCGTCCCCTTTTCGGTCGCTGCAACCAACACTCGACCAGGTTGTCGTAGCCTACCAAGCAGCGGCCGTCACCCAGAGCACCGAGAGGGCCTTTCGTCAGTTCATGGCCATCTGGCGACTGGAACTGAGGGCGAGTAAGCGACCCACAGCGATTTGGCGTTCCGGCCAGAGATGATCTGTCCGAAGGGCTTGACCGGGACGCACCCCCTCTTGGCTCAGCTGCAGGCAACTATCCCCTAGAGACGGCCGGCCATCACAGATGTGAAGCCTTCTGAATTTGTGCTATACAAAATCTGTCAAACAGGATGTCAAATCAGGTAGAGTGCGCGTCCAAGCATGCTGCCCCCATGGAGAGACCGATGGCTGATCGTGCAGGCGTTCTGCCCAACGCCCCCCTGGTCTACACATTGAGCGTAGTCAGGTTTTCACCCCTTCTTAAGCTCTCGAAGCTTATAGCGGACATCCAACACGAGCTGAGAGAGTACTTGCCTGAATATTTTCAGATGGCAAAGGCTCTGACTCCAATGCAACCTGCGACAGAACCGAACTCTTGGGCTTTCTTAGATCGCGAACTGAAATACGCTTGTGTTTTGAGCAATGATTATATGTTGCTCCAAAGCATCGCCTACCTACACTTTGATCAGCATTGCAACTTGTTCAAGAAGTGCCTAGAAGCAGTAATACACCAAGCAGGCGAGCTAGATGTAATCGGCATCGGGATGAGATATGTAGACAGAATTGAGCCTAGAGAAGGAGAAACTCTAAGCTCTTATCTGCCCGCAGCACTCCTTCCCCTTGACAACGAATTAATTTCAAAACTGAAAGACGATAGAGCTGTTGACCCTATAGGAGTGGCAACTTCGACTTATCACTTCAACCCAGAATTCCTCCATGTCAGATGCTGGCGCCAACCTGGAATGTGGGTTCCAGAAGACTTGATTGAGCCAGCAATGGTATTTGAGATAGCAAAACAATCTCGCCAGCCTCCCAGTCCGCACCGACTTACAGGCTCGCCATTGGCGTTTAACCAAACCAGCAATATTGGCGCACTTTTGGACATCGATGCATATTGGCCACTAGCGACAACTGAGCGATTAAAAGTTAAGGAGATAGCTGCTCGGCTCGATCGTCTGCACTCTATGGCCAATTCTGCCTTTAGAAGCGTAGCAACTGAACACGCTTTTAATATATGGAGTGAAAAGCCATGACCTACGAAATGACCAATTATCTAGCATCTCGCCCCCAGCTTACATCTACACCGATTGTGAGCATGCGCCAAGCCTGGGAGAAGCCAGAGCAAAACCACAAGGCAGCCAACAGCACTGCAAGCCCTTGGTTAATCCAACCGTTAATGGCTGCACTCATTGCAGTTTTACCGATATCTGCCGGCGCTCAGCAGGTGGATCTTTCGGTACTACCCGTTAGCTCTGGCCACATAAAGAAAAGAGACTCAGTAATAGTTTGGACTCCAGTTAATAAGGAAAAAGACATTGCTGAGCCAGAGATAATATCTGGACTAATTGAAAATCTGCGCAAAGGTTTCGGCTTGTCCGATAGCTCTCTCGCAGAGATATTCGGTGTCTCTCGTCAAACCATCTATAATTGGCGAACCAAGAAGACCCTCACTGACCACCCAGAGAGAATAAGCGCCTTGGCTGACAGCTTGGCCAATGTGAGCAAAGAAGATGCGCCTTACCTTCGTAGAACATTGTTTTATCCTTCACACGAAGGGTGCCTCCTTCAAGACGTCCTCAGCGATGAAGGTTGGATATCTAAAGGGGCAGAAGGCGTTCACAACCTAGTAGCCGAACTTGCCCAGAAAGCTGCGCAGCTAAGAGCCAGAGACGAAAAGACCATCTCAAGGCTGGAGATGTTTAGCAAAAAGCAGGCAGGCTGATAAATGACAACGGATGTCGACCATGCAGCAACTGTTAAGAAAATCAGCGAGCAAGGCTGGCTGCAAGGTCATATTGTTCCCGGAGACGCATTAAATCCATATATTCAAGAAGGGCTGGTCGATTCGCTGCTTGGTGGAAAAAACCCAACCTATTGGATACTTATCTCTCATTCATGCACTGTGCACGCAAGAAACTACGACGACGCACCTGTAGTGGAGTGGATCGCTTGCAATTTTAAGCGCGGCAAAATATTCGGGAAATACCTGAATGCTAATAATCCACGCCGCCTGCAACTGCCGATTGAAGACAGGCGATATCTAGAGCTACGTATCGAAAGACGTATCTGGACACCTCGACTCGCTCTAATTGATCTTCAACGAAATCAGGAAGCCACCTTAGACGCGGAGCAGTTGGAAACCCTGATATTTTGGCTGTCACATAGTTACAACAGAATTGCCATGCCTGACAGACTTGTAGATAGACTTCGCTTTCAAGATGAGGCCTCTGGTAACTATGTTGGCTTAGGCGTACAACTTGATAAGTTTCTCGATGAGCATTCTTTACGTTTAAAAAGTGCCTGGGTATCATTCAACCCTAAGCATGAAATTGATACTCCGGAAGAGCCATACACTCTGGCCTTTCGCTTTTTAGTGAAAAACCGTCACATCCGCGAGCTTGAAGAGCTTAACCAATTGCTCCAAGAAGCGATTAAGGAAGCTCCTGCTCTTGAGCCAGGCTTAGTTCTTGACGACATAACAGTCACCCCAATGTACGACTTCACAATGCTAGATGTTGAAGATTTTACCCATTACAACTCAAGCGACTGGCTGAGCTTGGGAGAAGAAGATACCGAAAGCGAGGATGATACAAACGAATAACACCTCGCCGACAAACCTCTACTCCATTACGTAGCGTCTGAAATACAGCGGCCGCAAAAACTGAGTGCAACACCTGACCGTTTCGGTAAGGTGTTGCCATGTCTTATCACGAACTCAGCGTTGTAGAGCGCGCCACGATCCAAGGGCTGCATTGGGTAAAGAAGCGGCCTGTCGTGAAGGGCGGCTTTTGGCCGGTCTTTGCCTGTTGCGGCAGGTCGGTTAAGAATGCGGCACCTTAGTCAGTGCGCACGGCTTCTAGCTCGATTCAGGATGAAACTCTATTTGTAAAGATGAATTCCACCGCTTTGCTGCGGAGCCTAGGGAACGTTTTCCTGTTGCCGTAGAGGGAAGAGCGATTTTGTGGTAATAGGCCGAACTTATCGGTTTCGATAAGATTCGCTTGCGGTACTTATCGAAACCGATAAAATGAATTCAATAAACAAGGCCCACCCGATGAAAGCCATTGAATTCCTCGCCGACTCCCTCGACCGCCTGCGCGACTTTCCGGCCGACGCCCGTCGCGAGGCTGGCTTTCAACTGGACAATGTCCAGAATGGCATCGAGCCGGCTGGCTGGAAGCCCATGAGGACCGTGGGCTCTGGCGTACGAGAGATCCGCCTCCGTGAGGCCTCGGGGGCGTTCCGCGTGATCTATCTGGCCACGCTACCGGATGCTGTCTATGTACTGCACTGCTTCCAGAAGAAGACCCAGGCCACGTCGAAGGCTGATATCGATCTGGCGGCCGCTCGTCTTCGCGACCTACTGAGGGATAGAAAATGACTGAGCAACAACAACGCTTCGCCAGCGTCTGGGATGCCATTGAGGACACTCCGGCTGAGGCTGAAAACATGAAATTGCGCTCCTCCCTGATGCGCGCTATCACCGAGCAAGCCGCCGCCTGGCCGGGCATCGACACCGAGAAGGCCCGCCGTCTCGGTATCACTGGACCGCGCTTCTCCAATCTCAAGCTTGGCAAGATCAACGCCTTCAGCCTCGATGCCTTGGTGGCAATCGCAGTGGCGGCCGGGCTGTCGGTTGAGTTGTCAATCACTGGTCACGCGGCTTAGAGAGGCCACCGTGTGGTCTTCAGCCTAAGCCTGCCGGAAAACCCTAAAACGACAGGCTCTGTGCGAACCTACCTCGCACAACAGTCCTTCCAGCGCCAGATGGTGTAGACCGGATCTTGGCCAACCGCCGGGATGGTGCGCGCAATCCCCCAGGTCAGGAGTGATTCCCCGATAACGTGCGAGGAGTTTGTTTCCGGTACCGGATACAGCAAGGTGAATTTGTACTGGGTTTTCGGCAGGGTGAATTTGAACTCACCGCCACACATGGCCGTGCTGCCCATCGTCCCCCTGGCCAATCCTCGCCGGTGTAACGCTGCCAGCACTCGCGTCGTCAGCAGACTGGAGTCGCGCAGGACGCCATTGCCGCCATTGTGATGGCCACTCAGGGGGTAGATCGATCCCCAGGAACCGGCACACCAGAACAACTGCTTGATCGGAGCCCCGGCACTGGAGGACACCGCATCGGGAGTACAGGCCAGTGCGGCCGCCGGATTGGCTACCACTGCCGCTTCCGGGTTGGTGAAAAAGGCCAGCTCATCGTTATTCCAGGTCGGGTCCACTTCCGAAAGGTACATCAGGTCGAAATCGTGATAGCCGTCTGGATTGCAACCGCTCGTGGCGTACAGATCGAGCATGGTCAGCAGCGGAAAGGCGTAGTAGTGGTAGTGCATGAAGCTGCCGTCCCCGCCATCATAGACGGCATCGCCATGATGCCCCTGGAACAGACGGTTGAACGGGAACCGAACGCCATTGAGGGCGGAGGCGCAACCGGGCACCCGCTGAAATTCGACCAGGCGAGCGGGCTCCCACATGGAGGTTGTCACGCCAGGGCGCGGAACCCCGAGGTTGTCCGTGCAAAAACATAACGGGGTACTGACCGCTTCATCGGGCATCGTTCCGCCCGGGCCACTGATCGGTACTCCGGCTACCCGCAAAGGAAAAATGCAGGACCAGCAGATATCGGTGATGAGCTTCGGCCCGATCACCTCCGCGTTATGGCACCCCGGATCGCTCGCGTGAACGGCGGCGGCCGAGCCGATCAAGGCAGTGGCGGCGAGGATCTTTATCACGTGTTTCAACATGTCATTTTTTCCACGCCATCGTGCCTAAAACGGTCGGTTTATGGTGGTAATACCCCTGCTGCCAGGTGATCCCCAGATCGCTGGCCATCTGGGAGAGAGCGGCGGACTCCACCTGCTCGGCAATGGCGCGAATACGATTGTCCTGACAGAACAGAATGTCGTGGCCGGCACCGGTAATGCGCCGCACATCGAATTTGCAGTAAGTCCAGGGGTAGTCACGCAATCGTGCGGGTGTCGAAAACGCCATCCCAAAGTCATCCAGGGCCAGCTCGACACCCAGCTCTGTCAGGGCACGCCAGCGGCTGGCCAGCGGCAAGTCGGGGACCGCTTCCGTGATTTCCAGTACCACCGAAACATGCCCCGCCGTTTGCAGCTTAGCGACCGCGTTTCGCCACAAATCGAAATGGGCTGCTGGAGCACCGAGGGTCTGGGGCGAGACGTTGATAAACAAGCGTGGGTAATCCGTCAGCTCATGGGCTATCCCGGCCAACTGCTGTACCAGGGCGAGATCCACCTCGGCCCAGTCAAGGGAAGGTCCCATGGCAGCCGGGCCAACCAACTGCCCCGCAGTTTCCCAGCGGCTCAGCACTTCAGCCGCCATGCATTGCTGGTTATCGGCACGCAATATCACTTGAAAGGCCGGTACTCGCTTCAAGGTTCGCCTACTCCCCTGAGACGAGGCCCAAGCTCGCGAATCACGAACTGGTTGTCCTGCGCCGTGATGATGCTTGGTACCGATTCCAGCTCGAAGCGTGCCTTCACATCCGGCGTGAGCAGATAAACCGGGGCATCCAAGGCGTCGGTAATGGATTGGTAGGAGGTCCAACCATCCGCTTTATCGACGCGGGTTACGAGATAGGTGATGCGTTGTACGCCCGGCTCCTGCTTCAAGTGGGGTACCGAGCGGAGCACTTGTTTCACCTGTTGGGCATCGAGCGGATCGAACACCACCACGGCTTGGGTGAAGGGACGGCTATCCAGCGGATTCACTCGGTCGCCAGCATGGGCGACAAACTGTCCATCCGAGGTTTGAATGTCTTGCGTCACCACGACCGACGGATCCATCCGGCGTGTCCGGTCCTGCGAAGCCCTGGGTAGCTCATGGAAGGTCTGCAGGGACCAGAAACGTTTTTTGGCGTTGTCCTTTTTCTGTTCCCAGTCGATGGCGGCCGCCCGCGCCTGCATTACCTCGATCAAATCCGGCTCGGCAATGGCTTGCAACGGCCCGCGCACGCCCAGGTCACCTTCTTTTCCCTTAGCGATTTCACGCTGAAGCCACTGTGGCTCGGCAATCCCCTGGACTCGGGCAATCACGGGTAACGGCCCCTGCTCATCAGTGCCTGGCCTGACTCGCGATACGAGGGTGGGGACGTGCGTGACGCCGTACTGTCGGAACAACACCGGGTCAAGAATGATGTTGGGTACCGGCTTTTGGGTCATGGCGAGCTTCTGGATAGCCAGCAGCCCCTCGCCCAGGGTGGTTCCCTCCGGAATACCCCGTAGCACCACGGCCATCTCCGGCTGGCCGGATACGGCTGACAGGATCTCGCTCAAGCCCTGCTCGCCCAGCGAATACGAGACGAACACCAGTGTCGAATACGCCGGCTCAGCCACTTTATCGGCCTGATGCTGCTGCATCTCTCGCATGAGCGGGTGCTCGGCTTGCAACTGATGCAACAACGCCTTGGCTTCACCGGTCGCGGCGTTCTGTTGCGCCCGCTTCATCCAGTCCTCGCCCAGTTGTGCGGCGGGATTGGCCTGGATGGCCTGGACTTGCTGGATCAACGCCATGTCTGGCGAGGAGAGCAGAAATTCGGCGTTTGCCACGCCGGTACAGCCGGCCAACAGCAGGGCAACAAGCCATCTAGAACAGGGGGTAGGCTCGGCCAATGATCTGCTCATCGTTCACCCCTCCCCAGTAGCGCGAGTCAAAACTCTGCGGGCTGTTGCCCATAAACCAGTATGTCTGTGGCGTCAGGACAGCCTTCCCGACAAAGCTTGCGACGGTGCGCCCGAGACGTTCGGCATGGGGCAGGCCCTTCCCGACCTCGTGGCCATTGACCTTGACGAGCTGGTCCGCGGTGACTTCCACCACATCTCCTGGCATGGCGGCCAGGATCTTCACCATCTGGGTACCGTCCTCGAAAAACGGCTGCAGATGCCGGGCTGAAAAAGCATAGGTGTGGCCTCGCGCCAACGACTTGTCGGCACGATCAATCAGGAAAAAGGTATAGCTGGGCAGACATTTCTCCCGTTGCGAATCCACGCCAATACGAAACCGGCTGCCCAAGGCCATGCCGGTTGCGCAAATCAGCCCGAAAGTCACCGCCATCTTGAGTAGGAAACGCGGGTAGGATTCTTTTTGGGTGATCCCTTTCATGGTTCATGGCCCTCCACGGTGCCCGCTACGATCTCTTCTGGCGGCAGGTACAGATCCGAAGGCGCGCTCAGGACGGCCTGGGCATCGATGACGAGATAGCCCGCATCACGCAGACGCGCGATCGCATCGTTGGTCCGCAGCATCAACTGATTGGTTTGCTCGGGTGTGGCCCCTTGAGGGTAGGAAGCGGCTAGCTTGGCCAGATCGATGAGCACGATCGGTGGGCTCTGTTCCAGGCGGTAGTGCAGCGACTGCTGCTGTTGGTAGAACAGCAGAAACGAAGCGCCGAATCCCAGAACCGCGCCCAGGACAGCCGCCACCGCGATGCTTTGCTTATCCATGCTGGGACTCCTGCCGATCACGCAGCACGGCATAGATGGCGTCGGTCACTTCGAGGCCTTGCTTGACGTACTGATTGATGGCGGCCACATCCCGTGGATCGGTGGAATACAGCAGCTTCTGAAAATCACCCACGACCAGGCGGCCGATACCCACGCCGGCATTGGATTTCACGAAGATTTCCGAATAGACGCCCAGGATCGTGTGCACGCTTTTGAGCATCTTGTAGCCACCCTCGGCCAAGGTCAGGCGACCGGTACGCTTGATCGACTCCACCGTTTCAGCGGTTTGCCCAAGCAGATACATGTTGGCGGAGTTTTCCGCGATGGCACGACCGACCGGGTTCTCATAGAGGTCATTGATCGATTGGGTGGCAATGACGACCGACCCGCCGTATTTACGGAACTTGCGGTAGGCATGCTCCATGAATACCGACACCTCGCCTTCCTTGAGCAGGTCCCAGGCCTCATCGATGATGACGATCTTCTTACGGTTGCGGTTGCCCAGGTACACTTCCTGCTGGATCTGGTAGATCAACTGCAACAGCACCACCTGGCGCAAGTGTTTACGTCCCTGCAACTCATCCAGCTCAAGGACGGTGAAGCGATTCTGAAAGGACACGTTATTGCGTTGCGAGAAATAGCGGCCGTAGGAGCCTTGGCTGGTGAAGGCATACAACTGTTGGCCAATATCCTTCAAGCGCTGATCTTCTGAGGCCAGACAGATCTCGGCAATATGGTCCACCTTCATGCCCTGGCCTTGTTCGCTCCAGACCTTAGCCATCATCTGCTTGAGCGCCGAGACCTGCAGTTCAGTCAGGTTGCCCCCCACCGAGGCCATGGCCATCACCAACGAGACCATGGCATCTTCCTCATCATCGTAGTTCTCGATCAGCTCGAACGGATTGAGGTTGACATTGCTACCCTCCTCGAAATGCACGAAGTCGCCTTCGAGCAGTGCGCAGAGCTTTTCGTAGGAGCGGCCCACGTCGATGACCCAGACATGAGCCCCCTCCGAGAGATAGGACATGATCAGCTCATTGACCAGAAAGGACTTGCCCGAGCCAGATTCGGCGGCAATGACCAGGTTTTTGTTGGTGTTGCTGTCATGCAGCGACAGGCTCATCAACTGGCCGTTTCGGGACAAGAGCGAGGCATGGAACGTCCCGGTGCCTTTCCATTCACCGAACAACGGGGCCAGGACGGCCGCTTGCTGAACGGTCATGGTTTTATGGCGGAACAGATCCTTCTGCGCCTTGATATCGGTGCACAACGGCAGGTTGTTAATCAGGGACGGCAACATGATGTATTTGTCTTCCATGATCTCGAACCGGGCCTCGCGCCAGAGGTTTCGAGCCGACATGGCAGCTGACTGCGCCCGTTCGGCGGTGGGGGCAAAGATCACCAGGGCATAGCTGAGCTTGATGGGCTTAAAACCTTCCTTGATCGAGGCGTAGAGGTCATCGAAGCTTTCGTGCTTGTCCGCCAGCTCAGGGACGAACTTCAGGAGCGGGCCATACGCCTGGTTCACCACGAACTGACGGTTGCGATCCAGTGCCGACTTGGTGGCTTCGGTTTCGGGGTAGTAGAGATTGACCACCACCATGTAGTTTTCGCGAACGCTGGAATCTCCTCCGCTCAGGTCCCCGACATAGCGGATGGCATCGCCAAAAAATGCCTTGTTAGGCAGTTTCTTGGCCGACAGCACCTTGACGTATTGCTCACCCAGTCGCACGGAGTCCTTGTTGACCTCCAGATCGGTACCGTAGTCGAACAACTGGCTACAGATCGGGGTGAAAGGGTCCCATTGCGCCGCATCATGACGCCATGAGGCATCCTTTTCCCAATTGAGCAGTGTGCTCATGAGGCGAACATAGCGGTCCGCATTCAGCAGCGTCGGCTGCAGCCCGATGGTCTGCAGCGAAGAGCGCACCTTGATGTTCAGCTGCTTTAATTCGTCGATTTCGTATGGACTGGGCTGCTGTCCGGTGATGGGGCATTTGACGGTAATGAGCAGTTTGGTGTCCTGCACGATCCCCAAGTTGAAATGACCGCTGCGCGAATCCGTCACCACCGGGTTGCACGCGTGATCGAGCAGAAACCGCTGGCGTTCCTTGATCACCGATGACATCAAGGGATGCTGGAAGTTGTCGCGCAGCCCCAGCATGTTATGCATCTGCTGGGTGATGTCAGGAGAGCGGAACAGCAGGAACTGGATATTGGTTCCGGTCGGAAATTCCTGGTTCAGGAAACCGTTGACCCGATCCTGAATTTTCTCATCCCCCGCGTTCAACGGTTCGCAGAGAAAGCCAAACCCCATGGATTTATCATCCATCAGGAAGAATTCGTGCTCTGGCGAATACGCCACGACCGGGATAATTCCCGAGGCCCGCATATGTTCCGGAATGAGGTGTTCCTGATATTTGCGCCTGATCGAAATGATGGTCACGGACGCCCCTCCAGAAAGGCCACGAGGTTGGTCGGTCGCCCACGCGCGATTCGGCCATCGGGCGCGACCACAAAGGGAACGCCATTGACCCCCACCATCTGCGCGGTCACCAGCGTCACGTCGTACTGGCGAGCATTGCAGTCCGCAACGGTTTCAAGCTGAGCCAGGGTGCCGGCCATCAAGGCAGTGAGGCGCTGGTTTCTGTCCTTGGCACAGAACAGGGTCTTGGCCAGCGCATGGGATTCATCACCCAGGGCCGGTACCGCAACGAACTTGAAGGTATAGCGATCGTCAGACTCAGCCAGTTGCTTGGCTTCGCTCATCAGCTCATGGCAGGGACCGCACTGCGGGTCGACAAACACGACCACTTCCTGGCTACCCTTGCCCACCGACACGGAATTGAGGGTGTCGATATCCAGGCCCATTTGTTTGAACACAATGCGGTCGGAAAGGGCTTCGATCTGCTCGAGGCTGTCGAGAGACTGACGGTTCCACACATCCACCAAGTGTCCGGTAATGACAAACCGGCCGTTCTGTGAAATCAGGTGAAGTTTGCCGTCGCTTTCAACCGCTCGCAGGCCGGTGATTGGCAGATCGACAATCCGGTCGATCGTGGGCACTGTTGGGGAGAGTGCATCGACATCCATGGCCAAGGCAGTCGGTGTAGTGCTGTAGAGCGTGACGGCTGCCAGCGTACCGGCGAGAAAAGACTTCATTTCGGGGCAAGTCCTAGAACGATGTGGAGCGCTTCATTCTAGGGATAGAGCGCTTTAAAACCGGCACGCCGAACTGCCCAAAAAGGGCAACTTGAGCAGGAAAAATGACCGAGTAATGGTCTGGTGACGGAGTTTGGTTACCAGGGTGAAATTTGTGGCCCGTTTTGGAGCGGTTTTCGAATAAAAAATAACTGAAATTCAAATGCTTAGGCTATATAAAAGCATTCTGCTCACCATGACCTATCTTGCGGGAGAGTCCTGACTATGCGTAAACCCGTTGTGTGTCTCCTTAAAAGACTCTGTCTTGCGTTAATGGTGATCGGCTTGTCAGGCTGCTCGGAGAGAGAAGACGCGGATCGCTCGAAAAATATTCAACCGCTGGAGGTCACTCTGACCAGCCCGATAGATGGCCAGACCCTGACGATCAGGGTTCCGGCATGCCAGGTTCGATGGATCAGGAAAATGGATAATTTTTTAGGCTTTGGTCGGCACTGAGAACTTGGTGATGCTACAGCCAGTTATGCTTACCCACGACCAGACAAAGGTGCTGATGGATTAAATATTACCGGCTTTAAAAAAAGAGCCAGAAGTGATTATTTTATTGATAATAGCCTGCAACTTATCGAAACCACGGAAAAGTACAAAAAATATTACTTTAAACCTAGCAATGATATTGTTTATAGCTTTATTTGGAAAGATGGAATCAATGTATATCTTCGCTATTTGAAAGATTATCCTTCTCCGATAACCGTCCATAGAAAGTTGAATGATCGCTTTGAGATAACCTATATCGTCCAGCACCACCCAATAGATTATCAGGCCTTTCTAGATACCGATTCCAAAATTGTGGGCTATGTCAATTCATTGATTTCGAGGAACTAAGATACAACTTTCCGAAAACTAAATAGGAGTTGAAAATAAACTTTCGGCGAATGCAGTAAACGTCGGGAGGGAGCTACAGAGAAGAGTTGTTCGTGTTGCAGCGCGGATAGCTCGATGCTCAGATGGGCCGGCATCATAAAATCTCATGAAGGGATTTAAGATGCCGACGTCTTGGTCATATATATATTTATACTAGCAGGCCTGAGGACGACGCGCATACCAGCCATAGCCGCTGATACCGGCGTAGCAGATTGCTGGAATGACCAGTGCAGCGGCGAGGGATGTTGTATCTGCTGCATAGCCGGTCAAAGGAGGCACGATCGCGCCGCCGACGATGGCACAGCAGATCAAGCCCGAGCCTTCAGCGGCACGCTCGCCAAGTCCTTCGGA
>NZ_JACHXI010000028.1 GCF_014191985.1 Azomonas macrocytogenes
GTGTCCTTCCTGGGCAAGAATCTGAACGACAAGTCCTATGCCTCGGCGATGGCCTCCGGTGGCAATTACATCTACCGCTTCGTGCCGCGCGACGATGAGCGTTACTTCGGCGTACAGGCACATTTCGATTTCTGATTCGCAATCAACCACCCCGCCGCCCGACCGGGATGCAACGGTCGGATGGCCGCTTCAGCAGCAAGGATATCTCATGGCAAATTCCGCTCGACAACTACGCCTCGGCGCTTTCCTCATGGCTACCGGACACCACATCGCTGCCTGGCGGCACCCGGACGTGCCGGCCGATCCGCTGGACTTCTCCGTCTACCGACGTGCCGCGCAAATCGCCGAAGCAGCCCGCTTCGATGCCTTGTTCGTCGCCGATAGCGTTGCTGTCTTCGGCGACGAGCCGGCCAGCCATACCGCCCGTTCAGTCTATTTCGAGCCGCTCACCCTGCACGCGGCCTTGAGCACCGTCACTGAGCGGATCGGCCTGGTTGCCACCGCCACCACTACCTACAACGAACCCTATCAAGTGGCGCGCCAATTCGCCTCGCTTGACCACCTTTCCGGTGGTCGTGTCGGCTGGAACCTGGTGACCTCCGACGCCGCCCTGGAAGCGCAGAACTTCAACCGCGACGAGCACCTCGGACACGCCGAGCGCTACGCCCGCGCCCGCGAATTCCATCGCGTGGTCACCGGCTTGTGGGACAGCTGGGCCGACGATGCCTTCCTGCGCGACAAGGCCAGCGGGCAGTTCTACGATCCCGGCAAACTGCATGTTCTCAACCATCGCGGCGAGCATTTCAAGGTACGCGGCCCGCTTAATGTAGCGCGCTCACCCCAGGGGCGGCCGGTGGTGGTACAGGCCGGCTCCTCTGAAACCGGCCGCGAACTGGCGGCCGAAACCGCCGAAGTGGTGTTCACCGCGCAGACTTCGCTGACCAACGCTCAAGCCTTCTATGCGGACCTCAAAGGCCGGCTGGGCAAGTTTGGACGCGACGAGGACTCTCTGAAAATCATGCCCGGCGCATTCGTGGTGGTTGGTCAGAGCGAAACTGAGGCTCGGGAAAAATTCGAAGCCTTCCAGGAACTGGTCGAACCGCAAGTGGGCGTCGCCCTGCTCGGACGCATGCTGGGCAATTTCGATCTGTCGGAATACCCCTTGGACGGCCCATTGCCCGAACTACCGCTGACCGACAGCGGCCAGCGCAGTCGCCAGCAGCTGCTGACCGAACTGGCCGGCGCGGAAAACCTGACCCTGGGCCAGTTGGGCCGGCGCATCGCCGGGGGGCGTGGCCACTACAGCCTGATCGGCACGCCGACGCAGATCGCCGACGAGTTGCAGGCCTGGTTCGAAGGGCGCGCAGCGGACGGCTTCAACGTGTTGGTGCCGCATCTGCCCACCGGGCTGGAGGAGTTCGCCACCCAGGTGGTGCCGGAGCTGCAACGGCGCGGGCTGTTCCGCCGCGAATACGAAGGTCGTACCCTGCGTGAACACCTCGGTCTAGCGCGCCCGAAAAACCCGTTCTTCGGTTGAAGGCGACAATAGGCTGGAACCGTAGGGCAGATGCAACCCACCCTATTGGTCCATGACATCAACGGTGGATTGCACCCGCCCTACCACACCGAACAAGGATCTCCATGACCTATCTCGCCGCACCGCAACGCTACGAGCGCCTCCCCTACCGCCGCGTCGGCCGCAGTGGCCTGGTGCTGCCGGCCCTGTCCCTGGGCCTGTGGCACAACTTCGGCGACGCCACCCCTATCGACACCCAGCGCGCCCTGCTGCGCACCGCCTTCGACCTGGGCATCAATCACTTTGACCTGGCCAATAACTACGGGCCGCCCTATGGCAGCGCGGAAATCAACTTCGGCCGCCTGCTGCGCGAGGATTTTCGCGCCTACCGCGACGAACTGATCCTCTCCACCAAGGCCGGCTGGGACATGTGGCCCGGTCCCTACGGCCAGGGCGGCGGTTCACGCAAATACATCCTCGCCAGCCTCGACCAGAGCCTCAGGCGCATGGGTGTCGATTACGTGGACATCTTCTATTCGCACCGTTTCGACCCCGACACGCCGCTGGAGGAAACCGCTGGCGCACTGGCCGATAGCGTGCGCCAGGGCAAGGCGCTGTATATCGGTATCTCGTCCTACTCCGCGGGCAAGACCCGCGAGATCACTGCCCTGCTGCGCGAGCGCCAGGTCCCGCTGCTGATTCATCAACCGGCCTACAACCTGCTCAACCGTTGGGTGGAAAAGGATCTGTTGGCGACCACCGAGGAACTGGGTGCCGGCATCATCGCCTTCACGCCTCTGGCCCAGGGGCTGCTGACCGATAAATACCTGAAGGGCATTCCCCAGGATGCGCGAGTCAATCGTCCGGGTGGCGGTTCGCTGCGTGCCGAGCACCTGTCCGAGGACAATCTCCGGCGCGCCCGGGCGCTGGCTGAAATCGCCCAGCGCCGTGGCCAGAGCCTGGCCCAGCTGGCCCTGGCCTGGACTCTGCGCGATGCGCGGGTCACCTCGGCGCTGATCGGTGCCAGCCGTCCCGAGCAAATCATCGAGAACGTTGCGGCGCTGGACAACCTGGCCTTCACGGCCGAGGAGCTGGTGGAGATCGATCGGCATGCCGTCGAAGGTGGCGTCAATCTCTGGGAAAAACCCTCGACCGACTGGCAGGCATGACGATGAAGAGGCTTCGATTGGGGATAGTCCTGCTGGGACTGCTGACCCTGGCCCAGACCGCACTGGCCGACCCGGCGCTGCTGCGCATCGGCTACCAGAAAGGCTCCAGCGGCCTGGTGCTGGCCAAGGAGCATCGCCTATTGGAAAAGCGCTTTCCGCAGACCCGCATCCAGTGGATCGAATTCCCCGCCGGCCCGCAGATGCTCGAAGCGCTGAACATCGGCAGCCTGGACATCGGTTCCACCGGCGACATCCCGCCTTTGTTCGCCCAGGCCGCCGACGCCGATCTACTCTACATCGGCGCCGAACCGGCCAAACCCAAGGCCGAGGTGATCCTGGTGGCACCGGGCAGCCCAATTAACAGTATCGCCGAGCTCAAGGGCCATAAGGTGGCTCTACAGAAGGGCTCCAGCTCGCACAACCTGCTGCTGCGCGCCTTGGCCAAGGCGGGACTGAGCTTCAAAGACATCCAGCCGGTCTATCTTTCCCCGGCTGACGCTCGCGCTGCCTTCGAGAGTGGCAGCGTGGACGCCTGGGCGATCTGGGACCCCTACTATTCCGCCGTCGAACTGGAAGGGCATGCACGGCTACTGGCCAATGGCGAAGGACTGGGACTAGTCGGCCCTTTTCACCTGGGCGCACGCGCCTACGTGGAGGCCAACCCGGCGTTCATCCCCGCTCTGCTCGACGAACTGGGGCAGGCACAAGCCTTGATCTATAGTGATCGGGCCGACAGCATCCACCTGCTTGCCGCCTTCATGGGGCTGCCGGAAGCGGTGATCGAGCGGACCTTCACCCATCTCGCGCCCCCCTCACCCATCCTGCCGCTGACCGACGAGATCATCGCCGCCCAGCAGCGCACTGCCGATCTGTTCCTGGAAAACCGCTTGCTACCCAAGCGACTGGATATCGCCGCCGCCGTCTGGTGACATTAAGCCCTCGACCATTCGCGCAGCCAATTCCGGCTGCGCGTCACATGCCATTCAACCTGCCAGCGCATCGCCTGAAACATCCACCTCCTGAAGCTCGCTACCGCCTTTGTCCAGACTGTTCACATAGAAACCGCTCAGGCGGAACTCGCTGGGAGAACAGGCAAACGCCCGGCGAAACTGCTTCGAGAAATAATTGGGATCGGGAATCCCCACCGACAGGGCGATGGCCTTGACCGACAGATCGGTGATTTCAAGCAGGTAGGCCGCCCGTTTCATCCGTTCGTGCAGTACATACTCCGCCGGCGACATGCCTGCCGCACGGGTGAATTGACGGGAAAAGTGCGAGCGGCTCAGACCGGCAAGATGCGCCAGGTTGGCCACATCCAGCTTGTCGCCCGCCAATCCGGGCTCGCCGCGCAGACAGGTGTGGATGTGTTGCTGCACGGTCGCGACGATACCCGGCCGGCTGCTGTCTCCGGTACCATCCGGCATGAGCAGGTCGTCGTGCAGCGCCATGAGCGTTTCATAGGCCAAGGCTGAAGCGCGGCCTGCGGTGAGATCCGGCTCGCGGATGAGCGCATCGACATTATCTGCCAGGCGCTCGATGGTCTTGTCAGTCAGCCGCAGGACCGGCCCACGCTCGATAAGCAGAGCCCGTTGCAGGCGAAGCGCCTCCTTGCCGTACATGGCCATCCAGAAGAACTCCCAGTTGTTGCCCGGTTCCAGCCAGTAGCAGTGATCGTGCGGCACCATGACCAGCATGGTATCGCCGGCGCGCAGCCGGTAGTGACGCCCTTCGAAGCGCAAATTGCCTTCCCCGGTCAGGGTATGTTGCACGATCGCGAATGGGGTATTACCCCGCCGCCGCCCATCCCAGTGGTAGGTGCGCTCCTGCAACCGGTCGTAGCCGGCGTTGGTCGGCATGGTGTGTAGCGGATGCCGGCCATGCGGCAGGGAGATGACCCGCATGGCCGGCCCCCTTTCGCGCATGGCAGCAAGCACAGAATTACCTGTCATGGCATAAATCTCTTCTATTCGGTGTGCCGGACTGTCTTCCATCATTGGAATCGAGCGGCTTATGGCAGCTCCGCCAAAAGATCATGTATCGAAGCACTGGCCAATGGTTTTTACCCCTGTCAAGTGCAATGGAGAGATTGAATGACATCCAAGGCAACCAAAATAACAATGATAGGTGCAGGTTCGACTGTCTTCATGAAGAACCTACTGGGCGATCTGCTGCAGGTCGAGACGCTGCGCAACGCCCAGATCACCCTGATGGATATCGATCCACACCGACTGGAAACCTCACAACTGGTCGCCACCAGAATCGCCGAGTCGCTCCGTGCAACCCCTTCCTTCGAGACCACGACGGACCGTCGCCGCGCCCTGGATGGCGCCGATTATGTGATCGTGATGATCCAGGTGGCCGGTTACAAACCCGGTACCGTCACCGACTTCGAGGTGCCCAAGCGCCATGGCCTGCGCCAGACCATCGGCGACACCCTGGGCATCGGTGGCATCATGCGCGGCCTGCGCACCGCCCCCGTACTGGTGGAGATCGCCAAGGACATGCAGGAGCTCTGCCCCGGCGCGCTCATGCTGCAATACGTCAACCCCATGGCCATCAACTGCCTGGCCCTGACCCGTTTCGTGCCAAAGGTGCGAACCGTGGGGCTGTGCCATTCCGTGCAGGGCACAGCGAAAGAGCTGGCCACGGACATTGGCGTGCCGATCGAGGAAATCCGCTATCGCTGCGCCGGCATCAACCACATGTCCTTCTATCTCTCGTTCGAACGCCTGTTGCCGGACGGTCGTACCGAGGATCTCTACCCACTCATCCGCTCCGTTCTCGAGAATGACAAGGTGCCCGACGGAAACCGGGTCCGCTACGAGGTCTTCAAGCACTTCGGCTATTTCGTCACCGAATCCTCCGAGCATTTCGCCGAATACGTGCCCTGGTTCATCAAGCGGGACCGGCCCGATCTGATCGAACGCTTCAATATCCCGCTGGATGAGTACATCCGCCGCTGCGAGGAGCAGATCAGCAAGTGGACGCAACAGGAAAAGGCGCTGCTGCAAGGCGAAGCACTCAAGGTCTGCCGCAGCCATGAATATGCCTCGCAAATCATCGAGGCCGAGCTGACCGGCAAACCCACGGTCATCAATGGCAACGTCAGCAATGCCGGGCTCATCACCAACCTGCCTGCCGCTGCCTGCGTCGAGGTGCCCTGCCTGGTCGACCACAATGGCATCCAGCCGACTCGGATCGGCGATCTGCCGATCAGCCTGGCCGCGCTCATGCAAACCAACATCAACGTCCAGTTGCTGACGGTCGAAGCCCTGGCCAGCGGGCGGCGCGACCACGTCAAGCAGGCCGCGATGCTCGATCCGCATACGGCCGCCGAGCTCAGCCTCGACGAGATCGCCACGCTGGTGGATGAGCTCATCGACGCCCACCAAGGTTGGCTGCCCCTGCTGGACTGAGCCAGCGGCCGGGAGGAGCGGCGAGAACTGGGTACCGGTTACAGACTGAAGTGCGGCGCAGAAAGCAGCGGCGCCTTCAGTCTGTACACCCCGGTTGCACCTGGGGGTTTTCTGCTTCGAACCCGTATCCCCATCGATGCCCATCGCATGCAGAATCACTCCAGCCTGTAGCTACTGCAATTTGGATAAAAATAAATATGAAGGTGATTATGAATAATATCGATCCATAACCACTGGATCATTGAGTCTTCATAGTTTTATTTATGGAACGCCAATAAAAACAATCAAAAAGATCAAAGCAAGTTAATTACCCAGAAACTCATCTTTAATGATGTTGCCACTTTCTACAATTCTCACGAATTATAAAAAGGCTTGCTTTGATTTTTTAAATCAATAAGAAAACACCATGAAAACTATTAGTGCCTGGTCACTCTATGACGCCATTGCCAGAACGTCATATAACATAGTCATGAATATCGGAACGAAGTCTTCTTGTACAGAAGATTCAGTAGATCGTTCAAACTTACAAAGTAGGTGTTTCAATGAGCGCAACTCCACGGCGGGATATACCAGACGCTTTCACTTATCCAGCTTCCGTTCGGGAAGACAGTTCATCGCAACTTTTTCTTGTTGTATCGCGCTATCGCTGACGGCAGAAGCGGCTAACTTCACGGGCTACATTCGAACGGGGGTAGGTGGTAATTCCAAGGGGGGCACCCAGTCCTGCTTCAAGTTACCCGGCGCACCCAGCAAATACCGGCTCGGTAACGAATGCGAACACTATATCGAGTTTGCACTGGAAGACAGGATCAACCTTGCCGATGGTTCGCGGCTAACGGTCATGGGGATGAGTCAGCACTACAACCCTTATGGACATTCACTGAAGTTCAGGCATCCCCATGACAAGGATGCCGCCTGGTCGCGAATCTCACAGTTGTTTTTCAAATGGGAAAAGATGCCCGCTCTGAACGGTGGTAATTTCTGGCTCGGCCGACGCTACTACAAGCGAAATAGTATCCACATAAGCGATTACTACTACTGGAACCAGAGTGCCACCGGTTTTGGTTTCGACGAGGTTCCTATCGGGGATCTTCGCTATAGCTACGTATTCTCGCGCCAGGATAACTACGTCCAGAAACCCTACATCAACCGTCACGACTTCAACGTCAATGGCTTCAAGACCAATCCCGGTGGCGAGTTGCAGGTCGGCCTGAGCTATATCCAGAAGCCAGACAGCTCCAATGCGCACAGCGGCTGGGCGCTCAGTGCGCAGCACATGCAAGCGGGTGTGCAGGGTAGCGGCACCAACACCTTTGCCCTGCAATATGGCCGTGGACCGGGAACCGGTTTAGGATTTACCGGCAATCCGACACTGGACGACAGCAACAAAAGCTGGCGTCTGGTCGAGAACTTGGTCTGGCAAATAACACCACGCTTCAGCGGCCAGTTCGAAGTGGTTTACCAGAAGGATATCCGTACCGATAGCGACGATCAGCGTTGGCTCTCCATCGGTGTTCGTCCGGTCTATGCCTTGACCGAGCACATCAAACTGCAGGCTGAAGTCGGGCGCGACCAGATCAAGGCGCCTGATGGCACTCGGCAACTGACCAAGTTCACCATTGCGCCGGCCTGGTCGTTCGCCGGCATGGAATACTGGGCCCGACCGGAACTTCGCGTGTATTACACCTATGCGACCTGGAACAAGGCAGCTCAGCGAGCAGCAGATCCAGGCTCGACCTTATCCAGTACGGGAGCCTTTGGCACCGACCGGCATGGCTCCAACTTTGGTGCACAGCTCGAATGGTGGTGGAAATGATGTGTGCTCTGACTGCCAGACAAGCACACAGCATGGCTGGATGAAGCATGGAGTTCGCCAAACGACTCAAAAGCCTTTTGCCCCATCGCAATCACAACCATCAGGTTTCCGTTGAGCTCTCGTCTATTTATTACAACTGAACCTTCGAAAAACCGACAGCAGGCCGCTGAACCACCAAACCACAAGGAGGAGGTGCGCAACCGAGCAGAGCGACTGTCGGTTGCGCCTCCGAAGCGTCGAAAACCTACACGGCCTGCACTTCTATGAGCATGGCGCTCAGTGGCTGCATGAACGGCGGGAAAATACCGACATTCATCAAGGTTGCTCCGCTGAGCGGGACTTTTCCGGAAAACACTGCCTGTTGTTCATTGGACGGCAGGTAGCCCGGCAGTTCTTGCGGTTCAGGGAGGGTGATGCGATAGGTTTTCGCCGGGTCGAGACCACTCAGCCGTACCGGCGCAGGTCGACGGGCGAAGACCCAGTCGCGCTGAGCCACCAGAAAAACCCCCGAGCGCGCCTCAGCGCAGACGACTCCGCGTACCACCCGCGCCGGATCAGTGGCGCAGAACTGTGCCTGACCATGATGGAGCAGTTCGCGCAGCCGTTTGTGCAGCGTAATCCACGCCTTGAGCCGTGTGCTTTCCTCAGCGGGCAGGTGCGTCGGGTCCAGCTCTACCCCGAAATGCCCGAAAATGGCCACGCAGGCCCGAAAATCCAGTGTCGTCATCCGGCCGGTGATGCCGTTCGGAATTTCCGAAACATGGCATCCGGTCACCTCCGGCGGTAGGAAATGCCAGGCCGCTCCCTGGATCGCCAGACGCTCCAGCGCATCGGTATCGTCCGAAGTCCAGACACGCTGCGTATGCGCCAGCGCCCCCCAGTCCGCCCGGCCGCCACCGGATGCGCAGCTTTCGATCTCCAGGTTGGGATGTGCCTTGTGCAAACGATCCCACAGCGCATAGAGCGCCAGGACCTGACGGCGATAGGCAGCGCGGCCTTGCGCATCGGATGCTTCGACCAGATCGCGGTTGAAATCCCACTTGATGTAATCGATCTGTACGCTGGCAACATGCTCCGAGATCACGTCGAACAGATAATCCGCGACTTCGGGCCGCGAAATATCCAGCACCAACTGATGGCGAGAGGTCCATAACGGATAACCGCGCGTCTGCAGCACCCAGTCCGGGTGTGCGCGATACAGGTCGCTGTCTGGATTGACCATCTCCGGCTCGTACCAGAGCCCGAACTCCATGCCGTGTCCATGAATTCTGTCCGACAGGGGCCGCAGACCGTTCGGAAAGATCGAGGCAGCCGTGAACCAGTCGCCGAGCCCGGCCTTGCTATCGCGCCGCGCACCGAACCAGCCGTCATCCAGCACAAAGCGCTCGATGCCGAGTGCGGCGGCCGCGTCCACCTGGCGCATCAGTTGATCCTCGTTCAGGTCGAAGCCGCTTCCTTCCCAGGAGTTCAGGATGATCGGGCGCGGTTTCATCTTGCCGCCCGGCCAGTGCAGGATGCGGCGGCGGGCATGGGCCTGGAACGCCCGGGCGCACCCCGCAAACCCAACGGATGAATAGACGGCATAGGCAACCGGCGTAACCAGCTCGGCTCCCGGCGCCAGATCGCCTTCGCCCGGATACAGGTATTCGCCGCACGACAAGCGAATGCGCCCGTCCTCCATCCGCTCCACACTAAGACGATGCCCGCCGCTCCAGCCAAGCTGTACGGCCCAGGCTTCGCCTTCGTTTTCCGAAGTACTGGCCGGTGCGAGCAGCATGCCGGGGAAATGGTCGTGCGTGCGGTTGCGGCGGCTCTCCACCACGATCCCGCCACGGGTCAGATTCGTTGGCTCGATGCCGAATTCATTCCCCCACTCGCCGGACAACACATGCGCGGTATCGACCGATTCGGGCAACAGATAGGTTCCCGAAACCAATCGCTCGACCCGCAGGTTCTGCGTACCGGTATTGGTCAGTCGCGCCTGGCTGCTCAGTACATCGTCAGGCCCGAGCTCCAGATTCAGCTCTAGCGCGAGCCCGGACACAGCGTCCTTCCCGCGCACCACCAGTTGCTGGCCATCCTGGACGACCTCTTCGGTGGCGAAACCCGCTGTCCAGCCGGTGCCATCGGAACGTACCGCAATCAGGCCAGGCATGTCGAAATTCCACCTGCCGGTCGTATCGAACAGGGTAATCAACGGGCGCCACTGGTCTGGCCCGTTATTGGGGATATCCGCGGCGCGGGCGGCGAAGATCTCGGCCGCAGTGATGGCCTGCGGCAGGCGTCGTCCCCAGTAGGCGATTTCCGGCAGACCTTCCTGGCGCTGGATCAGCAATAAAGTGGCGTTCGTGCCATCCAGCCGGATCAGCGCTTCAGGATGACTGCCTCCCTGGCCGGCCCGTTCGATTTGTGGAATAGGTGAGGTAGATGCTTGAGTCATGGGTTGTCCTTTTGTTTTTTATTGGCTGTTTAGACAGAGAATTCCCCGCCTGCGAAAAGGGCACGCTGGATGTCGACGGGGGTGGCGTCACCGAAGTTGTGCCACAGGCCCGGGGACAGGGCCGGCAGCACGCGGCCGCTCGTAGCGTTGCGGTGCGGCAAGGTAAGGCATGGGCAAATCCTTATTATGATTATGGTGAATGGGCAAACAGGTTTTCGAGCGACGGCAAGCGCTTCAATTGCGCCGATGATGAAAGACAGCCGAGGGCTTCGAATAGAAGAGATTTATGTCATGACGGGTAATCCTGTGCTCATTTGCATGCGGAAAAAGCCTCGTCAAGGCGGTCGCGCTGTCAGTGAGGACTTCCGATCCCAACTCTGTTCCCGAAACAATTTCATTGGGCATTAGCGTCTTATTTTCCCAGTGAACTCCGTTGGCAACTTTCAGATGCACAGCCCGGACAAGAGCAGTGGCACGTTCCAAAAGGCGGAGCGTTATCAGCTCTGTACGGAAAGTCAGCAGGTTTCAGCATTGGCCACGATCAGGCACTTCGTTTTTTACATTGAAAGAGCACAGAATTACCCGTCATGACATAAATCTCTTCTATTCGAAGCCCTGAACTGTCTTTCATCATTGGGCCCGATGAGCTTGCACAGCTCTGCCAAAAGATCAGGTAGCGAAGTACTGATCGACGGTTTTTACTCCTGCCAAGTGCGATGGAGAGATTGAATGACATTCAAGGTGACAACAAAAATAACAATGACAGGTGCAGGTTCGACCCTCTTCATGAAGAACCTGCCAGGCGCTCTGTCTATCGGTCCGCAGCGACTGGAAACCTCCCCATGGGTTGCCACTCGAATCACTGACTCGCTCGGTGCGATACCTGCTTTCGAAGCCACGCCAGACCACTGCCGTACCCTGCCGGGTCAATCACGATGGCGCACAACCAACCAGGATCGGCGATCTGCCAGTCAGCCTGGTTGTCCCGATAATTCACGCCCAGTTGACGGTCGAAGTCCCGGTTCTGGTTAGGGCCCCGAAGACCACATCAAGCAGACCTCGGTCTCGCTCCGGATACGGCCACCGAACTCAGCCTCGACGAGATCACCAGGCAGGTGGATGTACTCATCGACGCCCATGAGGTTGGGTGCCTTGCTGAATCGAACCAATGCCTGAGGGTGAACAGCATCGACTGCTCGTTCCTCCTGCCCGATCTGCAACTCTCATAACAACAATAGCACCAGAGGTGATTTATGAACGTGGCTCACGATGCTGCTGAAAGTCCGCTTTCGTCATATCTGAAATACGGCCTGATTTTCTTCCTGTATTACTTTATCTACGGCGGAACGATTCCCTTCCTCGCCGTCTGGCTGGGTGACACGGCCAAGCTGGAGGCCGGCGCCATCGGCCTGCTCTTCGGTTCCAAGGCGATATTCGCGCTGCTGCTGCAGCCCCTGTTCGGCTTCCTGACCGATCGCCTGGACAATCGCAAGCATCTGTTGTGGTGCCTCATCGGCCTGCTGGTGCTGTTCGCTCCCTACATGAAATGGGTCTTCGCCCCGCTGCTGGCGGAAAACCTATTGCTCGGCGTACTCGCTGGCGGTATCTACCTGGGTACTATCTTTGCTGCCGGTTCCGGTACGTTCGAGAGCTATATCGAAAAAGCCTGCCGGGCCAGTCATCTGCCCTATGGCCGGGTGCGCATGTTCGGTGCCATCGGTTATGGCTGCTCTGCGGCTCTGTCGGGCATGCTCGTCAGCACCAATCCCGAGTCGATCTTCTGGATCGGCTCCGGTTGCGCTCTGGTTCTGGTCGTGCTGTTTCTGCAGGTCAGGCCGGCCTCGGCGGTTGCCCAGCCTGACGGCGGCGACGAACGCCACAGCCCGATTTCCGCAGCGACGATCAAGGCGCTGCTTGCCAAGCGCAATTTCTGGTTCCTGATCCTGTATGTCGTGGGGGTCGCCTGTCTGTACGATGTCTTCGACCAGCAGTTCGTGAAGTTCTTCTGCAGCTTCTTCGATACGCCACAACAGGGTACCCGGGTCTTTGGCTTCATCACGGTCCTGACTGAAGGTTCGGTCGCGCTCATGATGTTTTTCATTCCCGGCCTGCTCAAACGTATCGGCGGCAAGAACGCGCTGATCATCGCTGGGTTCGTCATGTCGATCCGGATCATCGGCTCGGGCCTTGCCACCAGCCCGGCCGAGCTGGTCGCCATGAAAATGCTGCATGCCCTGGAAGTCCCGCTGATTTTCATCGGCATGTTCAAGTACATCGAGGATGTCTTCGATACGCGCCTGTCCGCGACCATCTACATGGCGGGTTTCATCTTTGCCAAAGGCCTGGGCGTCACCATCATTTCCCCAGTGGCCGGGTATATGTACGAGGCACTCGGTTTCAAGGATGCCTATCTGATCCTCGGCAGCGTGGCTTTCCTGTTCACGGTCATCTCAATCCTGACGCTCGATAGCGGCAGCTATAAGAGCCTCCACCGACTGGACATCTTTGCGAAAAAGACTAAAGCAAGCCCAGCCGATGGCGAACAAGCGAATCTCATCCCACATGCGGAACGCAAGGCGTATTGAGCACACCGCACACTGAACAACAGACTCGACAGGGGGCGATATGACGCCGAATGACAAGCATGCGTTACAAGCTGTTTACCCGGACCTCAAGGGCCGGACGGTTCTGGTTTCCGGAGGTGGATCAGGCATTGGCGAGGCGCTGGTACGGGCCTTCGCCGAACAGGGGGCCAGGGTCGGCTTTGTCGATATCGCGCAGCAAGCCGGGGAGCGCCTGGAGGCGGAATTGACGGCGGCAGGACACGCGGCCGTCTTCTGCTATAGCGACATCACGCAGCCAGCGGCTTACCAGGAAGTCATCCGGGGCCTGGCCAAGACCCTGGGGCCGATCACCGTCCTGCTGAACAATGCCGCCAATGATGTACGGCATACCCTGGAAACGCTGGAACCGGAGTGCTTCGATCAGCTGGTCGGAGTCAACCTCAAGCATGCCTTTTTCGCAGCTCAGGCCGTGGCGCCGATGATGCGGGAGGCCGGTGGCGGCTCGATCGTCAATTTTGGCTCCATCGGCTGGATGAGCGGCGCCAGCGGCTACCCGGTCTATGCCGCCAGCAAGGCAGCTACCCATGGCCTGACCAAGGCCCTGGCGCGTGAGCTCGGCCCTGACCGGATCCGGGTGAACACCCTGGTTCCGGGGTGGGTCATGACGGACAAACAGCTGTCTCTCTGGGTCGACGATGCCGCCAGGGAAACGATCAAGCGCAACCAATGCCTGCCGGGCAGTCTGCAACCGGTGCATATCGCCAATATGGCGCTGTTTCTCGCGTCGGAGGTTTCCGCTATGTGCACCAGTCAGAACTTCATCGTCGACGGGGGATGGGTATAACCCTTCCCCAGCGATGACGAGCAGTCCCGGTTTCTCGGTTGGAGAAATCCGGGGCTTTCACTGACAAGGAAAACCAGGTCACTGCTCATGACACACTCTGTGTTCGATGCCCGAAAATGCACACTGGGCGAAGGCATCATCTGGCACCCTGCCAGAAAACAGCTCTTCTGGTTCGATATCATCGGCCGCACGCTGCTATCGCGACGGGATGACTTCAGCCAGGCGTGGAGTTTCGATAGTTTCGTCTCGGCGGCGGGATGGATAGATGCCAATACCCTGCTGATCGCCAGCGAGACGGAACTGCTTGCGTTCGATATCGAGACGGGAAACAGGCAGCGAGTCGCCAGCCTGGAAGCCGACAACCCCACGACCCGCTCCAACGATGGCCGCGCCGATCCCTGGGGAGGCTTCTGGATCGGTACCATGGGTAAACAGGCCCAACCCGGTGCCGGCTCGATCTACCGCTACTATCGAGGGGAAATCCGGGTTCTGTTTCCTTCCCTCGGCATCCCCAACGCCATCTGCTTCTCGCCTGACCGGCGTTACGGTTATTTCACGGATACGCCACGCCGCATCATCTGGCGACAACCCCTGGCAGCAGCCGATGGCTGGCCTGTGGGTGAGCCCGAAGTGTTCATCGACTGCGCCAAGCTCGGCTACCACCCTGACGGAGCCACCGTGGACCGCTCCGGGCATCTCTGGAACGCCAACTGGGGTGCCGGTGCCATCGTCCGCTACACCCCAGAGGGGCAGGTAAAAACCACCCTGGCCTGCCCGACCGCGAACATGACCTGCGTGGCATTCGGGGGTGAACATCTGGCCACCCTGTTTGCCACATCCGCCTGGCAGGACACCAGCCATCTATCCGCTACCGCGCTTGCCCATGCCGGTTCGACATTCCGTTTCGAACCCGATGCCCAGGGCCTGCCCGAATACCAGATAATCCTTTAAGGCTTGCCCATGATCGTATTGCAGAACGCCACAACCCGCCTCGAACTGCTTCCCGAGCTTGGTGGAGCAATCGCCAGCTGGACCCTGCTCGCGTCAGGACAGCCCCTGCTGCAAAGCCCGGTCGGTGATCGCTACAGCTGGGGTAAAGTCGCCTGCTTTCCATTGGTTCCCTGGTCGAACCGCATAGAGCACGGCGGCTACCAGAGCGCCCAGGGTTGGCTGCAACTGCGCTGCGTCCTCGAAGACGAGCCATACCCTATCCATGGCACCGGCTGGCATCAGGCCTGGGAAGCTGTCGAACAATCGGCACAAACCGCCCTGCTGCGACTCGTCTCCGAAGAACCCTATCCCTATCAGGCCGAACAGAAGATTGCCTTGAACGAGCAAGGGCTGCTCATCGAACTGAGCGTGGTACACCAAGGCCATGAGCCAGCCTGGTACGGCATCGGGCTGCATCCGTTCTTTCCTCGCTGGAAACACACCCGGCTCCAGGCCAGCGCCAGGGCCGTCTGGTTCGAGAAAAATCAGCGCTTTCCCCGCCATGAAAGGAAGATCGAAGGGGATTGGTGTTTCACCAAGGCCAAGGAGCTACCGGCAACCTTGATCGACCATGCGTTTTCCGGCTGGAACGGCGAATTCTCGATCATTCAGCCGGATGCCGGTTACCGACTGGAATGCCTCACCGAGCACAGCGACACCTTCATCCTATATACCCCACCGGACAAGGATTTTTTCTGCTTCGAGCCCGTATCCCATCCCATCAATGCTCACCACCTGCAGGATCGTCCCGGCCTGCGGTTACTGCAAGCCGGACAGCGAATCGACATGAAAATGCTCATGCAGCCTATCGCCCTGCCTGCGATGGACCAAGAAAGCACAGTCACCAGGCTGGCTCGCATGGAGTGAAACAGCACACAGCCAATCGACAGGGTTAATTAGATAAATATTCTTTTCGTCAATCGCTTTAACATTATTTTCACATGTGTTTTTGTAATATTTTATTGCAGGCTAGTTTCTGAAATGAACCTTCTGCGAGACGCTAATTTTAAGCCCGTTCCCGAACGGGCCTTTTTTTTGCCTGCGTCACAGACATTGACATGCATCCAGTATCCCTATTGATTCCCCTGACTCATTAGAAAGACCAAGGAGAGAGCATGTCCGAACTGAAAGATCCCAGAGTGTTATTCGCTGCCGAAAGAACCTTGCTGGCATGGAATAGAACCAGCCTGGCCCTGATTGCCTTCGGGTTCGTTGTCGAGCGCTCAGGCCTGCTGATTCAGGCGATAAATCCTCAACATCAGTCAGTAACCACGTTTATCGTTACGTTCTGGCTTGGCTTGGCCTTCATCGCGTTAGGCGCTTTTGCCGCTATTTTTTCAAGCCGCCAATATCTGATCGTATTGAGGACCCTGAATCCCGCCGAATTTCCAGCGGACTACGCAGCCAGGTGGGGAATTTTCATAAACATCCTGGTCGCCCTGCTCGGCGCCGGTCTGATGCTGGCACTGTATATGCCCTGACTTCACACCCATTATCCAGTCGTTTCCTGTACAGACGCCTACTTTCCCGTCATTCGACGTTTTTCACGCCCCAGGAGTGAGCCTGTTTGTGCAGCAACGCTCAACGACAGGCACACCATTGCGCGGCTCGATCACCATTGCGAACGAAACCACAGTAAAATTTCCCTCCTTTTTCGCTCCTGCGAGTCGTCGCGCCATGCCTGCTTCCACCTTCCGCCCCGAACTCCTGTCCCCTGCCGGCACGCTGAAAAGCATGCGCTACGCCTACGCCTACGGCGCCGATGCGGTGTATGCCGGGCAGCCGCGCTACAGCCTGCGGGTGCGCAACAACGAGTTCGACCACGCGCACCTGAAGCTGGGGATCGACGAGGCGCATGCGCAGGGCAAGCAGTTCTACGTGGTAGTCAATATCGCGCCGCACAATGCCAAGTTGCGGACCTTCATCAAAGACCTGCAACCGGTGATCGAGATGCAGCCTGATGCGCTGATCATGTCCGATCCCGGTCTGATCATGCTGGTGCGCGAGCATTTTCCGCAGATGGCTATCCACCTCTCGGTGCAGGCCAATGCGGTCAACTGGGCCAGCGTCGAGTTCTGGCGGCAACAGGGGCTGACCCGGACCATCCTGTCCCGCGAGCTGTCGCTGGAGGAAATCGCCGAGATGCGCGAACGGGTGCCGGGTATCGAGCTGGAAGTGTTCGTCCATGGCGCGCTGTGCATGGCCTATTCCGGGCGCTGCCTGCTCTCCGGTTACCTCAACCACCGCGACCCCAATCAGGGCAGTTGCACCAATTCCTGCCGCTGGGAATACAACACCTATGCGGGCAAGGAAGACGAATTGGGCAATATCGTCCATGCGCAGGAGCCGGTCCCGCCGGTCGCTCCTGCTGCAGCGCCAACCCTGTTCCAGATCGAACCGACCCTGGGCAGCGGCACACCGACTAATCAAGTGATGCTACTGGAAGAGAGCCAGCGTCCCGGCGAATACATGGAAGCCTTCGAGGACGAACACGGGACCTACATCATGAACTCCAAGGACCTGCGCGCTGTGCAGCATGTGGAGCGACTGGTGCAGATGGGCGTGCATTCCCTGAAGATCGAAGGCCGCACCAAATCCCATTACTACGTGGCGCGCACCGCCCAGGTCTACCGCAAGGCTATCGACGACGCAGTCGCTGGCCGGCCGTTCGACAAGTCATTGATGGATACCCTGGAATCCCTGGCTCATCGCGGCTACACCGAAGGCTTTCTGCGCCGCCATGTGCATGATGAATACCAGAACTACGAGCGCGGCTATTCGCTCTCCGAACGCCAGCAGTTCGTCGGCGAGCTGACGGGCGAGCGCCGTGGCGATCTGGCTGAAGTAGTGGTGAAAAACCGCTTCGCCATCGGTGACTGCCTGGAGTTGATGACCCCGCAGGGCAACCTCACCTTCCGCCTGGAAACCCTGGAAAACAAAAAAGGCGAGCGCAAGGAGGTGGCCCCGGGCGACGGCCATACGCTTTACCTGCCGGTGCCGGAAAACGTGGACCTGAGCTACGCACTGCTGATGCGGGAACTGGAAGGCGGAGCAACGACGCGGGGGTGAAACAACATTGGGCCGAAAAGCCGAGCATTGGCCCAATGGATGACACACCATGCCCATGCACTCCAAACAACTCTTGGTGTAGATAAAAAGCCGAGCGTTAGTGTTCAGTTTAAAAATCAATCAATTGCCTGCTGACGAGAGTTCCTTTCGGCAGGCCTCATGACTTTAGCGCTTTCTACGGATTGCCTTGCGCTGTCGAATCTGAACTATTTGCTTGAGTACCGGCCAAGCCTAATTTTTCATAGTGGTAGATAAACCTTGGCGGGCTCCTGCCCCTCATATTGTCTGGGAAAACTCCTGTTTCCATTTGAATCCAGACAGATCAAACGAAAACTGAACCAGTCCAATATCGGAAACAGGAAGCTCTACCTGCATTTTCTTGGCCAGCAAAGCCATTTCAAATAAAAACCTTGAGTTCTTGATCGTCAGTAATTCTATTTTTTCAACTGAATTACTGGCTTTCACCTCCAGAATTTTTCCATCATCGAACTTGATTTTTACATTACAAAAATTGGGCGAAAAACAGTTGGATACACCACCATTCAATTGAAATGAAACATTGCTTTTATTTCTCAATTTAAATAATGAAAAATCAAGAGACAGATCTTCATAAGAGGGGTAATTATTATTTGATGATTTGTTTTTTGCGAAATAGGTCGTCTCTCCCCTCACCTTGTCTTTGATCTCGGTGTATTTCCATTCAGCGCCTGCATCCAATGCAACGGATAAAAAGCAAGCCAAAACCAACCACTCAATTTTTATAACCTTCATATCTTCTCCATGCTGAAACTCAGCGCTCTCGGTATTTCGAAGGTCTGTTCTTTCATCACACTGAGCGCACCTATCGGCTAAACGCTGCTTATCTTGCGTACATCGACCGTGGATGCCAACAGAGCGAACGTCTATTGACACCTGGAAATGAGCTGAATCAAGCAACCCGGACATTCAGCCTTTGAAGATCGGTCCACGCTACCTGCCATCACCTCTGTAGCCATTTTGTATTCATGGGACGACTACTCTACTCGATAAAGAAAACGCGGCCTGACTTGGCGAACAGAGGGCTTCATCGTGGTAGAGAAAACACCTGTTGCAACACTGGAATTCGACCCGCAGTTGAACGAACTGGGCAAAGGCAAGGCACTTCGGGATGGGTTATCCGTTGCGCTACAGATCGACAATACCCTCTGGGTGGCAAACGACGAGACGGTCAGCCTGGAAAGGCTCACGCATCTCGCAAACGCTGACAATAAGCCAGACACCTATCACTACGCCCAACACAAGCAATTTTTGCTGAGCCACTATCTTGCGTTACCGGCCACGGCTGACGATCCGGCTGACCTGGAAGAGGCGGATATAGAGGGCCTGGCTTACGATGGCGACTACCTCTGGGTGGTCGGGTCGCACAGCCTGAAACGCAAGAACCCGAAGTTGCAGGATGGCCTCGACCTCGACAAAGCCAGAAAACAGTTGGCCAAGGTCAGCCATGACGGCAATCGCTATCTGCTGGCGCGGATTCCGCTGCTGGCAAGCGAGGGGACCTACGAACTGGCTAAAAGCGGCATACACGATGGCAGGAAACTCCATGCCGCTCTGCTGGAAAGCAATAAAAAAGGTAACGAACTGACCAAACTGCTGCAAAACGATAAGCATCTGGGGCCGTTCCTCGCGATTCCTGGCAAGGATAACGGCTTCGATATCGAAGGTCTGGCCGTCGTCGGCGAGCGAATCTTCCTCGGCCTGCGTGGCCCGGTACTGCGCGGCTGGGCGGTCATACTGGAAATAGGCGTACAGGAAGACAAGGCGCAGCCCTCGACCCTGGTCCTCAAAAGCATCGGCCCGAAAGGCCGTCGCTACCGCAAACACTTCCTGCAACTGGGTGGCCTGGGTATCCGGGATCTGTGCGTGCAGGGTTCCGATCTGCTGATTCTCGCCGGACCGACCCTGGATATCGATGGCCCGGTCAGCATCTTTCGGTGGGTGGGCGGCACGGCTCCTGAGGATGAAGCGCTGGTACCCGCCAGCGAACTGCAGCGAATCCTGGAGGTTCCCTATGGTGAAGGGGTGGATCATGCCGAAGGCATGGCCCTGTTCAACTCAGGCAAAGGCCAGGCAAAACCATCGCTGCTGGTGGTATACGACGCTGCAGCCGAACCACGCAAGCGGGGGGAAAGCATGGTAACGGCCGATATCTTCAAACTGGGTTGAAGATCCGGGAAAGCCCGTCTCACGTGCAATTCGGCAAGTCGTCTCGCCATGTTCGTCGCCAACTTATCGGAAACTCCACAGACCTGCATGCGATATAACAAGTGGCCGGTACCGAGTAGAAGCACCCACAATGTGACGGTAGATTCAACTCAGTAACCGTTCAGTAACCGAGTGGTATGCATGATTCGTATTCATCATGCCTCTTTTCTGAAGAGGAGCGCATGAGCAAATCTTTTGACCAGTCGGAGAATTCGAGGCTGAAC
This sequence comes from Azomonas macrocytogenes, assembly GCF_014191985.1. Classification (GTDB taxonomy): domain Bacteria; phylum Pseudomonadota; class Gammaproteobacteria; order Pseudomonadales; family Pseudomonadaceae; genus Azomonas; species Azomonas macrocytogenes. The sequence goes on from NZ_JACHXI010000028.1 coordinate 20,293, forward strand.
TCAGAGGGCTTTCCGCCCTCCATTTTATAAGTCTTTTCTAACGTGTACTGAAAACAGAATCAGGAATGCAGATGAAAAAAGCTCTCATGGTTACCATATGGTCCTGTGCTGCAGGCATCGCTTTTACCGCCAATACAGTTCTAGGCTCAACTCTGGATGAGATACGCTCCCAACAGTCTCCGTTATATCTGGCCGAAGCCGGACAGGCTGCCTCAGCCGAATCCAAAAAACCGCCTGTTGAAGAGTATGACGGTCAAAAGTTGGACGTTAAGGAGGTCATCTCCATCCAGGAAGAAAATGCACCCGCAAAACCTAACGTTGGTCCCTGCAAAGTCGTACCTACGGAGATGATCTACAAGGATTCCTCGGGCAAGAAGCACGATCTGGAATTCGAAGAGGAAAGACAGAATTGCAATGACAACTAGCTACAAGTTCTCGACGCTTTAGCAAGAACACTCGGTAAAAACACAAGTAGATTCAGGGCCGAACTCTGCCAGGAAGCCAGTGACTGCTCCATTGCCGGCCTACATACCATAACGTCACAGCCAAAGAGGGTTGATAAACAAGCCTTCTTTGGCTGCATGACTACCCAGCGAATGCTACCCGGCGACGGCTCACCAGGACTCCTGCTGCATTGCAGGAATGCCAGGTCCCGGCTCTACTGATAGCGTAAATGCCCGGACCATCAAGGTAGCGGTAGCGCCGCCGAGGATGGCAGGGTTTCGGTTTTCAGCCACTCAAGGAGCCTGGCCTTGTCTCTTGCCCGACGCAAATTCCTGACCGTATCGCTACTTTCCAGCGCCGCCCTGGCCGCAGGCCGCCTTCAGGCTGCCGATGCTGCCGACCCGTTCGGCCTGCAACGAGACTGGGACGGCAGCCCGGCCATGCTGATGCCCGACCCGGCGTGGGAAATCCACGACGCGGCCTTCAAGGGGCGTCTGGGCAATGCGCTGCTCGAACGTCTGTGGACGGGCGGGCGCTGGACCGAAGGGCCGGTCTGGATGGCCGATTGGCGCTGCCTGCTGTTCAGTGATATCCCCTCGGCGCAGGTGCTGCGCTGGAACGAGGACGATGGCCGGGTCAGCGTATTCAACGCCCAGTCCCACAACGCCAATGGACATACCCGCGACCGAGAAGGGCGGCTGATCAGTTGCGAGCACGACAGCCGCCGGGTGACCCGGCTGGAGCATGACGGCAGTACCGCCGTGCTGCTGGACGCCTACCAAGGCAAGCGGCTCAATGCACCGAACGATGCGGTAGTCGCCGCCGACGGGGCCATCTGGTTCACCGACCCCGGCTACGGCATCTTCGGTCCCTACGAGGGACACAGAGCCGAGTTCGAACTACCGACCAATGTCTATCGGATCGATCCGCAGGGCGGCACTGCCCAGGTCGTTGCGGATGATTTTCACCGCCCCAACGGCATCGCCTTCTCGCCGGACGGCAAGCGCCTCTACATCAGCGATACCGGCCAGCCCGAAAAGGGCCAGCGCAATCACCTACGAGTCTTCGACGTGAACGGCGAGCAGCTCGAAAACGGCCGCGTGCTGATCGAGGTCGAATCCGGCGCGGCAATCGATGGCTTTCGCTGCGACAGCGACGGCAATCTCTGGTGCAGCTGGGCGGGGAACGCGGCGCAGAACAGCGTGAAAGTCTTCAACCCCGAAGGAAAGCCCCTGGCGACCCTGCACCTGCCGGAAACCGTCTCGAACCTGACGTTCGGCGGCCCCAAGGGCAACCGCCTGTTCATCACCGGCGGTCAATCCCTGTACGCCATCTTCGTCAATGCGAGCGGGGCACGCTAGAATCGCGCCCCATGAACGATGACGACCTCTCCCCGCTGCTCAATTCCCTCAACGATGCCCAGCGCCAGGCGGTAACCGCCCCGCTGGGCCGGCAACTGGTCCTGGCTGGCGCCGGTTCCGGCAAGACGCGCGTACTGGTGCACCGGATCGCCTGGCTGATCCAGGTAGAAAACGCTTCGCCGCATTCGATCCTGGCGGTGACCTTCACCAACAAGGCCGCCGCCGAGATGCGTTCGCGCATCGAGCAACTGCTCGGCCTCGATCCGCGCGGCATGTGGGTCGGCACCTTCCACGGGCTGGCGCACCGGCTGCTGCGCGCGCACTGGCAGGAAGCCGGGCTGAGCCAGAACTTCCAGATTCTCGACTCCGACGACCAGCAACGGCTGCTCAAGCGGGTGATTCGCGAACTGGGCCTGGATGACAACAAATGGCCGGTACGCCAGGCCCAGTGGTTCATCAATGGGAAAAAGGACGAAGGTCTGCGCCCGCAAAACATCCAGGCCAGCGGTGATCTGTTTCTCGGCACCATGCGCAAGATCTACGAGGCCTACGAAACAGCCTGCGCCCGCGCCGGGGTAATCGACTTCGCCGAGCTGCTGCTGCGGGCGCTGGATCTCTGGCGCGACCACTCCGGCCTGCTGGAGCATTACCAGCGGCGGTTTCGACATGTGCTGGTGGATGAATTCCAGGACACCAACACGGTGCAATATGCCTGGCTGCAACACCTGGCCAAGGGCGGCGCCAGCCTGATGGTAGTGGGTGACGACGATCAGTCGATCTACGGCTGGCGCGGTGCCAAGATCGAGAATATCCAGCGTTTCGGCAGTGACTTCCCGGACGCCACGACCGTACGCCTGGAGCAGAACTACCGCTCCACCGCCTGCATCCTCAAGGCCGCCAACGCGCTGATCGCCAACAACCAGGGCCGGCTCGGCAAGGAATTGTGGACCGAGGGTGGCGAAGGTGAGCCGATTTCCCTCTACGCCGCCTACAACGAGCACGACGAAGCGCGCTATGTGGTGGAAGGCATCGGACAGTCGCTCAAGACCGGGCTTGCGCGCAGCGACATCGCCATTCTCTACCGCTCCAACGCCCAATCGCGGGTGCTGGAGGAAGGGTTGTTGCGGGAGAAGATTCCCTATCGTATCTACGGCGGCCAGCGCTTTTTCGAACGCGCCGAAATCAAGAACGCCATGGCTTACCTGCGCCTGATCCAGACCCGCCACAACGATGCGGCGCTGGAACGCGTGATCAATCTGCCTGCGCGCGGCATTGGCGAGAAGACCGTGGAAAACCTGCGCGCCTTCGCCCGCAGCCAGGACCTGTCGCTGTGGAATGCACTGCATCAGGCCGTGGGCACCAAGGCGGTTGCCGGTCGCTCGGCCAGCGCGTTGAATGCCTTCGTCGAGCTGATCGATACCCTGGCGTTGAGAGTGGAACAGATGCCGCTTTCCCTGCTGACCCAGACCGTGATCGAACAGTCCGGCCTGCTCGCCTACCACCGCGACGAAAAAGGCGAAAAAGCCCAGTCGCGGGTAGAAAACCTGGAGGAACTGGTCAACGCCGCCCGCGCCTTCGAAAACGAAGAACGGGAAGAAGGCCAGACCGTGCTGGAAGCCTTCCTCGACCATGCCTCACTGGAAGCGGGCGATCAGCAAGCCAGCGCCTTCGAAGACAGTGTGCAGTTGATGACCCTGCACAGCGCCAAGGGCCTGGAGTTTCCGCTGGTGTTCCTGGTCGGCATGGAAGAAGGGCTGTTCCCGCATAAACAGAGCCTGGAACAAGCCGGTCGACTGGAGGAGGAACGCCGGCTGGCCTACGTTGGCATCACCCGCGCCATGCAGCGCCTGATCGTGACCTACGCGGAAACGCGCCGGCTGTACGGCGGCGAAACCTACAACAAGGTGTCGCGCTTCGTCCGCGAGATTCCACCCTCGTTGCTTCAGGAAGTGCGCCTGTCCAATACCGTGGGCCGGCCCTATTGTGCCCCGCAAACGTCCATTTTCAGTGGAGCCGGCGTGCCGGATACGCCGTTCAGGCTTGGCCAGCGGGTACGGCACGCGCTGTTCGGCGACGGCACCATTCTCAATTTCGAGGGCGCCGGCGCCCATGCCCGCGTGCAGGTCAACTTTGAAAGTGAAGGCAGCAAATGGCTGATGCTGAGCTACGCCAAGCTGGAAGCGGTTTGAGCAAGCAGGCTGCACCATGAAACGGCGCCAGCTGCTGGGTGGCGCGGGTCTGACGGCCATTGCCCTGGTCGGCTGCGACGAGCCTGCCAGTCAGCCGCCGCAAACCACCTCGTTGCATTGGCGCATGCTCAACGCCCGTCCCGATCTGGAAGCGGCGGCCAGACGCCTGGTCGAGCGTATCGCGACACTGAGCGATGGCCGGCTGATCGTCGAACTGTTGCCGAGCGAGCCACAGTTGGAGATTCCCGCCCAACTCGCCCATGGCCAAGCCCAACTGATCTACGGCGGAGCCCGCCATTGGCATGAACGAATCAGCGCCGCAGCGTTTTTCGAGGCGCAACCGTTCGGCCTCACAGCGCTGGAAATGGCCGCCTGGCTGAATCAGGGCGGTGGCCAGGCACTCTGGGAACAAACCTGGGCAGCAGTCGGATTGCAGCCCTTGCTGGCCGGCAACCAAGGCCCGGCCATGGGGATCTGGTGCAATCGGGCAATCGACCACCCGGACGCTCTGCAAGGCCTGAAGATCCACCTTCCCGGTCTTGCCGGCGCGGCGCTGATCCGTCTCGGCGCAGTACCTGTCGAACTGCGCGCCGATGAAATCCCGGCGGCATTACGCCTTGGCGCACTCGACGCGGCCGGGGTTATGCAGACAACCGATGCGCTACCGGTCGCACGCTACTGCTACCAGCCCGGCTGGCAGGCGCCGCAGCAACCGGTCGAGTTGCTGATCGACCAACAGGCCTGGAATGGCCTGCCGCCCCTGTTGCAGGCCATTCTCGACACAGCGACGCGTGCTGCCACCCAGGATATGCTGGGCGAACAGCTTTACCAGGCGGCCCTGGCCCAGGAAAAACTGCGCCGCTCAGGCACCGAGTTACGCCGCTTTCCCCAGGCGGTATTGGCGGCATTGCAGCTTGAAACGGAAAAACTGCTTGGTGAACTGGCGCAGCACGCGGAACTGAACGGCCGTATCTGGGCCTCGCAGAAAGCCTTCCAGGCACAACTCGCCCCGTTGCAGGCGCTTGCCGATCCAGACGGCTGACGAGCCTCAGTAGTGATGAACAGGCATTGATAAATCATTTCACCCGGTGAACGGCTTCACTGTCAGCGCCAGCCCGTGCGCCTAAAGTGCCCGATTCAGGCGCTACCGCCTCTTCCAGCCTTTCACGGGTGCATATGGATATCCAGTCGATGTTGAAAATCCTGGCCAGCCAGGACGGTTCCGATCTCTACCTCTCCACCGGCGCGCCGCCCTGCGCCAAGTTCAACGGCGTACTGCGGCCATTGAGCACCGAACCGCTGCAGTCCGGCGCCATCGCTGCAATAGCCAACGGCATCATGGATGCCGAGCAACGGGCCGAATTCGAGCGCGAGCTGGAAATGAACCTGGCCATCGCCTTCAACGGCATCGGCCGTTTTCGCATCAACATCTTCAGGCAGCGCAATGAAGTCTCCCTCGTCGCGCGCAACATCAAGCTGGACATTCCACGCTTCGAAGACCTGAAGCTGCCACCGGCGCTGCTCGATGTCATCATGGAAAAGCGCGGCCTGGTGCTCTTCGTCGGCGGCACCGGCTCCGGCAAATCCACCTCCCTGGCAGCGCTGATCGACTACCGCAACCGCAACAGCAGCGGCCACATCATCACCATTGAAGACCCGGTGGAATACGTGCATCGGCACCGCAAGTGCATCATCAACCAGCGCGAAGTCGGTGTGGACACCCGCAGCTTCCACGCAGCCCTGAAGAACACCCTGCGCCAGGCGCCGGATGTCATCCTGATCGGCGAAATTCGTGATCGCGAGACGATGGAACACGCCCTGGCCTTCGCCGACACCGGCCATCTGGCAATTTCCACCTTGCATGCCAACAACGCCAATCAGGCGCTGGACCGCATCATCAACTTCTTCCCGGAAGAGCGCCGCCCACAGTTACTCAACGACCTGGGCAATAACCTCAAGGCCTTCATCTCCCAGCGTCTGGTCAAAACCCTCGACAATCGCCGCCGGGCCGCCGTCGAAATCATGCTCGGCTCGCCGACCATCCGAGAACTGATCTATCGCGGCGAACTCACCGAACTCAAAGGCATCATGGAAAAATCCCGCAACCTGGGGATGCAGACCTTCGATCAGGCCCTGGTCGATCTGGTGAACGAAGGCGCCATCGGCGAAGAGGAAGCCCTGAGAAACGCCGACTCGGCGAACAACGTCCGTCTCAGGTTGAAGCTGCAAGGCGACGGCAAGACATCGCCCCAGACCGCCGCGGGCCACGGGCTGGAACTGCAGCTCGAAACTCTCGAAACGCCCGAAGAAAATCCCTGACCTCCGACCAGACGGGCTGCCTCGGAGCGATCAGTGTCACGGGCTACTGAACGGCTGAAACTATGAAACGTTTCACGTAACGGCACGGCTCTCCATTTCGTTTCAAGCAGCAGGGACGCCGCCACTGGCGACGTTACGGTAGTAACCAACGATTTTGGCAATACCCTGACCTTCACCCAAGACACCTACTACCAGCCACTCTCTTTAAGCACCGCAGGATTCACGGTTTCATACAACTACAACAGCAAAAACCGGCTGATCCAACTCACCAAGTCCTGGGGCGGCACGGCAACCCAGACCAGAAGCTTCCACTACGAAAACGCCAGTTATCCGCGCCACCTGAACGGCATCACCGACGAACGAGGCATCCGTTACGCCACCTGGACCTACGATGCTCAAGGCCGAGCCATTTCCAGCGAACATGCCGGTGGTGCCAATAAAGTCACCCTCTCTTATGGCTCCGATACCACAACCGTAAACAACGAGCTGAATAAGCAGACGATCTACCACTTCGATGTCGTCCAGTGCGTCAAAAAGATTACCCGGATCGAAGGCGAACCCTCCGCCAACTGCCCGGCCAGCAATTCCACCTATGCCTACAACGCCAACGGCCAGGTTCAGACCGCGACCGATGCCCAAGGGCATGTCACCCGTTACACCTACAACACTCGCGGCCTGGAAAGCAGCCGCACCGAAGCCGCCGGAACCCCTCAGGAACGCACCATCACCACCGAGTGGCACCCCACGCTCTCCCTGCCCATGACCGTGACCGAGCCTGGCCGGGTGATCCACTACCAGTACGACGCTCAAGGCAACCCGCTCAGCCAGACCATTGCCGAGCAGTGACCGCACAAGGAATCGCATCGTGAATTCAAGGATGTTTCGTCTCGACTTTCTGCCTCTTCTGCTCCTGGCGCTGGCAGGCCGCGTCCAGATCCTGGAACTACAGCTCGGCCAACGCGTGCGCAAGCTGCTCGCCAGCCACAACATAGCTTTTCTCTACACCCCGGATGGCCAACTGCTCGGTGAAACGACATTCGACAACCAAGGCCGCAAACTCGGCAGCCAGTACTACCTCTGGCTGGACGAAACCCCGATCGGCGGCGTCACCGTCGCCTACAACGCCAGCGGCGCAGTGACCTTCAGCACCCCCTTCTACATCCACAGCGACCACCTGAACACCCCTCGCCTGATCACCGGTAACACCCGGCAAACCCTCTGGAGCTGGGACTCCGACGGCTTCGGCAACGGCCAGCCCAGCGGTGCATTCGCCTTCAACCTGCGCTTGCCCGGCTAATACCACGACAGCAAAACCGGCCTGTACCACAACTACGTTTTCTTGACCGACCTCAGTTGCAATCAGCGTAGGCACAAGACCGATAACTGCGAGCAGCTACACCTACACATTTTCGGCACTGCGGTAGAACTCCATAGTGGCCGCAATATCGGCATCGCCCAAACCACGCGACACCAGCCACCTATTCAGATCGAGAGCCAGACTCGTAAACGGCAACGGCAGCCCGACAGACCGCCCGAGGTCCTGTGCGTTCTGCATGTCCTTGAGCATATTTGCGATTCTCCCCGTCGGGGCGTAATCATGGTTCGCAAATTTCACGAAGAATTCGCGAAATATCACAGAGTCGGCGCGGCCGTCAGATAGTGCTTCGACCACTTGCTGCGGATCCAGTCCGGCCGCGCCGGCGAGAGAGGCCGACTCGGACAATGCAAACAGCCCGATACCAACCAGCACCTGGTTGATGATCTTGACTGTCTGCCCAGAGCCTGCCGGACCGAGATGCGT
>NZ_JACHXI010000029.1 GCF_014191985.1 Azomonas macrocytogenes
GTGTAGCGACGACGGGTAATACGTTGCATGGGAACCTCCAGGTTGCGATCAAAGTATCGCTTCCTGGCGTCCGCTCTGGTGGGGCAGGTTCAAACAGACCTCCCCGTGGCGGCATTAAAAACACTGCCAAACCAGCCCGCGTAAGAATCCATTACCTCAAGCAGATGAAGGCGAACGGTGAAAAGTGGGCCATACTCACCGCCTACGACATGTACACCGCTGAGATCTTTGAGACGGCCGGCATCCCTGTATTGCTAGTCGGTGATTCGGCATCAAACAACGTCTTCGGCTACGACTCGACTCTCACCGTAACGGTCGACGAATTGATTCCGCTGGCGCGCGCGGTTAGCAGGTCGGCGCACCGTGCCCTGGTCATCGCTGACTTGCCTTTCGGTTCGTACCAGGCATCGGCGGAGCAGTGTTTTCACACGGCAGTACGCTTCATGAAAGAAGGTGGTGCCCATGCGATCAAGATTGAGGGCGGTATAGAAATTCTGCCGCAGGTGGAAAAGCTGGTGTCCTCTGGAATACCGGTCATGGCCCACATCGGCTTCACACCCCAGGCCGAGCACCAACTAGGTGGCTACCGTGTGCAGGGAGCGATAATTCCCAGCGCCTGCTTGAAGTTGCGCAGGCGCTCGAGAGAGCTGGCGCGTTCGCGCTACTCATCGAAATGGTGCCCAGTGAGATCGCAGGCCACATCACCCGGGCGGTGGCAATCCCTACTGTTGGGATCGGCGCCGGCAACGAGTGCGACGCTCAAGTATTGGTGTGGCAGGACATGGTTGGACTACGTAACAGGCAACTGCCGCGATTCGTGAAGCAATACGCCGATATGCGTGGAGTACTGCATACAGCGGCCTAGGATTTTGCCGCCGAAGTTGAGGCAGGCGCTTTTCCTGGGCCTGAACATTCCTTCCATGATTAGTAGCCCAAGGGGCAGGCATGGCGAGTTTTAGAGCGTGAGCAGCCGATGGACTCCGTACCGGCGACAGTTTCACTTAACCCGGCGTTTCACGGAGACGGACATAGAAGACTTCGCCCGCATCTCGCGTGACTACAACCCGGTACATTTCGATAGCCCCTACGCCACGCTGAGGAACTTCAAAGCTCCCGTTTCCCAAGGGCTGTTGACGGCCAGTTTGATGACCGAGATCGGCGGACAGATAGGTGGCTAGCATTGGGGATGACGTTCCACTTCAAGCGTCCGGTTTACTCAGGCGACACGATCACCTGCAATTGGATGATCACCGAAATCGACGAGCGTGGGCGAGCCAAGGCTGTGGTAACCATGCATAACGATTGAGGCACAGACCAGCGGAGTTCTCCCTAGTCCCGATCAACGCCAGCGCTTACACGCCATGCTTCAAGAGGGCGATCTTACAAACCTTGCAGTGAGGACATCGGGTCGCTAAATCGCGATACGAAGGACATTTGGGCAGTCAGTCCTGACAAGCTGTCGTCCTCGCTGAATCTCTGAGAACGCGGAGCAAACTGTACCTGTCCATTTAATTTCAACTGAAACTGCACCTAACTGATGGCAACTCTTAGGATGAGCCTCGAGTGTGCTAACTGGTAGCTATCAATGACTCAAGTACGTTTCAAGCAAGTCGATGTATTCACTGCCGAGCGTTTCAAAGGCAATCCCGTAGCGGTGGTATTGGAAGCTGACGGGTTAACAGACGAGCATATGCAGCAGATTGCCAATTGGACAAATCTGTCAGAAACGACCTTCGTTATTGCGACGACCAGCGCTGAGGCAGATTACCGGGTGCGAATTTTCACGCCCCGCTCAGAATTGCCTTTTGCAGGGCATCCTACGATTGGCACCGCCCATGCCCTTATGGAGGCGGGCATCATCGTGCCTACTGAAGGGGCGTTAGTGCAGGAGTGTGGAGCTGGTCTTGTGAAGCTAGAGGTCTCGGTCGACGAAGCGAACCAGCAGCGGATCGCCTTTGAGCTGCCTGAGGCCAAATTCACACCGCTGAATGACTCAGAAGTTGATGAGCTGGAAGCCATTCTTGGTACAGCCATCGTTCGCGATCGCCGACCAGCCTTGGTTGATGTTGGGGCTCGTTGGATACTCGCACAATTACCAGACGCTCAAGCGGTACTGGTCAATGGGCCGGAGTTCGAACGTATGTGCGTTCAGAACATCCAGGCCAAAGCAACCGGGGTGGTTATCTTCGGTAAGCACATAGATAACGGCTTGCCAGGCGTAGAAGTAAGGGCCTATGCGCCTGCATGCGGCGTCAATGAAGACCCTGTATGCGGCAGTGGAAACGGAGCCATGGCAGCATTCATTCGCCATACCAAACAAACCGACTATTTCGGAAGGTCTCTGCTGGCTAGCCAGGGTGTAAAGGTCGGCCGCGCAGGCTTCATTCATCTCACTATCGGGGACGATGTGATCACGGTAGGTGGGCAAGCAGTCACCTGTATTGACGGATCGATCTCGATCTAAGAATTGCTAAGCTCGAAGCTGCACTAGCGACCACGCAAAGCGCGGGCAGGCAGCGCAAGCGTTGAAGCACGATGCCGAACTTTCATCCGACCGCTTTTGGCCGGACTCCGCTTATCACGCGACTTACAGGCATAATGGTCATCTGAGCAGTTTTCTCATTTCTGCTCTGTGCGCACTCAGCTTGAAAGTACGTCCCGGAACACGTCTGGACGCTGGGCGGCGATATGCAGTAGTGAGCGCGCAGCGCCAGATGGCGAGCGGCGACCTTGTTCCCACTCCTGCAGGGTGCGCACCGACACTCCCAGCAACTCAGCGAATTTCGGCTGCGACAGCCCGGTTTTGCTTCGTGCCTCGGCGGCCTCGGTCAATTCCACGCGATGCACGGCGCCGCGGCGTCCTGCCTTGACATCGACAATGGCGGCCAACAGCTCCTCGCCGATGTTGCGCTTGGCGTCTCGCTCAAGCAGTTCTTTCTCAGTCAGGGGCATGATTCATCTCCTTGGCGATCTTGCGCAGGATATGCGCCGGAATGTTATCGGTAGCGCCCTTGCCGTAAATCAACAGGGCCACCAGGGCTCCGCTGGCCAACTGCGCAGTGTAGATGACGCGCACGGAACCGCTCTTGCCGCGCCCTTCTATCCCCCAGCGCACCTTGCGGCAACCACCAGTGCCGGGAATGACAGCGCCGGCCTCGGGATTGCTGGCGAGGAAGGTCATAAAGGCACCACGCTCATCCTCCGTCCAGTAATCGGGCCAGAGCTTAGTGAACAGCGGAGATTCGATGATAGTCAGGATGGATAGAGCATACGTCAATGACGTACTGAAGACAATCAATAGCTCAGCCAGTCATACAGTTTTCGGCAACTTCTACCATCTTCCACCTCTCCACCCTATGCCGTTTCCTCTGGGTCGAGAGCAGCAGTGTTCCAAGCTTCTCTCGACGTCCGCCCTCATTTATTCTGGTTAGAGGGAGCACCGATACCGTCGAATGGTCGCTGGCGACCGATTCCGTTGAAAAAGTCGCTACCGGTAGCTTTGAGGTATTTTCAGGGGGTACTTGACCCCTTACCTAAGGCGAAATGGTGGCGTATAGGCGATTTTAGAAGGTCGGTTTTTCGCTCCATTGGTAACGCAACCATGCAAACCGACTTTTTCAACAGAATCGACCCAAAGCGGAAGTTTGACGGGAAAAACCCATGACTGCTTCGGGTCGTTCTGAGCCGGTCGAGCGACCTATGCAGTGATCATCCCCTTTGCAATACGTATCCACATTGAATGCAAATAGCGGGTCATTTTCAGTTAAGGGAAGTCGATTCCATTACCAGGCATGCCATTGCTTTTTCAGATAGTGGCATTAATAGTCTTATTTATGCTCAGACTCTTGCTGAAGTGTGGGCTGAAACGGCATCAAACAAAAATACATATAAAATTCAAATATATAAAAATAATAAAAGCCGGCTTTTTTCCGGCCCCTTCCACTGATATCCACCAAGCCTTAGATTCTACGGGCCTTGCACCCTTCCTGCTGACCACTCAGGCATTCAGGCAGAGTAAATCCCTGCTACCCCATGGCGTTAACTGAGCAAACATGTCGGTATGCCGATTTAATCTGGAGGCCGCGTATGACGACTCAAGACATTCCCATGAACGACGTACTCCTCGATTACGTTCGTCGGCACTCTTTGCGCGAACACCCGGCTCAGTCCGCCTTGCGCGAAGCTACGCGCTTGCACCCAAACGCCGGGATGCAAATCTCGCCGGAGCAAGGGCAACTGATGCAATTGTTGATCAAGCTGATGGGGGCACGGCGCACGATAGAGGTTGGCGTCTTCACTGGCTACAGCGCATTGGCGGTGGCGCTGGCTCTGCCTGATGACGGCCAGATTCTGGCTTGTGATATCAGCGATGAGTTCACCCGTATCGGCCGGCCGTTCTGGGAGCAGGCCGGAGTGGCACACAAGATCGATCTACGGTTGGCCCCTGCACTCGATACCCTGAATGCGTGTCTTGAGGCCGGTGAGGCAGGCACTTATGACTTTGCGTTCATCGATGCCGACAAGGAGAATTACGATGCTTACTACGAACGCTGCCTCACTCTGTTACGGCCAGGCGGGCTATTGGTGTTCGACAACATGCTGTGGGGTGGCTTGGTAGCACATGAAGCGGAAGACGATGCAACCCGGGCGCTGCAGGACTTGAACAACAAGCTGCACGGCGATAAGCGTGTCGATTTATCGCTGCTGACCATCGCTGACGGTGTGACGTTGGCGTACAAGTGTCCATAACGATGCCCTGCTTGGCCTCTCGACGCTGTGAAACGCGGAGTCACTGAAGTACCCAAGGCAGGGAGGGTATCGAAGTGACCAGTCGCAGGAAGTTTTTCCGTCTATCTGATTTTGATCTGATCGCGCCTCAAACCGGCAAACCGCCGGCTTGGGAGCACTCGGATTTGAAATCCAAGTGCTACTGCCCGCGCGCAGGTACTCATGGGTGGGGGCGAGCTTGGTGGGCCAATGCTCTGCTCTCCACTGCCCAGACGCCTAGGACTTCATTGGAGGGGGTGTGCAAGAAAGAAGCGCATCATTTCCTTCGTCGCGTCCGGGCCCCGAGGATCGGTATAGGAGCCGCGGGTGCTGCCCCCGGACCAGGCGTGATCTGCACCGTGAATCGTCCATTGCTCCACGTGCGGCAAGCCGCTCGGGTGACGATAGACGGTGCGGGTGTAGGCATGCCCGTTCGGCACCTGGCCCCGTTCCACCTTCATCCCCGGATTCGCGCCGGTTTCCGACTGGGCGGCGGGATGGGAAGCAGCCGGCGAAAACTGGGCGATCACCTGATCGCCATTGCCGGGATGAACAGTCGTATCCTGGTCCCCATGGAAGACGATGATTGGGACGGGACGTGCGGGCGCTCTGCTGTTTCTTGCGCTCTTCGTCTGGCGTCCAGCGCACTTGGCTCCTTGCTGCATCGCAGCGAATGCGGAAGGCAGATCATGTGCAGCCGCGTGGGGCAACCCGGAATGGATGCCGGCAGCGGCATAAAGGTCGGGATAGGTCATCGCCATCGTCGCTGACATGGCGCCACCGGCCGAGAGACCGGCGACATAGATGCGCTGCGGATCAACCTTGTAGCGAGCCGCGATGTCGCGCGTCATGCCGGCGATCAGCGACGGTTCGCCCTGGTCGACACATTGGTCAGACGGATTGAACCAGTTCCAGCATTTCGAACAATTCGCCGCCTTCGACTGGGCTGGATAGAGCACCAGGCAGGGCTCCTTCTCGGCGAATTCGTTCATGCGGGTGCCAGCGGCAAAATCGTCCGGACTTTGCGTACATCCATGCAGCATGACGACCAGGGGCAACGGCTGCCCCTCTTCATAGCCACGCGGGATATACAGCTTGTAGCTGCGGCTACCCGCAGGATTGGTGTACGAGCCCGTAATGAATTGGGCTCCCTCGGGTATCGCCTCAGGCGCTTGCTGGGGGACGATCCGGTCGAAGGCCGGCGCTGGTCCCCGGAATTTGAACAGTTTCTCGCGCAGGGCCGCACCGAAGCGCGACGATGCGGAGAGCGGTTCGGTAACGGTCTCGGGCTTGTCTTGGATGTCTGCCGCCTCCCGGTCGATGTCCTGCGCCGTGCTGTCCGGGGCAATCGAGCCGCCATCGATGACGCGGAAGTTGCCTTCAATCACCGTTCCCTCTGTGTTGCTCTCCGGGGAGACATTGGCCGCGGGCGGTGGTGCCGAGCGGCTCCCCAGCGCACGCTGAATGAGGGCGGTTGCTTCGAGGAGCTGGCCGGAGCGCGTCAGGCGTGTGGCTTCGAGCAGGTCAGAATTACGTCGTGCGTTCATAGTGTCAAATCTCCCAGGGCCGCTCTTGCGGTCACCGGATTCGGTCCGCCAGCACGGCCTTCACCGCAGCGCTGGCATGGAGCGCGCCGAGCACGACGATCGAATCGATCGTCGCCAGCGCGAGTTCGGGAGGTACATCCGTTGCAATGCTGGCAAGTCCCAGCACCTGGATCTGCAGCCTTTGTCCGGCTGCCTGCACAGCTTCCAGATCGCGGCGGGTGTAGTGCTGCAGGCCGAGGACGAAGGTCTTGCGGGCGACCGTTTCCCGAATCACTTCGGCATGAGTCGCCAACTGATTTCGAATCGCTGTGCGAATGAGATCGGTTCGATTCGAATAAAAGCCTTCCTGAACCAGCAGGTCGATCTGTCCCAAGTCGACGACCCCTAGGTTGATCGTGATTTTTTCGGTCGTGTCTCCGGCCTTCGGCCGAAGCTCATGAATGCTCATAACCATCCCCTTGCCATCCAATAACCATCTGCATGGATGGTATGTTGAGCCAAAGAACAGCAAAGTCAAGGCTTGACCCGAGGAATTTCTCCAACGGTGGGGCATTGGATGAGTGGAGCCATGTGTCGTGGGTGACAAAATGGCCCTGGTTTTACCGAGTGGCAGAAAATGGGATCGATCAGAATGGAAAAAACGCCTTTTGGGCGGCGGTCACCGCGCGGGCAAACGTATTCCGTGCTTGAGTGCCCCCCATAAATTTTCTTGAAAAATCAAAGCAGTAGTGCTTGAAGAAGTCTGCATGGGCAGGCGACGTTGGGTCTCGCCAAACGAACCGATGCCCCATCCCAGGCAGGCCGTCCAACTCTTAGTACGCCGCGTTCGCCAAGGCACTCCCTACGATCCATATCCGCCTTCTCGAGGCCTTGATGGCCGCAGTGGCTGTCCTACAAGGCCGCTGCCTGACCCTGACCGCGCTGGGGCGTTCCATGCTTGGCTCGGCCAGGCCCAGGCATGCGATCAAACGGATACTGGGGCACGAGAGACCAGTCCCTGGACCAAACAACTGATTTCTTATGTCAGTCCTGAAGTGATTTGGTGCCTTTAGCTGGTGCTCGGAGCAGCGGTTCGATCTCTTTCAACAGCCGATAAGGGTCAGCGTCCAGATTGAGCGTCACCTGAAGAAATTCGATCACATCGAGCCTGCGCTCACCTCGCTCGTACTTCGAGACGTAGGACTGTTGGCGTCCCAGCTTCGAAGAAAGCCCTTGCTGGGTCATTTTCGCTTCCTTGCGCGCTTCTATCAGCAAGCCGATCAGTCGCTGGTAGGACGGCGAATGTATGGTTTTCATAGGGTTACCGGACTAGAGGCCGGCGACCTAAATAAACCTGTTTTAGGTTTATCCCAAAACAGGTTTTTTGTAGCATGTGGCGATACAGGAGGATCAACGCATGATGCAACGATGGCAGTGGTGGGCTCGAAAGCTGCACGGGCTTCGTCTGAGCGTAACGACGTTACTTAACACACCCAGGGTCGACGACCGCTATATGATCAGTCGCTCCGTATGGGGCCGTCTGAGTATCCGATTCGATGGCGGACCCTTTTATCCTGAAATGGTCAATGACCTGGAAAGTGCCTTCAAGCGCTTCGGCCATCTGGTTGAGCATGGGGAAGAGCTTTCGGGAGCTCAATGGGCATACAGGATCATCGCAAGCGGCCAATCAGTGACAGCCGCCGAGTTGAATGCCATCCGTACTTTGCTACGCAAAGCGTAAATGACATATACATGGCGATGCTGGTTGAATGGGCTGTCCCCCTCTGCGGCAGTGAAACCCCGGAATCAGCTTTCCAACAGCATTCCTTAACCGACTTTTCCATTTTCAGTCTTTTCTGCTGGCTTGCGTTACCGTAGGTCTGATCCACCTCCCATTTACAATCCATTCACACTTTTATCAGGTTTTTTTCACATCTCGCTTCGTACCCTGATCGATCTGAAAGCAGCCAAGTTTCTTTGGGAATCCTGCGGGAGGTCGAAGTGAATAGCTCTGAATCGAACATCGGTATCTGGAAGCAGCGCTGGCGAGCCGAGGCTAAACTAGGGGGCATTGCCTTGCTGGCGATGTTGTCAGGCGGGGTAATGGCCAATGGCGATCTCGGCTGGCCATCGGTCATGGAAGTGCTGACAGGAATGATGGGCTGGTTCTTCATCAGAAGTACGTCAGCCCCTATCGAATAAACCCCAGCAGGGCCGGTTTTCGCGGATGACGCGGGGCTGTTCTTTCGAGCCTTTCACCTGACCGCTGCACACACCATGAGAGCTCGGATGCGTTGACCGTTACCCAAGCGTTGATCGAGTTTTTGGTTGCTGTCAGCATTCTGACGATCACTCCAGGCGTGGATACGGCGCTGGTGTTGCGTACCGCTGCTGCAGGAGGCTCGCGACGTGCTGCTTTTACTGCGCTGGGTGTCGCCGTTGGCTGCCTGATATGGGGCGCGGCGGCCGCTGTCGGGCTTGGTGCCCTGCTTATCGCGTCCACTACCGCGTTCACGGTGGTGAAATGGAGTGGAGCCACCTATCTGGTGTGGCTTGGGGTGAAGCTTCTGCTTAAGCCACGCCGAAGCCTGACTGGGGCTGCAAGCCCTGCCACCGAGTCACAGGAAAGCCTCCTGGCAGCGCTGCGTCGCGGGTTTCTGACGAATATTCTCAACCCCAAGGTCGGGCTCTTCTACATCACTTTCCTTCCGCAGTTTGTACCGCCAGAAGTGAATCTCGCCTCCTTTACTTTTCTGCTGGCTTGCATCCATGTGAGTCTCGCGCTCATGTGGTTCGCCGCGTTGATTGCGGCGACGGTGCCGCTGAGCAACTTTCTGGCCCGACGCCGCGTCATGACCGTGCTGGATCGGATGACGGGATGCGTCTTCGTTTACTTTGGCCTCAATCTGGCCCTGGGCCGACAGCAATGACCGCCGTTCGCTGCAAGGTCGGTCTGGCTCCAGCGGATCGGTCTGCCATTCTGGGCTGAATAGCGCACGCTTGGCGCAAAGGGGAACGCCCTCTACGCTTCAGGCATGTCCTTGCGGTGTGTCGGCATGCCCATAACCCATGACCTTCTGCTTAATCTCGCGATAGCTCTGGCCATCGGTTTGCTGATCGGCACCGAACGCGGCTGGAATGCCCGGGATACCGACGACGCTTGGTAGCCTGACCCTGCCAGTCATGGCCATCGGCCTGCTGGGTGGGCTGGCGACCCTGCTATTGCTTTGAAAGCGCTGCAGAAAGACGCTTGCCCGGCAGCGGCGATTGCCACGGTTACCCGATCAATTCCCCGGCCCGGCGTGCGGCTTGTCCATGGCGCTCACCGCCTCGAGCCCTGCCAGCGCAAATCCTTTCAGATGCGTCGCCAACTCTTCGGCTGGCTGAGAAAACAAGGTCTGAAACGGGCCAGGCGTATTTCTGTCGAACACCAGCAGCATCAGGCAGGGAGCCATGATATTGATCGCACAGCGGGAAAGCGCGGGATCACCGGCGGGAATACCCGTGACTTCACTGATAATGCCGGCCAAAAGATTGAACTTTGGCATGACTTCTTCACTGATCAGGCTGGCGAAGTGAGGCGAGGGAGCCAATATCTCCCGCGCGCAAACCCGGTTGTACCAACCCTGGTCATCCAGCACTTTCTCGACCATCCGGTCGATAAAAACGGCCAGTTTGGCACGCGGCGCAAGATCGGAGCGGGCCAGTTCGGACAGCATGTCCAGGTTGACGAAATGCTTGTGCCCTTCCAGCAGCACGGCGCGATAAAGGCCATCGCGGCTGCCGAAGTGATAGTTGATGGCCGCCAGGTCGGTGCCCGCCCTCTCGCAGATGGCTTTGCTGGCCGCGCCGGCATAGCCGCGTTCGGCAAACAGCCAGCCTGCAGCAGCAAGAATCCTGGCACGCGTAGCCTCTCCGTCTGTTCGCGGAATCCGGCGTGGTTTACCCATAGGAAAAAAGGGAACCCGTGGTTGAAAACATGCCATATGTTCGCCCAGAGAAACTTCAAATTCAATTTGAATTTAATATATAGTGCATTCATCGCCTACTCGTGCAGGGAGCCCATCATGAAAAGGACAATCATCGCCGGCCTTGCCACGCTGGCGCTGATCGGCACCGGTATTTGGTGGTTCACTCGACCGGCGCCTGACAGCAACCTGCTGACGCTGTACGGCAACGTCGATATCCGCCAGGTGTCACTGGCCTTTGAAGGTAGCGACCGCGTGATCGAGCTGCGCGTGGAAGAAGGCGACAAGGTCAAGGCCGGTCAGGTCCTGGCGCTGCTGGACACCCGCACGCTGCGACTGGAAGCGGCCCAGGCCGAGGCGAAAATCGCGGCCCAGGAGCAAATACTGTTACGTCTGCGCAATGGCTCGCGCCCCGAGGAAATTGCCCAGGCCCGGGCGCGAACCGCCGCAGCCAACGCCGACGCGGCTATCGCCGCCCAGGATTTGCAGCGGCTGCAAGAGCTCTCCCGCCGCAGCGACGGCCAGGCCATCAAGCGCCAGGATCTGGATCATGCGGTATCGAATCTGCAGGTAGCCCGCGCTCAGGCAGAAGACCAGCGCAAGGCCTTGCGTCTGGCGGAGCTGGGACCACGCGCCGAGGATATCGCGCAGGCTGAAGCAGAACTGCAGTCCACGCAGGCGGAACTGGCGTTGTTGCAGCTGCGCCTGTCACAGGCTGAACTCAAAGCCCCTGCCGATGCCGTCGTGCGATCGCGCCTGCTGGAGCCGGGCGACATGGCCTCGCCGCAAAAACCGGTCTTCGCCCTGGCCCTGATCGAGCCGAAATGGGTCCGCGTCTACGTCACCGAACCGCAGCTGGGCCAGGTGCGGCCAGGCATGCGAGCGCAAGTGAGCACCGATAGCCATCCCGCGCAATCCATCGAAGGCTCCGTTGGCTACATCTCCTCGGTGGCAGAGTTCACTCCGAAAGCGGTGCAGACCGAAGAACTGCGCACCAGCCTGGTCTATGAGATTCGCGTGCGAGTCAGGGACCCGGAGGATCGCTTGCGTCTGGGCATGCCAGCGACCGTGCGCCTGGCCCTGAACAGCATGAACGGCAACCAAGGCGCCACGCCATGAATACACAGATGCCCGCCGTGGTGCAGGCGCGAGAGCTGGTCAAGGTCTTTCCCGGCTCACCGCTGGGACCGGCACTCGATCAGGTGTCGCTGAGCATTACCAGCGGCCGGCTGACCGCCCTGGTCGGGCCGGATGGCGCCGGCAAGACCACCCTGCTGCGGCTGATGGCCGGGCTCATGAAAGCCAATTCGGGCACTCTGGAAATTCTGGGCCTGAATGTCGCGACCCAGCCTCAGGCGGTGCAGGATCGCATTAGCTATATGCCCCAGCGCTTCGGGTTGTACGAGGACTTGAGCGTGCAGGAGAACCTCGATCTGTACGCCGATCTGCACGGTGTTCCGTCAGCGCTGCGGAACGAGCGCTTTGCGCACCTGCTGCAGATGACCGACCTTACGCACTTTACCGAGCGCCCCGCCGGCAAGCTCTCAGGTGGCATGAAGCAGAAGTTGGGGTTGGCCTGCACCTTGGTGCGCTCACCGGATCTGTTGCTGCTGGACGAACCGACCGTCGGCGTGGACCCGCTGTCACGGCGCGAATTGTGGGAGATCGTCCAGCGCCTGGTGGACGAAGAAAAACTGAGCGTCATCATCAGTACCGCCTACATGGACGAAGCGCAGCGCTGCGCCCACATCTTCGTCATGTACCAGGGCCGCCTACTGGCGCAAGGCTCCCCAGAGGATTTGTGCGAGCCCGCGCGGGAGCGCTGTTTTGTCGCCACGCCGGCGCTCGGCACGCCAGCCCGCACGCTGCAGGCCAAGCTTCTCGACGACAGCGAGAACATCATCGATGCAGTGCCTGAAGCTGGCCAGGTACGGTTCATTCAAAGTCCCCAGGCCGATCCGGCTCGCCTCGCAACCCTGCTCACGGGTGTGGCGTACCACCGCGTGCCCGTGCGACTCGAAGACGGCGTGCAGACTTTGCTGCGCCAGCAGCGGCCCGCCGAGACGTTGATCCTCGACGAAGCGGCGGCCAGCGCAATTGGCGAAACACGGCCGCCGATGATCGAAGTACGCGACCTGGTGCGCCGCTTCGGCGATTTCACCGCCGTGGCGAGCACGTCCTTCAGCGTGCAGCGCGGCGAGATTTTCGGGCTGCTCGGCCCGAACGGCGCGGGCAAGACCACCACGTTCCGCATGCTGTGCGGCCTATTGCCAGCCAGCAGTGGCCATCTTGAAGTCGCCGGCGTCAACCTGCGCACGGCGCGCGCGACGGCACGCCGCAAAGTGGGCTATGTGTCGCAGAAATTCGCGCTCTACGGCAATCTTACGGTCAGCGAAAATCTCACCTTCTTCGGCGGTGCCTATGGCCTGAGTGGCACCGCACTGCGCGAGCGCATGGACGCGGTGCTGGGTCAGTTCGATCTACGGGATCAGTTGCAAATGCGCAGTGGCGAGCTACCCGGAGGTTACCAGCAGCGCCTGGCCATGGCCGTGGCCCTGCTGCACGAGCCGGAAATCCTGTTTCTGGACGAACCCACCAGCGGCATCGATCCCTTGGCGCGGCGTTCATTCTGGCGGCGCATCACCGCGCTGGCCCAGGCGGGCACCACCATTATCGTGACCACGCACTTCATGGAAGAGGCCGAATATTGCGACCGTATCCTGATTCAGGACGCGGGACGGGTGCTCGCCCTGGGCACGCCCGCCGAAGTGCGCCAACAGGCTGGCGGCATGCGCGATATGAACAGTGCCTTTATCGGCATCGTCGAACAGGCCCGCGCCCAGCAGCAACCCCAGGCAACGCCAGTGGCTGCAGCTCCGACTCCGGCCGCGGCCATGACTACCGCCAAGACGGTCGCACACGGTGGATTCTGGCGGCGACTGGCCTCACTGACCCGTAAGGAATTCCGGCAATTGCTGCGCGACCGCAGCAACCTGGCCATCGGCGTGGTACTGCCCATCGTGCTGATTTTGATCTTCGGCTACGGGATTTCGCTCGATATCGAAAATGCCCCCGTAGCCGTAGTGCTGGAGGACGCTTCATCCACCGCGCGCGAGGTGGTGGCTGGTCTGGGAGGCTCGCCCTACCTTGCGCCGATCTGGGTCAACACAATGCCCGCGGCCGAGCGACTGATGCGCGAACGCCGGGTAGACGGCATCGTGCGCGTACCCGCCGATTTTTCCAGGCGACTGGTTCGGGGAGACGCGCAGCTCCAGTTGCTGCTGCACGGAACGGATGCCAACAGCGCATCGACCCTGCGCGGCTACGTCAACAGCGCCATCGGCCAATGGAGTCAGCGCCAGGCCGACCGCAATGGCCGCCTTGGCCCGATGCCGGGTGTCGCGCTGGCCGAGCGCCTGTGGTTCAACGCTGCCAATACCAGCACCTGGTATCTGGTGCCGGGGCTGATCGCGCTGATCATGACCTTGGTCGGTGCCTTTCTGACCGCACTGGTGGTCGCCCGCGAGTGGGAACGCGGCACGCTCGAAGCCCTGTTCGTCACGCCGGTACGGTCACTCGAAATCCTGCTGGCCAAGATGATCCCCTATTTCATGGTCGGCATGCTGGGCCTGAGCCTGTGCCTGGCAGCCGCACGCTTGCTGTTCCACGTGCCGATCCAGGGCTCGTTGATCGTCCTGCTCATCAGCTCGACACTCTACATGCTCGTCGCCTTGGGCATCGGCCTGGTAATTTCGGCCAAGACGCGCAACCAGTTTCTGGCCAGCCAGGTGGCAGTCCTGACCACCTTCCTGCCAGCCTTGATGCTCTCAGGGTTTTTGTTCGACCTGCGCAATGTGCCCGCGGCCATTCAAGTGATCGGCACAATCCTGCCTGCAACCTATTTCGTGGAACTACTCAAGACCCTGTTCCTGGCCGGCAATAACTGGCCCCTGATCGTCAGGGACTGGGCCGTACTCGCCGGCTACGCCGTCCTGCTGCTCGGTGCCGCCCGCCTGATGACGCGAAAAACGCTGGACTGATGACCATGGCTGCTTTCATCGCATTCATTCGCCGTATCACCAGCCTGATCCGCAAGGAATTGCTGGCGATTCTCAAGGACCCAACCAGTCGGGCCATTTTGCTGGTTCCCGTGCTGATGCAATCCATCGTGTTCGGCTACGGTGCCACCTATGACCTGAACCATGCACCCTATGCAGTGCTCGACCTGAGCCATGGCAAGGCCGCCACCGAACTGCTCGCCCGGCTCGACGGATCAGGCGTGTTCCAGCGCGTGGCCACTCTGCAATCGCCCGCCGACATCGCCCGTGTGATCGATACGGGCAAAGCGCTGCTGGTGTTGAGCATCGCCTCGGATTTCGCTGAGCGCCTGTCCGCCGGAGCGGGGGTGAACGTGCAGTTGGTGCTGGATGGACGCAATTCAACGACAGCCAATATGGCAGCCGGCCATCTCGGCAACCTGATCGCCGACTACAACGCCAGTTTGCCGGGTGCCAGTCAGCCGGCGATCCAGGTCGAAACCCGTGCCTGGTTCAATCCCAACCTGGAATCACGCTGGAACATCGTGCCAGCCCTGATCGCTGCCTTGAGCATGATCCAGACGCTTCTGCTGGCATCCCTGTCGGTGGCGCGCGAGCGCGAGCAGGGCACGTTCGACCAACTGCTGGTCACGCCGCTGGGGCCTATGGAAATCCTCATCGGCAAGGCCATCCCGCCGGTGCTGATCGGCCTGGTGCAGTCAAGCATCATTCTGGTCATCGCCTGGTTCTGGTTCCAGATTCCCCTGATCGGTTCGGTCTGGGTGTTGTATGCGGGTTTGCTGGCATTCACCACCGCCTGCGTCGGCATCGGCCTGTCCATTTCCGCGCTCTCGGCCAACATGCAGCAGGCGATGGTCTATGCCTTCGTGCTGATGATGCCGCTGATCCTGCTTTCCGGCCTGATCACCCCGGTTCGCAATATGCCCGAGGCACTGCAGATCGCCACCTACGCCAACCCCTTGCGCTTTGCCATTGATCTGGTGCGCCGGGTATACCTCGAAGGCGCGGGACTCGCGGATATCGCCGCCAATTTCCTGCCGATGCTGGCCGTTGCTGCCCTCACGCTGCCGCTTGCCGCCTGGTTGTTCCGTAACCGCCTGGTTTGATCGAACAGCCTGGAAAGAAAGAGCGCCCCAGCGCATTCAAACCGGAAAATAGCCTCTGCGAACGAACGGCCATGGTTGCCGATCACAATGAAAGCAGCAGCTTGTAATGCCCCTCGGCAGCGGGATATTCCTTTCTCCTTCCTGCCCAGTCAGGTAAAAGTGACCCGTTAAGCATATCGGCGGCCTTCCCCGATCAAGGTGATTCTGTGGATTGCAAAAACCTTTCCTGTCTGAAAAAAAACTCGATGAATAAACTGTATTTGCTGGGCCTGCTTGCCAGCCTGCTCTACCTGCCGGCTCTGGCCGATTCGCCACGCGTAGCACTGCAAGACAAGCAGATATTCATCGCCAATCTGATGCAGCAGATGACGCTCGAAGAGAAGATCGGACAGCTGCGCTTGATCAGCATTGGCGGGGAAGAAATGCCGAAAGAACGATTGATCGAGGAAATTGCGGCGGGGCATGTAGGCGGAACCTTCAACAGTGTCACCCGTACCGAAAACCGGCCGCTGCAGGACGCGGCAGTCAACAGCAGCCGCCTGAAGATTCCGTTGTTCTTCGCCTATGACATCGTGCACGGCCACCGGACGATTTTCCCCATCAGCCTGGCCCAGGCATCGAGCTGGGATATGCAGGCGATCGCCAAGTCCGCGCGGATCTCGGCCATCGAGGCCAGTGCCGACGGCATCGACATGACTTTCGCGCCAATGGTCGATATCTCTCGCGATCCGCGCTGGGGCCGCACCTCGGAAGGGCTGGGCGAAGATCCGTATCTGGTATCGCGGATCGCCAAGGTTATGGTCAAGGCCTACCAGGGCGACTCGCTCCAGGCCCCCGACAGCCTGATGGCCAGCGTCAAGCACTTCGCGCTCTACGGCGCCGTCGAAGGTGGGCGCGACTACAACATCGTCGACATGAGCCCGGTGCGCATGTACCAGGCTTATCTGCCCCCCTACCGGGCCGCCATCGATGCCGGGGCTGGCGGAGTGATGATCGCACTCAACTCGATCAACGGGACACCAGCCACAGCCAATACCTGGCTGCTTCAGGATTTGTTGCGCAAGGATTGGGGCTTCAAGGGCATAACCATCAGCGATCACGGCGCCATCGGCGAATTACTCAAGCATGGCGTCGCCCGCAACGGGCGCGAAGCAGCCAAGCTGGCGATCAAGGCCGGCGTGGACATGAGCATGCACGACGAACTGTATCGGCAGGAGCTGCCCAAGCTGATCGCTTCAGGCGAGGTCAAGCAGCAGGAAATCGATAATGCCGTGCGCGACGTGCTGGGTGCCAAATACGACATGGGGCTGTTCGAAGACCCTTACCGGCGCATCGGCAGTGCCGCAGACGATCCGGCCGACACCAATGCCGAAAGTCGCCTGCACCGCGCCGAGGCACGTGACATGGCGCGTAGGTCACTGGTCTTACTGAAGAACGAGAACCAGACCCTGCCGCTGAAAAAGCACGGCACCATCGCCCTGATCGGCCCATTGGCCGATGCACCGATCGATATCCTGGGTAGCTGGGCTGCCGCGGGCCTTCCCAGGCAGTCGGTTTCACTGCTCAAGGGGCTGCGCGAAGCGTTGGGTGACCAGGCGCAACTGATTCATGCCCGCGGTGCGAATATCACCAACGACCAGCGCATCGTCGATTACCTGAACGTCATCAGTTTCTGGGAGCCCGAGGTCGTCCAGGACAAGCGCTCGCCAGCCGCGATGATTGCCGAAGCGGTCGAGGCCGCCGAACAGGCCGACGTCATCGTGGCAGCGGTCGGTGAATCGCGCAGCATGTCCCACGAAGCCGTGAGCCGAACCAGCCTGGATATTCCCGCCAGCCAGCGCGCCCTGCTCGCAGCGCTCAAGGCGACCGGCAAGCCCTTGGTACTGGTGCTGATGAACGGTCGGCCGCTAGCGCTGCAAGGGGAACAGGAGCAGGCCGACGCAATCCTGGAAACCTGGTTCAGCGGCACCGAGGGCGGCCATGCGATTGCCGATGTGCTGTTCGGCGACTACAACCCTTCCGGCAAACTGCCTATCTCCTTTCCTCGTTCGCCAGGGCAAATCCCGACCTACTACAACCATCCGCGAATCGGCCGCCCCTTCAACCCGGAAAAGCCCGATCACTACACCTCGCAGTATTTCGAGGAGCCGAACGGCCCGCTCTACCCTTTCGGCTATGGGCTGAGCTATACCGAGTTCAGCCTGTCGGGCCTGACCCTGTCGAGCCGTACGCTGCAACGAAACGCTACGCTCGACGCCAGTGTGACCCTGAAAAATACCGGGCAGCGCGATGGCGAAACCGTCGTGCAGCTCTATATCCAAGACATCACGGCATCGCTGATCCGCCCGGTCAAGGAGCTGAAGAATTTCCAGAAGGTCATGCTCAAGGCTGGAGAAGAGAAGATCATCCACTTCACCATCACTGAAGACGACCTGAAGTTCTACAACATCCACCTGGAGCAAGTCGCCGAACCGGGCGAATTCAACGTGCAGATCGGACTGGATTCCGAGACCGTACAGGAACAACGCTTCGAACTGTTGTAGCGTCTGTATCGTGCCCCGGCCCTTGGAGCAAACAGGTTATCATCTATGTCGAAAATAGACACAACGCCATCGAACGAGTCGCGATCATGCAGCCTATGGATGGCTCCTGGAAAGAAGCCATCCATAGGCATCGATGAAGCTTTCGATAAGCAAGAAATTCCACCCTTGGCGAATCTCAAATAGCAAAACCTTGAAAACAGCACATCCGGATACATATCTAGCCGTGCAAACGCACCTCAGGCACCACGGGGGTAAAGCCCGCCAAACGCTACCATCGATGCCCGAGGCAAGCTGGCCAAAACAGTCGAAATTGATGAAGCTAAGTCAGGTTTGCACGACGGAACGCCGGAAGGCGCGCATGATCGGGCCTGCCTAGCACCATAGCGGCAAAACCGGTACTACCGGGATATAGCAGTCCCGATTCCCCTTTGATCAGGAGTAAGACAATGCTCGATTGGCTGAAAAAGAATACTGCTGCAGCGCGTGAAGCGCTTACCACTGAAGTGGCCAAGTTCCGCAATCGCGAGTTCATGGAAGCGGTGGTTTCCGGCTGCGCACTGGTAGCCGCCGCCGATGGAGACGTCAGCAGCAGCGAAAAGCAGAAAATGATAGGCTTCATCCAAAGTTCAAGCGAACTCAAGGTGTTCGACCTCAATGAGGTGATCAAGGCTTTCGGCGATATTTGCAGCAAGTTCGAATTCGATGCCGAGATCGGCCGCGCCGAAGCGCTGAGAACCATCGGCAAATTGCGCAGCAAGGAAGATGCTGCCCGCTTGCTGGTCCGCGTCTGCTGTGCCATTGGCAGCTCCGATGGTGATTTCGATGAAGGCGAGCGCAATGTCTGCCGTACCATCTGTAGCGAGCTGGGCCTGAATCCGGCCGACTTCTCCCTTTGACTGGCTCCCGGAGGCCGGACTTTCCGGCCTCCGGCTTCCATTTCCCACTCCATGGCTGCCTTGCACGGCCACCTCACTCTTGTAAAGGGAGCATGTCTCCCGGCACCGAATCACATGGGTATACGCAAAACTGCGAATAAAACCATGACCAATAGCTTTCTGGCATCCACTGCCCTGCTCTGCTAATGTCGCGACCGAATCAAACCGCTCCACTACTACCTACAGGCTCTTCGACATGGCCCGCAAGAAAGCCGCGCTTGATTTCGAACGCTCTCTCGCCGAACTGCAACAACTGGTCGAACGCCTGGAGAGTGGGGAATTGTCACTGGAAGATTCCCTTAACTGCTTCGAGCAAGGCATCCGCCTCACCCGCGATTGCCAGACCGCACTGACCCAAGCCGAGCAGAAAGTGCAGATCCTGCTCGAACGCGACGGCAGCGTGCGGGAAGCTCCCTTCGAAACGGATACACAACAATGATTGGCCAATACCAGAAAGACTGTCAGCGGCGGGTCGATACCTGTCTGACCGAGCTTTTCGTCGCTCCCCTCGAACCGCTCGCGCGGCTCTATGAAGCCATGCGCTACAGCGTGATGAATGGCGGTAAGCGCGTACGGCCATTGCTGGTTTATGCCGGTTGCGAAGCGTTGAGCGGTAATCCGGCGCAAGCCGACGGCGCGGCCTGCGCGGTCGAGCTGATTCATGCCTACTCGTTGGTACACGACGACCTGCCGGCAATGGACGACGACGATCTGCGCCGGGGCCAGCCCACCACCCACAAGGCTTTCGACGAAGCTTGCGCGATTCTTGCCGGCGACGGCCTGCAGAGCCTGGCGTTCGAAGTGCTGGCCGCCGAACGGCATAACCCGGCCGATCCAGCCTTGCGCCTGCGCATGCTGAGCGTGCTTGCCCGCGCGGCTGGACCGTTTGGCATGGTCGGCGGACAGGCTATCGACCTGGGCGCCGTGGGCCACAAGCTGGACCGCCATGCACTGGAGCAAATGCACCGGCACAAGACTGGCGCCCTGATCGAAGCCAGCGTGCTTCTCGGTGCCCTGGCCAGTGGCAAGGCCAGCGAAACGGAGCTGGCCGCGCTGCGCGAATATGCCAGAGCCATCGGTCTGGCCTTTCAGGTGCAGGACGACATTCTCGATGTGGAAAGCGATACGGCGACACTAGGCAAGACTCAAGGCGCCGATATCGCCCGCGACAAACCCACCTATCCTGCCTTGCTGGGTCTGGAGCAAGCCAAGCTATATGCGTGCGAACTGCATGAGCAGGCACAGCAGTCCCTGAGCGACTTTGGCGAAAAAGCCGCAGCGCTACGCGCACTGGCCCGCTACATCATCGAGCGGAGAAATTGAATCGGCGGCTCGCTCGAAATCTTCTGCATGGCAGGCTTTCCAGCCTCGCCAAAACAACCAGCCTCGTATAAGCCAGCCAGATAGCGGCAATCCAGTTCATGCCGTCTTTCGGTAGGCGACGTATTAGCCGTCGCTTCGATCAGGTAAAATGCCGCCTCTTTTTCTCTGCACAACGATCTCCCGATGCCCAAGACATTCCATGAGATTCCCCGCGAGCGCCCCGCTACACCGA
>NZ_JACHXI010000030.1 GCF_014191985.1 Azomonas macrocytogenes
CTCACGCAAAGCCCTTCGTGTGGACCAAGACAGCCGATGAAATCCTGACCTCGGTCGCCTCTTTCTGCAAACGAATTTCTAACTCACACTACTAGGCACAAGCTGCATGGCCTTTGTCTGGCTTAGGACTGCCGATTCCGCTCGACCAGCGCGACCGTCGAGTGATCAGAGTTCGGTTGCCCGATTCCCAACTTGGCCCTCGGCTACCTGAGCGGCCCCAGCATACTCGTCGCCGCCATGCGCTTCATTATCGCCAAGCACTGCCCCGCCCCTCGCAGTCGGCGCCAGCCCAAATGGGCAACCAGGCGCCGGATTATACCAATTCTATCCGCAGAGGTATAATCTATAGTTACTGAGATAATCGAGGATAATCCCATGAATCCGTCACGCCCGATCTTCCGGCGTAAGGCACTGGCCGAGGCGCTGGTGCGCGACCTGGCCGGCGAGTCCTTCGCTGACTATAGCTCGGGGATGTTCCTGGCCGCCCCCCGCCGTACCGGCAAGAGCACCTTCCTCAGTAATGACCTGATTCCCGAATGTCTGGAGCGAGGATGGCTGCCGGTCTACATCGATCTCTGGGTGAACCGAGACATTGACCCCGCTGTGCTAATCGCTGGCGCCATCGGTACAGCTCTGGGCGAGTACGAGAGCGCCCTGAGCAAAGCGGCCAAGAAAGCAGGCATCGAGAAGATCAACCTGCTCCGAACCCTAAGTTGGGATTTCACCAAGTCCCAGCTCCCGGCTGGAACAACGCTCGCCAAGGCCCTCGAAGTGCTGCATGAGGTCTCGGGCAAGCTGGTCGTTCTGATCATCGACGAGGCCCAACACTCGCTCAACAGCGAAAGCGGCCTCAACACGATGTTCGCGCTAAAGGCTGCGCGTGACCACCTGAACCGTGGGAAGCATCCAGATGGCCTACGGCTGGTCTTTACCGGATCGAGCCGCGACAAGTTGGCGAATCTCGTTCTCAAGAGCAAACAGCCCTTCTACGGGGCGAGCATCACGCCGTTTCCGCTGCTGGGGGATGACTTCGTGACGTTCGTCGCTGAAGTCTGGAACTCACGACTCGCAGCGACCAACCAGTTCCACGATGAGGACATTGAGTTTGCCTTCCAGCTCGTCGGGCGACGCCCCGAAATGCTCAACAAGCTGCTGACCGAGGTGAGCGTCGGCCTGGGCGAGGCAAGCAACCTGGGCGAGCTTCTGCGAACCGGCGCCCTCAATCACCAAGCCGGGGTTTGGAGCGACTACGAAAGCGCCTACAACGACCTCTCCGCTCTGCAACAGGCGGTACTGGAAGTCATGGCCGAGTGTGCAATCAACAAGCAGCCGTTCTCGCCCTTCACTGAGCAGACATTCCAGGCAGTGAACCGCAAACTGGAACTGGCCGGAAACGAGGCGAACGCCAGCACGCCGAACGTCCAAAAAGCACTCGATGTACTTCGGGAGAAGGAGCTGATCTGGAGGGCCAACCGAGGCGAGTACGCACTGGAGGACTCGTCGATGGCTGAATGGCTGACTAGAAGCAAGCAGGGTGCGTGATCTTTCTGTCCAGGCGACGGGCACCCAGCCCTTCAATTGCCACTCCTAAACAGGAGAAATGAGGTAGAGCGCATGGAAACCCTACAGGACCGCTACAATATCTACGTCCACTATGCGGCGTCGCTCGGTTGGACGATCAAGACCTTCGACGAATGGCTTCATAGCTAGCGCTGGCTGCGTGACAGCACCGGAACCAACCCATGCTGAAGAAGCCCGCGAATGCGGGTTTCTTCGTTGTGCGCCCAGCATGGGCGCGATCTTAGAGGTGGAAGTCGCCGATGACACACGCTTTGGGTGGAGATACTGGACTCATCCAAACTGCAGTCCGAGGACAAGCCATGCAGACCGACCGCTTCCAGCTCCGCAAAAGTGAAAGCCCGCTAAAGCCCTGGGTGATCGTCGACATCCACTCCCCCAAGCAGGAAGACCCTGTGCTGTATCGCTTCACCAGCAAGCGCCAGGCCAATGCGTTCATGGGCATGCTGCTGGCCGTGACTGTGCAGCGACCGACCAACCCACACAAGTACATCGCCGGGGAATGGTGCCACTTCTTCCCTGGAGACAAGCATGAGCGCTTGGCTCGCGCGGTGCTCGATGCCCATGCAAGGAAGTTGGCTTTCCTGCAGGTGCTGGAGAATCGCGCCATCCGTGACAGCTATCACCAACCGACCAGCGTCGAGTTCGACAACCTGCAGGACTCGCTCGTCAACGCCAACGGCAAGCTGTTCGACGACCCTATGGCCTTCGGGCTGTATGGAACCGATGACCTGCCCGCCTGGGCAATCTGAGGATTCTCCAGATCGCAGATTCGGGGGCGAGGAAGTTGCACTCATAGGTGGGCGCTGGTGCCCAAGGTGCTCGATGAGCGTTGGCACCACTGGCCGACAAGCGCACGGCCCAGCCCAGCGCCGTGATCCTCGACAGCTGTACCCTGCAGTCGACCCCGGAAAGCGGCGCACGGGCCAGCTATGACGGAGCCAAACGCCGCAAGGGCATGGCGGTGGATACGCTGGGGCAGTTGCTCGCCCTGCGGGTGACGCCCACCAACGAACAGGACCGGCAGCTTTCGCCGAGCAAGTGCAGCGGGTGACCGGTGAGGTGGTGAAGGTTGCCTTTGTCGACCAGGGCTACAGCGGCGAGTCGGCGGCCCGACAGGCAGAGGCGCATGGCATCCAACTGGAAGTGATCAAGCATACGCAGGCGAAGAAGGGCTTCCTCCTGCTGCCGCGGCGTTGGGTGGTCGAACGCAGCTTCGGCTGGATGGCCCGCTTTCGAAGGCTGAGTCGGGACTCCGAGCGCCTGGCCTCGACGCTGGCAGGGTTTCACTTCATTGCCTTTGTTGGCCTGATGTTGCCGACCGCTATCAAGGCCTTGGCAGTACCAGGCTGATCAAAAAATGAACGGGTTAATAACAGGCTCTTAGCCAGTTCCAGGCCTCGAAGGACCAGAAACTGCTCAACCCACGGACGCACTTCCTTCTCTAATACCTCTGGAGAGTCTGCGGTGATGACAAAGTCATCGGCGTATCGAACCACGTTGACCTTCAACCGTCCTGATCGTTTGATGCCCAGGTGCTTCTTGAGCTGCGACTCCAGTCCGTCCAGGGTCAGATTGGCCAGTGTCGGGGAAATGACTCCTCCTTGTGGCGTCCCTTCCTCTGTTGCCTGGAGCATCCCCTTATTCACGACCCCAGCGTTCAACCACTTCTTCAACACATCCGTGTCCATGGGTACGTGTCGCAGTAGCCATGTGTGGTTGATATGATCGAAACAACCCCTGATGTCCGCCTCCAGAACCCAGCGCGACGAGCGCTTCCGGCACAGGCAACCGTAGAGCTGCCTCATGGCATCAGCAGTCGATCGTTCCATAGCTATTGGGATCGCCAACAGTTTCTGCTACAGGTGACAGAGCCATCAGGTAGAGCGCTTGCATGGCACGATCTCGCATCGTTGGAATTCCCAACGGGCGTTGCTTGCCATTCGCTTTGGGGATGAACACCCGCCGAAGCGATAATGCCCGGTACCTCCGACGCTCCAGATCATGCGCGGCATTCCACTTCGATTGCGGTGTGGTCCAGCGCTTACCATCCACACCGGCTGTCTTGTTTCCTCGGTTCTCCGTTACACGTCGGACGGCCAGAAGTTTGGCCGAGGTCGGGCGCCCCGCTGATACACCGCTGGCTAGTTGTCAGGTTGCAGCGAGGTCAGCTTCGGTGAAAGTCCACTCATTTGAGCACCGCTTCGATCTCGACTTTCAGCTCCTCTGGTTTGGTGGTTGGTGCGAAGCGCTTGATCGTTTTACTCTCGACATCGACTAGAAATTTGGTGAAGTTCCACTTGATACTCTGGCTACCAAGTAGGCCTGGTGCACGCTTTTTCAGCTCGACGTAGAGCGGATGGGCACCTGCGCCATTGACCTCGATCTTCTTGAACAGCGGAAAGCTGACGCCGAAATTCAGCTCGCAGAACTGGCTAATGGAGCCTTCATCGCTCGGCTCTTGCTTGCCGAACTGGTTGCAGGGAAAGCCCAGTACCACTAGGCCACGGTCTTTATACTGCTGCCACAGGGCTTCTAGGCCCTGGTATTGGGGCGTGAAACCACATTTGCTGGCGGTGTTGACCACCAGCAGTACCCTGGCACCGAAGTCAGCAAGGATTTTCTGCTCACCCTTGATGGTGGTAACGGGAATGTCGAGAAGCAAATCGGCCATGGTGGTAGTCCCTAAAAGGTGAGGAATGGCCTGAAATATAGCTAACGATCAAATTGTACACCGTTCAAATAGTGGGAAATCCTTTCCGTATAATTCCCATGACGCTCACTATTCGCGCGGGGTGATGCCTAGCTAGGCACTGAGTTGGCGGCCATTGGCAAAGCGCTCGGGTTGGCCAACCGCTACCTTTAACGCACTGGCGATCAGTATATCGATACCGCTGACCGCTTTAACTTTAGTGCAGCGTGAAAAACCCCGACCCGCAGGTCGAGGGAGTGGATTAAATCCGCTTCTGCATATTCCCGGTCGCCAGTCCCATCAGTATGCAAACGACCATCAATACAAGGGGAATAATCGTCGGATCAATGGCCACCGGCAGGAAGAAACCAATGCTGTGTTTGCCGGTCTGGCTGCGGATTTGGCCATTGCCGTCAAAGCGACCAATTCGACGCCAGAAAATAGTGATGATGTCGATCTAAGCTTCACGGCTTGCTCTAGCGACGATGATCATGAGCCAATGGACCCTGATACGCGGAACACGCACGTCGGAAGGTTGGTCGATGTTTTCTTGGAGGCTTGTCCGTCGCTCACAGAGATGCCTAACCCGTTCGATGCTAAAAGCAACGCGCGTCAATTTCGGGATGTTGCTATCGGCGCACTTGATCGCAGTGGCTTGATTGTTCGGCGTCGACTTATCGAAGAACTGCCTTACTTCCTACGAGCAGACTCCAACTGGACTCAGCAACATCTCATCGCACCATTATTGAAAGATGATGCAGCGTCACTGGCATTTTGGCACGCGATTGCGCGACGTACGCACTTTACCAAGGTCCTAGAGATCATCGGCGACGTAATGGCCGAGAAGGCCAACGATCGTCGACTTGGGCGCGAAACTCGACAGAAACTGGTGTTCAGTCTTGTCATAGTGAGTATCTGATCGACGAGAAAGGAAAGCTCCTGACCTACAGCATGGCCTATATAAATCCCAAGGTTTACCCGGGCGACAATGGTCGGGTGGTAGGATACGATAATGCTCATGGGTACCACCATCGACATTACATGGGTGCAATAGAGCCTGTAGATTTCGTCTCGCTGGAAGACACACTGAGGCGATTCGAAACCGATTGGCAGCAATACCTCGAAAAGAGGAAGCGATAATGAGTAAAACCGTACAAGTCGAAACTGAAGATGATTTCTTCGCCCGCATGCGTAAGGTTGCCGGTCAGATTGACCGCCACGAATTTGTTGGTTCATATGAGAACGTTAGCTTCGAAGACGCCGACGAAATGTGTGCCTACGTGGAAAAAGAGGCTCGCCAAGAAGCTGCTAAAGGGGTTATTTGGAAGCCCCGGTCAGCAAAAGGCCAATTCTTGACCGTCAAAGCGCGCAAGGCTCTCTCAACGCCCCGAGAGAACCTTACCGTTTGGAACGGCAAATTGGTTGCTTCGAAAGGAAGCCTCGTCGGTCCTGTTGCTAGGAAGAAAGGCAAAAACCAGGTCTAAGCAGCCCTGGCTTAACTCAGCTCTGGCCGGACTGAACCGGACACCACTGGCATAGAACGCGACAACCCCCGACCCGCAGGTCGGGGGAGTGGATTAAATCCGCTTCTGCATATTCCCGGTCGCCAGTCCCATCAGTATGCAAACGACCATCAATACAAGGGGAATAATTGTCGGATCAATGGCCACCGGCAGGAAGAAACCAATAGCCATGACTCCCACCAGGATCAACGCACCGCGTACGCTGTAGCGATGGATCACCGGACTGACGTAGGCAAAATTAGTCCGTTTGATCTGCCAGGTCATGTAACCGTCATAGAGAGCCGGTATCAGCAGCAACAGCATGTACGGTGCCCAGGTCAGTACCAGCGCGAACCGAGCCAATAGCTGATACACCACGAGCGACAGGGCCTCCAGGCGGTTTTCCACCACTCTGAACCAGCCGCTGCCCATCGTCTTGATGGAGCCGGACGCTTCTCGCTGCTTCTCGGTTGGAATCAGGGTGTAGTACAGGCTGTCATAAACCCCCGAGTCAAACAGTAGTGATTGATGCCACTGGTTGGCTTTCTCCATGAGCATGCCTTGTGCCTCAGCTCCCAGGGTGTGCTCGACATAACCGGCTTCCTTGTGGATGGCTTGCTGCACTACATCACCTGGCAACAGCACCATGATCAACACGATTTCAAGGCAGAGCAGGAATGCTACCAGCCAGAATGGCTTGTTCATTGCTCGCTCTCCTTAAACAAAACTGCAATTTTTCACAGGCAAACAATCCATATAACTGGGCGCGCAGCGAGGCTTCATCATCGCTATCGCTATCGAGTTTGTCCTGTTGATACCAAATGACCTGCTCTTCGTCGAAGCGGACTTTCCAGACGTGCCCTTTCTCATCGGATATTCCATCGATCAATTGTGCTGTCGTGACCGAGATGAGGGTGTCTAGAAACACACTGATGCGGTAGGCATCTTCGTGCTTGAGGTATGGACCATCGAAGATGGTGGTGCCGTACCGCTGCAAGGCTTCTTCGATGACCTGGCACGCCAGCTCGCTGAGCGGCGTGTCCGGGATCTCAGCTGATAAAAAGAACGCGTACACCTGATCGATGATGTCTTTGGCAATGGGCCAGTCCCATTGCAACAAGGACCATAGATAGGCGTTGTTGCGGCCTCGTTGTTTGATGGTTTTCATCAACAGGGTTGCCGATTTCAGTGTTTCAGCCACACTCATTCCTCGCGTGCTTTTGGGTTTATTTAGTGGGTTAAAATGGGCAGGCGACCTTTCAGGATTCGGCCACCGGAAATCTTTGCGACGTATTCAAGGTTGGGCAGCATGCCCAGCAACTGCGGGGGCAGGAGGTCGCCTTCCTCATCCGTCAGGCGCTCGGCCTGGTTGCCACCGTGCATGATCGGCTCATTACCATCGGTGTTTTGCCCCTGCGAGCGCTGCACGGACTTCAGGCGGGTCTTGGGCAGGTTGTCGGTCACGTACTGCTGGGTTTTGTTGTCGGTTACTCGTAAGCAGATCAGGTTGTTGATGTTGCCCAGTACCTGCAGCGCCTTCTCTTCGCTACCGAGGCGAGCGGTGAAATCCGGAATGGTCTGCGTAGCCAGCACCAGGCGAAATTTGGCACCCCGGCCTTTGTTGAGTAGCTGGATCGTCGGATTATTGAGGGCTTGTTCGGCCTCATCGATAAATAGATTGACCGGCTGGTTATCGACGCCATAGTTATAGCGATCACCAGCTACCGAAGTCATATCGGAGAGCAGAATCGAACCGATCGCACTGGCGACCATGCCATCGGTGAGCGAATCGAGGCCGATATAGGCCACTTGCGCCCGGTTGATGATTTGTGCCGAATCGGTGATCAGGCGGGTATCGTGGGTATCGCTTGGATCAGGCGAAAGCATCTTGCCCAGCTCGCCGGAGGTCAGCATGTTCATGATCGGCAGCAGGGTCGCGACCATTTTCGAGAAGTGGGTGGTGTCATGAGAGTGCATGGACAGCAGCCCTTCGAGCTCGATACTCGGGCAGACGGGCTGCACTTCCTGATAGTAGAAGTCCATCAAGGCCTTGCAACGTTGTTCGAGCGTCGTACCCGGCTTGACCCGGGCTAGGAAGGGGGCGGCCTTTTTCTCCCAGTCCGGTAGCGTTTTCTGCGCATAGCTCTCAACACACTGTGAGACCAGACCTGCCGCACCGCTTTCGAGGTAGCGGCGCAGCATCATCAGGTTGGGCCGACTGTTGATGATCAGCAGGCCCTGGGCAATGTTGTTCAAGGATTGCCAGCCAAAGCTGGTAAACGGATCGTTGCCACTTTCGGATGGAATCAACGCGGCCAGCCGACTGGCGATTTCCGTGGCGCGGGAGAAGTTGAACAGCGGATCGATGCGGCACGATTTTTCTGGAAAGCCGGGATGAAACGATACAAAGCGCTCCGGCTGGCCCATGGATTCACAGGCGCGACGGGCATTGTCGCGCATCTCCTTGTCCCCTTTGGGGTCCAGGATAATGACGGCCTCTCCACGTAGAATTGCCTGGGAAATCAGGATATCGAAGGCCCGGGTCTTGCCCGAGCCGGTGGTTCCCAGCAGCAGGGTGTGGCCTTCAGCATGGGCAATCGGCTGATAGAGTTTGTCGTCTTTGGGTTCGACCCCATGAATCCAGGGCTGGCCCATGGGAATGGTCTTGTCCTTGCGCTGCTTATGTATGGCATGGGTGATACTGGAGATGTCCCGCTTCAAGATCTCGAAGACGCGTTGGGCGTGGCGGTTCTCCCACTCGAAGCCATAACCGAGCCAGACATCGTTCGGGTGCCTGGCGATGTTTTTTTTCAGTTGTGCCAGTGAGACAAACTCAAGGGCACGGCCACTCAGACTTTTCTGCAGTCGTTGCAGTTTGAAGGCTTTAGGCAGACGCACCATGGCCATCGTCCCGCACATGGCCGCCATCCAATAGAACGGTTGGGACGGCATCGTGGTGACATGATGGACGCCCAAGGAGGCCATCAAGGCAGCCCCCCAACCGCATGCTGCGCGCATTTCGTAGTTCTTGCGCCACGGCATGTCATAGTGAAGCGCGTCGTATTCGATACCCATTCAATTTACCTTTAGCCATAGTTTTTGCTGTTTCAGATAGAGTCGGGGCCGCTTGGAATTAAGGGTCAATTCCATGCGCAAAGCGGTTTTCCCAAGGTTTTCCGGGGCGTATGCGGCAATCAGGTCCAGGGCTAAGGCGCTGGTCACCCGATACCCGTCCTGCTCGATCACCTCTGAAGCCAACCAGCGGCCTTCCCCACACAGGATCTGATTCTTGAGCTCAGCAATGGCTCTTTCGGTGGTCAGGGTCGCTGGGCGCAGAGCCTCGATTTCACGCGGTTTTTGCTCGACCTTTTTTTCCTGCACGATCCATTGAGTGGCATCTGTTTCAGGATCAGGCTCACCCATTTGCTCAGGTGTATCGTCATGGGCGCTGGGCGATTCCTCGGCCACTGGATCAGGCCTGGCGTCGTGAGATTCAGGTTGCGGTGGTCGTTCACGACGGCGAACCGGGCTTTGTGTCGAGGCAGCAGTCGATGTCACGTCAGTCGAAGGCTTATCGATCGGTGTCTCTGCCAGGAACATGAGTTCGCTTTGTTGCGGCGCTACAGTTACCGGCTGCTCTTGTATGGCAGGTGCCGCTTTTTCAAGTGGTTCGGTTGGTGCTATTTTCTTGCGTTTATTCCGAGCAAGCAGCTCTTCTTCTGTTGCCGAGGTGATAGGTGCCTCGGTCTTCGGTACCGGCACTGCCATGGGATCAAGCGCTTCGGCCGCTTCGTTCAGCGCTTCATCGAGCACGGTTGCCAGCGGAGCGTCCAGCACCAGTGCTTTCACTCCATCGAAATCATGCACTTTCCGGCTAGTCAACACCGGGTCAGCCACAATGGCTCCGGCAGCGAATAGTGTGCCCATTACTTCAGTCGGTTTTCCGAAGCGCTTGGTGCCGGTTGGGTAGGGAATCACCAGCTTGTTCTGTACACGCAGCAACTCCGTACCCAGTGCCACCTCACCCGCGAGAATCGGGTCGATGATGCCTTCAAGGATGGCGGCGGCATCTGGGTAGTGTTGCAGCCATTCGCTTAAGCGTTGGCGGGCGGCTCTTGGCTGGATTTCGTTTGGGGGGTTGTTTGTTGCGACGGCACGGTTAGAAGGCAATGCGTCGCTCTCCCACTCGCTGATTGTCCCGTCAGAACAAAGCGGTTCTGCTTCAGTAGGTTGGCCTGCGCGCTCTTCTGATAGGTCATAGTCGAGGCTTTCGGTGAAATAGGCCGGCGGTGCTGGTAAATCGTCAATGTGTTCCGAAAGAACCGATTGAGCTTGAGTGGCTTCGGGTTCGGCACTGGTCTGTTCAACATCCTGATCTTGCCCGGGCAGAATCGGGGAAGCAGGACTTGGTACCCGCATGTCAGATTCGATCTCGGCTTCTACCTGGGTCACTGCAGAGCCTGGCACTGGATTCAGCTCAGGAACGGGCGCGGAAGTCCGCTTGAGCTCCGCGAGCATGTCGTTGAAATCCAGCGGTCGATTCTTATCCTTCTGTTTGCGGGTGTCAGGCTCATC
This sequence comes from Azomonas macrocytogenes, assembly GCF_014191985.1. Lineage (GTDB taxonomy): Bacteria > Pseudomonadota > Gammaproteobacteria > Pseudomonadales > Pseudomonadaceae > Azomonas > Azomonas macrocytogenes. The sequence goes on from NZ_JACHXI010000030.1 coordinate 10,348, forward strand.
GACCCAGGCCAGATCCACCGGCTTTGGCGTTGGTGCAGCAGGCTTTGGAGTAGCAGGTGGCGGAGCGGCAGATGTTGAAGCCAGTTTGCTGGGCGGGATGGCGTCTTCCTTACCCGCCTCTGGTTTATCGGGTTCATCACGCTCGCCTGATTCATTCACAATCACGCCGTGCACCGGAGCAGGCGGCTCCGAGGTAAAAATCAGTTCGGGCGACTCCAGGCGCAGCAGCATAAGCGTGATGTCACCGGCCAGCGGCCCTTCCTTGAGCGGGGCCGGCTGAACCTCCCAATACCGGTAGTAGGCTCCTTCATCTTTTCCTTCAATAGGTTTGGGAATGGCGTAGCCGCGTTCGATCAGGATTTCGGCCAGGGTGTCGGGATCACGGGGAATACCGGGCACGCCCGAGCGTTGCACGGCTTCGTATAGCTCGGTGGCACCTTGTTTGAGGGCAATGAATGAGCCCTGGTCGAGGTGCCAGACCTTGGCCCCCGGCACATTGACTTTCCAGACACCGGTATTGATCAAGGTGCGGATGGCATCGAAGAGGTATCGCTCTACCGGTACACCGTAGGTGTGTTCATCCATGCTCATGCGATTTTGCCGCATGTCACGAGCCACGCTCTCGGTGTCGGCCCGCAACATCAACCGGGCCAGCGGCTTGGTCATGCCTACTCCACCGATCGCTTCCATCATGGCTTGGGAGATTTCCGGACCGGGGTCATTGAGGTAGGCCCAGGCCTCGCGAGTCATGAGATGTTGCACCATGATCAGCGAGAATTGCTCATGGCGCTTGTGTCGCTGATCACGCCAGCGCAGGTAATAGCGATCGGCTCCCTGAGTGTTGGCCCATTCCACCAGGGATTCGATGTGGGGGTTCCAGGTGCTGTGACCATCCAGGGTGGTCACGGCCACATCCGACAGTGGCTTGCCGACATCATGCAGCAGGCCGGTCAAGAGTGCGGCAAATCGCCAACGAGGTTCATTGTCTCGTTGCTCACGTGGCGAATGGCCTGTCGCGAAAATGATCGCTCTGGAAGCCTGGGCCGTCCAAAATGCCACTTCCAGTCCATGGCGAAGCAGACCGCCAGCCCCTCGGTGATGATGGGCCTCCGAGGCCGGCAACAGATGAACGAACGCGGCATACCGCTGCAAGACGGGCAGAACCAATCGATCGAAATCAGCGTTTGGGTAACCCGTAGCGCCCCGGATACGTTCAATCAACGGGGACTGAGTGGCCAGTAGTTTATCGACCGGTGCCACAGGCAGCCCTTTGGCAAAAGGTGGATAACGCGGAATATCGTCATCAAAAGCAGGCGGGCAAGCGACGGGAGCAGGTCCAGCGCCATTCAGGAATTTCTTGAGAAAGCTCAGCATGATGACGGGGTACGGATATCAGTTAGTCACCCGGTACATCGTTACAGATAATTAAAAAAACACTGTCATGCCAAGTTGCCCTTTTTGGGCAACTTCACGTGACAGTGTTTTATTCAATCTTGGGGAGAATAGGCAAACCGCATAAACCACCAAAAGGACCCTGCCTTGAAGCTCCCTTTGAAGCGAATCACTATCCTCGCTCTTGCCAGTCTCGTACTGGCAGGCTGTGCTACCAGCCCTTTGTCTCCGTTCCAAAAGCAGTTCAAAAAACACCCGCCGACACTCGAATGGCTCACCGAGCACGTGCCGGCCTTCAAAAGGCAGGCAGACACGCAACCGACCCCAGACCACATCGCCTTGAGCGATTACATGACCGGGCTGCTGAACGCCAAGCTTAAAGAGCAGGATCTGCTGATGGAGAAATACCAGCGTACCCATCGAGAGCTCTCGCTGGACTGGGACAATAGAGGGCGCGGCGGTGCTGCGCTACGTCAGCCGGGCTACGTGCACACTTTGGGAGGCACCAATCACTTAGATCGTCCGTTGACAGCAGACCTGCCGGTCCAAACCGTCCCTCAACCCGAAAAAACACTGATTGTCTCGTCGTTACAAAAGGCGAACGATATCCAGAAAGGGCAGGGGTATTCGGTCTACGAAATGTCTCGCTGGGAGCGCTACTGCAACCAGGGCAAAGGCATGGACAAAGCCGACTGGGCATTTGTGATTCGTGAGGGTCGTCGTAACGTACCGGTCTCGCTGATGGGTGGGTGTCGCCCGCCCAAATAAGCATAAGAAGCAGCAAATATAACCATACGGGCGATGACGTTTTTTACGAGGTTTACATCATGGCAACACTGATCATTACCCGCGAGGGGCAGGTCACACTTGGATCAGACCTGTTTCAACATCTGGGCATCCAACCGGGGGAAACAATCGAGGTAGACAAGCTGCCCGATGGCCGACTGGAGCTGAAAGCGGCACGACTCCATCACACGCGCTCCCTGGCCGCGCGTGAGGCAGCGCTTGCGCAAGGTTGGCAGACACTCAGAGCGCGGGAGCAGGAAGTGCTTCAAACGCTGGCTGAAATGTTTGCTCGCGTTCACCTGGCTGAACAGCGAGCGACGGATGCCGAGGCCAGAAAGCAGCGGGCCTATGGTGGTTTCGAACGGCTGCGGCGCAAACAGCAGCGCGAGCAGAATCAGAACGCTCGCCTCCTGGCAGACTGAAGCCATGATGACTCTCACGACGACTCCTCAGCTTCTGTCTCCCGATACGGTTCGTGTGTTCTGGGACGTGGGGCTAAAACGCAACGGGATTCTTGATTTGACCTTGGGGCTCAATACTCAGGAATCCGAGCTCGTTGCCGAGCTGTGCGCCATGCGCTATTTGCTTCTGGAGCGCCAGGTGTTCAATAGAAAGCCGAGCAGCGGAAAAGGGATCAAATTGCGCGTCTCTACTGGCGCGATCCGCAAGCTGATGCTGGGCAAATCCACCAAGCGTGAGGCGCTTCCCTACGCGCAGTTTCTTGGGTCATGTATGGCCGGGGCTGAATTTGAGGTCCAACGCAACATGGACTTCAAGGCCAGTGCGGATGATCCGCAAGCGAATATCGAGTCGCTTTATATCGACCCTGCGGTGTATGGAACGCCGCATCTGGCGTTCGATACGCCCGCCATTGGGCAAATTTTCGTCACCGTGCATGCGGTACAACAATACGTCGAACGCAATATCTCCGGCGAGCTCACCAGGCCTCTGTCCTCATTGGTACGGCGCCTTCAACATCCTGGACTTTGCCTGCGACCCATCCCGGAAAAAGTACTCAGGCATAAGGCGCACAAATACGGCTCGAGCAGCAATATCGAAGCCTGGGGGCACACGACGTCGTGTTTCACCTACTTGTTTCTAGTCGACGGAGCCAAACGCACCCTGGTGACCGTCTTCAGGCGAATGGGCTAACGGGGTAGAACCCTTTCACTGTGATCGCCTTCGTGTGTTACCGCTTCCTTGGTCATCATCCTGATGATGCTGCGTCCTGCAACATTCCTTGGCGTTCACTTCTAGCCACTAGCCTCGGTCCTTTGAGGCTGTTGTAGTCACTATAGCGAGGCAGCCAGCCTCAGCAAATAAGCTAAACGCTTCGCGTCGTGTAAGCCTTTTCTGACAAATCAGTTTTCTATCCAGGGCGACAGGCTATTCCCACGTTGTCCCAATGCTGTGCTAGGTCCAAAGGTTTGGTCCAGCCTATTCCAAGGGTTGATTTTCGCCCTTCCCAGCCTGTATCAAATGCCGCCCAAGTTCGATTGCCTGCTCGTGCGTTAAAAGTATCTCGCTTGGACCAAGCCAGAGCGACACGAACTCTTCGTCATTTGTTATCCGCACGGTAAACGGTCCTGTAATGTCTCCGTCGAAACTACCTATAACTTGATATTTGTAGGCATTACCAGGTCCAACTGGTCGAAGTTTATTGGATTTACTCATACTCGGCGGCACTCAAAACCGAGCCCATCAGGTGAGGCGTAACCCCTGGGATAGCGTCACAGATCTGAGTGGATACTTTTTCGCTTGCTTTCATGGTTTTCCCTTGATCCGTAAGTCTTTGAAAGGGCTTGTGATCTTGCTCTTTTCGCTGCACCTGGCGGCGCATTTCCTCCTAAACCCAGTCTTCGTATAACAGACCAGGTACACGGCCAAATTCACGAACATTGTTTGTCACAAGCGTACAGTCAGAAGCTATCGCATGACCTGCGATAGCCGTGTCATTGGGGCCGATTGGCGTGCCTACCTCGGTCAGCGCTCGCATTATTTCAACGGTCGCGTCTACGGCACGTTGATCCCACGGCAACACGGCATCTAGCCGTTTCACGAATTCATCAACCAGCGTTTTATGTTTGGCTGAGGCTTTCTTACCGATTTGGCCGAAACGCATTTCGGCGTAGGTGATGGCAGAAATAACGATTCGATTGTTCTGGCCAACCTCTGCTGCCAGCCGCTGTAAAACCGATTCCGGGAGTTCGCGCATGATGAACGAGCAAATGCAGGTATCAAGCATGTAGGTCGTCACAGATTAAACCTGCCTTCATCACCAACAACTGGTGGGCGCTCTTGAAGAAATTCGGCATCGGCTTTTGGCTCCTCGGCCAGGGACTGCCATGTTGGCCGTACCGGGCGAAGTGTGATTACGTCACCTTCGCGCGTGATTTCCAGCTCACCGACGCCTTCATAGGCCATGTCATTCGGTAATCGAATCGCCTGATTCTTGCCGTTCTTGAAAATAGAGACAGTACGCATTTCAATCCTCCAGCATATGTCTTACATATGCACTATAGCGACGAATCATTACATATGTAAGGCATATGCTCAACATCAAAGCGCAACCTCAAACGCTCGGGCTTGGAATGGTCAAGGGACTGGTGGCCGAGAATGGTTTGCACAGTCTTTACCGAAATGCGCGGAAAGCCCCGTACTTCGCCAGCCTGAACACTCCGCGAAGAAAATACTGAAGGTGATTGCGCATGGTATTCCCTTAACTCTTTGTAGTTGACGAACGTGGAGAAGGAGTCTCCGCGCTCATTGGCCTATTATCGAGCATTGCTGTGGAAGTAAGCCGTCACCGTGGTTCACACACTCTTCCCAGGTGTCGGCATCGGCAAAGGCAGCTTGCCAGCCATCAGACGGCGACCGCAGCCGGGTAATCAACTGGCTCGTCGAAATCTACGTTGTATTGGGCCAGCGGCACCTGGCCGAACCGCTCGGACTCGATTTCATCTGGCATTTCCGAGCCGAACACACTCCAGACGAGGGCCAAGCAATAGCCCTTGAGCGGATCAGCGCAACAGAAGGTTGGGAAAGCCACGACTTCACTGTCGAGCATCTTCTGTGGCAACGTGACAATCCAGTGACCATTCCCAGCGTCTTGGGTGCTTAGGCGCAGGCGTATCACTGCCGACCAGATGTCGGCGACGTTCCGCTGCGGGTTGAAATAGTCACCCTCGTAAACGACCCCGCAGTCCCACTCATCAAATGGAACTCTCAGGTCCTCTCCCTCTTTGCCGCCCATGGCCAACGCTACAAAGAGGTTCAGCAGGTTACCTTGCAGTGCCAGTGTTTTCATTAGTCAATATCCTCAATCTCATAGCCTGCGTCTTCTGCGCTCATTGGCTTGCTTCGATGAGTGTAGTTTACCATAAAAGGTAAACCATAGAAGCCGTTTTTACTCTTTATGGTAAAAATAGCTCAGTCTCTTCGCCCGCGCGCTTTCAGCCAGGATCACCGCCAGGCGTCGTGAGAATTGGCTTTTGTTCACACCATGCTTGGCCCATGCTTCGCTGCCCGTTAGTCCTCCCACGAGGTGGTCACGCAGGGCAGCAATCAGTTCAACGCCCCGAATCGACGTGCCCTCCAGCAGCAGATCGAACTGCTCGGAGTCAACCTGGCCAGGCACCAGGCCGTGATCAACAACTGCCATCAAGGAATTCTCCGTACTATCTCGCCCAGGCGGGCCGGATCACCCGCGCAGAGCCGCTTAACTGCCTCCAGGCTCTCGATGATCCCCTGCAGGACTTCTCCAATCAGTGGTTGATCTTCCTTGGCGAAATCCAACTCGATGGTGAGCGTGGCCTTGATGCGATCCGAGAGTTTTTGATTGTTCAAAAGTCTATTTCCTAGAATTTAGAAATTAACGCCAGTGGTGAGAAGGAAGAACGCCTTTTCACCCAGGGTGCTGCCCATCAAGTTCGTAGTGCGGTCCGTCTGGTTGCTCGCTTAATTGTGCTCGGTATTGCCTTGCTCGCTCAGCTTGCGAATGGCTACCAGTATGGCTTCGGGAGGTTGGGCGCCCCCCAGCAACTGGCTCTGGCCGGTTGTATTGTCCACCACAAAGGTCGCGGGTGTGCCGTTGATGCCAAGCTTTCCTGCCGCAGCTTTGTCCGTTGCAACCTTCACGCTGTACCGGCCAGACGTTATGCATGTATTGAAGCTGGCTTCATCGAGTCCTATGTCTTTGGCCAGATCCACTACGCTATCCACGCCTTGACCTCCGCCGCGCCCTATCCGAAACACCTCACCGATAAATACCCAGAACGCCCGGTTACCGCCCAGTTCAGCGACACATTCACTGGCCATTGCACTCTGATCGGCTGCAGGGTTATGAAAATCGAGTGGTAGATGCTTCCATTCCCAGTTCACCGTGCCTTTGCTGGCATCCACGATGGTTTTCGGGGTGCTGTGAAAGCGCTTGCAGTACGGACATTCCAGGTCGGAGAACTCAACCAGGGTGAACCGCGCCAGGGGATTGCCATACACATGCTTGCCGGTAGTCTTTTCCAGCGCTGCCTGATAGGGAGCGAACTTGGCGTCTACCGCGGCCGACCGTTTCGCTTTTTCGTAAGCCTCGATAAGGCCGGTGATTTTCTGGGCCATGGCCTCATCGGATAGCGAATTCTGCTGATTGACAACAGACGCCTGTAGCGAGCGTACACTCGAGCTCAACTCGCGTAGCTGGTAATACGCGATGGCCACCATCGACATCGTGGCTATTGCGGCCAGTAGCCAGAGTGGTTTCAATCCCTTCAATCCCTGTCCAGTACAGTTGTTCATGGCAATGCGACTTCTCCTAATTAAAGGCCAAAGGATAAGGTCAAGGCCGAATTTAACTGGCATCGCGAAGTGCCCAAAAAGGGCACTATCACCGGGATTTTCGTAATTGTTGGTAGCGTTGCAGAATTTTCTGTTCTGGCATAAGCGTGATGGGGTGATATTTGACGGTTTTACGGGTGTTTGACAAAAACACGACCGTCCTGATGTAGGCCGTATCGAGTACCGTTTTTCGCTGGCTGTATTGCACCAGCAGCCGGTAAAGCGATACCTGAAACACGTCGTCAGGAAAGACCTGGTGCTTCTTGCGGGTCTTGGTATCGACAATGATCAGTTTGCCATCAGGGTTCTTATAGACCTGGTCAACGCGACCTCGTAGTCCAATGGGCCGGCTGATTTCAAGAGCGGTTTCGTTCATGAACAGCACGCAATGGCGCAGCTTGCGTGGCATGTTCTCATCACCGAACCACTTGGCGGCGCCCTCGTCACTTTGTCGGCGGTACTGATCGGCATACGCGATGGCCAGCGGCACCAGCACCATGCCGGTTGCGATTACATAGCCATTCATAGTGAGAGGCCTCTGACCTCTCGCAGATTGATGTCATGTATCTTGCCGTCGCTCATCAGCTCCAGAAGATCCAGGGGAGGGCTTGGCTGCTCCTGTTCCTGCCCATGGTAAAGCAGGCCTGTTCCATCGGGATCAAATACCCCATGCGGAATCTGATCGCAGTCACCCAACCACATACGCAGCCTGAAATCGATTACATATCCGCCTGGCAATTCAATCCAGCAATGCGGATGTATGACTTGCCGGGTCAGTTGATCATCCACATATCCCACCATCCGTTTATGGGTGATGCCTGCATGCGTCAATAAATGGCTGATGATATAGGTCATGCCATCGCATTCAAGTTTGCACTCATCCAGAGGTAAAAGAGCCAACTCCAGCACGAGTAAGGCGTCATATTCGTCATTGTTCGAAACAGACAAGCTAACGTGCGAGGTATCCAGTAACGGCTTTTCAAATTGTCCCATCATGACAACGCTCAAATAAGATAAAAGGGAATATGGCGTATTAATACAAAATAAAACTTTTACTGTATTAATGGATTGAGGCTATGCTAATCAAGAGTTTGATTGTAGCCAGCTGGATCATTCATACCCTAATAAACTTATTTGGCAAGTTTTTTTATTAAAATAGGGAAGGGCATCGATCAAATATTAAAAATAACTTGCCCATGTTAATTAATAGCCTGAATTTCTCGAATAAAATTCAGGCTTTGTTTCGACAGGAGATTTCAATAAAAGTAACGAGCTTTGTCGTGAGATAACAAACAGAACATCAGAGTATTTCAAGATCGGAAATAACTTTCCTGGCAACGATCAGGCTCTGCTTCACACGTGCAAACCCCGCATAGTCTTCCACGTCACCTTTTATGGATTCGACTCTATATTGAGCGGCCCGCATGGTATTCCAGAGAATGCGTAGTACCGGTTCCGTTTGGAACGGCTCTTCGGCTTTGATGAAGTCGCTGAAATCCTGAAAGCTCAGTTCATTCAAACGTTCTGCGAGTGCGAGGGCTTCTTCTTGATTCCTGCAGAGTAGTACCTCGGGCCAATTGGGATCGCCGTCCCAGGCCGGTCCATCGAACTCCGTCATTTTAACGGCGTAGTGGGGCTGGTGATGTGTGTAATTCCTGATAGCCCGCATCCGCATTCCATTGTCCTTTTAGCGCTGTTGAGGGGCACGTGAATTTTACATTGAAAAGATAGATTGTCACGAACGGACAAACTGAAATCCAGTAACAGGTCGTTTCCCTTTAAATCCAGAAATCGCTTTTCGATGGCCTTTCGATGATTGTTCAGTAGGCTGCTGGGCCATATCCCTTGTTCAAGCAATCGCAACATCAACGAGAAGTGGCTTTAACATCACGTTGTCGACATAACGATGATTAGCGACAGCTAGTTGTTTTAAACATTCGAACCTTTGACGGAGCGTTGCCACTCAGGTTCGCAAGCTGCTGAGACGGCTTAAGCCACGCGCCTGCTTGGCGTGTCGCTCTCACGCCGGGGTGTCGTTGTGGCCACTGTTGATCCACCGGCAGATTCGGCGCAGTTGGACGATAAAGCGGTCGGTCAGTGACATGGAGCCGTAATCACCGGCTAAGCCTGTGGCGAAACCGCGCCACCAGTACACCCAGTTATCCTATGTGGTTGGGACTGAAAGCCCATAATGCCTATGCACCTGCGGAGCCTCGAAAACGTCCCTCGCCGCGCGGTCGAAGGCGTCAGCCAGGATGATGGAAAGTGGACGAGCCATCCGCAATTCCTCAGAATGAACTCTCGGGAAGCTAGGCTAATAGAACCGGTCACACTGCACCAACGACCTGATCGATCAGCCGCTTCGCTACCGAAGATAACGGCACGCTCGCGCAACTCGAAGTTCCCCCACTGCTTCTGGGTATCGCGATAAATCCAGCAGATATTTCCCGCCTCGATTCGTTGGGGAGCGAGTAGCCTGCAGACATAGCCCGCGAACGACACCGCCCCATCGGTGACGCTTATCTCCGTACCGAGGTCGACCAGCATGGCCATTGCTTTGCGGTGGTGCTTGTAGACAAAGGCCAACCTTTTGAGGGGGGTCGCATGAACGCGGAAAGTGGCTTTTGGGGTTCAATCCGTCACGACAGAACGTTATCCACAAAATTTGTGGATAAGACTGTTAGCACTTTGGCACAGCCACCATTTCTCTTACGTCAGAGCAATGTGACACTCATTTGTCCAAAGTCCTTCGGTTACCGTTACGCCTGGGTGACTTCGACACACTGAAAGCATCACATACGTTGAGGGTTGAGGGCTGAGGGCTGAGGGCTAAGGGCGAAGAGGCACTTGACTTGCTCCCCGCCGTGAACGACAGGGATTCCTGCTTCAGCGAGGCTTGCCTTACGCCACTTGAACGCTTGGACTTACGGCCTCTCCACAGGCTAACACCGCCAGCCCGGCGGCTTTTATATTACGGGCCGCGTTGATGTCGCGATCATGGTCAATCCCG
>NZ_JACHXI010000031.1 GCF_014191985.1 Azomonas macrocytogenes
CGGCCTGCTTCAATCGTCTGCTCAAACATCTGGAGCAGGCCGGCTATCTGGTGCGTCGTCTCGAATTGATCCCGGTACGCGAGCATGGCGAGCAACTCGTGCGTACTCGCGTGCTGATTCGCTTTGCCGACCTGTTCTGGCAGCACCTGGGCCTCTCGCTTCACCACCATCTGGCTCGCAAGGCCGCCCGCAAACGCCGTCTCAAACAGATCGAGTCTATCCAGCAGACTCACCTGCGCCGCTCCACCCAGCAAGCCACCCGCCGCCGACAGAAACAAGCCAGCCAGCGCGCCACCACGGCGACCAAGGCCCCCACACCGGTAGCCGAGTTACATCACCGGCTGGCGCTGATCCTGCAACTGCGGGCACAAAACCCCACGCTCGATGCCGCTACCATCAACGCCATGGCGGACGCCATCCTCTCCGGCAACTCCAACAACGACTGACTATCTCTCTCAACCAGGGAAAGAGTAACGCTGCGCTCTACTTTCCGGCTTCACCGTCTCGCCCTGCGAACCCCCTCGAATATTCCCCGCCTTAACACCTTTCCAATCGTTGTCACCTCAAAACCCGCCATCACCAAGACCCTCGAGCCGGTTTGTTTCCTCATGTGCCACTTCGACAAAAGCCTTCACTTCATTAAGTGGAATTTTTAAACACTTCCAGTACCAAGCTTTCAGCTTAAAAAGCTTCCTAAAAACAAACGCTCAACCTGCCAGCCACTCGGACCACTTTATTCCCTTAAAACTTGGGAGTTTTCCCGCATCGCTGACAATACAGGCATCCAACTCACTGACCCTCAAAGGTTTTTCTATGAGCGATAGCCCCCAAGTCCGAGTCCTGCCGCTGAACCGAATCCGCCGCAACTCCAATATCGATCCCCGTAAAGGCCGCAATAAAGCCAAGTACGCGCAGCTCGTGGAAAGCATCACGGCCCAAGGCATCCTGCAACCGATCCTGGTACGACCGATCACCGACCTGGAGCATGACTTTGAAGTGGTCGCCGGGAATTCACGGTGGTCGGCTGCACAGGACGCCGGACTCGACAGCATTCCCGCACAAATCCGCACCATGAGCGATCAGGAAGCTCGAATCGCCGCTGCTCTGGAAAATCAGGTTCGCACCGACCTCACGCCCATTGAAGAAGCGCAACACGCTGTAGTGCTACTGGCCGACATAGCTAACGATCATGCCGCCGTGATGAATGCCCTCAACTGGTCCCGAACCAAGCTGGACAGCCGCATCCTGCTTTCCCATGCCTGTCACGAAGTGGCTGATGCCTTGCTGCACGAACAGATCAAGATCGGCCACGCCGAGCTGCTATGCCGCCTGCCTGCCGATACCCAGCGTCCGGTATTGGCCCGTATCATCGAGATGGGCTACTCCGTCACGGAAACCCGCGACCGGCTACTGTCGCTCACTCGTGATATTTCAACCGCTCGTTTCGATACCCAAGATTGTCTGTCTTGCCTGCATAACTCCGGGTTGAACGCCGACCTGTTCGAGGCCAGCCTGGGCGATTCCCGGTGCCAGAACGCCAACTGTTGGAACCAGAAAACCACCGCCTTGATCGAAGCCACACAAGCAGAAGCTCAACAGGAATTCGGGGTCGTTCACACGGACCTGACCCTGCCACGAGAAGGCTATAGTCGCCTTGAAGCCAAAGGCACTCATGGCATCAGCTCAGCGCCTGTCTGTTATGCCAACACTACGGTGCTGTAGTCAGTACCGCTGCTGGGCAAGAAGGGACCGTTACCGGAGGTTTTTGCTTCGACAAAAACTGCCACCAGCAAAAGCAGGAGCACTACAAGGTGCTGCTAAATGAAGTGAACAGACAAAACCAGCTCGCCACTTCCATCCACGATGAAAGCACCACCGCTCAACAGGCGAGCCATTCACAAGCAGCACCTACGGTAGAAACAACCTCCAAAGAGAAAAAATCGCCTGAAAACAAGAGCACTTCTGCTTCGACACAACCTGCCCACATAAAAAAAGCCCTGCGCCGGGAAGCCTTCAATCTTTACAGTCGAATGGCGAGCAAGGCCGTACTGGAAGACCGTCGCCTTGCATTGGCTATCGCCATCACCAGCCTGTATGTCGATGTCCGAAACGAACTGCCCGAAGCCCTGCGTAAACGGATGGAACACGGCTTGGGTATCCAGTCTCACTTGATGCCAACGGACCGTGCCGCACTTGAAATCCAACTGGCTCAACGCACCGAAACTGATTTATTCACGCTGTTGGGCAGCATGGCCGCGACCACCGTATTTCGCTGTGACAACAGCGATCAGTTCGAGCAATCCGTAGCGGGAAGTCAGTCGCTGGCCTACATCCAACACACAGGCATGCAACCCATAGAAGCTTTCATGATGAACGAAGCCTATCTCAAGGCTCAAGTGAAGCCCGCCATCATCCATGACTGCAAACAGTCAGGCTTTGCCGCCAAATACAACGAAGTGAAGGGTGAGAAAGCCTTCGACAAACTCGCCTCGGGCAAGCTCGATGAGCTTATCAAGACCATCCTCACCTTCACCGCCTTCTCGTGGTTGGGATATTTGCCACCTGCGTTAGAACTACCGGTACAGAGCAGCACTGCCTTGGTAACGCGCCGCCACAACGCTGCCTGACCACTCACAAATCACACAGGGAACACCCCATGAGCGACAGCTTTTTTGCTGCAATCAGCCAAGCCGTTAACGGAACCGACCGGCGCATTCATATCGACCTTCAAGGACTTGCAGATGGTCGCATCAAAGTCCTGCTGAGTGCCGACCTTGGCCCAACCCCCGACACGGCCAGCAACACCGAGGTGCAGCTACGCGCTGCACTGGCAAAGCCGCTGCTGGTATCAGGTACCCCCGCAGAAGTCGAAGCCGCGCTCTCCGAGCGCGTCTGCACCCACACCGCTGCACTCAACGAAGGAACCCGCCTGCTCGATGAAATTCGGGTACTGGGCTCCCAAGCGCTGGCAGACGCCAAGAAAGCCCGTGATCCCAAACCCAAAGCATTGGCAACACAAAACGACGCCACCAATAGCAACAACAAGGAAGCCAACCTGCCATCCGTTCAACCGGAACAAGCATCCAGCACCGATGCCGCAGAGAAACCCACCGCCTCTGCCGTCTACGATGACCTCGGCATTAATTTCTAAACAAAGGGTAATTCACGATGCCATTCGAGCCTTTCGACTATGACAAGCTCCCTCCAGAAGGGGTGTATTGGGTCGCTGGCACACGTCCAGTCGTTGACGTGAGAGTGAACGAATGCGGGCGGAAAACCCGAGTACCAACTGGCGAATTCATCACGTTCACCGCCCTGACCTGGATCGTTCCTTATCCCAATGGGGATGTTGAGTTCGATTCAATCGATCTCATCCACCTGGAGATTGGCGACGACGATGTAATCACTCACTTCGCCCCGCTCCAGCGTCCTCCCCACCCCGATCACTGAATCTCTCTGCTCAGGAGTCAGCCATGACCGCTGCCATCATCACCCTCGACCGCGTATTCCGTTACTCAGACCGTGACCTGCCTGATCCCGATTCCGGCATGCAGCCCGAAGCGGTGCTCAAGCATTATGCCCGCCAGTTCCCGCGACTTGTCGGAGCCAAGATCGTCGCCCCCATCCAAGAAGAGGATCGTTATGTCTACGAATTCCGCAAAGCCAGCTTTGGCGACAAAGGCTGATCCGCTTTCCATTCTTAAACGCTGGGAGCGCGGCGAGATCGATGCCCGCGCCGTCCCGACCAATGACACATCCGATCTGAATCACCATCAACTGAGGCGTTTATGGGCATTGCTGAACTCTCCTTCGAGTCCCGGCGTTATCAACTTCCCGCTGCCCCGTTGAGCCCTTTCAGCCTACCCCGCATCGGGCAGGCCATGCAGGAGGCTCGGGCCTGCAGTTCATACGCGTCAACCGCCATCGCGTGGACAAGCAGGGGCATGCCGCTTTCTGTCTGGAAGCGATACAGGGCGGATTAATCGGGGAGGACGCGCTGGGCTGGCTGGAGAGCTATCCCAACGCCTATGGCCTGTATCGTTTGACTGGCGAGGTGGTGGCTGCTCTTGAAAGCAGACTGACCCTCCCTCGCCAGCGGCTGTTTCGTCAGAAGCGGAAACTGCTCCAGCATCTGAACGCGCCGTTTTTTGATGCACAGGTGGCCGCCAGTGCCACCGTGCAGTGTATTGAAGCCGGTCTGTTCCCGGTCGATAACGTTGCGCCCCTGATCGAGCGTGGCCCGGATTGCGCTCATGAGCTAATCCAGACCGTAAGCAAAGCCCTTGGCGCAATGCTGGTCGCTCCCGAGTGGGCATCCGATTGCTTGGCATACGGCCTCCAGGGAGAACTTTTCTTTCTGGAATCACAGAGGTTCAAGGACTTCGATCTGACCTTACCGGAGGTGATGAGCGACGACTTCAGGGAAATCAATGTTTTGTTGTTCAAGACGCTGGATGCCATGAGCCATTTTTTCGTGCCGTTCCATACACCCGCCACTTTCATCGGCGAATACAGTTACCTGAATTACGAAATTGCCGATGCCTACCATGCTCTCGCGGAGCGAGTGAAAATCTCAACTCATCCTGAGCTGGTGGACTATCTGCTGGATACGCCGTCGCACGAGCTGGCAACCGACACCTGGGCATTCACTGAGGGCGATAAGTTCGACGAAGACTCGGCATACCGAGTCGCCGCTTTACTAATCGAGATGCACCAGTTGGTCGAACACACCGGATTTCAATTGTTACGTTACGACAAAGCCGAGCTGCAAACAGTATTGCTCCAAGCCGAGCAAGCGAACGGACAAGGCGGTCCCTATACAGGTGTTCTGAGCGCCCTGGTTGATGCACTGCGCACTTTCCTTCAGCGAGTCGAGCACCACACCCCGATCAATGCTCAGGACTTTGCTGGCACACCCAATGACGGTTTGAGCTTCTTCGAGAGCATATGCGTGAATATCGCTGGGGATTTTCACGCGTTGTATCAGAGTGCTTTTGAAGGATTCGACAGCATCATCAATGGGACTGGGTATCCCGCCATCGGTTTGCCGATAGCCGGGCCGCAGATGACGAGCCAGACCCTCCCGATCCTTCAGCGCACCGCCGAGTGCATCGCGCACCTGACCAACATCACCACAGCTCTTAATGCTCTTGAGGAAACCCAACATGCTCAGCCATGACATCACCAGCCAAGCCATGTTGATCCATCATCACGAAAAAACCGGGCGAGTGACGATCACCACCCATGCCGTCAAGGAGATCGACAAAGGCAAAGGCTTTACCCTCGGTGCCGGGCGGGCCTTCAGCACCCACGACAAACAGGCGCTGGTGGAGTTGCTGCTCAATGAAGAGCCTGCGCTGGAATTTCTCCCGAACAATCTACTGGCACGTGGGCGCGGTTGTCTGGCCTGGTACCGGCCTGCACAGCTCGCTCAGTTGCCTTTCCCTAAGGAAATCATCACAACCCCGCTACCCGGCCTGATTTTCGTAGCCATGGACGGTAAGCCCCTGCGCTGCTTCGCTTATGCTCAGACAGCACGCCCCGGACCCGACACGCCGCTGTGCTATGTTCCCTTGGGCAATGTTTATCAGGACGGGAGTTTTTGTACCGGCAATGTCGAGCTGCCCACCGAAATCCTCAACGAGCACATTCCCGTGTGGGAGCGGTTCGTGCTGGAAAGCACCAATACCCATGAGGGCAGTATTCAGCCTGTCCAGGGCTGCGAGAATTTCGCGGCGATGCTCGTGTTCTACCGCGATCTTGCTCACGCCGGAGAGAGCACATTTCCCGTGGAGCGACTGGTGCCGGTGCTTCATCAAGGAGCGGCGGTGACGCTCCAATCCATCCTGCGGAAGCACCACTGATGGCTACTGCTCAGGTGATACAACCCGAGCCGGTACGGTTCAAGACCCCGGCCAATTGGTTGTCCTCGACTATCCGTATCGTCGTGATCGGCGCGGGCGGCAACGGCAGTGAAACCGTGGATTGTCTGGCAGCGTTCCATCATGCGCTGCGCTCGCTGGGACACCCCTATGGGCTGCACGTCACCATTATCGACGACGCGCAGGTACGCGAACCGAATCTGGTCCGTCAACGCTTTTGGTCTTGCGACTTGGGTCAATACAAGGCCGTCAGTCTGGCCAATCGCTACAACTTGATGCTGAGGGTGGAATGGGAAGGCTTGCCCTATCGCTTTCCCTGCCCCGAAACCGATAGGGCGATAGGGCGATCAAGGCAGCAGACCTTATCGTTTCAGCGGTCGATCTGCCTTCGGCACGGGTGGCCATCGGTGAACTCCAGTCGATCAAGCAGAACTGCATGTGGCTCGATCTGGGCAACGGTCCCCGCCATGGGCAAGTCGTCTTCGGTGCTATCGCGGCAAAACAGCGTCAGCATTATCCTAACGTGCTGGATGCCTATGCTGAAATTCCCACGTTACCAGACAACTACTCGAAATCCTGCTCGGTCGCATCCTCACTGCGTAGCCAGGACTGCCTGATTAATCGGGCCGTGACCACTGCCAGGATGAACATTCTCTGGGAACTACTGCGTTACGGCGAGACAAACAAGCATTGGATCGTACTGAACCTCGAAAGCGGGGAGCAGGCGACGTATCCATTTCCGATCTGATTGTGTCGATGTTTCGTTCTGGCGTAGGCAGCGCCAGAAACACACCTCGCTCATGTCGCCAAGCCTGTCCTCGGCCGCCTCTCCTCGGCCCGCCATGGAGGCCAGGAGCATAGTGCTATACCGGCGACCCTCTGTATTCGGGAATTCGATGCTCCGGTTCTTGATCTCTCGAATGAACAGTTCATCCCGCACCGGGTGATTTAAGATGCCCGATTACATCCTTTTTAAAGAGGATGCCTTAGTTACCACGTTTCATGGCTAGCGAAAATTAACAGATCAATGGAGAAATAATGTCTCGTTTATCCGAATTCCGCGCTTTGGAAGAAAAGCTTCGTGAACAGCTCCAGGCATTGGAGGACATGAAGCAGGACAAAGCGCTTCAGGAAGAAATGCAGTTCGAGACAGAGTTGCGTGCCCTGATGGAAAAGCACAATCAAAGCCCCCAGGCTGTTATTGCGCTTCTCGATTCTAATCACCGTTCAGTACCAGAACCAAAGCAACCTGTATCACGTAAGCCGCGCAGCACTAAACGATACAAGAATCCGCACACGGGTGAAATCGTCGAAACTAAAGGCGGTAATCACAAAGTGCTCAAGCAATGGAAAAACGAGTACGGCGCTGAGACGGTAGAAAGTTGGGTACTGTGAAGCTGTTTTAAGCTACAACTACTACCATCCAGTAGCCTAGGTGGTAGTAGCCGATATGCTTCATGATAATCGAACGTCTGTTCGCGCAGGGCAGAGAGGATATCAAGCCTCCTTATCTACAGCTTCGGCTAACTTAGCGGCAGAGCGCTGCATCAAGAATTGTTTGATCGCCTCGTAAATCTCAGCAGCCTTATCAGCATCCTCAAAGAGCATTTCTACACGCTTACCCTTGAGAAGCGAACGGCCATAGCTCTTACCGTCGAACACTAGAGGTTCATGGACAGGCTTGCTTGGAGCTGGTTTGCTCTTTTTTCCTGCCTGTTTGGCAGCATCTTCGGCCGCACGACTCTCTGCCCAACTTGCTGCCTCGTCTTGGATGACTTTGCCATCAGCGATTTGCTGGACAGCTTCAATTACGAGGTCTTCACGCCCCTCTTTGGCCAGGGCGACAAATCTGCGCACGATATTGGTCCCAACTAAATCGGGATTCAGATTCAGCATATCTAGCACAGGTCTGGGTAATTCGAGGTAAGCCAAACAACGACTAATTGTGGCCGGACTCACTCCCATTCGACGGGCTAAAGCTGCTTGTGACTCGACCAGTTTATCCTCAATGAGGCGCTTATAGGCTTGACCGTTTTCGTAATCGCTAAGTGGCTCGTCATTGTTATCCATTGCAACCAGAATGGCTGCTTCAGCATCGTCGACATCGCGCACGATGGCATCAATGGTCGCCTGTCCTAGGATTCCCCGAATGGCCCTCAGACGGCGCTCGCCAGCGATCAGTTCGTACCGACCATTGGGTCGAGGCCGAACGACGACAGGATTGTTCAAACCATGGTTGCTCGCAATGGCGAATGCCAGCTCCTGCAAGGCTTGTTCATCGAATTTTTTCCGAGGCTGGAACGGGCTAGGGTCAACTTTATCGACGTCCAGCGCCAAAACTTTATTGATCTCATCTGGTGATTCAAGAGGATTGAATTTCGGCTGCTCTGCTTGGATTCGATTCACGCCATGAGCCTGTTTGTCTGGCTTCTTGAGCAGCCCGGCAGCTCGCAACATATCTGCTGAACTCGTCGACAAATTTGCCTTCGAAACTTCTTCTGGAACTGGTATGCCATGGACGTGTTTAGGTCTTGTTATCTCTTGATTATCTTCATCTGTGTATGCAACTCCGCCCAAGCTTCCAGTTCCAAGAGGGCTAGATTGTTTCATGGCCATTATTTCAAGCCTCCATCTACACTGGTGCGAATACGCTCAAGGATTTCCCCAGCCACTTCGCGCAAAGTTGCCTGGGTTTGTTTTTTCGCCGGACTCCACAATGACAACGGAATACTCAATTCAAGACTTTTGTTGTAGTCCTCAGACATGTAGACCGGGGAAGTCATTTTGCCTGGAAATACTCGAGTGATTTCATCCAAGCATGCATAAACTCTCGGTCGGCCTTTAATGAGCATGCTCGGGATAGCAGCTATCTCTGGCAAGCGTTTGAAAGCTCGTGCAAACGCCCGTAGTTTTTCGTCGAGACGTGCTAGCGCACGAAAGCTGAATTTATCCATACGAATTGGGCAAATCAGCATATCGGCAGCCACCATCGCGTTTCGTGCCAGCATAGTGCCAGTCGGCGCATTGTCGATAATCACGATGTCATACGGCGACAGGTCACAATCGGGGATCGCTCCAGAGCGCGCCTGCTCAAGGAAGAGTGCGTAACGGAAATCGCTGCCATCAGCTAGGCGTAGAAAAGTGTCAATATCCTCAAGCGCCGCTTCGGCCGGAATCAGATGAGGTCCATACTCACCAAAGGGCTTTTTGATGACCTGATCTAGCTTCATACTCTGCATTCCAGGCAACTCTAGCAGATGCCCAAAATGGCCTTCCACGGCGCGTTCTGCAGGAAGACCTTTTTCGACGAGATCTTCCGCTCGATAGTCCGGATCATACCCAAGCATGGTACTCGCGTCGCCTTGCGGATCGTTGTCGATAATAAGTGTCCGCAGCCCAGCAAGATTGAATTGAATAGCCAAGTTTACTGCACTGGTAGTTTTGCTCGTCCCTCCCTTGGAAATATAGGTAGCCAGCGTTACAGGACGTGAGAACCCTTTGCTTTTTCCTTTTTCTCGACGCATCCAGGCGATCTTGAAAATATCGTCCAAGCTATATATTCGGTGTGAAGCCGAACCTCGTTCTACGCGAGTAATAGCTATATCCAGATCTTCTTCAACCGCATGCACGGTTTGGACGTGCAACCCTAGTAGATCAGCGGTTTTTTGAGCACTGAACGTCAATTTCTTGTAATCGGTGTAAGGAAGCTCATCGATATTCTCTTGGGATATCATCGTATACGCCATTAACTAATAAGTTTATACAGCATACGAAAATAACCAAATCTATCAATATACTTCTTATATGTTTTTACTAAAAATCATGTTTTTAACTACGAAAATCTATTTTAGTAATTATTCCTATGCTAAATCTACTTTAGATTGCGCGTAAGCTCCCCCAATCCCGGACACCCAAGAAGTAGAGCTTTCTGGCATCTTTCCAGCCAGGAGGTTCTATGAAGAAGTCGAAGTTCAGTGAGACCAGATCATCCCGGCAGTGGTCACGGCCCGATTAATCAGGCAGTCCTGGCTACGCAGTGAGGCTGCGACCGAGCAGGATTTCGAGTGGTCGTCTGGTAGAATAGGAATTTCGGCATAGGCATCCAGCACGTTAGGATAATGCTGACGCTGTTTTGCTGCGATAGCACCGAAGACGACTTGCCCATGGCGGGGACCGTTGCCCAGATCGAGCCACATGCAGTTCTGCTTGATCGACTGGAGTTCACCGATGGCCACCCGTGCCGAAGGCAGGTCGACCGCCGAAACGATAAGGTCTGCTGCCTTGATCGCCCTATCGCCCTATCGGTTTCGGGGCAGGGAAAGCGATAGGGCAAGCCTTCCCATTCCATCCTCAGCATCAAGTTGTAGCGATTGGCCAGACTGACGGCCTTGTATTGACCCAAGTCGCAAGGTCAGAAGCGTTGACGGACCAGATTCGGTTCGCGCACCAGCCCATCATCGTATTTTGCGCGAGAGACCCCGTACTTTTAGTGCGGGGAGGAATAGCGCGGCAGCGTAAGTTGCCCCTGTTCTCGCTCTCCTTTCACTGGCTATCTTTACAGTGCTTTGGGTAAAATGTGACGCATGGCTAACCGTGCGTACAAATACCGTTTCTACCCAACGGATGAGCAGAAAGACCTTCTGACTCAAACCTTTGGTTGCGTGCGCTTTGTCTACAACCATGTCCTGCGCTGGCGGACCGATGCGTTCTATCAGCGCCAGGAAAAGATCGGTTATCGGGAGGCCAATGCCGAGCTTTCCCGGATCAAGAAAGCTGGCGAATTTCCCTGGCTGAATGACGTTTCCTCGGTTCCTTTGCAGCAATGCCTTCGCCATCAGCAAGCCGCGTTCAAGAATTTCTTTGCCGGGCGAGCGAAGTACCCGGCATTCAAGAGCAAGAAGCATCGGCAATCGGCTGAGTTCACGAAGTCGGCCTTCCGCTATCGGGATGGCAAGCTGTACATGGCCAAGTCCAGGGTCGCACTGGACATTCGCTGGAGCCGTCCACTGCCGAGCGAGCCAACCACGGTTACCCTTTCGAAGGACTGGGCTGGGCGCTATTTCGTGTCCTGCCTGTGCGTGTTCGAACCTGAAGCACTGCCCGTCACGCCAAAGATGATCGGCATCGACCTGGGCCTGAAAGACCTGTTCGTCACCAGCGAGGGTGAACGGATCGGCAATCCCCGCCCTACCGCCAGATACGCAGCCCGATTGGCTAAAGCACAACGCCGACTGAGCAAGAAAAAGCTCGGTTCGGCCAATCGCGCCAAGGCCAGACTGAAAGTCGCGCGTATCCACGCGAAAATCTCCGATTGCCGAATGGACCGCTTGCACACGCTATCCCGCAGACTGATTAACGAGAACCAAGTGGTCTGCGCTGAAACCCTTGCGGTGAAGAACCTGATCCGCCATCCGAAACTGAGCAAGGCCATTGCCGATGCGGGATGGGGCGAACTGATGCGCCAGGTCCAGTACAAAGGCGAATGGGCTGGACGGCAGATCGTCCAGATCGACCGTTGGTATCCAAGCTCGAAGTGTTGTTCGTGTTGTGGGCATACCATTGCATCCCTGCCGCTGGATGTTCGTTCGTGGGCCTGCCCGCAATGCGGGATTGACCATGATCGCGACATCAACGCGGCCCGTAATATAAAAGCCGCCGGGCTGGCGGTGTTAGCCTGTGGAGAGGCCGTAAGTCCAAGCGCTCAAGTAGCGTAAGGCAAGCCTTGCTGAAGCAGGAATCCCTGTCGTTCACGGCGGGGAGCAAGTCAACTCGATCCTCAAGCAAGGTGATGCCGGCGTGCCAATCAAGGACCTGTATAGGGAAGCCGGAATCAGCCCGGCTACGTATTACCAGTGAAAGTCGAAGTACGATGGCATGGATGCGTCAGATCTGAAGCGGATGAAGGAACTGCTTGAGTACCGTTTCTAGTAGAAACGCTCAAGCACGAGTATTCGGAAAAGGTCGTTAATTCCACTTGGACTCTTGAATTTACGGCCTTTCCACAGGCTAACACCGAAGGCTGGAGTTTTTTACGTAAATCTGATGAAGAAAATTAGTGGAAAGTGACTTGTAGCTTTGCACGTCGGCTCAGCAACCGCCAACGTGCGAATGCGCTCGCCACCGTTGCTCGGCTCTATGACAAATCTGAGCAAGCGGGAGATCACCCCGAGTTTAATAAACTGAACAAATGCCCGCGCCCTCCCCCTCCTGGCCTACTGACTAACAGGAGGAAGGCGCGGGCATTTGTTCAAATTTTCGGCGCGCCTCGTCGAGTTGGGGCCAGAGCAACATCATGTTCCTGTCCCAGAGTGAACTGCGGCTAGTTCGTAAAAGCCTGGTTACTTGGAACCAGGTGTACTCTGCCTATGTCCGAGTCGTTGTGGTAGGGCACGAAAAGTGATAAAGATCATTCCAGAAGGGAATAAGCTTGAACCGACTGTCTGCCATGGAAGCTTTTGTGCGCGTCATAGAGACCGGTTCGTTCTCCGGCGCGGCGCGACAGCTCCATGTGGGCCAGCCAGCGATTTCAAAGTCCATCGCCCAGCTTGAAGAGCGTTTGGGCGTCCGCCTTCTCCTGCGCTCCACTCACGGCCTATCGCCCACAGAGGCCGGGCAGAACTTCTACGAGCACGCCAAGCGGTCGATTGAGGAGGCTGACGAGGCGGACCTTGCAGCTCGCGGGGCAGGTGCAACGCTGTCGGGCCGGCTACGGGTCTGCGCGGCCGTGACGTTCGCAAGGCTGCACATCGTGCCTCACCTGGGGGCGTTCCTGGCAGAACACCCGGCCCTTGATGTTGAGATGGTCCTTGATGATCGCAATGTGGATCTCATCGAGGCCGGCATCGATGTGGCGCTGAGAATGGGTGACCTGGCCGACTCTGGATTAACCGCAAGGAAAATCGTCCAGGGCCGCCGTCTGGTGCTCGGCACCCCGGCCTATTTCGAAGCAGCCGGGGAACCGCTGACGCCGCCAGACCTGACTTCGCACCAGGCCGTCGTCTACGACCAGCGGGGAGGGGGAGCGGTATGGACCTTCCAGCAAGGTACGGCGGAAATGGCAGTGACAGTCCACGGTCGTCTTCGCATCAGCGCTGCCGAAGGCATTCGTGAAGCCGTCCTGGTCGGTCTGGGGCTTACCATCTCTTCCGAATGGATGTTCGCGCCCGAGCTGCGGGCGGGAACGGTGAAGGCCGTTCTTGAAGACTGGACCCTGCCGCCCATCGACCTTTGGGCAGTATTTCCCACAGGCCGGCAGGCAAGCGCCAAGGCGCGCGCGTTCGTTACGTTCGTGGAATCGCGGCTGTTAGGTTCGCCCGACATTAGCCCTACTCAAGAGCGACAGGCAGGCCGGGTCGAAGCGCGCCCGCGATGATCTCTTTCCAGCTTTTGCCGCAACGCCGTAGATGCTCGACATCGGGAGCGTCAGGATTGCCGTATTCGGCGATGGTGCGCGCAATGATGCGACTTCGTAGAGGCTCGGGGGTGACCTCCTTGTAGCGACGCGATTGGGCGAGCCGCGCGCCGCTGACGGCGCGGACAATCGCTTCGAGGGATGAGCCCTCGTTCCGCATGCGTGCGACCAGCTCGCCTAGCCCGCGGACTTCTTCCTCGTATGCCGCACGGAGCTGGCTGTCCGGCGCATCGTGGGGCGGGGCCTGATTTAGCGACTTCATGACGGCGATTTTTAGCGGGTTTGGGCCAGCAAGCCTTGCACGGTGCATGAGCCCGGACGCTATTGTAGCCTCGGTTTGCCGTATAAGCGGCCCCAAAAATTCCCACGGTTATTCTCAATTGGAATAATCGAAATGCCCGACAGCGTTCTACAGCTCCGTCCCATCCGTCAGTACCCTTTGGAGTGATTGATCCGTCCTGCGGACAAACAGTTCTGGACCGTTCCGCGTCCAGATACCCAACTGATGGAGCGTTCCATGTCCCTGCAAGCAACACTCGACGCATTCAAGGCCGATTTCGAAGCCGGCAACCCTCCCTATAACGCACCCCGCGCCGCCATCGACACGATGCACAAGGCGACGGCTGAATTGAAGGACAGCGGCCAGGCCGAGCGGGCCAAGAAGATCGGCGACAAGGCCCCATCCTTCTCGCTCAAGGACCCGGACGGCAACACCGTATCGTCGGTCGAGCTGCTGGCCAAGGGCCCGCTTGTCGTCAGCTTCTATCGGGGCGTCTGGTGCCCTTACTGCAACATGGAGCTACAGGCCCTGCAGGCGGCCTTGCCCGAGTTCGAGAAGCTCGGCGCCAGCCTGGTCGCGATCTCACCGCAGACGGCCCCCAACAGCCGCAAATCGACCCACGAGAACAACGTCACCTTTCCGATCCTGTCGGACGAGAAGGGCGCAGTGGGCGAAGCCTTCGGCCTGAGGTTCAAGCTGCCGGACTACCTGGTCGATCTCTACAAGAGCTTCAAGAACGACCTACCGAACTTCAACGACGATCCGGACTGGACGTTGCCGATGCCGGCTCGGTACGTTATCGCCCAGGACGGCACAATCGTGTACGCCGAGGTCAACCCGGACTACACGCAGCGACCTGACCCCGAGGAACTGCTGCCGGCGCTGCGCAAGGCCAGCACGCTCAAGGCGTAAGCCCATGGCGCGATACAGGGCAAGGTTGCTGTCGTCACTGGCGGCAACAGCGGTATCGGGCTCGCCACGGCCAAGCGTTTCAGGGATGAGGGCACTAGCGTCTTCATCTTCAGCCGCCGACAGTCCGAACTGGACAAGGCCGTCGCCCTCATCGGCGGCGATGTCACCGCCGTTCAGGGCGACGCGTCCGAGCTGTTCGACCTCGATCGGCTCTATGCGACGGTCGAGCACGCAAAGCGCAAGCTCGACGTGCTCTTCGCAAACGCTGGCGTGGTCGAGCACCGCACCATTGATGATCTCTCACCCGAGCATTTCAACAAGACGTTCGCCGTGAACGTGCGTGGCCTGGCCTTCACCGTGCAGAAGGCCTTGCCGTTGATGCGCGACGGCGATGGAGTTGAAGGACTAGGGCATCCGAGTCAATACGATTAGCCCGACACGCCCATCATGGACAGCCAGGTCTCCACACCGCAGGAGGTCGCGGCGCTCCGTGCCCAGTACGTCCAGGCAACGCTGCTCGGCCGGCTCGGGTGGCCGGCAAGCGCACGGCCCAGCCCAGCGCCGTGATCCTCGACAGCCGCACCCTGCAGTCGACGCCGGAAAGCGGCGCACGGGCCGGCTATGACGGGGCCAAACGCCGCAAGGGATGGCGGTGGATACGCTGGGGCAGTTGCTCGCCCTGCGGGTGACGCCCGCCAACGAACAGGACCGGCTGCTTTCGCCGAGCAAGTGCAGTGGGTGACCGGTGAGGCGGTGGAGGTTGCCTTCGTCGACCAGGGCTACAGCGGCGAACGGCGTCACGCCGACGGCAAGCTGGTCATGTTCCTGGCCATCGACCGTGTCTCGACGTTCACCTACGTCGAGTTCCACGACAGCGCAGGCCAGATAGAAGGGGCTGCCTTGCTCAGAAACGTCGTGGGCGCTTTTCCCTACATCATTCATACGGTGCTGACCGAAAGACAACGGCATGGCGTTCGCTGATCTCCCCAAGAACAGGACCGGCCCGAGCCAGCAGTTCCTCGGCCCACACCTCTTTGACCGCGTCTGCATCGAGCATGGCTGTCTGACCAAGCCCTACCATCCTTGGACCAACAGTCAGGCCGAGCGCATGAACCGGACGATCAAGGTCTTTCACTACGACGATATCGAGAGTCTGAAGGCGCAGAATCGACCCGCACCACCTCATCTCGGGACCATACACCTAGCCGAACGTTTTGATAAACGGGTCAGCACAGTGCCGGATTGCGGCGACTACATGTGGCGCTTGCTCGCAAAGCTCCGTTGAGCGAGCTAGTACCTGCTCCAATGCTTGCAATTGCTCGCGGATTACTTCTTCTGGCTGGGTAACATCACACACCTGAGCGAAGTCCAGCAGCCCCAATCGCGAAGCAAATAACGACTTGTTGCCAGTCAGATCAAGTGCCAAGACGTCTTCTGGAATGTAGACCGTTGTATTGACGATATCGTAAGCTGGTGCCAGCCGCGCATCACGCTTAGTCGGGTTGGAATACAGCAACCCAAAGTTTTTCAGATGCGCGTCGCCGTTACCGACGATGCAGCTCAGCGTCACCATCGCGAATAGCTGAGCCAGTGATGTCTGCACCTGCTCAGGCGAGCAGAACAGACGAATGGCCTTGGCTATGGCTGAGTAGCTCTTGCTGTACTTTTGTTCCGCAGCCAGTCCCATCAGGGCGGCCATGTCCTCGAAGCCTATGGGATTGAGCTGTTCATCCCGATCGAAGCGGCGCATCACGAACAGTTTGGTGTTGTCGGAAAGGTAGAACTCTGGAACCGCAATCCCCGTCTCTCGGGCCACGGACATGCAGAGGAATTCGTTGATCGCCAGCCCAGGAAATTCATCTCGGCCACTTTTGATGATCAAATCAGATGTTTTCGAGGTGAACCGCTGTGGCGAGGAATCCTGATGCTCAGGCACCAGTACTTTGGGCTGCACACCCGATATCCCAGCGCGCAGGATATAGCGATCCACTAGACCAGCAAAAATATCTTCCGCGCCATCCCAGGCAAGGATTTCCTGCAACCTTTCTCCGGGGAACTGCTGCCGCTGTAAAAGCGCATCGACTTCTGGCGAACTCACCGCGACTCGCCCGATCGGCGAACTGCTGCCAGACAGCGCAAGCAGCAACATGGGGTCAACGTTCGCTACCTTAGCCAGGCGGTTACGCAACTGCTCCAGGACATAGCCTTCCGGCAGGTTCATCTGGAAGATGGGGTGCAGCTCCCGGTGACGGTACTCATCCATACGCACGGGCATCAGCAAACTGATCGCCGCCTGCGCCTTTGCCTTTTCATGGTAGCGGAACAGGTAGCCTCCAGCACTACTCAGTATCTTCCCGCTGTCACCCTCAGGCGTTGTAACGTGCAGCACCGCCGTCATCAGTCGAAAACTCCCTGGATTTCGTCCAGTGTGGGCATTGCAGCGGTCACCAGCGAAAATTCACAGTCCAAGGCCCCTAGGACTCGCGCATAGGCAGCCATGCCCACCGACAGATCTCCCTTTTCGATGGCAATAACCTTCTGCCGGGTGATACCCGCCAAGGCCGCAAGCCTCACTTGGGTCAGCCCGCGGTTCAGACGGCGCTGCCGAAGCTGCTCGCCAAGGCGTGTAGCGATTAGGGAATGGTCCATGTTCTCTATACGTGACAAGTAACGATTAATGTAACGTATACAGAACTCCAGATAAAAGTCAAAGGAGACACTGGACTTACCCACTAAAAGTGGAGGGTTTCTGTTAGCACTACAGTTGCATATTTGTTTTCATCTGTGCTTGTTGGGCCCTGAGCTGGTGTCTCCTGCGCCAGAGCGACCAAGCCATGATGTGATCCGGTGCG
>NZ_JACHXI010000032.1 GCF_014191985.1 Azomonas macrocytogenes
CAGAGTTTCGATCGACTGATGAGCGCGAGCAGCCGAGCCGCTGACCACCCCCGACGGAAGCAAGGCCGCGTTGGCAGCGCCGAGCCCGGCTCGTGCCTGGGTGACGCGGGCTGCCGCCTGTGCCAAATCCAGATTCTGTTCAAGCGCCAACGATATGAAGTCCGTGAGCAAGGGATCGTCGAATCCCTGCCACCATGTTGCCAGCTCCGAGTCCGGCGTGTTGGCCCCTTGCTCTGCCGTCTGTCCGATGTAATGGATCGGCAATGGTGCATCCGGGCGATGGTAGTCCGGGCCTATTGCGCAGCCAGCGGTCACGCTGGCGCAGAGGAAAAGAAGAACAGAGCGACGGAGGAGCATGACGATCGGTGAGCTAGGGATATTGCGTGACCATAATACAAAATGGTCACTCGTTGTAAATCTTTGATGCCCGAGGTAAGCTGGCGAAATGATGAAAGCACACACTCCCGCGCCCCAGCTTCGGGGACCCTCGGATCATGATGTCCGAGATCAGATCGTCGAAGCAGCGACTAAATACTTCGGTCGCTACGGCTATGGAAAAACGACTGTTTCCGACCTGGCGAAAGCCATTGGTTTTTCCAAGGCCTACATCTACAAGTTCTTCGACTCCAAGCAGGCGATTGGCGAGGTCATCTGCTCCAACCGCCTGAGCACGATCATGGCGACTGTCGATGAGGCCGTCACTGGCGTCCCTGCTGCGCCTGAGAGGTTGCGCCGGATGTTCAAGGCGCTGGTGGAGGCTGGCAGCTATCTCTTTTTCCACGATCGCAAGCTCTACGACATTGCCGCGACCTCGGCCAGCGAGTCTTGGCCGTCGGTTGGGGCATATGAAGAACACCTCAAAGCCCTGGTGTTGCAGATCGTTCGCGATGGCCGCGAGTTAGGGGAATTTGAACGCAAGACCCCACTGGATGAAACGGTCAATGCCATCTACTTGGTCATGCGGCCGTACATCAATCCACTGTTGTTGCAGCACAACCTGGATAACGCTGCGGATGCTGCGACCCAGCTATCCAGCCTGATATTGCGCAGCCTGGCACCCTAGTCGATTTTCCGTGACCATTGACTAAGTTGGTCACCTATATAAAAATGGGAACACTTGTTCTTCGTCAAGAAGGGTTCCCATGCTCCGGCGCAAGCTTGCCTCCTATGTCACCTACCTGTTGCCGCTTGCCCTTGCGGCATGCGGTGACAATCACGCCTCTGACCCACGCACAGAGGCTCCACTAGTTCGGATCGGGGCCGTCCAAGGCGCATCCGCCCCATCTCGATCGTTCACAGGTGTTGTCGCGGCCCGGATTCAAAGCGATCTTGGCTTTCGCGTCACCGGCAAGGTGCTGGAGCGCCTCGTGGATACCGGGCAGACCGTCAAGCGCGGCCAGTCCCTCATGCGTATAGACCCGATCGACCTGGGCTTGCAGGCGCGCGCCCAGCAGGAGGCAGTGGCCGCTGCACAAGCGCGCGCCAAGCAAACGGCCGATGATGAAGTGCGATACCGTGATCTGGTCGCCGAAGGTGCTGTTTCGGCGTCCGCATACGATCAAATCAAAGCCGCGGCCGACTCGGCGCGGGCGCAGCTCAAGGCTGCCAAAGCGCAAGCTGACGTTGCCAGGAATGCGTCGAGCTACGCGCTGCTGCTTGCAGATGCGGATGGCGTCGTGGTCGAGACGCTGGCTGAACCGGGCCAAGTGGTGAGTGCCGGGCAGCCGGTCGTTCGCCTGGCTCGGGCTGGCCAGCGCGAGGCCGTCGTGCATCTGCCCGAGACGCTTCGGCCAGCCGTTGGCTCGGTTGCCAAAGCGACGTTGTACGGTCAGCGGCTGGCCCCCGTGTCGGCAAAGCTACGGCAGCTATCCGATGCTGCGGATCGCGTCACCCGCACTTACGAGGCCAGATATGTGCTCGAAGGGGCGCTCGCGCAGGCCCCGCTGGGCGCGACCGTTACCGTCGAAATTCCGAATGGCACGGCATCCACGCCATCGCTGCAAGTCCCGATCGGCGCACTGTTCGACCCCGGCAAGGGGCCGGGTGTTTGGGTCGTCGAGGGAAAGGCTGCCAAAGTGGTTTGGCGATCTGTCCAACTGCTCGGCTTGACGGACGACGTGGCGCAAGTGACGGGCGACCTTAAGATCGGCGAGCAGGTGGTATCGCTCGGCGCGCATCTTCTGCGTGAGGGCGAAGTCGTCAGGCCAGCCGGCCAGGGCAAAGCTGTGCCTGCTGGAGATCGTCCATGAGCGAAGGACGCTTCAATCTTTCGGCGCTCGCGGTACGCGAACGCTCCATCACGGTGTTCCTGATTTTCTTGATCTCCGTCGCGGGCATTCTCACGTTCCTCCAACTCGGACGCGCCGAAGACCCTCCTTTCACGGTCAAGCAGATGACGGTCATCACCGCCTGGCCTGGAGCGACGGCGCAGGAAATGCAGGATCAGGTCGCCGAACCGCTGGAAAAGCGCATACAGGAACTGCGGTGGTACGACCGCACTGAAACCTACACGCGCCCCGGCTTGGCCTTCACGATGGTTTCACTGCTCGACAGTACGCCGCCTTCGGAAGTCCAGGAGGAGTTCTACCAGGCCCGCAAGAAGCTTGCAGACGAAGCCCAAAAGCTGCCTTCCGGCGTCATTGGCCCAATGGTCAACGACGAGTATGCGGACGTGACGTTTGCGCTCTTTGCCCTCAAGGCCAAAGGAGAACCGCAGCGGCTGTTGGTGCGCAACGCGGAGACGCTGCGCCAGCAACTGTTGCACGTCCCAGGACTGAAGAAGGTCAACATCATTGGCGAGCAGTCTGAACGCGTCTTCGTGTCCTTCTCTCACGACCGTCTAGCCACGCTGGGCGTCTCGCCGCAGGATATCTTTGCAGCACTCAATGGCCAGAACGTCCTTACCCCCGCCGGTTCCATAGAGACAAAGGGGCCGCAGGTATTCCTGCGTGTCGATGGTGCGTTCGACAAGTTGGAGAAGATCCGCAACACGCCCATCAGCGCGCAGGGACGCACGTTGAAACTGTCGGATGTGGCGACCGTCGAGCGCGGCTACGAAGACCCGGCCACCTTTCTGGTTCGCAGCAATGGAGAAGCGGCGCTGCTGTTGGGCATCGTGATGCGCGACGACTGGAATGGGCTCGATCTGGGCAAGGCGCTCGAGGCGGAAGTCACCAAGATCAATGCCGAACTGCCTTTGGGCATGACGCTGAGCAAAGTGACCGATCAGGCCGTCAACATCAGCTCGGCGGTCGACGAGTTCATGGTCAAGTTCTTCGTCGCCTTGCTGGTCGTGATGGTGGTGTGCTTCTTGAGCATGGGCTGGCGTGTCGGCATCGTGGTCGCGGCTGCCGTACCGCTGACGCTGGCGGCCGTGTTCGTCATCATGGCCGCCACCGGCAAGAACTTCGACCGCATCACGCTCGGATCGTTGATTCTGGCGCTCGGCCTTCTGGTGGACGACGCCATCATCGCCATCGAAATGATGGTGGTGAAGATGGAGGAAGGCTACAGCCGCATCAAAGCCTCCGCCTACGCCTGGAGCCACACGGCGGCGCCCATGCTTTCCGGCACGCTCGTGACGACCATCGGCTTCATGCCCAATGGATTCGCGCGTTCGACTGCGGGCGAATACACTAGCAATATGTTCTGGATCGTCGGCATTGCCCTGATCGTTTCTTGGGTGGTGGCGGTGGTGTTCACCCCCTACCTCGGGGTGAAGCTGCTGCCGGATCTCAAGAAGGTCGAAGGTGGACATGAGGCCATCTACAACACTCGCAACTACAACCGTTTCCGGCAGGTGCTAGAGCGCGTCATCGCGCGCAAATGGCTGGTGGCGGGGGCAGTAGTTGGATTGTTCGTGCTTTCAATCCTTGGCATGGGTGTGGTCAAGAAGCAATTCTTCCCGACCTCCGACCGGCCCGAGGTACTCGTCGAGGTGCAGATGCCGTATGGCACTTCGATTGAGCAAACCAGCGCCGCGACGGCGAAGGTCGAAGCCTGGTTGGCAAAGCAGGAGGAAGCCAAGATCGTGACCGCCTACATCGGTCAGGGTGCGCCACGGTTCTACCTTGCCATGTCGCCTGAACTGTCCGATCCGTCGTTCGCCAAAGTTGTGGTGCTGACGGGCAATCAAGAAGAACGGGAAGCACTCAAGTTCAGACTGCGTCAGGCGGTCGCCGACGGGCTGGCCTCCGAGGCTCGGGTACGGGTGACGCAACTCGTGTTCGGCCCCTATTCGCCGTTCCCTGTCGCCTATCGCGTCATGGGGCCTGACCCGGACAAGCTGCGCGAGATCGCCGCGCGAGTGGAGACCTCAATGCAGGCCAGTCCAATGATGCGCACGGTCAATGTGGATTGGGGGCAGCGTGTACCCACCTTGCATTTCACGCTGGATCAAGATCGGCTCCAGGCTGTAGGATTGACCTCCAGCTCCGTGGCCTTGCAGTTGCAGTTCTTGCTCAGCGGGGTTCCGATCACGGACGTGCGCGAGGACATCCGCTCGGTGCAAGTTGTTGGCCGCGCGGCCGGCGATATCCGTCTCGATCCCGCGAAGATCGCCGGATTCACGCTGGTCGGATCGGCAGGACAACGCATTCCGCTGTCGCAGGTAGGCACTGTCGATGTACGCATGGAAGACCCTGTCCTGCGCCGCCGTGATCGCACACCGACCATCACGGTTCGTGGCGACATTGCCGAGGGATTGCAACCGCCGGACGTTTCCACCGCAGTCTTGAAGCAGCTGCAGCCGATCATCGAGAAGCTGCCTTCGGGCTACCGGATCGAACAGGCCGGCTCGATCGAGGAGTCCGCCAAGGCCACCACGGCGATGCTGCCGCTGTTCCCGATCATGATCGCGCTCACGCTGCTTATCATCATCTTGCAGGTGCGTTCGATCGCGGCGATGGTCATGGTGTTTGCCACGAGCCCGCTTGGCTTGATCGGCGTGGTGCCGACCTTGCTGATGTTCCAGCAGCCGTTCGGCATCAACGCACTGGTCGGCCTGATCGCGCTGTCGGGAATCTTGATGCGCAATACGCTGATCCTGATCGGACAAATCCGTCACAACGAACAGGGAGGATTGAGTCCCTTCAATGCGGTCGTCGAGGCCACCGTGCAGCGTGCCAGACCGGTGATATTGACGGCCTTGGCCGCGATCCTGGCCTTTATCCCGCTGACCCATTCGGTGTTCTGGGGGACGCTGGCCTACACGCTCATCGGCGGCACATTCGCTGGGACGATTCTGACCCTGGTATTCCTGCCGGCGATGTACTCCATCTGGTTCAAGATCAAGCCGGTTCCTTCGCAAAGCTGATCGCCCCTCTCTCTTATCACACGAAAAGGAACTGCCATGTCGAACTCCAAAGTCGTTGTCATCACGGGCGTGTCATCGGGCATCGGGCGCGCCACTGCCATCAAGTTTGCAACGCAGGGGTGCCGCGTATTCGGCACCGTGCGCAACTTGGAAAAGACGCAGGCCATACCCGGCGTTGCGCTTATCGAAATGGATATCCGCGATAAAGAATCGGTTCAACGTGGAATTCAGTCCATCATTGCTCAGACCACGCGGATCGACGTGCTGGTCAACAGTGCGGGCGTGACCCAGGCCGGCGCAATGGAAGAAGCGTCAACTGACGAAGCCAAGACGCTGTTCGACACCAACCTCTTCGGCCTCCTGCGCACGATCCCGGCGGTGCTGCTGCACATGCGCGCGCAACGTTCTGGCCGCATTGTCAATGTGAGTTCCATGCTGGGCTTTCTGCCTGCGCCATACATGGCGCTCTATTCGGCATCCAAGCACGCCGTGGAAGGACTCTCCGCACGAGGTGCGCCAGTTCGGTGTTCGCGTCGCACTGGTCGAACCATCGTTCACCAAGACGAACCTGGATCTCAACGCACCGCAAACCGTTCGCAAAATCCCGGACTACAGCGAACAGTTCGGCGTCGTCTCCCAGGCCATTCAGAAGAATGTCCAGAAAGCGCCCGACCCCGATGGCGTAGCCAGTGCGATCGTCAATGCGGCGTTGGGGGCCTGGAAAATGCGACGCACGCCCAAAGGGGAGGCATCTCTTCTGGCCAAACTCCACCGCTTCATGCCTGCCGGGCCGGTCGAGAAAGGCCTGAGAAAAACGTTTGGGCTGGCCTAAGCCAATCCGTGCCATCACGTAGCTGCGGTCACTCGATGGGCTTGGCTCCGAGAGACCAATCGCACCCAATGAGCAGAGTAGCTCCATGACTAACCCGGACAGCCGTACCACCAGCGCCTTGTCGGCCGCCAACGAACAGGCATCACCAGGCATGCCACCCAGCGCCGCCTCGCCGTGGCCGATTTTCTGGGTGGTCAGCGTTGCGGTGTTTCTTGTGTCTATGGATGGCACCATGCTGTTCGCGGCCTTCAGCGCCTTGCGTGCAGGGTTTCCGCAAGCCACGGTGGCAGACCTGTCTTGGGTGCTCAATGCGTACGCCGTGGTCTATGCGGCGATGCTGATTCCATCTGGCGGATTGGCAGACAGGCACGGACGCAAGAAGGTGTTCCTCGTAGGTGTCGCACTGTTCGTGGCGGCGTCCGTTGCCTGTGGCCTGGCGGGCAGCGTGGAATGGCTGGTTGCAGCAAGAGTACTGCAAGCCATCGGCGCTGCCTTGCTAACGCCCGCATCGCTCTCGCTTGTGCTAGCCGCGTTCCCGACTAACAAGCGCGCAGTGGCCGTCAGTCTGTGGGGTGCGGTCGGTGGTCTGGCTGCGGCTGTAGGACCCAGTCTGGGCTCGTTTGTGATCGCATCGCTCGGTTGGCAGTGGGCGTTCTATCTGAACGTGCCTGTGGGCATTTTTGCGATTTGGCGCGGTGCAAGGCTGCTGACGGAGACGAAGCAACAGACCAAAGGACGCCCATTGGATCTGGTAGGCATGTGCTTGCTGATCGCCGGCATCGGTG
Source organism: Azomonas macrocytogenes (assembly GCF_014191985.1). Classification (GTDB taxonomy): domain Bacteria; phylum Pseudomonadota; class Gammaproteobacteria; order Pseudomonadales; family Pseudomonadaceae; genus Azomonas; species Azomonas macrocytogenes. Next base: position 6,932 of record NZ_JACHXI010000032.1, read on the forward strand.
CATTGGCACTGTCGATCGTGCAATCGGAGTCCCCTGCCTGGTCACGCCATGAACTGCTGGGCGGTGCGGGGATCGGCGTGATTTGCATCATCGGATTTGTCGCTTGGGCGCGGTCAGCCTCTGCCCCGCTTGTGGATTTGCGCTTGTTTCGCAACCGCACATACCGGTACGTCAATCTTGCAACGTTGAGCTTCGGCATCGCGTTTTCGATGATGTTCTTCGCCTTCTTCTTCTACATGAGTTCAATCTGGAAGTACCCGCTCCCACTTGCCGGCCTGGCCATGATGCCTGGGCCGCTGATGGTGGTGCCAGTTGCTGCGCTGTCGGGTCGAGTGGCGAGCAGGCACGGCCACCGTCCGCTGCTGCTGGTCGGCTGCCTCATCTATGCGATCAGTGCGTTGTGGTTCTTGTTCGTGCCGGGAGTTGAGCCCGCCTACCTCACGCAATGGCTACCTGGCATGTTGCTCAGTGGAGTCGGAGTCGGCATGGTGATGCCGTCGCTGTCGGGAGCGGCAGTCAGTCGCTTGCCGGCAGACCATTACGCCGTGGGCAGTGCCGTCAACCAAGCCATACGACAGATCGGCTCGGTCATGGGGGTTGCACTGACCGTTCTGTTCCTCGGCAGTCCCAGCTTGCAGCGCGCCGACTTCAATGCCGTCTATCTATGCCATATCGGCTTGGCACTGATCACCGCAGCATTGTGTCTGCCGGTCAACACGTCGCCCTCAGCCATCGCCAAATCCCATGCCCTGGATGCGAGTCCAGAAAGCGCATAGGAATGGATCGTTGGTAAACCGTATAGGAGACATTCATGGGAAACAATCAAGCATCGCCTATCTGGGAACGCCAACAGGCAGACGCGATGCAGCGCATGCGCGACGGCGGCGGGTTGCCCGGCCTCGCTCGAATGGAGCAGCTTGCCGGCAAGAGCGGGCGCGAGATCCTTGAGGCCATGATGTCTGGCGAACTGCCGTACCCGCCCATGAATGAAACCATGAACATGACATTGCTGAAGGTTGGCGATGGGTATGCGGTTTTTCAGGGCATTCCGCTGCTACAACACTACAACCCGCTAGGAAGCGTGCATGGAGGGTGGTTTGCCGCGCTGCTGGACTCGGCGCTTGGTTGTGCAGTGCAGACCACGCTGCCCGTCGGGCGTTCCTACACGACGGCGGAACTCAGCATCAAGATCGTGCGGCCGGCTTCGCACAAGACCGGCCCGTTGCGCGCGACTGGCCGCTTGATCCATGGAGGCGGGCGTCTCGCTACGGCCGAAGCTCGCATCGAGGATGAGCAAGGCAAGCTGTATGCCCATGCAACGACAACCTGCTTTGTCTTTGACGTATCAACCACTGGTTGAAGGCAGACCGAAACCACGGCACCTATACGGATTAGCAAGTTGGGAAGTTATCCAAAGCAGTGCTCGTCGTGAGGCGTAGCACAGATGAGAAGAACGGTGATGCGATGAGCACTCAAGAAAATTCAAATCGAGTTGTGGTGACAGGGATGGGCACCGTCGGGCCGCTGGGATGCGGCACCGAAACCACGTGGACTCGCCTGTTGGCCGGGCAATCGGGCATTCGGGTGCTGCCGGTTGATCTTGCCGATGGCACTGGCACCGCCATTGGCGGGCAGGTGCCGAGCCTGATGGAAGATCCTCAGTCCGGCTACAACCCGGAGCAATTCATTGCGGCCAAAGAGCGCAAGAAAATGGATCGCTTCATCGAGTTCGCACTCGTCGCTGCGCAGGAAGCTCTTGCGCAAGCAGGTTGGCACCCGACCGAAGAAAAGCAGAAACAACGAACAGCGACCATCATTGCGTCGGGTATCGGTGGATTTGGCGCCATCGCCGATGCCGTGCGCACGACCGACGCCCGTGGGCCGCGCCGGCTTTCACCCTTCACCGCCCCTTCTTTTCTCGCCAACATGGCGGCCGGGCATGTATCCATCCAGCATGGATTCAAGGGGCCGCTGGGAGCCCCGGTGACGGCCTGCGCCGCCGGAGTGCAAGCCATCGGCGATGCTGCGCGGATGATTCGCAGTGGCGAAGTCGATGTTGCTGTGTGCGGTGGAACCGAAGCGGCAATCCACCGCGTAAGCCTGGGTAGTTTCGCGGCGGCACGCGCGTTGTCCACGGGATTCAACGAACGTCCTCATGAAGCATCGCGCCCATTTGATCGCGACCGCGACGGCTTTGTCATGGCCGAGGGGGCCGGCCTGTTGGTGATCGAATCACTGGAGCACGCGCTGGCTCGCGGCGCAACTCCATTGGCGGAACTGGTCGGCTACGGCACCAGCGCCGACGCCTACCACCTCACCGCTGGCCCGGAAGACGGCAGCGGTGCTCAACGCTCAATGCAGCAGGCATTGCAGCAAGCGGGTATTTCGCCTGGCCATGTGCAGCATATCAATGCACATGCGACCTCCACGCAGGTTGGCGACAAGAGCGAGCTGACTGCGATTCGGTCTGTCTTTGGCACCAACTCAGGTGTCGCCATCACTTCAACCAAGTCCAGCACAGGCCATTTGCTGGGGGCCGCAGGAGGGATCGAGGCTATTTTCACTGTGCTGGCCCTTCGGGATCAGGTTGTTCCGCCCACTCTTAATCTCATCAACCCCGATGAGGTTGCCGACGGCCTCGATTTGGTTGGACTGGCTGCGCGAAAAATGGAGATACGCCACGCGCTCTCGAACGGCTTCGGATTCGGCGGCGTCAATGCCAGCGTCCTATTCCGCCGGTGGGATCAATAACTACACCGGGCACGACGTTGAAAGCCACGAAATGCCATGCTTCTGACCAAAGAAATCCAATCGGAAGTCTCGATTCGGAGACTGCGCAATTGCCATCTTTTTGACGGCATGGATGATCTGCGGCTTGGCGAGGTTGCGAGTCTATGCACTTGGCAGCACTTGAAGCCTGGACAAACTGCCGCCGGCGGATCGCAGGAGACATTCTTCATCGTTTGCCAAGGCAAGATGCGGATTTCCACGCTGTCTCCGAATGGACGCGAGCTACTCATATCGGACTTTTCACAGGGCGGCCATTTCGGCGTTGTCGGCGTCATGGGTGCCAGTGCTGCTTCCCTGCAAGCCCAGGCGTTAATTCCATCGGTGCTTGCGTGCTTGACGCGCGCCAAGGGGTCATTTGCGGAAGGGGGCGAAAACTTACGCTAAGGCTTTGGCCAACGATATTCACCAGTGAGATTGATGTGCTCCCAGCCGAGTGGCGAGACGTGGGCCAGAAGATCGGGCGATAGCAGTTTTCCGTCTCGTTTCTGGCTGGCAACGACCTCGCCCAGTTTCATGGTGTTCCAGAAAATAATGATGGCGGCGAGCAGGTTCATACCGGCGATTCGGTAATGTTGGCCTTCGGCGGAGCGGTCGCGGATTTCGCCCCGGCGATGGAAACTGATGGCTCGTTTCAGCGCGTGATGGGCCTCGCCCTTGTTGAGTCCAATCTGGGCGCGGCGTTGCAGATCGGCATCCAGAATCCAGTCGATCATGAATAGGGTTCGCTCGACACGACCGACTTCCCGCAAGGCTGTCGCGAGTTCGTTCTGCCGCGGATAGGAGGCCAGCTTCCGTAGGATCTGGCTTGGCGCGACACTTCCGGCTGCAATGGTGGCGGCGATGCGCAGGATGTCGGGCCAGTTGCGTTCGATCATGGCCTGATTGATCTTTCCGCCGATCAAGGCCCGTACGTGAGAGGGAGCGGTCGATGGATTAAACGCATAGAGCCGCTTGGACGGCAGATCCCGGATCCGAGGGGCGAACCGGTAGCCGAGAATGGCGCACGCAGCAAAGACATGATCGGTGAAGCCGCCTGTGTCGGCGAACTGCTCGCGGATGTGCCGACCGGTATCGTTCATGAGCAGGCCGTCGAAGATGTACGGGGCTTCGCTTGCCGTTGCAGGGATTACTTGGGTCGCGAATGGCGCATATTGGTCGGAGACGTGACTGTAAGCTTTCAGACCCGGGGTGTTTCCGTATTTCGCGTTAATCAGGTTCATGGCTTCGCCTTGCTCCGTGGCGGCGAAGAACTGGCCATCGCTCGAAGCCGAAGTGCCCATGCCCCAGAACTGGGCCATGGGTAACGTTGCCTGCGCCTCGACCACCATGGCCGTCGGAGTGGCCGGATGCGGCGGTGTTGGCGCAGGTCCGGGACTACGTCACCGCGCGCATGGATCTGAAGGGCGAGGTGTACTGGATCGTCGACGACACCGGCTTTCGCAAGAAGGGCCGCCATTCGGTGGGTGTGGCCCGGCAATACTGCGGCGAGATCGGCAAGCAGGACAACTGCCAGGTGGCGGTGAGCGTGTCGCTGGCCACATTGGCCGCTAGCGTACCGATGGCGATCTGCCCGAAGCCTGGGTCGAAGACGCCGCACGGCGCAAGACTGCGGGGATTCCGGAAGGGATCGGCTTTGCCACCAAGCCGCAGATCGCACTGGCGCAGTTGGAAGCGGCGTGTACTGCCAAGGTGCCGCGCGGCACGGTGCTGGCTGATGCGGCCTATGGTAGCAACACCGCTTGGCGTGACGGGCTGGTGGCGCTGGCACTGGACTACGCCGTCGAGCGTGAAGGTCTGGCCGCCGGGCGTTCTGCCCGAGCCGCCGGCCCCATGGCGGGGACAAGGTCGGCCCCCGGTCCGGCATCGGTGCAGCGCCGATCGCCAACCGGTGTCGGTGGAAGCACTGGCCTTGTCGTTGCAGGCACGCGCCTTCAGGACGGTGTCGTGGCGCGAAGGCAGCAACGCCCTGCTGTCGGGGCGTTTCGCCGCCGTCCGCGTGCGGGCTGCGCAGGGGGATCGTCTGCGCGAAGAGCAGTGGCTGCTGATCGAGTGGCCTAAGGGCGAAGACAAGCCGCTCAAGTACTTCCTCTCCAACCTGCCTGCGACCACGTCATTGAAGGCGTTGGTGAACACCACCAAGGCACGCTGGCGGATTGAACGGGACTATCAGGACCTGAAGCAGGAGTTCGGACTCGATCACGACGAAGGGCGCGGCTGGCGGGGCTTCCACCACCATGCCACGTTGTGCATCGCCGCCCACGGCTTCCTGGTCGCAGAACGATTGCGCGGCGCACGTCAAAAAAAACCGTCACAACGCCCGCAACCTGCCTTACCCGAGGATTTCCTGCCGCGCGGCAGGGCCACAACGCGCCCAGCGCCACGTGGCGGACTCCATCGCAACGCTTCGTTGGATGATTGCCATCGAAATCAGCGCACGGCTGCTCGACAGAAGGGCAAATCCACACAGACGGATTTAATGACACAGTAGGATTAACAACCAGCCAAACCCTTATGGGCTGAGACGTGTCCCTTCAATCCTCCGCCAGGCGAAAAGCTTCTGCCATGCGATCCTGCTCTCGAGCAGGAAGCCTAAGACCATTAGCAATTGTTCTCCATTGGCTGACGGTGCCCTGGAAGTCTTCAATGATCTCGTCGGCCTCTTTCAGGCTCAGTCGGAAATACTCGGCAACCTCGCGTGCCAAGTCGAGATCTAGGGCGTTATCCGCTTCAGTGATGTTGAGCTTTAGGCCGTCGGCGATAGGGACGGGGTTCATATCGTAGGCTTCGGAGAGCCGCCATCCGGCGCCTGGAACCAAGATGAATCCGTGATTACGCAAGTGATCGTCTGTGTTCGAGACGAGAATGTTGAAGACAATCCTCGACCATAGTTCGAGCAGGTCGGCGTTGGTCTGGGAGCCAGACTTTATGAGCACCTCGGCCAGTTCCAGGTAACTGGCACCTGTGGAGGCATCATCGCCGTCAACGTGTCCCGTCATGGTCATCGCCGAGGCAAAATGAAGGCGCCGGCCGTTCTCTGTACGATCAAACCGACGGACCATGAAGCAGTGATAGTCGCTGGCGAATTTCCGGGCTTCGGCGACAGCCACGTTCAGGCCGCAGCCGACGGCCAGGGCATTCACGACCATCTCCCAGCCACCCACGTCGTAGTCGTCGCGGGTGCTCGGAAACTTAGCGATGTATAAGAGCCCCTTGTCGTCTGCGACGCTTGCCTTGGGTCTGGCACCACCAAGCGAGCCGCCAGGGGCAATCAGCATCCTCAGCCAGTCTTGGCCCTGCAAGGCTGTGTTATCAGGGTCTTTCTCCAGAGCTCGGCTTGCACGCTCCAATTCATGAATTCTGGCGAACGGAGGAGCGGCCACACCAATCCGGTCATCAAGAAACTCGCCCGCATCATCGAGTTTGTAGCGAAAGGCGCCAACACGGTAGAGATCGTGTACGCCTAAGAGGTAGTCCGATTCGTAGAGCCGTGTGCCTTTGGGCTGGATGCCAGCACGAATGTCCCGCTCGAGCCGACGCTCCATGAGCGAGCGGCCCCATCGATCTGGGCTCGAGTCCGCGAAGGCGCCAAACTTGTCCTGGGGCGGGATGGGAAACTGAGGCCCTTCAAATAGGCCGATTCCGGGATCAAATTGCAGTTGGCCAAGGTCAGGATCAATCAGGGCCGCAGGATCATATTGGAATTCAAACAACTCGCTCGCGCGGGTCTTGCGACTGTGCAAGAGCCCAAGTCTTTTGGGCTCCAACAGGCCGTCCCAGTCTACATACACGCCGATTATGGTCATTGCTTGTCGTGCTCTCCACGCTTTTTCTTCACTGGCTTCAGAAGAGAAACAAGATCCACCGCTGTCGTTCCGAGTGATTTAGTGGATGCTTGGTCTGTGGTGACCATAGGGCCTCGGTCCCGGTTTGGCTCACTGCATTTCACGGCGGTGGTTCTTTTCATCGTCACTGGCAAGTCTTGTTTGCCTGCGGCGTCAAGACGCTGGCCTTGACCGACTGAGCTCGGCTGGGTAGGCCGGACGGTGCCTCGCTTCACGAGACGTGAGTCCTGCAACTGACGGCCGAGGTCATCCGATGAGCCCAGTTTTGCCAGATCCTTCTCGAGGCCCAGGACCTGCATAACGGACAGATAAGCACCCATCGTCACTCCCGAGCCGCCGGCCTCAAGGGAGCGGAGTGTCATCGGCGACATCCCCGCCCGTTCCGCGACCTGCTTGGCAGTCAACTTTCGGCGCAGGCGCGCGAGCTTCAGCCGTTCACCGAGTTCGATAAGCAGCTGGTTGGTGTACGGTAAGAGAGGCGCAGTCTTCTTCGCCATGATACTAATATTCCTGCGATTTTGACCAATATTAGCCAGAATATTAGCATTCAAAAACCGGTTGCTCGACCTCCTGTTGAGGGGGAGAAGCGACGCTCGGTTGCTCCTGTATGCCAATATTGCAGCGACCAAGAGGAAAAAACGCTAAAATATTAGCACTTATCTTCTAGGGATGTGACGAAGCTCTTACATGCGCTGCTTTGGTGCAATAGTTTTGCGTAAGCCGTGCTACACGCTCTATCAGTCTCGAATGTCCGTGCGGCGGAACTGAAGATGGGGAGCCTGCAGAATGCAGACAAAATCGTCCGCCAAGGCAATTGGCCATATATAACCTATTAGGTTAATTTATGGTCATGGAGAAAAGAACGCCCGACTGCAAGCTATCCACCATCAAAGCCTTGATCGAGGTGGGCAAGGTACGCACCACGCACGCTGCGCGAGTGGGCGCGAATGAGTTGGGGGCTTGGGCTTTCCGACATGCTGGCCGTGGTGATGGCGCTTACGCCAGCGGATCACACAGTCTGGCAATACGTGTACTGCCCAAGTACGCAGGCCGGCGACATGTATCTGAAGCTGACGGTCATCGATGATGTGCTGATCGTGTCCTTCAAGGAGCTATGAACATGAAATGTCCCTCCTGCGGCGCGGCGGAACTGATCCACGACACCCGCGACCTGCCCTATACCTATAAGGGCGAAACCACCGTCTTGGCGGCGGTGACGGGCGATTTCTGCCCGGCCTGCGCTGAGTCTGTCCTGGACGCCGCGGAATCGGATCGCGTCATGCGCGAAATGCGCGCGTTCTCGAAGCAGGTCAATGCAGCCATTGTCGATCCTGGCTTTATCGCTGCCGTGCGCAAGAAACTCGCGCTCGACCAGCGCGAAGCGGCCGAGATTTTCGGTGGCGGCGTCAATGCGTTCTCGCGCTATGAGACGGGCAAGACCAAGCCGCCCTTGGCGTTAGTAAAGCTGCTCAAGGTGCTTGATCGTCATCCGGATCTACTGAACGAAGTCAGAACGGCATAAGTGCATTGGCGCTGGCAGGCATTCGCCTGGGGCGTCGCGCGCGCACAAAACCCCATCCACGATGGGGTCGGGCTACCTTCAGCCTGCATGCTGGAAACCCTGTTCGCCGCTGCCGGCCTCGACATTACTCCCGGCCTGGAATCACGCGTCTCCAGCCCGGAAGCCATCTGGGCGACAGCACGCTATTGGTACGACTACTACGACAAGAACAAGCGGGAGGCTCCTAAAGGCCGCTTCTTCACACCGCACGATTATGACATCAAGGATGGTAAGTAGATCAACAGATCGGCCAAATTTCAATTCGCCGCTTGACACTTAGAAGATCGTCCGAGGCGTGCAGTATGTCTCGATCCGCTACACTGAGCGCTTGGCCGAATCTGGAGTCGAGCCCTCGGTGGGCAGCGTGGGGGACTCCTTGACTGGCAACTCACACCTGCCATTTTGGCACATTGGCGCCGAGTGGATGAGAATGAGTCCATCCCATTGCTTACCTAAAATTGGCCAAACTCCCGGTAGGATTCAAGGAGGAGTAGTGTTCAATCTCTGACGGAGCTGCGAACCGGAGACTTGTTCTGGATCAGAGCGCCGGGAAGGTCGACAGCTGTGTCGCAAGCACGAAACGAGTCCACTCATGCAGGTGGGTATAGGCACCGGAGCACTGCGGGCCAGAGAGCTGTTGTGTTATGCACTGCTGTAGGTTTACATCAATTTCGTCGTTCAAAGCTGCGATCCCCAGAAAGTTGCCCGATGGGGCCACCAGCGTATGGAAACTGTGCGCCAGTGGTACAGGCGCGCCGGGGAACGGCATAGCTTTCTTGGCTAATATGAAACCCTTTCGGTTGAACACGAGTCCGTTGGGGCGGTGTTGTGGTCCCGGAAGCATCGCCCCGTTGGGCATCATCACGAATGTGGTCAGAGCAGGGTCGATCTGCCAGCCGAACTGATAGGGTATCTGAGAACCGACCACTCGCTGCTCAAACTCCTGGGAGCGCCACTGGACATCAAACAGATGAGGCGTCCTAGCGCCCCAGATGAGCAGTTGGAACGGCCCGCTCGTTGACTTAGCGACACACACGTTGCCATCATTTTCTAGCTCATAGCCGTCCGGCACGATAGCAGTAGCCCCCGTCTCATCATGCACCCACACTTGGAAGAGCGCTTGCTGCAGCTGCTGAGGATTTTCGTGCGAAATCTGGATTAGGTACTGTACGCGCTGAAAATCATCAGCGCCACGCATCAGATCGCCGAAGGTGCGTTGTCCGCTATTGTAGAATTCCAAGTCGCCACAGGTCAGCCGTCGCCCCGTGCGCTGCGCGTTGGACATCTGTT
>NZ_JACHXI010000033.1 GCF_014191985.1 Azomonas macrocytogenes
CTGAGGCAGAAAATCACCGGCCGCTTCTCCGCAAGCTCAATCGAAGCCCTCTATCAGGCTTGTCTTGGCGGCCTCGGCATCGTCAACCTTTCGCGCTGGTACGTTGATCCAGCTCTCAACGAAGGGCGTCTCGAGCAGATCCTCCTGGAGGACGCTGAACCCGAACCACTGGGAATCTGGGCAGTTTACCCTACTTCCCGCATGGTGCCCCCAAAGGTACGTGTGTTCGTGGAAGCCTTGGAAGGCTACATCAACAATCGACCACTAACGTGAGCGGTGACGTAGGGCGTGCTCTCGATTGCTCGGATGGTCATAGCCGCGCTACGTCAAGAGCTCTTCGACATATGAAAAGTAAAGGAGGTGACCTTATACGAATGTCGGGTTCATTGCCTCCACTCCCTGCGTGCAGCGTGTTGGTATCCAGTGTCTTCTCGATTGCACTGCAACGATCGCAATTCTGATCGGCCTACTTCGTCAATGACTTTAGCCTTGACATTTGGAAGTGATGATTCTCTAATTCAACCATGAAGAACATGACCACTCGTAATCCATCTCCCGGAAGGCCCCGAGAATTTGATATTGAGGTAGCCCTTGATCACGCTATCGAAGTTTTCCGCGAGCGTGGCTATCAGGCGAGCTCGATAGCCCAGATCTCTGCGGCAACTGGATTGACTACGGGAAGCCTGTATAAGGCTTTCGAGGACAAGAAGGATATCTTCACGCAAGCTTTGCTTCGTTACGTAGACCGTCGCACCGCCGTCCTCATGGATGCGCTAAGGGATGTGAGCGGGGGCTTGGCCAAGGTTGAAACTGCTGTAGCTTTCTACGCGGAAGCCTCTCTTGCGGAGGAAGGCCAGCGCGGATGCATGCTGGTTAATGCTGCTACCGAATGCACTGCGATTGGCGACCAAGATTTAATCGTTAGAGTGCGGAAGGCTTTATCTCAAGTAGAAGCTCTACTGAGTGATCTAATCCGAGAAGGCCAATGTGACGGAAGTATTTCAGGCACGGTGGACCGGGATGCTTCGGCGAGATTGATGATGTGTTTGTTCCAGGGCATACGTGTTGTAGGAGCGGCCGGGCTTCCAGAGCTTAGTGTTCGACCGTTAGTACGGGAAGTTGTAGATAGCCTCAGGTAAGAAATTATCCAATTAGGGAATTAATATTTCCATTCGTTCGAATAATTAGGGAACTGTTATTCTCTAATTTGAATAGCTAGCACGGACAGCCTGCATTCCGGCTTACGGGGTCTCGACTAGCGTGGCACCCGGCTCTCATTTGAGATGACTAATCCAGTACAGGGTAAATTATGAAAAGCTACACCGTTAACGCAAACAGCATACGTCAATTCGTTGTTGAGGAAGGTGAAGGAGCTCCGGTAATACTCCTTCATGGCTTCCCGGAAACCAACTTTGCATGGCGTTATCAAATTCCCGTCCTATCTAAACATTTCCGGGTTATTGCACCCGACCTCCGCGGGTATGGCGAAACAGACAAGCCTGCTTCTGGCTACGACAAGCGCAATATGGCACGAGACATTCGTGAGCTGATGCGGGAGCTGGGAATTCAGAAAGTCGCACTCGTCGGCCACGATCGTGGTGCGCGAGTAGCAACCCGGTTCGCCAAAGATTACCCAGAGCTGGTCGATCGCCTAGTCGTAATGGACAACGTCCCTACGCGTATTGTGGCTCGAGAGATCAATGCCTCGATTGCAAAAGCATACTGGTTCTTCCTCTTCCACCTGGTGCCCGATCTACCGGAAGCTCTTATCGCCGGCCGTGAACACCTTTGGCTGCGACATTTCTTCTCTGACTGGACCTACGACCCATCCACAATCAGTGGAGAAGCGTTTGACACCTACGTCCGCGCGTATCAAGCACCTGGCGCTGTTCGTGGTGCGATGGCTGATTACCGGGCAAATGCACAAGATGTCGCTCAAGACCTAGAAGATGCCGACGTGAAGATTTCTTGTCCTGTTATGTCCCTTTGGGGCGCAGACTTCCATGCGGTCGGGAAACTGTTCGATATGAAAAGTGTTTGGGCAGAAATGGCCGACGATCTGCAAGCATACGCTATCGAGCAATGTGGCCACCTGCCTCAGGAAGAGCAACCCGAGAAAGTAAATCAGCTGTTGATGAACTTCCTCAGAACTTGGCGTGGTTAAAATGTGACTCTAACAGTAAGTAAATTATTAAAGGTGCGACATGAAAATTGCGCGTTATGGTGCCCCTGACAAGGAATAACCAGCATTGGTAGACAGTGCCGGACGACTCCGTTCTCTTTGAGGGTGCTCAACGCCTGATAGATGTGCCGGATATCAGCGGCCTGACCGCAACAGCGCTTCTGGCGCCGCTCAACCATGCATCGCATTTCGACAGTGGCAGGTATTTCGCCGCCAATACACGTCTTGCCAGACCATGTGACTGATGTAAGGGGTAAAGATCCGCTGGCGTAAGCGCCATTACCACGGCCAGCATATCGGAAAGCTCAAGCCCTAACTCATTTGCGCCAATTCGCGCCGCGTAAGTGCTCTTGCAGCCGGGCGGGAAGGATCTCAACCCAGAGCGTATCGACCGTTCTCATCCCGGCCTTGCGCAGCAAGGCCTTGAGTTTGGAGAACATCTTCTCGATCGGGTTCAGATCCGGCGAGTAAGGCGGTAGATAGCACAGGCTGGCACCCACGGCTTCGATCGCTTCCCTGGCACCGGCGACCTTGTGACAGGACAGGTTGTCGGCCACCACGATGTCCCCGGGCCACAGCGTGGGGGCGCACATAGGCCAGGAAGGCTGCCCCGTTCATCGGGCCGTCGAGCACCATCGGGGCGGTGATCGCCCCTTACCGCAAGCCGGCAATGAACGTCGTGGTCTTCCAGTGGTCGTGGGGCACCGAGGTGAACGCCCGCGCAGACGCGTCATGCAGGTCGTGGCCAAGGTCTCGTCGAGAAAGACCAGACGTTCAGGATCAAGCATCGGCTGGGCCTGCTGCTCGTCGGCGCGTGCTTGCTCGCTGGCGTGCAGGTTTTTTTTGAAGCTCAGACCCCCACTATTATTCTGTACAAAGGCGATACTCCGCGCTTTCATACCGGGTTCTGGCGGTTACCATTCACGGGGCACGACTTCTCTACCCCCGAACTGACCTGCTTTCGATACACGCATTCAGGTAGTGCCCAGGAAGTGATTATTGACCGGTTCCTGTCGGTGAGCTTCATCGCCGCTCTACCTCCTGCCGAAAAGGCGAAAGTGACCGAGCAGTTACAGAACCTGACCGAAACTCCCCCATCCTTTGTTCAGCGCTTGATCAGGGAAATCTTCGTTCCCTCGATGCTAACCCCGGCCATCAACCCTTGCTGGTCGAAGACAAACGCGTAGGCATCGTCCTTCAGGGTTGAGCTCGACAGATTCCGTGCGACCCCTTCGTCAACCACAACAACAGTCGGTCCTACGCCGATTTCCCAGCCTTTAGTCTCGTGCACATAGTTCACCGCTTTTTCGGTCATCAGAAATACCGCATAGGCGTAAGATTGAGCGCCTGCCTGTAACCCCCAGGACCCCGTCACGGAGTTGTAATAACCCTCCACTTTCGAGTTGCGTAACAATTCGCCTTCGCCATAGCTCCCACCAAAAATGAGGCCCGCTTTGATGACGTTCGGAAAGATGAGTACAGCCTTGGCACTGCGCGAAATAGTTGCGGCAAATGGATGGGCCTTGTAGAGAACTTGCAGCGCTTGTCGGGAGTCAGCATCCAGATCCTTGGCTGTTGCAGCGACTACATTGTTTAGCAGGCTCGCGGGTATCAATGATACCGCTGCAAAAACGATCGACAAGAAGAACCGCAGTGACTTGGTCATTTTTGTACTCCGATGCAAGAGGGCTTGAGGTAACAAGCCACTGACCAGTAATCCGTGCCTATAACGGGCAGGGCCTAACCTGCAGGAAGTTCTCCGTCGCGCCCAGAAGTGAGTTGGAGGCACGTTGGTGTGAGATGAAATATGCAAGTCACACCAGTATGTTGGCCGCACGATTGGCGTTCCTTAAATTATTCGACCCTAGGGCCAGACTATTGTTTCGTAAGCCTTCAAAGCTTTTTCAATTACTTATATCGTATTTCGTTTGATGGAGTCATATCTTTATGCGTCATGAGGTGCCGATTGAAATTGGAAATATTGGTAAAACCGACTTCAAAGTAAATCTCCGTAACTGGTAATTCGCTACGTACTAGCAGATCGCAGGCTGTTGACGAACTCGACGAAATGCCGACTAGTCGCATGACGGAAGAACTTGGAGAATTGGAGAAGTAGGTAGGCTGCATGCCAAGCGCTTTAGCGACTTCAGCCCGCTACGCTCTGTCCGAAAAACCGGTTTGCTACTTTGCTACGCTGTTATATCTGTTCTGAGCGGAGATTACAGAGACAGGACGTTATGAGCTGGATGATCAATCCTAAGAGCTGATCAAGGAATTTCAGCAAACAGATGATTTATCTGTATCTGTTATTCACCAAGATAATCCTGTTCCTACAGGACAGGCCGTAATTAAACAGATACGCTTAATCCACTCGTACTGGGAGTGTTCTACATATTTATCTAAGGTATGGACATAGTTAAAAGTACATATAGAGATAGTTATTTCTTTATTTCCTTGGTGTGATAAGTTTGCAATGCTCAGATATTTTCATGTTTTTAATCATGACTCTATTTTATTGCACACAAAAGTAAAGGCTCATGGCTCTACGACAGAGTCTTGACGATTTTTTCACTAGCTATTGACGTACTGGTTACATCCAGTTGAGCAGACTGTCGCCATCTTTTCGACAGGACGTCATCAATGCCCATCCTTCGTTCGGCACCGCTTCGCTACCTGGCGCTCATGCTCGGGTGCTGGATGGTCCTGTTCAGTCTGACCCGCCTGGGTCTGATGCTGTACAGTTGGGGCGACGCGGTGATCTCGTACGCTGATCTGCTCCCTATCATGCTGACGGGGTTGTCCTACGACCTTGGCTTTCTTGCCTGCGCCACCATCCCACTGGTCCTCTATCTACTGGCCTGCCCAAAACGCCTGTGGCAACAACGCTGGCATCGATTCGCCCTGCACCTGCTGTTTTTCGCAAGCCTCTACCTCATGCTGTTCTGCGCCCTGGCCGAGTGGGTGTTCTGGATTGAATTCGGTGTCCGCTTCAATTTCATCGCGGTGGACTACCTGATCTATTCGGATGAGGTCATCAACAATATCCTTGAGTCCTATCCAGTCTATCCGTTGCTCACCATGCTGGCGGCGCTCGTCCTGGCCATCGCCTGGGCCTTGCACCGCCCCCTGGAGCGAGCCCTGGAAGCGCCGTTGCCCTCGCGAAAAAAATACCTGCTGAGCATAACCGTGCTCTGTCTCACCGCGACGTCGAGTCTTTGGCTGCTGGACCAGCAGTATCCTCGCGAGCAGCATGGCAACGCTTATCAGCGTGAATTGGCGAGCAATGGCCCGTGGCAGTTCTTCGCCGCCTTTCGCAACAACGAGCTGGACTATGCGCACTTTTACCAGAACCTGCCCGACCAACAAGTTGCCACAACGCTTCGGACGGAAGTCGGTGAGCCGAACGCTCAGTTTATCGGTAACGACCCCATGGATATCCGGCGGCGCATCGATAACCCCGGAGTACCGCGAAAAACCAACGTCATTCTGGTGACTATCGAAAGCCTGAGCCTCAAATACCTGGGTCAGAAGGCCGATGGCTCACACAGCCTCACTCCAAATCTCGATCGCCTGCGCGGGCAGAGTCTGTTTTTCAGCAACGTCTATGCAACGGGCACGCGCACTGATCGCGGGCTGGAAGCCATCACTCTATCCGTGCCGCCGACACCTGGCCGTTCCATCATCAAACGCCTGGGTCGCGAAAGCGGCTATGGCGGCCTCGGCCAGCAATTGGCTTACCAGGGCTACGACAGCGTATTTCTTTACGGCGGACGCGGTTATTTCGACAACATGAACGCCTTTTTCAGGGGCAATGGCTACCGTATCGTCGATCAGACCAGTACCGTGCCGGCCGATATCCATTTCAGCAATGCCTGGGGCATGGCGGACGAGGATCTATACGCACTGGCCTTGCGGGAAGCAGATGCCGATCACGCTAAGGGGCAGTCGTTCCTGCTGCAATTGATGACCACTTCCAACCACCGGCCCTATACCTATCCAGAGCAACGCATCGATATTGCCTCCGGCAAGGGGCGAGAAGGTGCCGTGCAGTACACCGACTGGGCTATCGGCCACTTCCTCGCCGCCGCCCGTGAAAAGCCCTGGTTCGATAACACCCTATTCATCTTCGTTGCTGACCATTGCGCCGGCAGTGCAGGCAAGGAAGACCTGCCGGTAGCCAACTATCGTATTCCCCTATTCGTTTACGCACCGGGGCTGATCGAACCTCATGAAGACCAGCAACTGGCCAGCCAGATCGACATTGCCCCAACCATCATGGGGCTGTTGAATCTGGATTATGTTTCCACCTTCTTCGGCCGCAACCTGCTGCTGCCCAACACTCTTCCACCGCGTGCGCTGATCGGCAACTATCAGAACCTGGGTCTGTTCGACGGCCAGGATCTGGCCATTCTCAGCCCGCGCCAGGGCCTGCGCCGGCACGACGAAGCGCTCGGCAAAAGCCAGGAACGGCAGGTCACCCAGGCAGATGAGCTGATTCGCCGGAACATCGCCTACTACCAGGCTGCCAGCCATGACTTCCAGCAGCGCCTGCTGAATTGGCAGCCATTCCCTTCCGAGCCGACCAAAGCACTGAGCCACCGATGAATTCACCTACTGACAACGTGTCGGAGTGCAAGCCGACATCCTTGCAAGCGCCCGCTTCCCGCCCGCTGAATGCCTTGGGCTATGTAGGGATACCCTTGGCGATCGCCGTTCTGCTGGTCAGCATGCCGGAGCGAGTCGACTTTGCTCTGGCCGACCTGTTCTACCGCCCGGAACAGGGTTTCATCGGCAGGCACAACGTTTTTCTGGAGGACTGGCTGCACGATCGCGCTAAGCAACTGACTATCATTATCGGAATCCTAGCATTGGCCGGTTTCCTGCTCAGCCTGTTGCCGACCCGTCTGCGCCAAGTGCGCCGACAGTTGGGTTATCTGGCCCTGGCGATGGGCCTGTCGACCAGCGTCGTACCACCACTCAAGGCCATGACTGGCATGCATTGCCCATGGAGCCTCACCCAGTACGGTGGCGTAGAAACCTTCAGCCCGTTGTTCGGGCCACGCGCTGCGCCAGTAGAAAAACCGGGGCGTTGCTGGCCTGGCGGGCATGCAGGAGCGGGTTTCTCGCTGTTCGCGCTGTATTTTTTCTGGCGCGACCGCTATCCACGGCTGAGCCGTGCGGCATTGGTATTCGCTCTATGCCTGGGTACGCTCTTTTCTCTGGTTCGGATGGCGCAAGGCGCGCATTTTCTGTCGCACAACCTGTGGACGGCCGTGATCAACTGGCTGATCTGCTACAGCCTTTATCTGATTGTCCTTTACCGCCCGCAACCGGCAAATACACAGTTGGTACAGCTGGAATCTCCTTTCAGGGCATCGCCCAATCCGTCTTCCAAAAGTGGAGAAGGCGGGCAGAGAACAATGGATTGATAAGGACGGAAAATTTTGTTCGAGCACAGCACTAGAGGGAATATGGCAGCTTCTTCATCATCTCCAGCAGTGTCGACTGCCAACTATGCCAGCAATCTCGTTGCCATTTTTCAAATCGAGCCGATAGTACCGAGCGCACGGCCAGGAGCAGCGGCGGCGGCCATCTGGGAATCCAGCCTGAGCAACACCGGGCAGAGCGGATTTTTCTATTCGCTTGAACAGGTTCGCAATCCTGAACGGTGCTATGAGGTTTATCGTATGACCGGCCTCCTCGTTTCCGATCTGGTCGGCTGCCAGGGAAAGGTGATCTATGGCGCTCTGATTGGAAGTTCAGATGTGGTGCTTGCCTGAGTGGCATGGTGCTATGCGTGCAGTGTTCAAGGCATAAATCGATTCGCTATCCCCGATTAATCCTCGGTGGCCAAGGTCTTCCAGGAGCTTGATGAGACTGGACACATGAAATATTCATCTATTATGACCGGGTGGTGGATGTGATGGAGGAATCGGTCAAGTTTACCCAGTTGATGCGCGCCCGATCTGGCTAGCTGACGGACCGTTACTCGAACGTAAAGAATCAGCCGAAGCACTGTCTCGTCGTGTCAATCAGCGCGCTATTTGAAATCCGGAAACTCAAGGAGCACGCATCGTGCCGCACCCCTATGATATCCTCGACGTACCTGGCTGTTTGGGCCGTCTGATTCTCACGCCCTGCCCTGGGCTCAAAGACACCAGTCTCGACAGTGCCTTGGATACCTTGCAGGCGGCTGGTGCCGAAGCACTGATCACCCTAATGCCGGACGAGGAGCTAAGCCAGAATCAGGTTGTCGATTTGCCGGAATGCTGTACCCACCGCAACCTGGAGTGGCTCCATCTGCCGGTGGCCGATGAGCAGGAACCGGAAGCGCCCTTCGACGCTGCCTGGGCGGTGGCATTGCCACGCATCCACCAGCTACTCAGCGAAGGACGCAGCCTGGCCATCCATGGCAAGAGTGGCTCCGGGCGTGCCGGCCTGATCGCTGCACGCATCCTGATCACGTGCGGTGTGTCACGCGCCGAGGCCATTGTACAAGTGCAAGCGCTGCGGCCTAGATCCATCCAGAATCCAGCCCATATCGATTGGATTGAGCAATTCAACGGCAAATGATCGTGGCAGGGTCGCTGAGTAATAACGGCAGTGTCGTAATCGACAGCAAGCCCATCTTGGTCATCATCAATAAGGCGATTGATCGGGCAGCGATGTGGTTGTTGAAGCCAGCGGCAAGATGACCAAGGTCGCTCTACTGCAGGATTATCTGGGTTTTGGTGTAAAGCGTGTGGTGGTCAGTGTGTCGGGTAAAGGATGGGAAGCGCTCAACGTAATGAAGTGAACATTCATCAATCAGTTGCTCAAAAAGGCCGCAGGAGTGGAGCTAGCGGGCATTCTCTACTATTGAAGAGTAGCCGCTGATGATTTACCGGCGGCCACTGGTAAGTGGCCGGCCGGTGACTTAGTAACCTTCGTCGTGGCTGTGCTTGCCGCCCTTATGCTCGGGCGTCACGGTTAACTTGCCATTCACTTTGTGGCAAGTACCGGAGACACTTTTACCGTCTGGTCCCGTGAAGGAAGCCGTGTCGCCAGCGCTCTTGCCGTTACACGCTTCGACAGCCCCCGGTGGCGGAGCCATGTGCTTGGGCATTGCGGCCAGCTTACCATCCACTTCACGGCAGGTTGCGGATAGGGTCTTGCCATCTGGGCTGGCTACGGAGACCTTGTCGCCCGCAGCTTTGTTTTCACAAGCCGTGTAGGCCGCCGCCGATGGGGGCATATATTTGCCATCGTGGGATTGCTTGTCAGCAGCCGTCGCCAAAGGAGTTACCAGGCAGGCCAGTAATGCAACGTGTAGGGGCTTAAGCATGAGTCACCTATTTTTATGGTGGTTTTGTCCATTAATAGAAACACAATCCCCGGCGATAGTTCGGATTTGCCTCTCTAATACATTCTTTAATTAGTTGTCTCGGTGTGTTGCGTTCGCAACTGACGGCTCGAATCAAGCAGGCCCCTGAAGGGCAGGGACCTCGTCGTCGACGCGTGCTCTCGGATCAGGGCAGCGGTGTTCTGATCTGCCCAGTTACAGTTACCGACAGGTGTGGGCCTTGCTGCGCCGCAGACCGAGCAACAGACCCAGCCCGTCGTCATGAAGGTCGAATAGCGGCGGAAATGAGTAACATCCGCTGGTGCTCGGATAGCTTCGAATTTCGCTGCGACGATGGCGATCGCTTGCGTGTAGCCTTCGCCCTGGATTGCTGCCGGCTGCGGCCGATTCTGATGACCTCGCTGGCGGCCCTGTTGGGGGCTATCCCCTTGGCCTTTGGTCATGGTGCCGGTTCAGAACTGCGGCAACCGCTGGGCATCGCCATCGTGGGCGGTCTGGCTTTTTCGCAATTGCTGACGCTCTATACCACACCGGTGACTTATCTCTGGTTTGAGCGCAGACGACATGGAGCCATTGCCCAATCGACATCGGCACCTGCTGCTCAGTCCCTTGAGCCCGCGGAAGAATGCGCCATTTCCTGATCGATTTGGCTAAAGAGTCCTGCCGGCCAATGCCTGGCAGGTCACATACCTGGGCTTTCGACTCCAGAGGCATTTTCGATCAGGCTACCAGTCGCGCTCTGTATGTAATCTTGCAATTTCTCGTGCAGTGCTCGGTCTGCTGCTGAGATCTCCTCCCTTGTGCTCTGCGATTGTTCGCCGAGGCGATATCGATACACTTGTGCATCGAAGCCTTTGGGCTGCACCACAATGCGGTCACCACTCACTATGGCGACGGTCTGGTCGCCGCCTGAGGGTTTGATCACACCAAAGCCCGGATCGGTTGGTTCCAGGCTCAACAGATCACGCCCCCAGCATTGATGGCGCACGTTGTCGCCCAGCCGGCCCATGATGGTCGGGACTATATCCACCTGGGTTGCCACGACGTCGCGAGTAGCACCGAACGTTTCCTGTATGCCAGGAGCGATCAGCAACATCGGGACGTAGAAACGGTAAAGATCCATTTCGGTCAATTGCTCTTCGGCACCGAAGCCATGGTCACCCACGATAACGAACAAGGTATCCTTGAAGTACGGCGCTTTCTTGGCCTTTTCGAAGAACCGGCCCAACGCCCAATCGGAATAACGCATAGCGGTCAGATGCTGGTCGAGCGAGCCGTGACCGCTTACCGGTTCTACTGGCAGCGCCTCGGGGATTGCGTAAGGCGTATGGTTGGAAAGCGTCTGGAGTAAGGCGTAAAAAGGCTTGCTGCCGTCCCGTTTAGCCAATTCTTCAGCGGCGCGATCAAACATATCCTGATCGGATACGCCCCAGGTAGGATCTGAAACGACCGGGTTGCTGTAATCATTGCGCCCAATGAAATGGCTCATGCCCTGGTTGCTGAAGAAGCCCTGCTGGTTATCCCAGGCAAAATCGCCGTTGTAGACGTATAGGTCATCGTAACCACGAGAACTGAGCAACTGCGGTAAGCCGGAAAATTGATGGCCGCCTTCAGGCATCTGCATCAGGTATTCGAATCCTGGCAAGTTAGGAAAACAGGCCATTGTGGCGAACATGCCTTGGTGGGTATGGGTTCCATTGGAAAACATCCGTTGGAACAGCAGGCCTTCCCGCGCCAAGTGGTCAAAGTTCGGCGTTATTTCAGCTTTGCTGCCCAGAGCTCCCACGAAGTGACCGGCAAAACTCTCCATGAGAATCACCACGACATTACGAATCGGCAAGCGAGTGGCGGTAGGGGCGGTGTAATCACGGCGGACGGCTGTTGTATCGGCATCGATCAGATGATCGTTTTTCGTCAGCAGCAACTCACGGGTAATGGCAGTGGCATGGTCGGTTGGACTGGCCGGCTTCCAGATATTGTCCCGCTCGTCCGAAAGACTGTTTTTCCCGGCGCTATAGAGGGTCAAGATGCCATTCAAGCCAAGTTGGTTGGCAAACATGGATTCGGTGGTAAAGGCATCGCCCCAGCGCAGGGGCGGCCCTTGTCGAAGCGTACCCCGAGCGGCGACGACCGATACGATGATGCAGAACAGCAGTGCCAGGTAACGTGCTGGCCAGGGAGCGCTGAAAGAAGAGTTCCCAGACTGTTTAGCCATTGGCGTTTGTGTAAGGTAATCAAGCTTTGTAAAAAGCTTGATCATTACCCAACTCAATACCGCCAAGACCAGAAGCAGACGTACGACGGGAAAACCATGCCAGAGCATGCTCAACACCGTTGCTGGATCTTCTTGAAAGTATTGAAAAACCAGGCTATTCAGGCGCTGGTGGAATTCCTGGTAGAAGTTCAGCTCTATCAACCCGAGAAATATTGCCAGGCTGGCAATCAGGCTCAGCCAATAGCGTTGATAGCGACGGGCTGCCATGGCGCGTTTGCTGAGCAGCGAAAGGACCAAGGGTATGCAGGCGAATACCGCTACACGCAGGTCGAAGCGCAGCCCGTTGAAAAAGGCCTCGGCAAAGCTTGTAACAGGCGTATTGCCGATCAACTCATGGTTATAGACGAGCAAGCCCAGTCGCAGCAGCGAAAAGAGAACGAGGAGAACGAGCGCACTCGACAGGATGAAACCAAGATGTTCGAGCACGCCCGTACGGGCGTGCTCTACGGGCCGTTGTTGTGAGGACATGGAGAAAGCCTTTAGGATCGATTCAGTTCGAGAATCCGATTACGCCCCTGCTCGGACAATAGATAATGGCCAGAAGCCAGGCGCAGCAGGGTTTGCGGAGAACGCAGATGATCAAGGATGACATGCTTGGCACCCGTCTTATCCAGCAGTAGCAAGCGAGCCATGTGAGTGGCATCTTCGCTGACCCATAGTCCGTGCTCGTCGCATAGCAGAAACCCGGGTTGGTTCAGTCCAGACCAGATGACTTCGTCAACGCCATTGGTATTCAGGCGTTTGACCCAACCGTGTATTTTTTCGGTATAGAAGAGCTGGCCATTGGAACAGGCGGTAATCGCTTCTGCTTCGTTTAGCCCGTCACGCAGGATGTCGATCCTGCCGGTTGTTGGATCTAGGCGCAGCAATCGGCCACTGGTTCGATCCTCGATGGCGTAGAGATAACGGCCATCGCTGGCAAGCTGTTCTACGCTGCGGCCAAGCAGCAGTGTGCTGATTCGCCTTCCATGCATCCAAAGAACAGGTAAATTGCCCATACCCTCCTGGCTGATGGCGATGCCGCCGCGATAAGCCAGCAGGCCGTCTGGCTTGGATAAACCCTGCATGACTTGGCTGATGCTGCCATCTTCGCGCAGTTTCAACAGCGTACCTTTGCCGTTGCGATATTCCTGAGTGACATAGAGCTCACTCTGGCTACCCTTGGCCAAGGCGCTGACCCTTTCGATGCAGTCCCGGTACACCTCATATGCCCAGCCAAGCTCGGCTTGTACCGGAGCGAAATGGCGCCATGCTGGAACAACAAGCGCCAATGCCAAAGCAATAAAGATTCCTATGAGTATTTTCCCGTATTGACGGACCAGATGCCGGGCGGTCGAAACAGCGTGCTTTGTGGCAGAGTTCGTCATAGGAGAATTACGCCCCAGACCAGCGCAATGAGGATCAGAGCCAGGAAATAGCGCGTCGCATGGACAATTCGCCCCAGGCCCGAGCGACCCTTGAGGGCTTGTGTGTCTGCTTTGCAATCGATCGGTTCAGTATTCATGCCGTGCGAACCCTACATAGAGCGTTTAGTGTCTCACGATAAATAGAGGTGCTGGCGGCAATTGGTAGCAGATTGCTCAGGGTGTTTGAATCGCCCTTGGTTTCATAGACATCTCCAAGCCTCATAATGAGGCCCATTAGGAGGTGCCATGAGCAGCCAGCGTTACCCTGAAGAGTTTAGGCAAGTGACCGAGCGCGGCTGCCCTCTTGCCGAGGTCGCAGCGCGGTTAGGTATATCGACTCATAGCCTGTAAGCCGCAAACGAGTCCGCTCGGTGGCGCTGACCGACCTTCAGAGACTGAACACTCGAGTTGCTTGATTCAGCTCATGTCCAAGCGCCAATAGACGTTCGCTCTGTTCGCGTCCATGATCGATATGCGCAAGATTGGCATCGCCTAGCTGATAGATACGTTCACTGTGATGACGGATTTCGCTAACTGTTGCACTTTGCTGCGCAGTGGCTTGAGCGATTTGCTCAGCCATCTCGCGAATCTTGCTGATGGCGTGGACGATATCCTGCATGGCGGCATCTGCAGATTCAGCCTGGCTGGCCGTTGTTTCGGCATGTGTTACTTGTGCCTGTATGGTTTGCAGCGATTGCTGGGCAGCCTGTTGCAGACTGGCGATCAATTGCTGGATTTCGCCGGTCGCAGCACCGGTGCGTTGTGCCAGGGAGCGAACTTCATCGGCTACCACGGCGAAGCCGCGTCCTTGTTCACCAGCCCGTGCGGCTTCGATAGCGGCGTTCAAGGCAAGCAAGTTGGTCTGTTCGGCAATGGAGCGAATCACCGTCAGTACGCGGTCGATGGTATCGGTTTCGCTGGCTAGGCGCTCAATGGCCTGGGCATTTTCCTGCACGTTACCGACCAGCGAGCGCAAGCCAGTCAGACTATGGCCTATCACCTGTTGGCCATCGCTAACGGCTACGCCAGCTGCTCGGCTGGCTTGGGCTGCCTCGTGAGCACCATCAGCTACCTGCAAAATAGTGCATTCCAGTTCGCTCAATGAATCGCGGATCTGTGCTGTTTCCTTCGCTTGGTGATAAGCGCTTTTGTGCAGCTCGTTGCTCATCTCGGCAAGGCTACCGCTGCTACCGGACACATTTTGAGCATGCTGACAAAGGGTGTCGACCATTTGCAGCAGATACTCTCGCAAGCAGTTGAGTGAGGTCTCAATGTCTATCATTTCGCGAGTATTCGACACAAAATGGATCATTTGACCGAAATTACCGTGTGCCCTGGATGAAAGCGCTGGAACCAGTTGAATCAAGACGCGGGTAAGCTGGCGCTGCAGACGGTCGATAGCGACTGCGATTGCTAGAATCAGAATGATGATCAGACCTTGGATTAGGCGAACTTCACCCTGAATACGAGCATGTTCCGCTTGTACGGAAGGCTCCAGTGCGACCAATGCCTTTTGCAACTCATCGATTCGAGCTTCGCCGCTTTGGGCCAGTTCGGTACGCTGACGGATCAATTCCCGAGTGCGTTGCAATTCGTTCGGATAACGCTTGATCAGACTGGCAAACTCGCGCTTCAGTCTAATTCCTTGATCTTCGGTTTTCTGTGCTGTGGCATCGCTGTCCAGCCCCATTAAGCTGGCAAAATCGTTGGCATCGGAATGGTTTTCGGCGGCAATCCCCAGTAGCGGTAGTACTACAGTTGCATATTTGTTTTCATCTGTGCTTGTTGGGCCCTGAGCTGGTGTCTCCTGCGCCAGAGCGACCAAGCCATGATGTGATCCGGTGCG
>NZ_JACHXI010000034.1 GCF_014191985.1 Azomonas macrocytogenes
CTTGGCTACCTGTCGCCCAACGACTATGCCAGGAAGATGAAGCAGGCCGCTTGACCCCGTGCTTCTTGGCGTCCGTTCTCAGGGGACAGGTTCACAATGCCCTCCTGGAGTTCAAAGGCGAAACGCGCCCGGTCATTGGCCGGGGAGGGGACGACGACATACTCCAGGCGCTACCCGATGATCTTCCTCATCAGGCGGTGCTGCACCGAACGGTCATGGGGGTCATTACCACGGCGCTGCAAGCCTCGGAGCAGGGGCAGAAGATCTACTGGGTGGGTGGCATAGAAGCCTATAACCTGCGCCATCTCGGTCATGTGTTCTGGCTGAGCAAAAACCGCAAGGAACACATCCAGGACGAGGCCTTCACTCGCCAATACGAGCACTTCGCCGATTACGTGGAACAAGCCAAAGCGACCGGTGATGCCGAGATGCGCCGCAGCCTGATGTTGCTCAAGGTGTATAACGACATTCCGCAACGTCTGGCTGCACTGGAGCAGCAGACGGTGAAGGAGGAGGCCGAGGCGAGTATCACCGTCACGACGGTACATCGCGCCAAAGGCCTGGAATGGGACAATGTGGCGCTCTTCTATGATTTTCCCGATATCTTCGAACTGGAAGAAACGCCTGACCAGCAGGATGACGAACTGAACCTGCTGTACGTGGGGGTGACCCGGGCCATCAAGCGGCTGGCACTGAATGCCTCTGTAGAGTCCATCTTGCGTCACATCATCGACCGGCGCCGGCAAAAGAACGATCAGAGCGATTCGCCAGTTTTTTCTAATTAGTGCTCAAGTGGCCCTTTTTGGGCAACTTGGCGTGCCAGTTTTTTTGGCCGCTGTCGGTACGATAAACCCTCGTCCCGCAGTCTGGCTCGCCCATGAAAACAGCACTAAGCATAGCGCTCAGCACGGCACTGGTATCGGTGTCTGCGTTAGCGATGGAGTCCCCCCGATTCTATGATCGCAAGGGGGAGGGGTGGTTCTGGTATGAACCCGAACCCGTTGCTCCTCCTCCTGAACCGCCCCGTGAGCCGGAGCCGGTCGCCGTACTACCGACTCCGGTTCCTCAACCTGCGCCAGCAGCCATGGCAGCACCCAGCGTGTTTTCGGCGGCCTGGTTCAAGGACAATCTGCCGAAATACCGGGATGCCGCCTGGAATAACCCCACGATTGAAAATGTCCGGGCCTTTCTCTACTTGCAGCGCTTTGCCATTGATCGTTCGGAACAGGTGGCCGATGCCACCGAATTGGCGGTCGTCGGTGATCCGTTCCTGGATGAGATTTCACGGCGGCCCGGCTCCACCTTCGCGGCACAAAATATCGATCGCCAGGCCGGGGCCGCCAAGTCGCAGCTGATTGCCGAGGTGGCCGAGCGGGCCGGGGTGTTCTTTTTCTTCAAGTCCGATTGCCCTCAATGCGAGCTGCAGGCCCCCCTGCTCAAGGCGCTCGAGGGGGAGGGGTTCACCATCGTGCCCATCTCGGTCGATGGCAAAGCGCTACCCAACAGTCCTTTCCCGGACTTCAAGGTAGACGCAGGCCATGCCCAGCGCCTGGGCGTGCAAACCTATCCGGCGCTGTTTCTAGCCTCAGCCTCGGGTGAGTTTGCCGCGTTGGGACAAAGCACCATGTCCCTACCTGAACTGGAGCATCGCATTCTGGTGTCGGCGCGCCGGGCCAACTGGATCACCGATGAGGCATTCAATCGCACTCGCCCGGTGCTGAACTACGACAACAATCTGGCTGAACGCCTCAGCGATAGTGGAAGTCGTGAGGAGTTGTCATTAGACCCGGCCACCGGGTTCATCGAGCCGGGCGTATTGATGGATTACATGCGCCGCTCCCTGGGAGGCCAATAGATGCTCCCTACACGTCGATCATCGCTAGCCCTGACGGTCGTCCTGTTAATGGCCAGCAGCTCCACTCAGGCCGGTGGCCTGCAGTCGGAAATGAATAGCCTGTTCAACGGCATGAGCAATGTCACCCAGCCTGGGGTATACGAATCCCAGCGCCGGGGCGTGCTGTCCGGTGGCCGGGTGTCGGTCAAGACCAGGATCGTCAACGAAAACATCGTCAGCCTCGTCCCGCCGTCCTGGAAGGCCGGCTGTGGCGGAGTCGACCTCTTTGGCGGTTCGTTTTCATTTATCAATGCCGAACAACTGGTGCAGTTGCTACGTGCCGTCGCAGCCAATGCCAAGGGCTATGCGTTTCAGCTGGCACTCGACAATGTGTTCCCCGATGGCGCGAAATGGATCGAGGCCTTTCAGAAGAAAATTCAGGAACTGAACCAGCACCTGGGCAATTCCTGCCAGCTGGCGCAGGGCATCGTCAATGACGTCGGCTCGGCGTTTAACCTGAAGGGGCAGAATGATGCCTCGATTACGGCCACCGCCAACGGCTTTTTCGAGGATTTCTTCGGGTCGCGGCAGGAGCCGGACGGCAAGGGGGCACTGGCTACGCTCAAGGAGAAAAAACCAGACGAATACCAGCACATGATCGGCAACATCGTCTGGCGGCAGCTCAACAGCAATAACGTCAAAGCCTGGTTCAGCTATGGGGACGATGCCCTGCTGGAAGCGATCATGTCCCTAACCGGCACGGTGATCATTCAGGAGCTGGAGGATGATAGCAATGCCCAGGCCACGGGCAGCAATACCCCGCAAACAACCCCCATTACGACACTGCCCGGCAACAAGATCGGGTTGGCGGAGCTGATCAATGGCGGTAGCGGTATCGAGATCTACTCGTGTGCCCGTGATAAGGATAACTGCCTGACGGCCGGCCAGGTCGGTAGCGGTATCGCCCGGATCGACCTGGCAGGGATCAAGCAACAGATTATCGATACCCTGTTGGGGACTCCGAGCAGCATCGGGATCATCGACAAGTATGCCTATAACTCCGCCATCCTGACGGATGCGGAAAAAGCCTTCGTCGCCAATCTGCCGGTGGGAGCCGGGGCGATCGTGCGCAACCTGGCGATCCTGTCCCGCGACTCGGCGCAGATCTTCGTCACCGAATCGGCAGGCTCGCTGGCGCTGGCCATGACCTACGGTTTCACCGAAGAGTTTTTTCGGGCGGCCCGGGTCGCCATCGCGAACTCAAAAAGCCCGTACATTAAAAATCTCTCCGATCTGTTCCAGCAATCGCAGGCCCATATCCGTCGTGAGTATGGCCTGCTGAGTGCGGAATACGGCGATCTTTCCCAGTCCATCGAGCGTTACAACAACCTGCTGACCAATGTGCGCAAGCAGCAGTACCTGCTCAACACCATGGTCGACAAGCAACACTAACATTAAGGAAACAACAGTGGAGTTCACCCTCTATTCCGTGGGCGATTCAGCCTTTCTCGAGCAAATCCTGATTTCCGTGGCCATGGTCACCGGCAGCGGCGATTTTTCCAAAATGGCCAGTGTCGGACTGCTGCTGAGCGTCCTGTTCGTCTGCGTGCAGTCGCTGGTACAGGGCGCAAGGGGCATCGAGTTTCAGCAGGTGCTGTTTGGCTGGCTGGTCTATGCCTGCCTGTTTTATCCCTCAACGACCGTGGTCGTCGAGGACGCCTATGACGGCAATACCCGCGTGGTGGACAATGTCCCGCTGGGCGTCGGGGCGGCCGGTGGCATCATCTCGCAGATCGGCTACAAGCTGACCGATATGTTTGAGGTGGGATATGGCTATTACGCGCCCACGCTCACGTCGAGTTATTTTGCCGAATCGCTGGAAATTCTGAACGGTATGCGCTCGCGCTTTCAGAACTCGGCGGTGTTTACTGCCGCCAACACGGTCCTTTCAAGCGGTGCGGGCGACTTTCGCAAATCCTGGAACACCTATATCCGCGAATGCACCCTGACGAAAATCGACCTGGGGTTCGCCTCCGTAGACGATGTGGCGAATGCACCGATCATGGAGGCGCTGAGATTCGATTCGCGAATCTATGGCACGCGCCTGTATCTGTATGACCGGGTGGGTACCGATTATGACTGCACCGATGCCTATAACGAGCTGGAAAACGCGACACAAATGGTTGTGCAAAGCCAGGAATTGAATACGGCGCTCACCAACCTGCTGCAGATCAACACCGTGACCGGAGCCTCGGCGGTCAGCAAACTGTCGGATTCGCTGCAGGCCCTGGGGGCCGTTACCGTCAATGGTTACGATTACATGAAGGCGGCGCTGCTCGATCCCGTCTATGCCGATGCCGTGGTGGGCCGATACCAGGATCTGCAGGATTACAGTTCGGCCCTGATGGTCAGGCAGGCCATTCAACAGCGCAATACCCAGTGGGCCGCCGAGCAATCGATGTTTTTGAACGTGGCCCGGCCGATGCAGACCTTTTTCGAGGGGCTGGTCTATGCCATTACGCCCCTGCTCGCCTTTATGCTCGTCATGGGACGGTTCGGTGTTTCCCTGGCAGCCAAATACCTGCAAACGCTGTTCTGGATTCAGCTGTGGTTGCCCATTCTCTCCATCATCAATCTGTTTATCCTGACGGCCGCTTCCCGCAAGCTGGGCAGCTACGGCGCCAGCGAGCTGAACAGCATGTATGCGCTGTATGGCGCCGATGAGATCATTCAGACCTGGATTGCCACCGGTGGCATGCTGGCGGCGGCAACGCCGGTGATTTCCCTGTTCGTGGTGACAGGCTCCAGCTATGCCATGACCAGCATTGCCGGGCGCTTGAATGGTGGCGATCATCTCAACGAGAAAATCGATACCCCTGATGTGGTTCAACCGGCCGCCTATATGCAGGCGCAACCGATGCATGGCTGGGATGCCTACCGCGGCACACTCCAAAGCGGCACGGATGGGCTGCTGGGGAGCATGAGCCTGGGTAGTACGATCCGCTCGGGTATCAGCTCAGCCTCCATGCGCCAGGAACAGGCCTCGCAGGCCTTTACCGAGCAGCTGGGCCGCACCTTCAGTGATTCGGCGTCTTCGGAGCAGATGATGAGCAACCTGTCGAGCCTGGGGCGTACGGTCGGTTCGATGAACACCCAGCAAAGCGGCATGGTTGAAAAAGCGTCGAAGGATTTCTCCGAAAAATTTGGGGTGGGCGCCAGTGATCGCGATGCGGTAAGAGGAGCGTTTACTTTGGCTATAACGGGAGATGCTGGAGCTCAGTTGACTGCCAAAAGAGGACTCTCTCAAATAGTATCTAAAGCCCAAGGTGACGAAGGAAAGGCCAAGGGAACGGATTTTGGTATTAATGGAAGTGTAGGTGTTTCGGGAGGTGCCAAGGGAATTTCCGAATCCTCAGGTGAGGATAGCACCAGCACAACGGCGGAACAGGTCAACAATTATCTGGAGGGCCTGGCCTATCAGAAAAATGATAGTGCCCAGCTCACCAACCAGCTGGCCCAGCAATTCAGCGCGAGCGGCGGCAGTAGTTGGAAAACGGGGCTCTCCGATACGCAAAGCACCGCGCTGTCGAAGTTGGGCAGTAATCTGCTCAGTGCCAGCGAAAACTTCAGTACGGTCAACGAGCTGGCAGATTCGGTGTCCACCACGACCAATTCCGATTACCGCACACTGGGGGCCGCTATCGAGCATAGCCCGGCGGCTGAAAATCTATTGAACGAGCATATGCGCTACGCGCCTTCCGCTGTACGTCAAAACGCCGTCAACCTGGAAAACCAGTTCAAATCCTATGGCATGAATCCCCATGTCGCACGCAATGCCGCTCAATTGGCCGCGTTGGCAAACACCAGCAACTATGCGCCGGGCTCGGAGGCATCCGGGGTCCAGGCCGCCCTGGCTGTAGCCAATCTGGCCACGAGCAGTAACGCCGGAGTGGAGGCCGATCCATACCGCAACAGCGCTATCCATGCGCCCGAGGTGGAGGGAGTACGCGATCGCGTATCTGCCCAGGTAGGCTCCGGTGGCCGTGCTGCTGCCGGGGTGAGGAGTGAATCGGTCCCCCATGCCC
The DNA here is from genome assembly GCF_014191985.1 of Azomonas macrocytogenes. Lineage (GTDB taxonomy): Bacteria > Pseudomonadota > Gammaproteobacteria > Pseudomonadales > Pseudomonadaceae > Azomonas > Azomonas macrocytogenes. Next base: position 5,920 of record NZ_JACHXI010000034.1, read on the forward strand.
GGCTCGATCCGGCCCAGATGCTGGGGGCGCTTCCCGAGACCAGTTCGATCGCCGAGTCCAACTATCAGACATCACAGGCGCAACTAGAAAATCAGGCCAATCGCGCCGACCAGCAACGCAGTGAACCGCAACTAGCCCGGGCGCGCCACGACCTCAGCCAGGTTGCGGAGCGAGGGCTGCGGAAATCCACCTGGTTTTGGGGTCGGATGGATAATGCCAATAACTACCTGAAAGAGGAGGGTTCGCGCATCATCGGTGGTCTTGCAGAGGCGGCGAGTGCGATGAACGGCGCCTTGGGTAGCGCAAAAATAGAGGGGTTTTCCGATCTGATTAATGTAGCCAAAGTCGCTTCAGGCAAGGGCGATCAGGCTGCCAGTGATTTCTATGCCCAACACGGCCAGGTTTTCACGGAAAAATTGACCCAGGCTGCCACCCTGCGCTACAACCTGACGCCCGCCCAGGCCGGGGTCTATGCCTCCGAGTTTGGGTTATCCACTATCTCGCGGGATCAGGCGATGGAGAAATTGCGCATGGACTATGCGGATCGAGATCAGGATGGTTCGGTGATCCTGCAGCAGGGCAAACCACAGCTATCGGCCGAAAACGAAAAAATGGTCACCGATATGGGAGAGGCCATTTCGTCTGCAGCAACGGCCGGGGATCAGGCGGGTGCCTATTTACGGCCTATCCAGCATATTAACCGTCTGAGCACATCGGTGGTCGATAGCGCTAATCCAAGTGGACGTTGATAACATAGAGTAGAAGCACATCGTGTTTCTATTAATTTAAATGTTATTTAGTCTCCTATACGCCAGTGGCCAATATTTCGGCTACTGGCTTATAAGTAATGACGATCATGGTAATGGCGGTCACGCTCATAACGATCAGACTCATCAAATAAATCCTGTCTGATCCGTTGAAGGAAATCGTCCTCCTCAAAAGAACTTGAATAATTCCCACCATTAACACCACCGGAAGAAACAGAACTACTATTAACATCAGAAAAAGGGATAGCACTAAAGATAAAGTTCAATATATGAACTAGGATATATGGAGCTAACGCAGCTAGTGGTATTGGTATGAAAAAAACCACAATGCCTAAAAAAACGAGTGTTGCAGTTAAACTCTTATGTATTGTTGAAAAAAACCAAATACCGAATAAAGTCAGTGGCATAGCGACTAATGCTTGTTGGCCAAGACCAAGCAGCCGGCCATGACACTCAAGCACTGCCAGGACTACACCGCAAAAAATCATCCCGAATAGAATCTTCGGTAGATCGCGTATAAATGTTAGAAACATACTCTCTCCGTCTGGAACAGACAGCCTCCCTTTGGCTTCGGCTAGTACGACAACATAGGCCATTTACGCGGCAAACGAAAATACGCCAGGCAAATTCTGCCGCTCTCTCAATCTGTCACGTCGTGACAAACATAAAATAATTTCCAATTTCCGCTCAAGTTGCCCTTTTTGGGCAACTCCGCGTGCCAGTTTTTTTGGCCACTTCGCGGAAAATCCATGCAGTCCTGTACTACTTGGATTTCTACTCATGACCCCTGTGAAAATTCCGCGCCGCGTCGATGATCCACCTCACCTGCTGCTCTGGAGCGCCGATGAACTCGCGCCGATTCTGCTGGGCCTGTTTTTCGGCGTCATGCTGAAGAAGGTCGGCATCATGCTGCTGCTCGGGTTCGCCCTGACCAGCGTGTACAAACGTTTTCGCCAGCATTACCCCGATGGCTACCTGCTGCACATGCTCTATTGGGCCGGCTTCATGTTCTCCAAAGCCAAGTCGATGAAAAACCCCTATGTGCGCCGGTACCTGCCATGAAGATGACCGATTTTCTCAAGACCTGGGAAGGCGTCCAGACGGAAAACAAATGGAATCGCCTGGTGCTGGGTGGGCTGACCACCGCAGTGCTGCTGCTGTCGTACAAGGCCCTGACCAAGGAAACGATTGTCACCCTGCAGCCCTCGACCCTACAGCAAGAGGCATGGATCGGTGAAAACAAATCCTCGGCCTCCTACCAGGAAGCCTGGGGGCTGTCTTTGGCGATCTTCCTGGGCAACGTTACGCCAGGCAATGCTGCGTTCATCAAAGAGCGTCTGGGTCCGATGCTGTCTGCGGATATCTACCAGGACGTGATGACAGCCATTGATCTGCAGGCACAAGACATCAACAAAGATCATGTGACGATCCGCTTCGAGCCCCGTTATGTCGAGCTCGAGCTCGAGCCCGATTCGGGAAAGGTCTTCGTGTCGGGCAACTCGTTCGTGAGGGGAGTTAGCCAGGACCGGGAAACCCGTACCGAAACGACCTTCGAGTTCATCATCAAGATCAAGCAATACCTTCCCACGATCAATTACATGACGACCTATAGCGGCAAGCCGCGTACGGAAAAGGCGTTGCGGCAAATGGAACGACGCGAGGAGAGAAAAAAGGAAAGGGAGCACCAGGATGGGTAAGTTGAAGACGAGCACGCTGATGACCTGCACCGCCTCGCTCTTGGCGCTCGTTGCCCAAGCCCTGGCCGCTGATTCTTCTGACTCTTCCGAGATTCCGGTGGTGCCCGCTCAGGTGCTGACCCAAAACGTGCCTCGCCCCATCGATGCCAGTGCACCGGCCAAGCAAAAGCCAGCTGCACCTGCGGCGTCACTGAACGGGAACCCAAACACCACGCTGGTCATGAAGCCCGGTGCCAACCTGGTGACGCCGATTTCGATTGGCCATTTGAATCGTCTGGTCACGCCTTTTACCGAGCCGGCGGTCAATACCACCTCGGCGGCGACCACCAAGGTCGCGGAAAACGTGGTGTATATCGAAACCGATAGCGACGTACCGGTGACCATGTTCATTACCGAAAAGGGCAATGAGGCACAGGCCCTGAGCCTGACGCTGGTCCCCCAGGAAGTTCCGCCTCGTGAGATTGTTCTGAAACTCAGTGAGTCGATGGGCTTCGTGGGCAGGATGTCGTCCAACAAAGCCGAGCGCTGGGAAACGTCGCAGCCGTATATCGAAACGATTAGAACCCTGTTTCGCCATCTGGCCCTGGGGGACATTCCGCAGGGCTACGCCATGACCGCCATGCCTCAAAACCAACAGCTGCCCCGCTGTGCCGCGCAGGGGCTGGCATTCGATTTTGAGCATGGCCAACTGGTCATGGGCCATAGCCTGAAGGTGTTGGTCGGTGTTGCACAAAACCTCTCCAACCGGCCTATCGAGATCAAGGAATCGGTGTGTGGCAGCTGGGATGTAGCCGCTGTTGCGGCCTGGCCTCACAACGTGTTGGAGCCCGGTGCGCGCACCGAAGTGTACGTGGCGCAAAAGCAGTCACGTAGCACGGCACCCACGACGAAACGTCCATCTCTGGTTGAGAGGTAAGCCATGCGCGCCACATGGAACAATATCGATCCGAAGCTCAAGCGCTACGCCGTGGTAGCGATCATGGCCGGCCTGTTTGTAGGGCTGATTGCCCTGTTTTCAGGCCCCTCCGAAACCACCCCGAAACGCTCGCGTAACGACACCATCCGTCACGTGCTGACGGATCGCGATACCCGCACCGTGGGACTGGAGTCGCTGTCAGCCAGTATGAAATCCCTGGAAAGTGATAACACCCGACTGAACCGCGAGCTGGAACGGTTAAAAAATGAAGCCCCGAAAAAGAATCAGAACACACCGGATGTCACCGAGATAACGGACCGGATGGCTCGCCTGGAGCAAACGATTCAGAAGCTTGAGAAAAAGGAAAAAACCGAAAAAACCGAAGCGAAAAAAGACGCGGAGCAAGCGGAAGAACCCTCGCCAGCGCAAAGCGCTCCCCCTCCGGTCAATCTCGACGATCCGGCTTCGCTTTTCAAGCACCGGCACTTCCCGGTTACAGGGGGTAGTAGTGCTCCCGGCAGGGCTCGTGACGCGGGAGGAGAAAGAGCCGCCCCCAGCAAACGGGAAATCATGACCTATGTCGCGGATGCGCCGAAATCGGCATCCGAGGCCCAGCCGGAAAAAGACAGCGGCATGTACCTACCGGCCGGCTCGATCATCACGGGTGTGTTCATCAACGGTATTGATGCGCCCACGGGCCAGGCGGCACGCCGTGATCCCTTTCCAGCGGCCCTGCGGATTCAGAAAGAGGCCATTCTGCCCAACCGTTTCCGGGCCGATGTGCGGGAGTGCTTCTTGCTGGTGTCAGGCTATGGCGACATGAGCTCGGAACGAGCCTACCTGCGTGGCGAGACGGTTTCCTGTGTGCGGGAGGACGGTGGCGTGATCGAGGCCCGCCTGGACAGCTATGCCGTCGGTGAAGACGGCAAGGCCGGTGTTCGCGGCCGCCTGGTCAACAAACAGGGCCAGTTGCTGGCCCGCAGCCTGATGGCGGGCTTCATGCAGGGCGTGGCGTCCGCCTTCGATGTACAGAAAGTCCCGTCGATCAACATCACCCGTTCCATGGGCGGTAGCAGCAGTAGCGGTGGTAGCAAAACCCAATCCCCGGTTTACGAGCAGGCCTTTAACTCCAATGCCATGCAGGCCGCCGCCGTCGGGGGCGTGGGCAGCGCGCTGGAGCGGATCGCCGACTACTACCTGTCCATGGCCGAAAACATCTTCCCCGTTATCGAAGTCGACGCCGGTCGCCAGATCGACATCATCGTCACTCACGGCGCGAGTCTTTCGATCAAGAGCAAGGGATAACTATCGATGAAAAAAATGCAGAAAGTCGTTCTTTTGCCCTTTTTGGGCAACTCCGCGTGCCAGTTTTTTTCGCGCAAGGCGCTACGATTAATCCCCCTGATGGCCCTGGTTTGCGCGTCGAGCGGATGCTCTCTGTTTGACCTGGGCTCTCGGGATTACGGCTGCAAAGGGCTACCCAAAGGCGTGCAATGTATGTCGGCACGAGACGTTTATGCCGCGACGAATGACGGCCAGGTCCCCCGTTCGACGCAGGATGAAGAGGAGGAGAAAGACAAGGACAAGGATAAGGACAAGAAAAAACGCAAAAAACAATCCAGCCAGCAGACCCGGTCTGTCTCGGAGCAATTGATTGATAACTACGTGGCTCCACGCCTACCTGATCGGCCAATCCCGATTCGAACGCCCGCCCAGGTGATGCGGATTTGGGTCGCCCCATGGGAAGACACCAACGGCGACCTGAATGCCACGGGCTATGTGTACACCGAGATCGAACCACGACGCTGGGTCATCGGTGATGGAGTGCCTGCAGAGGCTCCCGTCATCAGACCGTTGCAACAACTTGATCCATCACCGGACAGGCAGAGGAATCAACCGCAAGCCGCTTCTTCGATACACCCCTAAATCCATTTAAACACGACAGGAGTAAACCTTATGACTCAACAGATGACCCGACACCAGCAGTTCCAGCTTCTGATGCTGTTCACCGTACTCACGCTGATGGTGCTGATGTCCAGCACCGCTCATGCCGGTACCGGTGGTGAGTATTTCGACGATGTGTGGGCAACCATCAAGGATTGGACCGAAGGTACGCTCGGCCGGATTATCGCCGGCGCGATGATTCTGGTGGGCATCATCGGTGGCGTCGCTCGTCAGTCGCTGATGGCGTTTGCCATGGGCATCTCCGGTGGCATGGGCCTGAGCTATTCGCCTCAGATCATTGAGGGCATCATGTCCGCCACCCTATCCAGCGCAGCGGCAGTGACCAGTTCGACCCATCAGATCAGCAACGGGCTGGGCATTTGACATCCGCCCCGTCTATGGCCAGTACGAAGCCGCCTCCGGGCGGCTTTTCCATATTATTAACCCGGCAATCAAATACCCAATCTAAGTGGCATAACGCACCGACGCATGCTGGAAGTAGGCAACTACCCGCTCCGGGGTTTTGGCCAACCAGCTCATCAATGCCTCGGCCTTCTCCAGCAATTCCGACTTGTTTCGCGCCCGGTCACTGGTGCGCAAGCGTGTCTTGAGGTCGCGGTTCAAATACTCGTCCGGATTACACTCAGGCGAATAGGGTGGCAGGTAGAACGCTTCGATTTCTTCCTTGTGCCCTTCGAGCCATTCCCTGACCAGACGCACATGATGGACACGCAGATTGTCCAGGATCAGAAAGATCTTCCTGTCACTGTCCGCCACCAGCCTCGACATGAAACCGATCATCCGCTCAGTATTCATGGCCCCCTCCAGGAACTCGAACCGTACCAGTCCCTGATCGCTGAGACCATGCTCAGGCCATGACGCCGAGTCGGCGCCACCAGCACCGGCGTGACGCCTGCCGGCGCATAGCCTCGAATCCAATGCCCATCTTCAGCTACGGCCGTTTCATCGCCTCAGTAGATCGTCGCGTTTTCGGCCTTGGCGCGTGCCACGATGGCCGGATAGGTCTCTTCGAGCCAGTGCTCGATCGCCTCCGGGTTCTGTTCCAGCGCCTGCCGGGTCGGCCGCTGTGGGGTATATCCCCAGCGCTGAAGGTACTGACCCACCGTCCGGATCGGCATCTCGACGCCATACAAGTGCTTGATCAACTGCATGACGGCCCGGCGGTTCCACAGGGCAAAGTCGAGTTGCAACTGGTTCGGGGTCTGGCCCACCAGAATCGAGCGCAACTGCCACTCCTGTGCGAGCGTCAAGGTCCGTCCGCTTGCCTGGCGCCGACCTCGTGTCCTGGATTTCAGACCTTCGCTGCCTTGCTCGCTGTAGCGTTTGGACCAGGCTAGTACGGTACTCAGATGTACGCCCAATACGTCGGCAACCTCTTGCCAAGTCAGTTCGCGCTGCTCACGCAGATTCATGGCCAGGCGCCGCATCTGGTCTTGAGTTTCTCGAGAGAGCTTTCGGGCATCGATCTTTTTCATGCCTCTTTATATCGTGAATTTGATTGCCGCGTTAATAACGCGCTATACCTTAAATACCCTGTTTCGGAATTGCCCCTTAACAGGGAGCAAGAATTTCCGTGCACCGTAGCCAAAGGTCGAAACCCATGATCAGCAAGGCCACTACGCTAGATTGGCTGACCGGTACAAGCCTGGGGGTGCTGGTCGGCTTGGTGGTTGGTCTTTCTGGCAACCATTGTGGGTGCTTTGTCAGCACTGTTCGGTGGCGTGTTCGGATTAGCCGAGAAACTACCTGTAGGGTTGAATGGCACAGGCGCACGCCGCTTGGCCGCCTTCGCGCTGGCCTGCATCGTCGCGCTGATCATCGGCATCCTCATGCGCACTCACCAAGTCCTGTCCCCATCGACAGAGCGGTTGCGTGCCCAACTGGCTGATATTGGTATTGAGAATACCGTCGAGCAGAATCGCATGCTGCTCTTCCTGCGATTCGGCCTGCTTCCTCCCGGTGTTCAGGCGGTCGGCAAGGACGGCGAAGCCACAGCCCGGATAATCCTGAGTAACCAGAGCTTCCTTTATGCGAAAGGTGCCGATTTTTGCGCTAGCCTTCGAACCATGATCCGAAATGGGGCGGGCCAAGAAGACCTCCTCAGCCACTTGAGCACGGGTAGTTCGTCTATCCAGAAGACAGTCCTGGCAATCAAGGCTCTTCCTGTTGTCGAACAAGCTAGCGCGCTACAAGCAGCTCCCCTCTATCTATGCGCGCCCTGATCCTCAGCGTCCTGGCCTTGATGATACCTGCGGTTGCAATCTCTCAGGCACCACCATCTGAAGCTGTGCGCCAGCAAGTTTTGCGAAGCGTTGTTCAAGTGAACGCCAGCGGTTGTAGGGACGGCACTCGGCGTAGCGGCAGCGGTTTTTTGTTCGAGATGTCGGGGAATATCGTCACTGCGCACCATACTTTCGGTGGCTGCTCTCAAATCCAAGTTATTTACGAAGGTGTGCAGGCGCCTGCGCGCCGGCTTTTTGATGCGCGTATCGTGCGCGTACATCCAGCAGGCGACTTGGGACTGCTGGAGGTCGCCACCCCCCCGACGCTACCCGCACTGCACCTGTCGACAAAGTCGATTTCCAAGGATGCTTCCTACGCCAGCTTCGGCTACCCGCTTGGCGTGCCCACAGCGAGCGATCAACTCGTTACGCTGGCTGTCGGTGCCACACGCCTGCAGGACATCCTGCCTGACGAGGCGGCCAGAGAACTGAACCGCAGCGGCAGCCGCATTTCCATACAGACGAGCGTGCTGAGATTAAACGTAGCGTTACAGCCCGGAATGTCGGGAGGTCCGATCGTGGATGCTGCCGGCGATGTGGTAGGTATCGTAGCCGGTGGCCTAAAGGCAGGTGCCGCGCCGGTTAGCTGGGGCTGGTCACGAGATAACGTCCACTTATTGTTGGCCTCTGTGGAACCGGTTGATCAGAATGTCGTCTTGGCCCAAGTTCAATACTCATCTGCTGAACTAGTGGTGTGAGTTAGAAATTCGTTTGCAGAAAGAAGCGACCGAAGCCAGGATTTCATCGGCTGTCCTGGTCCACACGAAGGGTTTCGCATGAG
>NZ_JACHXI010000035.1 GCF_014191985.1 Azomonas macrocytogenes
GTCAGCCATGGCAGTCTCCTGCTGTCTGGATAACTCTCTCAGTATAGTTTCTCTTCTTCGATCAGCTCATACAAATTTCTGGTTCAGCCTACTAGTACAACGCTTCCATATATGAATAAGGCGGTTTGTAATAGTGTGCCTGTCATACTTCCGCCTAAAGAAATGCAAAGCCAGTTTGAAGCGTTAGTCACTAAGATTGCAGCTTTTAAGTCGAAATCTATTAGTTTCAGTAATGAAACAGTCTTTCAGACTATTTCGCATAAAGCCTTTTCAGGCCAGTTGTAGATAAGGAAATCTCCATGCACCTCAAGTCCGTCAAACTCACCCACTTCCGCGGCTACCGTGCCACCACCGTTATTCCCATCGACGAAGCCATGACCGGCATCGTCGGTCGCAATGACTATGGCAAATCGACCATTCTCGAAGCCGTTGCGATCTTCTTCGAGAGCGGGGATGTCAAGGTCGACAAGAGTGATATGAACTGCTTCAGCCTCGCCGAGGATGTCAAGCAATTCGAAATTGCCTGTGAGTTCGATGGGGCCGCAGATGACCGCCGAACAGATCCTTCAGCACTCGATGTATCAGGATAACGATGAAGAACGCTCGGAGCTTAAAGAACTGATCGAGAACCTGCAGGCGCTGGTCGCCTGAAGCGGGGCTGTTGGACTGCTTGGTTATTGAGCGCGTTGAAGGAAATCGGCATGAAACTGATCGTCAATCGAATTAACGGAATTCACCTGAGGGATTTACTGCCAGCGCTGTCTGCCGAGGTTCAGGTGGATAGCGTTTTGGCTGCTGTGGCTTATGGCAGCAGTGCTTCTGATAGCTCGCAGGATCTGGTCGGGCATTGCGTGGCCCACAAGCTGCGGTTGGACCTGTGGATGCGCTACGACCATACGGTACCTGTCTCGGTGGAGCTGCTCAAGCGGCTGCTCAGGCATCAAAAGGACAACGTCTTTACCCGTTTCGTACCGGATCGTTTCCACCCCAAGGTCATCTGGTGGAAAGGCTATGGCGCCTACATCGGCTCAGCCAACCACACGGATAATGGCTGGCTGACGAATATCGAGGCAGGCGTTTTTCTCTCGGAAGATGAGCTGATCGCCAACGGCATGGACAACCAACTGGAGGACTTCTTCGAGTACCTGCGGGAGCTGGATGTGAGCATCCCCCTTTCGGCGGATTACATCGCGGAGATGAAACGGCTCAATGCCTTGAACAAGAACGTCTATGCCGAAGCCATTAAGAAACGGCAGCATCCCGAATGGGAGGGGCCTAGCTTCGTGCAGAAAAAGGCAGCCTTTGATCGGCGCAAGGACACCTTCAAACGCGAGTGGCTGAGTACGCTGGGCATTTTGCAGAATATCCAGCAGCAACTCGGGGATTATCGGCCCAAATGGGTTGGCGCCGATGTGCCAGTAGCCTGGCAGGTCGATCAGTTCTTGCATGCGTACTACTACAACCACGTCGGTGACAGTCTGCATAAACCCTATGAGGACTATCACCAGCGCAACCATGGTAATCCACAAGCGGCGCTGGAAACCGAGTTGAATTGGTGGAAGTCACTGCCGGAGGCCCCCTCAAGGGAGGATTACGCTTTCTATGAGAGTGCCCCGACGGTGCGTGCCTTGCTGGCGCAAGACAAAGTACAGGAGCTGACCAGCGCCGAGTTCGTCACCCTGTGTCGCAACACTCACGCCACCATGGACCACATCATCAAGGTTCCTCTAACAGAGCTTGGGCGACCGGAGCTAAAGACCCTGGACCGGGACTCACGCGTTGAGCTGTTCGCACCGCTGATCCTGCGCCAGCGCAACCGTAAAAGCTGGGATGTGCGCCAATTGCTTCACTATGTGCTCTATGGTGGGCCGAACGAAGAGATCTGGCTGCGTCTCTACCACGCGGGCCGTGACGCGGAGTACAGCATCCCACGTTATGGCCTGAACTCTCTTGCCGAAGTGATCGGCTGGGCCAGGCCGGAGGTCGTTCCGCCCCGTAATGGCCGAACCAGCAAGGCGCTCAGAGCGCTTGGGTTCAGCGTGAAGGTCTACTGATGTTTGACAGAGCATGGGCATTTTTCGAGCAGGAACATCGCCAGCCTGATCGTGATGCCGAACACCTGGGAAACCAGCCTTCCTCCACAGAGGGCTTTTAGACAAGGAGCATGATGGTAGCCACCATTTCGACTTATGAAGTGCTGGAGTCTGCCAGCAACGAAGATCTGCAACCGCTGGTCGAATACATTCTCAAGACCAGTACCACGGAGATGCTGTCGATCAAGGATGTCTACAAGCGTCACCAACCGAACCACAAGCGTTATACCGACGAGATTCTCGAGGAAATCCGTTTGTTCGGCGGCAACAGCTTCGCCAACCTGTTCCGCAGCAGTGGCCCGGAGTATCTGGAGGTGGTGCAGGATGTTGCCAAGAAATTCGGTGTGAAGGAGGTCGACTCCTATGGTCTGGTCGAGCTGGAGGAGGAACTGATCCAGACCATCCTGCGCTCCTGCCCTGAAAAAGTCTTCAGGGCAGGAGCGGGCAGATATGGAGGCGATTCTCGTTGAAGCCGGCCTAGGCAAGAAAGATCTCAGTGCGCTTGTGGCTAATGCAATAGCCAAACAAGCGCTGGGCATGGCATCCAGCTTGCCGCTGCAAGCGTAGCAGGAGCTGCTGTTGGTCGGGGTGTTGCGGTCTTTCTTAGCCCCGTGGGGTGGATTATCACAGGCGTTTGGACGGCCATTGATTTGGCAGGTCCTGCGTTCAGGGTCACTGTGCCTTGTATTCTCCATATCGCCATGCTGCGCCAGCGAATGATCTGCCGGCGCGTCAGTGCCCTGATGGAGGAGGCCTTTGGCGATGTTTGATATCAGTGTGGTGTTCAAGGTCCCGGCGGAGATCGCCGAGGGGCTGGCAAACGGCAGCCTCGAGCGCGTTGGTGGTGTGATCCGTGATTCGGTCAGCAAGCAGGTCGTGGCCTGGTTGCGCGAGGGGGACACTATCAGCTTCGAGCCACCATCGGAGATCCTCAACTCCCAGCTATCTCAGCTGATGATGCAGGGGCAGATGCTGATGGGGCTGCAGGTGGCCAATCTGGCGGTCAGTGCGGTGGGGTTTGCGATGATTTATCGCAAGCTGCAGGGGATAGAGCGGCAACTGGTCGGGATCGATAGCAAGGTGACGCACCTTTGCAGTCGCTGAATCAGGGGCAGGAATATCATCGAGCTGAAGAGTTCAGTGTCAGCTATCGCGCCTGGCTGATGGCCGGGCAGGGCCGGATGCAAGCCATGTCCGAGCTAGGGGAGCAGGACGTCGCTTTCTGTATCGCCGAATCCTTGAAGTCCGAACATGCCCAGTTCGGCAAACAATTGACGGAGATCGTGAGTGATCCGCTGCGCCGGCTTTCGGGCGGGCGAGAAACGATTAAGGCTGGTGCTATTCTCAAGCAGCTCGGCCAGCAGGCCGTGCAAGTTCATCAGATCCTGCGCGGCCATGTATTTCAGCTTGAGTTCATGAGGGAGCATCGGCTGTTGCCTTCCCAAGAGTGTGATGCTGCTTGCAAGGGACATTCGGGCTTGTTGGTTTGTCTGCCGGCTTGATCGCAAGTGGGGGCGTCGCAGAAAACGGAGAAAATCGTACGTTTAGCTTCGAACCGTCAGATTGAGGCCATAGACCCAAATGCAGTTGCGTCAGGAACATCAACATGAGCCCTAACCTGACGCTGCTGGCTGGTCAGGTCTGACGTCCGGTTGAGGTATACCCAAGCCGGACGCCCCCTGGCTTGATGCAGCTTCCAGTCGGTCACCTGATGCTTGGCGTACGATTTTTTCCGAATTCTGCGGGCTCCCCAAAAACGATCATTTTCGAGAGGGCTTCGTGAGAAAGCAGCCCGCGCCAGTGCTGGCCTTGCACGAGTGATTCTCGAAAACCGTTCTCGTAACGGTGTGCCGCCAAAGCCGAGTTTCGAGAAACACCGCAACGCCGTATCCGGCAGTAGCCATCCGACGCAAAGCCGCGCCGTTACTGGGTGATGCATTCCTTAGCGTGCTTTATTTTCCGTTTTCTAAGGCGACCCCTAGATGTCATGATGCGGTATCACCCTGCCGTAATGACAGCGTCATTACGGTCTGCTAGAATAGGTTCTCTCATCGGAGGGCCATTGCCATGACCGCACAGAATGTACTGCCCGCTAAGCGCGAAACCCTGAATATCCGCATTAAGCCTGAAGAGCGAAGCTTAATCGACCGGGCCGCGAAAGTTAGGGGAAAAAATCGCACGGATTTCGTGCTGGAAGCCGCGCGAGCGGCTGCAGAAGAAGCACTACTGGATCAGACCATTATTACGGTCTCGCCAGAAGCCTATGCGAACTTTTTATCGCGCCTGGATATGCCAGCGCAGCCAAACGAGCGCCTGCGCAAGACATTACAAACGCCAGCCCCGTGGGATCATAAAACATGATGGTCGGGGCTCCCGAGCCTCTGACATCCCATCATGAGTTGGAGCAGTTCAACTCGGGTGTGGACAGTCTGGATCAGTGGCTAAAGCGTCGGGCTCTAAAGAACCAGGGCACCGGTGCGTCACGCACCTTCGTCGCTAGCGACGGTCATCGAGTGCTAGCTTACTATGCGCTGGCTGCGAGTGCCGTCACGGTAGAGGCGGTGCCCGGTCGCTTTCGTCGCAATATGCCGGACCCTATTCCGGTCGTGGTTCTCGGCCGACTGGCTGTTGACCGGGCACTACACGGCAAAGGGCTCGGACGAGCATTGGTGAGGGATGCCTGTCTGCGCGTGATTCAGGCAGCTGATACGATAGGCATCCGAGGGATGTTGGTACACGCACTCTCGGACGAGGCGCGAACCTTTTACGAGCGAATTGGTTTCGAACGGTCGCAGCTCGATCCTATGATGCTGATGGTGACGCTAGCCGATTTGAAAGCCGGGTTGTAGCGAAGTCGAGTTGGGGCCAGATTCTGAGGGCGAAATTCAGGTCCTAAAAAATACGATTTCAACGAGAATCCTATTGTTTGCTGCGGGATTTTCTGGATTGGCGTTGACTGCCCCTGGACTTTTACCAGGGGTTGATCGATGCCATCACCTGCCTTCTCTTCGCTTGCCCGCTCTCGAGTGTTTCAGGCTACACCGCTAACGACCGTCCTTGCTGTGATCGGCATCGTGGTGTCGGCAACCGCCTGTGCCGAGACCCTTGTCGTGACCGATAGCCGCCATCCGGTGGTAGCCCCCGAGGGGGTGCGCGTCATCCTGCTCGATGAGCCGGACCGGATTCAGCAGACGTTATCGGCGGATCTCCCCCATGATCCGCAGGCCGCTGCCGCTCTTGTCCAACGTCGCCTGGGCGGTCCTGCAGGCAAGGCCACCCTGGAGCGTTTGCGCCTGGCTCATCAGGGCGTGACGGATGCCTGGAGTCTCAAGCTGCCTCGGGCTTTCAGACGCTGATGAACAGTGTCATCCAGAGTGCGACGATGGCCGTCGCCTCCCTGCCTGCGCTGATTATCCAGCGCGCCAACCCGGCCCTGTACAACCTGCTTACCAACGGCATTCTGCAGGGGCGGATCGACTTTGATCGCAGCATGCTGACCTGCCAGAACATGAGCCGGGAGATGGCGGATTGGGCGGGCCAGCAACTGGGCTGGAGTCAGATTGCCCAAGGGCAGGCGATGAAAACCGCCATCGCCGCGCAAGGCGGAGGCGGGACCGGCGGGACCAACCCGGTGGATGCGGTCAATGCGGTACAGCAGGCCCAGGCCAGTCGTGGCAATAATGGCGTGCCCTGGGTCAATGGCCAGAATGCGGGCGGCGAAAACCAGGAACCCATTCGGGTCGTGTCCGATGTGACCAAGGCCGGCTACAACCTCATGAATGGGCGCGCCGTGGGCGATACCGCTGCGATCTCCGCAGAAGACTGTGCCGAGGGGCTGGTCTGCACAACCTGGAGTTCACCGGATGAAGCCGCAGCTTTCGCTGTCCGCGTGCTGGGTGAACAAGAGCAGCAAACCTGTGAGACCTGCACCAAAACCAGAACGACCCCAGGGGTTGGCTTGACTCCACTGATCCAGGAAGCCTACGAGGCCAAGCTGCTCGAACTGACCAACCTGGTCAACGGCAACCTCAACCCTACCCGAGAAAATCTGCAGGCCGTCAGTACCAGCGCCGTACCGGTCACCCGGCGACTGGTCGAGGCGTTGCGCACCGATGAAGATCAGGATGTCTTGACGAAGCGGTTGGCTTCGGAGCTGGCCCTGTCCAGCGTGATCGAGCGAGCCCTGCTGCTGCGCCGTACGCTGATTGCCGGGACGCGGGAGCCGAATGTGGCCGCGAATGACCTGGCACTGTCGGCGGTCGCCAAGCAGAACGAAAGCCTGCAGCAAGAGCTGGACAACCTCAAGACCGAACTGGAGCTACGCCGCGATTTAACGGGCAATGCCTCGAAGATGATTATCGAGCGCAGTCTCGAACGGCGCGAAAGCTCGAAAGAAATCTTCGAAGGCGATCCGATTCCAGATCGGATTCAGCATACTGAGAAAAGCCAAATAACCAGCGAGTAATGCGCATGACTCTGTTTCGATGGCTGAAAACCTCAGCGCTTTGGTATGGGCTGGGCCTGGTCGTTCTGATGATCGCCACGGCGCTGTTGGTCCAGCACAGGGGGTCTGCCCTGGTGGGCGGTGTTAACGCCTGGGATCAGTGGCGAGAGGCAGCTTACCCCTACCTGCTGGCCTGGCGGGTGCTGCTCTATGTCCTGCTGGCTCGCAGTTGGCTCTGGATGCGGCAACGCGAACCAACCGCTGAAGCCAAAGTGCGCCTACAGCGCATCGAGGTGTCCGTGGTGCTCACGGTCGCGCTTTTCGAACTGATGAAATCCGGGCTGATCTAGGGGGACGCCGAGATGTGGACACTGTATACGACCGATTACCTGGAGTATTACCTGACGTTGATTGGCTGGGTAATCAGCAACGGTATCTGGGACACCCTGGCCGATACGGGCCTGTTCGCCGTGCCGTTTTTCGTCATGATCCTGCAGGAATGGTTGCGAGCGCGGGCCGAAGGGGCTGATGAGAGAAACAAGGGCGCGCTGTCGATGCTGCGGGTTGAGAACCGGGTTTGGGTGGCCGTCACCGTGATCCTCTTCGCGGTCATGCCCTTGATCAGCATCGATGTGTCGACCATCGACTACGACACCTCCCGCTCCATCCAGTGTCAGGCCTATGTCCCGGCGGTGGTGAAGCCGGAAGAAACCGGGTGGGGCCTCTCGTTCACCGAAATCAATGGTCAGAGCGCCAAGGTGCCGGTGTGGTGGTTTCTGCTGCACTCGCTAGCCAAAGCGGTCACCAGCTCGGCTATTGCGGCGATTCCCTGTGGGACGGATTTGCGGCAGATGCGCATGGAGGTCGATAGCACACGGATCAATGACCCCCTGCTCGCCCAGGAAGTGGCGGACTTCACCCGCGATTGCTATGGTCCTTCCCGAGCCAAGATGTTTCAGAGTCGACCCTCGCTGAGCCCCGAAGAGCAAAATGATGTGACCTGGATCGGTTCGGCGCGCTTTCTGGCTGACTCTGATTTTTACGCCTCATTCCACTCCAGCAAGCCGCGTGTCGACTGGCCCTACGATGAGGCGCGGGATTCAGGCTATGCGCAGGTGGCCAGCGGTGGCGGCTACCCCAGTTGCTTTGACTGGTGGGTAGCTCCGGAGATTGGCCTGCGGGCGCGACTGCTGGCAACGGTCGATCCGACCCTGCTTCAACGCTTTGGACAGTGGGCTAACTTCCTGTCGCAGGATCAGGTCAACGATTCGGTAATTCGCGAAGTCGTGGCTCCTCGCCACCAGGCCATGACCAAGGGGGTGGTTTATGCCGACTACGGTGGCCAGCTCGATCACACATGGTCCAATGCGACGACTCGAGCGGCCAGTGATGTCGGCCTGGGTCTCAGCTCATTGAGTCATTTTCCGAGCATGGACAAGGTACGGCAGGCACTGCCCATGATCCTTTCCTTTCTCAAGATGGCGGTAGTGATCAGTTTGCCCCTGGTTCTGGTCATGGGCACTTACAACCTGAAAACGCTGGTGACGGCTTCAATCATCCAGTTTGCTATTTTCTTCGTCGAATTCTGGTTCCAACTGGCTCGCTGGATCGACTCCACCATCATCAATGCGCTGTATGGTTGGAACGCCCCTCACTCGACCTTCAATCCCATCATGGGGCTTAACAATGCTACGGGCGATATGGTGTTGAACTGGGTGATGGCCGCGATGTTTATTGTGCTGCCTATGTTCTGGATGACGGCGTTGAGTTGGGCGGGATTTAATGCTGGTAGTGCTTTGGATGGGTTGACCAAAGGAAGTCAGGATGCAAAAGCCGGAGCCAGCAAAGGAGTTGACATGGTCATAAATAAAGTCACATAACACTCAATCAACTCGATAACCATTTTGGTACAACCCGAACCCATCGCTGCCTTCTTGCCACTTGGGATAGCTGCTCTGCTTCAGTGGATCTTCTACTGAAGCCAGCACCCCCGACTGAAGGACTAAACCTGCAAGTAAAACTATTGCTGTAAAAACAGCAATCCAAAAGCCTATATAAAGCAGGCTTGCAAACAGGGTAAAGCGTCCTGTCAGGCTGACTAGTTTCGCCGCGAGTCGAGGTATACCTATTCGTTGCAGTGTCATGGCAACGCGAGCTTCCCATCGGGTCAGTTTCATATAGGTACGACCCAGCCATCCCCCGAAACGGCTCGCGGCCGATTTTTTAGATTTTCTCATTATTAATACCTTGAATCCCTAAGCTTTACGGCGCATGCACGATGAGCATGCCATGAAATCAAGTTCCAGCAGATTGGATCATCTAACCTGGTGGCGTGGAAAATAAAGCACGCCAAGCCGGTTGCAATGGGTGTAGCGGTCTGAATTTCCCGGAACCCTACCTTTAAAAAAATTCAATATTGGTCTGTCTAGCTTAGTTGTTGATAGCGATGATCTTGACGTTGCCCTTCTCACCGATGCCGGAGAACCAAAGCTCACCGTTGCCGACCATCACGCCCTGCCAGTTGGCAAAGAGCGATGCGTAATCCTGCTTTGCAACAGCATTCTTCACCTTTGTGGTAACGATCTCGTCGTAGTTAGCAACGAAATGCGCTGTATCCCTGATCTTGACGGATTTCTCGCCAATCCGCGTCTGGAACGGATAATCGACGAGGCTCGCGACCATCGCTTGGTCATCCGACGCGAAGGCTCCCTGCAGCTTCGCAAAGAAATCGGCATAGGGTTTATGCTCACCGAATAGTTGATCGAATATCTTGTCGGTGTCGGCAGCGCTTTGCGTTAGCGCGATTCCTGAGAAGGACATCAGACTCAGAAATGCGGTAATCATTATTTTTTTCATGAAGAGTTTTCGTGAGTTTCTAATGGTGATTTTTCACAAGCCATGGCGGCGAAGCTATTAGCCTGCGGCGTGCGAGCGAAAGACATGATCAAGAATCTCGGTGTGTTCGTGTGAGAAGACAATAAAGTAAATAGAGTTTCATCCTGAGTCGATCGAGAGGACGTTCGCACTGGTGAGGTATTGTGTCCCCAATCGACCTGCCGCAACAGGCAGAAACCGGCCGTTTCTGTTGAAAAAGTCGGTTTGCATGGTTGCGTTATCAATGGAGCGAAAACCGACCTTCTAAAATCGCCTATACGCCACGATTTCGCCTTTGGTAAGGGGTCAAGTACCCCCTGAAAATACCTCAAAACTACCGGTGGCGACTTTTTCAACAGAATCGGCCAGAAGCAGTCGATCGCCAGAGTGAGCTGTCCAAGGTCAGGTTCGAAGGCTTTGGTCTCGAATTCTGATGGGAAAGGATACCAGGATGGCGCATCGCTTCCTGCGCAGCGCGGAAGCGATGTTCACCGTAAGCCAGTTCACTTCCTTGAGGGATACCAGGTCGCGTAGTTGTGGCTGTAATCTTCTTCCAGATTGATGTCTTCGCTGCGGATCCCAGGCACTACACCTTGCTTTCGGTTAAAGGCAGGTCGTAGTTCGAGTTCCGCCAGCTGCTGTGCGATGTAGGCCATGCCCTGCCACTTGTGCCGCCAGGCGAGCAGTTGCGCATGGGTCTCGATGACGTAGACCGGCGCATCGAGTCTTTCACGCAGATCAGGTACGCGGTAAGGGGCGTTCATTAGACGAGGCACACGAACCTCCTGGCCACGCTTATCCCAGCCAAGCCAGTGGCTATAGAAGCGCATGCGCCGGTCTTTGTGAGCGATGAATTCGTAATAGTGTCGGCTTGGCCTAGGCAGTGCCCGGGCACAGGCAAGGCGCATCAGCCTAGTATTGATCTTACCGATGCGGTCATCGCTCAGCTTGGCCAACGAGAGCAGAAAGTGCTGATAGTTGTTGAAGCCGATTTCCTTAGCATGGAAATCTAGACGTTCGGAATAGCTCATCCCCTGATCGAGTGAGCGACAGACGAGGTATTTAAAGTGCTTAACGCAATCGACTGATGCTGGCATGACTTTCTCCATAGGCCCATATCGGAAGTACCGATACCCGCATTGCTGCTTGCTTGGCCTTTACTGGCGAAAATCAAAGAGAAGAAAGAGAAGGGTGTTCCCCAACGCAGCAGGGTGCCTCCCAAGGCATGGCGTAACCCTAAGTGACCAACAGCTTGCATGTCAACATCGCTCGGAAATCAACCTAGCGTGCATACGACCCAAATCAGCCTATAGCCAGCTGGATCGCTCAGATATTTGTTGAAAAGTAGCTAGATATAGGTGAACTGACGTTGCTCCTGTTCCGCGAATCCCATAGCCGGGGGAATTATGCGGCTCGTCCCTGCTGAGCTGCGAACCAGTTTTTCTCGAACGTCATGGGACTGACGTAGTCAAGTGTCGAGTGCAGCCGGCGTGCATTGTAAAAGCCCAGCCAGTCAATCACCTCCTCCATTGCGGCCCGCCGCGTGGTGAAGTGCCGTCCATGCATACGTGCTACCTTCAGCGAACCCCACAGGCTTTCCGTCGGCGCATTGTCCCAACAATCGCCGCGCCGGCTCATCGACGAGCGCATGCCGTAGGCCTTCAACGTGTCCTGAAACAGGCCGCTGCAATACTGGGCGGATTCAACCGGTCGGAGTGGAACAGCACGCCGGCTCCGACTGGCGAGGCCGACCAGGCATTCAGGAACGCTTGCCGCACCAGATTGTCAGGCATCCGTTCGGACAGGCTGTAACCGAGCACCTGCCGGGTGCGCAGATCGAGCACGGCGGCCAGATACAGCCAGCCCTCGCGGGTCGGCAGGTAGGTGAGATACCGTCGGCGAATTGCCAAGAGCTGCTGTGCGAAGCACTCTGACGGTACTGAGGCTGACGATCGATAGGAGGTAGAAGTGAGCCTACATCCAACCCCCATAGATCCGATTCCTGTCGAGACTGAGCGTGTGGCCCGTGCGGCATTCCCCCATGGTACGGTGATCACACGGCTACGCGACGGGTTTGCCGAGCTGTACCGCGACGAGGACTTCCAGGCCTTGTACCCGCGCCGAGGGCAGCCGGGGCTGGCTCCGTGGCGCCTGGCATTGGTGACGGTATTCCAGTTTCTGGAGCACTTGAGCGATCGACAGGCGGCCGATGCGGTGCGATCACGCATCGACTGGAAGTACGCACTGGGGCTGGAATTGTCGGATCCCGGTTTTCATTTCAGTGTGCTCACCGAGTTCCGCGCGCGGTTGTTGAATACTCACAGCGAGTACCTGCTGCTCGACAAGATGCTTGGGCACTTCAGGACACGAGGCCTGATCAAGGCTCGGGGGCGACAGCGCACGGACAGCACCCATGTGCTCGGTGCCGTGCGCGATCTGCATCTGCTGGAATTGGTGACCGAGACCATGCGGGCCGTGCTCAACGAGCTGGCGGCGGTGGCGCCCGAGTGGCTATGTGGCGTGGCCCAGCCTGCCTGGTTCGAGCGCTACGCCCGACGCGCTGAAGATTGGCGCCTGCCAGGCGGCAGCAAGGAAAAACGTGAGGCCTATGCCCAGCAGGTAGGCACCGATGGCTTCGCTTTGCTGGACGCACTCGATGCCGAGTCGACTCCGGCAGCAGCGCGACAGGTGTCAACGCTGGCATTGCTGCGCCAGGTCTGGCAGAACCACTTCGAACGCTCTGTCGACGGCCCCCCGCGCTGGCGTGACAGTGCCCAGTTGCCGCCGGTAGGCGAGCGCATCCAGTCCCCCTACGATCCGCAGATGCACTACAGCACCAAGCGAAGCCTGGAATGGTCGGGCTACAAGGTGCATGTGACCGAAACCTGCGATCCGGCTGCAGTGCACCTCATCACCCATGTTGAGACACGCCCGGCCATGGAGCCGGACATGAGCGCCACCGCGGCCATTCATGCCCGCCTGGCTGCGCGAGAGCTGCTGCCCCGGGAGCACTTCGTGGACTCAGGCTACGTCGATGCTGATTTGTTGATGAGCAGCCAGCGTGACCACGGCGTGTCGCTGCAAGGCCCTGTGCGAGGTCTGTCGACATGGGCCTCCAGAGCAGGCTATGGCTATGACCTGGCCAACTTCTCGATCGACTGGGAACGCGAACAGGTCACTTGTCCGCAAGGCAAGGTATCGGTCGGATGGACAACCAAGCAAGAGGCGACCGGGCAAACTCGCATCCATGTGCGGTTCGGGCGAGGCGACTGTGGATCTTGCCCAGCACGACCGTTTTGTACTTCATCCAGGGAGGCACGCCGCAGTCTCTATTTCCACCCGCGTGACCAATACGAAGCGCTCAATGCCGCCCGCGCACGCATGCACGATCCCGAATGGAAGAAGCGGTATCGTGTACGAGCCGGCGTGGAGGGCACGCTGTCCCAGGGGGTACGAGCATTTGGCATGCGACGCAGTCGCTACATTGGACTGGCCAAAACTGCGCTGCAGCAGACACTGGCAGCGGTAGGCATCAATGTGGCAAGGGTCGTCCAATGGCTGGACGGTTGCGGGCAGGCCATTACACGTACCTCCCGATTCGCACGATTGGCTCCTGGGGGGCTCTGAATTCGCCGACGGTATCTAGGTGATGTCCCCGGCCCAGGCCGGCACCGGGCTGTCTACGGCGAACTGGCGATCCAGACGGTTCTCGACCACCGGCCGGCCCTGCCGGCTGTC
>NZ_JACHXI010000036.1 GCF_014191985.1 Azomonas macrocytogenes
CATTCGTGCCGCCGGAATCCCCGATTCCTGAAGTAAAAACGTCGTACGCGGTCGGCCATACGCCTGGCAGTACTGTGTATAGATTTGCCTCTGGCAGTGCTGCCATCGGCTTTATTGGTGATTTGATTCACAATGCGGCTGTGCAGTTTTCTCATCCCGAGGTCGCCATCAGATTTGATGTTGATCCTCGTAAAGCTACACAGGCGCGAGAAGATGAGTTTGCCAAATTGGCGAAGAATGGTGAGTGGTTGGCGGCAGCCCACCTTCCATTCCCGGGGATTGGACATGTTACTCAGACTGGTAAAGGTTTTAACTGGGCGCCAGCGCTATATGGACCTTACCAGCGGGCAGCTCAGGTTCCTTTGCTGAAATGACAGGCGTATTAAAATTTTGCCCAATTGATGACACGCCCCGGTCAGATCAAGAAGAAAATGCTGTTGCAAATAAGTTCTCGTTGAAGTGTTCCGGTTTGCCAATGCTAGCGAATAGGCCAGGCGAGCATGCTTATACCTATAGAAGGAAAACAGGGCGTTTCTTGTTGTTGCTTTCTGCCCTGTTCACCAAGGATTTAACCGCTGTCTAGCTGCGTAGATTATTGTGACAAGACGCATGACAGATGCTCAAAAACTTATATATTCTACGATACAGCGATCAAGATCAGCCGTTGCAGTTGGAGCCCATGGCCAGGTATTCCAAAGTATGCTGCTCGTTTTTCGAGTCCTCATATACCATGGTCATTGGCTCTACCCTGCAACTATGCGGGCGATCGGATATGTAAACGACCCGCTTGATGTCCAGTTTCATGCCGTAGGTGTACTGTTTCAGATTCATGTCTTTTTCGAATTCATCCTGTGCACTGGGGGTTGTTGCCAATGCCAACCCCGGCAGGCAGGCGAGCGTAGCGATGAGGATTGCCTTCTTCATGTTTACCTCCAAGTGTTCGAGTATGCCAATGGCTCTTGCACAGCCGTTTCAGCAATGCCCGAACAAGGTGATGAATAGTTGGTTATTGTTCTGCCTTGTTGCGGCGGAATCCATTCTAGATCGAATGGTTTGTAGGTTATAACCAACAAAAGCCATGAGTCTGTAACATAACTTGAGTACCCTACGGCTTTTTTCTTCATATCCCATAAAACGGGGCCTTCAGGGCATACCTGGCTTAATTTGGTTACAAAGCACCGAGTGAAACCGCCAGGTTTTTTACATTCGACAGGTTGAATCCCGGCCAAATCTGATTTATGCGCTTTTGCGCATGGCCGATTCTTCTCAGGATTCCGGGGGGGTATTGATTGTCGGCTCGGGCAGGCGACTGGCCAGCACTTTGTCGATCCGCCTTCCGTCGAGGTCGACGACTTCGAAGCGCCAGTGTTGCCAGGTGGCGATGTCGCCAGTATTGGGCAGGCGTCCCAATAGCCACATCATCATGCCGGACAGGGTGTGGTAACGCTTTCTTTCCTCTTCGGGTACGGACTTCAGGCCCAGAAGGTCTTTCATTTCGATCAGCGGGATAAGCCCGTCAAGTAGCCAGGAGCCATCTTCGCGCTGGACGGCCCAGGATTCGTCCGCATGTTCGGGTTGCAGTTCTCCTGTGACCGCTTCGACCAGGTCGAGCAATGTCACCATTCCCTGTACTTCGCCATATTCGTCGATCACGAAGACGACCTGGGTGCCGGAAGCACGCAGCCGAGTCAATAGTTCCATGCCGGTCAGGGTTTCCGGCACATAGGTAGGCGGTTGCAAATCCCGGATAAGGTCGAATTCTGTGCCGTTCAAGGCCTGGATGAACAGTTGCTTGGCGGTAACGATGCCCAGGATGTTGTCCATACCGCCACGACAGACTGGAAAACAGGAATACTGCGATGTGCTTACCAGCGCCAGGTTTTCGTCTGTGGGCCGGTCGGCATCCAGCCAGACGACTTCGGAACGCGGCACCATCAATGAGCAGATGTACCGATCATCGAGGCGAAACACGTTGCGTACCATGTCGTGCTCGCTCTTTTCGATGACTCCAGCTTCGGAGCCTTCCAACAGCAGTGCCTGGATTTCTTCTTCGGTGACGATCGACCTCTGGGTTTCCCGGCGCCCCATCAGCTTCAGGACTGCGGACGTTGAAAGGGATAACAGATACACGAAAGGCCGCACGATGATCGACAGGATGTTCATAGGCTTGGCAACGATACGGGCGATGCCTTCGGGGTCGATCTGCCCGATACGCTTGGGCACCAGTTCGCCGATTACAATCGAAACGTAGGTGATCAACACCACGACCAGCACGGTCGCGCTGAGCGCGCTTGCTTCCTGGGTCAGACCAAAACCCTGCAACCAACCGGCCAGGGGCCCGGCCAGCGCTGCTTCGCCGACGATACCGTTGAGAATACCGATGGAAGTGATGCCGATCTGCACGGTGGAAAGAAAACGCGTGGGCTCTTCGCCAAGCTTGATGGCAACGATGGCTTGACCATCCCCTTCTTCGGCAAGCTTTGCCAGGCGTGCCCTGCGTGCCGTGACCAGGGCGATTTCGGACATGGCGAAAATGCCATTGAGCACAATCAGGGCGATCAGGAAGAGTATTTCCATGGAAGAGTCCTTGAATAGATCTTCCGATTATCGTCCTGATTGCTGAACAGCCTGCAAACCAAGGCTGAACGAGAAAGTAACTTTTCGTTTAGCGGTCAAGCGGGCACAGGGTCTGTTGACACTACTGACGCGGCTCGCGACAGTAGTGTCAACAGGCCCTAGCACAGCACGACCAGAGGGCCGAAGCCACCGCAAGCCATGCGCTTGCAGTCGAACGTCTGCTCGCAGACCGCCATCATTTCTTGCATCCGCGGGTCCGCCATCACCGCCGCGTTTACTTGATCACGTTGCTCCCTCGAGTCATAGACGATCCAGGAACAGACCACCACTTCATCCGCAGTAGCTCCCGCTAGCTCGGTGAAGGAGCGCATGTCATCCACCTGCAGGTCGTCACCCACACACTCCCAATACTTCTGGGCACCATGCTCTTTCCACAGTGCCCCGGCCTGGCAGGCGATCTCCTTGTACTGGTCGAGCCGGTTGCGGGCGACGGGCAGCAGGAATACATCCACATAGCCGTTCATCATCGATCCTCCCGTGCAGTAGTACACACTGGAAGTAAAGATCATGCCGGCGTTCGCAGAACGGCGGCTCGACGGAAAGACACTCCACAGGTCGGCGCTTGGCGCTTCAGACCTGCTTGTAGATCACCGAACCCTCGACCTTGAAGCGTTCGGCCTGTTCCTTGAAGCCCGCTTCGATGGCTTTGCTTTCCTCAGGCAGGCCATGCTCTTTGGCGTAGTCACGCACTTCCTGGGTGATTTTCATGGAACAGAACTTCGGCCCGCACATGGAACAGAAATGCGCAACCTTGGCCGAGTCCTTGGGCAGCGTCTCGTCGTGGTAGCTGCGCGCAGTGTCCGGATCGAGACCGAGGTTGAACTGGTCTGCCCAGCGGAATTCGAAGCGCGCCTTGGACAAGGCGTTGTCGCGGATCTGCGCGCCGGGATGCCCCTTGGCGAGGTCGGCGGCGTGGGCAGCGATCTTGTAGGTGATGATGCCGGTCTTCACATCGTCCTTGTTCGGCAGGCCCAGGTGCTCCTTGGGCGTGACGTAGCAGAGCATGGCGCAACCGAACCAGCCGATCATCGCCGCGCCGATGCCGCTGGTGATGTGGTCGTAGCCGGGGGCGATGTCGGTGGTCAGCGGGCCGAGGGTGTAGAACGGGGCCTCGTCGCAACATTCGAGCTGCTTGTCCATGTTCTCCTTGATCATCTGCATCGGCACATGGCCGGGACCTTCGATCATGGTCTGCACATCGTGCTTCCAGGCGATCTTGGTCAGCTCGCCGAGGGTTTCCAGTTCGCCGAACTGGGCGGCGTCGTTGGCATCGGCGATGGAGCCCGGCCGCAAGCCGTCACCCAGGGAGAAGGCCACGTCATAGGCCTTCATGATTTCGCAGATTTCCTCGAAATGGGTATAGAGGAAGTTCTCCTGGTGATGCGCCAGGCACCACTTGGCCATGATCGAACCCCCGCGTGAAACGATGCCGGTGACACGTTTGGCAGAGAGCGGTACATAACGCAGCAGCACGCCGGCATGGATGGTGAAGTAGTCCACACCCTGTTCGGCCTGTTCGATCAGGGTGTCGCGGAACAGCTCCCAGGTCAGGTCTTCGGCGATGCCGCCGACTTTTTCCAGCGCCTGGTAGATCGGCACAGTGCCGATGGGCACCGGCGAGTTGCGGATGATCCATTCGCGGGTTTCATGGATGTGCTTGCCGGTGGACAAGTCCATCACCGTATCCGAGCCCCAGCGGATGCCCCAGGTCAGCTTGGCGACTTCTTCCTCGATGCTCGATCCCAGTGCCGAATTGCCGATGTTGCCGTTGATCTTCACCAGGAAATTGCGGCCGATGATCATCGGCTCCAGTTCCACATGGTTGATGTTGGCCGGGATGATCGCCCTGCCCCGCGCCACTTCCTCGCGCACGAATTCGGGTGTGATTTCCTGCGGGATGCTGGCACCGAAGCTTTGCCCACGGTGCTGCTCGATCAGCAGGCCGGCTTCACGGGCCTCGGCCAGCTTCATGTTCTCGCGGATGGCCACGTATTCCATCTCGGGCGTGATAATGCCTTTTTTCGCATAGTGCATCTGGCTGACGTTCTGCCCGGCCTTGGCCCGGCGCGGGTTGTGCACATGGGCGAAGCGCATGGCGGTCAGTTCCGGGTCGGACAGACGGCGCTGGCCGAATTCGGAGGTCAGCCCGGGCAGGCGTTCAGTGTCACCACGTTCGTCGATCCAGGCCGAGCGCACATCGGCCAGGCCCTGGCGGACGTCGATCGTCACCTCAGGATCGGTATAGGGGCCGGAGGTATCGTAGACGGTAACCGGAGCGTTGATCTCGCCGCCAAAGGCGGTGGGGGTGACATCCAGGCCGATTTCGCGCATGGGCACACGGATATCGGGGCGCGATCCTTGAACGTAGACTTTTTTCGAGCGTGGAAAAGGCTGGACGGATTGCTGATCGACCTGGGCGGATTCGCTGAGGTTCTTCGGTTGTTCTACACGCATCGGCTGGCTCCTGGAAAATTGTCGGAGCGAACCTGAGGGGACGGTGCCAGAGCACCCGCCATGGCGAGGACATCTTGTTTCCCTACGCAGGCCCTAACCTGATCAGGTTCAACGGGATTCGGAACGGTCCGATCTCAGCCTTCGCATCAAGGCACCCCGACAAGAACTGCTGTCAGTCTAATCAAGTGTCGCCGGGAAAACCATGGCCGCACATGGCATGCGCGCTTTTCGTCGACAGACGCGCCTGCTGTACCGCCAGTCGAGCCGAAAGCCGCAGTGAAACACGCCTGGTATCGGCATATTCTAAAAAAGTTGGAATCACTGTTGGGGAGTAGTAAGGATGAGAAGCTATCGGAAGCTGTGGTTGGCTGCCGCAGCCATTCTGTTTATCAATACCCAGGCATCCGCCGTGGACAAGCTCAGGATCGGCACGGAAGGCGCTTATCCACCATTCAATCACATCAACGCCAGTCGTCAGCCGGTCGGCTTCGATATCGATATCGCCCATGCCCTCTGCGCCAAAATGAGAGTGGAATGCGAGATAGTGACCGTCAACTGGCAAGAAATCATTCCGGCGTTGAACAGTGGCCGCTTCGACTTTCTGGCCGCCTCCATGTCCATCACCCAGGAACGCAGCCAGATCGTCGACTTTACCAAGCCCTATTACACCGACCGCCTGCAATTCATTGCGCCCCAGTCGAGCACATTGACCATCGACCAGCAGGGTCTATCCGGCAAGGCAATCGCCGTGCAGCGAGAAACCGTTGCCAGCACCTGGCTGCAGGAGAGCTTCGGCAATGTGGTCAATATCAGACTCTACGACACGCAGGAAGCCGCCTATGCCGATCTGGCCGCTGGCAAGATCGATGGCATGCTGGCCGATCGCTTCACGCAATGGGAATGGTTGCAGGGCAAGGCAGGCAAGGCTTTCGAATTCAAGGGCGAACCGGTCTATGATAATGATCGGATCGGCATTGCCGTGCGCAAGGGTGATAACAGCCTGCGTGAAAAGCTGAACAAGGCGCTGGATGAAATCGTTGCTGATGGCACTTATCAGCAGATAAACAGCAAGTACTTTCCTTTCAGCATTTATTGATATCGCCACCACAGGACGATCAAGGCCAGTTCCGGAAGTCGGCAAAAACGGGCCAAGCGCCCTATCCGGCCCGGAACGGCATCATTCGGCCAGCGGCGACGATGCGGTAGCTGCTCATTGCCTGATGACGAAGATGGAAGGTCCGTATTTCGTCTCGAAATCGCGCGACATGGCCTGGCAGGCGTCTTTCAGTGGATTTCCGTAAGGCCCCATCTGGCTATAGGCTTCTCCCCAGCACATATTGGTCATCATGCCATCGACCAGCCGGTTCGGGGATTCGAACAGAATATCGAACAGGGTGAACGTGACCAGGGTGCCTGCTATCCAGGCCAGGGCCTTGTTGGTCTGGCTGGATACAGCTGCGCCATTGACGGTCTCGGATGTGATCACATCGGTGTAAAGGGTGTCTTTCTTACTCATTTCTATCTTGTCTCCTTGCTACTTCAATGCTTGCTGGAGGTTGCGTATCGATATGGCTTAGCGTCGATCTGCGGACGCCCTGGTACTCCGGCACACGCCGAAATCAGAGTTTCACGATAGGCCAGGTTCGACAGATGAGGTGGGAAAGTCCGCAGGCCGGTATGCAGGCGTTATCCATCCCGTGATGGGCGCCGCATCCGGCTTGGCTACCGGATGACCGGTTGCGATCAAGCTGTCGGTAAGATGCTGGCCAGCTTGTTGTAGTTATCGATAATATCTTTCATTTGCGAATCGAAGGGAAGCGATTCCGCATAGCAAGCTAACGATACTATTCGTGCCAGCGCCTTGAAAGCGGCCAGGCATATATTTTTCGATAAAAGCCTGTACTACCCGGCAGACATCAGTACGTGAACGCAGTATCGACATTCCAGTTCGATGTCCTGAAGTTCAAGCTTCTACCTATGTAGTATTAAAACTACATTTATTCATTTTTCAGTCGCGCTAATGCAGACGGCTCAGTACGATAGCCGCCGTCGTATCACCATCTCCGGGAGCTGTCATGGATTATGCGCGCAACCTGCTGGAACAGATCCAGAACCGCGCTGAAGAATTGAACAAGGCCGAACGCAAGGTCGCCGCAGCGATTCTGCGCGATCCGCAGCAGGCGGTTCACTATAGTGCCGCGGCATTGGCCCAGCTCGCCCAGGTCAGCGAACCGACGGTCAACCGTTTCTGCCGCTCGTTCAATGTCAGTGGCTACCCTGAGCTGAAGATGCAACTGGTCCAAAGCCTGGCCAGTGGCGCTGCCTACGTGAGCCAGGCAGTGGAACCCGACGATGGCGCAGAGGCTTACACCCGGAAAATTTTCGGCAGCGCTATCGCCTCGCTGGACAGCGCCTGGCAAAACCTGGACCCGCATCAGGTAAGCCGTGCCGTGGATATGATGATTCAGGCCCGGCAGATTCATTTTTTCGGGCTCGGCGCCTCGGCAGCGGTCGCCCTGGATGCGCAGCATAAATTCTTCCGCTTCAATCTTGCGGTTTCCGCGCACTCCGACGTGCTGATGCAGCGCATGCTCGCGTCGGTCAGCCGGACCGGTGATCTGTTCGTGATGATCTCTTATACCGGACGAACCCGCGAACTGGTGGAAATTACCCACCTGGCACGGCAGAACGGTGCCTCTGTGCTCAGCTTGACGGTCAATGATTCACCGCTGGCTCAAGCCTCCAGCCTGACGCTGAATATTCCACGGCCAGAAAATACCGATATCTATATGCCCATGAGCTCACGGATCATTCAGCTCACCGTACTCGACGTGCTTGCCACCGGCATGACCTTGCGCCGAGGCGCGGACTTCCAGCCGCACCTGCGCAAGATCAAGGAAAGCCTCAATGCCAGCCGCTACCCAATCGATGAGGAAAGCGCCTGAGCTCGCTACCAGCGCCAGCGGATCGCACATGACGTTGATTGAGCATTTCCAGGCGCTGGATCATTTCATCCGGCAGCATGAGGGCCTTTGGCGTCCACGCCCTTTCACCTTTCTGGAATTACCCTGGGAAAAACAGCATCCGGCCATGGCCGGCTGGCTGCGCCGGCGCACACTGGAAGAAGCGGAAAAAGAGCATAACGATCCATTTGCAATACCTGCACCCTCACCCTTTCCCGAACTGGCCGACACCGCCAGACGGCTCAGCAAGGTCGCAGCGCTACCGACCACCGTCTTCTCGCCAGCATCCGCGACACGTCTTTGCGTGGATATTCCCGGCCGCAAATGGCAGCAAATCCAAGCGTTCTCCGGTTGTTTGCAATTCTCGCAACCACCCCGCCACTGGCTGGACTGGTGCGCCGGCAAAGGACATCTTGGACGCCTGTTGGCCAGCAACGGTACACCGTCGACATGCCTGGAATGGAAAGCCGAACTGGTCGAATCCGGCCATTTGCTCAGTCAGCGCCTGGGAATTCAGCTTAATCACTTGCAACAGGATGTGCTCGCTGACGATATCGCCGAACGCTTCCAGCCAGAACACACCCCAATCGCACTACACGCCTGTGGTGACCTGCACGTGCGCCTCATCCAGGCAGCCATTACCCATGGTTGCCGACAACTGGCGCTCGCGCCCTGCTGCTACAACCGTATTCAGGGCACGAACTATCAGCCGCTTTCCCATGCAGGCCGTGCCTCCAGCCTGCAACTCGATCAGGATGACCTGCGCCTGCCTCTGAGTGAAACCATTACCGCCGGCAACCGTGTACGCCGCCAGCGCGACCGTTCCATGGCCTGGCGCCTCGGCTTCGACCTGCTGCAGCGCCGCTTGCGCCAACAGGACAGCTACCTGCCCACCCCATCCCTGCCCAGCGACTGGCTGCACAAGCCTTTCGAGCAGTACTGTCGCGACCTGGCTGCACTCAAGAACCTTTCGCAACCTGTAAGCGAAAACTGGCAAGCGCTCGAACAACACGGCTGGCAACGCCTGGCTCAAGTCCGCAACCTCGAACTCGTTCGCACGTTGTTCCGCCGTCCACTGGAACTATGGCTCCTGCTCGACCAAGCCCTGCTCCTGCAAGAACACGGCTACACCGTACGCCTGGGCACCTTCTGCAGCCATGCCCTGACCCCGCGCAACCTGATGCTGCTCGCCGAACGCAACTAAGTGTTTTCAAAGGTTTACTTCAGCAGCGCAATCGCTATAATGCACGCCACTTTTGCCGGTATAGCTCAGCTGGTAGAGCAACTGACTTGTAATCAGTAGGTCCCGAGTTCGACTCTTGGTGCCGGCACCATATAAATAGAGGCTCACAGCAATGTGGGCCTTTTTTGTTTTGTGTGTTTTAGGGATCACTTTGGGTAGCACTTCTCGAAAGTACCGTTGATTTTCTCGCCTCAAAATAACTCCGCGTTTCATGGGGAAGCATCGATTTGCGGATGGCGTTGGCAGGCATAACTCCGGACTTGCCTTGGCTTGAGAACAGGTAGGAAGGAGCTGCCCTCAATGCGCGCCCCAGCAGGCGCTGGCCTGGATGACAGGCTCTCAACATGTGCTGGAAATTTTTCCAGCACATACCAAAGGATCGTCCATACGTATCTGATTTCCCGTCAACCGTGGTCATGATGACCACCCCTTCCACCATCTATCTAGCTGTAGGCTACGTAAATAAATGGCCTCGCAATCTAAGCTGTTCCCCCACTTCGATAATGCGTGAGCTTCATTCCCGCATAGCCTACTGATTCAGAATCTCCTGTCGTCGCCATAACCATGCTCATCGATTCATGTTGGAATGCATCAAAATTGGATTAAAGTTGCATCACTAATGATGCAGGAGGGCGTATGAGAACTACGGTTACGCTTGACGACAATCTTTATCAGCAGGCGCTTGAACTGGCCGACCCGGCGATGGACAAGGCCGATTTATTTCGGGAAGCCTTCAAGACGTTTGTTCGTGTGCAGCGGGCGAAACGCTTGGCGGCGCTGGGTGGCTCTGCACCTGATATGCCGGATATTCCTCGCCATCGCGATGAGCAAGCGATGGGGGCTGATGATTGAACGATGTGCTTGTCGATACTTCGGTTTGGGTCGCTCATTTTCGTGAGCCAAGTGATGCACTCATTCGATTGCTTGAGCGAGACAGTGTTCTGGCTCATCCATTGGTGATAGGGGAAATTGCCTGCGGAACGCCCCCAAACCGAAAACAAACTCTGGCTGATCTGATGAGCCTACAGCCCGTCAATCAAGCTAGCCTGCAGGAAGTGCTCGCCTTTATTGAGCACGGACATTTATTCGGGCAGGGCTGTGGGCTGATTGATCTTCAACTGCTGGCATCGACAGTCATCACGCCTGGAGCAAGGTTCTGGACGCTGGATAAGCAATTGGGTGCATTGGCAGAGCGTTTTAACGTGAGCTTCCGATCGATAGCATGCCGGTGATGAGTTGATTGCCGAGTGGACCACCGCACCGCCCGCGGGCGTCGATATCGAAACCCCGCATCCTGGACCGACGCACTATGGCTACTGATCTGTGTGCCATTGATGACTGGGCCAGCGCTTGTGAGCCGAGCATCGACTGACGGATAACAGCACAACATTAATCTGCGACAAACTGTTTCATTGCGTGAATGGAATATGCGTCTTTACTGCATTGAGTTTTACTTTCTTCTTTACAAATGAGATGTGCCATGTCCGCTGTCATTCCATTAGAACTCTATAACGCATTAGAGCCCCAAAGCATTGGCGATACGCTGGATCCGTTACCAAAGGCAAGCCCCCTGCAAACGGAACTACGAAAATGCTTTTTTTCTACTGACGACATGCTCAACTACCTTAAGCGCGAACACCGGCAAGTCATTGAGACTCTGCAAACGGTAGAAGAAATCACTCAACAGGATCGCCCTACCATTGAGCAAATAAGCGAAATGTTTAAATCAGGGAAACGTAATAAGCAGAGTGAACCTGTCCCCTGAGAACGGACGCCAAGAAGCACGGGGTCAAGCGGCCTGCTTCATCTTCCTGGCATAGTCGTTGGGCGACAGGTAGCCAAG
>NZ_JACHXI010000037.1 GCF_014191985.1 Azomonas macrocytogenes
TTCGCCGGTATGGCCATGCATGTAATAGACACCCAGCACGTATTCGAGGAACTGGCCCTTGGGCGAGGCCAGGCGAATCTCCTGGGTGTACTGGTTGTAGTTCACTTTGCCGTTGTCGTGCGAGGCGGTCAGGGGCAGAGCGGCGAGACGGTCGCCATCTTGGTACTGGTGGTTGAGCCAGCGCCGCCAGGCGGTGATGGAGGTCAGGGTGTAGTCGCCCAGTTGCCAGTCGAGCGTGGCGGAAATCCCGGCGCTGGTATCCTCGGTACGGCTTTTGTAATCGCTCGTGATGTGCTGGTTGTGCTTGCTTGGCGATACGGGTTTGAGCGAATTGGCGAACGCCGTACTGTTGGTCGAGACCACTACGCCGTTGGGGGTATCGTCGTCGCTGCGTGCATAATCGCCGATCAGCGTGAATTTGATATTCGTATTCGGTTCGAACTCCAGCTTGCCGCGTATGCCGGTACGGTCGTAACCGTTGACATCATCGCCATTTCTGACGTTTTTCACGTTGCCATCGTATTTGCCGAGCAGGCCGCTGATCGAACCCTTGAGGGTATCGGTCAGGCGTCCGCCAACCCCGAAGCGGTAGCGGTTTTCGTTGCCTCGATTGAAATGCGAGTAGTCCAGATAGCCTTGGAATTCTTCCGGTGCGGCCCGGGTAATGACGTTCAGCACGCCAGCCGAGGCATTCTTGCCGAACAGCGTACCCTGCGGGCCGCGCAGCACCTCGATACGCTCCAGATCGAGCAGGTCCAGGGTCGATTGGCCGGCCCGGCCGAACACCACGCCGTCGATCACCGTGGCCACGGTTGGCTCGATACCCGGCGAAGTGGAGATGGTACCAACGCCACGGATAAACAGCGTGGTGTCCTTGTTCGAGGCGCTGGTGCGAAAGTTCAGCGTCGGCACCTGCTGCACGATGCTCGAGACGTTGTTGCGGTTGTCCCGTTCCAGTTGCTCGCCGTCGATCACCGAAACCGCCACGGGAATCTGCTGCAGCGATTCCTCGCGGCGGGTGGCGGTGACGGTGACGGCCTTGAGCGTCGGAGTGCTCTGGGTACTTGAGGGCTGCACGGTTTCGGTGCTGTCCTGCGCCCACACCGGATTTCCCAGCGACGCCAGCAAGACCGTCCAGGCCAGGGGGCTGCGATAATCGTCGAAAAGCTGTCTGTTGGCAGCGGTGGTGTGGTGATTGATATCCTTCATTTCTTTGCCCTGCTTTGTCGCGACCGGATGCGGTCTGCTCGGCTTACTGGTCTGAACGAAGCGCTGTTCTGGTCCCGTTGTGCGAGTGGCAGAGGCTGAAAGATAGCTGTTATGTCAGCGCTAACAATGGCTAGTATCAAGGCTTGCTGATAGGTTGCAAAATAATAAAAGATTATTTTTATATTCTATTTTTTGAAAAAAGGTGTTCAGTGAACGACATATCGCCTCCCCGCAAGCGACGCAATGCCGGGCGCGTCACGCTCAACGATGTCGCTCGCCAGGTAGGCGTTTCGGCACTGACTGTCTCGCGCTTCTTCAATCATCCGGAGCGAGTGTCGCAAGCGCTTCGCCAGCGTATCGGCGAAGCTGTGTCGGCATTGGGTTACGTGCCCAACCTGATGGCTGGTAGCCTGGCCTCGGCCCGCAGCCGCATCGTCGGCATGGTCATCCCGAATATTTCAGGGCCGATCTTCGCCGATACCATCCAGGCGTTCAGCGATACCCTGGCTCGACACGGCCATCAGTTACTGCTGGCCTCCAGCTATTTCTCGCTGGAGCAAGAAGAGAATGCGGTGCGTACATTCCTCGGCTGGTCGCCGGCGGCGCTGGTGGTCACCAGTCATTTTCATAGCGAAAGCACGGAAAAAATCCTCGCCGAAGCCGAGATTCCGGTGGTGGAAACCTGGGATTACCAGCCTGGGCGGGCGCCTATCCAGGTGGGCTTTCTACACTACGATGTGGGTGTCATGGCGGCACGTCACTTGCTCGACAAGGGCTACCGACGTATCGCATTCGTCTTGAATAGCGCGGTGGGTGATTTCAGCGCCCTGGAGCGGCGTGCGGGCTATGGCGACACTTTGCAGGCGGCGGGCCTGGAATCCTGGAGCTTTGCCCCCAGCGCCGAGTGCGTGCCGTTCGAGGCGGGCAAACAGGCGATGGAAAGCCTGATGAAAGAAGCTCGCCCGCCCGATGCGATCATTTTCGCCAACGACAACCTGGCTGCCGGTGGTCTGTTGACTGCCCGGCGCATGGGCCTGCGTGTCCCTGACGACTGTGCGGTCATGGGCTTTGGCGACTACGCCTTCTCCGGCATGCTGTTGCCGGCCCTGAGCACGATCCGCCCGCCTGCCCGACTGATCGGCGAAATCGCGGCATTACGGGTGCTGGAAAGTCTTTCGGTCATCCCTTCGACGACACCCTTGCAGCGCCTGAATCGACTCGAATGCGAACTGGTGGAGCGGGAAAGTACTTGAAGTACGGTGCTGATCCGTAAATTAAAAACGGATCACTTTTTAATCCGCCTCCTGAATTCACGCGATGATATGGCTCGCCGCCGAATGACGAAAACCGGCCCCGATAGTGTGGGGTCAGTTGCAGAAAGCCCGCGTCTTGCCTGGCAGGTTGGCCCAGTCATGACTGGTCAGTGCGCTGTGTGAGTGGTTCGGCCAAAATTCGAGACGATCTGTTTTATGGAGGGGCATTTCTCACCATACAACTCACAGCGTTCAAGATAGGTTGTCTTAAGTTGCCTTATATCCAAGGATGAAATGATTATTTATTGACCGGATGAACGCATTTCTATACTGGCCTGCCTTCCCATATCGCAGGTGCACTTCAGTTGATGAAAAAACTCTTTCCCATACCCTTTTTCCGAGGTTGTATCGCAGTATCGCTGGCGGCATCGGTACTGTGGGCATGGACACCTGCCTGGGCCGAAGGGCGTATTCGCATCGCCAACCAGTTTGGTATCAACGAATTGATGCTGCATGTGGTCAAGGACCGGCATTTGATCGAAAACCATGGGGCGGCCGAAGGGCTGCAAATCAAGGTTGAATGGCTGCAAATCGCCGGTGGCGCAGCAATCAATGATGCATTGCTTTCCGGTTCTGCGGATATCGGATCGGTAGGCATCGCACCGATGCTGACGCTCTGGGACCGTACTCTCGGGCGGCAGAACATCAGGGCCGTTGCTGCGCTCGGCGCGATGCCGAATTATTTGTTATCGCGCAATCCATTGGTCAAGAGCATCGCTGACCTCTGCGACAAGGATCGTATTGCGGTACCCGCCGTGATCGTCTCGCAACAGGCTCGCACGTTGCAGTACGCCGCCGCCCAGTTGTACGGCGATGCCGATTATAAGCACTTCGATCATCTGACAATGTCCTTGCCGCATCCGGACGCCGCTGCCGCGATGCTCGCAGGTGGTTCGGAAATCAATACCCATTTTGCCAATGCGCCCTTCCAGAACCAGGAGCTGAAAGACCCAGCCGTTCACAAGGTTCTCGATTCCTTTGACGTGTTCGGCGGTCCGCAGACAGGCATCGTGGTGATGAGTACGCAGACATTCCACGATGAAAATCCAAGAACCTACCGCGCTTTCCTCGGTGCTCTCGACGAAGCTGCGAAAATCATCAATGCGGACCGCAAGGCAGCTGCTTCTGCCTATCTGCGTGTGATGAAGTCCAAACTGCCATTACCGCTGGTCGAGGAAGTTGTGCAGGATCCGCAAGTGACGTTCACGATGGCTCCGCAGAATTCGCTGAAACTTGCCCAGTTCCTGCACCGCGTAGGTCAGCTGAAAAACAGGCCTGAATCCTGGCACGACTACTTTTTCCCCGAAGTGTATTTCCTGGAGGGTAGTTGATGGCACGCCAGCAAGATGCGGAGGCGCAATGAGTGACTCGGCCAATATGCTGCGCCGCGATCACGGTATTCCTCTCTATGAACAAATGGCATCGGCTCTGCGGCAAGAAATTACCGGTGGTCGCTACGGTGCGGCGGGGCGTTTGCCAGCCGAGGCCGAGCTCAGCGCACGCTTTGCCGTGAGTCGGGTGACGGTCCGTCAGGCGCTCGACCTATTGGTGCAGGAAAATCTGATCGAGAAGCGCCACGGCAAGGGCTCGTTCGTTGCGAGTAAACGGCTGTGGCATGAGCTCGATGTATTGCGTGGTTTCTACGATGAACTGGTATTACGCGGCGTCGATCCTGAGACCGAACTGCTCGAATTCAAGCCGCGGGCATTGCCACGCGCCTGGATAAGAGATCTTGATTGGCCTGGGGATGGAGGTATTTTCCTGCAACGTCTGTATCGCGTTCGGGGCCAGACGTTGGCACTGAGTAGCGCTTACCTCCACCCTCAAGCGGCGATTGTCGATCGTGTACAGGCCGCCTGTCATCCGATCTACTCGATCTTCGAGACCTTGCTGCGCAAGCCGGTCGAGTGTGCCGATATCAGCATCAGCGTCATGCTGGCGGATCTGGCCAGCAGCGCACTGCTTGACCTTAAACCTGGAGCACCGTTACTGGCGATGCGGCGCACGTCGTATCTGGCCAACGGCAGTGCCTGCGAGCGCACCACTTTTCTGATTCGCCCCGAAGGCTATGAGTTCGTGTTGCACGCCGGTGGCAATCTTTCCACTCGCAAAGCCGATCCGAGCCGGGCCCGCTGAAGCATATTCCTATTTGACCGAAGAGAACGACTACCGTGGAACTCAATTGCGAGGAACAAGCCATGCTGCGTGGCGAAAGAGGCGCAGCTGTTCGCGAGGCACTGCAACTGCAGATTGCAATTGGCGAATTCTGGGGGGCGCGCCGTTTCGTTTCAGTATCCA
This sequence comes from Azomonas macrocytogenes, assembly GCF_014191985.1. Lineage (GTDB taxonomy): Bacteria > Pseudomonadota > Gammaproteobacteria > Pseudomonadales > Pseudomonadaceae > Azomonas > Azomonas macrocytogenes. The sequence continues at coordinate 4,821 of NZ_JACHXI010000037.1, forward strand.
ATGTCCATATGATGGGTGACATCGAAGTGCTCGGCGACGCCGGCAAAGGTTTTCTCGAGCGTGTTGCGGCCAGCGCGGCGAAAGCTGTCTGCTCCACCTCGACGAATGCGCGCTGCATCGATTTCAATTTCACCGAGCGCTTGCGCCAGGATGCCGCTGCGGTTGCCAAGGAAACACAAGTGATCCGTGCGCTTCGCGACATGGATATCACTACCGTGGATACGTGCATCAATTATCAAACCGTCTATCAGCCCCACTTTGGCGAGCATGTCGCCTGGGGTGATACCGGTACCGTGATTTATGCGAACTCGGTACTTGGTGCACGCAGCAATTTTGAAGCGGGTCCGGCCGCGCTGGCCGCAGCCTTGACTGGCCGAACCGCCGAATACGGCTTCCATCTTGACGTACACCGCAAAGGCACGCTGCGTGTGGATCTCGATTTCGTTCCACTGGACTTGGCTGACTGGGGCGCGATCGGCAAAGTGGTCGGCGCAGCCAATCAGCATTACCTGGCGGTGCCGGTATTTACTGGAGTTGATTGCCACCCGACAGCCGATGAACTCAAACACCTGGGGGCATCGCTGGCGTCATACGGTTCGATGGGTATGTTTCATATCGTTGGGGTCACCCCAGAGGCGCGCACACTGGACGAAGCTTTTGGCGGCAACCGTCCCACCTCGGTATTGAAGCTTACCCGCAGCGATATCGAGCAGGTTTACGCCGGCTACGATGGCGGCGATCGACCGTTGAATCTGGTGGTGTTCTCGGCACCGCAACTGTCGATCTACGAGCTGAAATCCCTGGCTGGGCTATTCCGCGGAAAACGGGTGAAACCAGGCGCCCAAGTCTTCGTCACCACCAGCCGTGGCGTGAAGAGCCACGCCTGCCAACAGGGTTACCTGCAGACATTGGAAGAAGCCGGGGTGCTGACGCTTGAAGGGGTGTGCTTCTACATCCTGCAGAACTTGCCCCAGATGCGTGAACAGAACGGTTGGCACAACATCGTCACCAACTCCGCCAAGCTTGCCAACATTATTGGTGCTCACAAATTCAACGCGATTTTGCGACGAACCGCAGACTGCGTTGACATTGCAACAGGAGCGGTCTGAGATGGCAGAACGCAATACCATCAGCGTCAAGAGAGCACATGGTGCGGTTGTCGAAGGTGAGGCGCTAATTTCAAGCGAAGGTTTTAGCCCACGCTACGATCTTGACCGCTGGAGCGGTGAAATCAGCCGGCCAGGACATGCCCTTGAAGGTGTGAACATTCGCGACAAAGTGCTCTTCTTTCCCAGTGCCAAGGGTGGAATCGCCGCTGGCTGGGCGTTCTATGACATCAAGGCAAAAGGATTCGCGCCCAAGGCGCTCGTTTTCGGGGTCACCAATCCGGTTATGGTGCAGGGAGCCATCTTTGCCGGGATTGCAATCACTGAAGGCTGGGATATCGAGCCCTCGGAGGTAGTGAATAACGGCGACTGGGTACGAGTCGATCCGCAAAATCGCACTATCACGGTTGTACGATCGTCACTCGTTTCTGCAGCCAATCAACAAACAACCCAAGCAGAATAATCGAGGCGCAGCATGATCGCGCCCGAGCCTATCCGGCTTGGGCGCGTCTGCGGGTCAACGTGCGGTGATTACCGCCAGTTTGGTGATGCCGGCCTTTTCGATGGAGGCCATGGCCTTGGCCACCACCCCATAATCGACCGAGTCATCGGCCTGCAATTGCACGCGCAGATCGGTGTTTTTATCTTTCTCTGCCTGCAGGCTGCCCTGCAGCAGGTCCGGCTGGATTTCATCCTTGTTGATAAATATCTTGCCGGCAGCGTCGATGCTTACCACCAACGGATCTTTCTGGTCCGGCGGGGCGACGGCTTCGGTCTTCGGCAGGTTGATGGGGATGGCGTTGGTCAGCATCGGCGCGGTGACGATGAATACCACCAGCAGCACCAGCATCACGTCGACCAGCGGCGTGACGTTCATTTCGCTGAGGACTTCGTCGCTTTCCTGGGTCGAGAAGGCCATGTCAGACCGCCTCCTTCACGAGGTGTTGCGATGCTGCTACCTGTTGCTTGCGAGGATGCGCGATCAGTTTGAATGCGCTCTTCTGCGCCAGGCTGTAGAAGTCGTGGGCGAAATCGTCGAGGTCGGCGGCGGTGAGCTTCAGCCGGCGCAGGAAGTAGTTGTAGATCAGTACCGCCGGTACCGCCACGGCAATGCCGACGCCGGTGGCGATCAGTGAAGCACCGATCGGTCCGGCCACGGTTTCCAGGCTGGCCGAGCCGGATGCGCTGATGCCCTTGAGCGCATCCATGATGCCCCAGACGGTGCCGAACAGGCCGATGAAGGGTGAAGTAGAACCGATCGAGGCGAGCACCGCCAGACCCGATTCCAGTGCGCGGCGCTCACGCTGGATCTGCTGGCGCAGGGCACGTTCGAGACGGTCCTGATGGTTGATCGAATGAGCAAGGTCGGTTTGCCCGCCATCCTGCACTTGAATCGCGGCAAAGCCGGCCTGGGCGACATGAGCCGTCGCACCGGTATGCTCCTGCAGCAGGTTGGCAGCGTTATTCAGGCTGGAAGCCTGCCAGAACAGCTTCTGGAATTTGCGATCCCGTTGCTTGAGACGGGAGAACTGGGTGAATTTGACCAGGGCCAGTCCCCAGGTGAGGACGGAAAAACCGATCAGTAGCCAGATAACCAGATGTTCGATCGAAGCGAAAGGATTGCTAAGCAGATCCATGGCCGAATACTCCTCGCAGCAATGCTGCATGAAAGGGTGGGGTTGATAGCTGGGTGTAAGGCTCAGAGATTAGGCATTGGGGTTAATTCAGCTTGAAGTCGATGGGTACGCTGACCCAGCCTTCCTGGGGCACATCGCCGCGCTTGGCTGGCACAAAACTCCAGTTCTTGACCGCCTTGACGGCAGCTTCGTCAAGCAGGTCACGGCCGCTGGATTTCTGTACCTGAATTTCGCTTGGCTTGCCGTTGGGCAGCACATGCACCCGCAGCAGCACGGTGCCTTCCCAGCTTCGGCGCATGGCAAGGGCTGGGTATTCCGGAGCCGGATTGCGTAGGTATCCGGCATTGGCCGATGGTGGTGTCAGTGGCGCTGCTGCTGCCGCCGGTGCGGCGGCAGCGGGGGTTGCAGGCGCTTGGGGGGCGGCTGGCGCAGTCGCTGCTGCCGGCTTGGGTGGCGTCGGTTCGGCCGGTTTGGGGGCAACCTTTTTCGGTACGGGTTTGGGCGGTGGTGGCGTTTTGGGTTTGGCCACAGGTTTGGGCGGTGGCGGTTTCGTTGCCAGCTCATCAACGACTGGAGCAGGCGGCGCAGGAGGGGGGGGCGGCGTAGGTGCGACTGCGGGTGCGGGTTGGGGTGGCGTTGGTGCCGGGCTGCTGAACTCGATAGTCATCGGTGGCACTTGCACCGGTACTTCGGGCAGCGGCGGAGTGCTTCTCTGGCTGAGCCAGTACACTGCACTTGCATGGAGTATGAATGCCAGCACACCCAATGCAACGGCTTCGCGGCGGTCCCGCTGACGGACTTCTACTACCCTGAAGCGCGATTCCTTCAAAGGTTGTGACTGTTGCTGTGGCGCAGGACGATTATCGGGTGCTTCGTTGAGAAGGTGTTCTGGTTGCCACAGCAGATCAGCTGGCCGGTCTGCTTTAAGGACGTTTCCCATTAAATCGGCTCCACATAAATACATACAGCCCGAAATCAACGAATGACTTTTCAGGCGGTGTTAGCGCTAAGCTTTTGGATGATTTTAGGAGTATCGAGGGAATTATTTATTTCTAAAAAGAATTGTTAGTAATTTACTAATGCGATATTTGAATATGCGATAAGCCTGTTTCCAGATGCGTGAAAGCAGCTAAAGAGAAAAGGTTATCGAAGGGTGCCTTGTGCAAGCTTTTCAAGGGGCTGAGCAGTGTTCTGGAAGATGATATCGCGGCTTCACGCAGCGGTAAGGCTTGTTTTCTGAGCACGCTTGCTCAAACACACATTGTGTTGCTGTGCTGGCAATTTGCTTGTTGGACACGCCGGTTTTATGCGGTTCCTAAAAGCTCTTCATGAAATTGATTGGATTGCTGCGAGTCAGCTCGAGCGTTCTCACTTCATTGCGCCTTATGCCTGGCTGTTTCGAAAACTGTTAGAAGCTGGAGATGGAACTGAAGACTGGCAGCCTTTCAGATCTTTAATCTCCAGCAGCTTTCATGCTCGGCAAGCGTAGGCTGGATTAAGCCGGAAACGTTCTAGAACAGCGACATGGGGTAACTGGCGATGATGCGTTGCTCATTGAACTGGTTGTTGTTGCCCCAGTCCGCGCGCCGGGTCGTGTTGCGCCAGCGCAGGGTCAGGTTCTTTGCCGGACCGCCCTGCACCACGTAGGCCAGTTCCGTTTCCCGGCCCCACTCCTCGCCATTTCTGACCGTGCCGACCCGCACGTTATGGCCCTTGATGTAGCGCGTTATCAAGGTCAGACCCGGCAGCCCCAGGCCCGCGAAGTCATAGTCGTAGCGCAACTGCCAGGAACGTTCGCGCGGGTTGTCGTAGCTGCCGTTGAAGCTGTCGTTGGCCAGGCTCCCGCCACTGGTGCCGTTGACCCGCAGCCACTGGTTATCGCCGCTGATCCGTTGCAAACCGAGGTAGACGGTATGAAAACCCGCCTTGGCCCAGAACTGGCCGCTCAGGGTGTGGTTGTCCAGGTGGCCTTGCAGGGCATCGCCATCGTCCTCGCCATCGAAGTAGCCGATGTTGGCGTTGAGCGACAGCCCT
>NZ_JACHXI010000038.1 GCF_014191985.1 Azomonas macrocytogenes
CTCCAGCCACCGTGGTCGAGTCTCTGGTGCGCGGCTTTCAGCCGAGTTGTGCGCGGAGCGGTAGGCCGCGGACCGCCGCCGCGCGGCGCTTTTGGACGTGGTGCGGGAGGCGGGGCGCCTTTTTCCCGCGCACACAAAAACGGCGAGGGGTTAGCCTCGCCGTTTGTGTCGTCTCACCTCATCCCTGGGAGTCATCATCCTGATGATGCCGCGATCCTTGCGACGGTTCCCTTGGCTTCAATCCCTAGCAGCCTTCATCGATCCGTCGATGTCGGTATGGGAGTCACTCTACCCAGGTGGCTGCTGCACGCCTATTGGGCAAGCGCTCGATCTGCTGTAGGCGATGGCTTACAGGGAGAGAGCTGCGGGGCTACCTACCGGGCTGTGGCATAATTTTGCAATGCAAAAAAAGTCCCTCCATAAGGGAGGGACAAGGGTACTCATGCAAGTCACATACCTTCGAGCACACACCTTATAGGCTAGACAGGCCACATGCATAAACATTCAAAATATTTTTTGCTATGCAAAAAATATCTATCTCTATCTGGATGCTTCATGTGGTGGAGCTTCTGGCGAATGACAAGTCACTGGAGCCGCGACATCGTGACCATCCGCTGACTGGCGACTGGAAAGACCATCGCGACTGCCACATCAAGCCGGACCTGGTGCTGATCTACCGGAAGCCGGATGCCGGGCGGTTGCAGCTCGTACGCCTGGGTTCTCACAGCGAGCTGAGGTGGTGAATGTGCGCGGCGAAGCGCTCAATGTGAGGCTGCTGTTGCTAGAGTGTGACGCGTCATAGGACGGAACACCCCCATGCGTCACACCATCGACGAGGCCGCGTCACTGGTCGGCAGGACACGCCGCTCGCTTTACCGGGCGATGGCTGAAGGCCGTCTGTCATACGGCTTGCAGCCCGATGGTCGGCGCTATATCGATACCGCCGAACTGCTGCGTGTCTACGGTCCTTTCGAGTCACCGTCCCATGGCGTCACACTGGAAATGTCCCATGGCGTCACAGTCCCCGGCGACTTGGGCGACGTGATCGCCAAGGCGGTAGCGGAAGCGCTTGAACCGTTGCGGAAGGAGATTGAGCAACTACGGGAAGCGCTGCTGCGGATCGACCATAAGCCGCCGCCGGCGAAGGCTGTGCCGGCAGCGGACAGGCCCGCCCCACAGTCCTTCGCTGATCTGCTCGAAGGGCTTGGGGATTAGGCGGCCGTGCCTGCCTTCCTCAGCCTGGCGCGCAGCTGCTCCCAGGTCTCGCCCGGCCGAGCGTGGGCGGCCATCTCCGTATCGGTCATGTCGGCAGGAGTGAGAGCAGTGTTCGCGCCCTTGGCCGCGGGCTTGGTGGTTTTCTTCGGACCGAAGGTGAACACCAGGTGCGTGACCTTGCGGCCGGTTTTGCGCTGCTCCCACTTCACGGCCAAGGGGCTGTGCTCGTTGACCTGGGCTACGGCAGGCTCAATTACCCAGCGGCGCAAGTCCGCCATGAGGGGATAGCGGTCCTCAAGCTGGAACCAGTCGCGCAACTGCTCGACGCTGATCTCCCGGCTGCCGACACTGCCGAACTGGGCTAGCAGCTCGAACAGGCGGATGGCATAGGCGCTGGACATGTTTGACACTGCCGACAGGGCGTAACGAGTGAACTGCTCGGTAAGCCCGATCAGGAAAGGAAGAATATCCTTGCCAAACCGCAGTTCGACACGCCCCTCCTTCTCAATGTAATCCGCCGTCTGTACCCATACGGTACGGCGTTTTCGTTCTGGCCGAGCCTCTCCATTCGGCTCAAACATAATCGTTATACGCCGTTCTAGAAGTCGATCAGCTGCTGCAGCAAGGTCGCGGTAAGCAGTCTTCTGATCGGTGCCACACAGCTTGGCAAACTCAGCCGCTGTCACTGAATAAAGAACTTCATCGGTGATTTCCTCGTCACGGCGCACTTGGGCAATGCAGCTCAGAATCAACCGCTGCTCGACGGCACTCAACCGGTAGGATGCGGAAATAATGTGGTTGGACTTTACGACCTGCAGCTCTTGCGGCATGACAGCACTCCCTGTACAAATATGAGAAATATATTATTCTCATATTTAACCGTCAATCCCTCCACATTTAACCGTCAATCCCTCCACATTTAACCGTCAATCCCTCCACATTTAACCGTCAATCCCTCCACATTTAACCGCTGAAACCCAGCAATGGCGCGGCCTACAGCTGACCTAAAAGGTTTTAAAAGAGTAAAAGTAAAAACAATGCGCGCGAGCCTCGCGCTACGAGGCCGCCACCGGCGGCCGCTTATTCATGCCCCTGAAGGGGCGGGGAAAGCGCGGCCTCACCTCCAGGAGGCCACCCCTCCGGGCTAGGCTGGCCCCACCACCCTCGGCTGCCAATTTCCCCTGCCTGGGTCTGTCGCCATGTGCTAAGCAGGCAGCGTCGGTGCAGATCCAGCGCTGCGCGCGAGCGATCCAGCCCAAAGGGGGGGCTAGCCATCGGCTGCACATCGACGCCAAGGCCTCCAGGAGGCTCCAGGAGATCCGTTTGGGTGGCTGGGTATGGGGTTGCCTAGGGTGCTCACTCTGCGACGCTTATATGCGTGAGTAGCGACGGTCGCAAACCGCCCAGGTCGTTCCGGTGGCTGGACGCACCCGCGCCCCCGGAGGCCGAAAGCAAGGCCGCACGAACTACTAGGACGAAGAAGGAGCCGAAGGCTTGAGCCTGCTGAGCGAGTACGGGTAGCACAGCCGAGCGGATTCGAGCCTTGACGCCCAGGAGCGGCCCTCCAGCTTCGGCATGGCCAGTTGAGAGGCTCGCAGCATCCGGCAGTTGCTTAAGCAGTGATTTTCGCGGGCGCGAAAATGCGACGTGTGATGAAACGTTAATCCTGGAGGGACCACAGACGTGACCCCAAAGGCCTGACAAATGCCTGACAAAAAGCCAGCAAACGGCACATCGGCGCCCTAACTCCTGACAATTAACCTGCTTTTGCCTGACAAATGCCTGACACCATGGTGGCAGGCAAGAGCGCAAGAGCCATAGCCTAGAACACAGGCACGCGAGGGATGTATACATCCGCATGCTCAAGGAGGCCCTTGGAAACCCTGAAAAGGGCCTCTACGAGTCCTCCAAAGCCTGACGCGCTGCGTTTGTCCCCTGCTCGCAGAGGCGCCCGATTGCCATTAGGGAGGTCTAGGAGCGAGTCAGGCGTACAAGTCGGAATCCTTCCACCATAGGGGCATCGGCCAATGCCGGCTGGTGGGCGCTGGAGCGCGCCCAGGTGCGCGAGTCGGAATCCTTCTACCATAGGGCACCGGCCGATGCCGGCTGGTAGGCGCTGGAGTGCCCCCAGGTGCGTGAGTCGGAATCGGGGGTTGGGGAGCAACGGAACCAAAAACCAACGTAACGTAGTAAGGCTGAAAGAGTTCATCGCTGCCGAAAACATGGGCGGTTATCCAGACTTTGTTTCGGCGAACGGCTTTTCCGCACCGCTTTTTATGCATTGGACCGCTCTGGCGTCAGGGGCTGTAAGAGACTGACAAAACGGTGATTTTTCCGAACTCACCAGACGTTTGCAGGCCGGCACCGGGCTTAAGTGCACTTTCTGTTCCGTTACTCCCCAAACCCCCATGTCCTAGGCCTGACCTGACCAGGGAATCCAGCAGCACCGTGCCGGAATCATCGACCACGTCGACCCAGTAGGTGGTCGGGGCCAGGCCGGTCGTCTTGAGGAGCGAAAAATAGGTCATTCGTCACGCCTTGGCGTTTGCGTGACTCCGACAGGCTCTGGGCTTTCCGTCGAGCTGGCGGCTGAAGTGGTAGGTTTCCTGCCGACCTTGGCAGGCAACATGTTGCCTTTTGTTCCCTGCCTGTTGCTTTTTGCTTCCTTTTTGCTCTCTTCCTGCTTCCTTTTTGCTTCCTTTTTGCTTCCCAGGTGCTTCCTAAATGCTTCCTATGGTTTGTTTTGAGGGGGGATTGGATTTCTAGTGCAGGATAGGTTTCGTGGTGCCACTTGTGCCACAACGCTCATGTCGAGCTCATGCGATGCTCAGATCTTCCGTGCTCATGGATTACAACGGGCAATGCCTAGAAGGTGGGGGCTGGTCGCTAGCTATTGGCAAATAAGCATCTATAACCAGAATGCCTTGGTCTTTTATGTAATGTAAATTTGCATTACGTTATGGCTATCAATGAAGAGGGCCAAAAAGAGGGCTTTTGCCATGGCAATACTGACCGTTACCACCAGGGGACAGGTCACGTTTCGGAAAGATGTGCTCCAGCACCTCGGTATCCAGCCAGGGGAAAAAATCGAGATCGAAAAGCTGCCCGATGGCCGGGTGGAACTGAAAGCCGTACGGCCGAAAGGCTCGTTCCGGGATCTACAGGGCTTCCTGATAGGCAAGACAAACGGCCGCACTCTGACCATCGATGAAATCAACGAGGCGATAGCTGACGCAGGCGCAGACGCAGGGGCTGGCAAGGAATGAAGATCACAGCCGATACAAATGTGCTGCTGCGTGCTTGTGTAGCTGACGATGCAGAGCAATCCCAAGCCGCTATCGAGCTGTTGGCAAGCGCAGATATGGTAGCTGTAAGCCTGCAATCTCTGTGTGAGTTCGCATGGGTCTTGGCCCGGCAATATCAAACTGCACGTGAGGATATTTCTGCCGCGATCCGTGCCCTACTTAATACAGAGAACGTAGTCGTCAACCGGCCCGCTGTTGAGGCTGGTTTATCGGTCCTTGATGCTGGCGGCGACTTTGCCGATGGCGTCATTGCCTACGATGGCAACTGGCTAGGTGGTGAAACCTTCGTTTCCTTCGACAAGAAAGCGGTAAAGCTGCTTTCCGCACAAGGACAGTCCGCCAGACTCCTCTCATAAGAGGTGAGCGATAGCGGGTTAATCGCGGATGCAAAAATGAAACCGAGCCAAAGGCCCGGTTTTTTATTGCCCGTCTGCCGGCGTGACGTTTGACCTGCACTCCTCAAGGCGTGCCCTGGCTCGCTCGGCTATGGCCTGCGCCTGGACGATATAGGCGGCGTCCCCCGTCTGTTCGGCGTCGGCCAGAAAAAGGGCGATCCCCTCGGCGGTGGTCAGGCTGTCGGCAGGGTCGTAAGTGTGTAGCTGGTCGGTCATGTGCAGGTCATCCGTCACGATGGGGGGTTGATTCGGCGTGCATGGTTCGCGGCCTCCAGCCCGGTAAAGTCGCCTCGGGCGGCCCTCCGGGGGCGGCTCGCCGCGTGGCAGGGGTGCAGGGGGAAAAGCTCCCCTGCACCCCAGACCGAGGCTGGGGGCACTCCTGGGCGTCAAGGCCGGGGCCGCTGCGCGGTCGCGCAAGCGCGAGCCTTGACCCCCATCCGTTTCGGGTGCCTACCACAGCCCCGCGACAATGTGTGTCGCATCAGTTCGTGCCGCTCTCGCGGATCACCTGGGCAAGCTCGGCCTCCAGCGTCGTGCCGGCCTTCTGTGCCCGCTCTAGAGCCATATCGCACGCCATGAAGGCCCACACGTCATACTGGGCAACGTGGGTAGCCTGAGCCTGTTCCATGATCCTGAAGCATGGCGGCGCGTGCCTGGACGGCCTCCAGCACGTCCGGCAGGCGGTGGGGGTAAGGGTAACGCTGTAGCAGCTCTTGCAGGTCATTCATCACGCCTTCGCTCCTTCTTCGTCCTGGTGGTGGTCGAGCATCGACCAAGGGCTCGTACATGGGGCCGCTTCCTGTTCGCGATAAGGTTGGGGCCAGCGCCAAACCAGTACCCCACTCGATGGTAGGCCAGTCCCCTCCCCTCTGGCAGCCGCCGCCGGGCGTAAAAAAGCCCGCCAGGGGCGGGCCTTGCTGGGGGGCCGATTGAACAGAACACCCGTTACGCGAAGCTCCAGGCCGTCAAGCGGGTAAACAGGGAAACGGCGAAACCAGGAAGCATAAAAGCAGCGAGGTTTAACCTCGCTGCTTCTGTCTATCACTGCCGCACGGAGGAAGAGCTAAGCAAGTTGTCGAGAACAATTTCCCACTCTTCTTCAACTTCTCGACCGATTATTAAATAATCGATAAGGCCTTGATTCAATAAATCAATAAAGCGCCGTAAGTCTGATTTGCGTACAGACCACTGTTCCTTGCCGTCAACAAATACTATATGGTTGATAGAGATGCCGCTTTTGCTTTCGAACTCTCGTAACTCCATCCCTACCAAGTGACACTCATAGACGGCATCACTCATTTTACTGCCGCCTTTTGTTTGCCCCCAATACTCTTTGATTTCCCAAACGATCAGCGGATTTGCAAGTCCCGGAATTGCTCCGTCTAAATTTCGGGCAGAAACATGTAAATCATTTGTAGAGCACCATACACACCGTGTCTGTGGGTCAAGGTTTGCTGTTGTCCCATGCTTATTGCTGACTTCTCTTGCCACAGCAGAGACTGCCGCGATCATAGCTTTTGATGATTGATGATGGTCAGCATTCTTAGTGCGTGTACGCCTAACAGCCTCATTTTTGCTTTCACAAAAAGCAAGAGCTTCGGCCTCTGTGCGTAGAAAAGATTCCGCTTTTAAAAGCTGTATTTTTCGTTCTTCTTGATATTCGAAAAAAAGGTCAACAAGCTGAGCTTCGATTGGAAGCTCGCTACCATCAGGAAGTTCAATTGCTCGCTTTGAACGCAACTCTTCAAGCCACGCTTGTTGAAATGCTTTTTGCTTAGAGAGGGATAGATAAAATCGGTGTAGATCCCATAAAGGATGCCGCCACCCCAAACTCAGCCATCTTTCTGAACCACGCACAACAGTACCTATTAATTAAATGGTATATAAAAGCTCTGCCAACAAAATCGGCAAGCCGAGTGTCTGGCTTTTAAAAATTCTCTGGAAGCAAATCTTTTGCGCTAACCCCTAAACTTTCTGCTATTCGCTGTATTGTTGTAAGCGTAGGGTTCCGCTCTCCGCGCTCAATTCCGCCGATATATGTTCGATGGATACCAACTTTATCTGCGAACTCTTCTTGGGAAACTCCCTTTGCTTTGCGTAGATTTCGAACAGTCTCTCCAAACGCTATACAGATCGCATCTTTCTTCATCCTGGCCTCATGAGCCTTAAAGTCGCTATATTGCCAGCATCCAAAAATGCTACTTGACAGTCTACAGACTATAAGTATCATAAGGCCATGATGCTCACTCCTACTCTCACACCGAAACCCTTCATTAAATGGGCTGGCGGCAAGCAGTCCTTAGCCCTTCTTTTATCCACGGAATTTCCTCATGACTTCGAACGGCTATATGAGCCTTTCGTTGGAGGAGGAAGTATTTTTCTTTCACTCTGTCCGCACAAAGCAGTTATTGGCGATCACAATAGGTGGTTAATCGATACCTATCGTGCTATACGAGATGCATGGGAAAAGGTTGCAGAGATTCTAGACTCAATTCCAAATACAAAAGAAGATTATTTACGTGTTAGAAAAGTTCTTCCAGCATCTATTGGTCTAGAGCAGAGAGCAGCTCATTTTATATATCTAAACAAAACTTGCTTTCGCGGCCTCTTCAGAGTTAACCGCAAGGGGGAGTTTAATGTTCCCTATGGGGAGTATGATCGTAGATACTACGATCCAGACAACTTGAAGGCTGTTTCTTTCGCTCTGCAGCAAACAGAGATACGGTCTGGGGACTTTGAGCGTACATTATTTGATGTAACACCAAAAGATTTTGTATATCTGGATCCCCCTTATTATAAATTGAGTGGTTATTCTGACTTTAATCGATATACAGAAGCTCAGTTTCGTGAAAATGATCAGCTTCGGCTTGGGGCGCTATGTCGTGAACTAGACCAGAAAGGCGTCAGATGGGCTGTCAGTAATAGTGATACAGAGTTTGTACGCCATGTATTTTCTGGTTTTAATATAAAAGAAATTAGTGCTCGCAGAGAAATAAATTTAAAATCTAGTAAAAGGGATATAATCGAGTTGCTAATTAAAAACTATTAATTAGCAACTCCGACGTTAGAGTTTGTAGGAAACATATCAATAACTGATATGGGCAGTTGTGGGGCTGAGCGGTGGGACTGGTACTCCAGCCACCGTGGTCGAGTCTCTGGTGCGCGGCTTTCAGCCGAGTTGTGCGCGGAGCGGTAGGCCGCGGACCGCCGCCGCGCGGCGCTTTTGG
>NZ_JACHXI010000039.1 GCF_014191985.1 Azomonas macrocytogenes
CGGTGTAGCGACGACGGGTAATACGTTGCATGGGAACCTCCAGGTTGCGATCAAAGTATCGCTTCCTGGCGTCCGCTCTGGTGGGGCAGGTTCAACATCACCTCGCCGGCAAACTCACGCCATTCCGGGGTCAGCTCGGCTTTGGTGCCGAAGCCATTGACGTGGTGCGGCATGAACCTGTCGATGGCATCGGCAGTGAAAGCATTCAAGGTATCGCTGATTTCGCGGGCAAGCTTCATCGAGCAGGAAATAGCTGCCTTGATCGTGGGCAGGCTAAGGCCGGGCACCAGTTTGTGCGCGTAACGCTTGCCAATCGAGGCATAGGCCAGTTGATGCGAGGTCTTGCACTCGACATTGGCGGGAAATTTCTCGGCGGCTTCATCCCGAATAGCCCGGTTATAGGCCAGGTAAAGCATGCGCTTTGTCGGGTTGGCCCTGGCGTACTTGATCAAGGTCGTGGTCTTGCCGGTTCCCGCATAGGCGACGACGACCAGCTTGGAGCCCTTGTATTGAGTGATCAGGGCTTGTTCAGGGGTATCAGGCGGCAGGGAGGACATGGCAACTATCTGGCTGAAGAGTGTCCGCACTATTGTGCCTGCCGATGCGGTAAAAACAGGCACGCGGAGTGGCCCCAAAAGGGCATTTAGAGGATTAAGCACCTATCCATAAATAGTCCTGCTGATGGATTACCGGCACTTGGTTATATGGATGCTTTGTGTGTAATGACTGCCGTAGTCAGCCATGATATTGCGCGTTGGCATTCAGAATCCTTGGAGTTGCTTGGAATCCAATTGATCTACAGACGCATTTCAGCTAAATTTGAACCTATAGAACATAACTGGGGTGCCAGCTATGGCAGTAGCTATCCAAGCTCAAGACTTTTCAAAAAGCCAATGCGTGGCCGGCCTGCGTGCGGCGCTGAACATCTTGGACAAGTGGAAGGCCTCCTGCGAGCAGGCCTGTCGAGTCTTGCGCATTTCGCGCAGCACCTACAACCGGGCTAGGCAACGTGATTCAGAGTGGGCGGTAGGCCTGGACTTTGATCAGATGCAGCGCATCAGCATCGTGCTGAATATCTACGCGGCGCTCCGTCTCGTGTTCGACAACCCTGAAAATGTCTATGGCTTCCCCTCGTTGAAGAACCACAACGAGTTCTTCAACGGGCGCGCGCCGCTCGATATCATGGCACAGGGCGATATGATCTCGCTGTACGAGACGTTCCGACGGATCGATGCGCTGCGGGGTGCCCAGTGGTAATGCTATGTAGCCTTGCCGCCTTGGGCGGCGAGAGTCTGCAGGCCTACCGCTTGGCCAATTCTAAGTTTCCGCCCATTGCCTTGTTCGATGACGTTGCTGACGCAGCAGACTTCGAAGCGCTTTATCAGCTTCAGGCAATGACGAATCCAAGGTTGCAGAACGAAATTGGCCGACTGGAGCTGATTCCTCGGAACGAGATCCCGTTCGGTATTCCTGGATGTTCGTACGTAACGGCGCCCTTTACCCATGTGAATCCAGCCGGCTCGCGCTTTAGCAATGGCAGCTTTGGCGTGCTGTATCTGGCCGATAGGATGGACACAGCGATTGCTGAGGTGCGCCATCACCAGGAGCGCTACTGGTCGAACGTGCAGGGCCTCAATTACGACCGCTTTGTCTTCAGAGGGCTGACCTGTAGCTTCACTGATGTCAGGATGAGGGATGCTACAGTGGTGCCGCTGTCGGACCCTATATATGCCCCTGACGATTACACTCACTCTCATCAATTGGGAGGTGAAGCGAAGCGAGAGGCATGCCCGGGTCTGCGTTACAACTCGGTCCGTTCTCCAGGCAACGTCTGTTGGGCGCTGATGACACCGCGGCCTGTTACATCGGTCATCCAGGCCGCTCATTACGAGATGATCTGGAGCAGCCAAATTATCAGCGTTAATCAGATTACAACGCTGATAACCGAATAAGTCCTAATACCACTGATTGAGGCCAGCTCTAAGCATCAGTTGAAGCGGACATCGAAGTATGACCTCGGCTAGCAGGAAGTTGCTTTGGGGGCACCGAGACTGTTCAGAAATGCTCTAGTTGGCAATACCTGACCCAAAGTAATAATTACTGACCAGATGACTGAAACTATGCCCCGTCAGCAGCCCGACCTGAATAGATAGTCTGGAATACTCTCCATATAAATACGAGCGTATCTCAAAGGAGACTGGCTATTCATGATATTGAACATGAGTTGCCGGTCACTACCAGACAAAAACTTTAAACAGCGCTTTGCTGTAGCTTTAACAGCTTTGTTATTTGCATGAATTTTGACTGCCAAAGCCAAGAAAACAACAGCATCCAATTGTTGAGAGTCTGGTAATTTTAAATCATTTACAGATATGTAATTAATATAGTGTGCGAAATGCTGCTCTGCTACTAAGTCAAACTTTTGAGAATAAGCGCCTTCCCCTGCGGTATTGTTCCAATGCTTTTCGACAAGAACTTTAAATCCTAAATCAAGGATGCTGTTTGTATTGCCAGACGTTACCACATAAGCGTTATCAGCATACTCGTCTCCAATAGAGGCAAGATAGGCTAAGCCGCCTTGATAGTTACCATTGTCAGCATAAATTTTTACAATTTAGTACTGCCCTATGGTAATAGCAAGCACCATGTTTTATTACTTCATTTTTGACTGGTCAGTTTGTGTTGCTTGAGAAAAACTGTCGAATATTGACTTTAAGGATATATCGATTTCACTCCAACTTTGTAGATAACCAAGTCCATAATAGTATTCAAGCGCACGACCTTTTCGGTAGTTAGATTTTGTCATACAGCTTGGAGAAGGCCCCTCTTTTAAACGTCGGCAGGTAATAATCAAATCCTGCCCAGCAACTGGTGAGTATTCATCTGACCTCACTCCTATAAACCGTGACAGTCCGTAAATATCCGAACCAGAAACAACAGTACTGTTGATCAACTCGTTCTGCTTTATGCCTTGCCAGGCCTTATACCAAGTATCACTTCCATTATTTGTAATGCTAACCTCAACCCGATCCCCATGCCCTTTAACTTTCCACTTAGCATCGTCTTCAGGGTAGTAAGGGCGCATGTCCGATAATAAAACACTAATCGATAGTGCATCGACCTTGACACGCTCCCTCTTGGCTTTTGGTCACTGATAGTTTTTCTCAATGGCCTGGCCATACATGTACCGCATCGGGATATCGAAATAATGGCCGGCCAAATTAATGCGTATTACTTCGGTTTCAAGATTTTCCATTTCTTGTTGCCTTCTTCGCTCCTTGGATTCTGGCCACATGGCCATTAACCCTGTGACGGTGATTATCAGAACAACTCCAATTGCCATCCAGCTCTTCTTCATATCAGACTATTCCTGAAACTACTTAATCTTACTGTGTCACTAAGTTGAGCTATCGTCAGTAGAGCTTCCATCGATCGAAGTAAACCAGCGATGGACTTGATGATCAGCTCCCACGAATGCCTAGTGTATCTGGCAATAGGTCTGGCAGGCACGTCACCTTCTGGTTAAACAGTCGGTCGCAGCTCTCGCTGAAGGTCGAGCAATCCCACACTGGCTCATTCATCGACAAGCCGTTAAATATTTGCATTATATCTATTTCTTATAGATCAACTTGAAAACATCTTTAGCTTTAAATACAAAAAAAGCAATGATCATAGAAAAAATAAAGATTAATAGATAATGAAAAGCCACAATAAATACTCTTCTAATAGTTATATTCTCGAAAGAAATAAAAGTATCACCAACCCCCATTACTAATGAGCATAAAATATACATAAGGAAAATGTGCCACCCACGGCAGTAAGCTATGGAATATAGAGCAGGAAAAATGAATATCCATCCACCCCAGGCAAATAAAAAAACAACAAATAAATCAACAGTATTTTTTAAAAAAGGCCAGTTTTCCGGAAAAACAAATGGTAACCATTTAATGTAAAATATTTCAAAAAATCATCCGACTGTTGTAAAAAAACACAAACCGTAAAAAATTTATCCAAAATTTATTATAAAAATTCATATTACCTCCACACAATCAATGATTTGACGTAATTCATAATTTTGGTATCACTATTACCGATTGCAGAAGCGCTGCGAATATTGAATAAGGCCGCCGCCTAACACATTCGCTGCACGACAGACTGCCTGAACGCTGCGCTGTAACGCTCATATTTCCGCTGAAGACCGGCTTTGCCTCGTGCATGGTAAGCGCGAACCCATTTGCGTACAGTCTCCCAGCGAATATCGTGCCGGGAAGCCACGATTTTGTAGCCTTGCTGGCCGGTCAGATAATCCTCAACGACCAATAGCTTGAACTGAATATCGGACCTCACGCTGACCCCTCAAAAGATGAAAGTTCGTCCAACTTCAGGGGGGCAGTTCAAAATGGGGTAGAACCCCGCGTCTGCACTCGGCGCTCGGATACTTGTCACCCAACGACTATGCAAGGAGACTGAAGCAAGTCGCTTGACCCGATGCTTCTTGGCGTTCGTTCTCAGGAGACAGGTTCACTTTCTGCTCTCTCTGTATCTGTACCATTGACGAAAAATCGGTTGTGCCATGAAGAGCACAATGAGCAGGCGCAATACCTGCATAGCTGTAACCAATGGTACTAGCAGTTGCAAAGCTTCGGCAGTCAGGCTCATCTCTGCAATGCCGCCCGGCATCATGCCCAGCATCAGCGTGCGCATATCCAGATTTGACATCCACCCAAGCATCAGGGCAATAGGGATCGACAGAACCATGATTGATAGAGTTGCGATGCTCATGCGCAACATGAAAGCTGGCGCACGGCGAAAGAAGGCACGATCGAAATAGCAGCCTAATGTGCTACCCACCAGCCACTGACCAAACTCGCCGGCTCCGGTCGGTAGCCCGATATGTAAGTCGAAAGTGACGCTGACGGTGATACTAACGAGGAGCGCGCCGAGCTGCCAGGCATTGGGTACTTGCCAGTGCTGGAAGCGCTGCCCGACCAGAGCACCGAGGAATAGCAGTAGGGCTAGCCAGGCAAAATTCACTGGATAATGGATGAGGTTAGAGCCGTGAGCATCGCCGAACAACCATGTATAGCTAGCTGGAACAATTAGCAGTACCAGCACCATACGCAGACTCTGACCTGCCGCGATGCGCGCCAGATCTGCTCCGTTCAAGCGACCCAGATTGACCATCTCGTTGGCACCACCTGGCATGCTCGCGAAATAGGCGGTAGCCAGATCTTCACCGTAATGCCGATGAATGAAAATGCCGACGATGCTGGTAGACAATGCCACCAGCGTACCTAGCAGAATCACGTCAAAATAGGCGAGAATCTCTATCATGACCTGCTGGTTAAAGTGCAGGCCAATACCGGTGGCGATTATCCATTGACCTACTTTGACTCCTTGCGGAATTGCCTGCGTCGAATGGCCTAAACAGCGATAGAGAGCAACGCCGACCAGCGCGCCGATCATCCAAGGTAACGGCCAATTCATCCACTGAGCGAGATAACCGCCAAGCGCGCCGATAGGAGGAGTGAGAATCCAAGGCTTGTTGTGGATAACAAGACGTTGAAAGTTATATAGATAGGTAGCAGTCATAGAATGGCGTTTTCCAAAATACTGAATGTGAAGCACAAGTAAGTTGTTTGGATACAGATTGACCAGCCTGAGGTAACTGGTAGTTATGGGGCAGAGTTCACCAAAGCTGATTCTAAAGACAGCTATCGGGGCTACTGCCATGTATTGCGGGCTTTACCCACAGCACATTTCGCTGTTCAACGCCATAAGGTGTGGCGGAAGGGCTACATGTGCCGTCATTGGTTCATTCCGCTGGGTTAGCGCTCGGCAGCCAGTCCTTGGGCGATCATCGAAAACGTTCTGCGTGTCGTTCAAAGGGAGCCAGTGGTCTTGGGAAGGAGCTTGCATGCCAATATTCCTGAACAGTGGGGATTGAGTGAGGCCGCAAACTGCGGTATCTCAGGTACATACCCTTAACGTTAAGGGGAGGCTGATGACGCAGAAGTCTCGAGAATTTAAAAAATAATTCATTCCCTGACTGAGCTGCTTGTAGGCGATGCCACTGCCACGCACCTCCCGATTGGCTTGGGGGGTTCTGAATTCGCCGACGGTATCAGGCCTACATCAAGGCTCACGGTCAGTGGAAGTACCTATACCGGATGCCAATAGACTTTCTGCTATGCAACAGGCGTAACCAAGTAGCCGATCGGCGATTCCTAGCTCCTGCAATTGCTCGCCCCAGCGAACCTAGAAGCATAACTTCACCCTCGGACAGAGCAGTATCTGTTCGTCATGTGAGAGTCATCAGCCTGCCATATAGTGATGGTGCATTTTTTATTGATTATCAAAGTTGCGAGGCCACATGCGCCTGAAGTCGCTGACTACATTGAATACCCTGTTGCTGCTGTCTGTCTGCCTGGCCCTCGGGGCCACGCTCTGGTGGTCAGAACAGGCATTAGAACGGCCCTATCAACTGATAGCTCGTTACCTTGGTCTATCGCAGCAGTTCCAGCATCAGGTAGCCGCGAATATCCACGAATACCTTGCTAGCGGCGATGCCATGCAACATAGCCAGGCGTTACAAACACTCGACGACCTACTAACAGAAGCAGAAAGCTTGCCCGAACATTTTGCCACCCAGCTACGACCGAGCTTGGTGAAGCTGCGCAATTTCACGGCCGGTGATTTGCTCGCCGCCGGTAAGCTGGCTAGTGATCCACAGGGGCTGCTAATACAGGCAGAGCGGGAAATATCCACCCTTCTTGACCAATTGAGTCGCTATGCTGAAAAGGCCAACGTCAATAATTACCAGATATCGCTGTTTGCAGCCAGTCAGGCGCTGCAGCATCTCAGTTATGCTCGTGATCGCTTGGTCAGTACAGGACGTGATGACCTAGCCGGAGAGGTCGAGCAGGCTCTGCTGGGCTTGAAGGATGCAAATCAGCGGCTACAAGACCTACCACTACAGTTGCATATTTGTAGCTTATCTGTCCTGATGATCTTCCTTCTGGCTGGCAAGGGAGATTTCAGATGACTCAGGCTTCCATCGAAACCACTCTGGAGCTATGGGCCTCTTCGCTGCGGGACGTCAAGCAGCGTATCAGGCCCTTGTTCACTCAGGAGCGCGTGGCCGCTTCTGCAGCCTTGTTTCTGGATGGCTTGTTGGGGGCCGAGCCACGCAAGACCGGCTGGATGCGCGCCAATACACAGGCTCGGTTGGCAAGATCACCAACTGCCAGATCGGTGTCTTTGCCGCCTATGTCTCGCGCTAGGGACATGCCCTCATCGACCGGGCCCTGTACCTGCCCAGGGACTGGACAGCAGACCCCGAACGCCTGGCGCACACCCATGTACCAGAGGGCATCGGATTCTCCACCAAGCCCCGGCTGGCCCAGGACATGATCGAGCGGGCTATCGCGGCGAATACGCCGTTTGCCTGGGTAGCCGCCGACAGCGTCTATGGCGTGGGTCATCTCGAGACTGCCCTGCGAGGTGCCGGGAAAGGCTATGTGTTGGGCGTCAAGGGCACCCATGCCGTCAAGGCTTGGATTGACCGGCCCTGGATCTGCGGCACAGCCAAGCAGGTGGCGCAGGCGTTACCGCCTTCGGCCTGGAGGCGTTGCTCGACGGGCGAAGGCAGCCAAGGACCGCGCCTGCATGACTGGACCTACCTAGAGCTGGCTGATCTGGAGGCCAGTGACTATGACCCCTGCACAACGGGCCTTTGGACACGTGGCCTGTTAATCCGCCGCCGTCTGGTTGACGGGGAGCTGGCCTATTTCAGCACCTGGGCACCGGCTGGAACCGCTCTGGAGAAGCTGGCC
>NZ_JACHXI010000040.1 GCF_014191985.1 Azomonas macrocytogenes
ATCAGCCTGCTGCAGCAGGAATACGTGGCACCGCAAAGCGAACTGGAGCAGCAACTGGCCGGGATCTGGGCGCAGGTGCTGAAGGTCGAGCGGGTGGGGCTGACGGACAACTTCTTCGAGCTGGGTGGCGACTCGATCATCTCGATCCAGGTGGTCAGCCGGGCCCGGCAACTGGGAATTCGTTTCAGTGCGCGTGACTTGTTTTTGCACCAAACCGTTCAGATGTTAGCAAGAGTTGCTGAGCGTAGCGAAAGCCCCTTAATTGACCAAGGGTTGGTAATGGGTATGGTACCGCTGACTCCAGTGCAGCTTTGGTTCTTTGAACAGCCCTTCGAGGCGCGAGATCATTGGAACCAATCATTACTGTTGACGCCTCGGCATAGGCTTGAGGCCTCAGTACTGGCTCGGACATTAGCGGTGTTAGTCAGGCATCATGATGCTCTGCGCTTGCGTTTTGCTGTGAAAAATGGAGTTTGGAGCCAGACCCATGCACCAATTACGGCGGAAGATTATCTGTGGCAAGGTCGGACCGACGACTCCGAAGCGCTAAATGCCTTCTGCGAGCGAGTGCAACGCAGCCTTTCCTTACAAGCTGGGCCTATGCTCCGCGGAGCTTTGATAGAGCAAGCTGACGGCAGTCAGCGTCTCCTATTGGTGATTCATCACCTAGTAGTGGACGGGGTTTCTTGGCGTATCTTGCTGGAAGATCTGCAGAGTGTTTATAAACAGCTTGAAAATGCTATGCCTGTAGAGTTGCCGAGCAAAAGTAGCTCCTATCAGCACTGGGCTCAGTATCTGAAAAAGCACGTACAAATGCCTGTTATGCAGGATGAGCTGGCTTGGTGGCAGGAGCGTCTCACCGGGAGTCCAGCTGAATTACCTCGTGATAACCCTGCTGGCAGTATGCAGAATCATCACAGTGAGACCGTGATTATCCGTCTTGACGCTGAACGAACCAGGCAATTGCTTAAGGACGCCTCGGCGGTTTATCGCACTCAAGTCAACGATCTATTACTGACTGCACTGGCTCGAGTGTTTTGTCGTTGGAGTAAAACGGAATCGATCTTGATCCAATTGGAAGGTCATGGTCGTGAAGATCTATTCGACGAGTTAGATTTAACTCGTACTTTAGGTTGGTTCACCAGTATGTTTCCTGTCCGGCTGAGCCCATGGGCAGATGCAGATGCAGATATTGCTGGCTCCATCAAGCAGATCAAGGAAGAACTTCGAGCAATTCCTTCTAAAGGTATGAGCTATGGTCTACTTCGCTATCTAGGATCAACTGAGGCTCAGGCTACTCTTGCAGCGCTGCCACAACCTAGGATTACCTTCAACTATCTCGGTCAATTTGATAACCAGTTTGATGCCAATACCCTTTTTGTACCCGCCCAGGAATCGTCTGGTTGTGCTCAGAGCGAGCAAGACTCTCTGGCTAATTGGCTGAGTATTGAAGGTGAAGTCTATGGTGGTCGGTTGTCGCTGCAATGGGGTTACAGTCGTGAAGTCTATAGGCGAGATACTATTGAGCGTCTGGCAGGTGAGTATCAACAAGAGCTGGAAGCGCTGATTGCCCATTGCCTGAGCGAAGAGGCTGGTGGGGCTACTCCTTCTGACTTTCCTTTAGTAAGCCTGACTCAGGAACAACTGGATGCTTTACCGATAGCAACTACTGTCGTGGAGGACATCTATCCTTTGACGCCGATGCAGGAGGGGCTGTTACTGCATACCCTGCTCGAACCGCATTCTGGCATCTATTTCATGCAGGATCGCTATATTATCGACAGCGATATCGATCTAACACGTTTCACTGATGCATGGCGTAAGGTCATATGCCGGCATGATGCTTTGCGAACCTCGTTCAATGTTGATGACCAAGGGCGTACTTTACAAATTATTCATCGCAAAACAGAGTTAGAACTCGAATACTGGGACTGGAGCGAGCAACTTGAGTCCGAACAGGAGGCCGCTCTGCAGACTCTGCTTGCTGAGGAGCGCCGACAGGGGTTCGATCTGCTACATAAGCCGCCCTTCCGTCTATACCTTATCAAACGCTCGCCAAGCCGTTACTGGTTCATTCTCTGTAATCACCATGCTCTGTTGGATGCCTGGTGCCGAAGCTTACTCTTAGAAGACTTTTTCGCATTCTACCGTGGTGAGTATAATTTGGTGCCCGCGCCACGCTATCGTGACTTCATCGCTTGGTTACAGGAGCGAGGCGAAACGGCTGCGTTAAGCTTTTGGTGTGAGGAATTACGGGATGTAGAGCAGCCAACACCTCTGCCATTTGATCGTAATGCCCGACGTCATGATGGGGCTTCGGTAATTAACGATCTGATGGTGCGATTACCTAGAGAGCAGGGGAAACGCTTACGCGAACTAGCCCAGCAGCAGCAATTGACCGTCAACACATTGGCCCAGGCTGCATGGTCGCTAGTTTTGCACCGCTATAGTGGTAATCGCGATCTCCTGTTTGGTGTAACTGTAGCTGGACGTCCTGCTAGTTGCCCACAAATGCAATATACCGTGGGGCTATTTATCAATACGATTCCACTGCGGGTGCGTTTGCCCGATTTTGGCAATCGCTGCAGTGTCCGGCAATGGTTGCAAAGCTTGTTGGAGCAGAACTTTGTCTTGCGCGAGCATGAGCACTTATCTTTGGTAAAGATTCATGAGTGCAGTGGCCTACGCAAAGGTCAGCAACTGTTTGATAGCTTGTTCGTTTTCGAAAGCGCTCCCGTCGAGCGATCTGTAGTGAGCGGAGCTGGTCAGATTAGTGCGCGAGAGGATAGTGCCCGTACACATACCAACTATCCGCTGACTGTCGTAGTGTACCCAGATGACGAGTTGGGTCTGCACTTATCCTACGATCAACGCTTTTTCGATGAAGCCACTGTCGAACGGCTGCTGAATGACTTTAAGCGTTTATTGGAGGCTTTGGTCGATGGCTTTGAGGGAGATTTTGCTAGCCTACCTCTGCTGAGTGTGGACGAGCAGCATTGGTTACTGGAGGACTGCAATCGCACTGGCGCAGAATATCCCTTAGGTAGCGGATACGTGCGACTGTTCGAAGCACAAGTGGCACAGGGTTCTTCGCGAGTCGTAGCACGCTGCTTAGATAGACAATGGACCTATCGTGATCTGAATGTTCATGCTAACCGCCTTGGCCATGCCTTGCGTGCAGCTGGAGTCAGCGAAGACCAGCCAGTGGCATTACTGGCCGAACGTGGCTTGGAACTGCTCGGTATGATCATCGGCAGTTTCAAAGCTGGTGCTGGTTACCTGCCGCTCGACCCGCATTTGCCGGTACAGCGGTTGATTGATTTACTGATGCTGAGCCACACTCCTGTACTGGTGTGCAGCGTGGCCTGTGTCGAACAGGCTCGTTCGTTACTGACGAATTTACCTGCCATACGGCTGCTGGTCTGGGATGAAGTGCAACAAGGCAACTGGTTAGACACTAATCTTGGCATCTATGTCACTGGTCAGCACTTGGGCTATGTTATCTACACTTCTGGCTCTACTGGTACTCCGAAAGGCGTGATGGTGGAACAGGCCGGTATGCTCAACAATCAGTTGAGCAAAGTGCCATATTTTGGCCTGATCGAGAAAGACGTGATCGCCCAGACTGCCTCCCAGAGCTTCGACATTTCGGTCTGGCAGTTTTTGGCTGCGCCCTTATTCGGTGGCTGTGTGGAAATCGTACCGAATGCCATCGCTCACGACCCTGTTGCTCTGCTAACACATGTGCAGCAGAGTGGCATCAGTGTACTTGAAAGCGTGCCTTCGCTGATTCAGGGCATGTTGGCCGAAGAGAAACAAGAATTGCCCAGCCTGCGCTGGATGTTACCGACTGGCGAGGCGATGCCACCTGAACTGGCCAGGCAATGGCTGAATCGCTATCCTGAGGTCGGGTTAGTCAATGCCTATGGTCCAGCCGAATGCTCGGACGATGTAGCGCTGCATTCTGTGACGCAAGTCTGTACCGGAGGCAGCTATTTGCCTATTGGTACCCCAACTGATAATAATCGCCTATATTTGTTAGATGACAACCTGAACCCAGTGCCGGTTGGTGCCATTGGCGAGTTGTATGTGGCCGGTATCGGTGTCGGGCGTGGTTATCTTAGCGACCCCAAACGAAGTGCTGAGGCCTTTCTGCCACATCTATTCGGAAGTGAGGGCGCGCGTCTATATCGCACAGGCGATCTGGTGAAGCGACAGGTGAGTGGGGTGCTGGAATATGTAGGTCGAGTTGACCATCAGGTGAAGATCCGGGGCTTTCGCATCGAACTGGGCGAGATTGAGGCCCTGCTGCATGAGCATCCGGAGCTCGCCGATGCGGCTGTCGCTGTGCAAGAAACCTCCAATGGCCGACAACTCGTGGGCTACGCTGTGCCAATATCAACGAAGGATAACGCCCTACCCGAACGCCTTAAACAAGCGCTGAAGGCCAAATTGCCAGATTACATGGTGCCGCTGCATTGGTGTCT
The DNA here is from genome assembly GCF_014191985.1 of Azomonas macrocytogenes. Classification (GTDB taxonomy): domain Bacteria; phylum Pseudomonadota; class Gammaproteobacteria; order Pseudomonadales; family Pseudomonadaceae; genus Azomonas; species Azomonas macrocytogenes. The sequence goes on from NZ_JACHXI010000040.1 coordinate 4,488, forward strand.
GTTAGAGAAATTACCGCGTAATGTCAATGGTAAACTAGACCGCAAGGCATTGCCGGCCCTGGAAATCGGGCAGACTCAAGGTGAGTATGTGGCACCGCGCAACGGGTTGGAAAGCACGTTGGCTGAGATCTGGCGAAAGGTGCTGAAAGTCGAGCGAGTTGGTATCACCGATAACTTCTTCGAGTTGGGCGGACATTCGTTGCTGGTGGTTCAGGTAGTTACTCGAATTCGCAACCAATTTAATATCGATTTGAAAGCGAAAGATTTTTTTGAGTTACCTGACCTTGCGGCTTTAAGTCAATACATTCAACGAGAAGGTGCGCAAGCCAATCTAGTTCAAGACGAGTTAACTAAATCCCTAGAGGCTCTTAAACGTCTCTCTGCTGAGGAAATAAATGAATTGATTTCTTAGTGGAGACATTAAAGTGCAAGAGCTTCTGGACTCTGTGGCGTTTTTATCTACCAAGGAGCGAAAAGCTCTTGCTACTTTGCTTAAGCGACAGGGCATAAATCTTTATGGGATTGCTCCAATATTTCGCCGAGAAGCTGCGCAAGAAGCGACAGAAACTGCAGCCTTGTCCTACGCTCAACAACGGCAATGGTTTCTCTGGCAACTGGAGCCCGAGAGCGCTGCCTACCATATTCCGGCAGCCTTGCGTCTGAAGGGCAAGTTTGATCTGTCGGCCCTGCAGTCGAGCTTCGCCGCCCTGATCCAGCGTCACGAAAGCCTGCGCACCACGTTCGGTCAGGAGGGCGAGCAAGCTGTCCAGATCATTCATGACCGCCTGCCATTCACGTTGGATGTGGACGATCTGCCAGAGACCGATAGCACTGCTGAGCAGGATGCTCTCATCCGCACCGAGGTCGAAGCTGAAGTCGCACGGTTATTCGATCTGGAGCGGGGACCATTGCTGCGGGTGAAACTGCTGCGCCTGGGCGAAGACGATCACGTACTGGTGTTGACCCTGCACCATATCGTCTCGGACGGCTGGTCCACCCCGATCATGGTGGACGAACTGATCCAGCTGTACGAAGGCTACAGCCAGGGTCGGGAAGTTCAACTACCGAACCTGCCGATCCAGTACGCCGACTACGCCGCCTGGCAGCGTGATTGGATGGAAGCGGGGGAGCGGGAGCGACAGTTGGCCTACTGGACCGAACAACTGGGTAGCGAGCAACCCATTCTGGAACTGCCCAGCGACCGCCCTCGGCCCACTGTGCAAAGCCACCGAGGCGCGCGACTGGATCTGGAACTGGACAGCCAATTGACCCAGAACTTGAAGTCCGTGGCCCAGCAGCACAACGTCACCTTGTTCATGCTGCTGCTGGCCAGCTTCCAGACGTTGCTGCACCGCTACAGTGGACAGACTGACATTTGTGTAGGTGTGCCGATTGCCAACCGCACCCGGATGGAAACCGAGCGACTGATTGGCTTCTTCGTCAACACCCAAGTACTGAAAGCCGAGTTCGATCTGCAACTGCGCTTCAGCGATCTGCTGCAACAGGTCAAGCAAACCGCATTGGATGCCCAGGCGCACCAGGATTTGCCGTTCGAACAACTGGTGGAAGCGTTGCAGCCCGAACGTAATCTGAGTCACAACCCTCTATTTCAAGTGATGTTCAATCACCAGGCTCGAGTGAAAGGCCAGTCTCACCAGTTGCCGGGATTGAATATCGAAGGGCTCGAGTGGGAAGGACGCAGTGTCCACTTCGATCTGACGCTGGATACCTATGAGGCGGAAACGAGGTTGTCGGCTTCGCTGAGCTATGCGACGGATCTGTTCGATATGGCCACGATCGAGCGGATGTCCAGGCATTGGATCAACTTGTTGAAAGGTATCACCCTGCAACCCGAACAGCGCCTTGCCGAACTGCCTTTGCTAGGGGATGGTGAACGTGAGCAGATCTTGCAGAAATGGAACCACGCTCAGACGCACTATCCCGAAACTCTTCATGTTCATCAGTTGATTGAAACTCATGTAGCCAATACACCGGATGCTATTGCTCTGGTCAGTGAAAGCCGACAATTGACTTACCGGCAATTCAATTTGCAGGCTAACCGTTTAGCTCACCGGCTAATCGAATTGGGTGTAGGTCCTGATGTACTGGTAGGGATTGCGGTAGAACGTAGCCTGGATATGTTTATTGGCTTGGTGGCTGTGCTCAAGGCTGGTGGAGCTTATGTTCCGCTAGATATTGGCTATCCTGAAGACCGCTTGGCTTACATGATAAAAGACAGTGGTATTAGTTTATTGCTGACCCAGAGCCAACTGCTGGCATGCTTGCCGATTTCCGATCAATTCCAGAGCGTTTGCCTAGATAAGACAGAAGAGTGGCTGAGTCGGTATCCGGAGGCAAATCCATTTAATCGGGTACATTCAAACAACCTAGCGTATGTCATCTATACCTCTGGTTCTACAGGGCGTCCCAAAGGTGTAGGTGTGGCCCATGGACCTTTGGCCATGCATTGCCTGGCTATTGGAAAGCGTTATGCAATCACTCCGGCAGATCGTGAACTGCAGTTCATGTCTTTTGCCTTCGATGGAGCCCAGGAACGCTCGCTGACCTTGCTGACTCATGGAGGAAGTCTGCTTGTTCGCGGTAGTACACTATGGAGTGCCGAGCAAACCTATGCTGCCTTGCATAAATACTGCGTAACAACGGCTGTCTTCCCTCCTGTCTACCTGCAACAACTGGCCGAATATGCCGAACAGGACGGCAATCCTCCTCCCGTACGCATCTATTGCTTCGGCGGTGATGCGGTGCCCGATGCCAGCTTCGAGCTAGCTAAACGCACGCTCAGACCGGAGCATTTCATCAATGGCTATGGTCCGACCGAAACAGTCGTTACCCCGTTGCTATGGAAAGCCGATCTGACCCAACAGTGCGGAGCCGCCTATGCCCCTATCGGCGACCTGGTCGGCCAGCGAAGCGCTTACGTCATGGACGCCAACCTGAACCTTCTCTCGATAGGGATGGCGGGTGAACTGTATCTGGGTGGCTTTGGCGTGTCACGTGGCTATTGGAATCGGCCTGGTTTAACAGCTGAGCGTTTTATCCCTGACCCCTTTGATGAACAAGGAGGACGGCTGTACCGTTCGGGGGATTTGACCAGCTACCGAAGCGACGGGTTGATTGATTACCTAGGCCGGATCGACCACCAGGTGAAGATCCGTGGCTTCCGCATCGAACTGGGCGAGATCGAAGCGCGGCTGCAGGAACAGGCGGTGGTGCGCGAAGCGGTGGTCATCGACCTCGATGGGCCCAGCGG
>NZ_JACHXI010000041.1 GCF_014191985.1 Azomonas macrocytogenes
TAGTCGAAATTGAAGGCCTGCTGCATCTCATCGGGGCGAATGTACTTGGGTCTGGACTGCGTGCCGACCACCGCTTCGGCCACCATCATGCGCTCGCCCGGGTACTCGTTCAGGATGCGCCGCCAGGAACGATAAATTTCGTGCACACCGTCCTGATCCCACATGGGGCCGACCAATATGCCATTTTCCTTTTTGATCTCGGCATCAGGCAGGCCGGCGGCCTTGACCAGTCCTTGCGATACATCGACCCGGAAACCATCGATGCCACGCTCCAGCCAGAAGCGTATGATGCTTTCGAACTCCGCACGTACCTCTAGATTATCCCAGTTCAAGTCAGGCTGCTTGGTATCGAACAGATGCAGATACCATTGCTTCTCGCCCGGGACTCGATCCCAGGCAGAATTCCCGAATACGCTCTGCCAATTATTGGGAGGCAACTCACCATTCTCGCCTCGTCCATCGCGGAAGATATAGCGAGCGCGCTCAGAGCTGCCAGGTGGCGATTTCAGTGCAGCCTGGAACCAGGCATGCTCATCGGAAGTATGGTTGGGTACCAGATCGACAATTACCTTCAACCCTTTGGCATGAGCGCTCTGAAGCATTTGCTCAAAGTCATTCAAGGTGCCGAACAGCGGATCGACAGCACGATAATCAGCTACATCGTAGCCACCATCGGCTTGAGGCGAGCGGTAGAAAGGAGACAACCAGACGGCATTCACACCCAAACTAGCCAGGTAGGGCAACCGTGAAGTAATGCCAGGTATGTCGCCCATACCGTCGCCATTGCTATCGGCAAACGAACGTGGATACACCTGATAGATCACAGCGTTGCGCCACCATTCCGTTCCACTATTGACTGCTTGAGAGTTGGCTGCATAAGCGCTGTCATGAAGCGTAGCCAGAGATAAAGCTATAGCGGTCATCAACGTGGAACCCATGAATTTACGACGTGAAAACATATAACACTTCCTATTGTTGATATTATTGGTAAGCAATATGTGCGCTTTATGCATAACACTTTATTTAAAGTGTGTGCGAGACGCTCGCTAAATCAAACGTGGCAATTAACGGCTAGAATCCGGAATGTCATATTTGGAAATATTCTGTAGATACAAACTACATGCATAAGAGTTTTTCCTTCTTGTTATTTTCAGCCTTATCATTCAACTATTTTATTTTTAAGGAAAATTTTTATCTCCCTGCAAGATGGATAAAAATATCGGTATTCAAGTATCAACTCAGCTTAAACTAGTTAACGTTAACTTATAGGCTTTACTTTAATTCGGCAAGCCTCTTTTTAAAATTTATCAAGAGTATGCCTAGAACCAGGTTTCCATTTGCACTCCGAGCTGCCAGACGCCACCGGATTTGAAATTCTTCTGGCCAAAATCATCGGTGCTACTGAAGTTGTCGAGGTTTTTTGACCAATTCATATAGGTGGCGAATAGACGCAGCTCAGGACGAGTGAAAAAATCTCCCGTTTGTGCCTTGAACGTGGGCGCAATAGTGACCTTCCAGAAATCACCGTCGGCTTTCTGCCGACCATCGTAGCCACGTGCATCGATGTCCATGGTCTGCCAGGTGAACTCGTAGAGCATTTCAAAATTGCTGTTTATCTCATTGGCCAGGCGCGTATTGAACGTCAAATAGCGGTAGTCGTCGTTGGGTACATAGCGATCCTGGCTACGCTCGGTAACCACCGAAGGTGCAATACGCCAATCCTTGTGCAGACGGCCCTGGCCATAAAGTGCCAGACGCAGCGTTTGTGCCTTGTCCAGCAGATCGCCATCGGCAGCGATGTTACCGACTTCGGCCCCCAGTCCCTTGCCATACAACAACGACGTCTTAAAGAAACCTTCACGGCCAAAAAAGTCCGGCTGCGAATAGGTGAACATGCCATGCCAACCCTTTTCACCCGGCTTGAACCCTGCCCTGTTCAGGCGATGGCTATTGCCGGATTCATCTTCACTGCTCTTTTTCAGCTTGCCATCATTCTGGCCCGAAGAGATTCCACTGAGCATGAGTTGCCAACGATCATTATCAAAAAACTGATTGACGGTGGCGACATAACTCCTGACATCCTTGCCGTTTTCCATGCCGAAGTCGCCGTAGGAACGCCCCATCAGCGAGACGTTCAGACGCCAGTCCTGGGTCGGGCGTATGTCGTAGATGCCTCCCCCCGTTCCGGCAAGGAAAACAATCCCTCTATCGAGCCAATGAATATCGTAATTATCTCGATCGAAACGTTTGCCGGCCCATATAGTGGCATCCCGTAGCATGGGAGTATCCTGGAACGAAGCCAGATGGCTGAGCTCGGAATACACCTGCCGCACATTGAGCGAGCTTTGTGTCGAGGTCCAATCGTTGGGCGTTTCTACACCGTCGGCAAGCACGAACATGTATTTCGAACGGGTACCGTTATCAGCCTGGCTTTCTTTGGAAAACTTGGCCTCCACATAGGTATCCGGCTCGTTGCCAAGCCGGCCGATGGCTCCGCCTACCGAGCCTGCCGGGGTCATATTGACACCGCCGCGACCGGCATCCCCCTGATTCGTTATCGTACCTGAACGAGCATAGGCACCAAATTTGAAACCATCATCCAGAGCCTTGACCGCCTCGACTGTCGAGGCCAGCGTCGAGGAACGGGTCTCCAGAGATTGCTGACGTGCCTCGATCCGGGCAACCCGTTCGTTGAGCGTTGGTTGCGTAGGAGCAGATGAGCGAACGGCCAATTGCTGATTCATGTGTTTGAGCTCCTGACGCAGCTGCGCTGCATCGGCTTCGGCTGCTGCGGCGCGCACCTCGGCTGCCGCAGTCCTGGCTTCAAGTCTGGCCAGGCGTTCTTCGATGCTGAGTGCCGGTGCGGCAAGAAGGTGAGTGGAGAAAAAAAGCAATGAAAAGCCAGCCCATGGCCGACAGGCCGAAGCATTCATAGGTAACCTCTTATTCTTGTACTTTGAGTACTGCCAGGACGCACGCAAAGATCCGCAATCAGCAATCGGCCATGCCTGGCCTCCGTACCAGGACGCGGTTATAGCCATGCATCGGTAATAACGCTTGACAGCGGGCCAACAAACGTAGCGTAATCCGCCTCGGATGTTAACGTTATCTCAAATAAAAACAAGAGGCTTATAAAATGCATCTACCTGCAAAGCGCGAGTACTGGCTCGTCAGTGGTCTGCTGTTCTTCTTCTTTTTCGCTTGGTCATCCAGCTATTCGTTATTTTCCATCTGGCTGCATCGGGTCATCGGTCTGAACGGTACGGAAACCGGTTTTATCTTTGCCACCAACGCCATTGCTGCCCTGCTCATCCAGCCATTTTATGGCGCCCTTCAAGATCGCCTGGGCCTATCCCGGAAACTGCTGGTCTGGATCGGGATACTGCTTGTCGCCGCCGCGCCCTTCTCGATCCATGTGTACGCCAGCCTGCTGGCTCAAAACGTGGTGCTGGGAGCCCTGATCGGCGCGGCTTTTCTAGCGTTCGCCATGCTTGCCGCCGTAGGCGTCATCGAATCCTATACCGAGCGGCTGTCGCGCCATGGCGGCTTCGAGTTCGGTATCACGCGGATGTGGGGGTCGCTGGGCTGGGCGGCGGCGACCGGAGTGGTAGGCGTGGTATTCAATATCGATCCGGACATCGCTTTCTATATGAGTAGTGCGTCTGGAATCATCTTTCTACTGATTCTGTCTCGCCTGGATCTGAAGGCGTTCGACCAAGTGGATACGCATGCTGCTGGCGAGCACAGCGCCCCAGTGGCTACAGGCGATATTCTGAAGTTGCTGCGCCTGCCACGCTTCTGGGCGTTCGGCCTGTTTCTGACCGGCGTTTCCGGAATTTACATGGTCTATGAGCAGCAGTTTCAAGTGTACTTTGCCTCGTTCTTCCCCACCGCCGCGGAAGGAATCCGCGCCTACGGCTACCTGAATTCGTCGCAGGTACTTGTCGAGGCCCTGTTTATGCTGTTCGCGCCGTGGCTAGTCAACCGTATCGGTGCCAAGCATGGGTTGATACTGGCGGGTACCGTCATGTTCGTGCGCATTCTCGGCTCGGGGCTGGCGCTGGACGTCTGGACCATTGCCGCCTGCAAGATGCTGCATGCCCTGGAGGTTCCCATCCTGCTGGTCGCCGTCTTCAAGTACATCGCCTTGAATTTCGATCCGCGGTTGTCGGCCACGCTCTACCTAGTCGGCTATCAGTTCGCTCAGCAGTTGACCGCCATGCTGCTGGCGCCTGTCGTGGGCTATGGCTACGACCACTTCGGCTTCGCGAACGTCTACCTATTGCTGGCCGGACTGGTGGGCGGCTGCTTGTTGCTGTCATGGTCGTTGCTGCGTGCGGACCCGCCCCGTCTCGATTTATCGACAAAAATGCCGCCCGCCTCCCAGGAGTTGCTGCCCTTGGCACACATGGCCAATCGTCTCGAGTCCTAGCCAGGCTCCCTCCGCCATCCTCCTATATGTGGGGATGGCGATTTTCAACGAATTACATTTGATGAGAAGCACTCTATGTACACAGCACTGCTGGATGAAGCGCACCACGCTATCGAAAAGACCCTGCCAGAACGTAGCGACGATTACCGTCTCGCCTATCACTTGGCACCTCCAGCCGGCTGGATGAACGATCCGAACGGCCTGGTCCATTTTCGTGGCGAATATCATGTCTTCTATCAACATCATCCCTATTCGCCGCAGTGGGGACCGATGTACTGGGGACATGCCAAGAGTACCGACCTGGTTCACTGGGAGCACTTGCCCATTGCCCTGGCACCTGGCGATCCCTATGACCGGGATGGTTGTTTTTCCGGATCGGCCGTGGTGGTAGAAGATACGCTCTACCTGATCTACACCGGCCACATTTGGCTGGGCGACTCCGGCAATGAAGAGCAAGGCATCCGCCAGGTTCAGTGCCTGGCCAGCAGTAACGACGGTATCAACTTCACCAAGCATGGCGCCGTGATCGAAGCAGCGCCACATCCGGACATCGTTCACTTCCGTGACCCTAAGGTCTGGCAGCGCGATGGCCAATGGTGGATGGCGCTCGGTGCTCGCCTGGGGGACGATCCGCAATTACTGCTGTACCGCTCGCAGGACCTATACCACTGGGATTATCTGGGCTGTGCCCTGACGGGGCAGCGGGAAACCGATGGCTATATGTGGGAATGCCCCGATGTATTCACCCTCCAGGGGCGTGAGGTCTTCCTTTATTCACCGCAAGGCCTGGAACCTATCGGCTACGAACACTGGAACAGATTCCAGAACGGCTATCGCCTGGGTCGACTGGACGAAACCGGCGGCTTTACACCAGCAACCGATTTCCACGAAATCGATCATGGCCATGATTTCTATGCCGCTCAAACGTTGCTGGCACCGGATGGGCGCCGCCTGCTCTGGGCATGGCTGGACATGTGGAACAGCCCCATGCCGAGTCAGGCTCATCAGTGGTGCGGTGCGCTATCGTTACCCCGTGAACTTTTCTTGGAAGGTGACCAGTTACGCATGCGCCCGGCCCGCGAGCTGACGGCGCTGCGCCAATCCGGCCAGGCTCTGACGATTGGCTCGCTCGAAGCCCAGAGCCAGGTGCTGGATATTCGCGGCGCCTTGCTGGAGCTTGAGTTCGGGCTGGAGCTGACCGGCAGCACTGCCGAACGATTCGGTCTGGCCTTGCGTTGCAGCGAGGATCGAGGGGAACAGACGCTGGTGTATTTCGATGCCATGGCTCGCCGTCTGGTACTCGACCGGCAACATTCGGGAGCGGGAGTCGAGGGCATTCGCAGTGTGCCCGTGGCACCGGCACAAACCCGGATCGCCCTGCGGATATTCCTGGATCGCTCATCGATTGAAATCTTTGTCGACGATGGCGCCTATAGTCTCAGCAGCCGGATTTATCCACATCCCGACAGCCTGGGTATCAGTGCCTTTGCCGTCAACGGCCGGGGGATATTCAAGGAGGGATACGCCTGGCAACTAGCGGATCTCAAGCTTTGAAAGCTTCATCCGTACCCGGTTGTCATACTTTTTTGCCGAGTATGACATCATCTGCAACTGGACAGGCAGCGGCACTTGCATATGGCTTCGGTTAAGGATGTCGCACGGCTCGCGGGAGTTTCCGCCATGACCGTGTCCAGGGCGATCAACAGCCCTGAAAAATTGCACCGGGAAACGCTGGTAAAGATCAACCGCGCCATCAAAGCCTTGGGCTATGTACCCGACCTGTCCGCTCGCAAGATCCGAGGTGGGCACTCTAGTAGTAAGACCATCGGGGTTTTCGCACTCGACACGGCAACCACCCCCTTTGCTGTCGAAATGCTACTTTCGCTGGAGAGTACTGCCCGGGAAAACGGCTGGAATCTGTTCATACTCAATGTATTTGAAGATCCACCGCCGCCCCAGATCATCGATTTGATGCTGTCGCACCGACCGGATGGAATCGTCTTCAGCGCCATGCAGCTGCGTACGGTGGAAATTCCGCCGGCGCTGCGCAGCAAGCCATTGGTCTTGAGCAACTGCATAAGCACGGAACCTGATATTGCCTGCTATATCTCGGATGATGAAGGCGGCCAGTACCAAGCGGTGCGACAGGCACTGCAACGTGGTTACCGGCGTCCGCTATGTATCAACCTGCCACATCACTGTCTGGCCTGGAAACTACGTCAACAAGGCCTTTTGCATGCGTGTACAGAGGCCGGGATTGCCCCGGACGATATCCGGCAATACAACATATCCACCGACGATGCCTATGAAGAAACGATTGCAGAGCTGGAACGTCAGTTGGGCATGTCGCAGCATGCCAAGCCAGACTTCGACCTGCTGATCTGCGGTAACGACCGTATTGCCCTGGTCGCCTACCAATACCTGCTCAGCCGTGGCCTGCGTATTCCTGCCGATATAGCAATACTCGGCTACGACAACATGGTAGGCGTTGCCGAGCTGTTCTATCCAC
>NZ_JACHXI010000042.1 GCF_014191985.1 Azomonas macrocytogenes
TTGGACATGTTACTCAGACTGGTAAAGGTTTTAACTGGGCGCCAGCGCTATATGGACCTTACCAGCGGGCAGCTCAGGTTCCTTTGCTGAAATGATGGGCGTATTGAAATACTGCCCAATGGACTTTCGCAGATAACTTAGCAGCTGTCATCTAAACATCCTTATCCACACTAGCTAGGGATAAAAAAGGTACTAGAAGGCACCTCCGGCTGCTGACAAAGCCCTGGTCCTCTGGCCGAGGCTTTTGTTTAATTGGCTATCGTCCTATGGAGTGAGCCGATGCTCAGATCACCCCCTCCTAAGCGGCACGCACTGGAAAGGGTCACCCTCGAAGAATGGACCATCTGTTGCGCAAGATCGCCCGCCATATCGATACCGAGCACCTGCTCTGCGCTGACAATGGCCATCCAGCGCTGGACCCGGTGGCGCTCTTCAAGATTCTCTTCATCGGCTAGCCACCCGATCGTAACGCCGTTCAATATCATCATAAATAACTTAACTTATTGTTTTTAATTAAAATTAAACTTTAAAAAACTAATTATGCATAAAATTGATGCACAACAATATTTTCTTTTAAGGAAATAATAAATAGACAGAATAATGCTTATTTTATAACCGTCAGACTCCTAGAATCATTTCCAGAGAGACAGAAAAGCCCCTCGAAAAAATTCCAGTTTTAAAAACAGGCATGGCTGGGAAAACCCAGTGAAGGGACCGGCTTGCCTGATGAAATGGGAGAATGACCATGAAACGTTTAGCTACTCTGATGATGGCTGTGATTCCCTTTGTAGCCCTGTGTGATGGGGTTAATGCTGCCGAAGAGAAACCTGACCCACTGGCTGCCGATACTCAACTGATTATCCTGGATACGGATAGTATTGTTTCTCATCAATCAACTAATGATGAAGAAACGGTCCATGACTACCAATATGGCGATAAACCGGATATTCATGAGGTTATCTCTGTAAAAAAAGATTCGATGGCTTGTGGTTTAACTCCGGCGGTCATGACCTACGCAGATTCTCATGGCGAGAGACATACCTTGCGTTATCGGGTCATGGGGAATGGTTGCCAGAACGGCTAAGGCTCCGCCTTCCTCCGAGCTGGCAAGCGGTGTCGCGCTTAACCAGCTCCAGAGGGAGTTGTGGCTTCTCAAGACTCACCAGGAAGCGCCAGGCTGGCAATTTCAGCCCTCGAAGGCAATGGCCAGGTTGCGTTGCCGCTCGGAAGCTCCGACTCCTCATTATGGAGTTTGGTCATGCTTGCTATCCGACTGCCTTCGAAGCTGGAAGACCGCTTGGAAAACCTCACTAAAGCCACCGGCAGAACCAAAACCTTCTATGCTCGGAAAGCCATCGTGGCGCCCTTGGACAATCTAGAAGACCTGTGCCTGGCTGAACAGCGCTTGCTGGACAACCGGGCGGGTCGCTCGGAGTCAGTGTCGCTGAAGCACTATGGCTTGGCGGATTGAATTTGACCGTGTTGCCGAGCGCGAGCTAGGCAAGCTCGACCCGCAAATCGCCAAGCACATCCTGCTGCTGTTTCTACAGGAGCGGGTATCACATCTGGAGAATCCTCGCAGCATCGGCGAAGCCTTAAAAGACTTGCGTTTGAGGGATTTTTGGAAGTATCGCGCGGGCAACTATCGCATTATCAGCAGTATCGAGACGGCACCTTGCGTATGCTGAGATACCTGTCGAGGAAGGACTGGCTCTGAGTTGAATCGGAACTCGCATCCTTCAGAAATTAGTATAAATTCATATCGTTGTTTATTTTTATTGCGCTCTTGTTTTAAACCAGAATATAAAAGCTACTCCGCTAACTAAAGCTCCACTAAAACATACCCCGATCCAGTCGAAATATGAATATATGTTCGTTGATACAATTGCACCAAGGCCGCTACCGATTGAATAAAAAAGCATATACGCTGCAACAGTCCTACTTTGAGAATCCGGCTTTGATGCAAACATCAAACTTTGGTTTGTGACATGCACAGCCTGAATTGCAAAATCTAACGCAATCACACCTATAGCAAGCAGAAATAAAGAAGATTGAGCGAAGGTGATGGGTATCCAGGAAGCAGTTAATAAAAGGAGAGATAAGCATGTAACACGCTGCCCGAGACCTTGGTCTGCCCATTTACCCGATTTTGCTGCAGCTAGAGCTCCAGCTAAACCCGCTAATCCAAATAGTCCAATTTCAGTATGAGATAATAAAAGGGGAGGAATGCTTAACGGGAGAACGAGCGAGGTCCATAAAATACTAAATGATGTAAATATCAGGAGTGCAAGCGTGGCGCGAACCCTTATGATTTTTTCGGAAATAAATAGCCTAACCGTTGATTGAAGAATCTCAAAATAACTTTGACGGGTAGTTGCTGATGTTTGCCGAGGCATTACCTTGTAGAAAATAACTGCCATCAGAATCATCATGACTGCCGAGAAAAGATAAACCGATCGCCAGCCCGCCAAATCTGCAAAGACTCCTGAAACAAATCGTGCTAATAAAATTCCGGTTACGATCCCACTAGTAACAATACCAATATAATGTCCTCGTTTGTCAGGACTGGCTAAAGTAGCCGTAAACGCCACAAGAATCTGAACAACAACGGCCATTAATCCAACAATTAACATTGATATTAATAAGATAGGGATACTCGAAGAAAAAGCAACAGACAATAATGCAAGTGCAGATATGAAGAGTTGTGAAAGAATCAGCGTGCGACGATTAATCAGATCACCAAGTGGAACCAGAAAAGCAAGACCTATTGCATAGCCTAACTGAGTGATCGTTACCACTATGCCGATCGAACTTGAAGGAACACCGAGACTTTTAGACATTGAATCAAGTAACGGTTGGGCGAAATAGACGTTAGCTACCGATAGTCCAGCAGTGATTGCAAATAGTAAGAGTAATGGTTTGGATAAGGCATGCACCGAAGTATGTTTCGTATCGGCACGGTTGGAAACTTGATCTTCAGAATGCGTTGGTATTGAAGCATCCCTATTGGTGAAAGCCAGTGAATTATTGCTTTCAGTATTCATTGTTTTTCCATTAAGCCATCATGGTTTCAAAATGAAACCATATGTTTGCTTTGTATCAGCGGTGGTTTTATAATGCAACCACTTTGTACTTTACATCGCGATAATTTCTAAAAAATTATTTAAAATTATGATTTTAATATATTTTTTGATGGTGAATATTTTTTGACAACAGAGGTAGCTATGGCTAAAAAACCCGCACTTGAGTCAAGCGAATGTCCTGTGGCCAGAACATTGGAAGCTATTGGAGACCGCTGGTCTCTGATGATTATTCGAGACGCATTCGATGACACGAGACGCTTTACTGATTTCCGAAAAAGCTTGGGAGTCGCAAAAAATATCCTAGCCACTCGCCTCAAATCACTTGTAGATCTCGGTATCTTTAGTGTTCAACCTGCTTCTGACGGAAGCATCTATAATGAATATGTTCTTACTGAGATGGGTCGATCTTTATTTCCTATCATTATCACGTTGAGACAATGGGGAGAACATTTTATGTACAAACCGGGTGAAACCCATTCTATTCTTTTAGACAAAGAGTCAGAAATCCAAATTGAAAATATTGTTGTTAAATCCTCTACAGGGAAAGTTTTAAATCCTGAGGATTGTCATCGCAAACGTATTGTAAAATTATAAATATATCGAATTATTATATGAATTTTTATAATTCACCATAATTATAATTAAACAACATTAAATTAATTAATAATTACAATAGCACTTGACGAAATACAATTTAAACTGATTACTCATCAGTGTCAGATGATTTTATCTGGAGGATGTGTAATAAGAATCGTATAAAATTACTGCTCCATCTTATGGTCTGTCTGAAGACCCTCATAAATACTGAATTGTGGGATAAGACTTATTTTCATCCCACAGCAGCAGACGAATGCTAAATTACTGATCATCTCCTTCCCGGGAGATTTTTTTGCCTGCAAATGTGGGCTGTCATGTGGGATAAATAGCTTTGCTTATCGCCATACCCGCGTATTATAAGAGCTCCAGACGATTTGTACGGGGATACTCCATCCCCGTACATTCCGGCGAGATTTCCCAGACTCGCAGTAGCTTTCTGTTGAATGAACCCATAACCCAGGCCGAGAGACCGCATGAGCAAACTCACCCCTAAATTCGTCAGAGAGGTGGCCACACCTGGTTCCTATCAGGATGGACGCGGTCTGTTCCTGCGGGTCACTCACAGCGGACGCAAGAACTGGGTATTTCGTTATTCTCTCGGCGGTCGACATGATCTGACGTTGGGGGTCTATCCGGTTTTGTCCCTGCGTGATGCCCGATTGGAGGCTGACAAGCAACGTCTCGATATTGCCCGAGGTATTGATCCACTGGCGACCCGTGCCTCTGCCAAAGCTAAAACCGATAAATCAGCTCTGCATTCCTTCAAGGCCGAAGCCGAACGGTATATCAAAACCCACTCCCCCGCCTGGAGCTCAAAGCACCAGCAGCAGTGGCGCAACAGCATGGCCACTTATGCTTATCCGGCGCTCGGCAAACTGCCCGTTTCAGCCATCGATACGGCTGAGGTGTTGAAAGTCCTGGAACCAGTCTGGGGTCAGCATCCAGTCACGGCCAACCGACTGCGCAATCGTATTGAATTGGTGCTCGATGCCGCCAAGGCGCACCAGCGGCGCGAAGGAGAAAACCCTGCCCGATGGCGGGGGCATCTGGATAAGCTCCTGCCCAAACCTGGGCATACGGTACAACCTTTCACCGCCTTGACATCGGCCGCCGCTGGGAAGCTGCTATACAAGCTCGACAGCTTGGAGGGAGCTGCTGCCCGAGCTTGCGAACTGATGATCCTGACCGCTACCCGTAACCAGGAGGTCCGTGGCGCACGCTGGGAGGAAATCGACAGGAAGGAAAACCTCTGGGTGATTCCGGCCGAGCGAATGAAGAGCGGCAAGCCGCATCGGATTCCGCTGACCGAAAGTATGCTGAAGGTGTTAAAACAACAGCAAGGACGGCACCCGGAGTGGGTATTTATCAACGCTAGGCGTACCGGGCCGATTCCGAGTAATGCCATTGGCCGCACACTCGCCTTACTCAAGATTACCGAGGCGGTACCGCACGGCTTTCGTTCTACCTTCCGGACCTGGGCGGCTGAATACACCGACCACCAACGCGAGGTGTGCGAAATGGCCCTGGCCCACTCGCTGGGCAGCAAGGTGGAAGCCGCCTACAACCGGGGAGATCTACTAGAGAAACGTCGTGCACTGATGCAGGACTGGGAAGATTTTCTCCTCTCGAATTTTCCGCAGTTAGACGGTGAAAGGGATCATCTGGTCCCTGCCGACTCACCGTCGGCGTCACCACCACTCCTTGCAATCGCCAATATCCAATAGGGGAATCCTGCCGTTTTTGGCATCGACGGTGACGAATCCTTCGACAAGGCCCAGACACACAGGGCAATGCTCAAGCGCTTGGCCAGTCATTCGTACAGTGCCCCATTACGCCAAGAATAGTGGCCGGATATGACTCAACCGTTCGAGTTAAAGGTGCATTTCGATAACGGCAACGACGCCACAACAAACACCGCTGAACTGTCCAAGGATACGGCTACGATCACAAGCGGTAGTCAGTCGGCGCGCACCTATGTCAGAGGTCTTGCCGTGAAATCTTGACGGATGCTCCGGTAATTGTTTACCTAAAAAGGGAAAGAGAACGAGGAAGGAACATCCTATAGCTATGATGTTATACCTGCACAATTGAGGCTGATACTGGCAAGCTTATATTTGTCCGTTCGTAACAATCCGAACTACAACTACAACTAAGTTTGTTCGTTCGTAGCAAACTAAAGACTCTCTTACTTAATTAAGCAGCGATATTGCATTTGGGGTTTTTACAGGGTGTGCGACAACAGCTCATATCAATCCATCAGTAGTTGAAGATACCTTCGAATGTCTACCACAACTCCCTATCCCTGTTGCTTCCTGGTTCGCGATGTGTCGGATCATTACGGTACACCCACCTTCGATTTGCTTTATCACGACCTGGAAAACGGCGTGCTGCGCTGCTCAGAGCAAGTCTGGGACTCGTCGGCTCAAGCAGAAATAGATGCCGAACGTCTGGCAAACAGCCAGCTTGCTCCACTTCATTGGGAAGTTTTGCGCAAACTTGAATAAACAGGCGGCATCAAAAAAATAGTTTTTTATTTAGATGTTTTTGGTGTTTATCAAAGCACTTTCTTCACCTAAAAAAAGATTATCTCGCAAAGCGCTTGCATCAAAGCCGAACTGGCACCATAGTTCACCGGTTATTCATTTCCTATATTGGTTTTCGCAGGGATGCCTATGGGCTTCGATTCGCTCGCTGTTGTCAAGGAAGCAGGCCAGCACCTTTGCCTGGTAGCTGCACCGCAACCGTTCCGGAGATTCGAACCGGCGTATGCTGATGCCCTGCACACGCGCCTGGCGCACGCCCACGCAAAAACCATAAAGCTCAACGCCTTGTTTGCCGTACAAGGCGCTGAGTCAACCCAAGAGATCGTATTGATGACATAGACAGATCCAGAAATGCAGAAGGCCCCGGTTTGCCGACCGGGGCCTTCTACTGAAACGAATGGGCTGGACCTTTTGAAAGAGGGTCATCCAACCCAAACCAACGACTAACGATTTGGTGAGTCGAGTATGACTACGCCCGCGAGTTTGTGCAAGCGTAAACCTTCGCTCTACCTCATCGCTCGACGAGCGAGGGGGCGATGGCAACGCATGCGCATCCACGTCTAAATCCCGCTTCCCCTGCTGCCGGCCTGCACGCCAAGGCCCGTCCCGATCCTGGTCATTCCGCCCAGCGACGTACCCTGTC
>NZ_JACHXI010000043.1 GCF_014191985.1 Azomonas macrocytogenes
GTGCTATGCCGTGCCTCGGTCGGTGCTATGCCGTGCCTCGGTCGGTGCTATGCCGTGCCTCGGTCGGTGCTATGCCGTGCCTCGGTCGGTGCTATTTGACCTCTGTTTTTTGCTTCAAATACCGTTGCTGGCTTACAGAAGGGAGCCGATCAACTACCACCAAGTTATTGGTATTAATCAACCAACTCCATCTAGTGACTTCATTTACCCTTTCAAGAGCCTGTTTCAACTCGGCTTTAAAGTGCTTTAGCTGCTTAGCTTCGCTACCAGATAATTGATACAGCGTCTCCACTTTGTAGGGGTACGCTTTCGCATGACTCGTGTAAAACCCATGAAGCCATTGGGCTAGCGGCTGCCCCTTAAGCGCATGGCGCTCAGCCCACTCGATTTGTGTCCAGCCATCACCGCCGTACATAGCAACGATTCTGGGATTCATCTCAATAATGTGTTCGCCTGTCTCTTCATCCCGCCCCCAGTCATGTAGCAACTGGCCTGCGTAAACTTTATTGCAATCCTTTAGCTCAACGAGCGAAGTCATCAACCGACGCAGTGCTCCTTTCAACCACTCGTGCTGGCTTTTACCAGTGCTCCTACCAATGGATTTTAGGAAGCTATGTGCAGAAAATTGAATGCGTAATCCCAAACCCTCAATCCGGGTAAGGTGCAAACACTGCTCCCACACATCCAAATCAGCCTGATCAAGTTGCGGTCCAGAATGAATAACAGTTACACCATCAACACTAGTCTTCCTCACGGCGTCCTGATAGGCCCGTTTGCCACGCCTTATGGCTCCGAACAGAGCGCACCGAAGTACGCTATTTGGCACTCCCCTAACGCCTTCAGGCCATAACGGCAACCGGATCACCTGGGCCGGCTGCAGAATTGGAGCAACGACAGAAGCATCAGCCTCCTTGCTTCTGATATTCCGTTCCTCCATGTGTTTAAGCTTGTCTAGTAAGCCCCAGTGTTCTGTCATTGCTTTATCCCCTCCCAATCCAAAAATCCAAATACTAGGCGCTCATCCGGCTTTTGTTCTTATGTACAGTCGGTAACTCTTTAGCAAATCAGAGTGTGGTATCATTGTAACTACAAAATATGTAAGAGGTGATACTATGGCTGCTGAACTGAAAACCACTGACGTGCGCTGCCGCATTGAAGCGGATTTGAAGGAGCGCGCCACTGCTGTACTGCAAAGTTGTGGCCTTAGCGTCAGCGATGCAATGCGCCTCTTTCTCCGCCAAGTCGTTGCGACTCAGGGACTACCCTTTGAGGTACGTATGCCCAGCGAGAAAACCTCACGAGCCCTAACACAGGCTCGTAAGATCCGCCGTCAGTTCGACTCTGTAGATGAGATGTTGAGGGAGTTGGATGGCGAAGCAGGAAAAGAAGCAAAAGCGTGCGGTACTGCCTAACCGCGTTGCATATACAGCTGAATTCAAGAAATCATGGGAACGCTATAACCGAGCTGGCCGCCGCGATATGAACGCGGCCAGAGCGGTTATGGCGCTTCTATTTCTTGGCGAACCTCTACCAGCCGAGTACTTAGATCACGAGTTAAAAGGCGACTGGGACGGTTCTAGGGAATGCCACATCGGTGGCGACTTTCTTCTGATCTATCAGGATAGCGGCGATCTGATTACCTTCGTTGACCTTGGGACCCACAGCGAGCTTTTTGGCTAGCTATACAGACCCGCGATCGACGTGTATGGACTATCTTATCTGCGGACAAAAAGGCGAGGGCGGCTATGTGCTTAAGGTGCTGTTAGGTTATGGTGAAAAATATTAGATTAATTTTGTATAACAAGTCGAGCGCCAATTATTTTTTTACAATTGTTAAATTAATATTTTTATCAATACTTCGCTGAGATAAATAGCGTTTTAGTGCTAATGATGGGCGTTCAATTAAATAAAATGATAATACACCCATAGTGAAACTCACTATCAAACTAAGAGCAATGAAAGCACTTATCGAAATACTATCTGCATCAAGCCAGTGAATAATTAGCTGTTGCATAGGAAAACCAAAGAGATAGATTCCATAAGAAAAATCTCCATATCGACCAAAGTGAGACAGTCGCGGGATTCTCAAATATGCAACGTAAATTGTAAGATAAGGCAAGGCTATCACTAAAGTGATAGAGCCTAACTTTAATGTTAGACCAAGCAATAGTACTGAAGTTAGCACAAGAGCGAGTGTCTTGTTCCAAGGCACTCGTTCGTAGAATAGATAAAGCGTCACGCCGAAATAAAAAAAGGTACCGAGTGTAATCAAGTTTATAATACTTTTGCTATCCACTTCAGTGAAAGTTAGCAGAGCAATGTTTGTCAATATCAGAGTGACGAGTCCGGTAACGATAATAGTAGGTTGAAGCATCCCGCTTACAGCAAAGCAAAGAAGCGAAATATCCATTAGCAGGACAAAAGGTAATGTCCAAATTGAGCCGTTAACTATATTTGGAAAAGGATTTCCGGTAAAAACTCCAGGTAGATCAAATTGGATCCAGAAAACGAGATTAGAAAGATATTTCCAAGTGCGATTGTTAAAATAATATTCGGCCAGTGGTAATTCAGTTACGAATGAACCGATAATAAAGACGGTGAACAGCGTTGCCACGATCAGCGCCGGAATGATTCGCAACAAACGTTTAATAACGAAGCTGAAATTATCTCTGCTATTTTTCCATGATGAGGTAACTAGAAACCCACTGATAATGAAGAACATATACACCGCGATAAGACCAATACCGAACTCGCCAGTGATAAGTGATTCCGAATTATGGCTTCCATGTAGCCAGTAGCTGTGACTGATGACCACCATGACTGCTGCTGAAAAACGCAGGAAATCAAAGTTGCTATCTTTATGTTGCTGAGATTGCTTCATAGGTTACTGTTCTCCATCCAATCTTTACTCTTTGGGTATTTCGTTTAATGTCAGAGGGCTGCGTATTACTATGAAAATACTGATTGATAGATTTTATCAGTCTAAAAATAGAGAGATGAGTTCCCCCAAAAGAATCCGATTCATTGGCCGGATGCAGAAGCGAGCGGGGGTTTAAGGAGTAACCTGCTGGGCATAGTTCCAAGCACGCTGCTGCTGCCGATGCTGGCCCTAATTCTCGTCATCTCGTCCTTCACTAGTTGTAACGACCTGCAAACGAAAACGGCCCGACCTGCAATCAAGGCGATTTTCGACCGGGATTAACTGCGACTATTCACTGGGTTCGCTAGCGTCCAACAAACGATGGTTTTCCAGACGCTAGCGTCGATGAAGTTCGGTAAGCCACCTTACTCTGCCTGATCGCTCTACGAATCCTGTTCAGAAATCAAAGTCCAGTTTCTCTGGACTCTTGAAAGATTCTGGACGTTCGATCAGATGTAGCTAGTTCTGGCTGGCTCCGATGGAATGCAGGTCGGCGCGGATCAATGCAGGTTCATTCGCAATTAATGCTGGTTGGCCAGATCGGTCAGTCGCAGTTAATCCCGGTCGAAAATCGCCTTGATTGCAGGTCGGGCCGTTTTCGTTTGCAGGTCGTTACAACTAGTGAATACAACCGGATTCAGCAACGAGGCTTTTTCAGCGGTGCTTTAGCAGCGGCTTGGAATCGCCCGAACCAGCCCACGTACAGTCCGTCATACGGGCAGAGACCACGCTTTGTGCGTTTCCATTCAGCCTGGGCCAGTCTACCCAAGTCGAAAGCCTGCCGCCTACTCTCAGCGAACGGCGGGGTCCTACGAAGGCTGTGTAGCGACTGACTGATTCCCAGTTCATCGTTGTGCCGAATTATGGTCCTGAGCCGCTCTTCCCACACCGCATAGTTCTCTGCCGTCATTCGCCAAGTCCATGAGGCCAGGCGGCCCTTCCTGGGCATCTGGGCCAGTTCGTAGCCGGTGAGGCTGAGCCGTTGACGCCGTGCGTCTTGGAGCTGTTCCAGGTCGCTGACCAAGCCAACGCCGGGAGTCACCACCAACCACCAGTGGACCGGAGCAGCCACGAGATCACTGGGCTGTTCCTGCCACAGAACCAGGTGACTGGAAGCTTCGCCTTTGGCCTTACTTCGCCAGCGTTGCTGGGCGGTTTTTTCGGTGCCGTAGCGGTCGCTGAACTTAAGGGTAAGTGCCTGCAGTTTGCGCGGTTCGACCTGGCCAGCCGTCCACCGGCTATGCCCTCGGGCGACCAACAGTTGGAGCTTGCGCATCGCATCGGTTTTATGGGTAATGATGGAACTCATGTAGAGATCGTCATATAAAAAACTGAAGTTTTGGTAGAATACGACAAAAGAGATTCCAGAAAACCCGCAAAAATCGCCTTGCAAGGCGATTTTTGCTCGACTTAAATCCCCGATATGCGCAAGTCCTTGGTAGTTCTGCTTGCGATCGCTCTGCTGCTCGGGCTGACGGCCTGGGGAGTGTGGGTGCTCCCCGATCTGGTGTTGGCCCGGTACTTCCCGGAGCACACCTCACCCATACAGGTGGCCGAAGGCTTCGGCATCTTGCGGCATCTCTGGCCCGTGCTCGCAGTGGGCTCCCTGGGAGGCTTTTTGGGATTTGGCCTGGTGTTCGCGTGGGCCTACGAGGAAGCGGATAACGCGGATGTACAAGCCGAACGTCAGCGGTTAAACGAACACATCGAGCACCTAAAGCAGGAGCGGGACTCCGCCCAGGAACAGGCCGAGCAGCATTACCGGCAACGCTTGCAGGAGACGGAACAGACGCGACTGTTGGCCTTGCGGCAGATGGATGAAGCCAAGACCCTCAAGCAGCAGGCAGAGGCTGAAAGGCGTGACAGCATGGTCCAGATCGAGCAGTTCAAGCTACGGGCCCGTAATGCCATTTGTGCCGCCGAACGCATCAAGAACCGCGCTCAGCAGTCACAAAAATCGCAATCCGTGCCCTGACAGACGGTCCGAAGTCTGTCCGCCATGCCCACCGGAGCCCACGTCACGGATTCCGAGAACCAGCCACCCCGACTGCTCATTCGGGAGAAACCAGACCCTCAACTGCCCAAAGTGGGGCCGTCGCACAGGAGAAATTCACCGATTTTTAGCTATGCCTACCGGGTAAATCGACGATTTTCCGGCATTTGTTGAGCTGAACCGATGACCGCCAATCATCGGCGTTTTCAGGGCGCCAACCTGGAAACCGCAACCGCTGAAGCCGTATGCCCGTAGTGGGGCTGGTACGGCTACGACGGGCGCTGGTGGGTGTAATCCCCACCTTCGACCCAATCCGCCAGGTTCCGGGCGGGATTGGGCGACACGGACACGGGCGCACAGGTGACTGTGCTAACCCTGATCGCCACGAACGGGTGGAAATCCCGCTGGGGGGCGGCTCGGAAGGGTCGAACCACAGCCTGGCACGTGGGCTGCTGAGGGCGTCGTGAGGCGTCAGGGGTCTGAGGGGAAACCTGGAAGACTTGGCACTGGAAGGGGCAACCTTTCCAGGTCGCTGGACAGCTTAAGCGTGTAACGGCCTCCCTCGAGGAGGCTGCCGGGTAAGGGGCACTGAGCCATGATCTTGCGGATCTGGCCATGCGTGAGGAACCCATACCGTGAGTAATCGAGCTGCTTTGGAATCTCGGGCCGATGAAAGCGACAGTGAGGCGGTAGCCTAGCGGTACTGGGGAGCGCAGTGGCGCAGTGTCTCGACGGGGCGATCTAACGTGGGAACCTCTGCCGACAAGGGATCAGCTGGCACTGTCCTGGGGTCGTCAGAGGGGGAGACTCGGTGAGTAGGCGCGAAAGCACCTGGGCGATATGGTCGAAGCCTGGGCGCGAGTTCGGACACACCCTGCGCGTGGCAGCGCAGGCCGAACCAGAAGCCGAAAGCCGGGAGCGGTTGCACAGCTCAGGGGGTGGCACCCCGCAAATGGTGCTCATCCGTCCCTTGGCCGGGGCGGTGGGCATAGCTAAGACGCGGTTGTTTCGAGCGTGAGATGGGGCTTTAGGGGAGGCTTCGGCCTCCCTTGGAGCTATTGCCGAAAATAAGCCGTTTTAAGGCCATTCAAGACATTACCAAGTACCATCGCATTGCCTACTATGTGATCGTTCAATAGACGGCAAAATAAACGCCTTCCTGCCAGAATTCAGACGGTATTTCGGACCACACTTTCCTGATTACTCAGCGAAGCGTTGAGAAACGGGGAGCGTTCGGGGTGGGAAAGACCAGAGGGCACTGCCAAGGTGGCAGGGAGCCGAGGTCGGTGGGAGCCCTTGAGTCCAAGTGGGTGAGCACTGGGGTGGGATCGCGCTTTTCACCCGCCCCTCCAGGGGCATAAACCGCAGCCGCCAACGGCGGCTTCGTAGCCGTCTCGGCCGCCTCGCGCGCTCGCGCGCTCGCGCGTTTTGTTTTTGATTAAGAAAGGATTAGCAGTTTTTTTTCAAATCGCTGCAAGCTGCGTATACCGTGGCTTGCAGCGATTTTTTTTTAAAAATTTGGTCGGTGCTATGCCGTGCCTCGGTCGGTGCTATGCCGTGCCTCGGTCGGTGCTATGCCGTGCCTCGGTCGGTGCTATGCCGTGCCTCGGTCGGT
>NZ_JACHXI010000044.1 GCF_014191985.1 Azomonas macrocytogenes
CTCCTCCATCTCGAAGCACTGCACGTCGGCCATGCCCAGCCGGTCGTGGTCGGCGTCCAGCAGCTTGCCGTGGGCGCCACCCAGCACATAGGGCGACAGCGCCTGCCGCAGCGTATTCGATTGCAGCAGCACGGAAAGTCCCGTCATCGTGCGCTGCTCCACCGGCGCACCGGCGAGACTTCCCAGCGCCGACCAGATAGCCGCCTTCTCGTCGGGGCCGACCGCCACGCCTTCGTGCAGCAAGCGGCCTTCGATCCATTCGGCGGCCCAGGTGCGGTCGCCCTCACGGTCGATGCGCGCGAGTGGCTGGAAGGCGATTTCGCCATCCGTGCCCAGGTCGTAGTGTTCACCGCCCAGGCCGAGGATGGCGGCCCGCATGGAGCGGCCCATGTCGAAGGCGAAGATGCGCGAGCCGCGATAGCGGCGGAACTGCATCGCCAGCGTGGCGAGCAAGACCGACTTGCCCATGCCGGTCGGGCCGGCGACCAACGTGTGGCCCACGTCGCCGATGTGCGTGACCAGGCGGAACGGCGTCGCGCCATCGGTGCGGGTGACGATCAGCGGCGGGCCGCCCAGGTGGTCGTTCTTCTCCGGCCCGGCCCATACCGCCGACACCGGCATCATGTGCGCCAGGTTCAGTGTCGAGACGATGGGCTGGCGCACGTTGGCGTAGGCGTTGCCCGGAAGCGATGACAGCCACGCATCCACGGCATTGAGCGTTTCGGGGATGGTCACGAACCCGCGCCCCTGGATGACGCGCTCCACCATGCGCAGCTTCTCGTCGGCTGCGCCAGCGTCCTCGTCCATGACGGTGACGGTCGCCGTCAGATAGCCGAAGGCGACTTGATCGCTGCCCAGCTCCTGCAAGGCTGCATCGGCATCGGCAGCCTTGTTGTTCGCATCGGTATCGACCAGCGGGCTTTCCTGCTGAAAGATCGTTTCGCGCAGCAGCGCGATGACGTTCTTGCGCTTGGCGAACCACTGGCGGCGCAGGCGCCCCAATTCCCGTTCCGCCTCGGATTTGTCGAGGCACAGAAAGCGCGTACTCCAGCGATACCCAAATCCCAGGCGGTTGAGGTCGTCCAGAATCCCCGGCCAGGTCGAGGTCGGGAATCCGCGCACCGACACCACGCGCAGGTGCTTGTCGCCCAGCATGGGCGCGAGGCCACCGACCAGCGGCGAGTCGGTCAGCAGCGCGTCGATGTGGAACGGCACTTCGGGCACACCGATTCGGTAACGCCGCGTCGAGATGGTCGCGTGCAGATAGGTCAGCGTCTGGCTGTCATCGAGCCAGGCGATTTCCGGCATGACGCCATCGAGCAGGTCAAAGACCCGATCCGTTTCCGCGACGAAGGCTTGCAGCCGCTCGCGCCAGTCCACGCCATTCGTCGGCGTGTTCTCGTAGAGCATCTTGGCGGCTCGGGCGCGCGATTCCTCGGGCGGCAGGTACACCAGCGTCAGGTGATAGCCGCTCTCGAAGTGATGGCCGGTATCCTCGAAGGCCGAGCGGCGTTCTTCGTCCACCAGCCACGAAAGCGGCTCGGGAAACTCCGAGTGCGGGTAGTCGGCAGCGGCGCGGCGCTCGGCCTCGATGAATAGCGCCCAGCCCGACCCCAGCCGGCGCAGCGCGTTGTTCAAGCGCGCCGACGTGGCGATCAGCTCGCCTTGCGTGGCACTGTCGAGGTCAGGCCCGCGAAACCGGGCCGTGCGCTGGAAACTGCCGTCCTTGTTCAAGACGACACCCCGCGCGACGAGTCCGGCCCAGGGCAGCCAGTCGGCGAGCAGTGCGGGCCGCTGGCGGTATTCAGCGAGGTTCAGCATGGCATCACCTCACACGTCCAGCAGCGGGCGGTGTTTGATGTGCCGGGCGAACACGGCCATGAACTGTGGATCGACGCGCGCACCCCATACCGCCAGCGAATGGCCGACGATCCAGAGCACGACGCCAGGAATCCACAGTTGCAGGCCCAGCCCGACGGCGGCGGCCAGCGTGCCGTTGGCAATCGCCACCGTACGCGGTGCGCCGCCCAACAAGATCGGCTCGGTGAGCGAGCGGTGCAAAGGCACCTCGAACCCTGCCGCGAAGCTGTCCGGGCCGCTCATACGACAGCCCCGCCAGAGAACGAAAAGAACGACAGGAAGAACGAGGACGCGGCGAACGCGATGGACAGACCGAAGACGATCTGGATCAGCTTGCGGAATCCGCCGGACGTGTCGCCGAACGCGAGCGCGAGGCCCGTGGCGATGATGATGATGACCGCGACGATGCGCGCCACCGGCCCCTGGATGGATTCGAGGATGGATTGCAGCGGGCCTTCCCACGGCATCGAGGAACCGGCGGCCTGCGCGGTTCCGGCCAGGAACAACAGCAGCGCGGCCAGCAGCAGCCCTTGCCCCGCAGGGCGGGCCAGGCAGCGCAGCCGTGCAAGACGCAAAGCCGGATTTGCAGAAAAACGGAAAGCAGGAATGGTCATCTGCGTCATGGCAGTTCTCCAAGTGAGTCAGGGGATGGGGAAGTCGCCGCAGCGGGTGCGGCATCGGGACGTGGCGGCAGCTCGGGAAACGGCGTTTCCAGCGCGTCCGCCAGTTGGTAGCCCACGCCGTCGAAGCCGACGACGCGGGCGATGCTCTCGATGCGGCGCTTGCGCCCGCGTCCGGCGATGTGGATCACCACGTTGACCGCCTCGGCGATCAGCGCACGGGGCGGATTCACCGCCACTTCGAGAATCAGTTGCTCCAGGCGCAGCAGAGCGCCGAGCGCGGAGCCGGCATGGATCGTGGCGATGCCGCCCGGATGGCCTGTGCCCCACACCTTGATGAGATCCAGTGCCTCGGCGCCGCGCACCTCGCCGACGACGACGCGATCAGGCCGCAGGCGCATGGACGAGCGCACCAGCTCGGTCATCGACACCACGCCTGCGCGGGTGCGCAGGGGAACGTGGTCGCGGGCCGCGCATTGCAGCTCCACCGTGTCTTCGAGCACCAGCACGCGGTCGCCAGTGGCGGCGATTTCGGCGAGCAAAGCATTGGCGAGCGTGGTCTTGCCGCTGCTGGTGGCGCCGGCGATCAGCACGTTCTGGCGCTCGCGCACGGCGCGAACGAGAAAGCCCGCTTGCGCGCTGGTCATCATCCTGTCGATGACGTACCGCTCCAGAGGAATAACGCCGATGGCGCGCTTGCGCAGCGCGAAGGCCGGCCCCGGCGCTGCCGGCGGCAAGATGCCCTCAAAGCGTTCGCCCGTTTCGGGCAACTCGGCGGACATCAGCGGCTGGCCGCGATGGACTTCTGCGCCAACGTGGGCAGCGACCAGGCGGATGATTCGCTCGCCGTCCGCCTCGGGCAGTTCCACGCCCATCGGCGCGCGTCCACTGGAAAGCCGATCCACCCAAAGGGTGCGATCGGGATTCAGCATCACCTCCACCACGTCCGGGTCTTCGAGCGCGGCGGCGATCAGTGGCCCCATCGCCGTGCGCAGCATCTGGATGCGGCGGTCGAGCGACGTGGCACTCATGGACTGCGGAACGGCGCTCATGACGCACGCTCCTGCGCTTGCGCGGCTGCCGCCGCGTCTTCCATTCGCATCAGGTCGGGATGCAGTTCCTCCACCACGTCGCGCACCAGGCTGCGGCCCCGCAGCAGGTGGCGGCCAAGCTGCGCGGTGAACTGCTCGAAGCGCGCTTTGCCCTGCGCGCGTGCCGCGTCTTGGTGCGCCTCGGGAACCGGCGTGCTCACGGTCAGGTAGTAGCGGATGAACAGCGCCAGCGTTTCGATGGCAATGTTCTGGTCGCGCTCCATGCGTTCGGCCTGCCGCGACAGGCGATCAAGCCGCTTGGCAATGGCCGCCTCGCGCTGGTCGGCGGCATCGGGCGACAGCCACGATGCGAGCGCCGCCGCGACGATGGACGACTTGGACACGCCCTTCTTGGCGGCCAGCTCATCGAGCCGCTTGGCGTGCTCCGGCTGGATGAACAGGTTGAGGCGATAGTGGCTCATAGCTCGATTCCGTCGTTGGGGTCGAGGAAAGCCAGCCGGGCCGTGCGCTGCATGGCTGGATCAAGCTGGCGCGGAAGGGGGAGCGGCAGGTCGTCGTCGTCATCGAGCAGCCCAAGGTCGGCCGCAGGCGCGGCCAGCTCTGGGTCGTAGGCGACGGTTTCGGAGAGTTCGGGCTGACGGCGTGGGCCGCCGTCATCGGCGGAACCCAGGCCATCAGCGAAGGCCGCGGCCGGTGCGGTGGGCACGGAGGGAATCGCCAACCCGCTCCAGTCGTCGGGCCGCAATGGCGGCGCGTCGGCGTACTGCCCGCCCGCCAGCGCGGGCGGTGGCAGCACGCGACGCTTGAAATTGGCGTCCGCGTAGTAGCGCAGCTTCTTCGCCTTGATCGGCGCCACGCTGGACACCATCACCACGGCCTCGTCGGGCGGAAGCTGCATGACTTCCCCCGGCGTCAGCAGCGGGCGCGCGGTTTCCTGGCGCGACACCATCAGGTGGCCCAGCCACGGCGCGAGCCGATGGCCCGCGTAGTTGCGCTGGGCGCGCAGCTCGGTGGCCGTGCCCAGCGTCTCGGAGATCCGTTTGGCGGTGCGCTCGTCGTTCGTGGCGAACGTCACGCGCACATGGCAGTTGTCGAGGATGGAGTGGTTTTGCCCATACGCCTTGTCGATCTGGTTGAGCGACTGCGCGATGAGGAAGCTGCGGATGCCATAGCCCGCCATGAAGGCCAGCGCCGTCTCGAAGAAGTCCAGGCGCCCCAGCGCAGGGAACTCATCGAGCATCAGCAGCAGCTTGTGGCGGCGCTCGATGCCATCGGAGCCATCGAGCGACTCGGTGAGGCGCCGCCCGATCTGGTTGAGGATCAGGCGAATGAGCGGCTTCGTCCGCGAAATATCCGAAGGCGGCACCACGAGGTACAGCGACACCGGATGCTCGGCCGCTATCAGGTCGGCGATGCGCCAATCGCAGCGCGAGGTGACTTCGGCCACCGTCGGGTCGCGGTACAGGCCGAGGAACGACATGGCGGTGCTCAACACGCCGGAACGCTCGTTGTCGCTCTTGTTGAGGACTTCACGCGCCGCCGATGCGACGACCGGATGCGGCCCATCGCCGAGGTGCGGCGTGGTCATCATCCGGTGCAAGGTCAGCTCGAACGGGCTGGCCGGGTCGGACAGAAAGTTGGCGACGCCGCGCAGCGTCTTGTCTTCGCCTGCGTAGAGCACATGCAGGATGGCCCCAACCAACAGCGCATGACTGGTCTTTTCCCAATGGTTGCGCTTCTCCAGCGCGCCTTCGGGATCGACCAAAATGTCCGCGATGTTCTGCACGTCGCGCACCTCATGCGCGCCGCGCCGTACCTCCAGCAGCGGGTTGTAGGCCGCCGACTTCGCATCGGTCGGGTTGAACAGCAGGCAATGCGAGAAACGCGAGCGCCAGCCTGCGGTGATCTGCCAGTTCTCGCCTTTGATGTCGTGGATGACGGCGGATGCAGGCCAGGAAAGCAGCGTCGGCACCACGAGGCCCACGCCCTTGCCCGAGCGCGTAGGCGCGAAGGTCAGGACGTGTTCCGGGCCTTCATGCCGCAGGTATTGGTGATCGTGCTGGCCGAGGAACACGCCGGCTGGTTGCGTGAGGCCCGCCTTGCGAATGTCCTGCGCGTTAGCCCAGCGCGCAGAGCCGTAGGTGGTGACGAGTCGAGCTTGGCGCGAGCGCCAGACCGACATGGCGATGGCAACGCCCACGGCGACCATGCCGCTGGCACCGGCGATGGCGCCGCCGGTATCGAACACGCGCGGCGCGTAGGCATCGAAGAAGAACCACCACTCAAACAGTTTCCAGGGGTGGTAGATCGACGTGCCAAGGAAGTCGAACCAGGGCGAGCCAAGGCGTACTTGATAGCCAAGGGCGGCTGCTGTCCATTGTGTGGCGCCCCACACGCCGGCGATCACGATGCCGAATACCACGGCGATCTGACCGAACAGCACGTTCGTCCCTTGCATAACCTCGCCTCCGATCACGACACACAGAGGTGCCGCAGCACTGAGGATCAAGGCGTTCGCGCAGGTCGGTCAAAGGCCGATGTGGCGGCAATTTAGGCCCAAAAATCCAAATATGTTATCTCTCGGTCGCTTAGCAGCGACGAAGTTCTCGCAGTTACCTAACTACGCCGCAAAGCGCTCGCCCATGCGGCGTTTTTATTTATTTAGCCACAAAAGGAAATATTAATT
>NZ_JACHXI010000045.1:2500-5594 GCF_014191985.1 Azomonas macrocytogenes
GGCGATCTCTGAATGGGGAAACCCACTCACGATAACGTGAGTATCTTGCACTGAATACATAGGTGTAAGAGGCGAACCAGGGGAACTGAAACATCTAAGTACCCTGAGGAACAGAAATCAACCGAGATTCCCTTAGTAGTGGCGAGCGAACGGGGAGTAGCCCTTAAGCTGTCTGGATTTTAGCGGAACGCTCTGGAAAGTGCGGCCATAGTGGGTGATAGCCCTGTACGCGAAAGAATCCTGGCAGTGAAATCGAGTAGGACGGCGCACGTGAAACGTTGTCTGAACATGGGGGGACCATCCTCCAAGGCTAAATACTACTGACTGACCGATAGTGAACCAGTACCGTGAGGGAAAGGCGAAAAGAACCCCGGAGAGGGGAGTGAAATAGAACCTGAAACCGTATGCGTACAAGCAGTGGGAGCCCACTTCGTTGGGTGACTGCGTACCTTTTGTATAATGGGTCAGCGACTTATTTTCAGTGGCAAGCTTAACCGTTTAGGGGAGGCGTAGCGAAAGCGAGTCTTAATAGGGCGTCAAGTCGCTGGGAATAGACCCGAAACCGGGCGATCTATCCATGGGCAGGTTGAAGGTTGGGTAACACTAACTGGAGGACCGAACCGACTACCGTTGAAAAGTTAGCGGATGACCTGTGGATCGGAGTGAAAGGCTAATCAAGCTCGGAGATAGCTGGTTCTCCTCGAAAGCTATTTAGGTAGCGCCTCGTGTATCACTCTGGGGGGTAGAGCACTGTTTCGGCTAGGGGGTCATCCCGACTTACCAAACCGATGCAAACTCCGAATACCCAGAAGTGTCAGCACGGGAGACACACGGCGGGTGCTAACGTCCGTCGTGAAAAGGGAAACAACCCAGACCGTCAGCTAAGGTCCCAAAGTCCTGGTTAAGTGGGAAACGATGTGGGAAGGCTCAGACAGCTAGGAGGTTGGCTTAGAAGCAGCCACCCTTTAAAGAAAGCGTAATAGCTCACTAGTCGAGTCGGCCTGCGCGGAAGATGTAACGGGGCTCAAACCAGGCACCGAAGCTACGGGTTCATCTTTGATGAGCGGTAGAGGAGCGTTCTGTAAGCCTGTGAAGGTGAGTTGAGAAGCTCGCTGGAGGTATCAGAAGTGCGAATGCTGACATGAGTAACGACAATGGGTGTGAAAAACACCCACGCCGAAAGACCAAGGGTTCCTGCGCAACGTTAATCGACGCAGGGTGAGTCGGCCCCTAAGGCGAGGCTGAAAAGCGTAGTCGATGGGAAACGGGTCAATATTCCCGTACTTCTGGTTACTGCGATGGGGGGACGGAGAAGGCTAGGCCAGCAAGGCGTTGGTTGTCCTTGTTTAAGGTAGTAGGCTGATCATCCAGGCAAATCCGGACGATCAAGGCCGAGAACCGATGACGACCCTTCTTTGAGAAGGGGAAGTGGTTGATGCCATGCTTCCAGGAAAAGCCTCTAAGCTTCAGGTAATCAGGAACCGTACCCCAAACCGACACAGGTGGTCGGGTAGAGAATACCAAGGCGCTTGAGAGAACTCGGGTGAAGGAACTAGGCAAAATGGCACCGTAACTTCGGGAGAAGGTGCGCCGGCGAGGGTGAAGCATTTACTGCGTAAGCCCATGCCGGTCGAAGATACCAGGCCGCTGCGACTGTTTATTAAAAACACAGCACTCTGCCAACACGAAAGTGGACGTATAGGGTGTGACGCCTGCCCGGTGCCGGAAGGTTAATTGATGGGGTTAGCGCAAGCGAAGCTCTTGATCGAAGCCCCGGTAAACGGCGGCCGTAACTATAACGGTCCTAAGGTAGCGAAATTCCTTGTCGGGTAAGTTCCGACCTGCACGAATGGCGTAACGATGGCGGCGCTGTCTCCACCCGAGACTCAGTGAAATTGAAATCGCTGTGAAGATGCAGTGTATCCGCGGCTAGACGGAAAGACCCCGTGAACCTTTACTGTAGCTTTGCACTGGACTTTGAGCCTGCTTGTGTAGGATAGGTGGGAGGCTGTGAAGCGTGGACGCCAGTTCGCGTGGAGCCATCCTTGAAATACCACCCTGGCATGCTTGAGGTTCTAACTCTGATCCGTGATCCGGATCGAGGACAGTGTATGGTGGGCAGTTTGACTGGGGCGGTCTCCTCCTAAAGAGTAACGGAGGAGTACGAAGGTGCGCTCAGACCGGTCGGAAATCGGTCGCAGAGTATAAAGGCAAAAGCGCGCTTGACTGCGAGACAGACACGTCGAGCAGGTACGAAAGTAGGTCTTAGTGATCCGGTGGTTCTGTATGGAAGGGCCATCGCTCAACGGATAAAAGGTACTCCGGGGATAACAGGCTGATACCGCCCAAGAGTTCATATCGACGGCGGTGTTTGGCACCTCGATGTCGGCTCATCACATCCTGGGGCTGAAGCCGGTCCCAAGGGTATGGCTGTTCGCCATTTAAAGTGGTACGCGAGCTGGGTTTAGAACGTCGTGAGACAGTTCGGTCCCTATCTGCCGTGGACGTTTGAGATTTGAGAGGGGCTGACCTTAGTACGAGAGGACCGGGTTGGACGAACCTCTGGTGTTCCGGTTGTCACGCCAGTGGCACTGCCGGGTAGCTATGTTCGGAAGAGATAACCGCTGAAAGCATCTAAGCGGGAAACTTGCCTCAAGATGAGATCTCACTGGGGACTTGATCCCCCTGAAGGGCCGTCGAAGACTACGACGTTGATAGGCAGGGTGTGTAAGCGCTGTGAGGCGTTGAGCTAACCTGTACTAATGGCCCGTGAGGCTTGACCATATAACACCCAAGTAATCTGGGTGAAGACGCATCGACCGAAAATCGGCTTGAACGGCAAAGCATACCGTTGGCTAAGCGCCAGCACGGCTTCGATCACATATCCAGGGAACAGCCTAGCAGGCGTTTCCCGTTGAATCGCTTGACGACCATAGAGCATTGGAACCACCTGATCCCTTCCCGAACTCAGTAGTGAAACGATGTATCGCCGATGGTAGTGTGGGGTTTCCCCATGTGAGAGTAGGTCATCGTCAAGCACCTATCCCGACCCCCTGGTACGCACGTGCCAGGGGGTTCGTTCGTCTGGATTCCA
>NZ_JACHXI010000046.1 GCF_014191985.1 Azomonas macrocytogenes
CTCACGCAAAGCCCTTCGTGTGGACCAAGACAGCCGATGAAATCCTGACCTCGGTCGCCTCTTTCTGCAAACGAATTTCTAACTCACACTACTAGTTGTTGGCCCTGTTCCTCTTATTCCTCGTTGAACGTAGCTTGTACCCTGGCCCAAAAAGCTTTCGCCTCGGCTTTTCCTATCATCCGCCCAGTCCTTTACCTCTGCGTTGCTGAACTTGCTCGTCAGCTAACCATAGTCGTAGTCGAACGGGCCGTCTTCGACCAACCACTGGCGAGTCATCTCGTACATGGATACCCCAATGTAGAAATTGTCCAAGAGACGCTGGACTGTCTTCTCGTCCTTACCAGGCACCAGTCGCGGATAGACGTCTCTGTCGGCGCGATCTAGGAACAGCGCTTCATACTCGCTAAACAGGGAGATGACAGTCTCGCTGTCCAGGCTGTGTGAAAACGCGCTAAATACGTCGAAAACTGAGAGGCGCGAGGATTGCCTGTGAAACAAGCGGGCGGAAGCGCGAATTACCTTAGGCAGCTACACAGACGTTCGTAGAGCTGCAGCGCAATATGCCCGTCTTTGCAGTGTACCGCGTCGGTCACCAAGCGCCAGCCGTCGATCTGTGCGCCCGAGTAGATGCCCGGGGTCAGTGCATAGCCCTGGCCCTGGCGGGAGATCTGCGCCGTCTCGGCGACGATCAGCCCGGCGCCGGCGCGCTGCGCGTAGTACTCAGCGTTGAGGGCGGTCGGCACATCGCCCGGCTGGGCAGCCCTGGAGCGCGTCAGCGGCGCCATGACGACGCGGTTGGGCAGGGTCAGCGTGCCGAGACGGAAGGGGGACAGCAGCTTGTCGATGGCCATGCTTGCTCCTTGTCGAGGTCGACGGATGTTTCGATAAGTGATGGAGGCGCAGGTTGTTCAGGCGACGGGAATGGTCGGCATCCGGAAGTCCGGGTGGCCGCCCAGGGCGGCCGGGAGCTGCCCGGCGATTTGCTCGTGGGGCGTTCCTGGGGCGACGGCGCTGGCGGCCTCCAGGCGGGCGAGCTGTTCCGCGCTCAGGGCGAGCTGCAGCGCGCCGAGGGTCGCGTCGAGCTGCTCGCGGGTGCGCGGCCCGAGGATGGGGATCAGGCTGGTGCTCGAGCGGGCCGCCCGCTCGCGCAGCCAGGCGATGGCCACCTGGGTCGGCGAGGCTTCCAGTTCCGTGGCCACCGCCTGCAGCGCATCGAGGATTGCCGTCTCGCGCGGCGAGTTCTCGGTACGCACCAGGGTGCCGAGGCCGCTCAGGCGGCCTTCCGTCTTGCCCGCACGGTACTTGCCGGTCAGCAGCCCGCCGCCGAGCGGCGACCAGAGCGCCGCGCCCAGGCCCAGCGCCTCGGCCATCGGCAGCAGTTCGCGTTCGGCGCTGCGCTCGGCCAGGCTGTACTCGAACTGGATGCCGGCCAGCGGCGCCCAGCCGCGCAGCTCGGCCAGCAGGTCCGCGCGGGCGATGCGCCAGGCGGGAAAGTTGGACAGGCCGGCGTGGAGGATCTTGCCGGCGCGCAGCAGATCGTCGAAGGCGCGGAGGATTTCCTCGAGCGGCGTCACGCCGTCGGTGGTGTGCGCCCAGTAGAGGTCGAGGTAGTCGGTGCCGAGCCGCTTCAGGCTGTCCTCCAGCGAGCGCACCATGTTCTTGCGGCCGTTGCCGGTGCGCGAGACCCCGGCGTCGGGCGAGGCGCCCAGGCCGTACTTGCTGGCGACGACGAAGCGCTCGCGGTCGCTGGCGATGAACTCGCCGAGCAGCGTCTCCGCTTGGCCGAACTGGTAGATGTCGGCGGTGTCGATGAAGTTGCCGCCGGCCTCCACGTAGCCGTCGAACACCCGCCGCGCCTCGTCGCGCTCGCTGCCGTAGCCCCAGCCCGTGCCGAAGTTGCCGGTACCCAGCGCCAGCTCGGAAACGCGCAGGCCGGTGTTCCGGCCGAAGGTCATGTAACGCATGTAACTCTCTCCCTGATTGTCGGCACACCGGGGCGCGCCTGCATTTATATTGGGGCTGTCGTAGATAAGATCTGGGTTTAAGCTTCTGATATGGGCCTAAACCGCTGCAAATTAAGCAAAAAAATGCAGTCCCGGCTGGTCGAATTTTTCGTTCTGGAAGTGACCGCCCGATCTGCCGCCGATGTGCTGGGCATCCAGCCCAACACCGCAGCCCTGTTCTACCGCAAGTTGCGGGGGCTGATCGCTGATCAATTGGCGCGGGTTGAACATGAGGTCTTCGAGGGCGCGGTCGAACTGGACGAGAGCTACTTCGGCGGCGTGCGCAAGGGCAAGCGTGGTCGCGGGGCTGCCGGCAAGGTCGTCGTATTTGGCCTGCTCAAACGCGGCGGCAGGGTGTATGCCAAGGTGGTGGACAACGCCAAGACCACCACGCTGATGCCTGTAATCCAGCGGAAAATAGCGCCGGACAGCTGGGTTTATACCGACAGCTTCGGCAGCTACGACGCGCTGGACGTGAGCCAGTTCCGCCACGTTCGCATCAACCATTCGGCCGAGTTCGCTCGTGGCCACAACCACATCAACGGCATCGAGAACTTCTGGAACCAGGCAAAGCGCGTGCTACGCAAATACAATGGAATCCCGAGGGAAAGCTTCCCGCTTTTCCTCAAGGAGTGCGAGTTCCGTTTCAACTACGGTACCCACAAACAACAACTCAAAACGCTGAAGGAGTGGGCTGGAATCTAGCCTTATCTACGACAGCCCCTAGATTTTAGATACTCGTTCAGCGCTTCGGCAGGTGTTTTCCAACTGAGTGTTTTTCGGGGTCTTGTGTTCAGCGCATGGGCTATGGCCTGGATCTCTTGGGCACTCCAATGAGACAGGTCAGTGCCTTTCGGGAAGTATTGCCGCAGAAGACCGTTCGTATTCTCGTTCGTGCCGCGCTGCCATGGACTATGAGGGTCAGCAAAGAAGATCTTCACTCCGGACTCGATGGTAAATCGAGCGTGATCCGATAGTTCTTTCCCGCGATCCCAGGTCAAAGATCGCCACAGTTCGACGGGGAGGTCAGCCACCGTCTTCTTCAGTGCATTGGCCATAGTGACAGCCCCGTAGCCGGCAAGCGCCGGGCCGTTCTTCGTCCGAGGAATTAGCCCATAGCCTTCCTCGCGAGGCAGATGGACAAGCATGGTGAATCGAGTTGAGCGCTCGACCAGAGTCCCGATCGCGGATCGGTTCAGACCGATGATCAGGTCGCCCTCCCAATGCCCTGGTACAGCACGGTCTTCCACCTCAGCAGGGCGACTGGAGATCATGACATTTTCGCTGACGTGTGCCCACGCTTTGGCCTGTGCCCTAGCTCTCGGCACGCGCAATGCCCGCCCTGTGCGCAGGCAGCTCACAAGCTCGCGCTTGAGAGCCCCTCGACCCTGAATGTAGAGGGCCTGATAGATGGCTTCGTGAGAGATGCGCATGGATTCATCATCCGGAAAATCGATCTGTAACCGGTTGGTAATCTGTTCGGGCGACCAGCCATTGACCCATTTACGATCACCGCGATGTGGTTTATTTCGTCCCTTGAATGGTGCTTGTCGAGGCCCAGCAATCTCACAACCATCAGCATCGCGAACCTTGCCTTCCAAGCGTTCTTGCACGTAGCGGCGAAGTCGTGGGTTAGTCACCAGTTTCGCTGACTTCGGCCTCTTGGCAACCAGTTCTGCCTTCCATTGCGCGACTGAAGCTCGATACTCGAGCCGACCGCTACGAGTTGCAGCGTTACGTGTCAGCTCCCGTGAAACTGTCGACGGGCTTCGTCTAAGGCGGCGGGCAATCTCACGCACACCCACACTTTGCGCCCGAAGCAGCCCAATCTCTTCTCGCTCCGCGAACGATAAGTACCTTCCGGATATGTGGTTAGACATGAACAATGGCATCCCGCCCCGATGACGGAACCAGCGTGTGCCTACCGCTGATGATACGCCAACGGCCTCCGCTGCCTTTTCGCTTGTGATCCCGGTTGCGATCTGCTCCCAAAACAGTCGCTCGATCTCACAGCGAAGTGACGGCGCACCTGGCGAGCGCATCGCTCCTCGCCCCGTCAACTTCTGCATCCACCCTGCTGGTCGTCCCATAAACACCTCCATAATCAAAGGTGTTGCGACGACCGGTTGAATCCGCCCAGTACGCCAGCGGCGACTTCGGCAAGACCCTGGCCACACATGGCTTCGTGCCGAGCATGAGCCGCAAGGGCAACTGTTGGGACAACGCCGTGGCCGAGAGCTTCTTCGCTACGCTCAAGAACGAGGAGGCCACTGGCGTGTATGAAACCAAGGCCGCTGCCCATGCCGCTATCGCCAGCTACATCCATGGCTTCTACAATCCCACACGCCTGCACTCGGCGCTTGGCTACCTGTCGCCCAACGACTATGCCAGGAAGATGAAGCAGGCCGCTTGACCCCGTGCTTCTTGGCGTCCGTTCTCAGGGGACAGGTTCACGTGGCCTGTTAATCCGCCGCCGTCTGGTTGACGGGGAGCTGGCCTATTTCAGCACCTGGGCACCGGCTGGAACCGCTCTGGAGAAGCTGGCC
>NZ_JACHXI010000047.1 GCF_014191985.1 Azomonas macrocytogenes
GGCGTTCCTCTCAGGAAACGCCGGTTCCGCCACGCCCGGAGCGCTGCGGCAGGCGCTCCGGCCGCTGCCTCAGAAGAGGTAGTCGGTGCTCAAGAACCCCGACTGACGGTCATGGATGATGTCGCTGATCAACGCCTTGTTGTCCGCCTGGTTCTTGGTCGCCACCAGGGTGCGGATGGAGAACACACGCAGCGCGTCGTGTACCGAGAGCGTGCCTTCGGCCGAGTTCTTGCGCCCGTTGAAGGGGTAGCTGTCCGGGCCACGCTGGCACTGGGTGTTGATGTTGATCCGGCCCACCTGGTTGGCGAAGGTGTCCACGAGACGACCAATGGTGGCCGGGTCGTTGCCGAACAGGCTGAGCTGTTGGCCGAAGTCCGATTGCAGCACGTAGTCGATCACTTGCTGGACGTCACGGAACGGGACGACCGGGACCAGCGGGCCGAACTGTTCTTCGTTGTAGATCCGCATCTGGGGAGTGACCGGGCTGAGCAGCGCCGGGTAGAAGAAGGTTTCGCGGTGGCTGCCGCCGTCCGGGTTGATGATGCTGGCGCCTTTGTCCAGGGCGTCCTGGAGGACGTTGGTGAGGTAGTCGACCTTGCCGGGTTCGGGCAGCGGGGTCAGGGCGACGCCGGGCTCCCAGGGCATGCCGGGTTTGAGGGCGGCGAGCTTGGCGCTGAATTTGTCGAGGAACGGTTGCAGCACGTCTTCGTGGACGAAGAGGATCTTCAGCGCGGTGCAGCGCTGGCCGTTGAAGGACAGGGCGCCGGTGACGGCTTCGCTGACGGCGTTGTCGAGGTCGACCTGGGGCAGGACGATGCCAGGGTTCTTGGCGTCCAGGCCCAGGGCGGCACGCAGGCGGTGTGGGCGCGGGTGCAGTTTTTTCAGGTCGCTGGCGCCTTTGTGGGTGCCGATGAAGGCGAAGACGTCGATTTTGCCGCTGGCCATGAGGGCGCTGACGGTTTCGCGACCGCGACCGTAGATGACGTTGATGACGCCGGCCGGGAAGCTGTCACGGAAGGCTTCGAGCAGGGGCCGAATCAGCAGGACGCCGAATTTGGCCGGCTTGAAGACGACGGTGTTGCCCATGATGAGGGCGGGAATCAGGGTGGTGAAGGTTTCGTTCAGCGGGTAGTTGTAGGGGCCCATGCAGAGGGCAACGCCCAGCGGGACGCGGCGGATCTGGCCGAGGGTGCCTTGTTCGAGTTCGAAGCGGCTGGAGCGGCGGTCGATGGCTTTGAGCGCTTCGATGGTGTCGACGATGTAGTCGCAGGTGCGGTCGAACTCTTTTTCGGAGTCCTTGAGGTTTTTGCCGATTTCCCACATCAACAGCTTGACGACTGCCTCGCGTTGTTCGCGCATACGGACGAGGAAGCTTTCGACGTGGGCGATGCGTTCGGCCACGCGCATGGTCGGCCAGGCGCCCTGGCCGTTGTCGTAGGCGTTGACGGCGGCGTCCAGGGCGCTCATCGCGGCGTCGGCATCCAGCAGCGGGGTGCTGCCCAGGATGACTTGTTCGGTGCCGTTGGCGCTGCTCAGGCAGATCGGGCTGCGCACGGGAGCCAGCGGGCCGTCCCAGCGACGCAGTTGGCCATCGATCAGGTAGTCGCGCTGTTCGATGGGCTCGCCCAGGCGGTATTGCTCGGGAATTTGTTCAAGGGTGGGGAAAAGCGTGTCGAGACGGCTTGCTGCAGCCATGACAGGGTCTCCTGTAAGGGGGTTGCGCGCAGGCTCCGGCAGTGGCCGGGGAGCCCGCGCGTGGATGAGGTGGATGCTCCGGGGCCTAGCCGCGAGCGGGGTCGCGGGGGTCGGCCAGCAGTTCCTGTTGTTCGGCGTAGTCGGCGCGGATGTCGAAGTCGCGCGGCCAGGCGGCCGGGCGGGCCGCATCGGTGCGCAACGGCCAGTCTTCGAGGATGCGTTCGACCGAGCCTTGCAGGCGTGCCTGGTCCTGGGGGTTCATATCCGCTCGGTTCCTCAGTGGATGACGTCGCCGACCCGGACGACGCGCAGGGTGTTGGTGCCACCCTGGGCGTTACCGGTGTCGCCCTTGGTGATCAGGACGTAGTCGCCT
Organism: Azomonas macrocytogenes; assembly: GCF_014191985.1. Taxonomy (GTDB): domain Bacteria; phylum Pseudomonadota; class Gammaproteobacteria; order Pseudomonadales; family Pseudomonadaceae; genus Azomonas; species Azomonas macrocytogenes. Next base: position 2,069 of record NZ_JACHXI010000047.1, read on the forward strand.
TCGCTGACGATGCCCAGGCGCAGCAGTTCGTCCACGGCTTTCTGGTTGACGGCCTCGTTGGGCAGTTCCCGGGAGTCGAAGGGAACGGTGCTGACGCCGCGGTACAGGGCGACCCGGCTCTGGGTGCGCAGGTTGTGGGAGTAGGCGAAGATCGGCAGGTGTGAGCGGACCCGTGACATCAGCCGGGGGGTGCTGCCGGTCTCGGTCAGACAGATGATGGCCTTGACGCCGTCCAGGTGGTTGGCGGCATACATGGCCGACATGGCGATGGTTTCGTCGATCCGGTGGAAGACGTCGTTGATGCGGTGCTTGGAGCGTTGCGCATAGGGGTGTTTTTCGGCACCGATGATGATGCGGACCATGGCTTCGACGGTTTCGATGGGGTAGGCACCGGCGGCGGTTTCGGCCGAGAGCATGACCGCGTCGGTGCCATCCAGTACGGCGTTGGCCACGTCGAAGACTTCGGCGCGGGTGGGCAGCGACTGGGTGATCATGGTTTCCATCATCTGGGTGGCGGTGATGACCACGCGGTTGAGGGTGCGGGCCCGGTCGATGATCAGTTTCTGGACGGCGACCAGTTCGGCGTCGCCAATTTCCACGCCCAGGTCGCCCCGGGCCACCATGACGCCTTCGGAGGCTTCGATGATGCTGTCCAGGATGGCGGTGTCGGCCACGGCTTCGGCGCGTTCGATCTTGGCGATCAGGCCGGCTTCGCCACCGGCTTCCTGCATGAGTTTGCGCGCCAGTTGCATGTCGGCGGCATCGCGCGGGAAGGAGACGGCCAGGTAGTCCACCTGCATTTCGGCAGCGGTGCGGATGTCGGCGCGGTCCTTGTCGGTCAAGGCGGCGGCCGAGAGTCCACCACCCTGGCGGTTGATGCCTTTGTTGTTGGACAGGGGGCCTCCGACCTGGACTTCGCAGATCAGGCGGGTGCCTTCGACGCGGTTGACTTTCAGGACGACGCGCCCGTCATCGAGCAGCAGGATGTCGCCGGGGCGGCTGTCGGTGATCAGGGCTTCGTAGTCGATGCCGACGCATTGGGCGTCACCGGCATTTTTGTCCAGGCTGGCGTCCAGGTCGAAGCGCTGGCCTTTTTGCAGCAGGACCTTGCCTTCGGCAAAGCGCGAGATGCGGATTTTCGGGCCTTGCAGGTCGGCCAGGACGGCGACGAAGCGGCCGTGCCGGGCAGCTGTCTCGCGGACCAGTTTGGCGCGGGCGATGTGTTCTTCGGCTTTGCCGTGGGAGAAGTTCAGACGCACCACGTCGACGCCGGCCTTGACCAGGCCTTCGATGGCTTCGGGGGTTTCGGTGGCTGGGCCGAGGGTGGCAACGATTTTTGTTCTACGCAGCATGGGGCATGTCTCCTGAGGAATTTCCGTATCAGACGAGCAGTGGGCAAGGCAACGGCTCGGCGTCAGCCCAGCTGTTTCAGGGCGTCGGCACTGGCCTGGCGAATGCGCTGCCAGTCGCCCTGGCGCACCCATTCGGGGTTGATCATCCAGGTGCCACCCACGCACATGACATTGGCCAGGGCCAGGTAGTCCGGGGCGTTTTTCGAGTTGACGCCGCCGGTGGGGCAGAAGCGAATGTCGCCGAAGGGGCCACCGAGGGATTTGAGCGCCGGGATGCCGCCGCAGACTTCAGCCGGGAACAGTTTGAAGCGGCGATAGCCCAGGGCGTAGCCGAGCATGATTTCCGAGGCGCTGCCGACCCCTGGCAGCAGGGGGACCGGGCTGCTTACGCCGGACTGCAGCAGGCTGGCGGTGCTGCCGGGGGTGACGATGAATTGCGAGCCGGCGGCTTCGGCGGCGGCCAGCATGCGCTCATCGAGCACGGTACCGGCGCCGATGCACAGCTCGGGGCGTTGCTCGCGCAGGGTGCGGATGGCGGTCAGGCCGTGTTCGGTGCGCAGGGTGATTTCCAGAGTCCGCAGGCCACCTTCGGCCAGGGCGTCGGCCAGCGGCAGGATGTCCGCTTCGCGGTCGATGGTGATGACCGGCAGGATGCGGGCTGCCTGGCAGAGGCGGTCGATCTGCTCGATCTTCTCGGACATGCTCGGAAT
>NZ_JACHXI010000048.1 GCF_014191985.1 Azomonas macrocytogenes
GTCAGCCATGGCAGTCTCCTGCTGTCTGGATAACTCTCTCAGTATAGTTTCTCTTCTTCGATCAGCTCATACAAATTTCTGGTTCAGCCTACTAGCCGCCAGGTAAAACCTGTCGAAACGGAGACCAGTGAGGTGGTGGAAAACGCGCTAAGCGAGAAGGTTCAGCGGTTGGAACGATTGCGCGGTTCCGATGTGCGCAATGCGTCAAATGGCGCTATACTTACGTCATATGTCGCATATAAAGGAATGTACCATGATTTCCGCCGAAGCTCGCACCAACAAGGCCGCACCTGCCGCCCGCAGGCCAACGGAATACCTACTCCGCATAGATTCGGGCCAGCTCAGTCCAATGATGATCTACAGGCTGACCGCCAAAGGCTTCGACCTAAAAGACGTGCAGGACATGCTGTCGATTTCTGATCTGTATTCGACGAAGAAGATCATGAGCCGCATCGTGGGCAAGTCCATCAGGACGATCCAGCGCCAGGGCAGTAGCAAGCAACCGGCCCAGCTCAATTCTCAACAGAGCGCCGTAGCTTTTCAGTACGCGAAGGTGCTGGAGCACGCCATCAACGTGTTCGGCACTCAGAAACTGGCCGAGGAATGGCTTGGGCGCCCCTGCAAGTACCTGGACGGGGACGTACCGCTGGACGTTATCGACAATCCCGTGGGGTTTCAGGCAGTCGAGGATTACCTAGAGCGCATTGAGTATGGGGTCTATCAGTGAACCCGTTGCCCTGGTCTGACTCATGGTACGCATGGCGCCTCGACCGCGAGGTGTACAAGGACACCTGGGACAGTGGAATTGGAGCCCACAAGCTCGGTGGCCGTTGGAACCCACCGGGGCGAAACGTCGTGTACGCCTCGGCTGATCCCTCAACCGCCATCCTTGAGGTGGCGGTGCATTCCGGCTTCGATGCGCTGGACACCGTTCCGCATGTGCTCACATGCTTTGAAGTGCTCGAACCGAGCCTGATCAAGGTCGTCCAGCCCGAGGACGTTCCCAACCCAGTCTGGCTGTCGAGTGCGTCCGCCTCCCCCAACCAGCAGAAGTACGCCGATGCCCTACTGGCCGACCACCCGTTTGTGCTGATCCCTTCTGCCGTCACTCGCCATTCTTGGAATCTGCTCGTTAACTGCGATCTTGTCGAGAGTAAGTATCGGCTGGTCAGCCAAGAGCGTTTCGGCCTGGACACTCGCCTCGTCAAGGTTTGACCAGCACCAGAGCTGGCTACGCCAACAGTGTCTTTCAGGTGAATGCCCTCCTGTTGCGTGCGCCCATGCGCATCTTCTGGTCGACATCATCCTGCGAGGGTGGCTGGCGGGCGCGCCATTACCCCAGAAGGCTACATCGTCGGCTGGCTCAAGGAGTTGGAAAACCCCGTCGAACTGGACGACTACAAATTCGATCTTTCCGTGACCGATGGCTGGAGCGTCGTCATTGGCAGCGACGACTTCGCCAAGGTCAGGCTCAGTTCTTTCTATTCTTGAAGGATGCGAGTTCCGATTCAACTAGAAGCTGCTCGCTATGGCTGCGGGATTGCCTGTGGATCAACCTCCGTGTCGCGTCCAGAATTGCGCTGGCGTAACGATTGGATAACGGTCGGCCAATACCAGCAGATCTTTATCACCCGTAACCAGATAATGTGCCCGCGCTGCCTTCCACGTGGCCAACACGGGCTGATCGGCTGGATCGCGCAGGATGGAAGTTCGTCCAACTTCAGGAGGTCAGTTCATCGGCAAATGAGGGCCAAGGTGAGCCACTTTTCAGTCGGCGTTGATACATGCCGAGGTCAACCGCGCATAGCGGGCCAACTCCTCAGCATGCACCACCTGTGGATGGCATTCATCCGCAAGACGCGAGGCCAGCCCCATGACCTCGTCATGGATGGGTCGATGAAGCATCAGATCCTCCTTGATACACTAGTACGCGAATCAGACTAACGCCCGAGTACTCAATTAACCAAGTCGCGTCCGGATTTGCTTCAACGCCCCCTCTATCTCCGCTTTCTGTTGCCCCGCAATATCGAACTCACCACATAGCTCGCCCCAGCCAGATAGCGCCTCCAGCGTCTGCTCGATGTAGTGATCCACTTTCAAAAAGCTGAAGGGCTCACAGACCTTGCGCAGCACCTTGCGGGTCGGCAACCCGGCACCAGCAAAGGCCGTCGTGTGCTCATCGGCCATACCTCGAACTCGGGCAAAGGTCAGGTCATATCCTGGGGAAAGCGCCCAGCACCCTTGGTCGAACAGGTACGCGAAGTTTTTTGAATGGTCGTCGTGGTTGTGCGCCAGCGCGTTGAAGACCATCAAGCGCGCCATTTTTTCCACTTCACCGGCATGTCCCGTGATGGCCCAAGTGGCGCGCAGCAGATCGCCGTAATCCAGCGAAGGGGAGCGGTGATCCGCGTAAAGAGTGCCGCAGGCGGTCAGCATGTGGATCTTGCGCTCGCCATCACGATCAAAGCGCTTCGTGGCAAAGAAGCGCTCCACCCCACTTTCGGTCTTCACATTCAGAAGAGCTGGCTCCGCCATCTCGACTCCGGCACGCCGCGCCATTTGCGCGTAGGTGTACTCGATGGCACCCGTATCCCGATGCTCTTCTGGCGCCCGGAACTTCACCAGCCAATGCTCATGGCCTTCGGCCAGCGTTTTGAATGGCGAAGCGCAGTGCCGCTTATCCTGAGACAACGCCACGACGACCTTGGGCCGCGCTCCCGCTGGTGACCCACCCGCCAACCGCAAAAGCATCCAGCGTTGTTTCGGTATCGCCCTCGTAGACATCCAGGGCCGCTCGATATAGGCGCTCCAGATCCAACGCAGAATCGACCTCGGTCTTTTCCAACACGGGCCGATACTCCAGCGCGCCCACTGCACGATTACCCATATAGGCCAGTCGATCCAGCGCTGTGACGGCCCGCCGATCAATACCGAGCTCGCGCAGGAAGAATCTATCCATTAGCAGCATGCCCCAGCCATCCGGCAAGGAGTCGGCACCTGATCCCCATCAGCCCGTCGAACAGATGGGGATCAGGTGCCGCCTGCGGAGCTGATCCGAACGCCATGTTCAGTGGCGAGAGATTGAACCCCGTCGCCAGCCACTGCTCGTCGTAGGCAAAGTAGGTCCCACGCCTGGGTACAGACACCAACTCGCCCACCCGCGAGCCGGCGAGCAGCACTTCAACTGAGCCCACGTTCTTCATTTGCGCCCCCTGACACGTCGGCTCTGCTTGAGCTCGTCCAGAGAGACGGGCTGCGTGTGCTTGAACAACGCGGGCAACTGCTGCGCCATGCCTAGCGCAGAGGCCAGCAACACCAGCGCATCGAGCGTGATCTGACCAGTCGTTTCAAAACGCTTGATGGTCGACTCGGACACACCGGCCCGCTCAGCCAAGGTCTTGCGCGAGAGATTCTGCGACAAACGTAGCTCCCGGGCGTTCTCACCGATCTGTTGTGTTAGTTCGCCGGGAGAGAAGAGCGTATGAGTAAGTGCCATAGTGGCCGCCTACCGATCAACGCCAAAAATTAGCCAAATATAGACCGCTATACGCAAAAAATACATATAAAAGGTCTATTATGACCTTTAGTCGTCAAAATCCTCTTCAACCGCCATATCTTCCATACGCCGACCATGGAGCTCGATCCAATCCACATCGCCGAACTCCCGGCGCAACAATCCTTTCAGAAATCCATGCCACTCCATCAGAACACCGGCCTTCTCATCGAAATACGCATAATCGTAGACGGCATCCGCCGACAGGTCCTTGTGGTTGAGGATGCGACTGCACACCTCCTTGCTCAAGCCCTGACTGGACATATGAGTGGTCGCCGTACGGCGAAGATCATGCACCGTGGGCCGCGGATAACCATCGGCCACACGTAGCAGCCCTTCTTCCTCGACGCGGTATAGCTGTCGTAGAAACGGCGCATTGCCCGGTTGGCTGCGAGCCGTGCTTATGAACAACGTTGCTGTTAACGACGCTACATGATTTTCCCGCTTGAAAGCCAGGAGAGGATGTCGATGATAACTAGTAGGCTGAACCAGAAATTTGTATGAGCTGATCGAAGAAGAGAAACTATACTGAGAGAGTTATCCAGACAGCAGGAGACTGCCATGGCTGA
>NZ_JACHXI010000049.1 GCF_014191985.1 Azomonas macrocytogenes
GGAAACGATGGGGGACAGTTGGGCGCTCATGGTGATCTCCAGGGGCAATGGCTGTCAGTCTACCTTAGACATTCGATTCAAGCGGTCTCGAAGCTGTTCCCAGGACTCCCCGGGGCGTGCCAGCGCTGCCAGCTCGGCATTAGATTCACTATCATTTCGCTTTGTTAGCGACTTCCTAGAAACCTTAGCGGGCTTTTTCGGGCCGAAGTCGAATACCAGATGTGTGACGCGCCGGCCAGTCTTGCGTTGACTCCATGAAACCTGGAGCGGGCTGTGCTCGTTGATCTGGGCGACTGCTGGCTCGATCACCCACTTCTTGAAGTCCTTGATTGACGGATATCGGCTTTCAAGCTGCAGCCAGTCGCGAAGCTGATCCAACTCGATCTCCCGCCTCCCGAGCGAATCCCACTGCATCAACAGCTCATACAAGCGGATCGCGTGGGCGCTGTTCATCTTTGCCACGTCGGCCAGAGCGTACTTCGTGAATTGCCGGGTCAGCTCGGTCAGATACGGCAGCATGTCCTTGGTGAAGCGTAGTTCGACCCGCCCCTCGCCCTCGCAGTAGATGATTGTCTGCACCCAACTGGTAATCATCACCTTTGGCTTCCGACCCTTGCCGTTAGGTTCTTCGGTGAGCCGCACCTCACGCCGTTTGAGCCGCAACGCCGCTGTTTTGAGTTCGCTGTATGCGGCTTCGATGGCTGTGCCCGACAGTTGAGCTAGGTCGGCCGCCGTCACCGAGTACAGCACCTCATCCGTTACAACTTCATCTCGGCGCACCTGGCTGATGCAGGCCAGTAAGATCCGCTGTTCCTGCAAACTCAGCCTGTACGCCGCTTCAATGAGGGCATTGCTCTTATAAACCATCGGAGGGGTTTCCATTCAGCTCTCCGGTTAAATTATTAGGAGAATATACCATTCTCCCATAAAGCAAGGAATCCCTCCCTTTATGGCAAGGAATCCCTCCCTTTATGGCAAGGAATCCCTCCCTTTTTAAACGCTGAAACCCACGGCTGACGCGGCCTCCAGAGGTCCTAAAAGTATTTAAAAGTAAAAAAATACGCGCGTGCGCGCGCAACCCCTGTGGATAAAATCCCTATGAGGCCAGCTTTCGCTGGCCGCTGTTTAGCGCCTGAAGGCGCGAGAAAGCATTCAGAGACTCAACTGTAAGTTCGTTGTTTGAAGATACTTCAAGCGCCCTTCCAGTCGCTGTGAGCCGAGATAGATCGAGCTAGCGCCCATCGGGCGCATACCCCCCTCTGCAACGGCTCTTCGCTCCTTCACGGCGCTGCCTACGGCCTGCGCGCTTCGCTTGCGGGTAATCCAGGGCATGGGGTAGGTGGATCGCCCGGCTTGCCTGCCAGCTTCCACAGCACACACAACGCACGCCAATGGTTGTAGCGCGTTGTGTCGCTCAGGTGTCGTGTAGCACGCCAATAGCGGATCACATAACGCGCGCCCACCTCTGCAAGCGCACGGGCTCCCTCAGTCGCACAAAATTCGGCAAATGCGATCATTCGACTGCGTTGCTGCCGTCGGTTGGTTTTGCCTCCATGGCGCACATAGCTGTGAGTCAGACGCTCGATCTCCTGCACAATCCGCATCAGCGCCCCCCGATGTATTCGGCTACCACGTCAATCCGTCCGTGGCCCAATTCAGCGCTGATTTGCTCACGGGCTTCGCGGTCGACCTGCCGATCTTGAATCAGACCGCCGAGAACGGGCCCAGGAAGCCCTGTAAGCGCTTCGTAGCGCTGGCAAGCATAGGCAGCCCTTAAATCGTGATAACCGCTTATACGGGCCTCCTGGAGGCTCTCACGGCCATCTCGTAGCTCACCGCCGCGAAACTGCGCCCAGGTTTGTTCTGAGGGGACAAGGTTGCGGTTGCCGTTCTGGACGGCCGCCGCTCGACTGAGTGCCTCGATTTGCCGCTCGTCAGTCATTGGTACCGAGCGCTCACGCCCCCCTTTGGTACCCTCGCTGAGGGTGATTACTCCGTGCTGCTGCGCTTCACGCAGGGCGCGGCTTGCATCCAGCAAAGCCGCTTCCTTGGACCGTAAACCCAGCTCGCGGGCCAATTCGGCCACGGCGGCAGCTCGCTCGTAACCGGCCTCACGCAGAACGTCCAGCGCCCGGCCCGTCACCTCGCGGTCAATGCCAACCGGGGGTGTATCACGGATTGCACACCGTTCCGGGATTGCGCAATCCCGCGTAGGACTGATACTCCGCCAGTCGTCACGCACCTGGTGGAGAACGGTGTTTACTGCCGACACCAGATTCTGTGCGTAGGCGGGCGATAACTCGCCCCGCTCAACCCGCCTGGCCACTGCCTGCCCATACGCTGTCGCCAGCTCTGGCGAAATGCGCTCCATGCGTCCCACACCTGTGGATTTGGCGTAAGTGGCAAATTGCGCCCAGCGGTCGGCAACGGTGTCGGCAGTCGAGAACGACAGCTCTCCCCGGCTCGCTGCACGATCCAGGGCGATCCGCCCGGCACTGACCATATCGCGGGTTCCCAAATTGTAATTTCGTGACATTCCTCGATCCTCAAACACCCGAACGAGCTCGCCTATTGCCCCCATCCCGGGCAGGAAATAAGCGAGCACCGCTCGCAAAAAAAACAGAGTGGAGGACCGCCGCCGCGCCGGAGGTTTTGGCTCATCAGCGGTGCTCTCCAAACGCCAAAACCCCCGGCTTGCGGTGAGTGTTGCTCGCACGCGATGCGTTCGCGGCAGACGTGGCGTTGTTATGCAGCCGTTTGGGGTGGGTGGCGGCGGGTCCCGGACGATCCTGATAGCGCCGAATTCCATTTCTCCCGAGTGCTGGGTCAGGCGACGGAGTACCCCAAATGAGCACCCGATCTCGGTCCGCGAAATGGTCAGGAATTGGCTATTTTTGGTATTTTTCACGCGATTTCACGCGAGGCGTGAAATCGCACCAGGCTGCGAATGACGCGGCATTTAGAGGTGCGGCTAGCGCCCGTCTCTGTGCCAGCACAGAGACGGGCTTGTGCGTGACCTGGAGGCGATAGATCGCTACAGCGGGACAGATTCGAGGCAGCACAATGAGGTGCGCTGCGACCGTCTAGCGGCTCGTAATCGTCGACCGGACCCAGAGGGATCTATGTATGTGTTATCGGCACAAAGATGCCGCCGACGAGTGAGTCGGATTTTGAGATCGACGCAATGCGTCGGATTCTGGAGGGAACGGCCAAAGCCGTAGTGTTGCTACTGGATAATAATCTGCTGTTTGTTTTTGGCGGCCAGCTACCGCACGTTGCACTGGCTATGGGCCAGTAGGCATGTCGAGCGTAGCGCACGCCACCTGAAAAACGCAAGGACGTACATATTGCCTGCTCATTTGGGACATTTAGCGAAGTTTGCTAAGGATATTCCTGGCGAGCATGCAGGACGTTCACGACCTCAATCCGCTGAGCAGTCACACGATAGACAATGACATAGTTTGGATGGGCAACTATTTCCCGTGTACCTGATACTCGACCGATCGGGTACAGATAGGGGTGTTCGGCCAGCGGAAGTGGAGCGGTTTCTAACCGTGCTTTCAGTTTACGAGCTGCACCAGGGTTCTCTGCTGCAACGAAGGTCACTATGCCGGTTAGGTCGGCAATAGCGTCATTCAGCCAAACGACTGGCAGCATCAAGCACGCTCTCGCCGCTTGCGCTCGGCCTCTTCGATGATGGCATCCATCCTGGCCATTACCTCGTCATGGGGTACGCCAGGACCTGGGTTAGCCAGACTAGCTTCCACTTTGGAGCGAAACCAGCGGCCGTAGCTGGTCGCTTGCTCTTCAGTCTCGAATTCGGAAACGATGGGGGACAGTTGGGCGCTCATGGTGATCTCCAGGGGCAATGGCTGTCAGTCTACCTTAGACATTCGATTCAAGCGGTCTCGAAGCT
>NZ_JACHXI010000050.1 GCF_014191985.1 Azomonas macrocytogenes
ATCACTGCCGAGCTGAAGGCTGGGCATGATGTCACACTGGTTGGCTTTGGTACTTTTTCGGTGAAAGAGCGCGCCGCCCGCACGGGCCGCCATCCCAGGACAGGCGAAGAGCTCGCGATTGCTGCTGCCAAACTACCGGGATTTAAGCCGGGAAAAGCGTTGAAGGATGCGTTGTCTTGACCGCGCTGTGATTGAGCAGTTCCTGCACCAAACGAATGTCGTAACCACTTTCAAGCAGTAGGGCTGGCGTGGCTTTCAGGACATCTATCGAGGCGGTAGAATGTTCTGCACACTAAGCAGTTAGCTGTAGAAAGGTAGCGGCAAAGGCCAACATTCCCTTGAAATGGATGACCTTCTTCTCATAACGCGAGGCAATCCGCCGGTAGTATTTAAGCTTGCCGGACAGGCACTCGATCACGTGCCGCTCCTTGTCGAGATGCCAATCGCAGGGCGTTGCTCGATACGATTCCGACGGCCTGGATCTGGTGCTCCTTCAGCCACGCGAGAAGCCGGTTGGCGTCATAGCCCCTGTCTGCCAACAGTGCCGACGTATCGATCCCCGCCATGAGTGGGGTCGCTTGGGTGATATCGGCCACCTGGCCTGGCATCAGAATGAAACGAATCGGTAATTCCAGGGGGCATCGGTCAGCGCATGGATCTTGCTGCCAAAGCCTCCTCGCGACTGTCCCAGTGCTTCCTGGGCAGCAATGCTGTTAGTCACCACGATGCTCTTGCAGCAAACGTATGGCGCGCTCGCACATCTCGGGGAAAACGTGTTTTGTTTCTTCATGGCTCCATTCTCTCAAAGCTTGGAGCCTCCTCAAAACCGGGGCAGTTCAGGAAAGTATTTCAGCCCGCGCGTTTCGGATTGGATCTAGCAGTGAAGAAAAAATTGGCATACTCACCAAAACTGAAGATTTTCCTTGTCTAGTGAAGAAAATCTTGGCCATCAGGACTGAACGATAGGATTTCTGAAATGCAAGCCGCCGGCTACGCACTTCTTCACCAGCAGCTGCAACTCACAGCGGTACCGCTGCGCCTGCCTGCCATTGTACAGCCTGTCACGCGACTTGAGCTCATTGGCCAAACCATGGCGGTGCCACCCGCCATCGCGCCGGCTGCAGATGACTTGCTTGGTCACGTGCTGTTCGCCCTGAAGCACGAAGGGATCAACCTCACGATTCTCGCCCAAGCGCTACCACGTATCCCGGCTGCAGACTTCGAACGTATGCTCCAGGCAGCGCCCAATGGGATCTACATCAGAAAGGCCTGCTATTTGAGGGAAGCCTTTACCGGCGAACTGCTCACGCAGCATACCTCTGTGCGAGGCTCTTTCATCCAGCTTTTCGATCCGGAGCGCTACATCACCAGGCCCGGAGAGCGAAACTCAAAATGGCGCGTTGAGTTCAATGGATTGGGCGATCTCACGTACTGCGCTACCGTGGAGCGCACTCCTGAGATCACCGACCTGCTGGTCCATGACATTCTCGGCCGGGCCAGGGCCTTTATAGAGTCTCTCCCCCCGGTCATGATGGACCGGGCGATCAACTGGGCTTACCTGCACGAGACCAAGGACTCATTCGCAATTGAGCGAGAGGCACCGTCGGAAGACAAGTCGCGGCGCTTCATCCAGCTACTACGCCAGGCCCATGAGCGTCAGCCGTTGACCGAGGACTACCTGGTAGCCTTGCAGAACGCAACGGTGATGAATCCATATGACTTGGCCGCAGCCTTCAGGCACGAGCAGAATCATCTCGCCGGCAGCCTGCAGGGGGCCGCAGGGGTGACGTATGTCCCACCGCAACCAGATCTTTGCCGCGAGCTAATGGAGAGTCTCATGCGTTTTGCCAATGAGGCCCCGCTGCAGATCGATCCGTTGGTGGCGGCTGGGGTCATCTCGTTCGGCTTCGTGCTGATCCACCCCTTCATGGATGGGAATGGTCGTCTGTCGCGCTTCCTGATTCATCAAGCACTTTGTAACGCCGGCGCACTGGAGAACGGGCTATTGCTACCCGTATCGGTGGCTATGAAGCGTGAGGAACGTCGCTACTTGGAGGCGCTGCAGACTTTCTCCCGGCCAGTTCGAGACTTCTGGGATGTACAGTGGATCGACTTTGGCCAACTCGCATTCCAGTTCCGTGGTGACAACGCGGTGTACCGCTACTGGGACGCGACACCTTGCGTGGCCTTCACCATGGCGATGGCTAAGCATGCCCTGGAAGTAGAGCTTCGCGAGGAGATGGCTTTTTTGGAGGGCTATGACGCCGTCTACCAGGCCGTAGACGAGCGATATGACGTCCGGGGCAGCGAACTCGCCAACCTAGTCATGATGTGTTTGACGAATGGGGGGATCGTGTCCAAGCACCGGCGTAAGCAGTATCAATACACGGTTCCTGAGGAAGTGTTCGACTTCATCGAGCGGATCGCTCAGCAGGTGTTTGCGGCCCAGCGCGCCGAAATTGAACCGGAGTGAATCGCCCTAGTTACGACTTGGTTACGTTGCTGCATGAGAACCTCCAAGAATGGTGAAAGTATCGCTTCCTGGCGTCCGTTTCAGCGGAACAGGTTTCAAATACGCTTTAATTTTGATGGCTCATTCGCAAGCAAAGTCAGCCTTAACGACCAGCAAATTTTTGATTGCACCGGAGTCTGGTCCAAGAAGGACAATGCAATTTATTGGACCTATCTATACAGCGCACCGGAACTGCCGCAATCCTCGCGTGAAGATATGGACAAGATCCTGAGTGCCAAGGAGGATCAAGTGGTACTCAAGTCGAGTCTTACCGGTAAACAACGAGTAATGAAGCGCGCTTCTCATTAAAGCGTGTTATGAATTTATACCGTTGCCTTTAACCGATCCTTGCCAGCAGCAACTGGCAATTTCTACCGCTTGTTGTCTGTAGCGACCGGTCGGTTTGGGTCAATTGTGTTGAAAAACTCGAGAACCAAGCCACTGCCATTTGCCCTGAGGGCATTTTTTAGGTTTTCAGACTGAAAACGGGACAGTGAAGCTGATTTTCTAGATCATTTCATCCAATTCTCTGTGCTGCGGGCGCAACTTGCCCGCCAAAGGGTTGTAGGGAACTGGCCAGCTTGGCCAGCCGACGCAGGTTCTGGACAGCAGCAGCCAGAGTGAATTCATCCCGGGCACCGCTCAGTCCCCGGAGCCGCAAGCGGTCCAGTCTCAGGATGCACTTGAGGGGGGCAAACAGCATCTCGGTCTTCTTTCGCTCACACTGAGATTGCTGGTATTGGGCGGTCTCTTGGATACCCCGAGCCACTTCCCGAGCGTTCTCATGGTAACCGTCCGGCCAAGTCATCTGGCTTGAACCCGCCAAGCTAAGAGAGGGTGTTCACCTAGTAGTGTGAGTTAGAAATTCGTTTGCAGAAAGAGGCGACCGAGGTCAGGATTTCATCGGCTGTCTTGGTCCACACGAAGGGCTTTGCGTGA
>NZ_JACHXI010000051.1 GCF_014191985.1 Azomonas macrocytogenes
ATAGCCAGTGAAAGGAGAGCGAGAACAGGGGCAACTTACGCTGCCGCGCTATTCCTCCCCGCACTAAAAGTACGGGGTCTCTCGCGCAAAATACGTTCAGAGAATGGCCAGCGCGATACCAAACAAGATCAGTAGCAACGCAACGACAATGTAAAACACGGCATCGGTTTCCTGTTGCTCCTTTCGAGCACCTGCCGTCATGTATCGCTTTACAGCAGCCTCGTGACTGAAATGTTCCATCTCTCCTCGCAGCCTCAACGTTGCTCCCGCATGGCTATCTGCAGATCTGGGTTTGCGTGACTGGGCAGATACTGCTTGAGTGACCGTTCTCGTTTTCATGCTCAGTTCCTGGGGGTTAGGCGTTGTAGCTTCGCTCAACCAGGCGCTCGTATTCCGCAAGCGCCCGGCGTAGCTTGGCAAGAGCCTGGGAACGCATACGAACCAGCTCGTACCGATCCTCGACCCGCTCGATCACGTTCAATTCCCAATGCCGGGCCTTTTGAAACCGGCTCTTGGGGTATCGAAATCCTGCTCCCTTCTCGAGATACGTGGAGAGCACTCGCTTTTTCGCGTCAGCAGGCGCATTTCGATCATTGAAAAATGTATTGATGTACCACTCACACTGGATCGAGTTGTTCTTGATCCGTGTTCTTGTGCCAACGCGGCCTTGATCTTCAGCCTCATCGCGCATGGCTATGTTGTATTGCCAGAACGCATCGCTCGCCTTCATCGCATCCAGCGCGCAAATCCGCAGCTCATGCTCTATCAGTTGTTGTACTGAACGAACAAAGGCCGTCGACTCGGCCTCCAGCTCATCGAGCGTCACGTCAGCACGATCCGCCTGTCGCTTGGAATCCAGTAGTTTTTCCAGATGATCCTGAGGGATCTGATTTATCGTCATATCAACACATCCTATCCTGCCCCTGTTCCTGACCAATTCCTTCCCAAACTACTATCTATTTGGAACATCAGCATGAATGTCCCAAATAGGAAAATAGCCAATATAGAGGCTGAAAAATAAGAGATCAATCTCTATCTATTTGGGACATTTAACCAATGTCCTATATGGGAATTTTGATCAATATCCCAAATAGAGTTTTTGCGCGTTCTGATGACTAGCCATACAGACGCCATTTCTATTTATTTGGGATATTTAACCAATGTCCCATATGGAAATTTTGATTAATGTCCCAAATACAACTCGACGGACTGGTGTTGCCTCATCCACCAATCATGATGAGGTGACGCTGCATCGATCCTAAAGTGACTGTGGAATGACTTTGCGAACAGATGGTGAATAGGGAGGGTGGCATGCGGGTTAGGCGTGATTGAAAAGTGACTGAGAAATCGCTTTTCGATGAGCTTTTGAGCTGGGCATGGATGTGATGGCCGAAGGGCGATGTGCGTTCTATCGAAAAGCGATCCTGAAGTGACTGTGGAATGACTTTGCGAACAGATGGTGGATAGGGAGGGTGGCATGCGGGCTAGGCGTGATCGAAAAGTGACTGAGAAATCGCTTTTCGATGAGCTTTTGAGCTGGGCATGGACGTGATGGCAGAAGGGCAGGAATTACCCCATCGAGAAGCCATTAAAAAGTTATTTTTTGGCCGTTTTGGGGCAACTCCGCATGCCAGTGATTAAGCCGATGGTCGGTAATCTATTCACCTACATCGAAAAGTTGTTTTTCGATCGCTTTTGGAGCTCGTGAATGTTTGCCCTTGGCTTGGATATTGGTTATTCGAATCTGAAGTTGGCGTTCGGTGAGAAAGGTTCGTCCCCCCAAACGTTGGCATTACCTGCTGGAGCAGGACCTCTGGAATTGTTGCCTCAGCGGCTCAATGGCGGTGTTGCGCAAGATGTCATCCAGGTAACGGTCAATGATCAGAAATGGGTCGCGGGTGTTGAACCTGAACGCCTGCAGGGGTGGGACCGAGAATTACATCTTGACTACCCTAACTCGCATTCGTACCGGGCCTTGTTTTATGCAGGGTTGCTGCTGACCGAACGAGAGAGAATCGACGTGTTGATTACAGGGTTGCCCGTGAATCAGTATTTCGATGCCGAGCGACGTAAAACGCTTATTGAACGCTTGAAGGGAGAGCACGCCATCACCCCCAAGCGAACCGTCACGGTGGAATCTGTCATCGTGATTCCCCAGCCAGCGGGTGCCTATATGGATGTGGTGAATTCACAAGCTGGAGAGCCGTTGCTGGAAATCCTGCAGGAAGGACGGACAATCGTTATTGATCCAGGCTTTTTCAGTGTTGACTGGGTGGCGCTTGAACAAGGCGAGATTCGAGATAAAAGCTCAGGTACCAGCCTGAAGGCCATGTCGATGTTGCTTGAAGAAATCAATCGACTGATTCAGGAGGATCATGGTGCGTGTCCCGGAGTCGACAAGCTTGAAAAGGCTATTCGAGCCGGTAAGCGAGAGCTGATCCTGTTGGGGCAGTCTGTGCCATTCCAGGAATATTTCGATCAGGCATCCCGGAAGGTGGCAGCCAATGCCTTGATTCCGATGAGACGTTCCATGCGTGAGGACGGCGTGCAGACGGATATTGTCTTGCTGGCAGGTGGCGGAGCTGAAGCGTATCGAAGTGCCGCCCAGGAAATTTTCCCGAACAGTCATCTCGTGGTCAGCGATGACGCCGTACTCGCCAACGCGAGAGGTTTCTGGCACTGCGCCTGAGGAAAAGTCGATGGACGATAAAAAATGGGATGGTCGTATCACCAACATAAAGGTATCTGATCGAACCTATCCGGAGCTCTATAACGAGTTGGCCATGATGCAGTACAAAGAAAGAAGTGATCGGCTCAAGCTGCTGGCCTACATGGGGTTGATGTCGCTATCACGGCCAATGGCGGTTACTCCGGTAGCCCTCCTGGCACTGGCCACACAGCCCGTAGTGGACCAGGCAGAAGATCAATCATTAGGGCAAGAGCAAGAGTCAGCAGCTTTTGCTAAACACAGTTTGAAAGGCAAACTCTTGGGATCTATCGGTTAGGTGGTGTGCGGCAGGGAATCTCTCTGCCTAAGGCTTCCATGCTAAGCCTCAACTCGGAGAATTGATCAGGATGATCTTGATGGTGATGTTCTTGAGGCAATCTAAGATTCTCTCGATCTCCTCATACTGTCGGTCGCCATCCGAGCGACAGCAAAATTTCAAGGTTTTCCTGACCGGCCTCAGTTGCAATCAGCGTAGGCACAAGACCGATAACTGCGAGTAGCTACACCTACACATTTTCGGCACTGCGGTAGAACTCCATAGTGGCCGCAATATCGGCATCGCCCAAACCACGCGACACCAGCCACCTATTCAG
>NZ_JACHXI010000052.1 GCF_014191985.1 Azomonas macrocytogenes
CGGTGTAGCGACGACGGGTAATACGTTGCATGGGAACCTCCAGGTTGCGATCAAAGTATCGCTTCCTGGCGTCCGCTCTGGTGGGGCAGGTTCAAGCATGCTCTTGCTTGGTAAGCATGATCTGCGCAGCGGGACGGCCAGTTCGCATCGCATGGCTCCTTAACTAGGCTTCAGTTAATAATCATCCAGACCATACTTATGCTTAGTAGTTGTGATTCACCACACTAGTAGCCAGTCTTTACTATGGGCTGTTGCTGTTTCGCTCTAAGCGATTGATTTATAAGAGCAAGCCCGTATCGTTGAAGCTCTGACCCAACACCAATACGAGCTTGCAATGCCCCGATTGATGCTCAGCGATGAGCACTGGTCGAAGCGGCAGGAAATTCTGCTGCACAAGGCCATCTACAACAAGCGTGATCTACGCATGACTGTCGAAGGCATGCTGTATCGCATGCGCACGGGCTGTCCATGGAGAGATCTACCCAAGGCATTCGGTCACTGGAACAAGGTCTACAAGCGATTCAATGCCTGGTCTGCTTCCGGCAAATGGCTCAAGATCTTCAAAAGGCTTGTCGTTGAGCCCGACATGGAGTGGGTTTTCGTCGATGGCAGCTATACCAAGGCTCACCAGCATAGTGCCGGTGCGGCCAGTGGCGCAGACGAATCGATAGGGAAAAGCCGAGCCGGCAATACCAGCAAGATTCACTTGGCCGTAGACGCCCATGGTTTACCCATGTTTTATCCCATATTTTGATGGTGCAATCTTTTCCCGTGAATGGAAGAAAGCGCTATGGGACAGGTTCTCCACAGGAACGCCACGACGACAGAGGCAGTCCGTCGAGCAATACAAAATAGTCAAGAGAGCCTGAGAGGGGTCGTTTGCGGGAGGGGGCGAAATCCTACGCTAATGCCGAGGACGCGCTTTCCGTAGTCCCTGAGTTCGCCCTTCGGGCCGACGTAGCGATGGAGGGTGACGCGCTCGATTCCGAGTTCCTTGTACAGATCGGAAACGAAAATGTCGCGTTTGTCTCTCCTCTCGGATGGGAGCACATCAAGCTCACCGGGGAATATCGTTGGCCGAAGCCATAGCGCAGCTATGCTGTCGCTTCTCGTAACCGCTCCGTTTGCGGCATTTTAAATCACATGAAGCAACGTCCCGCCTGCGGCCAGGAGCACGACGACGATCCACGGCTGCGTCTTCCAGACGGTGAGCAGGAGAAACCCAGCCAACGCCAATGCGAAATCCCATGGTGACAGAACCGCGCTCGTCCAAACCGGATCGTAGAGGGCTGCGCCGAGGATACCGACGACGGCAGCGTTCGCGCCACGCATGGCGGCCTGAGCGGTCGGCCGCAATCGCAGCGCATCCCAATAGGGAAGCATTCCGTAGACCAGCAGGACACCCGGCAGGAAGATCGCAAGAAGCGCGATAAATGCGCCCGCGACGCCGTTGGGGGCAGGCCCCATGACCGTGCCGAGGTAGGTAGCAAAGGTGAACAGCGGCCCAGGGACGGCCTGCGCCAGACCGTAGCCAGTCAGGAAGAATTCGTTCGTGACCCAACCCGGCGCTACCACCTGTGCTTGCAGCAAGGGGAGCACGACATGTCCGCCGCCGAACACTAAAGCGCCGGAGCGGTAGAAAGCGTTGAACACCGCCACCGCCTGATGGCCGGTCGTTATGACCAGCAGCGGCGGGATCACGAAAAGCGCCACAAACAGAATGAGGGCGATCGCGCCGCCGTGACGCGAGACCGGAAAGCGGAGATAGCCCGTTGGCTTGGATAGTTCACCACGGCAGAGCCAGAGTCCGGCGATGGCTCCCAGCGCGATCGCACCGATCTGGCCGAACGAGCCGCCGATGAAAACCACAATGGCGATCCCCGCCAAGGCAATTCCGGCGCGTTCCCGATCTGGTGTGAGGTTCTTCGCCATGCCCCAGATCGCCTGCGCAACCACGGCGACGGCGATCAGCTTCAAGCCATGCAACACACCTTCCGCAGCGGCTCCCGTAAAAGCCGCTGCGCCGAGCGCGAAGGCAAACAGGATTGCGGCCGACGGCATCGTGAAGGCGAGCCAGGCGGCCAACCCGCCGAGCAACCCATTACCGCGCAGGACACCTAGCGAGAATCCGACCTGACTCGAAGCTGGTCCGGGCAGGAACTGGCAGAGGGCGACAAGATCGGCATACCCTTCCTCGTCGATCCACTTGCGGCGCACCACCAGCTCATCGCGGAAGTATCCAAGATGGGCGATTGGCCCACCGAAGGACGTCAAGCCGAGTTTGAGGAACACGCGAAAGACTTCAAGAACCGGTTGCGCGATATGCGCCGAATTATCATGCGCGGTCATCACGACCTCCCGACGATGCCAAGGTTATCAATGGGGCGATCGCAGGTAAGCTGACTCAGCGATGCTCTATCATCTCGCCGATTAGCTCGCGGATCTTGCCGCGTGCCATTTCCAGTGCCTCCCGTCCGAGCGGCGTCACTCGATAGATGTGCCGGACGGAACGGCCCGCACGTTGCTTCTCGGAAACGAGATAGCCCTTCTTCTCCATCGAGCGCAGCATCGGATAGAGTGTCCTGGCACTGAGCTTGTAGCCATGATGGGCCAGTTCCTCGATCATCCACTGACCATGGACCTCGCCTCGACCGCATGATGCAAAACGTGAAGGCGAATGAGTCCGCTCAGCAGGTCTTGATGTTCTATGTGCCCACGCCAGCAATCCCGAGGCCAGCGCTGTCATTCCCGGCACTGGTGGTTGCCGCAAGGTGCGCTGGGGGATAGAAGGGCGCGGCAAGAGCGGTTCCGTGCGCGTCATCTATACTGCGCAGTTGGCCAGCGGAGCCCTGGTGGCCCTGTTGATTTATGGCAAGGGCGCTACCGATAACATTCCGGCGCATATCCTGCGCAAGATCGCCAAGGAGATGAATCATGCCCCTGACTGAGAAAGAACTGCTTGAGC
>NZ_JACHXI010000053.1 GCF_014191985.1 Azomonas macrocytogenes
CCGCTGGGCCCATCGAGGTCGATGACCACCGCTTCGCGCACCACCGCCTGTTCCTGCAGCCGCGCTTCGATCTCGCCCAGTTCGATGCGGAAGCCGCGGATCTTCACCTGGTGGTCGATCCGGCCCACATATTCGATCACGCCATCGGTGCGGTAGCGGGCCAGGTCGCCGGTGCGATACAGCCGTCCCCCTGGCTTCCCAAATGGATCAGGTACAAAGCGTTCAGCCGTCAATGCTGGCCGACTGTGGTACCCACGCGCGAGCCCCGCACCACTCAGATATAGCTCACCACATACGCCTGGTACCACAGGAACAAGAATGACATTGAGCACATAGGTTGCCAGGTTGGCGATCGGCTGACCAATAGGTATTACATCTCGACCTTCGTCACGACAGATCCAGTGAGTAACATCAATAGCTGCTTCGGTAGGGCCATAGAGGTTAAGCAGGTCCACATCGGGTAACTTGCCGAAAACCTGCCGCTGGACATCGATCGGTAGCGCTTCGCCGCTGCAGATAATGCGCCTGAGGCTTGTGCAGTTCGCCACGGTTTCATCCAACAAGAATACCTGCAACATGGACGGTACAAAGTGTAGTGTGGTGATCCGCTGATACCGGATCAGAGCAACCAGCCGAGCAGGATCGTGGTGATCGCCTGGCGCAGCAATGACCAGACGGGCTCCAGCCAGCAGCGGCCAGAAGAACTCCCAAACGGATACGTCGAAGCTGAACGGTGTTTTCTGCAGTACGGAATCACAGGAGTCCAGGCAATAAGACTGTTGCATCCAACACAGCCGGTTGGTCAGCGCTATGTGGCGATTACCAGCACCCTTGGGTTGTCCGGTGGAGCCTGAGGTATAGATCACATAGGCCAGATTCTCCGGCTGCGCTAGGTTTTCCAGATTGCTGTCCGGGTAAACCGACCACTCTTCGTCCATCCGATCCAGGCACAGGCTGTGTACCAACCCTGGAATCGACAAGCGCTCCAGTAAAGGGCTCTGGGTCAGCAGCAGGCCGATGCCGCTGTCTTCGATCATGTAGGCCAGGCGATCCTGCGGATACGCCGGATCCAGCGGCACATAGGCACCGCCGGCCTTGAGAATCGCCAGCAGGCCCACGATCATTTCCAGGCTGCGCTCGACCGCGATGCCCACCAGTATGTCCGGACTTACGCCCTGCTCGCGAAGCTTGTGGGCCAGGCGGTTGGCCTGGCGGTTCAGCTGGTCATAGCTCAGGTGCTGCTCGCCGAAGACCACGGCAGTGGCGTCCGGCGTCCGCGCTGCCTGGGCTTCGATCAGTTGGTGGATGCATTGCTCGCTGGGATAGCTCGCCTGGGTATGGTTCCACTCGTGCAGGATTTGCTGGTATTCCGTATCCGTCAGCAGATTCAACTCGCCAATCGACCGACGAGGATCTTGAATCAGATCGAACAATAGCTGCTCGAAGTGCCCGACTAATTGTTCGAGTTGCACTTTAGTGAATACACTGTGCGGATGGCTATAACCCAGCGACAGGGTGTCGCTAAGCCCCACCGTCAAGGTCAACGGATAGTTGGTCTGCTCAAGCGTGTCGATATCTCTGAAGCGCAGCCCTTCAGGCGCACTCTGTTGCAACGCTTCCGCCACCGGGTAGTTCTCGAACACCAGCAGGCTGTCGAACAGCGCCTCGCCACCCAGCCCCACCCACCGCTGGATCTCGTACAGCGGCGTATGTTCATGTTCGCGCAGGGCCAGATTCTGGCTCTGGATCTGGCCAAGCCATTCCCCGACCGTTTGCTCCACACGCGGGCTGGCCACGACCGGCAGGGTGTTGATGAACAGCCCCAGTTGCTGTTCGACACCCGGCAGGTCCGCGGGACGCCCTGCTACCGTGGCACCAAAGGCGACCGTTTCCTGGCCAGTGTAGCGTTGCAGCAGCAGTAGCCAGGCTGCCTGGATCAGGGTGTTGACCGTGACCCGCTGCTCACGAGCAAAGTAGCTCAGGCGCCGGGTCTGTTCTGCATCGAATTCCTGATGATATTTCCCGTACCCACTCTCTATACAGGTCTCGCCCCTGAGCGCCGAGCTCAGGCGCGTTGGTTCGGCAAGCGAGGCCAATTGGGCTTTCCAGAACTGTTCGCTGGCCACTTTGTCCTGGCGCTGCAGCCAGGCAATGTAGTCCCGGTACTGGCCCGTAGCATTGGCCGGCGGTTGTCCAGCGTAGCGCTGCAGCACTTCGCCCTGTAGTTGCGAGTTGCTCCAGCCGTCCAAGAGGATATGGTGGCAGGTCAGGATCAGGTGGTGCCGTTGTTCTCCCGTGCGGATCATCGCCAGGCGCAGCAGCGGCTCCCGAGCCAGCTCGAAGCTCCGTTGCCGGTCGGCCTCGGCCCAGGTGTCCAGCGAGGTAGAGAGGTCTGGCTGCCCACGACAGTCCAACTCAGTTACGGGCAACTCGACGTGCTTGCGGATGACCTGCAGCGGCTGGTCGAATTCGGTGACGAAGCTGGCTCGCAGCACGTCGTGACGGTCCACGCTGGCCTGCCAGGCGGCCTTGAAGCGTTCCACGTCCAGCCCTTGCACGTCGACGCGCATCTGGTTGATGTAGTCACCCGCCTCTTGTTGATACAGCGTGTGGAACAGCATGCCCTGCTGCATCGGCGAGAGCGGGTAGATATCGCTGATCTGGGCGGACGGGATGTTCGCGGTCAACTGGTCCAGCTGTGCCTG
>NZ_JACHXI010000054.1 GCF_014191985.1 Azomonas macrocytogenes
AACAAGAATACGACATAACGTAATAACGTCAGTACGGCTATCTTACTATCAGGAGAAAGAATCGGAAGAAAAGCCAATAACTTCGCGGGTTTGCGGCCCCTCTAACTTCCCTAACTTAAAACCTCTAACTGGTAGTAGAAGCGCCGCGCCACGGTGGACAACCGCCACGCGGCACGAAGCGCAGCGGCAACAGCCCGGCTTTCCAACACGGAGGGCCGCGCCATGATCGTTGCTCTGCTCAACCAGAAAGGCGGCGTGGGCAAGACCACGCTCGCCACGCACATCGCTGGAGAGTTGGCGATGCGCGGCCAGCACGTCGTGCTGCTGGATGCCGACCCGCAAGGCTCATCGCTGGACTGGACGCAGCGCAGAAGCCAGCAAGGCTTGCCAAGGCTGTTCAGCGCCGTGGGCCTCGCACGCGAAACGCTGCATCAGGAGGCGCCAGAACTCGCCAGGCGGGCCGATCACGTCGTCATCGACGGGCCGCCCAGGATCGCCGCCTTGGCGCGCTCCGCGCTGCTGGCGGCCGAGCGCGTGCTGATTCCGGTGCAGCCCAGCCCCTACGACCTGTGGGCCAGCGCGGAGATGGTGGCGCTGATCCGCGAAGCGCAGGTGTTTCGGCCTGCGCTGCGCGCGGCCTTCGTCATCAATCGGCGCGTCAGTACCACCGTGATCGGACGCGAAGCGCGCCAGGCACTCGCCGACCAGCCGCTTCCTGCGCTGCGCGCGGAAGTGCATCAACGCATCGTGTTCGCCGACAGCGTGGCCGCTGGACGGCTTGCACGCGAGACGGCGCCGGACAGCGCCGCCGCGCGCGAAATCACCGCGCTGGTGGACGAACTGTTGCGGTGGACGCCATGACCGCAAAGCCGCCACCGAACGGCAAACGCTCGGTCAAGCGCGTCGGCATCGGCGCGCGTCCGCCCGCGAATCCGCACGCCGAGGCGTGGATTCGCCAGGGCGACGCCGATGCGCTGGGCAAGGGCGACCTCTACACGGCCCGCCTCACGCTCGACATCACGCCCGCGATGCGGGCGCGCATCAAAGTGTCGGCCTTCACGCAAGGCGTGACCGTCTCCGACCTGCTGCGCGGCTTGCTGGAGCGCGAGTTTCCAGAACACCGCAGGGAGAACACCCCATGACCGCATCCGCTTCGCCTGCCGCTGGCGCGGCCACGGCTGCGCTCGCAGCACCTTCCGGCCAGCTTGCCAGCGCGCCGCTGACGCGCGTGGCACTGGCCTACATCGAACCGCGCTTCAAGCTCTACCTGCGCTTCGGTGAACCTGCGCGCACGCACCAACTCGACCGCTGGCGTCGCTGCGCGGTGTTCCTGCCGGGCGCCATGTTGTGCCGCATCCGCTGGCAGGCCAACGACTACGGCACGATCCGCTGGCAGCTCATGGTGATGCAGGCTTGCACGCCGTTCGATGCGGCGCAGCGCATCCCCGGCGTGCAGCCTGGCGCGCGCCTGCTGCTGCACGCCGAAGGGGAGAACCAGGTGCGCGCCGTGCTGGAGCGCATCGACCCCATCGAGGCGCTGGGCATCGCGCCTATCGGAGCGTCGCCCGCGTACTGGCGCACGCTCGCCAACCGGCTCGCCGCGCGCCTGCCGTTGCCCGAATACACCGCCGAGCGACACGCCGCCTGGCTGACCGGGAGGGCGCTGCCATGACCGCCGTTTCCCCTGCCGGCACCGAGCCGCGTCCTCGCGCGCCCCGCGCACGTTTGCGCGCTCGCCTCGTGCTGGCGAGCCTGTCCGCCTGGGGCCTCGCTGCGCTGGCCTGGGCGTCCTTCGTGCATCCGCTGCCGCGCCTGATCTACAACCCGTCCGACAGCGTGGCGGTCGGCTGGTATCGCGTCGATCCGCTGGGCCGTAAGCCCGGCTCGCTGCCACGCCCCTTGTCCGTGGGCAGCATCGTCCTGACCACGCTGCCGCCAGACGCTGCCGCGCTGGCCGCGCAGCGCGGCTACCTGCCGGCGCGCGTCCCGCTGCTCAAGCGCGTGGGCGCCATCGCGCCGCAGGAGGTGTGCATCACTGGCCGCATCGTCCGCATCGACGGCGTGCCTTCGGCCGCCGCGCTGCCCGCCGACCGCTGGGGCCGGCCGCTGCCATCCTGGCAGCAGTGCCGTCGCCTTGAAGCTGGCGAACTGTTCCTGCTCAGTGTGACCAACCCGGCGTCGTTCGACAGCCGGTCTTTCGGGCCGATCACGGGGTATGCGGTGTGCGGCGCGGCGGTGCGGCTGTGGGTGGGGGGCGGGG
>NZ_JACHXI010000055.1 GCF_014191985.1 Azomonas macrocytogenes
GGCTTCCGCATCGAACTGGGCGAGATCGAAGCGCGGCTGCAGGAACAGGCGGTGGTGCGCGAAGCGGTGGTCATCGACCTCGATGGGCCCAGCGGCAAACAACTGGCCGGCTATCTGGTCCCTGCCGATCCAGCGATCCTGAACGAACCGCAAGCGCAAAGCGAGCTACGTGCCGAACTGAAAGACCACCTCAAAACCGCCTTGCCGGACTACATGGTGCCGGCGCACCTGATCCTGCTGGAACGGATGCCCTTGACGCCCAATGGCAAGCTGGACCGCAGGGCGCTGCCCAGGCCGGATGTCAGCCTGTTGCAACAGGAATACATCGAACCGCGAAGCGAACTGGAGCGGCAACTGGCCGGGATCTGGGCAGAGGTGCTGAAGGTCGAGCGGATCGGGTTGACCGACAACTTCTTCGAGCTGGGTGGCGACTCGATCATCTCCATCCAGGTGGTCAGCCGGGCACGGCAGCAAGGGATACAGATCACCCCCAAAGACCTGTTCCAGCACCAGACGATCCAGGGCCTGGCCGGTGTGGCGCGGCGCAGTGAAGGTTTGCGGATCGAGCAGGGGCTGGTGATGGGTCAGTCACCTTTGACCCCGATCCAGCACTTCTTCTTCGAAAGCGCTATCCCCCAACGTCACCACTGGAACCAGTCGGTACTGCTCAAACCAACCCAACCGCTCGATGCCGGACTGCTGAACTCAGCCTTGAGTGCTTTGCTCCGACAGCATGATAGCCTGCGCCTGAGCTTCCGGCAGATTAATAGCCAGTGGCAGGCACAGTATCTGGACAATGTTCCAGTCGACGTGTTGTGGCATAGCCAACTGAACGATGCCTCAGAGATCGAAGCGGTGGCCAACGAAGCCCAGGCCAGCCTGAATCTGAGCGAAGGTCCTCTGCTGTGTGCTGTCCTGATGCAACTGGCGGATGGTTCGCAACGGCTACTGGTTGCCATTCACCACCTGGTCGTGGATGGGGTTTCCTGGCGGATTCTGCTGGAAGACCTGCAGACTGCCTATGCCCAACTATTGACTGGTCATCCCATTCAGCTCTCGGCCAAGACCAGCTCGTTCAAGGACTGGAGCGAACACCTGCAAGCCTATGCCCACAGCCCAGTGCTCGAACAAGAGCTGGGCTACTGGCAAGATCAACTGCAAGATGTCGACGACACCTTGCCGTATGATCACCCAGACGGTAGGCAACAACAGAAACATGCCGTTTCCGTCAGTACCCAACTGAATCGCGACGACACCCGACGTTTGTTGCAGGAAGCACCGGCTGCGTATCGCACCCAGATCAACGACCTGCTGCTGACCGCCTTAGCCCGGATCATCTGCCGCTGGACCGGCCAATCTTCAACCGTGATCAAGCTGGAAGGTCATGGCCGGGAAGACCTGTTCGACGACCTGGACATCACCCGTACCGTGGGTTGGTTCACTACCGCTTTCCCGGTCAAACTCAGCCCACAGGAAGGCATGACTGACTCGCTCAAGACTATCAAGGAACAATTGCGAGCTGTCCCCAACAAGGGTATTGGTTATGGCCTGCTACGTTACCTGGGTTCACCTGAAGCGCAAACCAGCCTGCAGGGCCTGCCTCAAGGCTCTATCGTCTTCAACTACCTGGGCCAGTTTGATGGCAGCTTTGATGCCGAAGAAGGTCTATTTGTACCTTCTAGGGAGAGCGGTGGCGCGGAGCTGGACGAAGCGGCTCCGCTGGATGCAGCCATCAGCATCAACGGCCAGATCTATGGTGGAGAGCTGAATCTGAGTTGGACGTTCAGCGGCGAGGTATTCGAGCAGAGTTCAGTGCAACGCCTGGCCGAAGCGTACGCCCAGGAACTGCAAACTCTCATCGCACACTGTACCGCAGAAGGCAGCAGCGGCGTCACCCCCTTGGACTTCCCGCTGGCTGGCTTGAGCCAGGCACAGCTGGACCAGTTGACCGCGAACATCCCGTCCGCCCAGATCAGCGATATCTACCCGCTCTCGCCGATGCAGCAGGGCATGCTGTTCCA
>NZ_JACHXI010000056.1 GCF_014191985.1 Azomonas macrocytogenes
GAAACCCTGGATGCCACGGTCGCGGATATGCGCTTCGTCAAGCCGCTGGACGAAGCCCTGGTGCGCGAACTGGCCGCCGACCATCAGTTGCTGGTAACCCTCGAGGAAAACAGCCTCATGGGCGGCGCGGGCAGTGCGGTCGGCGAACTGCTGGCCCGGGACAACCTCGCCGTCCCGCTGCTGCAACTGGGCCTGCCGGACCGTTACGTGGAGCACGCCCGACCGGCTGAAATGCTCGCCGAGTGCGGCCTGGATGCCGCGGGTATCGAAGCCGCCGTGCGCCGACGGCTGGAGTCATAGACAACTTCCGCCAATTCAGACGCTAGTCAGCAGAATAAAATTTGTAAATAAGGTGGCGGTTTTTTCGAGTTCGTTCGTCTTTATAAGTAAGCGATATCGAAAGCCGCTATCCCTACCCTCACCGCGCGCAAGCCAGGTCGATTCGCGATCCGGCCAGCCACCCAGGCTACTCCATCAATTTCAACACCGATCCAAAGGACTCAGCACACCCAGCCCGCCACGGTTGAGCACATGGGTGTAGATCATCGTCGTTTTCACATCGGCATGGCCCAGAAGCTCCTGAACGGTGCGAATATCCTGCCCCTTTCCAGCAAATGGGTTGCGAAGCAATGCTGCAGCGTATGCGAAGTTGCAGGCTTGCCGAGTCCAATTTCTCGTACGGCCGCCTTGAACGCACGCTGTATACGCTTCTCGTCAAGATGATGGCGACGACGCAGACCGGAACGAGGATCGATAGAACGCTCCCGAGCCGGGAAGATATATTGCTAACCCCATTCGCTCGGTGCATTCGGGTACTTGCGCGCCAGTGCGAACGGCAGGTAAACCTCACCAAAGCCTTCTGCAAGATCGCGCCGATGCAGGGCCTTCACACAGGCCAGATGGGTTTGCAGGGGCTCGATCAACCGGGCAGGAAGCAGCGTGATCCGATCCTTCATACCCTTGCCATCACGCACCAGAATTTCCCTGCGCTCGAAGTCGATATCCTTTACCCGTAATCGCATTGCCTCCATCAACCTCAAGCCAGAACCGTAGAGCAAACCCGCCACCAGAGCTGTTTCACCCTCGAAAACCGCCAGCAGGCGCTGTGTTTCAGCTATGGACAGTATCAAAGGCAGACGCTCGGGCTTTTTGGCCCGTACCACCTCATTGAGCCATGGCAACTCAATTGCCAAAACATGCTTGTAGAGAAAGAGCAGCGATGCCAGCGCCTGATTCTGAGTAGAGGCAGAAACATGCCGGGCTACTGCCAGATACGACAGAAATTGCTCAACCTCGGGAGCTCCCATTTCTTCGGGATGGCGAAGCCCATGGAAGCGGATGTATTCTTTCACCCACTTTACATAAGCAATTTCAGTGCGAATGGAATAATGACGTACCCGGATCTGCTCCCGTAGCCGATCCAGCAATCTGGGCCTGCCGTCCATGGTGTATAACTCCCCTGTGTTTTGCAGCATCCTGCTGAAAGCCAGAGGCTACAAGGGGAGTGGCTTAGTCGACAAGGGAATGTTATGCACCAGATGGTGTAGTTTTTTATACCAGTTGGTGTCGAATTGTAGTTAGGGCCCAATGAGCGAGCACATGACACACGAGCAGTACGTATTGTCAGTTCGCCGGCAAGCTGCCGAGATAGCCGCTGGCATTCTTGCCGGCGAGGTTCCAGTCCTAGATGGCTGTCACTCACTTGCCGCGCTTCGATGGGAAGTCGAGGTTGAGGACTCCGATCAAGACTTTGTCACCTTCGCCATGATCTCGTCAGAGGTTGATGCTCTGCCTATTGGAGCCGTTCGGGCGCACTGGGCACCGGAGGCTCTGGCAAAACTGGAGCCGGACATACAATCAGCAGTTGCGTGGGCAACACCGCAAGCACTTCCGGCATGTGAGTCCTTGGTGCAGCGGTTTGGGGCCTAACAATTCCATAAGGAGCTTCCCGTCAACCCGTGGTGCATGACGCCCTTGCCTTAAGCTTTCGGCTTTGTTCTTCCTGTTTTCATTACGT
>NZ_JACHXI010000057.1:0-435 GCF_014191985.1 Azomonas macrocytogenes
AGAGAACCTCACGCCCATGTCGCGGCGCGTGACCATCAAGACGCTGCTGGTCAATCAGCAGCGGGCCAGTCCGCAGTCGCTCGCCAAGCACCTGCGCTACATCGAGCGCGACGGCGCCGGCCGCGATGGCGAGCCAGGCCAAGCCTATGGGCCGCAGACCGATGCTGCCGACCTCGACGCCTTCAAGGAACGCTGCGCCGACGACCGGCACCATTTCCGCTTCATCCTCTCGCCGGAGGATGGCGCGGAACTGGACGACCTGCGCACCTACACGCGGCATCTCATGGGCCGCATGGAAGCCGACCTGGGCACACGGCTGGAATGGGTGGCGGTCGATCACTGGAACACCGACAACCCGCACACCCACTTGATCGTGCGCGGACGGGACGACACGGGCAAAGACCTCATCATCGCGGGCGACTACATCGCCGATGG
>NZ_JACHXI010000057.1:445-1950 GCF_014191985.1 Azomonas macrocytogenes
GCGTCCCCACCCCGCCCCCCCCCCCCCCCCCCCCCCCCCCCCCCCCCCCCCCCCCCCCCCCCCCCCCGCCCCCCCCCCCCCCCCCCCCCCCCCCCCCCCCCCCCCCCCCCCCCGCGCCTGCTGCTGATCGGCCGCCTGCCACGCTTGCAGCGCATGGGCCTCGCCGACGAGACGCAGCCGGGCACCTGGGCCGTCCATGCGGATGCCGAAAAGACGCTGCGCACCCTGGGCGAGCGCGGCGACATCATCCGCACCATGCAGCGAGCCATGCGCGGCGAACCGCGCGAGCTGGCGGTGTTCGAGCCGGGCGACGATGGCCGAACCATCCTCGGCCGCGTGGCTGCGAAGGGGCTGGCCGACGAGCTGCGCGACCGGGGCTATCTGGTCATCGACGGGGTGGACGGCAAGGCCCACTACGTCGCGCTCAACGCCCGCGACGAGCTGGCGAACTATCCCACCGGCGCCGTGGTGGAGGTGAAGGGATCGGCCGACGTGCGCGCGGCCGACAGGAACATCGCCGCTCTGGCGAGCGATGGCCTGTACCGCACCGACCACCACCTCGCCATCGCACAGGGTCAGGCCATGCCGGGCCGTGATCCGCAGGAAGTCGTCGCCGCCCATGTCCGCCGGCTCGAAGCCTTGCGCCGCGGCGGCATCGTGGAGCGCGTGGCCGAGGGGCTATGGAAGGTGCCGGGCGACCTGGCCGAGCGCGGTCGCCAGTACGACGCGCAGCGCCTGGGCGGCGTGGCTGTAGAGCTGAAATCGCACCTGCCCATCGAGCGGCAGGCGCGCGTGATCGGGGCCACCTGGCTCGACCAGCAGTTGATCGGCGGCGGCTCGGGCCTGGGGGACCTGGGCTTTGGCGGCGAGGTCAAGGAGGCATTGCAGAAACGCGCCGACTTCCTTGCCGAACAGGGGCTGGCCGAGCGGCGCGGGCAGCGCGTGATCCTGGCGCGCAACCTGCTGGGCACGCTGCGCAACCGGGAACTGGCACAAGCCGCGAAGGACATTGCCGGCGAAACCGGCCTGGAGCATCGCCCGGTGGCCGATGGGCAGCGCGTGGCCGGCATCTACCGGCGCAGCGTCATGCTCGCCAGCGGGCGCTACGCGATGCTCGATGACGGCATGGGATTCAGCCTAGTGCCGTGGAAACCAGTGATCGAGCAACGGCTAGGTCAGCAACTTGCTGCCACTGTACGCGGCGGCGGTGTGTCATGGGAGATTGGACGGCAGAAAGGCATGTCCATCATCTGACGAGCAACCTGCTTCCGACGAGTCGAAACTGCGCCCATCCACGATCTGCATTCTCCCGCAATGGCGAGAGGCCAACTAAGCGATGCGAGGCAGCGTTAGATCAAATTTAGTCGCTGTATCGCTGGACGTTGCCTGCACATGTCCACCATGAGCTTCGGCAATTGATTTGACGATGGCCAGCCCTAGCCCTGCACCTGCGTTCTTTCGTTGGCGGGCAGGATCTACTCGGAAAAATGATACTGCGACCACCG
>NZ_JACHXI010000058.1 GCF_014191985.1 Azomonas macrocytogenes
CGAGCGGAAGCCCGCGTCGCGGGCATCCACGATCTGCGAGGCCGCCCATATCAGCACGTCCGCGTCCCAAATCGTGGCGATGCCATGCTCGGCCGTGCCTTCCACGCGGATCGTGACGTTCCCCGCCCGGAAGTCGATCGGCGCGACGCGCCGCGACTTCGCCAGCGAGAAGAACGGAAAGGCCATCAAGTCCTGGCTGTCGCGCGGCGCCATGTCGCCGGGCAAGGCGCGGAACAGGTCGAGCTGTTCGCGCTCTTGCAACGGCCGCTGCCGGGACGGCAGCGCAGGGCTGGACATGGCGATGGCCTCCCGCGCTCCAGTGGTCAGCGCGCACGGCTGTCGGCCGAGTGGTGCTCGGCGTATTCGGGATCGGAAGTCGTCTCGAAGCTGCGGTCGGCGGCCCAGGCATCGAGGTCGGCCACGGCGTACATGACGCGCCGGCCGAACTTGCGAAAGCGCGGGCCGCCGCCGATCACGCGCTGCTTTTCCAGCGTGCGCGGCGACAGGCGCAGGTATTCGGCGGCTTCGTCGTTGGTCAGATAGCGTTGGGGCTGCGCGGCAGGTGTCGGCCTACGTCTGGCATCGGCCAGTGCCGCGCCGAACACATGACCGCGCGCAGGCGCGGCAGCGCCGCCGCGGTGGGCATAGGCGACGGCCATGCCGTCTTCGAGCCCAGCCGCCAGCGCAAAGCGCAGGCAATGGCGTGGACTGCGCGCGATCAGCGCCAGTTTCTTGCCGTCGTGGAACAGTTGCTTTTGGCCGGGGATGCGCCAGAACGCGAAGGATTCGGCATCCACGGGCGGATCGGCATCGGGGTAGAGTTGCACCACGGCAGCGTGGCCGGGTAGCCAGGCTGGATGCGCGTCGCGCGCATCCAGGGCTGGGTCTTCCAGCAGGCGCAAGCCCCAGCGATGCGCTGCTTCACGCCGGCGATGACGGCGCAGCCAGTCGAGCCGGTAGTCTGGATGCCTGCGCAGGTACTCCCAGGCGAGCGCGAGCGCATCCAGCCAAAAGACATACAGGTATGCGGCAGTGGGATACCAATGCGCGAGGTGATGAGGATTGACCATGACGCCTCCTCCTGCGAACAGGACTCGCCGCCACGGAAGAACTACGCGCTACATCGCCTTCGTCGGAACGTCAGGGGTGAAAACAGCGGATGGGGCTATCAAGACCGATTGGCTCCGATGTGTTGCGGTATTCGTCTCAATGCTGCGGCGGCAGCGCCCCGACCGAGGGCACCGCACAAGCCAGCCTGCCGCAGCCCGCGTCAAGCATCCTGTCTATTTGGATCAGATTGGTAGGGCTTCGCCGCAAGAATCTCGATTGAGACCTACCCGGTATGACACCAGACTGAAAAAGTCACAGTAGGCCGTATTCAGTCCGGGATCGCTCCGTCGCGCTCGGCCAGCCGGGTGTATTCCGACAGCGTGCGCGTGGGGCGGAAATAGAGGTCGCGCATCACGGGCTGCTGGCGCGGCCCGACGATGCCAGCCAGGTCGGATAGCTTGACGGTGCCCTGCGCCGGCATCCCGATTCCCAGGTCGATGAGGCCCCAGGCGGTGTCGCCATCGGCGGGATCGAGCGCGGCCAGCAGCCAGGTCACATGCGCGTCCGGCGTGAACAGCCGCACCACGGGCACGGGGTCGATGGCCCGGCCAGCGGCGCCGGCCGAGCCGATGGCGAGCAGTTGCGCGCGCTCCGGGGCGGTGGCGAGTGGCTGGGGCATGGTCGGCAATCCCACAAATCCAATGATGCACGGATGCGGTTTCACGCCCAAGCGCAGAACCGCCGAACCGGATTTACGCCTACGTGCGCAAGCACGGATGCGCCTGCGTGGCTTTGCTGGAATCCGGTTCGGCGGTTCTGCGC
>NZ_JACHXI010000059.1 GCF_014191985.1 Azomonas macrocytogenes
AACAGCTCCCGGCCACAGCCCACTTCATAACCTCCCGGCGCGCTGGCGTTCTCGCGCGCCGCCAATTCGACCGGATCGACCCGCACTTCCAGGGTCCCGGCCTGGCCATCGACACGAATGATGTCGCCGTCGCGCACCCGCGCCAGCGGACCGCCATCGATGGCTTCGGGACACACATGGATCGCCGCCGGGATCTTGCCGGAGGCTCCGGACATGCGGCCGTCGGTCACCAGGGCAACCTTGAAGCCGCGGTCCTGCAGCACGCCCAGGAACGGGGTCATCTTGTGCAGTTCGGGCATGCCGTTGCTGCGTGGTCCCTGGAAGCGTACGACGGTGACGACGTCGCGCTCGAGCTCTCCCGCCTTGAAGGCGTCGGCCAGTTCCTGCTGGTCCTGGAAGACGCGCGCCGGGGCTTCCACGATCTGGTGTTCGGGGGCGACGGCGGACACTTTCATGACGCCACGGCCGAGGTTGCCTTCCATCACCCGCAGGCCGCCTTCCGGCGAGAAGGGCCGCGCCACCGGGCGCAGGATGTTTTCATCGAGGCTTTTCGTCGGGCCATCGCGCCAGTACAGCTCGCCGCCTTCGAGGAAGGGTTCCTGGGTGTAGCGGCGCAGGCCGCGTCCGGCCACGGTGTGCACGTCTTCGTGCAGCAGGCCGGCATCGAGCAGTTCGCGGATCAGGAAGGCGACGCCGCCAGCGGCCTGGAAGTGGTTGATGTCGGCTTTGCCGTTGGGGTAGACGTGGGCCAGGGTCGGGACCACTTCGGAGAGGTCGGCCATGTCCTGCCAGGTCAGGTGGATGCCGGCGGCGCGAGCGATGGCGGGCATGTGCAGGGTGTGGTTGGTCGAGCCGCCGGTGGCGTGCAGGGCGACGATGGAGTTGATCAGGACGCGTTCGTCGACCAGTTCGCCAAGCGGCAGCAACTGCCCGCCCTGGCGGGTCAGGCGCACGACCTGTTGGGCGGCCTCGTGGGTCAGGGCATCGCGCAGGGGGGTGTCGGGGTTGACGAAGGAGGAGCCGGGCAGGTGCAGGCCCATGACTTCCATCAGCATCTGGTTGGTGTTGGCGGTGCCGTAGAAGGTGCAGGTGCCGGGGCTGTGGTAGGCCTTCATCTCGGATTCGAGCAGTTCGTCGCGGCTGGCCTTGCCTTCGGCGTAGCGCTGGCGGACGTCGGCCTTTTCCTTGTTGGAGAGGCCGGAGGGCATGGGACCGCTGGGGATGAACAGGCCAGGCAGGTGGCCGAAGCGCAGGGCCCCCATCAACAGGCCGGGGACGATCTTGTCGCAGATGCCCAGGTAGAGGGCGGCGTCGAACATGTTGTGCGACAGGGCGATCGCAGTGGACATGGCGATCACTTCACGGCTGGCGATGGCCAGTTCCATGCCCGGTTCGCCTTGGGTGACGCCGTCGCACATGGCTGGTACGCCACCGGCGAACTGGCCGATCGAGCCGATCTCGCGCAGCGCCTGCTTGATGTGTTCGGGGTAGTGTTCGTAGGGCTGGTGGGCGGAGAGCATCTCGTTGTAGGCCGAGACGATGGCCACGTTGGTGGAGTTGGTCAGGCGCAGGTTCTGCTTGTCCTGCTCGCCGCAACCGGCCACGCCATGGGCGAAGTTGGCGCACTGCAGTTTGCCCCGTTGCGGGCCTTCGCTGGCCGCCTGGTGGATCAGGGCAAGGTAGCGCTGTCTTTGCGTCGCGCTACGATCGATCACGCGCTCGGTTACTTCGATGATGCGAGAATGCATGGCGGGCTCCACGGCGTTGGATTTGTTTTGCCTGGAAACTATCAATGAAACAAGAAAAAGTCAC
>NZ_JACHXI010000060.1 GCF_014191985.1 Azomonas macrocytogenes
ATCAGCCTGCTGCAGCAGGAATACGTGGCACCGCAAAGCGAACTGGAGCAGCAACTGGCCGGGATCTGGGCGCAGGTGCTGAAGGTCGAGCGGGTAGGGCTGACGGATAATTTCTTCGAGCTGGGGGGGCATTCGCTGCTGGCAACTCAGGTCATTTCCCGGACTCGGCATCAACTGAGCCTCGAATTGTCCTTGCGTAGCCTGTTTGAAAGTCAGGATCTGGCAGACTTTGCGGCTGCCGTAGCGCAGAGTACCCATAGCCAGGCTCCGGCCTTCGTTCGGATCGACCGTAACCAGCCGCTGGGCCTATCCTACGCCCAGCAACGCCAGTGGTTCCTCTGGCAACTGGAGCCGGACAGCGCGGCCTACCACATTCCCGCTGCCTTGCGCCTGAAGGGCAAGCTTGATCTATCGGCCCTGCAGTCGAGCTTTGCTGCCTTGATCCAACGTCACGAAAGCCTGCGCACCACGTTCCGTCAGGAGGGCGAGCAGGCTGTCCAGATCATCCGTGCCAGCCTGCCTGTTCCGCTGGAGCTGGAAACGCTGTCGGAAGCGACCGATGAACAGATTCGCGTCCACGTGGAAAACGAAGTCGCCCATTTGTTCGACCTGGAGCGGGGACCGCTGCTGCGGGTGAAACTGCTGCGCTTGGGTGATGACGATCACGTACTGGTGTTGACCCTGCACCATATCGTCTCGGACGGCTGGTCGACCCCGATCATGGTGGACGAACTGATCCAGCTTTACGAAGGCTACAGTCAGGGCCGGGAAATCCAACTGCCGGATCTGCCGATCCAATACGCCGACTACGCCGCCTGGCAACGGGAATGGATGGAAGCGGGCGAGCGGGAGCGGCAACTGGCCTACTGGACGGAAAAGCTGGGCGGTGAGCAATCCATTCTGGAACTGCCCAGCGATCGCCCCCGGCCCAGTGTGCAAAGCCACCGGGGCGTGCGACTGAATCTGGAGCTGGACAGCCAATTGACCCAGGCGTTGAGAGGAGTGGCTCAACGGCACAACGTCACCCTGTTCATGCTGCTGCTGGCCAGCTTCCAGACGTTGCTGCACCGCTACAGCGGACAGACTGACATTCGTGTCGGTGTACCGATTGCCAACCGCACCCGGATGGAAACCGAGTGGCTGATCGGCTTCTTCGTCAACACCCAAGTGTTGAAGGCCGAATTTGATCTGCAGTTGCGCTTTAGCGACCTGCTGCAACAGGTCAGGCAGACGGCGCTGGAAGCCCAGGCGCATCAGGACTTGCCCTTTGAACAACTGGTGGAAGCGCTGCAGCCGGAACGGAGCCTGAGCCATAGTCCGTTGTTCCAGGTGATGTTCAACCATCAGGCACAGGTGAAAGGCTCGTCCCATAAGTTACCGGGGCTACAGATCGAAGGCCTCGACTGGGAAGGACATAGCGCACAATTCGACCTGACATTGGATACCTGTGAGGCAGAAACGGGGATATCGGTTTCGCTGAGTTATGCGACAGACCTGTTCGATATGGCCACGGTCAAGCGGATGTCCAGGCACTGGATCAACTTGTTGCAAGGCATCGCCCAGCAGCCTGAACAGCGCCTTGCCGAACTGCCTTTGCTGGGAGATGCCGAACGTGAGCAGATCCTGCACGAATGGAACCAGACCCAGGCGAGCTATCCCAGCGAGCAATGCATCCACCAACTGATCGAAGCCCAGGCAGCGCGGACGCCGGACGCCACTGCCGTGGTCTTCGGCGA
>NZ_JACHXI010000061.1 GCF_014191985.1 Azomonas macrocytogenes
ACCCGCTCGACCTTCAGCACCTGCGCCCAGATCCCGGCCAGTTGCTGCTCCAGTTCGCTTTGCGGTGCCACGTATTCCTGCTGCAGCAGGCTGATATCCGGCCTGGGCAGCGCCTTGCGGTCCAGCTTGCCATTGGGCGTCAGTGACATCCGTTCCAGCAGGATCAAATGCGCCGGCACCATGTAGTCCGGCAAGGTGGTTTTAAGATGCTCTTTCAGTTCACTGCGCAGAGCAAGTTGCCTTTCCTCGGACGCCAGAACCGACGGATCGCTGGGTACCAGATAGCCGGCCAGTTGCTTGCCGCTGGAGCCATCAATATCGATCACCACGGCTTCGCGCACCGCCAGATGCTGTTGCAGCCGCGCTTCGATCTCGCCCAGTTCGATCCGGAAACCACGGATCTTTACCTGGTGATCGATCCGGCCCATGTATTCGATCACGCCATCGGCGCGGTAACGGGCCAAGTCACCGGTGCGGTACAGCCGTCCACCCTGATCGTCGAAGGGGTCGGGAATGAAGCGCTCAGCGGTCAATCCCGCTTTATGCCAGTACCCTTCGCCAACACAGAAACCGCCGATATGCAATTCGCCGATGACGCCAGGCGCAACGGGGTAGCCGCCGTTATCCAGGATATAGGTCTGAACCCCCGGTAACGGGCGACCGGTCGGCATGCTATGGCCGGCGTACGCGGTCAGGTTTTCGAGTGTGTGCGCCACGACCACATCGGTACATTCGGTCGGACCATAGGTGTTGTGCAGACGCACCGTCTCGCTCTGCGGGGCGCTCAGCCAGTCCGATAGTTCGGCCAGGCTGATGGGCTCGCCTCCCAGCAGTACATGCCGCAGTGAGGCCAGTCCAGCATAGTGGCCACCTTGCAACAGCGGGTAGAAGGCGCTGGGTGCGCAGTTGATCAGGGTAATGCCATGCTCGGCGATCTGCTGGCGGTAAGCGTCCGGATCGTAGCCGGTTGTGCCAGCAGGAATATGCAGTTGTCCGCCCGCACAGAGAATGCCGTGCAGGTTTTTCTGGGTCAGGTCGAAGCTGTAGGAGCTGATCAGCAGTACTTTGTCCTGGGCTGTCAGTTCACAGCGCTGTTGGAACCAGTGCAGCAGGTTGACGAAGCTGTTGTGCCTGAGGGCCGTGCCCTTGGGTTGTCCGGTGGAGCCTGAGGTATAGATCACATAGGCCAGATTCTCCGGCTGCGCCAGGTTTTCCAGATTGCTGTCCGGGTAGGCTGACAACTCTTCGTCCATCCGATCCAGGCACAGGCTGTGTACCGACCCTGGAATCGACAAGCGCTCCAGTAAAGGGCTCTGGGTCAGCAGCAGACCGATGCCGCTGTCTTCGATCATGTAGGCCAGGCGATCCTTGGGATACGCCGGATCCAGCGGCACATAGGCACCGCCGGCCTTGAGAATCGCCAGCAGGCCCACGATCATTTCCAGGCTGCGTTCGACCGCGATGCCCACCAGTACATCCGGACCCACGCCCTGTTCGCGAAGCTTGTGGGCCAGGCGGTTGGCCTGGCGGTTCAGCTGGTC
Source organism: Azomonas macrocytogenes (assembly GCF_014191985.1). GTDB lineage: Bacteria > Pseudomonadota > Gammaproteobacteria > Pseudomonadales > Pseudomonadaceae > Azomonas > Azomonas macrocytogenes. Next base: position 1,542 of record NZ_JACHXI010000061.1, read on the forward strand.
ATAGCTCAGGTGCTGCTCGCCGAAGACCACGGCAGTGGCGT
>NZ_JACHXI010000062.1 GCF_014191985.1 Azomonas macrocytogenes
GGCCTAACAATTCCATAAGGAGCTTCCCGTCAACCCGTGGTGCATGACGCCCTTGCCTTAAGCTTTCGGCTTTGTTCTTCCTGTTTTCATTACGTGTTGCCTTGCTGCTTTCGCCAGTGTCTTCGCGGTGTTTCAAGTTGCCAGACTGCATTTCCATAATCGGTCTTGTGGGATCGTCGCTGCCGATCCGGACCAGGGTAAAAACCGCACCCGCGGGCCTCTCTCATTCACCGGGTTCATCCATGCCGGAAGGATCGGTTCCCGCATGTGGTGATGCCACCTTGTTAGTCAGGCTCTCCGCAGGGCGGTCCGACCGCTTGTTACCGCTTCGCTCTGGCGAGTGAACTCGATTTCCCTTACACCATCATCGTTGCCTTCCTGCTGGCCGGGCGTTGCACCATCGGATGCTTCAACCAAGCGTCCGGGTCGTAGTCTTCCTGCCGCGCCAGCATCGCCCACAGTTGCCGGGCGTGCTTGTTGGCAATGGCCACCAGCACCTTGCCCAACGGCAGTCGGTTGGACAGGTCTTTGATCCATACCTGCTCGGGCGTGGCTTTCTCCACCGCGACAGCCTTGGCGCGCTGCACGCTGCTGCGCGCGCCCTGAATCAGCAACGTGCGCAGATAACTGTCGCCCCGGCAACTGATCGACCCCAACCGATCCTTGCCGCCGCTGGAACGTTGCACCGGGGTCAGGCCCAACCAGGCCGACAACTGCCGGCCATTGCGGAAGTCCTGGCCATCGCCCACCGATGCGACCACCGCATCGGCGGTCAGCGGGCCGACCCCCAGAATCCGCTGCGCCCGCACGCTGCGTACATCCGCCCTGGCGTGAGCAGCGATGCGTGCATCGCACTCGGCCAGCCGTTCGTGCACCTGTCGCCAGTGGCCGGCCAGTGCGTCCAGCAGTTCACCCAGCATCGCTGGCAGGCTGGCCTGGATCGATGCATCGCCCAGGGCGCGGCGCAACGCCTCATCGCGCTGCGCCACCACCACCCCGAACTCGGCCAGCAATCCGCGCAGCCGGTTGCCGATGGCCAACGCTTCGGTCTTGTAGCCCTCGCGGACCCGGTGCCAGGACAGCCGCGCCTGCTGCTCTACCGTCTTCACCGACACGAAGCGCATGTTGCCTTGGCGGGCCGCCGTGGCGATGGCCTCGGCATCGTTGCGGTCGTTCTTGTTGGCCTGGCTCTTGCGGAACGGTTTGACGAACTGCGCCGCCATCAGCTTCGGCGCCAGCCCGTGCGACAGGCAACGCCGCGCCCAGTGGTGTGCGCCGCTGCACGCTTCCATCGCCACCACCGTGCCGGCAGGCAACTGCGTCAGCCAAGCCGCGAACGCAGCGCGCTGCAAGTCCCGGCGCTGGCACACCCGTCCGGTCTCATCCAGCTCGCAGATCGAGAACACATGCTTGGCCAAGTCCACGCCCATCGTTTGCGATACAGTGCCCATCGGAGACTTCCCCTTCATCTGATTGTTGGTCGAAACTCAATCATGGCACTCGATGCCGAGCGGCAAAGCCGCTGAAGTGGGAAGTCTCCTTTTTACTCATTCAAGCCGAA
>NZ_JACHXI010000063.1 GCF_014191985.1 Azomonas macrocytogenes
GCGCATGTCCGGGTGCAGCAGGTTCGCGCGATCGAGTTGATAGAGGGAAGGAAACAGCTTGCGTAGGGCCAGGTCTCCCAGGGCTCCGAAGAGCGCGAGCGTGCATTGTTCGGCAATCATGACAGCCCCTAATGTTTGCTTTTATAAGACATTTAAATAAAAGCAGCTAAAATCGCTTAAATCAATCCTTTAAGTAGTAATAAAACTACACTTTTTGATTCTTGAATTTCAGGTGGTCCCGCCCGGATACGCTCAGTACGATAGGCGCCGAAACAGCTTGCCCAACCCAGGAATTCAAATGGACTACACGCGCAACCTGCTCGAGCAAATTCAGAACCGCCTCAAGGATCTCAACCGGGCCGAACGCAAGGTCGCCGAGGCGATACTTCGCGACCCGCAGCAGGCTACGCGATACAGCATCGCGGCTCTGGCCCAAAACGCACAGGTCAGCGAGCCGACGGTCAATCGCTTCTGCCGCTCGTTCAATGTCAGCGGCTACCCTGAGCTGAAAATGCAGCTGGCACAGAGCTTGGCCAGCGGAGCCGCCTACGTGAGCCAGGCGGTGGAAGCCAATGACGGCCCCGAAGCCTACACGCGAAAGATTTTCGGCAGCGCCATTGCTTCGCTGGATAATGCTCGCCAGAGCCTTGATCCGCAGCAGGTCAATCGAGCCGTGGACATGCTGATCCAGGCTCGGCAGATCCATTTCTGCGGCCTTGGCGCTTCGGCCTCGGTAGCGTTGGATGCGCAACACAAATTCTTTCGCTTCAATCTGGCCGTTTCCGCGCATTCCGACGTGTTGATGCAGCGGATGTTGGCCTCGGTCAGTCATACCGGTGATCTGTTCGTGATCATTTCCTATACCGGACGCACCCGCGAGCTGGTGGATGTCGCACGTCTGGCGCGGCAGAATGGGGCCTCGGTGCTTGGTCTGACTGCCGCCGGCTCTCCATTGGCCAAATCCTGCACCCTGACCCTGGATACCCCGCAGCCGGAGGACACGGACATCTACATGCCGATGACCTCGCGCATCATCCAGCTCACCGTGCTCGACGTACTCGCCACCGGCATGACTTTGTGCCGTGGTACGGATTTCCAGCCGCACCTGCGCAAGATCAAGGAAAGCCTCAACGCCAGTCGTTATCCGAGTGATGAAGATGCTCTCTAGCGATCCACGCGCCTGACGCCGCCGCTTCACCGATGAACGATGGAACTCAGTCGAAATCGACGAAGCGGCGGTTTTCATTTCAGGCCTTTTCCAATCCGGCCGTGAAGGCGCTCGCCCCCTCTTCCGCCGTGCTGAAGGACGCCCGCATGAAGGCGAACAGCTCCCGGCCACAGCCCACTTCATAACCTCCCGGCGCGCTGGCGTTCTCGCGCGCCGCCAATTCGACCGGATCGACCCGCACTTCCAGGGT
>NZ_JACHXI010000064.1 GCF_014191985.1 Azomonas macrocytogenes
GTCCCGGGTAATCAGCGCAATGGATGCCACCGGCCCCCACGAACCGGCCGGATACGCCTTGGGTTTGTCGCCCAGGCGCTTCCACCCTTCGATCAGTTGGTCGCACCATTTCCACGCGTATTCGATTTCATCCTTACGCACGAACAGGTTCTGGTTGCCTTGCATCACTTCCAGCAGCAGCCGCTCGTAGGCATCGGGGATCCGCGCACTTTTATAGGTGTCGGAAAAATTCAGGTGCAGCGGCCCGCTGCGCAGCTGCATGCCTTTGTCCAGCCCCTGCTCCTTGGTCATCACCTGCAGGGAAATGCCTTCCTGCGGCTGCAGGCGGATGATCAGGCGGTTGCTGATCAGGGCGCGTTGCTCGGGCGCGAAGATGTAGAACGGCGGTTCCTTGAAGTGGATGACGATCTGCGAGAGCTTCTGCGCCATGCGTTTGCCGGTACGCAGGTAGAAGGGGACGCCCGACCAGCGCCAGTTGCGGATTTCCGCCCGTAGCGCGACGAAGGTCTCGGTGTTGCTCTGGGCGTTGGCGTTGTCTTCCTCGAGGTAGCCGGGCACGGGCTTGCCGCCGGAGTAGCCGCCGGCGTACTGGCCGCGGACCACGACTTGCTGGGCGATGTCGGGGGTGATCGGCGCCAGGGCCTTGAGGACCTTGACCTTTTCGTCGCGGATGCTGTCGGCGGTCAGGTCGCTCGGCGGGTCCATGGCGATCAGGCAGAGCAGTTGCAGCAGGTGGTTCTGCAGCATGTCGCGCAGTTGCCCGGCCTGGTCGAAGTAGCCCCAGCGGCCTTCGATGCCGACGGTTTCGGCTACGGTGATTTCCACGTGCGAGATGTGGTTCTGGTCCCACTGGGTTTCGAACAGGCTGTTGGCAAAGCGCAGGGCAATGAGGTTCTGGACCGTTTCCTTGCCCAGGTAGTGGTCGATCCGGTAGATGCGGTTTTCCGGGAAGTAGCGGGCCACGGCGTCGTTGACGACCCGCGAGGAGGCCAGGTCGTGGCCGATGGGTTTTTCCAGCACCACGCGGGTGCGTTCGGCCAGTCCGGCATGGGCCAGCCCGGCGCAGATCGATTCGTACAGGGCGGCAGGTGTGGCGAAATAGGCGATCACCTGCTCCGCGTAGCCGATCCGCTCGGCCAGTGCGGGGTAGTCCTCGACCTGCAGGAAGTCGATGTTGAGGTAGTCCACGCGTTCGAGAAAGCGCTGCAGGATGGCGTCGTCGATTTCCGTGGCCGGGACATGGCGGCACAGGTGCTGGCGGATCAGTGCCAGATGCCAGCCGTCTTCACCGGTCTCGCGGGACAGGGCGAGGATGCGCATGTCCGGGTGCAGCAGGTTCGCGCGATCGAGTTGATAGAGGGAAGGAAACAGCTTGCGTAGGGCCAGGTCTCC
>NZ_JACHXI010000065.1 GCF_014191985.1 Azomonas macrocytogenes
CGCGCCACCACGGCGACCAAGGCCCCCACACCGGTAGCCGAGTTACATCACCGGCTGGCGCTGATCCTGCAACTGCGGGCACAAAACCCCACGCTTGATGCCGCCACCATCAACGCCATGGCGGACGCCATCCTCTCCAACACGCTGAATTGAGTTTTCCTCTCCAGGGAAAAGCTAACGCTGCGCCCGGCTTTCCAGCTCCACGGCCTCGCCCCGCGCCCCCCCTCGAATATTCCCCGCCTTAACGCCTTTCCAATCGTTGTCACCTCAAAACCCGCCCACCACCAGGACTCTCGAGCCGGTTTGTTTCTCTAGGCGCCACTCTGACAAAAGCCTTCGCTTTATTAAGTGGAATTTTTAAACACTTCCAGTACCAAGCTTTCAGCTTAAAAGGAACCCTAAAACCACTTGTATTAAATGGTGTTTATATCTAACAATCCTAACGCTCAACGCATAATATTATTAATAGTTTATTTACTGGATCAGAACGATATTAAAAAAAAGACTATTTATTTGATGATATAATCACACATTAGTAGGTGAACAATTTTTCGGATAAAACATTGTCAAGAGATTATTTAGCTACGCATGGCGTAAATATATAAAACATACTATATTATCAATAATATATATCAACAATCCGATACAAGAATTTCGGCTATCCGCATATTTTAATTGACTTAATTAATTATAGAGTCTATATAAATTAGTAAAGCGATCTAGATGGTGAGGTGAAAGCATGAAACCTTATTATGTAATCGTAGCTTTTATTTTGGTATTTTTCCTATTAGTCACTGCAAATGCCCAAGAAAGAGCACAATTTGATTCCACTCTAAATAATCAAGAAGAAATATCAGCCGTTGGCTCGTACAAGGTGTCTACACCCGTTATTAGTTATAATACTTTTTGGATCTGGAGAATTAATAGTACGACAGGCCAAGTGTCTTTATGTAGTTTACCAACAGAGCGAGTAAATGTTGGCGCAATTATTCCAAACCTACAAACCTCACCAATATGTTCACCTTGGTCTAAATAATGTTTAAGGGTAATCATGAATCTGGTTTTCAAAGACGAAGGCTGAACCCAGTCATTTACAACAAGCCCCCGCAACCGCAATGGCGGAAACGAGTCAATTACGTATGATGGGTCTTCTGGAATCGAACTCTTGAGGACGATCGACGAACGCTGCTGGCGTAGAGGATGCCGTCAAACCTGAAGCTGAGTGATCCATGGAACAAACTGAACTGACGAACAAGCGTGTAGGCGTAGCGGGGCTGGGTGTGATGGGAAGCGCAATCGCGCGGCGCCTGCTGGAATGCGGGCACATGGTATCGGTCACGTCGCGCCGTCGCGCCGCCGCAGACTCGTTGCTGGA
>NZ_JACHXI010000066.1 GCF_014191985.1 Azomonas macrocytogenes
TTGGATTGTGGTGTTTCCACGTTTGTTGCATCGGCATCAACTGCGGCATTACCTATCATTGGATGTTTCCTTTTTTTGTGGTTGTTGATTTAAGGTGATACTTTATCAGGAGTGTATAAATTCACCCAGGCAAAGTTCAATATTTAAATTCCTTTTAATTGTCGGTTCAGCTCAAGCCCATCTTGAATGAACTTCATAAAATTAATGTTGTTTGTTATTTTTGATTTTGCTAAATCAATGTATTTATCAATTTCTTGCTCATTTATCGCTCGATAAGGATCATGATCACCATGCTCTATTCGAGCATTATAAAGCAAAGCTATAGCCATTCGTTCTTTTAAAATATTCTGATTTTTAGTGATTAACTTATGAGATCCAAAGATGACAAATTTATCTTTCTTGAGACAAGGTGAATATAAATAAGCATATAAAGTAGGTGTCGTTTTAGAAACACGCCAAATCAGCTTCATGTATTTGCTTATAGGTAGTGGACTGATATATTTATAGTTATGCTTTCGATTTCTAGAAAGCTGTTTTTCAGTTAATCTATCAATGCACTTGCTAAGTAACGCTATTGCTTTTTCAAGGCTAGCAGCCGGGTTTAATTTGCTATCGGAGATACCGCCTATAATTAAACAGACACCATTACGCTCAAATTTTATCTGCCATCTTTTTTTATCTTTATTTCTGGAAATACCCTTGGGTACTTGATAAACAACGCCATCTATTTCAACATTCCTGAATGGCAAACGCATTCCGTTTATGGTTATAAATGTCTGACTTATTAGGTTAGTCACGACTGCTGCTCCATCATGACATGGCTGTTTCAACAAACAGATCTCGTTTTTCAGCCGGTTCGCTCTTTGTATCTGTTTGGAATATTTTCGGAGTTTTTCGTGTTTGGGTGCCTCGACTCGCAGGAGTGCGAAGCACCAGAGCACTAGAACGTGCGGTTAATGTGAAAATTTACGAGCGCGTCAACCAGACTGCTGTATTGCCCGGCAACTTGTCTTCCTGTAACGCTTCACTTGACAGCAACACCTTCCTGTTCGCTGGCAAGGCTACAGCCTTGGTTCCGAAATTGATTATGATGCGCAGATCGCCGTTATCAAATGCCAACACATCCTTATCGGCATCGAGCCACTGTACCTGGCCATTACCCAGAGAATATTTGTGGCGCAATTGTAGGATCTGCCGATACAGCTCCAGTGTGGAACCT
>NZ_JACHXI010000067.1 GCF_014191985.1 Azomonas macrocytogenes
CTAGTAGGCTGAACCAGAAATTTGTATGAGCTGATCGAAGAAGAGAAACTATACTGAGAGAGTTATCCAGACAGCAGGAGACTGCCATGGCTGACCCTCGTGCGGTGCCGATTACCCTGTCCGATAGTGACCACGCCACACTGGCGAACGGGATACGGCGTCGCTCGACGGCCCAGGGGCTGGCCATGCGAGCGCGCATCGTGCTGGCCTGCGCCGAACCGGGCGCCACCAACCTGGCCGTGGCCGCAAAGCTGGGCGTGAGCAACCTGACGGTAGGCAAATGGCGCAGGCGCTTTGCCGACCAGGGCGTAACTGGCCTGGTCGACGCCCTTCGTCCGGGAGCCCCTCGAACCCTCCTGGACGAGCAGATCGAACGTGTCATCAGCACGACACTGGAGACGCTCCCCAAAGGTGCCACCCACTGGAGCACCCGGCGCCTGGCAGCAGAACTGGGCATGAGCCAGACGGCGATTTCGCGCATCTGGCGGGCCTTTGCGCTGGCCCCTCACCGCTGCGAGACCTTCAAGCTCTCCACAGACCCGCAGTTCGTCGACAAGGTGCGCGACATTGTCGGGCTCTAGTTGAACCCGCCCGATCGAGCGCTAGTGCTGTGCGTGGACGAGAAACCCTCGATCCAGGCCATCGAGGACACCGCGCCGCCCATCCCGATGCGACCGGGACAACTGGAGCAGCATACGCACGACTATCTCCGCCACGGCACTACCGACCTCTTTGCTGCCCTGAACATCCAGGCCGGCACCGTCATCGGCGAAGTGCATCGCCGGCATCGTAGCCTTGAGTTCCGCCATTTTCTGGCCACGATCGAGCAGGCCACGCCGCCCGAGCTGGAGTTGCACCTGGTACTGGACAACTCCAGTATCCACAAGACCCCGCTGATACACCGCTGGCTGGTACGCCATCCGCGCGTGCATCTGCATTTCACACCCACGTCTGCTTCCTGGCTCAACCTCGTGGAATGCTGGTTCTCCCTGTTCACCACCCGCCAGCTCAGGCGTGGTCGGTTCCACTCCACAGGCGCGTTGGAATGTGCCATCCGGGCCTACATCGCCGAGCATAACACTCACGCAAAGCCCTTCGTGTGGACCAAGACAGCCGATGAAATCCTGACCTCGGTCGCCTCTTTCTGCAAACGAATTTCTAACTCACACTACTAG
>NZ_JACHXI010000068.1 GCF_014191985.1 Azomonas macrocytogenes
CTAGTGGTGTGAGTTAGAAATTCGTTTGCAGAAAGAAGCGACCGAAGCCAGGATTTCATCGGCTGTCCTGGTCCACACGAAGGGTTTCGCATGAGCGTTGTGCTCGGCGATGTAGGCCCGGATGGCGTACTCCAGCGCCCGCGTGGAGCAGAACCGGCCTCGCCTGAGCTGGCGGGCGGTGAGCAGGGAGAACCAGCACTCCACCAGGTTCAGCCAGGAAGCCGATGTCGGTGTGAAATGCAGCTGCACGCGCGGGTGGCGCACCAGCCAGCGCTGTACCAGCGGGGTCTTGTGGATGCTGGAGTTGTCCAGCACCAGATGCAGCTCCAGCTCGGGCGGCGTGGCCTGCTCGACGGTGGCCAGGAAGTGGCGGAACTCGAGGCTGCGATGCCGGCGATGCACTTCGCCGATCACCGTACCGGCCTTGATGTCCAGGGCAGCGAAGAGGTCGGTGGTGCCGTGGCGGAGATAGTCGTGCGTATGCCGCTCCAGTTGCCCCGGCCGCATCGGGATGGCCGGCGCGGTGTCCTCAAGGGCCTGGATCGAGGGTTTCTCGTCCACGCACAGCACCAGCGCCCGGTCGGGCGGGTTCAGGTAAAGCCCGACAATGTCGCGTACTTTGTCGACGAACTGCGGGTCCGTGGAAAGCTTGAAGGTCTCGCTGCGATGAGGGGCCAGCGCAAAAGCCCGCCAGATGCGCGAGACTGCCGTCTGGCTCATGCCCAGTTCCGCCGCCAGGCGCCGGGTGCTCCAGTGGGTGGCGCCTTTGGGGAGCGTTTCCAGTGTCGTGCTGACGACACGCTCGATCTGCTCGTCCAGAAGGGTTCGAGGGGCTCCCGGGCGAGGGGCATCGACCAGTCCTGCCACGCCCTGGTCGGCAAAACGCCTGCGCCACTTGCCCACCGTCAGGTTGCTCACGCCCAGCTTCGCGGCCACGGCCAGATTGGTGGCTCCCGGTTCGGCGCAGGCCAGCACGATGCGCGCTCGCATGGCCAGCCCCTGGGCCGTCGAGCGCCGTCGTATCCAGTTCGTCAGGGTGGCGCGGTCGCTATCGGACAGCGTGATCGACACGGCACGAGGGTCAGCCATGGCAGGCTCCTGCAGTCTGGGCAACCTTCTCAGTATGGTTTCTCTGTCTCGATCAGTTCATGCAAATTTCTGATTCAGACCACTAG
>NZ_JACHXI010000069.1 GCF_014191985.1 Azomonas macrocytogenes
CAAGCATAAAACAACAAACAAGATAAACGTCTTGCTCACAACATGAAACATGTCATAGAACACACACACGCCGACGCCATCGTGCAGGCCGCGCGTGCCCAGGGCCTCCAACTCGTGAAGCCTCAGACCTTTGAATCGGGAACGGGCATCGGCGTGCGCGGGAAAGTTGAGCACCGGCAACTGGCGTTGGGCAATACGGTGCTGATGGAGCAGTCTGGCGTGTCGGTTGAGCCGCTCGTACCCCAGGCCGAAGCCCTGCGCGGCGAAGGGGCCAGTGTCATGTATCTGGCTGTGGACGGGCAGCTCGCGGGCTTGCTCGCCGTATCCGATCCGGTCAAGGGCAGCACCCCCGAGGCCCTGGCCGCGTTGAAGGCTGCGGGCCTGCGGGTCATCATGGCCACCGGGGACGGGCAGACCACCGCCAAAGCCGTCGGTGCACGCCTGGGCATCGACGAGGTGCATGGTGAAGTCAAGCCGGCGGACAAGCTCATGTTGATCGAACGTTTGCAGAGAGAGGGCCGCATCGTCGCCATGGCCGGAGACGGCATCAACGATGCGCCGGCCTTGGCGAAGGCAGACGTGGGCATCGCCATGGGAACCGGAACCGACGTGGCGATGAACAGCGCGCAGGTCACGCTGGTCAAAGGCGATCTGCGTGGCATCGCTGTCGCTCGCTCGCTCTCGGTGAGTACCGTGCGCAACATGAAGGAGAACCTCATGTTCGCCTTCTTCTACAACGCGCTGGGCATCCCCGTCGCCGCTGGGGTTCTCTATCCCCTCACGGGCTGGTTGCTGTCGCCCCTGATCGCAGCATTGGCGATGAGCCTGAGTTCGGCATCGGTCGTAGGCAACGCCTTGCGGCTGAGAGCGACCCGACTGTGACCAAGACATCTTTCAGAGCCAACAGGAGCCTGCTATCGACCAGCGAACCGTTTCTTTCGTTCCACGCCGTTGCAAAGGTGCAAGCCTTATCTCGGCATTTCGTTCTTAAACCACACCTCACACATCCAGGTAGATACTTCTATGACGCGTTCAGGTTACATCGCCATGCTCGTCGCGCCGATCGCTGCTG
>NZ_JACHXI010000070.1 GCF_014191985.1 Azomonas macrocytogenes
CGCGAAGTCACCGCCCAGCTGAACGCCGAGACCACCCTGTTCATCATCTCCAGCAAGACGTTCGGCACCCTGGAAACCCTGAAGAACGCCCAGGCCGCCCGCAGCTGGTATCTGGCCAAGGGCGGCACCGAGGAGAAGCTCTACCGGCACTTCATCGCCGTTACCAGCAACCGCCAGGCGGCCGTTGAGTTCGGTATCCGCGAGAAGAACATCTTCCCCATGTGGGACTGGGTCGGCGGACGCTACTCGCTGTGGTCGGCGATCGGTCTGCCCATCGCTCTGGCCATCGGCATGGCCAATTTCAAGGATCTGCTCTCCGGTGCCTACGACATGGACCAGCATTTCCTCAACGCACCGTTCGAGCACAACCTGCCGGTGCTGCTGGCCATGCTCGGCGTCTGGTACCACAACTTCTGGGGTGCGCAGACCTATGCCTTCCTGCCCTACGACCATTACCTGCGCAACTTCGTCAAGCACCTGCAGCAGATGGACATGGAATCCAACGGCAAGAGCGTGCGCCAGGACGGCACACCGGTCTCCTGTACCACCGGCCCGGTGATCTGGGGCGGTGTCGGCTGCAACGGCCAGCATGCCTACCACCAGTTGCTGCACCAGGGCACCCCGCTGATTCCGGCGGACTTCATCGTCCCGGTGGTCAGCCACAACCCGGTGGCCGACCATCATGAATGGCTGTACGCCAACTGCCTGTCGCAGAGCCAGGCGCTGATGCAGGGCAAGACCCGCGCCGAAGCCGAGGCCGAGCTGCGCGCCAAGGGGCTGTCCGCCGGCGAGATCGAACGCCTGGCCCCACACAAGGTGATCCCCGGCAACCGGCCGAGCAATACCCTGGTGCTGGAAATCATCAACCCCCATCGCCTGGGTGCGCTGGTTGCCCTGTACGAGCACAAGATCTTCGTCCAGGGCGTGATCTGGGGCATCAACTCCTTCGACCAATGGGGGGTGGAGCTGGGCAAGGAGCTGGGCAAGAACGTCTACAACCGCCTGACCAGCTACGAGGCAGAGCCGGCCGAGGATTCCTCGACCCAGGGGCTGATCGATCATTTCCG